>NZ_JAURUN010000031.1:0-1103 GCF_030803945.1 Paenibacillus intestini | reverse complement strand
GAAATGGTCCGGCGGCCGGAAGGGATGTTGTCGGCAATCGAGATGACGGGGGAAGCCGAGAAGGCAGGGTTACTGGAGCGGAACAGTTCAGTCCCTGCAGAGATCAACGGGAGTAGCCCGTCACGAGTCTTGCCGGACCTGCTGGAGGCCTATGCCTTCCGAGATCCCGAGCGAAAGGTGCTGATCGGGGAAAACGAGTCCTGGAGCATCCGGGAGCTCAATGAGCGGGCCAATGCCCTGGCGCGGCAGCTGCGGAGTAGAGGCGTGGGTGCGGAAACGACGGTGGGCATTGTGGCATCACGCTCCCTGGACATGGTCGCTGGAATAATGGGAGTGCTGAAAGCCGGCGGGGCCTATGTACCGATTTCCCCGTTCTATCCAGCCGAGCGGATCCAGTACATGCTGAAGGATAGCGGAGCACGGGTTGTACTGAGTCAGGGCAGACTGGGCCTGAGCTTTGGCGAACTGGACATGCTAGATTTGGAGGAAGAGCACCTGTACGCAGGAGATCGAAGCAATCTGGGGCTGTCGATCCAGACGCATGATCTGGCGTATGTCCTCTATACCTCGGGTTCCACCGGAAAACCCAAAGGGGTAATGGTGGAGCAGGGACAGGTGATGAACCTGCTGGAGGGCATGCAGGGGAAATACCCGATCGAGCCCGGAGATGCCTATATGCTCAAAACTGCTTATACTTTCGACCCTTCTGTAGCCGAACTGTTTGGATGGATGCTGGGCGAGGGAGGCAGGATGGTCGTATTGCCAGAAGGGGCAGAGAAGGATCCGCAGGCGATCATGGCTGCCGTCCGGAGTTATGGCGTTACGCACATGCATTTTGTATCCTCCATGTTGCGAATTTTCCTGGAACTTGGCGGAGGAAGAACTGAAGGGCTGAAGTATGTGTTCACTGGTGGAGAAGAGCTATTGCCAGAAGTGGCGTTACGCTTTCGTCAGCAGCTCCCGGGTGTGCAACTGGTGAATCTGTATGGACCGACGGAAGCCACGATATATGCGACGTGGTATGCGGTGAACGGTACGGAAACAGGACGAATACCCATCGGTGAGGCACTGCCTCAGGTACAGGTACGAATTGTAGATAAAGA
>NZ_JAURUN010000030.1:0-1290 GCF_030803945.1 Paenibacillus intestini | reverse complement strand
TGGACCAATGTCAAGAAAGTAGACACTTACGCGACGGATTTGTCCGTAAACTTCTTCGCAAAACGAGTAGGGGAAAGATAACCTAGCGCACCATGCATTCGCTTGCGGTTGTAATAGAACTCAATGTACTGGTAAATGGCGTTATACGCCTCTTCTGGATTCTTAAAACGAGGGTTACAGTAAATGAGTTCCTTCTTCAAAATACTGTGCCAAGACTCGATACATGCGTTATCGTAACAGTTTCCTCGGCGGCTCATACTGGGCTCCATACCATACGATTTCAGTTGCTCCACGTATTCTTTTGACGTGTACTGTGAGCCACGATCCGAGTGATGGAGCAATCCTGAAGCGGGGCGTTTGGCCTGGTAAGCATCTTTCAATGCATCTAACACCAAGCTCGTTTCCATATGGTTGTACAGGCGCCAGCCCACAATCTCACGCGTACACAAATCCAGAACACTGGCGAGATATAACCGGCCTCCACGGCAGGGAATGTAGGTGATATCGGTGACCCATGCGGTGTTCGGTTTGGACGTTTGAAATTGCTGGTTCAGCGTATTTGGTGCAATGGGATGATGATGGTTAGAATCCGTCGTCTGGACACGATACCGAGGACTGTGCACGGAACGAAGATTCATTTGACGCATGTATATACTGACGGTACGGGAAGAGATTTTGTATCCTTCCAGATGGAGCGCATACGTAATTTTCGGACTTCCACACCGCTTCTGGTGGTCGTAGAAATGAAACCGAATACGCTTCATGATTTCAGTTCTCCGATGCTGTTGCTTACTTGTTAGATCCATCCGCCACTTGTAATATCCGCTCCGTGACACGTGTAACAGAGTGCACATCTTCTCCAAAGAAAACAGGGAGCGATGGTCTTCCACAAACTGAAATCTTAATTCTTTGGTTTGCTGAAGATGTGCACTGCTTTTTTTACAATAGCCAGTTCCTCTTGCGTGTCCGCAAGCGTATGCTCTTTCTCTTGAAGTAACCGGCGCATTTCTTTAAGCTCTGCTTCCAGTTCTTTCACTCGATCTACGCTAGCTACGGGCTCATGTTTAAGTTCACGATACTTGCCCATCCACTGGTGTAATGTACTTTTTGGAATGTTGAGTTCTTCTGCCAAGTCTCCGAGTGTCTTGGTCTGTTCTTGAATAAATTTTACCGTTTGTTTCTTGAATTCTTCATTGTATCGTTGCCGTTGTTCTCCCATGTGGACACACCTCCGTTAGCCTTATTATCCTTCCGTCCGTTAACGGTTGTCCACTTTTTATTCTAGCTCCA
>NZ_JAURUN010000029.1:0-1327 GCF_030803945.1 Paenibacillus intestini | reverse complement strand
CTGCACTTCCACCCCCAGCCTATCTACCTCGTCGTCTTCAAGGGGTCTTACATACTGGGAAATCTCATCTTGAGGGGGGCTTCACGCTTAGATGCTTTCAGCGCTTATCCCGTCCGTACATAGCTACCCAGCGGTGCTCCTGGCGGAACAACTGGTACACCAGCGGTACGTCCATCCCGGTCCTCTCGTACTAAGGACAGCTCCTCTCAAATTTCCTACGCCCACGACAGATAGGGACCGAACTGTCTCACGACGTTCTGAACCCAGCTCGCGTACCGCTTTAATGGGCGAACAGCCCAACCCTTGGGACCTACTTCAGCCCCAGGATGCGATGAGCCGACATCGAGGTGCCAAACCTCCCCGTCGATGTGGACTCTTGGGGGAGATAAGCCTGTTATCCCCAGGGTAGCTTTTATCCGTTGAGCGATGGCCCTTCCATGCGGTACCACCGGATCACTAAGCCCGACTTTCGTCCCTGCTCGACTTGTAGGTCTCGCAGTCAAGCTCCCTTATGCCTTTGCACTCTTCGAATGATTTCCAACCATTCTGAGGGAACCTTTGGGCGCCTCCGTTACTCTTTAGGAGGCGACCGCCCCAGTCAAACTGCCCACCTGACACTGTCCCCGCACCGGATTACGGTACCAGGTTAGAACCTAGATACGATCAGGGTGGTATCCCAACGGTGCCTCCACGCAAGCTGGCGCTCACGCTTCAAAGGCTCCCACCTATCCTGTACAGATCGTACCCAAATTCAATATCAAGCTGCAGTAAAGCTCCATGGGGTCTTTCCGTCTTGTCGCGGGTAACCTGCATCTTCACAGGTATTAAAATTTCACCGGATCTCTCGTTGAGACAGCGCCCAAGTCGTTACGCCATTCGTGCGGGTCAGAATTTACCTGACAAGGAATTTCGCTACCTTAGGACCGTTATAGTTACGGCCGCCGTTTACTGGGGCTTCGGTTCACAGCTTCGGGATTACTCCCTAACCACTCCCCTTAACCTTCCAGCACCGGGCAGGCGTCAGCCCGTATACTTCGCCTTACGGCTTCGCACAGACCTGTGTTTTTGCTAAACAGTCGCTTGGGCCTTTTCACTGCGGCCCCCTCGTGCTATTCACACTACCGGGGCACCCCTTCTCCCGAAGTTACGGGGTCATTTTGCCGAGTTCCTTAACGAGAGTTCTTCCGCGCGCCTTAGAATTCTCTTCTCGCCTACCTGTGTCGGTTTGCGGTACGGGCACCTTCATCTGGCTAGAGGCTTTTCTTGGCAGTGTGAGATCATGACCTTCGCTACTGTAATTTTCACTCCCCATCACAGCTCAGCCTTA
>NZ_JAURUN010000028.1:0-1367 GCF_030803945.1 Paenibacillus intestini | reverse complement strand
CGGTTCAACCCCTTAATATTGGACACTAGCTAGCTTTTTCTCAGATTGACGCATCATAACGCAATGGATTTGGGTTCTATGGTTCCTTCGTTGACCAGGCGCAGGTAATCTGTCGGCGACCAGTCGTGTAGACTGCCGTGAATACGGTCTTTGTTGTAATAACGGATGTATCGATCTACCTCGGAAAAGGCTTCTTCGTAGCTTTCGAAACAATGTCGCTGGTAACACTCACGTTCCAGAACACTATGAAACGATTCAATAAAAGCATTTTTATTCGGTGTTCGAACGGGTGTCCGCTCATGCTCTAAACCTGCTTCTTCACAGAAGTTATAAAACGCTTTGCTTATAAACTGAGGGCCGTTATCGGTACGAATCACGAGCTTTGGCTCGGTTTTAGGGATACGTCGTGTTACCATAGCCTGCCGGAGCGTATTCAAGATGCTCTGCGTGTCGCAGGCTTTACCTCGATGGTGAGCGACGATTCGGCGATCAAAAACATCAATAATACTTGCGAGGAAAAAGTGCCGGCGTTTCCCTGCAACATAACCGTACTTGATATCCATCTGCCACAATTGGTTAGGCCCATCTACCGTTCGGTTATTAGCTACTTTTCTCGGTACAGTATGCGTTCGTTCGCGCTGAGGGAGAAGGATACAGAGAGACTTACAGAGCCGATATACCTTCTTTTTGTTAATCACCAAGTTGTATTTCCGGCGCAACAACACGGTTAGTTTTCGGTAGCCAAACGCCGCATCCGGCCCTTGGATCAAACGACGAAGAAACCCGAAAATCCGAGTGTCCGAGATACGCTTCCCCTGCTGGTTGTAAGAGTATCCAGGGATTTTTCGTCCGCTACTTATGGGTTGCTGGCGTTCAGGGTGTTTCAAGTGATAATAGTATGTTGAGCGAGGGACATCGCAGATCCGAAGCACCGTACGGACAGGATATCCTCGCTCAATCCAACCTATCGCGGTTTGTAGTCGGGGTACTTTTTTTTAACGAGATCCTTGAGAATCTGGTTCTCTAATTCTTTTGCGCCGAGAAGTTTCAAAGCTTCATCGTATTTCTCTTGTAATTCTTGATAGTTGGCTGCATCTTGCTGTATTTGTTGCGTTTCTTTTTGTTTTTTAGCCACCAGTTCCCCCACCTCATCTTCATATTGACGAACCCAAGTCGTCAGCGTTTTAGGAGACATGCCGTACTTTCGTGCCACGACCTCTGTCCGGAGGCCAGAAAGCACCTCTACGACATACTCCTTTTTCGCCTCAACCGGGCATCTAAATCGTCTTTTCATGAACACTCTCCTCATTTCATTTAGTGTATCTGAGGTAGCTTCGAGTGTCCAATTGGATTAGGGGGCTTTAAAG
>NZ_JAURUN010000027.1:0-6126 GCF_030803945.1 Paenibacillus intestini | reverse complement strand
TCCTGTCCGGTACATCCGCTCTCCAGGTTCATACGGATTATCGACAAATCGCTCAGCTGTCAACTCCGGACGATTTACGTATCCACGAGCCACACTACTCCCACCAATGTACAATTCCCCAGGCATTCCTTGAGTGAGTATACGTCCGGCATGATCAATAATATAAAGATCAGCGTTGAATATTGGGGCTCCGAGTGGAGGAACGAGTAAAAAATCAGTTGACTTAGCCATTGTATAGGTCGCAACTACGTGTGTCTCTGATGGACCATAATGATTATGCAATTGAACTTTATTACGTTTTGCCGAATCAATAAATCTCTCCGTAAGCACTAATTGCTCCCCTGCTATCACTAAGTGCTCAACAATAGACAATAATTTTTCATAGATATCCGCTTCATTAATAAGCATTTTAAAGAATGCAGTTGGTAGGAATAGTGTCTTTACTTGGTTTGCATAAATATATTCAACTAAACTGACAAGGTCTTGTTTGATTTGATCATCGGCAACAACCAAAGTACCTCCGAACAGTAAAGCTGTTAATATCTCTTGAATACTGACATCAAAGCTTGATGAAGCAAATTGTAAAACACTGGAGTGATTAATCGATGTTTTCTCTTTCTGAAAAGTCATCAGACTAATAATATTGCGGTGCTCCATGGCGACTCCTTTAGGATTGCCCGTGGTGCCCGAAGTGTAGATACAATACAACAGATCTGTAGGAACGCTTGTCTGATGAAGATTCAAGTGAGATGAATGATTTGCACTCTCATCATCCAAGTACACGATCTGGCCCGTATACGATTCCGGAATGCAAGTATTACGGGTTGCTATCAGGATTTGTACATTACTGTCTTTCAGTATAAAAGAAACCCTGTCCATAGGATAAGCTGTATCAATGGGTAAATATGCTCCTCCAGCTTTTAAAACAGCTAAAAATGAAATTACCATTTCAATAGAACGATCAATCATAACTCCCACAAAATGATCTATCCCAACACCTTTAGTCCGTAAAGCATGAGCCAGAGTATTGGAACGTGCATTCAATTGATGATAAGTAATCTTTAGATTTCCGCACACAACAGCAGCACTATTAGGAGTACGTTCAACCTGTTGTTCAAAAAGTTTATGCACAGTTATTTCCGTAGGAACTGTACACATATCAATATGGCTATTCTTACACTCGTCATCTGGCATACTTTCGGAAATAAATTTGATCTGTGAAGGCTTTAAATCAGGTTGATTACAGACTTGTTGAAGCAAATGCTCAAACTGCTCAAATACACGTATCAAGCTCGAATATTCATATAAAAAACTATTGTATTTAACAAGCAGTTGCAACTCCTCCCCAGGTAAGACAAGAAGAGTTAAATCATAGCTAGTTTGCTCGAAAATTGAATCACAACGAATCTGCAAATTAGGGCTAACTTTTGTACCTGAACGATCAATTTCTTCTTCCATTGGATAATTCTCAAAAACGATAATATGATCAAACAAGTTCTGCTTAAGTGACGTATTAGCCTGTAATTCATACAGAGGAAAGAACTGATATTCTTCAGAATTGATTCTGTCCAGTTGAACAGCTTTTAATAAATTGCTGAACGTTTGTTTTTTCCCCCAGTTGATTCGTACAGGCACCGTGTTAATGAAAAGCCCAATCATTCTTTCAATACCTGGAACTTCTTTAGGACGACCGGAAATAACTGTTCCAAACACCACATCCTCAGTGTGATTATAACTTTGCAGCACAATCCCCCAAACACACTGAAAGAGTGTATTAAGTGTTACTTGGCATTCCTGAGCCGTAGTTCGCATTCTGCTAGATAATTTTCTATCCAGCGTATATACAAATTCTTTTTGAGACTGAGCTCCTTGTCTTGTAGAATCAGCCTGCTTCGCTAGTCCCGCTGGTGAGTTGTAATTGATAAGATATTGACTCCAATATCTTTCGGCTGCCTTCTTATCTTGTTTTTCCAACCAATTGATATAACTACTAAACGAAGGCGGAGTCTCTAATTGTAGTTTTGTACGATTAATCTTACTTTCATAAATTGCAAGTAGTTCTTTCAGTAAAATACTAACGCACCATCCATCCATAAGGATGTGGTGAAATGTCCAAACAACACGATTAGTTTCTGGACCAATTTGCAGGATAGATAGTCGCATAAGAGAATCTTCCTGAATATTAAAGCTCCGTATACGGTCCTCACGAAGATATTGTTCTGTAGACTCATGAATTTCATCGGCATTCAAACGAGTAAAATCTTCCACGTTAATTATTGGACTACGGCTAATTAGAACCACTTGTAAAGGCTTCAGTACATGATCTGTAACAAATACGGATCTTAGAATCGCATGACGATCTATAAGGTTGCAGAAGCTTTCTTTAAATAGACCAATATTTAACCGCCCTTCGAAGCTCAAACTGAATTGTTCTACATATTGAAGAGAAGTGCGGTCCTTTAAAGAATGAAATAACATGCCTTCCTGCATTGGAGTCAGACCGTAGGCATCTTCAACTGATTCTGGAAATAATTCTTGTAGGATATCAGCGTCGTGCATGGTAATTCGATCAGAAGCAATTTTACTTCTGGCATAGTGGTTGTTAGCTTGGGAAACACAGTGATCGATAATATCTCTAAGTGATCTGGAATAGTACATAATAAATTCCGATATAACTTCTTCATCAAAAAGTGCTTCGTGATAGGTAATATTAAGACATAATGAATTATTAACTATGAAAGAATTCAGATCTAGTTCATATACCTGCTGGGATTGACTATCCACGCTAATTCCTGTGCCATGGATGGAATATTCAAAAATCTGTTCATTACTCACATCCGGGCTAAATTGGCCTAAGTAATTAAAACTAATAGTAGAACTCTTATCATAGTTCCCCTTATTGTTTAATTGATGATTCAGAATACCATAGCCAATTCCCTTGTTCGGAACTTGCCTTAACTGATCTTTTGTTTGTTTAATCAGAGCACCATAATCATTAGAATGAACGATAAGTTGTACAGGATATCTTGAAGTGAACCATCCTATAGTCCGCTTTACATTCATATTTTTAATAATTTCTTCTCTACCATGCCCTTCAAGATCAATTCTGAAATTAATTGCGTGTGTCATTTGTCGCAGTGCAGACCCCAAGGCCGTAAGTAATAAATCGTTTATCTCTGTCTTATAAGCTTGATTTGCTTTATATAGAAGAAGTTCTGTTTCCTGAGGGCTGAAGGTCAGCTGAACGTTACAACAACCTGCCATCAACAGTTGGTTATCAACATGAACTTTTTTCGGTAGAGATATCGTTTGTATACTATCAATGTCTTTCCAGTAGCTGGCTTCCGATGCAAAATCACCGGACTCTACAAATTCATTTATTGCCTTTGCCCACGACAAATATGAATCCGTTTTTTGTTCAAAACAGATTTCCTGTCCTTCTAAAGCCTGCTTGTATCCTACCGCCAAATCCTCCAATAATATCCGCCATGACACACCATCTATAACGAGATGATGAATGGCAAGCGTCAAATGATCTCCTTCCGCCGTTTTGAACAAACCTGCAGCCACAACCGGACCAGAATTAACATTGATGCTCTCCTGTAATTTTTCGCTTTCTTTCTTAACGAATTCTGATACATGAATACCATGCTCAATTGTAAAAACACTGAACAAAAACTGATCACTCTTCACCTCTTGATTACGTTGCCGCCAAGAATTCGTCTTAGAATCTTTGAAAAAAATCATTCTCAGCGCATCATGGTGTTCCACCAGACGAATTAAAACCTTCTTAAGTAGTGTTGCTTCAAAACCTTCTGAGCGATAAATAGCAACCGTTTGATTAAACCGATTTGTTCCTTTTAACGGACCTTCAAAAAACCATCCTTGGATAGGAGTTAACAGACCTTCCCCTACCACAACACCTTGATCAATCTGATGCTCTCTATGAATTACGTATGGAATTACGGATTCAATAGTTGGATGTTGAAAAATATCCGCAAGTGTCAGGTCAAGGTTAACGTGGTTTAAACGGCTACATACTTGAAGAGCTTTTATTGAATCCCCACCCATCAAGAAAAAGTTATCCGTAAGTCCAACTTCTTGTTGAGCAAGCACATCTGCCCAAATTTTTGCAACAATCTTTTCTTTTTCTGATTGCGGTTCCCTATACTTACTACCTTTTCCCACTCCAATTTGAGGTACTGGAAGCGCACGTTTGTCAACCTTTCCGTTGGGAGTAAGAGGTAAAGATTCAAGCTGTACAAATGCAGATGGGATCATATACTCCGGCAAACTCTGAGATAAAAATTCTCGTAACTCCATGTCCATTAAGTCCTGAACTGCTGAAAAATATGCACATAACCGTTTTTTCCCTTGTTCCTCGTGAACAAATACACAAACAGTCTTTATATCTCCATGATTCATAAGCGTATTCTCGATTTCCCCACATTCAACTCGATAGCCACGTATCTTAACCTGTCCATCCATTCGACCAATAAATTCTAGTGTTCCATCGGACAGCCAACGCGCCATATCTCCTGTTCGGTACATTAGTTGACCAGAATAAAACGGATCTTCAACAAATCGCTCAGCATTCAATGCAGGCCGATTTAAATATCCCTTGGCTACCCCAAGTCCTCCAACATATATCTCTCCAACCACCCCAACAGGTTGAAGAGCAAGTGACCCGTCGAGTACATAAGCTGTTGAGTTAACGATTGGAGCACCAATAGGTATGGTGTGATCAAAAGCCTTTTTAATATCCATCATCGTTGAAAAAGTCGTATTCTCCGTAGGACCGTATGCATGAATCATTCTAAGATTCGGGAAAAGTCCTCTGACTTGTTCAGTATAAAAGGTACTTAAGACTTCTCCACCTACGATTAGCTGCTTAAGATTGGCAAACACCGTTGGTCTTGCTTGCGCATATTGATGGAAGAGTGCTGTAGTTAAAAACATCGCATTAATATTATGAGAAACAAGCTCTGCTTCTAATTTATCTGGATCCAGAAAATTTTCTGGAGATGTAAAACAAAGGGTAGCACCATTCAGAAGGGCACCCCAAAGTTCAAAAGTAAACGCATCAAATGCAATGGAACCTGTCTGCAAAATTCGGTTTTTTTGAGAAAAGTCAAAATAAGACTGGTTTTTCACAAGACGAATAACACCTTGATGTTGGACCATGACTCCCTTTGGTAACCCCGTAGAACCTGAAGTATACATTATATATGCAGTGCTGTTAGCAGTGGTCTGTATGCTTGGAAACGCTCCTTTGTTTAAAGGCTCCACAAACGACTGATTCAGATCGATAATTTTGTAATACATCGAAGGAATATAGGCTGATTGATGAAGATTAGTTAATAAGAAAGAAGCTTCGCATTCCTCCATCATTAACTCTATCCGCTCTTGAGGATAAATAGGATCTAGCGGTAAATAACTGCAACCTATTTTTAGTACAGCCAAAATTGCAACTACTAATTCCACTGAACGGTCTGCGTGAACACCAATCACTTGTCCTTCTCTCGCTCCATGTCTTAACAGATACTTAGCAAGCACATCCGATTTTTCATCTAAAACTCGATAGTTGACTTCTTCAGTACCGCAAATAACAGCAACTCTATCTCTATTGATATGAGCCTGTTCTTTAAATAAACCGCTTATCGTAGTGGCTGGATTAATTGGTTCAAGCGGTTTATTGAACTGGGTTAGAATTCTATTTCTTTCTCCCTCAGACACCAATACAATTTCACTAATCACTAAGTCAGGATTATTAACCAACTGTCCCAGAATCAATATATAATGTTGAATGAAGTTCTCAATAGTTTCTTTTCGAAACATATCAGTTCTATACTGACAAATAAGTTGTAGTTTCTTTTCAAAATCCATAAATTCAAATATTTGTAATTCGATATCAACCTTAGCAGTTTTTGTTGGAATTATAGAGGGTGACTTAAATGGACTTCCATGATGAATGGTCGGTATTTCCATATTTTGCAGTGCAAACATCACATCAAACAGCGGGTTCCGGCTTACTTCCCGTACAAGTTCCAGCTTCTCGACCAGACGCTCAAACGGATAGTCCTGATTCTCGTACGCCAGAAGCGCCTGTTCCTTCACGTCCTGCAA
>NZ_JAURUN010000026.1:0-6639 GCF_030803945.1 Paenibacillus intestini | reverse complement strand
GCTCCAGGGCCGCCGGCATGTTATAGCCCAGCGAGTCCCGATTCAGCTGATGCAGCACGAGCATCCGTTGCTGCGAAGAAGTGAGGGGATACGTTAAGAGTTCTTCTGTTTTGGGGATAGAAACATATTCAGTATTGTCAACTGTACGAATATGGTTCGCTAAACTTTCAATTGTAGTGTATTTAAAAATGTCACTTAACACTATATCGATATTTAATTTTTTTGAAAGTGATGATTTTAATAAAATAGCTTTCAAAGAATTTCCACCCATTGAAAAGAAATTATCATAAACACTTATATTTTCAACGTGTAGCACTTTTCTCCAGATAGAAGCAAGTTCGTGCTCTAATACATCGCGCGGTTGTATCACCTTTGAATCAACATTGTGGAAAAAGGTAGGCCCAGGCAAAGCTTCTTTGTCAACCTTTCCATTTCTGAGTAACGGTATTTTATCCAATGCAATATAATGTGTGGGCACCATATACCCTGGCAAAAACTGACTAAGTCTATTTTGGATATTGGAAGCCAAGACATCACCATCACTAGGAACAAAGTATACACAAAGATCATTTTCCCCTAACAACCCTTTAACTACAGTTACATAAGAATTCTTAACAAAGGGCATTTGACGCATGTGTGCCTGAATTTCTTGAAGTTCGATACGGTATCCGCGAACCTTCACCTGATCATCGGATCTACCAATATACTGAATGGAACCATCCGAAAGCCACTTAACTATATCACCCGATTTATACAACCGATCTCCTGGCTGAAAAGGGCTATCAATAAATTTCTCTGTTGTCATTTGCGAATTATTTAAATACCCTCTGGCAACACCTGATCCTCCAATTAATAATTCCCCTGAAACTCCAACAGGTACAATCTTCATATTTTCGTCAACCACATATAGCTTTCGGTTAGGTAGCGGCTTGCCCACTGGAACAATACCGCTCACTTGATCACTTAGAATTTGATTGCGTACTATCCGATGTTTAGTTGCGTTTACAGTCGTCTCCGTTGGGCCGTACACATTGTAGATAACTGTTTCTTCCATAAGATTCTCCATAAATTGTCTTATGGTTCCTGCATATAAGGGTTCTCCGCCAATAAATAAAGTCTCTACCTGCAATTTTTCCGAAAGATTACTTTCAAGAAAAAGATTAACTAAGGAAGGAGTCATATCCATGACTTGAATCTGATTATTTCTTACGAAACTCGTCAAACTATCCGGATCACTGCGTATTTCCTCAGGAACTATATATAACGTATGCCCTCCTAGGATTGCCCCAAAAATCGATTTTATAGAGCCATCAAAATAGTAAGGGGCAATCTGAGCGAACCGTAACGAATCTTTGGACCACTCTGGTATGTCGCTGTAGAACGAATAAATATAGTCAACGACATTCCTATGCTCGACAATAACTCCTTTAGGTGTGCCCGTAGTCCCGGAAGTATAAAGAATATATGCCATCTCATGAGAATCGACAGAGCTATGATCCAATTCAGGAGATAACACTCCATCTTCTCCTACAATTTCATCTAAAACTATCAAATCAACATCAGACGTAAAGCTACTCGCAAACTTTTCTTGAATAAGTAACACTTCTGCTCCACTGTCTTCTAGCACGAAACGAATACGTTCAGCCGGCCAGTCAGGATCAAGCGGAAGGTAAGCCGCTCCTGCCTTTAACGAACCTAACATGGAAATAACCATTGCCAAAGAACGTTCAACCATTATCGCAACAACGGAGCCTGTATTTATCTCCTTTGCCTTAAGAATTCTTGCTACATTGTTCGCCCTCTGATTGAGTTGAGCATATGTGACATTAGCCTGATCATAGATGACTGCCACTTGATCCGGTATAAGCGCAGCTTGCTGTTCAAAAACTTGATGGATAGAATATTCCTTTAATTTAATACTCTCACTGTTAAATCCTAGAAGTATCTGCTGATGCTCAATTTCTGACATAACTTGAATATCTGAAATGCGCATATCTTTTTTAACCACGATTTCTCCATAGACATTTACTAAGTGAGATATGATCTGATTTATGGTATGTGGAGTGAACAAATCTGTACAATATTCTAAAACAAATTGGATAGTTCCTCTGCTCTCCGTAGCTGAAATATTCAAATCAAACTTTGAGGTTTTGTTGAATAAGACTTCAGGAATGATTGTGACATCACCCATATCTTTATTCTCCACATGTAAGTTTTGCATGGTAAACATAACATCAAACAATGGATTACGACTGTTATCACGTTCTAATTTCAAATCAGCAACCAGTTCATCAAATGGATAGGATTGATTTTGTAATGCTCCTAAGACCACTTCCTGAATTTCGTGAAGAAAATGAGAAATAAGCTTATCCGTACTTGGCTTTCCTCTTAATGGCAAAGTATTTACAAACATACCAACCATATTTTCCGTATCCGGATGATATCTGCCAGATACTGCCGAACCAATAACAATATCCTCTTGATGTGTATATTTTTGCAAAACAATATAAAGTCCGGATAACAAGATCATAAATAGAGTCATTTTAGATTCTGTTGCAAGATGCAATAAATTCTCTGATAATTTAGCATCAAGTGAAAAAACTATACGCTCTCCATTTTGCTTTCTTGGAGTTGTACGAGGAAAATCTGTTGTTAATTCTAAAACGGGTGCTGTTTCAGAGAAAACTTTGAGCCAGTATGACTTGTTGTTGTTGTACCTCTCTTTCAATTGCTCATTTTTTTGCCAAACAGCAAAATCAGGATAGGATAGAACTGGCGGAAGAAGAGTCTGCCCTTCGTACAATGCAATAAATTCTTGTATAAGGATCCCCATTGATGTGCCATCAGCAATAATATGATGGAGATCAATTAATATAATGTGGTGAATTGAAGAAATTTCGACTAAACTCACTCTAAATAAAGGTTCCTCGAAAATATTAAAGGGTCTGACAAATTGGTTTATGATTGGTTGGATCTCTTTTGAGGCTGCTTTAAAACAATTTATCTCGATATCAAATTTGTGCAATAATTGAACTGGTTCTCCTTCAACTATTCCGAATCGCGTATGCAAAATTTTATGCCGATCGACTAATCGTTGGATCGCCTCTTGGAATCTTGCTTTATCCCAGTTTCCTTTAACATGTGCTACCAACGGTATATTATAGCTAATACTTTTTTCATCAAGTTGATTCAATATAAACATTCGTTGTTGCATAAGTGATAAAGGATAGCAGTTCGCATCATTTGTCGGTAATATGGCAGTATGATGATCTTCAGTTCCACGGACATGAGTTTTCTCTTCTATTGCCTGGAGATAATCGACCATTATAGGATGGGACAACAGTGTAACCGGTTCTATTTTAAGCGAAAGTTTCTTATTAATCTGGTTCGTAATTTTCATAGCTAAGATTGAATCTCCACCCAGATCAAAGAAGTTATCCTGTTCGCGGATCGTATTATATCCAAGCACATTTTTCCATATACACACAATCATTTGTTGTAAGGTCTCATCACCATCAGTCGGCTCAATTTCATCTACAGGCAGTTCAGCATTTTTTATATATTTAGACAGAGCTGGAGCATTCACCTTTGGTTTGACCCAGCATCTTGTTCTTTTAAAGGGATAGACAGGAATGGAGATCTTCCTCGTTTCTTGTGGTGCATAAAACAACTCCCAGTCTGCTGACTTTCCAGCTAAAAAATCCCTAGTGACAGGCGGGAGCTCAGTATCAAATTCACTATGATTGGGATAATAAATGCCTTTCACCGCTTGTTTAACATTGGATCCTGAGAGTACTGCATTTAATTGATCACAAAGCTCTTTAATATTTCTGAATGAAAACAAAACCCGGAGTATCTCTTGCCCCCTCCCCGTATTAGCTGTATAGCAAAAATTAGCCAAGTCAACCTGACCGCGCTTTAAGAACGTATCATAAGACTGGAAAATATTACTCAGATCTTCTTCATCTTTCGCAGAAATTCCTAAGTAGAAGGGAACATCCTGTCGAGATAAGCTCAGAGATGTCTCTTGCTCTTGATACTCCTCTAAAACGACATGAACATTGGTACCGCTCACTCCAAAACTGCTGACTCCACATCTACGGGGGCCATCAACCTCCCAATCAGTCAGATTTGTATTTACATATACTGAGGAATTCATAAAATTTATGTTCCTATTAGGCTTAGAAAAATTCAAAGACGGCGGAAGCTTTTTATTTTTCATAGCCAAAACCGATTTAATGAGCCCTGCCAGTCCGGCTGCAGCACCTAAATGACCGATATTTGATTTCACTGATCCAACACCACAGTGTTGCTTAAGTGTTATGTAATTATGAAAAGCTTTTGTGATTCCTTCAATTTCAATTGGGTCGCCAAGCTTTGTTGCAGAGCCATGTGCCTCAATATAAGAAATTGAGTCAGGTCGAACTCCAGCGTTCTCCCAAGCCTTCATAATTACTTCAGCCTGAGCAACTGGATTCGGGGCTGAAAGCCCGATTGACTTCCCATCCTGATTCCATGCGCTTCCTTTAATGACGGAATGAATGTTATCCTTATCCCGAATTGCACGATGAAGGGGCTTTAACATAATAGCTCCAACGCCTTCTCCACCACCGGGACCTTCCGCTAGATCATCAAATGATCTCGTTTGTCCATCGGTTGACTCGATCCCAATTCCTTCCTCACCTTCAAGATGAAGAGGGAATAAATTCAAAGCAACACCTCCTACAATCGCCTGCTCACATTCTCCCGCTCGAAGTCCCTGACAAGCAAGATGAAGCGCGGCCAATGATGAAGAACAAGCCGTATCCACCATAATACTAGGTCCCTTAAGATTCATTAGATATGCTATTCTGCTTGCAATAACAGAAGAAACGTTCCCAACAAAGGACAAATATCCTGACTCAGGCGACATTTCAGAAACAAAGCGACTATAAGTAACATTAGACGGACTGTAACCCACATACACTCCTGTATTGGAATTCGAAAGCTTTGTGCCCCCATACCCCGCATCTTCTATAGCATGCCACGCTGTCTCCACAAAGAGCCTTTGGTGAGGATCCATCAAATCAGCTTCATTAGGGGAAATGTTAAAGAATCCATAATCAAATTTATCAATATCCTCCAAGTAGTTCATTCGATCAAACTCTAAATCCATCGTTCTTAAAGCGGGATGGTAAGCAATTAATTGTTTTAAGTCTTCTTTGCGATCATGTGAAACAGTGGTAACCGCATCTTTACCCTCTGATATATTTCTCCAGAAAGTATGAACATCAGGAGCCTGAGGAAATTTAATAGACATCCCAATAATCGCAATATCGGGACTAGAAACAATATCAATTTGGTCTACTTCATTTTCTAATTGGTCGAAATTAACGCTTTTAAAATCAAACATCCGACCATCCCTCCTTCATAATTGACATGTAGCATATTTGCTCACATGAAATTCGTATAAGAATTCCATGCGAGCGCATAAATAAGACCCTGACTTTTCAAAATTCATTAAAAAATATCCTGACCATAACTAAGGATTCTCGAGACTCCTAATCCATTAATTCTTAACCTGCATTTGTCTTGATAAAAGTTGCACCAGTCCTATGAACTTTTTGAAAAAAGCCTCTGCATAGCGAGTTTTGAATTTTGCTGAACGATTCTCAAAAATAAACTCGATTGGCTGAGTCACGGAACTCTCATTTACTTCAATAAAAAAATCGTATAATTCACTTTTCATATTCTTCGGGCTTGAATCTCTGGAAAAAATCGCTGATATTAATCCACTCTCAGATTTATGATCAACTTTGATATCTTCAAGCTGATAAATATTATCAACTTTCGCCAATTCTACTTTCAATTGATCAGCTAAGTCAGAGAATTCATCTCCATCTGAGAAATGAAACTGGAGTTCCTTTCCCTTCGCCTCGTCTGTTACCGTCTGAACGAATATTGGTTGACTCTGAGAAATACTGTTTAATGTTATGGCAAACAGAATCTGTAAAAGGGCCAAAGAAGTTAATTTTTCTGTATTAGCGTAACTTACCAGCGATTTTGTTAAATCTGCGGATAATGTATATTTCCATACGCTAGATTCAGCATTATGTCGGGAACCCTCAATATAATCAACAGGTACCACGGTTGATTGTAGCTTTAATTTTTGCCCGCCTTGCGAAACATTTTTTAAATAAAAAGATAGAGTATAGATGTCTGGATATTGAAAAAGATCAATGACCTTTAATCGATTGGGATAAATCTTTTCAATTTCAGCATATAAGCTTAACAGTGATAGAGAATTCCCTCCTAAGTCAAAAAAGTTGTCGTTGATTCCAATTTCATCGATGTTCAAAACGGATTTCCAAATCTTAGACAAATAAAATTCTACAGTACCTACTAGGAAATCAGTATGAACGTTTTCGCTAAGCCTTTGCGGGATCGGAAGTGCGCTACGATCAATCTTGCCACTGGATGTCCGGGGGAGCGCCTGCAATCTCATCACCTGGCTCGGTACCATGAAGTCCGGCAATTTCACGCGCAAGTGCCTCCGTACCTCGGTTTCCTCCACCTCTTTGCTCGATACGTAGTAGCCATACAGGGTGTCTTCCCGCACCTCCGCGGCCGACTCTTCGATCTCCGGCAATTCCAGCAGCA
>NZ_JAURUN010000025.1:0-8099 GCF_030803945.1 Paenibacillus intestini | reverse complement strand
GCCGTATGGCCGTTCCCCTTTTCCAGCTCAAAGGTAAGGTCGGCCTGTACCCGCTGTACCGGTACGTCCCCCTCCCATTCAAACGAAGTTCGCAGCACCTCATGGCGGGCAACCAGGTGTTGCAAGGCGTTCTCCAATCGCTGCCGATCTACGCCCCCTGTCAGCTCCAGGGCTACCGGCATGTTATAGCCCAGCGAGTCCTGATCCAGCTGATGCAGGACGAGCATCCGTTGCTGCGAAGAAGTGAGGGGATACGTTTCCCGCGGCTCGGCGGTTTCAATCCTCTCGTAACGCAGTTTTGCGGCTTGACGGATGTATACGGCTTGTTGCTCCACCGTGGATGCGCGAAACACCTCGTTCAAGGGCATGTCCACCCCCAAATGCTGATGCATTCTAAAAATGAGGCGTGTCGCTTTTAAGGAATGACCACCCAGATCAAAGAAAGAATCCTGAATTCCAACACATTCTACCCCCAGCACTTCTTGCCAGATTTCTACCAGCTTAAGCTCAATTTCATCTCGTGGTGTTACATACGCGCTTTCCTCCACACCGCTTGGCTCTGGGAGCACACTCTGGTTTATTTTTCCGTTTGGCGTCAGCGGCAATCGTTCAAGCCAGATAAAGTACGCGGGTACCATATAGCTCGGCACCTTATAACTCATATATTCTTTTAGCTCTTCCGCAACCACTTCAGACTCACCCGATACATACGCACACAGATATTTTTGTCCCTCGTGATCCTCGCGGGCAATAACAGCCACTTCCCGAATTGCCGGATGACTGAGCAGTACTGCTTCTAATTCACCCGTCTCAATACGGTAACCTCGAATTTTAACTTGATGATCCATTCGTCCAAGATACTCCAGGTTTCCATCAGGCATCCATCGGACAAGATCTCCTGTCCGGTACATCCGCTCTCCAGGTTCATACGGATTATCGACAAATCGCTCAGCTGTCAACTCCGGACGATTTACGTATCCACGAGCCACACCTTCACCGGAAACGTATAACTCACCAGGTACACCTAACGGTTGAAGCCGTTTTCGTTGGTCAAGTACGTATGTCGATAGGCCAAAAAGCGCTCTACCAATATTTTGAACATGACTTTGTGTATCTTTATCATTAATTTCTTTATATGTAACATGGACAGTCGTTTCAGTGATGCCATACATATTAATTATGCTGATATCTGGATTATTTTCATGCCATTCTTTCAACATATAAGGCTTTAAGGCTTCCCCACCAAGAATCACATAACGCAACGGATTAGGAGCTGGTAGATCACCCTCCATAAAATGGTAAAAAGAGGAAGGTGTTTGATTAAACACAGTTACTTGATTGCTCAAAATAAGCTCTCTCATCTCCATAGCATTTCTAGCAACTTCCAGAGGCACTACTATTAATTTTCCGCCAAAGAACAAAGCCCCAAATATCTCCCACACTGAAAAATCAAAACAATATGAATGAAAAAAAGTCCACACGTCATTTTCATTGAAATTATATAAAGTACGACTGTTTGAAAATAGATGAACTACATTCTTATGTTCAACCGCAACTCCTTTAGGTACACCTGTTGATCCGGACGTATAGATGATATAAGCCAGGTGATTATAGTCAGATACATCAGGACGTTCGTTTTCAGAATATTGTTCCAATTGCAAACGACCATGCTGGAACTTGCTTTTCGGTTTAAGCGATATAGATAAGGGACTCGCCTTGTCTATAGAAACCAAAACGTCATATCGAAATTGGGTCAATTCGTTAGGAATCGTAAATTTTTTTTCAGTTATGCTCACATCGCATATATTTGGAAAATCATGAGGAAGATCATTAAAGAAACTTTTAGAGATAAAGAGCTCCGATGTAAATTCAGTTTTTGTGTTGTATTCTGGGTTCTCTTTTTTGAAAGATTTTAGGGATCGAAGTAAATCTTGTTTCGTATCCAAATCCATTACATCACCAAAGAATATAACACCATTATTTGACATCAATTCAATAATACTTGCTATTAATTGTTTTAAATAATTATGCCCATGAAATAATTGAATTACGCTGTTCAGAATAACAATATCAAATTGACCTTCACCTAACTTGCCAATTTCATGTGCAGGAAGACATTTCAGTTTTATATTTTCCTGAGCAGTTTTACTAACTTGGACACGGCATTTTTCAATGATTACATTAGATATATCCGTTCCATAATATAAACCTACGTGAGGAGAAATTCGGAACATACTTAATCCAGAAGCACACCCTATCTCGAGTACCCGAGTTTCAGGCCCCAAGTACGGTTTTAATTTGAGATATGCATTTTCTGCATATTCATCCATTTCTTCAACGGAAAATGCCTCTCTATTGTAACTGTTAACCCATGCTCCACCTTCAATGTTATTTGTAGCTTTTTTCCCAATGTATTCCCAAATTTCATTATCCATCATTTCATTCCGCGAAGCATCTTCTCCATCTAGAACACTGTCTATATCAAGACAAACGTAACTTTGAAAGCAATTACATTCCCACTGAAGTGTATTCAATAATTGGATTTGCTTTTGTGATGAGACGACAACTCGAACTTCAGCATCATTCAGAATGGATGAGATTCTTTCCAAAGGGTACTCCGGATCTAGAGGAACGTATGCCCCGCCTGCCTTAATAATTCCGAGGATTGCCACAATCATATCAGGAGTTCTCTCAATTAAAATTCCAACCTTTTCTTGCGGCAGTATCTTTCGATCAGTCAACAAGTAATTCGCAAGTTGATTGGCTTTCTGGTCTAGCTGAGAATAAGTTAAACTACTTTCCCCGCAAACAACTGCTATTTTGTCAGGATTACAGTCAACTTGTTCTTCAAAACGCTTATTTATTGTTGTTACAGGAGATTCTTTTTTTGTATTATTGGACATATCCAAAATAAGAGCTTTCTCTTCTTGATGGAGCACATCAAAGTTGTGAAGATGCTCTTGTTGAATTAATAATTTCTCCAGGCATGTGGCGAAGTGCGATAACAGTTGCTCAACAAATCTTTTACTGAACCTCTGTTCTTGATACTGTAAGCGCAAGTTGATAGAGTCATCTACTCTATCGAAGACAAACGAAATATCAGAAGAAAGCTGAGTCATATCTTCATGGACATTTGCCATCATTACAATAGTTTTATAAAATGCCTCTTCGTGACCGCTAGATTCAGTAGCAAATAAGGTATCCGCATGCCATTTTTCGGATTTCATGATGGCCTCTCTGCAAGCAGTAATATATGAAGAGAAAGTTTCACAAGGCTCAATGTCTGTGGAAACCAACAGCATTTGCTTACTCTGCTTGCCCGTAGATTTTTTAAATACGGGCACAGCAACCACAGGTCGGGTTTCTCCATTATAGCGGTACACCATGTACTGAACAGCACTTAGCAAAACAATGAATACTCCGTAATCTGATCCTTTACTAATGCGAACAATTTCTTTTCCGATAGGATCGGGCATCCTATAAATTAAGGATGCCTGACCACTCGAAAAAGTACTGTCCCCTGTATCCCAGACAAAGCCACTGATGTTTCCGGCTTTCATCAAATCATTCTGAAGCTCTGTATTAGGAGTTATAGGATAATTCATGCTTAGTCCTCCGTCACTTTGGTTACTATAGGTTCATACTTTTACTAAAAATCAAAGTCCACGCGTTCAAGGAAGCTATCAACGTTATGGTGCTTGTCCCTGCCTGAAATTTTAATATCCAAAAGACTAATATCCGGATTGGATATCACTTGCCGCAATATATCAAGGAAGTCCTCACATAATAGTTTTACAGAGCTGTCACTGAATAATCCTCTGGCATACTCAAACGCGAAATGTATATCACCCTGTACTTCCTCCGCTTCAAGCTTCAAATCAAATTTTGTTGTACGAGTATGATATGGGATATACGTAACGTTCAATCCGCCAAGTTCGGGCAACTGCAAATCCAGATTCTGCAGAACAAACACGGTATCGAACACAGGATTTTTACCCATTTGATGTGGGACATCCAGAAGCTCCACCAATTCCTCAAAAGGATATTCCTGATTATTAAAAGCATTGATCATGTTTGATTTCACTATGGTCAAAACCTCACGAAAACTATTAGCAGGATGTGACTGGGTTCTAATCGGTAATATATTCACAAACATACCTACCATTGGATCTAAGTCTGGATGAGTTCTTCCTGCAATCGGGCAGCCAGTTACAATATCATTTTCTCCCGAAAGTTTCGACAACAAAATCTGAAAACAAGTCATCAAGAACATGTACAATGAAACACCTTCATTAGATATTGCAGTATACACCTGTAACGCCAGCTCTCCACCGGAATAAAAATCGATCCAACCACCCTCCGATAAAGAATTCTTATCCCTAGGTGCATCGTAAGGCAAACTGAGAGCAGGAATTCCATCCTGAAACATATTTGCCCAATAGTTTTTTTGTGAAGACAGTTCACCGTTTTCTATTCGAGCTTTCTGCCATACAGTAAAGTCTTTATACTGAACACCCAGAAGTGGCAATTCAATTCCACTAAACAAACTCATCAAATCATTAACAATAATTTTTAATGAGAAACCATCGCCGACAATATGGTGTATGTCAACAATTAATAAGTGCTGATACTCCGACTTCCTAATAAGATACGTTCGTATAAGTGGAGCTACAGATAGATCAAAGGGTTGAATTAATTCTTTTATCAGCAACTCATTATCTTTTTCAACCGAGATATTGTTGATAACCTTAAGCTGGAATGGTACTTCATCATGAATGACTTGAACAGGCTCTCCGCCGATCCATAAAAAGGATGTTCTTAATATCTCATGTCTTTCAATCAGCTTACGAAGCGCTTGTTCCAATTGTGCCACGTTCAAACTGCCTTTTAGCTCTAAGATATGAGCCATATTATAGCTAACACCTATATCTCCGAATTGTTCCAATAACAGCATACGTTTTTGAGCAGATGAGACCGGATAGAAGGGCTGCATTATAGCTTTATCAATCCGTTTTTGTTTTTGTTTTTCCGCTTGCTGAATATAGACTGCCAGCTGCTCAATCGTCGGTCCAATAAATATTTCCTTTAATGGAATTTCGATCTCAAAAGCTTGTTGTATCCGGAATGTAAGCTGAGTTGCCTTCAATGAATGTCCCCCAAGGTCAAAGAAGTTCTCTCGGATTCCAACGTGCTTTGTGTCCAATAACTCTTGCCATAACTCTGCTAACCGAAGCTCAGTTGTATTACGAGGCGCTTCATAGTTAAGCTGATTTATCCCTTTCACAGGTTTTGGAAGATCCCGGCGATTTACCTTTCCGTGTATTGTCGTCGGCATTTCATCTATTTGTATGAAATGAGATGGAATCATGTAAGCCGGAACCCATTTAGCTAGATTCTTCTTACATTCTCTGGTATCCAGTTCTTTTTCAGCTACTACATATGCACAAAGTATTTTTTCACCGTTTTGTTCATCCCAATCCACAACAGCAGCCGCCTGAATTCCTTCCTGTTGTAATAACAGATTTTCAATCTCCTCACACTCAATTCGATAACCACGAATTTTCACTTGGTGATCTCTACGTCCAATGTACTCAATTTCACCGCTTGACAACCATCTGCCTAGATCTCCTGTTCTGTACATCCTGCATTCCGCAGCCTTCAGATTTGTAGGAAAACTGCTGGCATTCAATTCCGGTTGATTCTGATAGCCTCGTGCCAATCCTACACCTGATACATATAGTTCACCGATCACTCCAATAGGCTGCAACAGACCATTTGAATTTAGGATGTGGATTTTTGTATTAGCTATTGGAGCACCTATAGGAACAGGACGTTCAATTGGATGATTCGTACAGTCATAGTAAGTGACATCTACCGTCGCCTCTGTAGGACCATACAAATTAAGGAGACGCGGAATTTCCTGATTACATTCTAAACAATTACGGAATCTTTCTATCTGCTCGGATTTTAGAGCTTCCCCGCTTAAAAATATATAGCGTAGTCCTCTCAGCTTATGGGCTTCAGCAAAGCGTTCCACTTGTTCAGTCATAATCTGGAACATTGATGGTACAAAGTGAATAACACTTACACCCGCTTTTTCTATAGTATCCAGTAACAAACCTGGATCTTTCTCTCCGCCCTGCGGTAGCATGTATACACTGGCTCCTGCAATGGCCCACCACAGCAACTCCCATACCGAGACATCAAATGTAAATGGTGTTTTTTGCAAAATTACATCTTTCCGTTCAAGAGGATACTCACGTTGCATCCATTCTAATCGATTGACTATTGAACGATGTTCGATCATAACACCTTTGGGCCTTCCTGTTGTTCCCGACGTGTAAATGACATAAGCCAACCCGCTAGATTCTACAGACGGTAATTGAATCGGCTTTGGCTCTTTCATATCCTCCAGCAGTATTATGCTGACTTTAGAACAGCCAAGCACAGGGAGCCATTTCTTTTTCTCAAGTAGTACAACTTTTACTGCACTATCCACCAACATATATTGAATTCTATCCTCAGGCAGACTCGGATCTATCGGTAAATAGGCACATCCAGCCTTCATAATTCCTAAAATACCGATCATCATTTCTAAAGAGCGTTCTCCGACAAGGGCAACAACCTCGTCTTTTTGTACTCCTTGAGCGAGAAGCAGGGCAGCCGCTTGGTTTGCCTTCGCATTCCACTCACGATAAGTCAAATGACCTTCTGGACTATCAATTGCCCTCTGATCCGGTGTTTTCATAACTTGGGCTTCAATCAAAGCATGCAGTGGTGTTTCTTTGGTATATAAAGTGTCAGTTTCATTAAATCCAGCCAGAGCCAGTTTGTCTTGTTCAGATACTACATCAATATTTGACAATAGCATGTCGGGTGTGTGTGTCATTTGCTTCAGAACAATAGAAAAACTGTCAATCCAACGTTGCACCGTAGTCGACCGATAAAGTTTGTTGTTGTACCCAGCATAAAGTTTGAGTGTGTCCTCAACCTCAATGAAGTTCCAAAATACATCAAACTGAATATAACGTTGCGTAACTTCAAGCATCGTAATCTGTACTTGCGGCAGTTCCAGCACCTGACGATCCATATTTTGCAGTGCAAACATCACATCAAACAGCGGGTTCCGGCTCACTTCCCGTACAAGTTCCAGCTTCTCGACCAGACGCTCAAACGGATAGTCCTGATTCTCGTACGCCAGAAGCGCCTGTTCCTTCACGTCCTGCAAGTACCCCTTTACCGTCTTCGTCCCTTCCGGACGGTTCCGCAAAGCCAGCGTGTTCACGAACATTCCGGCCATCCGCTCCAGATCCGCATGCGGTCGCCCAGCCACCGGCGTACCCACAATGACATCCTCCTGCCCCGTATACTTCGACAACAGAATCGTATAGGCTGCCAGTAGCACCATATACAGCGTGGTGCCTGTATCAGCCGCCAGCCTTTTCACCTGAGCCGTCAGCTCCCGGTCCATCACCGCCGTCACCGTGTCTCCCGCCTGGCTGAATACAGCTGGACGCGGATAATCGCCCTGCAGATCCAGCATCGGCACCTCCCCCTCATACTGCTTCAGCCAGTACGCCTCTTGTTGCTCCAGCACGCCCGAGCTCATGCGTTGGTTCTGCCACTGGGCATAATCCTTGTACTGCACCCGCTGTGCTGGCAGGCTCTTCCCTTCATACAGCGCCATAAATTCTTCGATTAGCAGGCTGAGGGTTGTACCATCTGAAATAATATGGTGCATATCGATAAGTAGCAGACTACGCGCGCCCTCCAGTTCCCCTAGAGCCGCTCGCAGTAGCGGTGCCTTACTCAGGTCAAACGGACGCACGAAGGCTTCCATCATCTCCTCCGCCGTATGGCCGTTCCCCTTTTCCAGCTCAAAGGTAAGGTCGGCCTGTACCCGCTGTACCGGTACGTCCCCCTCCCATTCAAACGAAGTTCGCAGCACCTCATGGCGGGCAACCAGGTGTTGCAAGGCGTTCTCCAATCGCTGCCGATCTACGGCCCCTGTCAGCTCCAGGGCCGCCGGCATGTTATAGCCCAGCGAGTCCCGATTCAGCTGATGCAGCACGAGCATCCGTTGCTGCGAAGAAGTGAGG
>NZ_JAURUN010000024.1:0-29396 GCF_030803945.1 Paenibacillus intestini | reverse complement strand
TAACCGAAAGTGATCTGGAACCGTGGTGTAGTTGGCCTAACATGCCTGCCTGTCACGCAGGAGATCGCGGGTTCGAATCCCGTCGGTTCCGCCATCTTTATATGGCTCGGTAGCTCAGTCGGTAGAGCAGAGGACTGAAAATCCTCGTGTCGGCGGTTCGATTCCGTCCCGAGCCACCATGAACATAACAATTTGATACGCCGGTGTAGCTCAACTGGTAGAGCAACTGACTTGTAATCAGTAGGTTGGGGGTTCAAGTCCTCTCGCCGGCACCACTTTATGGAGGATTAGCGAAGTGGCCAAACGCATCAGACTGTAAATCTGCTCCCGTACGGGTTCGGTGGTTCGAATCCATCATCCTCCACCAGTTCTATTATGAGTCATTAGCTCAGTTGGTAGAGCACCTGACTTTTAATCAGGGTGTCGAAGGTTCGAATCCTTCATGACTCACTTTTATTATATGCGCGTGTGGCGGAATTGGCAGACGCACTAGACTTAGGATCTAGCGTCTTTGACGTGGGGGTTCAAGTCCCTCCACGCGCATCCCTTATTTTGCGGAAGTGGCTCAGCGGTAGAGCATCGCCTTGCCAAGGCGAGGGTCGCGGGTTCGATTCCCGTCTTCCGCTCCAATATATGCGCCCTTAGCTCAGCTGGATAGAGCGTTTGACTACGAATCAAAAGGCCGGGAGTTCGAATCTCTCAGGGCGCGCCATTATAACTAAATTTAAACTATGCCGGCGTGGCGGAATGGCAGACGCGCTCGACTCAAAATCGAGTGGGAAACCGTGGAGGTTCGAGTCCTCTCGCCGGTATATTTAACGGGATGTAGCTCAGCTTGGTAGAGCACCTGGTTTGGGACCAGGGGGTCGCATGTTCAAATCGTGTCATCCCGATTTTTTTTGTTTATGCGGGTGTAGTTCAATGGTAGAACTTTAGCCTTCCAAGCTAATAGCGTGGGTTCGATTCCCATCACCCGCTTTATATATTGAAGAAGAAAGAGACACGATCTGTGTTCTCTTTCTTTTTTTGTTTAGAAAGTGAAGATTCCCTCTCTACTCTGGAGCGGCCTCTATTTTTTGTTGTTCTTCCTCAACTTATTCCCTCCAGCAAAACTCAGCTAAATTTTCATTGCC
This sequence comes from Paenibacillus intestini, assembly GCF_030803945.1. Taxonomy (NCBI): domain Bacteria; kingdom Bacillati; phylum Bacillota; class Bacilli; order Caryophanales; family Paenibacillaceae; genus Paenibacillus; species Paenibacillus intestini. Next base: position 28,263 of record NZ_JAURUN010000024.1, on the reverse strand, counting down.
TTTAAGCTAAATCCTGATGTTTATGATAATCTGCCATTCAACAACGGTCATCATTATCTTACCATGAAACATCTCATCAAAAAGTAATACACTTGTTCATTATCCCACGCATAATACTCCGTACAATAAATATTCTGTAGTTTTCTTTAGCACTCAGATGGGATAGACGGGGTATCCAAGCCATTTATTTCAGAACTTATTTACGAAAAATCTACTTAATTTTAATAAAACGCTTACAAAAATAGCTTGCGAAAATGCTCAGCCTGTAATACCATATGAATTAAGCGCTTAACCTTTAGGGGTAAGGCGCTTAAACTTAACTTAGATTAAGCGCTTAACCCGTAAAGGAAAGGATGGCGATCAATTCATGACAACGATTCGACTAACGATGGCTCAGGCCTTGCTTCGATACCTGGATCAGCAGTATATCTCGGTAGATGGGGTAGAAACCAAGTTTGTAAAAGGAATTATCGGAATATTTGGACATGGGAATGTAACAGGCATCGGGGAAGCATTAGAACGCAGCTCTGGAAGCCTGACGTATATGCAAGGTAAAAACGAACAAGGTATGGTGCACACAGCTGCAGCTTATGCCAAACAGAAGAACCGCAAACAGATCTACGCATGCACTACGTCTATTGGCCCTGGCGCATTGAATATGATTACTGCTGCAGCAACGGCAACGGTGAACCGGATTCCGGTATTGCTACTCCCAGGAGATAACTTTGCTACAAGAGAGCCAGATCCAGTATTGCAACAACTTGAAGTAAGCAGTGACTATACCATATCGGCTACAGATCCGTTCAAAGCGGTCAGCAAATACTGGGATCGCATCGTGCGCCCGGAACAGTTGATGGTTGCAGTTACCAATGCTATGCGTGTATTGACCGACCCAGCTGAGACCGGAGCTGTTACACTGGCACTGCCACAGGATGTACAGGCAGAAGCATACGACTATCCGGAATCGTTCTTTGCCCGGAAAGTACATTACCTGGATCGCCGGCCTCCGGTTCCAGCAGCCATTGAACGGGCAACGAAGCAGATCGCCCGTAGCAAAAAGCCCCTGCTCGTTGCAGGCGGTGGGGTGCTGTACTCTGAGGCATCTGCACAACTGATCGAGTTCGCAGAAGCTTTCGGTATTCCGATCGCTGAGACGCAGGCTGGCAAGAGCGCAGTATCTTGGGAACACCCGCTTAATGTGGGGGCCATCGGGGTTACCGGATCTCTGGCTGCCAATCGCTTGGCTAAAGAAGCAGATGTCGTGATCGGCGTGGGGACAAGGTTCTCTGATTTTACCACGGCGTCACATGCTGCGTTTCAAAATCCAGAAGTATCCTTTATCAACATTAACTTGAATAGTATGGATGCTGCCAAGTTAGGCGGAGAAGCCATTCTGGCAGATGCCCGTGAAGGTTTGCAGGCGTTGCAACAAGAATTGAAGGCACAACAGTACAGCAGTGCATATGGTTCATCTGAAGTAGCCGAACTTCGTGATCAATGGAATACAGAGGTGGATCGACTCTACGCTGCCGAGCATGAAGCCGGTCTGGCGCAGACCAAAGCCATTGGTATCGTGAATCGCACGATTGATCCATCCTCAGTAATTGTCTGTGCAGCAGGTAGTCTCCCAGGGGACTTGCACCGTTTGTGGCGTTCGACTGAGCCGAAGACTTATCACATGGAGTATGGGTTCTCTTGCATGGGATACGAGGTTAGTGGTGCATTCGGCGCGGCGCTCGCGGAGCCGGATCGTGAAGTATATGCCATGGTGGGTGACGGTAGTTACCTGATGTTGCATTCGGAACTGGTTACAAGCTTGCAGGAACAGAAGAAAATGACGATTCTTTTATTTAATAATAATGGCTTCCAGTGCATTCATAATCTGCAACGTGAACATGGCAGTGACGGATTCGGAAACGAATTCCGTTATCGCGAAACAGAGAGCGGCCGTTTGACGGGTGAGTATATGCCTATGGATTTTGCGGCTCACGCTCGCAGTATGGGAGCGAAAGCATATCGTGCGGAAACCGCAGAGCAACTGGAACAGGCACTTCGGGATGCCAAGAACGAGACGGTAACAACATTGATTGAAATTCCGGTTGTACCGGGGACCAACACAGGCGGATATGAGTCATGGTGGAATGTCGGGGTACCTGAAGTATCGGTTGAGAAGAAAGTAGTTCGTGCCCACGAGACGATGAAATCGAATCGCGGTAAAGCAAAACGGGTGTAATTCACGCTACTAATCTCATCTACTCATTTATTTTATAAATACATCACTTTTCATAAAGATAGAGATCTCACAAAGCTGAACAACAAAAGGAGCCGTGGAATCATGAGCAAGCTGCCATTCCAGCTTGGGATTCATCCGATCAATTGGGTCGGCGAAGATGTGAAAGAACATGGTGATGATACAACTTGTGCGCAGATTCTGGATGATATTCAGCGTCTTGGACTAACGGGTACAGAGATGGGACGCAAGTATCCGACCGATCCCGCTACACTGCGTGAAGAACTGAGCAAGCGGAATATTAATCTGATCTCCCAGTGGAAATCCGTATTGTTCTCCGATCCGGCATATCGCCAAGCGGAGCTGGACGATTATCGCAGACATGCTGAATTTCTGCAGTCCATGGGCAGCAAGGTCATTAGTACAGCGGAGGTTGGCGGGTCACTTCATTTTGATCCAAGACGGACACCGAATGAAAAAGAAGTGCTTAGACTCAGTGATGCCGAATGGCATGTTCTTGCTGAAGGTTTGAACCAAGCGGGTGCCATTGCTCAGGAGTATGGGCTGAAACTCACCTATCACCATCACGGAGGCACGGTAGTTGAGCAACCTGATGAAATTGATCGTTTGATGGAGCTCACAGACCCATCACTGGTGTACTTACTCTTTGATACAGGCCATGCCTATTATGGCGGCGCTGATCCACTTGAGGTGCTGCGTGTACATTACGACCGGATTGCCTACATCCATCTGAAGGATATTCGCCCGGATGTGCTAGATCAGGCACGAGCGGAGCAATCTGACTTTGTTGGCTGTATTCGCAGGGGGGTATTCACGGTACCAGGAGATGGTTGCATTGATTTTGCACCGATCCTGCAGGAACTGATCACTCGCGGGTATAACGGCTGGGCGATGCTCGAAGGAGAACAAGATCCTGCCATTCATAATCCGTATGAGTATGCAAAACGCTCTCTGAGTTACATGGAGTCTCTGTACTAGGGTAGTAAAGACAACGCAACGAAAGACTGCTAGCCAGCCTAGCCTCTATATGTGTAGCAAATTAAAAAGAACCAATATGAATTCATATAAATGGAGTAAGAATTATCTCCTAACCAATCGAAATTTCCACCATAGAAAGGGGCTCAAACGCAATGACTTACGTATCCTTTCCAGCATCCAGGAAGAAGGATTTCACTGCCATTGGCCGCTTGTGCATCGATTTGAATGCCAATGAGATCAATCGTCCGATGGAAGAGACGATGACGTTCACCAAATACGTTGGCGGTTCTCCGGCCAATATTACAATCGGCATGTCCAGACTTGGCATGGAGACGGCTTTCATCGGCAAAATCGCAGGTGACCAGATGGGCAGATTTATCCAAAGTTATCTGGAGAAGAACGGGATCGACACCTCCAATGTAGTGACTGATAACACGGGGGCAGTAACCGGACTTGCTTTTACCGAGATCAAAAGCCCGACAGACTGCAGTATTTTGATGTATAGAGACAACGTAGCGGATCTTTTATTGCAGGCTAGCGAGGTACAGGAACAGCTGATTGCGGATTCCAAAGTGTTGTTGATCTCCGGTACAGCTCTCGCACAGAGCCCATCACGGGAAGCAGTTATTCAAGCTCTGACTTATGCAAAAAAACATGGCACTGTCATCGTATTTGATTTGGACTACCGTCCATATACTTGGACATCGGATGAAGAGACAGCAGTCTATTATAACCTCGCTGCCGAGAAATGCGATATCATTCTGGGAACACGAGAAGAGTTCGACATGATGGAGACATTTGAGAATAACCCGGATCATAATGATCAGGTGACGGCACAGAAATGGTTTGATTTTTCAGCGAAAATCGTTGTGATCAAGCACGGAAAAGAAGGTTCCATCGCATATACGCGTGAAGGGCTCTCACATCGGGCTAACAGTTACCCTGCTCGTGTCGTAAAAACATTCGGTGCAGGTGATTCTTACGCTGCTGGTTTCCTTTATGGCTTAATGCAAGGGTGGACCATCGAGCGCAGTATGAGCTACGGAAGTGCTGCAGCAAGTATCGTTATCTCCAGTCACAGCTGCTCGGATGCAATGCCGACTGTAGAACAAGTGAATGAGTATATCGAACGCTGCAACCGGGGCGAGATTATTCCGTCTTAATGCAGCCGTAAACAGATGGCTTTGTTCTAGATGATCTATATTGGATCAATGGGAATTCGTGATACGAAAATACGCAATGGATAGGAAAGAAACGCATAGAAGTAACGCACATAAACGAGGGGAGACAACACACATGGGAAAAGGGACTTCAGAAACGTCTGCAACAGTGACGAACGTACAAAACTGGATCGGGGGTACTTGGGTAAACCCGACGACAACACGAACCGAAGCAGTTGTTAACCCGGCTACAGAAGAGATTATTGCATACGTGCCGCTGTCTGAACAAGCAGATGTGGATCAGGCAGTACAGGCTGCACGGACAGCATTCAAATCATGGAGCACCACACCGGTTCCTCGCCGTGCCCGCATTTTGTTCCGTTATCAGCAACTGCTGGTAGAGCACTGGGAAGAGCTGGCTAAGCTGGTGACACTGGAGAACGGTAAAAGTTATGCCGAAGCTTATGGCGAAGTATTGCGCGGGATTGAGTGCGTTGAGTTCGCGGCAGGAGCCCCGAACCTCATGATGGGCAAACAGTTGCCTGACATCGCTACAGGACTGGAATCAGGCATGTACCGTTACCCAATTGGGGTCATCGGAGGAATCACTCCGTTCAACTTCCCGATGATGGTACCTTGCTGGATGTTCCCGCTGGCGATTGCTTGCGGTAACACATTTGTTCTGAAGCCGTCAGAGCGTACTCCGCTCCTGGCCGGACGTTTGGCAGAACTTTTCAAAGAAGCGGGACTTCCAGACGGCGTACTCAACATCGTTCACGGTGCACATGACGTTGTAAACGGATTGCTTGAGCATAAAGAAGTTGCGGCTATTTCCTTTGTCGGTTCACAACCTGTTGCTGAATACATCTACAAAACAGCTTCTGCACACGGCAAACGTGTTCAGGCACTTGCTGGTGCGAAGAACCACTCCATCGTTATGCCGGATGCTGACCTTGATCTGACCGTAAAAGAGATCACAAGTGCAGCGTTTGGTTCAGCTGGCGAACGTTGTATGGCTTGCTCCGTTGTGGTTGCTGTTGGCGATGTGGCGGATGCCTTGGTACAAAAGCTGGTGGAAGCGGCGGATCGGATCAACATCGGTAATGGTATGGACGAAGGTGTATTCCTGGGACCGGTAATCCGTGGACCTCACAAAGAGCGTACACTGGGTTACATTGAGTCAGGTGAACAGGAAGGCGCAACCTTGATTCGGGATGGACGTAAGGATCAAGCGACAGACGGCTCCGGTTATTTTGTAGGGCCAACTGTATTTGATCATGTAGATAGCACCATGAAAATCTGGAAAGATGAAATCTTCGCTCCAGTACTTTCGGTGGCAAGAGTAGAAACGCTGGAGGAAGCGGTAGAACTGGCAAACCGTTCAGACTTTGCTAACGGTGCATGTCTGTTTACTCGCAGCGGTGCGAATATGCGCCAGTTCCGTGAAACGATTGAAGCGGGTATGCTGGGCGTTAATCTGGGCGTACCAGCTCCGATGGCCTTCTTCCCATTCTCCGGTTGGAAGAAATCCTTCTACGGTGATCTGCATGCTAACGGCACGGATGGTGTAGAGTTCTACACTCGCAAAAAAATGGTAACTACACGCTGGTAATCGATCAACGCACAGCGTACAGCATGCAATACAGGGGCTGAGCAAGGGCTCAGTTCCCAGACACCATAGGGATGCAAATAGGGAGGATAACGGAATGGGCAAGGACAAAGTAAGAATTGGCATCATTGGTGCTGGACGTATCGGCAAAATCCATGCAGACAACCTGCTGCGTAACCCGAATGCCGAGATTGTAGCGATCAGTGATTTGTTCGCAGGACCTGAACTGGAGGCGTGGGCCTCTGAACGCGGCATCTCTGTTGTCACCAAAGACAGCAGTGAGCTCATTGCTATGCCAAACATTGATGCAGTATTAATCTGTTCTTCAACAGATACACATGTACCGTTGATCGAGCAAGCAGCACAAGCGGGTAAACATATCTTCTGTGAGAAGCCGGTAAGTATGGACTTGTCCCAGACCGAAGCGGCTGTAGCGGCTGTAGCAAAGGCTGGCGTGAAACTTCAGATCGGATTTAACCGCCGCTTTGACCACAACTTCAGAAGAGTACGCTCTCATGTGCTGGAAGGCACGATTGGTGATCCACATATTCTCAAGATTACTTCCCGTGACCCGAGCCCACCACCTGCGGAATATATCCGGGTATCTGGCGGAATTTTCATGGATATGATGATTCATGATTTCGATATGGCCCGTTATTTGTCCGGCAGTGAAGTAGAGGAAGTTTACGCCAAAGGCAAGGTACTCATTAACCCGGTATTCGCAGAACATGGTGATGTGGATACAGCCATCGTTACGTTAACGTTTGCTAATGGCGCAATTGGTGTGATCGACAACAGCCGTCAGGCCGTGTACGGATATGATCAACGTGTGGAAGTATTCGGTTCGCTGGGCAGCGCTTCGGCGGATAATGATCATCCGAATACAGCGGAGATCAGCACAGCAGCTGGACTGATGCGCGACAAACCACTGCACTTCTTCCTTGAACGTTACAATGAAGCATATGTGCAGGAGACTGCTCTTTTCATCGATGCCATTATTCATGATAAACCCGTCATTGTAGACGGTAACGATGCAGTACAGGCAGAGCGGATCGCTTTGGCAGCCAAGATGTCCATGGAGCAGGGAAGACCTGTGAAGATGACAGAAGTTCCAGGTGCATCGCGTGAGACGCAACCGGCAAATTAAGTAGAATTTAGTAGAAGTTGCAAAGCAATTTTCTCTTCAAAATGAATGAATGTTATCTATGTCAAACACACAAGGATCAGATCAAGTGATAGCAGACGAGTATGGAAGGAGTGGATCAATAACATGTCAGAACTTATTGTAAAACCTGCCGCAAACCCGGAGGCAGACGGGACAATATTAACGGTGACACCGGAATCTGCTGGCTGGGAATACGTCGGATTTCAGGTTGCGAAACTAGCAGCAGGGGAGAAGCTAAGCCGTGAGAGTGGAGACCAGGAGCTATGCGTGGTGCTTCTCAGCGGGCTTGCGAATGTAAGTACTCGGGAGCATACATGGGAGAATATCGGGAAACGCATGAGCGTTTTCGAAAAAATTCCTCCGTACTCTGTCTATGTGTCCACGTCAGATCAGATTGAGGTTACGGCACTTACCGAGCTGGAGATCGCGATTTGTGTTGCTCCAGGGAAAGGTACGTATCCTTCACGCTTGATCGCTCCTGAGGATGTAGGTGTGGAAGGGCGCGGTTACGGCAATCTGGAGCGTCATATCCATAACATTTTACCGGAGCAAAAGGAAGCCGATAGCCTGCTGGTCGTTGAAGTGTTCACACCGGACGGTCACTGGTCGAGCTATCCGCCGCATAAACATGATCGGGATGCGTTGCCGGATGAATCACTGCTAGAGGAAACGTATTATTTCCGTGTGCAGCCGGAGCAGGGATTTGCCATTCAACGCGTGTACACCGATGATCGTTCTATGGACGAGACGCTTGCCGTGAAAAACGGCGAGGTCGTGCTTGTGCCGAATGGATACCATCCGGTAGGTGCGCCTCCGGGATATGAAGTCTATTATTTGAATGTGATGGCTGGGCCGACACGAACGTGGAAGTTCCATAACGACCCGGATCATGAGTGGCTTTTCAAAAAGTAAAAGTCATAAGTAATTCTGTCTTCGCATTGCGTAAGCAGCATTCCCCCTTCATAATAAGAAGAGAATAATCATCTATGTATAATGAATTTATATATAGCACAAATGGGGAAAAACGATGAAAGCAACCATTTACGATATAGCACGCGAGGCGGGGGTATCGATTGCCACCGTCTCGCAGGTGATTAACGGCAAAGGCAAGATCAGCGAGAAGCGCCGTGCCGAGATTATGGAGATCATGGAGCGGCTTCACTATCAACCGAGCGCAATTGCTGCCGCACTGACAGGCAAACAGACGTATACGCTAGGCCTGCTTGTACCGGATATTTCGAATCCGTATTTTGCCGAACTTGCCCGGGCAGTAGAGGATCGTAGCCGCCAGTTGGGATATAGCGTGGTGATCTGTAGTACGGATAACAAGGACGAGCGAGTAGAGCGATACCTGAACCTGTTGCAGCAAAAAAGAGTCGACGGCATGATGATCGGAACCGGGATCGATAATGCCGAAATTCTGTCACCGCTCTTGCAGCAGGCGATGCCTGTTGCGCTGATTGCCCGCCATATGCCCGCGTTGTCAGTGCATACGGTCACCATTGACGATAGACTTGGCGGCTTATTGGCTGCGCAACATCTGCTTGAACTTGGACATACGCGTCTGGCAGTTTTGTCTGAGCCATCCAAAGTCAGTAGCAGTCAGGAACGGATACGTGGCTTCCGTGAAGCATTAAATAAGGCAGGATACGTACTGGAGCCTGATCAGATCCGCGAATCAGCTGCAGATCTAGGCTCTGCCAAACAAGAAGCGTTGCGGCTACTCGGTGAACAGAATCATCCGACAGGCTTATTCTGTTGTAATGATATTCAGGCGATTGGTGCACTTCAAGCAGCCAAAGAGTTAGGACTACGTGTACCGAGAGATGTATCCATTATCGGATTCGACAATACGATTCTCGCTTCAGTAACGAGTCCGCCCCTAACCACGATTGCCCAACCAATTGAAGATTTGGGTCGCCGTGCAGTGGATTTGTTGATCGATGAGCTAAAGGATGAACAGAAGGCTCCACAAAAAATTGTACTTAAACCCGAGTTGGTGGTTCGGGATTCGGCAGGTCAAGCACCAGCAGAGCTGCGTAAATAGTCGTAGCACATAATGTGAAAAACGGGATCTACCACACATGTTGATTATTTATCTGCTACGGTACCATGCAAATGTTCAATGGTGTCTGTGACACATGACCAAACAGTAAACAGACCTCATTATGCACCATCTGGAGCATAATGAGGTCTGTTTTTTTATATCTATAATACTGATTTCTTGATTTAATCAGCTTGGATATGCATGTCCTTTTGCAGAGGTCACCATCTATCGAAATCCGACATTACACTTTAAACTTTTTCACCTCGTCGGCCAGTGCTTTGGATTGCTCAGCCAATTCATTGGAGCGCTCGGAGATGCTGGTAATGTAATTGAATTGCTCTTGTGTGGAAGAAGCTACTTCTTCCGTCGAAGCAGCGCTTTGCTCTGACATGGCGGCAACGCTGGAGATCACTTCGGCCACTTTGCCTGCATTATCGTCCAGTTCCGTTGTTGCAGAGGATACTTGTTTCATCTGGTTCTCAATGCCTTCAATGGACTGCTGAATACGGACAAAGGATTCACGCATGTTGTGTACAGCGGCAACCTGCTGCTCTATACCTTGTTCCGCAGTGCGTACTTCGTTAACGCTCATGCCACTGGCTGACTGAATTTCATTCAGCAGCACGATGATGTCTTTGGCGGAGTCAGCTGATTGCTCAGCGAGCTTGCGGACTTCTTCTGCGACAACCGCAAAGCCGCGTCCGTGTTCACCCGCCCGCGCTGCTTCAATGGAAGCGTTCAACGCCAGCAGATTGGTTTGGGAGGCAATGCCTTGAATCATAGCAACGATGCCCTCAATCTTCTGAGACTTGTCGGCAAGCAGTGTAATCGACTCACCTACCCGGTCAATGGAGTGACGATTGCCGTCTGCCAGTTCAACCTGGTGATCCACAGCTTGCAGACCTGTGAGCATCGCTTCACCGGCGTCACGTATCATCTCCACCGATTGTTCTACACTGCGGTTAATACCCCCAACATTGTCACTCATAATAGTTAGACGACCTGATCCATCGTAGACGGATTCAGCTTGTGTGCTGGAGCCTTGAGCCAGCTCATCTGTGGCAATCGAGATTTGTTCTGCAATTCGTTTGGTATTTTCCGTGTGTTCCTGCATCTCTCCTGATATGCTGTGTACCCGGTCAGCCGAGGTGGTGACTTGGCGTAGCAGTGTGCCGAGTTGATCTGACATCTGGTTAAAGGCGATGCCGAGTTCAGCAAATTCATCTTTACCCTTCGCGTTAACCCGTCCCGTGAAGTCGCCGCCTGACATTTGCATGGAAGTCTGGTGCAGCTGTTTCAACGGTTTGATGAACAGTGTGGCAATCCAGTAAGCTCCTGCCAGTACAGCCAGAAGTGTAGCTCCAATAATTAGAATATAGTTATTACGCAATTGATAAAATTCAGCATAGGCAAGTTTTTTTGAAATCACGGAACCAATCACCCAGCCTGTACTAGGAATCTGGTTATAGAATAACAAATAATCTTCCCCGTTATATTGAAACGACTTCTCCCCTGAAGGATTGCTCTGCATATCTGCGAGCAGGGGACTTAATTCTGGATTATCCTTGGCAGAGGTGTTCAACATTTTATCCTCTGGATGGGCGAGAATCATCCCATTTTTGTCTATCAAAAAGGAGTACCCGAGTCCGTTTAGATTAATTTTATTAACTGTATCCTTTAAGGTGGAGAGCAATAAAACGCCTGAGACGACTCCTTCTAGGCTCCCTTGTTTATTATGAACAGGCATAGCCATGGAAATAGCGTATTTTTTAGTCATCATATCCTGATAAGGGTCAGAGAATATTAAGGTAGATGCTTGTTTGGCCTGTTCATACCATGGGCGTTCACGTGGATCGTAACCTGCATCCGGTGACCAATCTGATCCGTTCATGAAGGTGCCATCTTTCTCTGAGCCAAAGTATAGGTCGGATAGATAGTCCTTATTATCGCCCATGTTCATTATTTTGAAATAATCCTCTGTAAGCGTGCCTTCAGGCACAGCTTGTTCGATTACAAAGCCTAAGGTTTCGACGACCTTGGCATTGCTCGCAATCCACCCCTCTAACTGGTTAGTCGCTGAATTCATTAACCCATGAAGTAGAGATTTGACGTTACGGGTAGCCTGATTTTCTGTTTGATACAAACCAAGAAGGGCAAGAGGCAGTGCAGTAACTAGTACAGAGGTCATAAACATTACCATTAATTTAGGTTTGAGCTTCATATTATTCCTCCTAGTATGTTAATTCTCTGTTGAATGAAACTCATGTGATGTTACAGAATCCCTTCTATTCTCTGTAGTTGCTTTACCCCATGAAAAGTTCGATAGATCCGTAACCCACATGTTAAAAAAACACAAACGAAATAACGATTATGATAGTGTGGATTACAGCTCTGGTATATGAAATATATCGTCATTATTAAATTAAAATGTATAGCTTTCCGCGAGATCTTGTATATTTATACTTCTTACTTGAAAACGCTCTTTCTAGACACATGGAGAATTAAAATGAGATATTATCCTAGTAAATTGCACTTTATAAGCTGCTTAATAAACGAGAAAAATGAAAGGGGCGCTTTCCAATGGAAAGCACCCTTTTTTAAACACATCATATTGCACTCTTATTTCAATAAAAATTCCAATGCCTCATCATACGTTTCCCATTGGAATTCGGTCTGATGTTCTGATTCTTTGGAGATTCGATTGAGCTGCATTTTGGCGATCGCTCCACCGACAGCCACACTGGCCCGTTTCATGCCCAGGTCTTTCAGTCTTTTTTGATGCTCCACCATTTTCTCCTTCGTGTCTTGCGGAAAAGCCTTCATGTGTATCATATCAACGAGTACATCAAATGTATGACCTAGTTGCGGGGCGATCTTTTCAATCTCTGCGTTGACTTGATCGACCTGTTCTGGTGAGACAATCCCCTCCCACGTAATCTCAATAATCGGTTTTGTTGAATCCAAACGTTTGACAGACATAAAAGCAGCTCCTCATTGATTGTTTTATGTATTTTATAAGTCTAATAGCCTATTAATTATACTGTTTTCTGCGATAGTTGAATATGGAATTCACATGATTGTAGTTCTTTTGAACCATATAATTCTAGTAGAGTAAAATGCGGGGTTTACAACTCCGGTCAAGCGTGGACTCTGGAAGGATTCTAAAAATCAAAAGCCGCCCGGAGTATTATCGCCAGGCGGCTTTTGTGAATATCAGTATTGCAAGGGAGTATCAGGAACGGTTATAAGCCAATCTTCAGGCTTTCCCCTTCCGTAGCAATTCCCTTGGAAAGAGTAATGCTTAATTTCTGCTCTGGAGTGAATCCAAGAGTCTCACCATCATGCAGGGTAACATCATTTTCAACAACATAGGTGGTTGTCATAAACATCATCTCAAAGACATCACTTAATGGCTTGGGCGATCCAGTAATCTCCATCTCAACTTTCCCGAAGTTACGCAGGCCGTACGTATAAGCTGAAGCACCTTCGGTATTTTGATACAGACCAATGAACACCCACAGAGGTATCGGTAATTCATTCTCTTTAAGCCCACGGCTTACCTCCACATACTTACCTGCTTCAACGACAAGTGGAGACATGTAGATTGCGAGAGCATGATCCAATTGCAGTAATGCGGATGCGGTTTGAGTAAAAAGGATGTGTCCCTGGATAGCATCTGTTGCATTCAGAACAGATACAATGATCTGAGACTGGTGCCTTGCAGTTACCTGTTCAGCTTCTGGCCAAAGAATGTTTAACTTCGCATTCTCCTCGACCTCGCGGTCGGGTACAGGTGCGGCAATGTGAGCGCAAACGACCTGCATTCCATCAACTTCAAAGAAGAGGTTGCCTTCCTCGGCTTGTTCATTAATCTCAATATTCCATTCCATCTTCATCCGGTCGACAAAAAGATTAAAATCACAGTCTTCCCGTTCTAATAGCACAAATCCGACAATGGTTTGACTATAATCCGTCTGCGGAGCAACAACGCTGGATTGTACCTTTTCCTTTTTGCGCCGACGCAGCTTGTCAAACAGTCCCATGACATGTTCCCCTTTCTACTCCCAGAACCATTCTGGTGATTGGCAAGATATACTTCCTACCTTACCATATCCGAGGGTCCAGTCGCAGATTATGCCCGTTTGAAACAAGTTACAGGAACAATACAAGCAACAGTGCAATGATTGCCGGCAAGCCCTGTTTGATAATAATGGATCGTGAAGAAGTTGCACCGCCGTAGAGAGCCGCAATGATTACACATGCTAAGAAGAAAATCTGAATATGCAGCCCTACACTGGAATCCGGATACAACAGGCCCCAGATCAGACCGGCTGCAAGAAAACCGTTGTACAGACCCTGATTAGCGGCAAGAGCTTTGGTGGAGTTAGCAAACTCCGGTGTAGTGCCAAACGTTTTCATCGTGCGTGGACGTGTCCACATGAACATCTCCATAATCATGATATAGAAGTGTTCAACAGCTACAAGAGCGACAAAAATAGTACCGATCAAAAGAAACACCCTGCTTTCTACTATGTAATGAACTCCTAACATACTTAATATATAGATTAGCATATAAACGGGGAATTTCAAATTAATTTTTTGCAATTTAATTGTGTGTATTGTAATTGAATTTTATTCTTGATTTTCTTCTAACTTCGAAAAGTGGGTAAGATAATAAGACATACCTTTTACCTATCAGCATCTACCGATTATCAAAGATCCATACACTGAGTAACAACACTTAGAGTAACAGGGGAAAGTGAATGATCCAGAAAGGGAGGGGAGTTTAATGGGAACGGCTCAATTTGTTCTCCTTGCAGATGATCCGTCTACATTTGTAACAAGGGTAGTGCCCTTTATAGATATTGAACTTGCTGGAATACCCGGTGATCGGCATTACGGTCTGTTAAGACCAGCAGATTCCCGTCAGAAAATCTACAAACGGGGTACGCCGATTGCCAATCGCCGGCAGATCAGCATCGTTTCTGAGGAAGAGTGCGCTTTGATCGCCCAGAAGATGAACATTTCGGAAGTGCGTCCCGAGTGGCTTGGTGCCAATATACTGGTTCGAGGTATAGAGCAATTGACTGAACTGCCCGTGGGAACCAGACTTCTGTTTCCTGATGGAACAGGCTTGATCTGTGAAGGAGAGAACCTGCCTTGTGTGCATCCTGGAAAAGTCATTGAACAGTTCTACGGACAGGAGGGTTTGCGCAAAAAGTTTGTGCCGGCCGCCCGCAAGAAACGCGGTATCGTCTGTTCCGTTGAACGTGAGGGTACCATTCATACAGGTGACACGATTGAAGTGATACGTTTGCCTTAGGTATCTATCCTGGTGGCTGTATTTCATAGATTCTCATCCTGCATGGTTTCCGCTTCTGCTTCATGGAACAGATGCAGACAACAGCATATATTCTTCGGGTGTGCTGCCAATGATGGATTTGAAGTCTTTAATAAAATGAGATTGATCATGGTATCCCAGGTCTTGAGATAACTTGCCCAGGTCGCAGGCTAAGCCGCGTTCGATGCATTCAGCGGCATTTTGCAGGCGATATAATTGGATGACTGTTTTGGGGCTGATGCCGACATATTGATTAAACAGACGCTGGAGTTTGCGTGTATGCAGATTCCAGTGGGATGACAGCTGATCTACTCTCAGCATATCCCGATCTTGCTCAATATGCTGCACAATAGCACAGGTTAAGCTTGCGTCAATGTCCTTCGCGGGAAGGCGTGCAGAAAGCATTTGATCCATATAGCGGGCTTTTTCCTCCATAGCGTCTTCACCAAGCAAAATATCTTCTAATGCTCCGGCACGGATGCCGAGCAGACCCGATACCTCAAGTGGTTTCCCGTAGAGAGTAGAAACGGGTGCTCGAAGGAAGGGATAGAATCCCCCCGGTCTGAACTTTACGCCGAAAACACAACCTTTGCCGTGAATAGCGTACGTAAACTTTTGATCAGAAGGTCCGAAAAAAAATGTTTTGTTTCGCTCAACGACCAGATTGACGCAGGGGTTAGGCACTACATGCTGGGGATACGGGTCACTGCCCGCAAGATCCCAGGACACCATCCAGTAATGTTTGACAAAAGGATTCAGTACCTCGGCTGGAGGCACTCGCAGTAACTGATATTGTTGCCTGCCTACTTCCAGATGAAGCAAACCCATGGGGGGCGGATCGAGCTTGCCTGTCCTGTTCATACCTGTGTACTCTCCTTCCTTTTTGGAAAAGATGGTGAAGCGATCTGGTTCAATGAATCTTCTTTAGTATAACGGATTTTTCGTCGTTGTCGCGTTTTTACAATACGAGCAATAGGGTTTAAAGGTAGGATAGAAATACGGGAAAAACAACCGTAGTTTGAGTGTATGAAAGGGAGTGCGTAGCTGATGGAATTAAAATATGAATTTTATATCAATGCAGGACGTGAAGAAGTATGGAATGCCCTGATTTCCTCGGAGGGTACGCGTAGTAGCTTCTTTGGCAGTGAGCTTCGCTCGAATTTTCAACCTGGACAGCCCTTTGCTTATGTCGGGCCCGGTAATGATGGTGAGGAAACCGTCCATGTATATGGTGAGATTCTGGAGTTTGAGCCGCTCTCCACACTTGGCTACCTAGAACATCCAGGGCCCTCGTATCATTCCAATCATGCCGAGCTTCAGTCGAGAGTCATCTTTCAGTTAGAGAACGTAGGGGAGTGTACCAAGCTGACGCTGATCAATGATCAGTTTACAGATAACCATCCTTCCTATGCCAATGCGCAGAATAGCTGGTGGATGATTCTAAGTAGTATTAAAACATGGGTAGAGACGGGCAAAACGCTTAATTTCGGATGGTCGTAGAGAATTATTTTTACGTAAATCGGAGTTATACAAAAAACAGAATATCATCTAACAACGTGGATCTTCTCCAACTGAGGGGGATTTGCGTTTTTTTTTTACATTGGAGACTTTAGACCTACACTTCTTGTCAATATATGTCGAAGAATATATAAAGACACCTTACATAAGAGGGGATACCGCGATGTTTTTGAAACGTAGTGAAGTAAGCAAATCAAATCGTATAGATTCACATGAGCAATTGCTGAGTTACAGCCGTCGTTTGCTTGAGAACGCTCAGAAGGGCCAGTTTTGGAGCGGGACAGATGCTGATGCACAAGGCAATGATGAAATTTTGGGAAATATTCAAAAAGCAGTACAACTGATGCAATCACAGCATGAGGTTGCGCAAATGCGTCTTACCATGTTGAATCAGGCACTCCAAGCGGCGATATGGGAGTCGAAGATCGTTGCAGGTAATCCGCTGGATCACAATAACATCGTTTCATTCTCGGAAGAGTTCCGGAAGATGCTGGGCTATAGTAATTCGAAGGACTTCCCCAATGAATTCGCCAGTTGGGCTAAATCTGTGCATCCAGAGGACAGACCACAGCTTGTGGAGGATATTACGAGACATGTGAATGATCCGAATGACCAAGCGGGATATAATGTTACAAGCCGTATGGTTTTGAAAAACGGAGATGTTCGTTGGTTCAGATGTCTTGGACGACTTCTAAGAGATGCTACAGGTGCTCCGGTTAAGTTAATTGGAGTCATGTTCGACGTTCATGAGGAGAAGATCAAGTCAGATGAACTCGAGGCGCTTGTTACCCGTTATGATCTCGTCAACCGTGCACTTGTAGAAGCGCCGTGGGATATGACGGTCGTTGCCGGGGATGTGGTCAATCCAAACAATGAATTCTGGTGGTCGCCACAATTCCGAAGAGAACTCGGGTTCAAGAATGAAGAAGATTTCCCGAATGTGTTCAGCAGCTGGAGCTCTCGTCTTCATCCCGAAGATCATGACCGTACGATCAATGCATTTGCTGAACATATGAATGATTACAGCGGCAGAACGCCGTACGATCTTGATTACCGTTTGCAACGAAAAGACGGGGAGTATCGCTGGTATCATGCGGGTGGTGAAACCATTCGTGACGAGAATGGCGTACCGCTTCGTGTTGCTGGTACGATTCGGGATGTTACTCACCAGAAGAACAAAGAAGTCATTGTTGAAGCGATGAATTTGAAAACAAAACAATTGTCCGACTCCATCGAAGAGATGGTGAATGGCATTAACTCCATTACGGATCAGGCACAGGAGCTTGTTAATGCTCAGGAGTTATCCGCTGATGCGGCAACGCAGGTGCGGGACAGTGTGGATGATACGAAGAGTATTACAGCGTTTATTCGAGAGATTGCCAGCCAGACGAATCTGCTCGGTTTGAATGCAGCCATCGAAGCCGCACGTGCAGGCGAACTCGGTTTGGGCTTCGGCGTTGTAGCTGGGGAAGTGCGGAAGTTGGCTGATCACAGTTCGGAGGCAACGGTCAACATTGAAGATAGCATGCAGAAAATGAAAACGTTAATTGATCATATTTTGCAGCATATCGGCAACATGTCCACATTGACTCAGAATCAGGCAGCCCTGACGCAGCAGGTCAATGCCTCAATGGATGAGATCAACAACATGTCACAGGATCTGGTTAACTATTCGCGCAACTTGTAGAAGGATGTTAATTGAAGTAAGGTGTTTACACGGAACACTCCGATGACAGAATAACCTTTCAATCGCTGTTATCCCCAGATTTTTTTGTTCCCTTTCCTAAAGGGTAAAATCCGGTGATAAAGGCGAGCGCTTCGCTTTTCCAGGTTTTTTCTGTCCTCTCCGTTTCTGTGTAAAAGAATAGATCAATTTTTTCTCGTTCAGCTTTTAATTTAGTAAGTAAAAGAGGAAAACCAAAAAATCCACCGGATTTCACATCCCGGTGGATTTTTTGATTTCATACTTTTTCGCTATGCCGCGATTCGTAATTATACTTGCAGTACTTTAATCAGGTTGGTGTTACCGGATTGGCCGATTGGAACACCAGCTGACAATACGATAATGTCACCTTTTTCAATGTAACCTGTTTTGATCGCATTGCGTGTTGCAGATTCGAACATTTCATCCGTTGTTGTCACTTTATCACCCATTACCGGAATAACGCCGGAGAGAAGGCAGATTTTGGACAGCACTTCCTCATGTTGAGTGACTGCGATGATCGGTGCTTTTGGACGATATTTGGAGATCATTCGAGCTGTGAAACCACTCTCTGTCGAAGTAATAATCGCTTTAGCATTCAGAACGAGGGAAGAACTCACTGCTCCCTGACTGATAACTTCGGTAATGTCAGCCACTTGCTGCGCAGACTTTTGGTTGAATTGTTCTTTGTAATCGATCATTGTTTCTGCGCGACGTGCAACAGCAGCCATCGTACGAACAGATTGGATCGGATATTTACCAGCAGCGGATTCGCCAGACAACATTACAACGTCTGCGCCTTGCAGTACCGCATTTGCCACGTCACTTACCTCGGAACGTGTCGGACGAGGATTTACTTGCATGGATTCCAACATGTGTGTAGCGACGATAACCGGTTTGCCGGCTTTGTTACATTTGTCGATCATTTCTTTTTGCATCATCGGTACGTCTTCAATCGGAACTTCAACCCCGAGGTCACCACGAGCTACCATAATGCCGTCGGATGCTTCGATGATATCATCCAGGTTGGTCATGCCTTCTTGGTTCTCGATTTTGGAGATGATCTGTACATGGTCTTGACCGCGTTCTTTGAGAATGCTACGGATTTCACGAATGTCATCGCCTTTACGAACAAAGGATGCTGCGATAATCTCGATGTTGTTCTCGATCCCAAATCCGATGTGCATTACGTCACGCTCGGTTACGCCTGGCAAAGTCGTTTTGATTCCCGGCAGGTTCACACCTTTACGTGGTTTCAGGATACCGCCGCTGATGATTTTGCAGTGAATCTCTGAACCTTCGACAGACAATACAGTCAGATCAACCAAGCCGTCGTCAATCAGAATGCGATCTCCTGGTTTGACAACCAGATTCAATTCAGGATAGTTTACAGAGATACGCTCTACATCACCAAGAATATCCTCAGTAGTCAGGGTAAGTTCTTTACCTGCCTGCAGGTGAACCGAAGCTTCTTTTAATTTACCGATCCGTACTTCCGGTCCTTTGATATCCATCATAATGGGGATATATTTGTTCAGTTCAGCAGCAGCTGTACGGATATTGTTAATCCGTCCCACGTGATCTTCCAGCTCTCCATGAGCCATATTTAGACGGGCAACCGTCATACCTTCCTGAATCATTACTTTCAACGTTTCGATTGAGTCACAAGCAGGTCCCATAGTACAGATAATTTTGGTTTTCAACATGCTAATATCCTCCTCATATTTAGTGCTTATGTGTACATTGTAGCGTTTTCTGTCGAATCACGATATGAACTATAGTACAATGATTAGAGTATAGTCCGATAATGAGGTGTTATATGGTTACTCCACTTGAAGTACATCATGTGAATGGCGTAGGGTGGTACGAAGAAGCCGTGCAACCACAAGGGATTTGGCGTCTTAGCTTGGTTACATATGGAAAATGTGTATATTGGGTGAACGGAGATAAACAGATCATGGAAAAGGGTGAACTGTTACTTATTCCTGGTGGTACACCCTATTATGGAAAGAGTATTCCTACGGTTACGCACACCCAGTTTGTTATTTTGTTGAGGCAAAATGAGACTGCAGAACTGCCTGCACTCGAACAGCGTGAACCTTTGAGGCATAAACCAGGCTGTTACGAACTGATTCATCAGCGAATGAAGAGCATTCAGCAACAATGGGAAGAGCGTCCTTCTTATTATGTCATGATGAGCCAGGCCTTATTGATGGAAGTCCTAATTTATATTAACCGGGAACTCGATCGCGGTATCATTCCGCCAGAGAGGCATCGGTACGTGGAACGGATGAAACGGTATATTGAGCAGCATTATCGGGAGAAGGTAACGAAGGAAGAGCTTGGTGACGAGATCGGAAAGTCTCCCAATTATGCGGCCTCCCTGTTCAAAACTGTAACGAATCAGACGATTAGCGAGTACGTTCATGACCAACGGATGAAAAGGGCTCTGTACCTGCTCACCGAGTCGCAGCTCTCTATTCAGGAAATTGCCGAATTTCTCGGCTACCGGGATCTGTCTTATTTTTACCGCATATTCAAACGGCTTATGGGCAGCCCACCATCCGATCTCTTGCATGAGCGTCCCCCGATTGTCTAACGAATGGTAGCCCGTACTGGTCTAGTAGAATTTATAATCAATAACTTTAGTCTGAAGAATGCAATAAAAAAAGAGGGCACCTGAGCCCTCTTTATTATTGTTTTGTTGTTGTTATTGTTGAAATGTACCATGTCGCAACCTGTTTATCTATAATGTTTGTCCTGGAACTACGTTATGCATTTCGGCTTGGCTGCGTGGATCGGAGTGGTTGCTTGCTGTTTTTTGCGGTCTGTCCCAGACGTTTGGCAAAGACATGAACGGTCCAATAAGCGGCTTCAGCAAAAGCAATGCCACCAACGACGTCCAGCATGGAATGCTGTTTGACGAAGACAGTTGAAGCAATGATGAGCCATAGCCAGACGGAGCCGAAGATTCGCACGGCAGGTTTAACGTTCAGATGTCGGTTGAGAATGATGAACAACATGTAGCTTGTTAAACAATGGACGCTTGGAAAACAGTTCACAGGCGCATCATTAGAATAGATGAATTGCACAAGTACACTGCTTAGATCTGTTCCGGTCACTTCCGGACGTGGCACATACGAGGGGAATACCACAAAACAAACATTCGCTGCCATCACCCCGACGTTATAAATGAGCAGTGTCCGCCAGAATAACGACTTATTCGTTAAACCAAGATAGAGAAAGCTTAGATATAAAATAGGCATCCAGCTGACATATGGAATAATAAATTCTTTGATAAAAGGAATTTGTGTATCAATCCAGGCATAATTGTAAAATACATCACTTCCCGCTTGACTACCTAGGAACATATAAATGGAGCCTTGAAGTGGTATACATAGAATGGCCAGCAGATGTCCCCATCGTTGAAAAAATGCTTTCATAAAATCCTCCCTGATTCGATATGCATTATCAATTTCATCGTTATCTAAGTTTCATAGTCATTTGACGCTAAATAGATGAAGCGCCCCTGCAGTTTCAATCTTAAGTCTTACTATAATGGACAGGCAGAGGGATAAGCCATACCTGATTTTAGGATAAAATACAATTAGATGTATCTCTTTTTTGTTACTTTTTATGTTTTTATCCATCCCATACGAAGCATTCAAGCTGTTCATGCAAGGTATTATATTACGCTCTCTCTGGAATGGGTACACTTGCTCTGAAATGGATTGTAGAACGTTCATTTCTCCTTCGTCGTAACTCTGTCCTTTCCTATTTTTCGTATTTTCTACAATCGTGGTATACTTTAGACGGTAGAAAGTCAGGCAAGAAAAGATTGACCACGTTGTAATTGAAGAACGGCAGGTGAAAGAATGGAAAAGACGGCGCAGGACGTAGCTGAATGGATGGTTTCTGAGATTAAGTTTACAGGCACGCTTCGTCAGGAAGTAGCAATAGAATATGTAAGAACTCATTACGGAGAGCATTTTGTTTTTGTTAATGAGAACGGTAATGCTTCCTTGTCCAAAGAGGTGAAAAAAGCATTTCGCAAGCTTCATGGCGGGCGGGTTGCTTGGGATCGCGATGCTTTTATGTGGGCATGGACTTAGTTGTGTAGTTAAGTCGGGTGCCGACATATTGTTGCATTGACTCTGAGTAAGATGGGCAGTAGTGGCCTGAGTATGATGGATATGCAAGACAGAACATTTTCACAAATCATGTATAAGTTGGGTGGGAACTGCATATCCTTTCATAAGACCGCAGAAAGACGATCTTTCACAGGGGACAACACAGACTGATCATGGCATGAAGATAATAAACAGGTATTTCCAAAGCTGTTTGAAAAGAAAATACAATGATTTGCTTTTTGAATCAATTAGAGGTATACTAAGAATCAAGTTGTACAGAGCAGAGTGGAAAACCTAATTCACATATTGTAAAGGGCGATCACTTATATTTTATGACTGGTACCTTTTTCAATGTGTGAATTTTTATTTGCTTGCTGCAAAGAACAAAGGAACATGTTAATCTTTATTTGGAGGTGTAATTCACATGCAAAACGGAACAGTAAAATGGTTCAACGCTGATAAAGGCTTCGGTTTCATCGAAGTTGAAGGCGGAGAAGATGTATTCGTACACTTCAGCGCTATTACAGGCGAAGGCTTCAAAACGCTGGACGAAGGTCAACGCGTGCAATTTAAAATTGTACAAGGAAACCGTGGTCCTCAAGCAGAAGAAGTTGTAAAACTGTAATTAAAGCATAGCTGCCTTTAACATGTTATAATGATAAAGGCAGCTTCTTTTTTTTGATTTATAGATGAAGTTGGCCCAACCGTTGTCGAGGCAGAAGTTCGGCGGATGTTACACTTCCGCTAAGCAGTGGCTTTTGTGAAATAACGTCAGTAAGATGTGTTTCCATAACAAAGGGGGTAGAAGTCATGTATAATCGCAAAAAACCGTTGGAAGAAATTCCACAAGCAGATGCGGCAATCTGGGAATGTACGAGTGATACGTGCAAAGGATGGATGCGGGACAATTTTGCGTTTGATACCGTACCTACTTGTCCAATATGTGCTTCTGAGATGGTGAGCACGACTAGGATGCTGCCATTGCTTGAGAATTCGAATAGTAACCTGAAAACGATGTCTAAAGGAAATCGGATTTAATATAGCTTACCCGCCTCTCGCGAGGTGTTTTTTTTTAGATAATGTGAACATCCGTGACTGAGGTAGGGAATTAAATAAGAACATCCTGGCATTCGTTTAAGGCGAATGCCTTTTTTGTTACAGAAAAAAAGCCTCTTCATGTTCCGTAATTGGACAAGAAGAGGTTTTGTTGATTGCTAATATACATACAATAGCTGATTATTTTGAGATTTAGATAAATAAGAATGGAAGAAGGAACAACGTAGCAATCAGGGCAACGTCATAGCCAGCTCCGTATCCGTAACCGCCATAACCACCGTATCCACCGCCATATGGGTAGCCGCCATAAGCTGAAGATTTAGCTTTTCTGGCTGATGATAATTTCTTTTTACTTACTCTGCGCAGTTGTTGCTTGGATTGGACGGAAGACAGGCGCGGACCTTGAAAACATTCATTCAAGTAGACCTTCCCGTCCCGACAGCCTCCAAGTGTACCATACATATGCGTGCCGTCTCTCATGACAAGACAGACAGGGCGCCCCACATGCGGTGACACCGTTTCTTCACATACCGGATGAATTCTGTGCATGCATATCCCCCTCATAGTTGCGGTTTGCCGCCTGAAATCAACGGTTTGTATATCATAGTAGGAATCGAGTGGATTGGTATGGACGAGTACCCGGTTTTCTCCATAGTCAGGAGCCGTTTTTCGGTTTGTTCCATAGACTGGAGGGAGGGAAGGAGGGGGAGTCATGGATTATCATGATTTGCTTGCTCGTTTAGGAGAAGGAAGTGCTCATCCTGGTGGATTTTCGGCCACACTGCAACTGCTTGATTCATTATCGCTTCCTGCTGGGGTTCATGTTCTGGAGATTGGGTGTGGTGCGGGAAGAACAGCATGTTATCTGGCCCGTCAGGGGTACAACGTAACTGCAGTTGATCTGCACCGTCACATGCTGGATAAAGCGGTAAGGCGTGCGCGTAAAGAGCGGGTTGATGTGCGTTTTATTCAAGCTGACGCTACAGCATTACCCTTACCAGATCATCACGTGGACGTGGTGTTTATCGAATCGGTCACGATTTTCACCTCATGGCGCAGAGCACTGGCTGAGTACCGAAGAGTGCTAAAACCTGGAGGACTACTTGTCGATCGGGAAATGGTTTTATCGGGAAGGAAAACAGAGCTGATGAGTCGCAGACTGAAGCGATTTTATGGGATACGTACACTGGCAACGGTGTCAGCTTGGAAGAAACGACTGAGGGGATGCGGATTCTCCAAAGTTGAAGTGAAGGAGCAATCGCGTACAATGGGCAAGTGGGGAGTCGATCACGACCCTTTACGAGAGATGGATATGAACTGGATTGAGGATAAAAATATACAGCGAATGAGTCGTACCAATGACCGGTTGCTTCTGAGATACGGAAAAAGGCTGGGATATGCCGTATTTGCGGCTAGAGTTCCTACAGAAGCTGGGACGAATTAAAAAAAGAGGCAACTCACCTTCGTTATGATGTGAGTTGCCTCTCACGTTTATAAGTAGTAGGTTACAGCATGTCGTTATCAATAATACGCCAGTGATGTTTGAGCAGTGCTTCCAGCTGTGGTTTGTCCTTCGCACGAAACGCACTTAAAATCTGTCTGTGCTCCTCATTGACTTCATGTAGCACCTCGGATAGTTTTGGCTTGTTATCACTGACATAGGATTGACGGATAAAGCTATTCTTAAGTGTGTTCAACATTTCGATGACGGTGGCGTTGCCGCAGCGCTGGATGTATAGGTTGTGAAACAGATACTGATCTTTGCTGTAGGCAGCCAGATCGAGTTGATTGATGTCTTCATCCATACGGGCGATCAGGGCTTCCATTTCTATAAGTTCTGACGCTTTGAGGTGATCCACTGCCAGCGTGGCGGCTAATGCCTCCAGTGCACCGATGGCCTGCGAGAATTCGAGCTTTTTGCTTGTGTCAAAAGGAGCAACAATAAATCCCCTGCGTGGGATATATTGCAATAGATTGTCAGAGGTCAACTGAAATAAAGCTTCCCGGGTAGGGGTACGACTGATATCCAGCCTTTTGCAAATTTCGGCTTCGTTAATCTTCTGGTTGGGAAGTAGCGTCCCGTCCTGAATCTTCTGAGCGATGTAATCGTAGACGTGATCTTTCAAGGAACGGTATTTAGGAACCTCCATACAAATTCTCCCTTCTATATGTATAGTGACGATCGATGGTTAATGAAGCCATACAGGGCGCGCTGTTCCGGGTGTTTCAAGTTTTTATCATCTTACCATCGAGGGGGGAGTTGGGCAAGCAAAGTTCACATGTGGGGAGATACATAAGTGGCAATGTTCAGTGAACATTTTTTGGAATTATAGTATGGAAATGATTGAAAAAGCGTTGTCATCCTCGTATGGGTTTGCTACTATTGAAGATATAAACAAGCGCGTATCATACTATGTATATTGTATACAAATTTAAAATGGGTTCACACTGGTTCTTCATCCGAGGGCTAGTGGTTCATCTTTAAGAAAGATAAAGCTATTTTGATATGTTGGAGTGCTGGTATACAAACAGGGCGGATGCGGAAAAAGAGGAAACAAGTCGTAAACGCAGATCAACTCGCATACACTGTTACTGTATTTTGTATACAATATTATGCGGAAGGTTGTGAAGGAATGCCAGATACCGAGATGTTCATTCAATGGTCGGAAACGTATGCTGCGCCTAATTATCATCCACTTCCCATCGTCATTGAACAGGCAGAAGGGGTGTGGGTAGAGGACCCTGAAGGCCGCCGATATATGGATATGTTAAGTGCGTATTCAGCACTGAATCATGGACATAGACACCCTGTCATCATTCAAGCGTTGAAAGATCAGGCAGACAAGGTCACATTGACATCACGGGCATTTCACAGCCATGCTGCAGCGATATTTTATCAAAAACTGTCCACGTTTACGGGTAAAGCCAAAATATTAGCTATGAATACAGGAGCAGAGGCGGTTGAAACAGCGATAAAGGCTGTACGCAGATGGGCATATCGTTGTAAGGGGGTACCTGAAAATCGTGCTGAAATTATTGTATGTTCTGGCAATTTTCATGGAAGAACCCTGACGGTTACTTCTTTTTCTTCATCTGCTGCATATAAAAAGGATTTTGGACCGTTCACACCTGGATTTCGAATTATCCCTTACGGTGATCTGGAGGCGTTGAGACAAGCGATCACACCGAATACGGCGGGTTTCCTTGTTGAGCCCATTCAGGGCGAAGCGGGAATTATTATTCCTCCAGTTGGATACTTGTCCGAGGCGTTTGAGATATGCAGACAGCAGCGAGTCTTGACCATGGCGGATGAGATCCAGACCGGATTTGGAAGAACGGGGCGTCGATTCGCCTCTGATTGGGAGGGTGCCGAACCAGATATATGGATTATGGGCAAAGCGCTTGGAGGTGGTGTGATGCCGATTTCGGCAATCGCTGCCGGAGCAGATATCCTGGATCTGTTTGAGCCGGGATCGCATGGTTCTACGTTTGGGGGTAATCCACTTGCCTGTACGGTGGCAGTTGCCGCATTGGATGTTTTGGAAGATGAGCGGCTTGCGGAGCGGTCAGAGCGGCTGGGGAATTATTTTATGGAACAACTTCAAGGTATTCAGAGCTCTGCCATTCGGGAAATTCGGGGCAAAGGTCTATTCATCGGGGTTGAGCTCGATGGTCCTGCACGACCTTATTGCGAACGTCTGATGTCGGCGGGGTTACTTTGTAAAGAAACGCATGAAACAACCATTCGTTTTGCTCCCCCACTAACTATCAACGAATCTGAGATTGATTGGGCTATAGAGATCATTAAAGAAGTGCTTAGTGATGATTCGACAACGATGAAAAGGAGCGATACTTTATGAAGAATGAGGATGTTTTGGCTTCACGGGAGCAGGGGATAGCAAATGTATCTGGTCAGGCCACTCGCCATGTAAAGACTCATCAACAAGAAGTGGCTCTGATTAAAGTTCCTTTTGGATTAGCTGGTGCTAGAAATGGGGCCGAGTTAGGCCCTGATGAACTGATCACCGCCGGGTTGAAGCGTGAAATTGCGAGTTTGGGGTTTCTCTTGAATAGAGAGGTGCGTGTGGATTGCCCTACACAATCAGCAACTTCACTTGGGCGCAAGACGGTAAAGTATCTGAATGAGGTTCAGCAGGTCAGTGAGTATGTGTGTCAAGAAGTAGCATCTGCTCTTGAAGAGGGAGCCTTTCCAGTTGTGCTTGGGGGAGACCATAGTGTAGCCATCGGTACTTTGGCCGGGTTAACTGCTCATTACAGCAATTTAGGTGTGATCTGGTTCGATGCTCATGCAGACTTGAATACCGAAGAACATAGTTTGACTGGGAATATGCATGGAATGAGCGTGGCTGCGTTTCTGGGGCATTCGGCTTTTAATTTGTCACAGATCAGAGGTGCTGGTTCCTTTGTGAATCCGTCCAATCTGGTGTATATCGGACTTCGTGATCTGGATGAGTACGAGAAGGAGCAGATCAGAGCACTGGGCATTCGAGCTTTTACGATGCATGATATTGATCGATTGGGGATGCAACAGGTCATTGATCAGGCGATGATGATAGCGGGAGATGGGACGGACGGTATTCATGTTAGCTTTGACATGGACTGCCTTGATCCGCGTGAAGCGCCAGGCGTGGGGACACCTGTACCGGGTGGGTTGAGTTATCGAGAAGCGCATTTTGCAATGGAGTGTTTAGCAACGAGCAACCAGGTTGTATCTATGGAATTGGTCGAAGTGAACCCGCTACTTGATCAGAACCGGCATACGGCACGGCTTGGTGTTGGATTAATTGCATCTTTGTTAGGGAAATCTATTCTATAGAAGGAAGCGGAAAGTGCTCAGGGGGAACAGGTATGATCTATAAGGTATGTTGCAGGGGAGTTGTGTTATTGGTCGGTTGAAATATTTTGCTGATCATATACGCGGCTTCCCTGTATTTATTACGTTAATAAATGTTGTGGTACAGCTGTGATCGTTCGTCTGATGTCATATTACAGTTTCTATCCGGTTTCGGTTTGTGATTTGTGAAATGAGCGCGACGTCGCGAGTGTATTACACAGCTTCATAAGTTGGATATGGTTTCTTAAAGTTCATGTCTATAATGATATAAGTCCTAGTTTATATGAGGGAATCTGATGGAATTTTATATTTTTAAAATAAGTATTGCATTGTTATGTCATACATGGTATATTCTAATTCCGGCCAAGAAAACACAGTTTACACGGTGCGGCAAGCCACTGAAAACAAGCTTCGAAAGAAACTTGAAAAAAGAGCTTGCAAAGTTGGTTCG
>NZ_JAURUN010000023.1:0-33001 GCF_030803945.1 Paenibacillus intestini | reverse complement strand
GCGCCGATGGTACTTGGACCGCAGGGTCCTGGGAGAGTAGGACGCCGCCAAGCAAAGCAAAGACACACTTGATGAAAATCAGGTGTGTCTTTTTTGTGTCTTGCACAGAATGGTACTGAGCCCCTGACTCTGGAGTTATCTTTTGGAGAATTACGCCGGGGTTAGGGGCCAGTGTTTAATATCGTGACGGTGGGGCGAAAATACAGCGAACGTTATGTTTGTTTTTAAACCATAATATTTATTTTGCCTGTAACAGATTGAGCCGCTCGGTCAAGGAGCGTTTGCGATAGTAGAGTGCTATCGTGATTAGAACAATCATTTCGGATAAAGGTACAGCCAGCCATACCCCAGTAACACCCAGGAACGAAGGGAGAATAGCAATCAAAGCAATCATGATAATCATCTCGCGTGCGGCTGTAATCCAGATCGCCATTTTAGCGTTACCCATGGACTGGAAGTACGTGCTCATGACAAAGTTTACTCCCATGAATACATAAGCAATGGTGAAAATACGCAAACCGTAGACGGCGTTATCAGTTACACTGCTACTGAAGTTACCAAAGATTTGCACAAAATAAGGTGCTCCAACTTGAACGATGAGAAGCAGAACCACACCGCAGGTTAAGGCTGTTTTGACGGCAATACGAATCGTTTCCTGCACTTGTTCTGCTCGCTGTGCACCATGATAATAACTGATTAGGGGCTGCGCAGCAGAAGCCAGACCAAGGAATGCCATTAAGACAACCCCGTGGATGTAATTTAAAACCGTAAACGAGGCAACACCATCCGTACCTCCAATCCGTTCCGTTGAGATGTTATGTGAGACCGAAAAGACGGACATACCGAGTTCAGCCAGGAAGCTGGGAAAGCCAATAAGTGCGATCATGCAAAGCAATTTGGTACTCCATGTGAACCTTGTGAACGTAAGATTATTGGACTTTTTGAAAAAATGACTGAACAGCACGAGCAGTGCCAAAGCGGCTGAAACAATCGTGCCAAGTGCAACCCCGCGTACTCCCCACTCCAGCACATATAACGTAATATAATTGATGACAATGTTAGCTACAGCAAAGGTAATCTGGGCATACATTGAGGTGTTTGGACCGCCATCGTTGCGAACAAAAACGGATAATGCATTTTCGATCGTAAAAACAAACCCGAAAAGTAACATGATGTTCATATAGTCGGATGCGAAGGGGAAAGTATCTGCATTTGCACCCAATGCATATACGAGTTTATCTTTGAATGTGAAGGCCGTGTAACCAATAACCACTGTGACCAGCGAAATGAGAATAATGGATTTGGTAAACACTTCTTTGGCCTTCTGATTTTCTTTCCTGCCCATATGATTAGAGTATAACGTAGCTCCGCCCATGCCGATCCATAGAGACATTGCCACGAACAGGGTGTAGACAGGGGAAGCGATGCCGATGCCTGCCATAGCGGTTGACCCCAGTTTATGCCCAACCATAATGCCGTCGATAATAAAGTTAAATGCGATGACCAGCATCCCCAGAACAGAGGGCACCAGATAGCTGATAAAAGCTTTGCCTACCGTTTGCCTCTCAAGTGGATGTGTCCAATTTGTACTCATAATGACCTCCGTTAGTAAGTTTAAAAAGTTTATACCTATATATTATACTGAACGTTCGTTCTGTATAATAACACGAGTACAATTCAAATGGCAACTTTTCCGAAATTCATACCGTTTATTTGATAGAGTATGAGAGAAGACCGGGGAGGGAGGTAAGATCACATGAAACAAAATAAATACGATGATAAGGCATTTTTTCAGAATTATAGTAAGATGGCTCGCTCCGTTGAAGGGTTAGATGCAGCTGGGGAATGGCATGAATTACAAACCTTATTACCCGATTTAAAGGATAAGCGAGTACTTGATTTGGGTTGCGGTTTTGGCTGGCATTGCCGATATGCGTGTGAACAACAGGCGAGTTCTGTCATCGGTGTAGACTTATCCGAAAATATGCTGCGGCGTGCGCGTGAACTGACGAATGATCTACAGATTGAGTATCGGCAGACGGCCATCGAAGATATTCATTTTGACCAGAATCAGTTCGATGTGGTTATTAGCTCGCTTGCTCTGCATTACATTAAACATTTGCATGACGTGTATCGTAAAATCAATCATTGTCTAGTCACAGGTGGAACGTTCATTCTATCTGTTGAACATCCGATATTCACCGCTCGTGCGGAGCAAGATTGGCATTATGATGCTCAAGGGGAGAAACTGCATTGGCCTGTGGATCATTATCATGAGCAAGGACAGCGGATCGCAAACTTTTTGGATCATGATGTGGTGAAGTATCATCGGACGATGGCTACACATCTGAATGAATTGATTGGTGCGGGGTTCATCATTCAACAAGTGGCAGAATCCAAACCTTCTTTGGAGATGATGGAGCAGGTCCCAGGGATGTCTGATGAGAATCGAAGACCGATGTTTCTGATGATTGTAGCAATGAAGAAATAATGATGAATCTTATATGTACATTATTCAGCGTTTTACGATGGCGTGTTCAGTGTATCTGGACATGCTGTTTTTTGTTTTTTTGCTAAAGTATAAAGAATATTGTGTAAATTAGGGAACCGGATGACATTCCGTTTAGTCGTATTAAGTGAGGTGAACATTCGTTGGACTATTCGTTTCTGGCAGAGGCCCAGACCATCAACAATGACACACTTGCCAGCCTGATGCATGATTACGGCAATGATGTGTGGAATTATGTTTATTTTTTAACTAGAAATACGGAGCAAGCAGATGATTTGTCACAGGAAGTGTTTGTCCGGGCATACACAGGAATCGCGAACTATCGGGGAGATTGCTCGATCAAAACATGGCTTCTAACAATTACGAGGAACACAACGTTTACATACCGAAAGTCGAGGTTTTTCCGAAGCAGCTTATGGGGAGAAACGTTGTCGTTAGAGTCAGATCAAGGAGATCAATCCGGATCAAGAAAAACGATGCGAGAACGATCAGCTTATCCATCTGCCGAGATAGAAGTGATTCGTAAAGTACATATCAATGAAATTTGGGATATCGTGCTGGCACTACCGGAGAAGTTTCGGGAGATCCTTCTGTTGCATCTGAGGTATGAACTTACAACGGTGGAGATCGCAGATATGTTACGAATTAGCCAAGGAACCGTGAAATCACGGCTATTCCGGGCTAAGGATAAGGTTCGAAAGCAGTGGGAGGAGAGAAGCGAATGAAACATGAGGATGATCAATGGGAAAAGGAAATCCGTAAAGGGCCGTTTGCAACGTCTCCTTTTACTGAAGATCACAAGCGTAAGGTGCTACAGCAGGTGCAGCGGATACGAACGGTAAGCAGTAAGGAAGAGGAAATGAGTGAAATGAGCCCTTTAGAGTCGTCATTGGAGCGATCTGGTTCACACTTTGATTTATCCAGGAGATACACAGATCCAGACACAAATGCAGTTAATAATAGAGCTAAAGCTAAAGATATATCTAAAGATACATTCAAAGTTGGTCCAGGTCATCAACGTCATAGAAAAAGTCGTAGAGGCATTCTCGTTGCAGGGTTAAGTGCACTGGTTATCGCAGGCGGGCTATTTATGTGGAATTGGCACGACGGGCAACTCGCAAAACCGTTGATGGAGCAGATGAATCCGGCTTCAGCTTTGTTGTTTACAGATCACGTGAATGTCGATATCCTTACCGATCAGATGAAAAAGAATGTTGCGATGACGATGAGAGATGATCTGGGCAAACAGCTACGCATTACCAAAGTACAAGATCTGCCTGTGTCTGGAAGAATATACGTCGAAGCGGGCCAGGAGAAAGGAGCAGATTACGCCCAAATTTGGCTGGATGCCAAGACGGGTAATCTTCGTGAAGTGCAGATGAGAGCGGAGATGCAGCCAAGTAAGCTGGAACATCGGTATTTGCGTCAGGTACCATCACTTCTGGAGAGTACTGGCATAATACCGACACTTCAACCTGTGAAAGTTAGAAGATCCGTGGGAATGCAACAAGGAAAAACGGATCCAACGAGCTACACTGTAGTAGATTTACGCGAGGGTGATAGTTACGGAGAAATTATCTGGCGGCAGGATCAAGCGATATCCATTACAGGTGAGTTAAGAGCAGATCAGATATCCCAAACTGAAGTGGCAAAGGCGAAAAGGGCGATTGAGGTGTTCTCAGGTAAAGCTAACTTTAACCTAGATGATGCTAGTCGAATTAAAGATGATGAAATTGGTGAAGATTCAACTTTTTTCTCATTTAGTGATAATTATTTTGTGAAAATAACAGAAGCCAAAAATGGATCGAGATATATGGTGGGAGATTCAAATGATTATGGTTATCCCCAAATAAACAGTCCGGAACAGATGGAGGCTTACCAGGATCAGTTATTAAATATGGATGAGAATCTTCTTAGAGAGCGGGTTGGGCCATTTGTGAAAAATATTTTTAATGTAGATCTTGACGACTACAGGCTCCACCGAGATGCTGAAAAAATAGATACAGTTACATTTGAGCGCGATGCAAAAGATGCTTTTGAGGTTCGGTACAAAGAAGATGGGCGTATCACAATGATCACTAAGGTAGAACGCAAGATTTTAATTAAGTATTTTAAGTAATGACGCAATTTAGTAATGTAAGCTATCCTTACTTTTAGGAACCAGGGTACAATAAGGTACGTACTTTTCAATCTGGAGCATAACATCTAAACTGATACCTGAGCCATAAACAGCAAACGAACTCCATAGCTATGTGGGTTCAGCATATAATATATAAAGCAAAGGACGTGGAGAAGAGTGGATGTTACTGTAAAGACAAAGAAAAAAGAAGAGATTTTGCAGGCATTTAAGTTTCGTCATGCAACAAAGCTATTTGATGCGTCACGCAAAATTACAGAAGAAGACTTCACTTTCATCCTTGAAACAGGTCGTTTGTCTCCAAGTTCCATTGGATTCGAACCATGGAAGTTTCTCATTGTACAAAATCCCGAGTTCCGTCAGCGCTTGTCCGAGGTGTCGTCCGGTGCACAGCGGCAGCTAGCCACAGCCAGTCACTTCATTGTGATCTTGGCTCGCACGGATGCCAGCTACAGCTCTCCTTATGCAGCGTACATGCTGAAAGAGGTCCAGGGCATGCCCGATGATGTATTCAAAATGACAAGTGAAGCTTACGGTAAATTTCAGAACAATCAAGGTCTGCTTCAAAACGCGAAAACATTATTCGACTGGGCATCTAAACAGACATACATTGCCCTTGGCAATATGATGACTGCAGCGGCTCAGATTGGCATCGATTCTTGTCCGATCGAAGGATACAATTATGCAGAGGTGCATCGTATTCTGGAAGATGCAGGACTGTTAGAGAATTGCGCATGGGATGTGTCAGTGATGGCGGCCTTTGGTTATCGTGCAGAAGAGCCTCATCGTGAGAAATCACGCCAATCTGTTGAGCAAATTACACACTGGATTAAATAACGATAAGGTAAAGAACGAAAGTAACGACTATTAATGTGCAAACAAATCTTCTGTGAACTAAACTGTTGTAACGATGTACGGCCCTTGTAGTCCCATACCTTCAAGTATGAGAGTACAAGGGCCGTGTCACTTTGTTTGGAATTATGAATTGTATATAAGTTGAACTATTCTTTTACACAATAACGGAGAGGACAGAAAAAACCTGAAAAAGCGGAGCGTTCGCCTTTATCACCGGATTTTCCCCTTTGGAAAAGGGAATCCAAAAAATCTGGGGATAACAGCGATTGGAAGGTTATTCTGTCATCGGAGTGGGCCGTGTAAAATCTTTAGTTTAACTTATATAGTCTAAAAATGAGGAGTTGAAAATACATAGATATCTATGTATAATACATTTATGTTAAAACACAACGCTTTTGCAATGATTGCACGAATCAGAGATCATGTGAACAAACGAATTGTTCATGAATTGGAACAGCATGAAGTAACGGGTATCGTGCCATCCCATGGAGATGTCCTGATGTTCTTGTACCGGGAAGAGACATTATCGATCAAAATGCTGGCTGAACGTGTTCAGCGTACGCAGCCTACAGTAACAGTGCTCGTCAACAAGCTGGAGAAGCTAGGGTATGTCGAACGTAGCAAGAGCGCTGAAGACAGCCGGGTAACGATGATTCGCCTAACGGACCAAGGGAAGCAGCTTGAGCCGATCTTCCGCGAAGTGTCGAATCAGATTAATCAGATAATCTATGCCGATCTGTCTGAAGAGCAGTCGGAGCAGTTGGAGAATTTGCTGTCTATGATTGTCAGACGTCTTTAAACTTGTTGAACCCAATTGAGGAGGAAATAAAACATGAAACATCTTATCGTATACGCTCATCCACATACAGACAGCTTCAATAAAGCCATTTTGACTACAGCCGTAACTGCTCTGGAAGCAGAGGGGCATGAGGTCGTTGTACGTGATCTGTATCAACTCGGCTTTCAGCCTGTACTGACTGAGGCGGATACAGCTGCAATGCGTGCAGGACAGACTCCCCAAGATATCGTAGCGGAGCAGAAATATGTGACAGAGGCAGAAGCTATTACGTTTATCTATCCAATCTGGTGGACGGGGCTTCCGGCGATTCTGAAAGGATACGTTGACCGGGTGTTTGCTTACGGATTTGCTTATGCATCTGGAGCGACAGGAATTGAGAAACTGTTAACGGGTAAAAAAGGTGTTATGATCAGTACACACGGAACGCCGAAGGACGTGTATGACCAGATCGGTATGACGGATGCGCTCCAGCTGACTTCCGACACAGGGATTTTTGATTTTGTAGGAATCGAGCCGGTAGGCCATCTGCTCTTCGGTGGTATTGGTTATCTGGATGATGCTGCATATCAAGCAATGCTGGATGAAGTGAAACAGACGGTAACAACACGTTTCTAACATGGAATTGATCAGATGTGAATTGCCAAGCCGACTCTTGATGAGTCGGTTTGTTAGTTTATGGGGTTTGGCAAAAGGTCAAAAAGGGGGTATAATCGACCCATGGAACCTATACTCATTTTCAAAGCACTATCTAATGAGACACGCAGACAGATCCTGTTGTGGCTGAAAAACCCGGAGCAGCACTTCTCCCCCCTCGAGCTATCCCAGCATCCGGATGGCGGTAAGAGTGGGATCTGTGTTGGCACGATTCAATTGAAGGCTGGACTGGCACAGTCTGTAATCTCCAGCTATTTGTTGACGATGCTCAAGGCAGGGTTGTTGTTATCGGAGCGCAGAGGACAATGGACGTACTATCGACGCAATGAAGAAACGATACAGGCTTTTGCCGAGTACGTACAACATGAGTTATAAGCCGGATGCCGGAACGGAAGCTAAGGATGCAATACGCAGCAAGCAGGAGATTCCGTCCGGATGTGAACGGCTAGAGGTTGTAAGAACACGTGGTGTGTACCACATGGACTCCCGGCTTTCTTCGCTACATGTATGAAAAGAATCTGTCTTCGAAACATAAGAGTTATGTTTCATTTTTTAAGCAAAATGTTGTTTATTTATATCTATATATCTGGATATACAAAAATATAATCACAGAGGAGTATGAACTTTAATGAGTATTGAACATCAACATAAAGAACATATCACTGACGTCAAACTTTCCGTGCTTGACCTTGCTCCCGTTGTCGTGGGATCAACCCCTGCAATTGCACTTCGCAACAGTCTGGAGCTCGCACAACATGCCGAGCGTTGGGGATATCATCGCTACTGGGTGGCTGAGCATCACAACATGCCAGGCATCGCTTCGTCTGCAACCTCGGTTGTAATTGGACACTTGGCGGGTGGAACGAAGTCCATTCGTGTAGGTTCTGGTGGCATTATGCTGCCGAACCATGCACCACTTGTCATTGCAGAGCAGTTTGGTACGCTTGAATCCCTGTATCCTGGACGCATTGATCTGGGTCTGGGCCGTGCGCCCGGAAGTGATCGCCGTACATCCGTTGCGCTTCGCAAAGATCTGAACAGCGGAGAAGATTTCCCTGAGCTGCTGGCAGAATTGCGTGCATACTTTGATGCATCGGCAACGTCCTATCATGCACCCGTACGCGCAGTGCCCGGCGAAGGGCTGAACATCC
This sequence comes from Paenibacillus intestini, assembly GCF_030803945.1. NCBI lineage: Bacteria > Bacillati > Bacillota > Bacilli > Caryophanales > Paenibacillaceae > Paenibacillus > Paenibacillus intestini. Next base: position 24,896 of record NZ_JAURUN010000023.1, on the reverse strand, counting down.
CGATTTACCTGCTGGGCTCCAGTGATTTCAGCGCACGATTGGCAGGCCAGCTGGGATTGCCGTTTGCTTTTGCCAGCCACTTCTCACCAGATTATACCCGAATTGCTCTGGATACCTACCGCAATAGCTTCCAGCCGTCGGAGAGTCTGAAGGAGCCTTATGTCATCGTAGGGGTGAATGCCGTGGTGGCAGATACCGATGAAGAGGCTGCGTGGCTGGGAACGACAATGCAACAACAGTTCCTGAACATCATCCGCGGCACAACAGGACTTGTACAGCCGCCAGCTGTGATGGATGGAAAATGGACAGATCGCGAACAGGCTACTGTAGCTCAAACACTGAAAGCTGCAGTGAACGGTTCACCGGAGAAAGTGAAGGGACAACTGGAGTCCTTTATTCGCCAGACGCAGGCAGATGAACTGATTATTACCTCGATGATCTATGATCATCAAGCACGTCTGCATTCGTATGAGTTGATCGCACAGCTTGCGGGAAACGTATAAAGGTTTTATATGACAGAAGAATGTGAATAGCATCGGATCAGAGAGAGACGGTTCGCCTCCAAGCAGAGGTGGATCGTTTTTTTGTATGGGAGATTTTTCAATTGGTCGGTGTGGGGCAGGTTGTGCATTTTGGGGTAAAATGACTTTACTTGCCGAATTTGAAACGGTCAACGGGCTCATACGTATAAATCGGGAGTATTATACATATGTTGGCTTGTACAAGAGTTAATTGTACCCGTCAGGCAGAAAGGTGATTATAACGGAAGAAAGATACATAAGAGAGGACGACAAGCCTATGGAGCAACCTGAGCAACAACCTGAGGTACAAACTCGGGTGTGGCCTGAGCGATTCAAACGATTTTTTCTGAACAACAAATTTGTGCTGTTTCTGTTAGTTCTGCTATTGGTAGGACTGAACATTATGGTGCTGACCAAGGTATCCTTTGTGTTCCATCCGCTAGCGGTGTTACTCAAAACAATTCTCCTGCCTATTATTCTGTCGGGTATCCTTTATTATCTGCTCAATCCACTTGTGGACGTGATGGAACGATGGAAAATCAAGCGAGGCTGGGGGATACTGATTCTCTATCTTGCCATTGGTGGCATCTTGACTATTGTGGTGCTGGCAGTTATTCCTGTGCTACGTAATCAGATTATGGGGCTGATCGCCAATTTCCCTACTTACAGTGAAAACGTAAGGGAACAATTCGAGGAATTGACAGGCAATAAGCTGTTCAGCCAGGTGCAAGATACGATCAACATGAACTGGCAGGACTGGTGGGGCACGATTTCCACGAAAGCTACCGAGATCCTCAATTCTACCTGGACGAAGCTTGGCGGGTTTCTTGGTGCATTTACCGAGACCGTGTTATCTATCGTAACCGTGCCATTCATCTTGTTCTATCTTCTCAAAGACGGCAAGAAGTTGCCGGACAAGATTTTGTCTTTTTTGCCAATCAAAAGTCGTACCGGTGCCATGCATGTGTTGCATGATATCAACCACCAGATCAGCTCATTCATCCGTGGACAGATTATCGTAAGCTTCTGTATCGGTGTGTTGCTTTACATCGGGTACATGGTCATTGGTTTGGATTATGCCCTGATTCTTGCAATCATTGCTTCCTTCACGAGTGTTGTACCTTATCTGGGTCCAGCAATTGCGATTACTCCGGCTTTGATTGTAGCTCTGGTGACTTCGCCAGTGATGTTGCTGAAAATGATTGCCGTGTGGACAATTGTACAGTTGATTGAAGGTAAACTTATCTCGCCGCAGATTATGGGTAAAACACTCAAAATTCATCCAATCACCATTATCTTTGTCATTCTGACTTCAGGGAACTTGTTCGGGGTAGTCGGCATCCTGCTTGCGGTTCCGGGATACGCGGTACTTAAAGTGGTGGTGTCCCATATATTCAACATGTTCAAAGATAAGTCGGGTCTTTATGATCCGAACAATAACCGTTTGCTGTAACTATTAAAACGGTTCCCTTACACAACAGAAACCCCCGTCCATCGGCATAAGGCCGAGTGACGGGGGTTTCTGTTGGTTTGAACAGGCTGGCAGTAGCCTAGCCGTGTTTGATATGTTGGAGCGTTTGCAGGAAAATCTGCTCAATGTGAGCATCATCCAAAGAATAAAAAACGGTCTTGCCTTCCTTGCGACGCTTCACAATCCGCATGTTGCGGAGAGAGCGCAGCTGGTGGGAGATGGCTGACTGACCCATGTCGAGCAATACCGTTAGATCATGTACACATAATTCTTTCTGTAACAGTGCATCAATAATACGTAGACGTGTTGGATCACTAAATGCTTTGAACCAATCCGCCATCTCGGAAGAGGTCTCCCGATCTATAAGTGAGGTGCGAATGGTTTGCACATCGGCTTCCGTACCTAAGCAGGCATCATCGCAATCATGTGGAGCTTTAACCGGTTGTTCCATTCCTATCACCGCCTATGTTTAACAACTTGATAGCTCTATTATATCCAAAAAACGCCTAAAGCGAAATGATTACTATTTGCATATTCTGTATCCAAAATCAACACCTCGTGTTGACACTCCGGTTTGGGCATGCATATAATAGGGTTAATTGAACATATGAATGATTGCTCATATATCATTAAATACAAGATTATATAAAAAAAGATGAACTATTTTTTACACAAAAACGGAGAGGACAGAAAAAACCAGGAAAAGCAGAGCTAAAAGCTTTCTGAAAGAAAGCTAGCATCGGAAGCATACGCTTCGCCTTTATCACCAAATTTCCCTCTGAAGATGAAAGGGATAAAAGAAATTTGGGGATAACAGCTACTCTCCAGGTTATTCTGTCATCGTAGTGCTCGTGTAATACCTTTAGTTCAACTTTTTTCGGACTGCAAAGGGGAGAATTCACATGGGAACCGAACAGGAACAGGTGAAAAGGGAACTGCTGCTTGACGGACTGGATTGTGCCAACTGTGCACTGAAGATTGAAAATGGTGTAAGTAAAATTAAGGGCATTAATGAATGTTCCGTTAATTTTGTAACCAAAACGTTATCCATGTACACCAATTCCGATATGGATGAGCAGGTAGTGGAGGAAGCCAAACGTAAGGTGCTGCGGCTGGAGCCACATATTCGTATCTCGGAAAAAGGGTCGGGTAGTCTTGCCCACACGAACGTAAGCCAAGCGGGTGGCACGCATAAGCATCAACATCAGAGCCATGCTCATTCACATGAACATTCACATGGACATACTCATGATCATGGACACAGTCATGGACATGATCACAGCCATACGCATAATCACACCGAAGGCAGTGACGCTCATGCAGGGCATTCACATGAGCATGGTGCCGGACAGACCAAAACGTTACTAGCCCGCCTTGCTACGGGGTCTGTGTTGCTGGCCGCAGCGATCTGGTCACCGCTCGATGGCTGGGCACAGCTTGCGCTATACGTAGTGGCTTATCTCATCGCTGGTGGCGATATCGTGCTACAGGCATTCAAAAACATCATTCGCGGTCAGGTGTTTGATGAGTACTTCCTGATGACGGTTGCCACGCTGGGTGCGTTTGCCATCGGAGAGTATCCTGAGGGTGTCGCGGTCATGCTCTTCTATCAGCTCGGAGAGCTGTTCCAGGGCATGGCAGTGAATCGCTCGCGCAAGTCGATTCAGTCCCTGATGGATATTCGCCCGGATTATGCGAATATACTCACGGGAGCAGGGGAGGAAACGCGGCGTGTCTCCCCGGAAGAGGTTCGCATTGGCGACCGGATTGTGGTTAAAGCCGGTGAGCGTGTGCCCCTCGACGGTATCGTAAAGGCAGGCCGCTCCATGGTAGACACATCCGCGTTGACGGGGGAATCTGTTCCACGGGAACTGGAGCCTGGAAGTGATGTACTCAGCGGATTTGTGAACAAAAACGGCATGTTAACCATAGAGGTCACCAAAACCTTTGGTGAATCCACCGTATCCAAAATCCTCGATATGGTGCAGAATGCCAGCAGCCGCAAGGCGAAAACGGAGCATTTTATCAGCAAATTTGCCCGGTATTACACACCTGTTGTGGTCATTCTCGCTGCTCTGATTGCTTTCGTTCCGCCACTGCTACTTAGCGGTGCAACGTTTGCAGACTGGATCTATCGTGCGCTGGTGTTCCTCGTTATTTCATGTCCTTGTGCACTTGTTGTATCGATTCCGCTTGGCTTCTTTGGCGGGATTGGTGCAGCTTCGCGTAACGGTATTCTGGTCAAAGGAAGTAATTACCTGGAAGCTCTAAATGACGTTAAAGTGGTAGTGTTCGACAAAACGGGCACATTAACCAAAGGTGTTTTCAAAGTCACGTCTGTTCATCCTGAAGGTACGCGTACGGAAGAGGAACTGATGAAGCTGGCCGTGATTGCCGAAGCGAATTCCAATCATCCGATTGCAGAATCCATTCGTGCCGCTTGGGCGAAAGACATTCCCTCGCAAGGTGTGGACGGATATGACGAGATAGCCGGACATGGAATTAAAGTCAATGTGAACGGTCAGGAAGTGCTCGCAGGCAACGCCAAGTTGATGGAGCAGGCAGGGATCATGTATACGAAGCCGCAAACGGTAGGAACGGTTGTGCATGTAGCTGAAGCCGGAGAGTATGTCGGACACCTCATTATTGCGGACGAAGTGAAGGAAGATGCAGCGTCTGCGATAGAGGCACTCAAACAGCTAGGCATACACAAAACGGTCATGCTGACCGGCGATGCCAGAGCGGTAGGCGAGGCAGTTGCACGCCAGCTTGGCGTGGATGAGGTTCATGCCGAACTTCTACCGCAGGATAAAGTCGAACGACTGGAACAACTGGAACAAAACAAATTACCGAAGGAAAAAATGATCTTTGTCGGTGACGGGATTAACGATACACCCGTACTTGCCCGTGCAGATGTCGGTGTTGCCATGGGCGGACTCGGATCGGATGCAGCGATTGAAGCAGCGGATGTGGTGATCATGACGGATGAACCGTCCAGAATCGCCAGTGCCATCCGTATTGCGAAGCGTACACGCCGCATTGTCTGGCAGAATATCGGATTTGCGCTGGGAGTCAAAGCAATCTTTCTGTTGCTGGGTGTATTCGGGATCGCCACCATGTGGGAAGCTGTTTTCTCCGATGTGGGTGTGACGGTGCTTGCGGTACTGAATGCGATGCGGGTTCTACGAATTAAGGACGTTTAAATAGTTTGAAACGTACATCACGGCTCTGCGTATATACGTAGAGCCGTTTTACTGTTTTTATGGCAGATTGTGAACCGAATTGGCCTGAGAGCTAAAGTGAAAAGAAGGAGCGAGTATTTTGGCAGGAGCATTCGTGGGGATTATATGCGGAGTATGTTACTTCATTTTGGGATTGATGGTGTATAAGAAGCCGCCAAAACAAATTAACGGAATATATGGGTACCGTACACCACGGGCAATGAGCGACCGGGCGCTGTGGGAAGAAGCACAGCGGTACAGTTCGGCACTGATGATGCAATTTGGAGTTATTATTACCGCTTTTGGCGTGATTGGTTTCTGGCTTACGGATGTGCGTGCATTGGTGCTGAGTCTAGTCGCTGTTGGTTTCTATACCATCAGGCTGTTTACCCGGGTGGAAGGCCGTTTGAAGCAAATGCAAAGGACACAGCATGAAAAGGACAAGCAAGAGAAATAAGAGAAGTGAGATGAGTAAGGAAAGTAAGATAAGACAAGGTCAAGACAAGGTCAGAACAACTAATGTCAGTAAGTACATGCAGAGCAACATGCTTAATGACCTGTATTATCACCGAGATCCGCGGATGCGGGTCTTTTTTTGTCTTTATTTTCTGCTTCTGTCTCAAATTCGGAATGGAATGGTCGATTTTATCTATCATTTCATGAATAATTTTAACGGTTAAATTCCAAACTGAAATCTAACGTTGACGTTAACGTTAGAATTATATGTAATTATGTACATAATATTAATGACATATAAGCGAGGTGGAGTCGATGAGTTTATTCAAAATTGATGATGTCGCCAAAGCCTGCGGACTGACGAAGCGTACCATTCGATATTACGAAGAGATTGGTGTGATGCCTTCACCTCAGCGGACAGACGGCGGAACGAGGCTATATTCACAGGATGACATCGACTATTTGAAAAAAGTGGTTCGAGCCAAAGAGGTGCTTGGCTTTTCGTTACAAGAACTTCATGCCTATGTAGCTACGACAGATGTGCTGAACGAGCAACGTTTCGACTATCAGCAGACCACTGAGGTGAAAGAGAGGATCGAAAAGCTCACCCTGATGGAAGCCACATTGGATGGTCAGTTGCAGTTGCTGGAGCAGAAGCTTCAGAGCATTCATGCTGTACAACAGGAGCTGGAGGAGCTTCGTGGGCGTGTTAGAACGGGCATACAGACGTTGCAAGCCAACGCTCGTGAGAGAAACGAAGATTAAGACGAGTAGCCAACAAGAAGCCGTACTAAAAACAAATGCATGCGCATAGGGAACGTTCGCCAGTTTCTTAAGCGAGTGAAGAGCAGTATGGTTGGATGCAATACACCGGGATTTCCGGTGTCCTTGTGCTGTTTTTGCAACTCGTTTTCTGAAAAAAAACAAGAAAACTCATGAAAATACAACTAATCAATTGTTCTTAATTATTTTCACCGTCTCAACATTACACATTACATCGGAGGAATGACCTATGAAAAGAGAACCATCACTACCTGACGAATTTCCCTCATCCCGTGGAGGTCTGCTGTCCCAACCACGAGCAGTCTGGGCTGTAGCCTTCGCCTGTATCATCTCGTTTATGGGCCTGGGCTTAGTTGACCCGATTCTGCCAGCCATTGCGGATCAGCTACATGCGTCCAAAAGCCAGGTGTCCTTGCTATTTACCAGCTATAACGCGGTAACAGGGATCGCCATGCTGATTACGGGTGTGGTTTCCAGCCGGATTGGCGTGAAATGGACACTACTCAGCGGTATATTGCTGATTATTGTATTTTCGTTCCTTGGCGGTACATCTGACACAGTCGGAGCGCTGGTTGGTTATCGCGGGGGCTGGGGACTCGGGAATGCCTTGTTCATCGCCACCGCATTGTCAGCTATTGTTGGCTTGTCCACATCGGGGACAGCCAAGGCTATTATTTTATACGAAGCAGCACTGGGTCTAGGGATTGCCGTTGGTCCGCTACTTGGCGGAGAACTGGGTTCGATCTCTTGGCGCGGCCCGTTCTACGGGGTAGCTGTACTGATGGCAGTAGCGTTTATCAGCATCATGTTTATGTTGCCCAAAATGGCTAAACCGAAAACGCGCAGCACGTTATCCGATCCGTTCAAAGCGCTTGGGTACCCTTCACTGAAAACGTTGGCGATTACCGCCTTTTTATATAACTTTGGATTCTTTACGTTGATGGCGTATTCCCCTTATGTCATGAAACTGGACGAACACGGCCTTGGATATGTCTTCTTCGGATGGGGATTGATGCTGGCGATTACGTCCGTCTTTGTGGCACCGAAGCTACAGCGCCGATTTGGCTCCGTGCCATCGATGAGTGTCATGCTCACGTTGTTTGCGATCGATCTGCTGGTGATGGCTGTCGGTACGGTGATGGGATCATCGACAACGGTGATCGTTGCGGTTATCGTGGCAGGTATTTTCCTTGGAATAAACAATACGTTGATCACGACGGCTGTGATGGAGGCCGCTCCAGTGGAGCGCTCCGTAGCCTCTGCGGCATACAGTTTTGTGCGGTTTATGGGTGGTGCACTAGCCCCGTGGCTTGCTGGTAAACTGTCGGAATGGTTTTTGCCAGAAACGCCGTTTTACTTTGGAGCTTTGATGGTGCTGATCGGTGTTGCTGTATTGTTTATGCGTCGTCGTCACCTGCGGGATATTGATGCATCCATCACAGCTCATTAAGAGTTGGTTTATGGCTAAAGGAAATTAGTACGAGTGCAACGCGTAGATAGATGTTGAGGACCGATAAACAGACTGGAGGATATGGGTATGCTAACACGAATATTGGTCGCTGTAGATGAATCGGATCATGCGAGAAAGGCGCTGGAACAGGCTCTGATGCTGGCTGAACAGATGAAACATCCCGTCAGTCTGACGATTATGCATGTGAATCCTTCTATCTCAATTAACGAACCAGCGCTTGGCGTTGATTTGGAGGAACGTATCGCTGAAGAGGGAAAGCACATTATGGAGCCAGTGATTGAACAAATGGTTGGTCGCGGTGTGGACTACGAGACATTGCTGGTTGCAGGTGACCCTGCAACAGAAATCTGTCGCATGGCAAGTGAGCGGAAATGTGACCTGATTGTGATAGGCACCGGGGGCAAAAGTGTGCTGGCAGAGATTGTAGTCGGCAGTGTCAGTCATGGTGTGCTGAAGCATGCCGAATGTCCGGTACTGACGGTGAAATAAAACAACGATTTTTCGAACGATCATCCACCGCACAGCCCTACCAACAACCAGTACCGAGTAACTTTTATCGTTTCGTCAACTGGGTGGAAGAGGGCGAAATGGTGTATAACTAGAGTAGAGTTATGTAAGGATGGTAGTTACTCGCGAATCGAATGAACGGGAACGGAGGATGCGTTTATGAAAAAACAACATCTGTTTATCGGCGGTAAGTATAACGAATCGGTACACTATACAACACTTCGAGCACCTTATTCCGGGGAAACGCTGGCAGAAGTGGCTTCGGCCTCGGCGGAGGAGACTGAAGCTGCCATTGCGGCGGCTGTGAAGGCACGTAAAGCGATGCGCCAAATGCCTGCACATCAGCGTGCAGACTTGCTGTACAAGCTGTCCGCCATGCTGGAGGAACGTAAAGAAGAGGCAGCCCGCATCGTTGCATTAGAGGCGGCAAAGCCGATCACGGCGGCAAGAGCGGAGATTGATCGTACGATCGAGACCTATCGGTTTGCTGCCGAAGAGGCAAAACGGTTGACCGGAGAGACCGTTCCGATGGATGCCGCAAAAGGCGGCGAAGGTCGTATAGGTTATACGATGCGGCAGCCGCTAGGTGTAATTGGGGCAATTACACCGTTTAATTTTCCGATGAATCTGGTTGCTCACAAAGTTGGGCCTGCGCTGGCTGCTGGAAATACCATCGTGCTTAAACCTGCGGAGCAGACTCCGCTGTCTGCCTATTACATCGCAAACCTGCTCCAAGTGGCGGGATTGCCAGACGGAGCACTGAATGTGGTGAGCGGTGATGGTAAAACAATTGGCGATGTACTTGTGAGCCATCCGGATATAGCTTATCTTACCTTCACAGGTAGCCCGGCCGTAGGAACAAACATCCGTAGCAACGCTGGATTGAAACGTGTTACGCTGGAGCTGGGTTCCAATGCGGCTGTCATTGTAGACAAAGATGCGGATCTCGCCAAGGTCATCCCGCGCAGCGTTACGGGAGCTTTCGCATATCAGGGCCAGGTATGCATTTCATTACAGCGTATCTATGTGCATCAGTCGATTGCCGAGCCATTTATTAAGCGCTTTGCCGAAGCTGCTGAACAGGTTGTGATCGGTGATCCGCTGAACGAGGATACGGTCGTATCAGCACTCATTACATCTAAGGATGTACAACGTACTCTGGACTGGATTGAAGAAGCGAAACAGGCAGGGGCAACCGTGGTCGCAGGTGGTGAGGCTGAAGGAGGCATATTGCGTCCAACCGTGCTTGCGAATGTGCCACGCGATGCAAAGGTTTCTTGTCAGGAAGTGTTTGCACCGATTGTTGTGATTAACACGGTCGATTCCGTAGAAGAAGGCATTCGGCATGTTAACGACTCTATGTATGGACTCCAAGCAGGAGTATTCACCAATGACATTCAAACGGCACTCCGAGCTGTGGATGACATTGAAGCGGGCGGCGTAATGATCAATGATATCCCGACATTCCGGGTAGATCATATGCCGTATGGCGGTGTGAAGCAAAGTGGCATCGGGCGTGAAGGAGTGAAATATGCAACGGAAGAAATGACGGAATTGAAGTTTGTCATGTTTAACAAAAATTAAGTGAGTTCATCGCTCGTAATAAACCGATTATATGAAATTTCCCAAGATCCTGTATCTATCTCTGGTGCAGGATTTTTGCTTGTAATTTTATATCACAAACGATCGACATCCGCTTAAAGCGGCCTCAAAAAAACCATCATTTTTCTGCACTGACTATAGGTTCACAATGGGTGAGAAGGGTATAAAATAGGTAACATCCTGCAAGCAACTGTCTGAACCCGTTAAATTTCATAGGACATGGATGCACGCATTTTCAACTGCGTTTTCAATTCTTTTGTATCTTTTTAAATATATCGGAAGCAATACGGCGGGTGAACACACAGAGCACGCATAACAGGTAGGAGGTGAACTCATATGGCGTATTCTATGACGGATGTATCGGGTATGTCGGGTGTGAGCCTGAGTGAGTTAAGTCATTATGCGGAGCTGGGGTTATTGTCCCCTGCCTTTCGTGGACTGGATGAGGATATTTATTATGAAAAAAAAGAGTTACTGACGCTGCAGCAGATTCTGTTCTGCAAGGAAGCAGGAGTAGCGGAGGAAGAGATCGGCTCTATGCTTAAGGAAGAGCCTGTGGAGATCATCCGTGTCATGCGGCAACATCGTATCCGAATTTTGGAGGAAGCACTTCGCCTGCACGGTTTGATCCAAACGCTGGATCGAACGGTTTCTTATCTGCAAGGGGAAGAGACGATAGAGGAGCACGAACTCTACCATGGCTTCGAACATAATACGCGTCATGCCAGATTGCCAGAAGCAGGTCAAACACAGCACTTGCCTGAGACCCTCCCGTCACGTGAATCGAAAGCGGAGAAGATCGAGTTGAAATCCAAAGAGGATTTTTTGGACTCACAGACCAGAATCGATCAGATTCATCTGGATCTGAAACAGGCGCTGGAGCTTGGGCTTGAACCGGGCAATCCGGCTGTGCAGCAGATTATTGGAAGACACCTTGAATGGATCAAAGGATATTACACACCTACGGCTGAGATTTATCGGGATTTAGCCAATCTGTACGTGGAGCACCGCGATTTTCGGAACATGTACGACGGTTATCATCCTAGACTGGCAGAGTTTCTGCGAGAGGGAATGATCATCAAAGCGGCACAGGATCTATCCTGAATGCATAAAGTAACATGGGCGGGCAAGATGATTGGTAAGAACATTGGTAAGAGCATCCGTAAGAACATAGCAACAAAAAGCGCAGACCTCCGGGAGGGCTGCGCTTTTTGTTCGTACATATGGATATCACCTGGTGAGGACAGAGTCCTCTTGTTCACATGAATAGGAGATGAATCGGACGGTTTACAGTTGCTCGACGAGCAAGCTAACCGCTTTTTCCAGGAAGATACGATCCTCATCGTCAAAACGGTTTTTGATCGGGCTGTCGATATCGAGTACGCCATATAATTGTCCGTCTTTGATGATCGGAACAACGATCTCACTGTTGGATGCAGCATCACAGGCGATGTGGCCTGGAAAAGCATGCACATCATCAACAACGAGTGTGCGTCTCTCCGCAGCAGATGTGCCGCATACTCCGCGTCCAAGTGGAATACGGATGCAAGCAGGCAATCCCTGGAACGGTCCGAGGACCAGTTCTTTTCCATCATACAGATAGAATCCGACCCAGTTGGTGTCGGTTAAAAATACATTGAGCAGCGCAGCAGCGTTAGCCAGATTGGCAATCGCACTAGGTTCATCGCGGATCAGAGCACTTAACTGTCCCAGGACGGCGGTGTGCTGCTCGCTTCGTGTTCCTTCATAGGAAACAGCTTGAAACATGGTGAATCACCCTCCCGAGCAAAAATGGTACTTATTTTCAAGATAGTGCAGTAGGTGCGGTTAGTCAAGCGGAATGATTTTGGAAAGAGATGACATTGCCTGGATTGTCGCCTGTTTCTCCGCTTCTTTCGCGGGGTAATTACTTAGCAACCAAGAAGGGCTACAACCCGGGAAGGAGCTTAGCTTATGCATGCAGAAGTACAGAATCTATTTGTACGAATTCATCTTCTATATTTTGCCCAAAATCAGGATTTAAACGTAAGCGACGCGTTGCCTTTGTTAGAAGAGCGAGGATATCGCGTGGGTGAACGTGAGATCAAGCAGGAGCTTGAACACCTGACGCAAGAGAACTTCCTGACTGCCCACGGAGATCAGTGGAGCCTGACCGGGACAGGCATTGAGGAGTATAAGGAAATTGTTGCTGTGCTTGGACGGGTGAGCGAAGAATTGTTGCCTGACAGCAAGAAGGCCTCTCCGGCGTAAAACTGTTGCAGATCAGATTTTGCGAGCAACTGAGTAAATAAAGATTGATTCTCGGCATAGAACGGGACAACCTGTGCTGGTGGATTCATAGCTACATCAAGACCGGGAGCGGATGCGCCCGGTTTTTTGATATGATCAGAAGAGTGAACAGTTGCCAATTGGTGCAGGTTATGGTTAGATGGCTAATGAATCTTATGGTCTGCAAGAGAAGGATCGGATCGGAGTGTCAAGTGATGTATAAATGTAAAGGAAGAATCCCGGAACTGGAGACACCGCGGTTACGCTTACGCAAAATGCGCCGTAAGGATGCTGCGCAGATGTTCGTACACTGGTCCGACCGGGAGGTCACACGGTACATGAATCTCGCGCCCATGATTGGGACAAGCGAGGCGGCCGATATGATCGGGCTGCTGAATCATATGGCAGGGGAAGAGGATGCCATTCGGTGGGGCATTGAATTAAAGGCTACCGGCAAACTTATCGGTAGTTGCGGATTCAACGCCTGGCAACTGGAAGGGGCCTTCCGCGGTGAGATCGGATATGAGCTGGGCCGTGAGTACTGGCGTTACGGATATATGTCCGAGGCATTCACAGCGCTGCTACCCTTTGGTTATGAGACCATGGGATTGAACCGGATTGAAGCACTTGTGGACCCGCGTAACGCAGCCTCAGGAACTTTCCTGACAAGCCAAGGGTTTACAAGAGAGGGCCTGCTTCGCCAGGTACAGCATACGTCTACGGGATACAAGGATATGGTGATGTACTCGCTATTATATGATGAGTTTCTTCGCAATAAGAGAAGGTAGTGGCAAGGAAGGTAGGAAAAGATACTTAATTTATTTTGAGATTACACATTAACGAAGAAACAGAACAAAGCTGGAGAAGTGGAACATTCACCCAAAAGCTTTCGGCACGAAAGCTACATCGGAAGCATAGGCTTATCACCAGATTTCTCTTTATAGAAAAGAGATGAAAAAATCTGGGGATAACTGTGATCGAAAGCTTGTTCTGTTTTGGAGCAGAAAGTAAAATCAACTGTTAATTATGTATAAGATTAAAGAGAGAAGGGTTTGTGTGAATACAACAGGAGGTTTGAAGCGCAGTTTCATTCTTGCGGGTTTGCTGCTGGCAACGTTTCTGTCCGCGATCGAAGGCACGGTAATCGGTCCGGCGGGTCCAACGATTGTCAGCGAATTGGGGAGCGTGCAGCTTCTCAGCTGGATTTTTACGGCATACCTGCTCACGATGGCAGTCAGTACTCCGATTTTTGGCAAAATCAGTGACATATATGGGCGTAAACCCGTTTTTCTCATCGGCTGTGCCTTATTTTTGCTCGGCTCACTCTTATGCTGTCTTTCGCAGAATATGGAGCAACTGATCATCTACCGTGCCATTCAGGGGATTGGCGCAGGCGCTGTAGTACCGGTTACCTTTACGATTATCGGGGATATCTACCGCATTGAGGAACGGGGCAAAATTCAGGGCTGGATCAGCTCGGTATGGGGCATTTCGTCTCTCGTTGGGCCGCTGCTCGGAGGTTATTTTGTGGACAACCTCGGCTGGCAATGGATTTTCGGATTTAATGTGCCCTTTGGCTTGCTCGCAATGTGGTTTGTATTCCGTTACCTCAAAGAGGACATTTCACCACGTACCGCTAAAATTGACTATGTTGGTGCGCTCACCTTCACCGTTGGTATTACCGCTATGCTTTTTGTATTGTCGGCAGGTGGGCAGTATTACGCGTGGAGTTCTCCATTGATTGTGGGACTGAGCGTGGTCGCTGTTTTGTTTCTTATCTTGTTTTTTGTGGTGGAAAAAAGAGCCCAGGCCCCGATGGTTCCACTTCATCTGTTCCGTATTCGGGACATCCGGGTGGCGAATATCGCCGGCCTGCTGACCAGCACATTGATGATCGGCTTAACCAGCTATCTGCCACTCTGGGTGCAGGGAGTACGTGGAGGCAATGCAACCGAGTCCGGTTTGCTGCTCGCGCCTATGTCCGTTGGCTGGCTGATCGGTAGCGTATGGGCAGGCCGATTGTTGCTCAAGATTGGATCACGGCTGACCAGCTTAATCGGACTTACCGGGATCGCGATTGGTTCGGGCGGGCTGTTCTTAGTTGGTGGAACCTCGCCACAAGCCGTGTTGTTTATTCTGACCTTCATTTATGGTCTTGGTTTTGGTTTTGCCTTTACGATCTTTACGATTATCGCGCAGTCGTCTGTGGGGTACAAAGAGCGTGGTTCTTCAACGGCACTACATACGTTCATGCGTACACTCGGCCAAACGATTGGGGCAGCGGCATTTGGAACGTGGCTGAATTTCCGTATCTCGACACTGTCGAGTGAACAAAATTTAGCGGCATCAGGTATATCGGAGAAGGATCTGAATGAGCTGCTTGCACCGCATACGGATGTTGCGTTATCAGACGAGAAGTGGGCGTTGCTACGCAGTGTACTGGAGGGTAGTTTACACTCCTTGTTTGTCATCATGTTTGTTATTGCGGTCGTTTCATGGGTCACTACGCTGGCCTTGCGCAAAAGGCTAATTGTTCCTGAGGATGCAGATGCCCCGCCGCAAGTGGAAGCTATGCAGAAGTAACTGAAATGCTGGGAGAAGTAATGGAAATACACCGCAAAACAAGGGGATTCAAGGATCGATGCATATTTTCGCTATGTACTAAAAGCAGCTGAACATCAGCTGCTTTTTATATTTCCGTGGGTTTGGTATGATGAACTGGAAAAAGGAGGATGATGTGACTTGAGCAACCCGAAGTGGCTAGCCCTGCATTCCGTTTCCTTTCCTGTCCGTATCTTCTCAGCATTGCTGACTTGTATTTCAATCTCTGTCATTATGGTTTTTATTAACTATGTACCGGTTGCCGAGCGAATGGAGAATACTTACTATTATCCGCTATGGTATTCATTAGTTATAGCTGTACTGATTACTCTAGCAATCGCCATTTTTCTTATTCTTCCGCTGTCACTTTTGACGGATGCGGTGACTCTGTCCTTAGCGCGACGATTCAAGGGAGTTGCGATGCAGGTTGTTTCCATCATGATTGGTTATGTGCTGTTAGCAGGATCAAGCGGTGTTCTGTTCTCTGTCTTTGTGTTTCGGGAAGATACGTTTCTTTACATGGGGGCAATCCGCCAGATGTTCATCTTCACCCCGATCTTTCTGGGCTGGCAATATATTTTGAGGGCTGGGTCTCATTGGCTAAAAAATAATACACAAGCAAAAACCGGATGAGCCTTGGTCAGGCCCCTCCGGTTTTTGCATCTCTACCACTCTTTTAAGTTATCTAACGTAAGCCTGGTTCGTTGTCTAGCTTGGATATGGTGTACATAAGGTTCTAGCTACTCGCTGACAGACTTTCTGCACCATGCGCCAGCCTGCCCAGAAGCTCGGACAGCAGTTCTTTGTCCTCTTCGCTTAGACCGCTGACTGCACGATCAATCTTGACCGCATATCCTGGATAGATGTCATCCATCGTGCGCTGGCCTTCTTCTGTCAGTTCGACAAAAATGATTCGTCTGTCTTGCGGACAATGTTTGCGGCGTAGAAGCCCTTTTTGCTCCAGCTTGTCAATGACATAGGTAACGTTCCCACTCTGCAACAGCAGTTGAGCCCCTACCTGCTGGATTGGTTGTGCTCCTTTCATATATAACACTTCGAGCACTCCGTAGGCAGTCGGGTTAAAACCATGTACTTTACTTCCAGATACAGCGTGTTCATTCACACTTTTGAACGTATGAGCCAGGGTGCGGTACAGATGAAGTGAACGTTCTGTCCCGATCTCTTGTAATTCCAGCATGCTGATCCCGCCTTTCAGTGTATTTATATAAGTTGACGTGATATATGAAGGTTCTCTTTGCTGTATAAGTTTGAACTAAGGTTAATTTACCCGTACATCAAGTTAAACCTATACAAAGCGTTTAGTAAAAGATCAGATCAACTTATATGAGTTGGATCATTATATCAATTGACGAATCAGAGGATCGTCATATATTCATTGTAGACCTCAATTTGGCCGAAAAACATGCGATATGTCACAAGATTTGCATTTTTAGCATTTAAAATTTGATCATTTGTCACGATTTTGGATACATATTTCGATTGGAGCAACCAAATGGATTAGAGTGCAGAATACCAGGGGAATGAAAAATCATCCTGTGGATGTTCTATCATCTCCGACTCGGGCAGGAGGTTCTACCCGAGTCTCTTTTATATAATCATTTTCATATTAAACATTCGGAAAATGATGGAGGAGAAGTGAGATGACGAATTACACTTTAACGGGTCAAGGGACACTGAAACAGAATCGTGCATTCATGACATTAATGGTATCTCAGGCGATATCCAACTTGGGGGATTGGCTACACCTGTTGGCTATTTTCACACTGGTAGGGCTTCGCTGGAATGCAACGCCTTGGGAGATCACGTTTGTAATGTTATCTGCGGCACTGCCGATGCTACTCACAGGGCCGTTTGCCGGTGCTCTGGCAGATCGCCTGAACCGAAAGTGGATGATGATTACAGCGGATGCTGCCCGAATTATTATCGTGGGTGCATTTATTTTTGCGGATCAGATCTGGCATGTTTATATGTTGCTTATTCTTAAATCTCTATTTGATATCATGTTCTCACCCGCCAAGAACGGTAAGTTAAAAGAAATTGTGCCGCATCACCAGCTTGCTCAAGCGGTTTCCATTAGCTCGGTGATTGAACAGATGTCCAAAATTATCGGACCGGCGCTGGGCGGATTACTTGTAGCCGGGTTTGGGATTACGTGGTGTTTTGTGCTGGATGCATCGTCATTTCTGATTTCTGGCCTCATTTTATTGTGGATTCCTGGACATCGGGTGATCCAACGGACGAATTCTGACGTAACAGAAGTAGAGGAAGAGACAGCAGGATCGATTCAAGTCAAACAATCCTTTTGGAAAGAAACACTTGAGGGCATCCGTATGCTAGCTTCTCTGCCTCATGTCGGAACGTCACTTTTTTTACTGGCATCCGCGATTTTGTTTCTGCAATTTGCTGATTCACAGACTGTAGTTTTATTCAGGCAACTACCTGGCATTTCCGGTGATCTGCTTGGATGGTGCGTTGCCGCAAGTGGTGTTGGAACGTTAATCGCAGCGATGAGTGTCCGGAAATGGAAAACAGCGAGCCACGGGTTAAAAATGGGGCTAGGAACCGCTGTAACAGGTCTTGTCATTGGAACGGCTGGATTAGTCGTGGTTGTATGGCCTTCAGCAGGAATAGGCGCACAGCTGCTTCTTATTTCGCTGTTTGCCTTGGCGGGTGTGGGTATCGGGTTTGCAGTCGTGCCTTTTCAGATTCTGCTGCAAGAACAGACCCCTGAGCCGATGACAGGCAGGGTATTTGGTACCGTAGGCAGTGTGATGACAACGAGCAACATTCTCGGCCCTGTGGCTGGCGGGTTATTAGTGACTTCGTTTGGTGTTGTGCCTGCGTTTGTAAGTTCAGGCATTCTGTTGAAACTGCTGGGTTTACTGTATTTGTTGAAGCCAAGAGCGAAGTGTGGAGAAGATCTGGAGGCAGTTCTTCCGGCGAAGTCTGTGGCAACCAGAGAGGTGTCGTAAGGTCGTTTTTGAGAGGTAATCATTGCGCATGAAGGCGGAAATTGATTTAAATTTAAAATATTTTTACTGAGAAATCGTTTGAGGAAACGCCTTCATGTTTAATGAGGAACAGGCAGAAATCCCTGTATTCTAATTAATCCTAGGGGAAAACTCATATGCCTTGTCCCGCCAACGCTAGCGCGGAAAGGGGGTGAAGCAACTTGAACTTAAAAGGGAAATTACCCAGATCGATCACTCGTCTGGCAAGCATTCCGTTAGCCATTTTGGCCGGAACGTTGGTTATGGGCATCGGTTCATCGCATGCATATGCAGATGATGCTCAGAATCAGGCGGGTTCAAGCAAACCGTCCAGCGGATTGTCACTGAACCTTTTTTCACACGATGCAGATGGCAGTCTTGATCTGACTCCATCGATATCTCTATCCACACCACTACTGGATGTAGAAGTTCCTTCGATCCAAACGAATGCATCTACCGGCAAGCTAAGTGTATCTGAATTGAAGGTCGATACACCGCTTGGATCGGCAGGAACATCGCAGATTGGCATCGATGCGAAGCAAGGGACGGTGGATCTTCCTTCTGTACAAGCAGACACGCCTGTCATTCGAGCAGATGTGTCCAGCAGTCAGGTGAATCTACAAGAGGGAACAGCTTCCTTGCCTGGAATTAAAGCCGAGGTTCCCGAGGTCATCAAAGCAGAGACGTCTGCTGTACAAACAGACCTGCGGCAAGGCAAGGTTGAACTTCCTTCCGTGAAAGTTGATGTTCCTGAAGTTACATCGGTGGATGTCAGGGCATCAGGTGTAAATCTGAGTGAAGGCAAAGTACAGCTTCCAAAGGTGAAAGCAAAAGTGCCTGCTACTGGTGTAACCGCGGAAATTGAACCTAGTAAAGGCAAGGTTGAACTTCCGGCGGTGAAACCGGAGCAACCCGAGAATACTTCAGGGCAGCCTAATAAGGTAGTCGATTCACCTTCGTCTCAGGGCAAAGTGAGTGGACAGAACACGGCACAAGATGAAATACATGTTACAGGTCAGGTGATGGATCGTGAGATCAATCCGGACTCGGTAACCGAACCTGCTGTTTCTCAGGCTGTGCCTGTGAAGCAGGATGGTCTGAACCAACGTGCTGAGGAGACAAATTCAAACGTATCTTTACTGGATAATGAATGGTTGCAGATGAACCCGTCCTTTGGTAAATCAGCAACTGAGAACCAAGGTCAGGGGAATCTGAATGCGGATCAGGCATTACCTGAGAAGCAGGGTGAAGCCTCTGCACCATGGCAACCACGGGCAGAACGACCGGCTAACTGGTCTGTTATGGCAATAGCTCCTTCTGCAGCGAGTACCTCTACAGGTACAAGCTCCGGTTCGTCCGGTGTGACGGGGGGCGGAGCATCCGTTCCTGCTGTAGCACTGCCTTTGGCGATAACAAGTCTGGTGATGCCAGGTTACGACTTTGCTTTTGACATGGAACGCTTGGATGGTTTCAGCCAGTGGTCACAAGCACCACCAGGTCAGCCGCCGAAATATACCTCTTTCTCATAAACAACAATGGCGTTAATTCAACCAAAAATGAGAAGGAGTGTATATTATCATGAAAAAAGTGAATCGTTGGGTAAAATTGTCGGTATTGTCGGGTACGCTGGTAGCTGGATTGCTGGGAGCTTCACAGTCAACCTATGCAGATAGCTATAACAGCAACAGCAGCGGTAATTTGGATCTGAATGCAGGTCTGCGTCTGGAACTGGGATCATTGTTGTCAGGACAACGTGACGCTGGTTACGGGAATACTGGCAGCTATGGGGGTTCCTCTAACGCAAGCGGTGCATTGAATCTGGATCTGGGACTAAACGCCGGTGTATCCGCCGAGAACGTGAACCGTTACAATAACGAATCTACGGACGTTACGAGCGAGCAAAGTAGCTCTGGCAAACTGGGCCTCGGTCTGAATGCCAATGTGTCTGGAGAAGCAGCAACGATGAACGAGTATTCACGAGACGGTCAAGCACGCAACAGCAACACAAGCAGCAGCTATGCCAGCGAGAGCCGTGGCATGCTGGATCTCGGTCTGAACGCGAAAGCGGAAGGAGAGAGTGCAACAATGGCTCAATCCGAACGCAACAGTAACGTGAATGACCGTGAGCGTACTGCAAGCAGTAGCTATGCCAGCGAGAGCCGCGGCATGCTGGATCTGGGTCTGAACGCGAAAGCGGAAGGAGAGAGTGCAACAATGGCTCAATCCGAACGCAATAGTAACGTGAATGACCGTGAGCGTACTGCAAGCAGTAGCTATGCCAGCGAAAGTCGCGGCATGCTGGATCTGGGTCTGAACGCGAAAGCGGAAGGAGAGAGTGCAACAATGGCTCAATCCGAACGCAACAGTAACGTGAATGACCGTGAGCGTACTGCAAGCAGTAGCTATGCCAGCGAGAGCCGTGGCATGCTGGATCTGGGTCTGAACGCGAAAGCGGAAGGAGAGAGTGCAACAATGGCTCAATCCGAACGCAACAGTAACGTGAACGACCGTGAGCGTACTGCAAGTAGTAGCTATGCCAGCGAGAGCCGCGGCATGCTCGATCTGGGTCTGAACGCGAAAGCGGAAGGAGAGAGTGCAACAATGGCTCAATCCGAACGCAATAGTAACGTGAATGACCGTGAGCGTACTGCAAGCAGCAGCTATGCCAGCGAAAGCCGTGGCATGCTGGATCTGGGTCTGAACGCGAAAGCGAAAGGGGAGAGTGCAACAATGGCTCAATCCGAACGCAATAGTAACGTGAACGACCGTGAGCGTACTGCAAGCAGCAGCTATGCCAGCGAAAGTCGCGGCATGCTGGATCTGGGTCTGAACGCGAAAGCGGAAGGAGAGAGTGCAACAATGGCTCAATCCGAACGCAACAGTAACGTGAACGACCGTGAGCGTACCGCAAGCAGCAGCTATGCCAGCGAAAGCCGTGGCATGCTGGATCTGGGTCTGAACGCGAAAGCGGATGCAGAAAGCGAAACGATGACCATGGTGGAGAGCAATCGATAATATGAGTTTTTCACTGTAATATGAAGAAGCAGTGGCTCCGGAGCCCCTGCTTCTTTTTTTATATTTAACCAAATACAATGGGTGAATCATAGTATAATTGTTATAACAGTTGAATAGTATAATTATAGGAGGAATCTAAGTGAGTAGGGTGAGAGAGATGGAACGAAAAGTAACGAAATTTGGTAACAGCCTTGGAATAACGATGACAGAAGCATTCAAGCAAATCGGACTTGAACAAGGAGATATGGTTCAGGTAGAGGTCGACCAAACGAGCGGAGAAATTATTATTAAAAAGTCGGTCAAGGTAAATCTGCCTAACGGAATAAGTAATGATTTTATGGATACGTTAGCTTCTGTTATGGATGAGTATGATCGAACTCTGAAAGGTCTTAAAGACAGATGAGTCTCATTCGTTATTTAAATATTCAAGAAGTAATTGCGATTAATGTTGCGATGATAAAACGGTATAGCCCGGGAGAGCAGATTGGTGTAAAAGATTCTAATCTGCTTGAATCTGCTGTTCTTAGACCGCAATCATCTGCTTTTGGTGACGAAGCGTCTCCGACAGTCTATGAGAAGGCGGCTGCAATTTTTCAGTCGTTAGGTCAAAACCATCCTCTTCATAATGCGAATAAACGAACAGCCTTTACTGCATTAGTCATGTTTTTACGTTACAATCATATTTACTTTAAAATGGAACAGGCCTTAGCTGAGAATTTTACGGTTGATATGGTCAACCACAAATATTCATTTGAAGATCTTACTTCGATGATTCAAACTCACTGTTGGTCTGAGGAGAAAACATAATAGGGATCAAAGAATGTATGAGCAATAAATCATGGAGTTTTAATGGTTTATTGTTTTTGTTTGCCCACTTTTTGCTCAATTTGATCAAACATGATAAACAAAACTCATTTACAATATAAATAGTTCATCACGTATAAAAAGGACAAGAACAGGAGTGTTAAGCCATGCAGCATGCATCGATGGAAGAAACAGCTTTACCCGACTCCATTCTGAACGTACATATTCGCGAAGCTGGTTACGCGCCAGGACAGTCTACGATCCGGAATATTCGGATGCACGTGGCACCGGGAGAGTTGGTCGGGATTATCGGGCCTAATGGCGCGGGTAAAAGTACAACCATTAAAACATTGCTTGGCCTGCTGGAGCATGCCGATTATGATGTAACCATTGGTGGGGAAGGGCGTTATGCCTACATTCCCGAACAGCCTGTTTTTTACGAGTATATGACCTTGTGGGAACATCTTGATCTAGCTGCTGCAGCGTATGAAATAGAAGAAGAAGTGTTTGTTGCGAGAGCAGAGGAATTGTTAGTCCGTTTTGGTATGGATCATGTCCGTAATGATCTCCCAGCGAGTTTCTCGAAGGGCATGCGTCAGAAAATGATGCTCATGATCGGATTTCTCTCCTCACCGGATATCTATATTGTGGACGAGCCATTTATCGGTTTAGATCCGCGTGCAACGAAGGACTTTCTGAAATTACTTGATGATGAGCGCCGCCGCGGGGCGGGCGTGTTAATGTCTACACATGTGCTGGATACGGCGGAACGGATCTGTGACCGTTTCATTCTGATTGCTGCCGGCAGGTCGGCTGCGGAAGGAACGTTGGATGAGATTCGGGCTACGGCGGAAATGCCGGAAGCGTCGTTGTTTGATTGTTTTGACACGTTAACATCCGATTGAAGAGAGGAGAGGCCTGATGGTGGAGCCCAAACGTTATACCCCGCATCTTCTATATCAGAGAAGAAAGAGAGAGCATCTTCGGGAACAATGGCGCAATCTCAAGCTTGTGGTGGACTGGACAGTCTGGCTGTATCTGCTAGTTCCAGGAATGTTATATTTTATCGGCTACTACGTCAGTCTGTGGACAAAAGCATTGCCAGCATGGGCAAGCGGGGGCATATCATTCCCTTTACTAACAGGGATTATCGAACTGATCATCCTGACGGGTGGAGTTCTTCTTTTTATCGAAGAAGCCGATGTATTGTTCCTGAAATCGAGAAGGGTCTGGATGCGAACTCTGATCATGCGAGGACTTGTACGGTTGACGGTGTTACAACTTGGAAAAATGATACTTATTACTGCAGTGGTTGCACCGCTATTCGTTCGTGTGTATGAAATGTCTCTTTTACAGATTGTGCTGACATGTTTCTGGTTGGGAACCGTAGCGTCACTTCAAGTCATTGCTATACATACTATCAAAGTTCGATATACGGGATGGCGGCGCTGGCTCTCATTGGCCTCACTTGTGATCGCCATGGGATGGATGACTGTCCGCACATCAGCTTGGATGTTAGGGGACATGTATACGTGGAAAATCATGCTCAGTATTGCCGCCGTTCTGTTGCTGCTCATTACGATGATCCAGATGAGATTACGTATGAAAGGTACATTTGAAGGCGATGTGCGTGAGGATTTGCGAAGCAGACTCAGGTTAACAGCACTGATGTTAAGTCAGGCCGTGAGCAAGCCCAAGTCTCCACAGACACGAACAATTGTTTTTCGTAAACCTCGCAAACTATTTCGTAAACGCTCCATTCCGAATCGGACAGCAGAGATCGCGTTTAAAGCATTTTTTCGGAATTCCGAGACGTTGAAATTGATTCTGCAACTGGGTGGGTTGTCTATCGTAGCAGTAGCTTTGCCGCCGTTTCCGGTCAATGTCATCTTATGTGGGTTACTGGTTATTATGCTAACCGTGATGTTGTACCGTGCTTGGGATGGATTGGCTACGTCGGAGTATGTCCAGCTTGTCACGTATGATTCTGCTGCGTTGCATGAGGCAAGCTCCATCATGGTGCGTATGTTGTTGCTTCCACTTGTTGCGCTGATGGGGTATGTCATGGGAGTGTTCTGGCTGGACTGGATTTCCGGTTTTCTGACGGCTGCATGCACAGTGGCATTGGGTTATGGTTCAGTGTCCGTTGCAGGCTTGATCAGACAGACTCGTTCATAATTTGTTTTTGCATCACGATGAGTGAAAGGAATTTGCTATCCGAGGCGCATATCACTTGGTTTAACTGCCCATGCTATAGAAGAAAAGGGATGTGAAGCACATGAATATTAGGGCGTCCTGTTTATGTATCTCTGGATTCATGGATGTCTTGATTTTAATAGGTTTCACAGACTGAGGATAGAATTATCTATAGTGAGGAGGAATAGAGCATGATGGATAACGGTGAGCTTCAAGTACATTTTTCCGATCCTTCGGCACTGCTTGAGGCAAAAGCAACCTTGGAGGAATTAGGCTATAAGCCATATCAATCTGCACCACTTGAATTATATATTCCGACGGATCGGCAGGACCCGCAATCCGCAGTAGAGATTGTGCAATCACATGGAGGGAGTGCGGTGTTTGCTTCTTCTGTTGATCAACTGGATCAGTTCCAAAACGTATCCATTCCGGCACATCTGGTGAATGAGGACTGGAACGAAGGCTATGCACGAGGCGCAAGCCAAACGGTGAATTACGGTCAAAACGTTGATCAAGGAGTAGACCAGGGCGAACATAATTATAGTGATGATCCTGTTTATGATGACTCGGCGGATGGATTTTCCGGCAGTGTTAAAGCTTGAGGATAGAACACGAAACAGGGGAGATCGGGAAACAACATACTAGTCCGCAACGATGTTGCATTAGAGGGAAATGTGTATCTGGAACACCAATTAGAGCTGTAAAGAAGAGTTAAAACAAAGCAAAGGGCACCCCGGTCATGGATAATGACATATAGGGTGCCTTTTTTTGCAAACGTATGATGCATTTTATGTAAGTGTCCCAACGGCCAGTTTGTACCTGATCATTTTCTAACGATCACAGGAAACGCTATTTGCACGATTTAGAGGTGTTTGCTTTAAAGCCCCCTAATCCAATTGGACACTCGAAGCTACCTCAGATACACTAAATGAAATGAGGAGAGTGTTCATGAAAAGACGATTTAGATGC
>NZ_JAURUN010000022.1:0-33369 GCF_030803945.1 Paenibacillus intestini | reverse complement strand
TGTGACCAACGCGCCGGTGTTTGTCTTGTTTTTTCCCCTTTTGTGGGTAATAGAAGAAATCCCGGACCAACAGCTGCCCAAAGCCCGATCCGCCCACCGAGCGTCCGCCCGCGAGCCACCGAGGGGTTTAAATGAAACGCGAGTTCAGCGAAGCAACTAGCGCAAAAAGTGGCCCAGCAAAGCGAAGGCCATGCTCTTTAAAAGCAGTGGAGGGTGAGCGAGGCAGCGAGGGGGGCGGAATCGGGAAAAGGGAGCGAAGCGCCCGCGTTTGGCACGGGATTTCCCCCTTGGAGGGGAATAGAACAAATCCCGGACCAATGAGTGGCCCAAAGCCCGATCCGCCCACCGAGCGTCCGCCCGCGAGCCACCCGATATTTTAATAAACGCGAGTCGAGCGAAGCAACGAGCTCAAAAAAATGGCCCAACGAAGCGAAGGCCATGCCTTTTAAAAGCAGTGGAGGGTGAGCAAGGCAGAGAGGTGGGCGGAATCGGGAAAAGGGAGCAAAGCGCCCGCGTTTGGCACGGGATTTCCCCCTTGGAGGGGAATAGAAGAAATCCCGGACCAACAGCTGCCCAAAGCCCGATCCGCCCACCGAGCGTCCGCCCGCGAGCCACCGAAGGTTTTAATTTTCAGGGCGTATCGCAAAAAGGAGGAGAATCATGCCAGATCAATCAAGCCTTCCGAAATCCTCATCCCACGGTCATACGTACTGGGTTATCCCGGATGGGTACATCCCGCCGGATAGCTCAGGTGCACTGGAGAGTCATGAGAGCATCTGTGTGTTAAACACGGGAGGTGAGGATGCAACGCTGGAGATTACAATTTACTTTGAAGACCGCGATCCGCTGGAACATATGCAAGCGGAAGTCCCGGCTAGAAGAACAAAACATATCCGTACCGCATCGCTACGTGCCGGGGAAGAAAGCATCCCTTCCGGTGTACCATATGCCATCACGGTTTCAAGTAATGTACCCGTCATCATTCAGTACAGCCGCCTGGATACAACCCAGCCGGAACTGGCCTTAATGAGTGTCATGGCGTACCCTTTGGCATAAACGAAGTAAGCCAACAAAAAATAAATGAATATTGTACGGTGCCTTAATCATCTTGCCAAGCTAACAAGCACTGACCAAGCACAGAAAGACCTGTAATCTGCACCTGGTTTGATGCCGGATTACAGGTCTTTACTCTTCGGTTTACTCCCCATATTTATACGTACTGGCATTCAGAATCTTCACGTCGACCTCAACTTTGCCGAGGCGAATACGAGCAAGGGGTTCTGCCCGCTGGGCAACCTCAGCTCTCCACCAATCGGGATGATGCCGGTAGAGATGCTCTACAAGACCGAATGAATCTACATTCCGCGCTTTGGTTGTGGCAAATGAGCTTCGTATTTGAGCTTCCATCTGCTTGCTTGCCTCTTGTTCCATTACACGGGGAGAACGAAAAGAGCCATGATCCTCAGCAATCGAACCTTTCACTGAAGTGAACAGATCAAAGGTGATACCGCTAGCACTTTTTTTCGCCTTTATACGCGTTTTGGGTTTGTGAAGAGTCAATGTAAGGTCAGGAGTATTGCCATGCTTCCCATAAACATACAGCGGATATTGGTACACATGGTCATAATTCACGTAACGGGCGCCGTCTGCTTCGGCACCAGAGACTTTCCCCTGACTTTTTCCATTGCTCACGACGTAAAATCCATCCATTCGAATCAGCGGCGGGGTCTCTTCGCCGTTATGCCACGTCTGATTTTTAGTGGAAACGGAAGGCAGCAACACCACAGATGCAGGTTCTCTCAGACTATCAAGTAACTGATGCAGGCGAATGGGCTCATACCCGGAATGCTGCCTGTACAGTCTCATCGGTTCGAACAACTCAATCGTTTGAGCCGACTGGTTCAGGATCGCGGAGGGAGAGAGCAAAGTGGACAGATCTTGTTCTGTCGCATAGATCCATGGTGTATATCGCAGTTGCCCGGAATGAAGTAACGTGTTAAAAACATCCTCCAGTCGCCCTTCCAACGCATTTTTGGATAGCACAATTGCTTTCACATGAGTCCACAACGTTTGCTGCTGCGATGTCTCATACAGATTGTTGATTGCCATACTTAACGTTGTACCGGTACCTTTTCCGATCCATATTTGACTACCTTCTCTTGGTGTCGGCCCTTCCTGCTTTGCAATGCTGGAAAAATCGATTAACTGGGCGTATGTCGTATATTGATTATCCGCATAATCGATGCCAATGGCTGTAATAAAGTTAATGCTTTGCACTTCCTTGGAATCCCAGCATCCTGTCAGCAGCATGACACAAACCGCAACGATGCTACTTACGCAAGTCCATCTCATCAAGGTTTGTCCTTATGGCGGGTAGAATCCTGTGTGCGTAACACAGCTGGGCGTTTGGTGCGTGTCATGGAAGGTGGCATGGATACGGCCTGTGTGAAATCTCCCGGAATGTAAGGTGATACAGGGGAGAGGTAGGATACGCCGTAACACTCCAGAGATACGAGATGAACTAACAAGGCAAACAGAGCAACCATAAATCCGAATAACCCCAAGATCGAAGAAGCAATTAACATTCCGATGCGAACCTGGGATGTGGCTCCCCCCAGAACCGTATTCACCAGAATGTAGCTGGAGATGACGGAGATTGCTACCGTGACAATTATAGTGGGAGATGTAATCCCGGCACGAATGGCCGCATCCCCGATAATTAAGCCGCCGACTACGCTGACGGTCTGTCCCAACGCACGCGGTAGCCTTCTTCCAGCCTCATTGAACAGTTCAAACATAAAGATCATTAGGAAAGCTTCAAGCGTAACCGGCATGGGCAATCCCATCCGCGTTCCTGCGATCGTTGCGAGCAGGGGCAGTGGAATCTGCTCCAGATTAAAGCTGGTCAGACCGATGTAGAAGGCCGGAAAAAAACAGGCAATGAGCAGCCCGGCAATTCGTAATATCCGTTCAAAGGTCACGATGAAAAAGGGAGTGCTCTCGTCTTCAGGTGATTTTAACTGATTGAACAGTGTTGTCGGTGCGATGACGGCTACAGGTGACCCATCCGTGAGCACAGCAAAGCGTCCGTTAATTAAAGAGTCTGCGACATAGTCCGGACGTTCAGAATTATCCGTGAGCGGAAAGATGCTTCTCACGCCTCCCATGACCGCGCGTTCCATGATGGACGTGCCCATGATTCCGTCGACGTTAATCTGATTTAGATTGCTACGAGCAGTCTCTAGAATTTCGGGGTTAATAATATCTCTGACATATAAGAGGCCGATCGTTGTCTGTGTGCGGTCCCCTTTTATAATTTTCTCATAACACATGGATGACGTTTTCAATCGTTTGCGAACCAAGGCGATGTTGGTGGATAGCTCTTCGGTGAAACCATCGCGCGGTCCTTTTACAGACGTCTCGATGGCAGACTCTTCTGGTGTGCGTCCCGGAATATTGGCAATATCCAGACTGCAAGCCTGTACACCATTTTCAAAAATAAGTAGAAGCTGCCCGCTAAACAGGAGCATGTTTATGTTTTGGAGATCGGAAATGTCATCTATGGGTTTCAGGGTTAGCCCAAGCTCCTTGGGTACAGCCTCTTCCATAATCAATGTATGTTTTTCTAACCGTGGAATGATGAACTGATTGATTTGTTTACTGTCCACCAGCCCGTCGCAATAGAGCAGAATGACAGAACGAACGGTCTCATCTTGGGCAGAAAACGTCTGGATAACCACATCCGCACAGGATTCAAAGTTTTTTCTCAGGGAGGCAAGCAGGTTCTCGTAGGATGTTGTGTCAATCGGGTGTTTCTCCTTCTCCATGGTGTTGTTTCCTCCTCTGCTGGCGTGAATGGATGAAGGCAACGATTGTTGCCAGAACCGCAAATCCGCTCAGATACACGAGATTATATGGAAAGATGTAATCAACCAGAATCTTCGTGAAAGTAATATCGTCCAGAGGGTACAGCATGGATAGAATAAAAAATGTAGCCAAAGACGCACAAGTAACCATCCTTCTGGAAGTGGTCTTAATATTCCATATTTCTATCACAATATACATGGCCAGACTAATCCGGGTGAATGAACCTGCGAGCCACTGATAGATGGAAAAGAAATCGGTCTGCGCAATATATTTGCCCAGGGAGGCAATGCGCCATTCTTCAAAAGCAGGGTATCTCATTTTGGCTGCTTCATAAGGGTCAAATTCTACGATCGCTCCAATGAGCGGACCTGTCGTTAAACCAACCATGATCAATGCAAGCATTAGATACTGCCATAGCTTGATACGTTTGGAGAGATGAGGCTGAATGTACCAGAGGAAAAGCAGTTCAAACATGCCTGCGAGACTGTAAATCATGCCCTGAAATACAGGTGACCATCCATGCTCCAGCACAGGCAGAAGACGGTTGTAATCTTTATACTGGGAATTGACAATGGCGACGTAGAAGCCGAGCAACACAACTAATGGCAGAATCAGTCCTGCTGTGAAGGCGAGCGAACGCATACCCTTATAGGCAGCATATCCGCACAAAGCCATAAGTGCGATTGTTGTTGCGATCACAGGTGTTTCGGTCAGATAGTTCGTTTTGGCCCAAGTCGTGGTATCACGTAACGTAAAGTAGATGACGCATAGAAAAAAGAGACTGTTTCCCACCCGCAACAGAAAACCTACGGGTTTACCAAGATGGGAAGACAGCCAATCATGTAGAGTCTGATGTTGTAGAAAGCGTGACACGTAGGCCAGCATCAGTACAAAGATCACGAGTGGGCCGGTAGATAGCAAAACTGAGATCCATGAGTCCCTTTTGGCCGCACTCAGAAGGGCGGGTATAATTAATACATGGCTGATGAGGCCTACAGATAACATGATTAACATCATGGCTTGCAAGAACGAAGGTTGTGTACGCTTCATGCGGAGGAACTCCTTTTCAGAGTAGAGTATCCTCAGCAGTGTTAACGTGTTTGGGAAGCTTCATACAGGATCATCGCCTCAGGTACGTTAATCATCGTACCTTTTGCGGTATTTCTGGCTTGACGGATATCATGCTTTAGCATGACTGACCAACGTACGTTTGCGACCACTCATGTTGGTGCCAAGTACACCGATAATGATCAGGATTGCACCTACATAGTGATAACTCCGGACAGGTTCATGTAGAATCAGAGCACCCCCAGCGATGGAGATGAGTGTAGACAGATTACTGAACACACTGACACGTGAAGCCTCCAGATGAGTCAGGGCGTAGCTGGACAGCAGGGTGGATACCATGGTAGATAAGATAGCCAGATAAGCGAGTGCGCCCAAGTAGGATAGATCTCCAAGCGGCTGAACATAATCAGCCATTGAGCCTGTGAATGCATGACGTATTAATGCAATCGCATTAAACACAATACACCCTACCATTAAGGTCACCCAGGTCAGTTCCAGCGGTTTATATTGCCGAGTAAGTGGTCTGGCCAGTACCCCGTATCCTGCAAAACTGATGGCTGATAGAACCAGTAGCACAATGCCTTGCATATTACTCATCGACATGCCGCTACCTTTCATGGCAAAGATAAAGATGACGCCAGCGACAGAAAGGAGCAGAGACATTTTTTGCACAATAGATGTACGTTCCTTCAGAAAGACCGAGGCCAGAACAAGGGTGAACACAGGCACCATCGCCTGAATAATTCCCGCTTCCGAAGAATTGGAGGTTACCAGTCCGAAGGCTTGAAAGGCAAAGAAGAGTACGGGCGAGAGCAGTCCAAGCGGAATGATTCGCCACAGGTCAGCCCAATGGAGATTGATTTTAATCCAGCCGAATAGCACAGGAATGCTGACCACAATGAGTGACAGAGCGAAACGATGTGCAAGCACATCTAAGGGATGAGCAATGGTGACGGTCATTTTCACAAATAAAAAAGATAGTCCGATAATGGCAGCATATACAACAGATGCAATATAAGCATAGGTTCGGTTATGTGTAGTATTCATTCCTTTTACCTCCAGTAATGCGATATGAACTAGATTTACTGTTACCTATCAAGCGATGGAATATATTAGCCTTATTTAATATACTTCTACATCCGCTGTGCTACAATACGGAAAACAAGCGATTGTACCGGTACAGTTTTGTAGATAAGGGGTGGAAAGGTGAAAAAATATGAGGTAATCGCTCATGCATTGCAACAGTGGATACAGGAGCAAATGGTTCAGCAGGGAAGCCGCCAGTGGGATGACAAAGGAATAAGGTTGCCAGCGGTTCGCCGTGTTGCGAAGCAATATCAATGCAGTGTAAGCACAGCGATTCGTGCGTATGAATGGTTGGAACAGCGACATTTGGTGTATGCCGTACCCCAATCCGGTTATTATGCCGTTCAAAATGGTCTAGGTGTACAGGATATGGATTGGCAGGAGCCGCTGGATTTTGCGTCCGCGGCTCCTGATCCAAGGGTATTTCCTTATGCGGATTTTCGGCATTGCGTGGAAGTGGCGATGAAACAGAAGCAAGATGAGCTTTTTTTATATGGCACGCAGCAAGGATTGCCCTCGCTGATTGAGCTATTACAGAAACAGTTTGCCGATTATCAGGTATTTGCGCGAGCGGAACAGTTTTTCATCACATCGGGTGTGCAGCAGGCGCTTGCGGCGCTGGCCTTGATGCCCTTTCCCGGTGGAAGAACCAAAGTCATGGTGGAACTGCCTACATATCACAACATGCCTACCTTGTTGAAGAGCTTGAACGTGCCGATTGCTGGTGTACGAAGAACGTTTGACGAAGGACTGGACTGGGATTCGCTCGAACGCCAGTTTGCGGAGGGGGATATCAAGTTTTTCTATGTGATCCCACGGTTCCACAATCCGATCGGGACTTCCATGAAGGCGGCGGAAAAGAAGAGACTTCTTCGGTTAGCACAGCGATATGATGTTTATCTGGTCGAAGACGACTATCTGGCCGATTTGGAGGACAACGCGAGACAAGATCCTTTATGGGCTTATGATACACATGACCGCGTTATTTATCTGAAAAGTTATTCCAAGATTCTGTTCCCTGGACTTCGTATGGGTGTAGCCGTAACGCCTGTGGCCTTGATCGCCTCTTTCGGTTCAATGAAAAGAATGCTGGATATCGACACCTCACTGTTATCTCAAGCTGCGCTTGAGGTGTACATTCATAGCGGAATGTTTGCCCACCATCGCAAAATCATTCGTAGCCGCTATGCCGCGCGGATGGAAGTTGTGCAAGAACAGCTGGAGGCTTATTCCGATTTCGAACCATTTCGTATTGCGCCACGAACTGGCGGAGAACATACCGCCCTCCCTTTGCCAGGGAATATACCTGTCCGTACCTTGCTGTCCCGTTTACAGAACCGCGGAATTATTGCTGATACAACAGAGCGATATTATCCCGAAGGGACGTACCGCGCATTTACAGATCAGATGTTGCGACTGAACATCTCTAATGTTCCGAAACAGCGTATTGCAGAGGGGATGCAGATCATCCGGGAGGAGATATTGAAGCTGCAGATCAGATCGACAACGTGAAGATAGACCAGTCTTTAATAGGCTGGTCTATCTTGAATTTAAAATTATGTTGCCGCCGGCTCCAACTCTTACTCCTGTGCCATTGCTTTAAAAGAAGCTTCAGCCGCTTCGAGCGTGACAGCAATGTCTTCGTCCGTATGAGCGGTGGTCAGGAACCAAGCTTCATACTTCGAAGGAGCCAGATTGATGCCACGGTTTAACATGTGGCGGAAGAAGGACGCGAAGCGTTCGCCGTCCGTGTCTTGTGCTTGATCATAATTCGTCACCGGATGATTGCAGAAATGCGTGGAGAACGCGCCACGAATGCGGTTGATCGTCAGATCAATGCCATGACGGTCCGCGGAAGCTTGCAAGCCAGTGGTCAGATCGATGGCGAGACGTTCCATTTCTTCATATACGCCAGCACCTTGCAGTACTTCAAGACAAGCGATACCCGCCGAGATTGATGCCGGATTGCCAGCCATCGTTCCGGCCTGATACGCCGGGCCGAGTGGAGCAACCTGCTCCATGACATGTTTACGTCCGCCGTAGGCACCGATCGGCAAGCCGCCGCCAATGATTTTTCCAAGTGCAGTAAGGTCAGGTTCAATCTCCGCATGATTGTCCAATCCGGCATACGTCTGAGTGGAACCGTAGTGGAAACGGAAAGCGGTAATAACCTCGTCATAAATAACAAGTGAACCGTTCGCGCGTGTCATTGCACAGAGACCTTCCAGGAAACCTGGCTCTGGCATAACCATACCGAAGTTACCAACGATCGGCTCTACCATAACCGCGGCTACATCGTCACCCCAACGTTCGAGCGCTTCCTTCAGACCATCCAGGTCGTTGTATGGAACGGTAATGACTTCATGAGCAATACTGGTCGGAATACCTGCACTGTCGGGAATGCCAAGCGTAGATGGGCCTGAGCCTGCAGCGACCAGTACGAGATCGGAGTGACCATGATAACATCCGGCAAATTTTACGATTTTATTCCGTTTCGTATATGCCCGAGCTACGCGAATCGTCGTCATCACGGCCTCTGTACCGGAGTTCACAAAGCGTACCTTGTCCATGGACGGGATCGCTTCTTTCAGCATTTTGGCAAGCTTGATCTCAAGCTCCGTTGGTGTACCGTACAGGACACCATTTGCAGCCGCTTCCGTTATGGCTTTGGTAATATGAGGGTGGGCATGTCCAGTCACAATCGGTCCGTATGCCGCGAGATAGTCGATGTACTTGTTGTCGTCGACATCCCAGAAGTGAGCGCCTTGCGCTTTTTTCATAAAAACGGGTGCCCCGCCGCCCACCGCTTTGAATGAGCGTGAAGGGCTGTTTACCCCGCCTACAATATGTTCCAACGCTTCTGTATATAACAACTTCGAGTTCGTACGTGTATTCATGAGATAACTTCCTTTCGTAATTCCATTAGTTTAAACCAGCAAAACAATAGCATGATATGATTATTTTCGCATACTTTGGCGAACAGGCATAGCGAAAGGGCAGCATATAGGCTGCCCTTCTGAGAATGAAT
Source organism: Paenibacillus intestini (assembly GCF_030803945.1). Classification (NCBI taxonomy): domain Bacteria; kingdom Bacillati; phylum Bacillota; class Bacilli; order Caryophanales; family Paenibacillaceae; genus Paenibacillus; species Paenibacillus intestini. Next base: position 24,320 of record NZ_JAURUN010000022.1, on the reverse strand, counting down.
GAGATCATCGTTATAGTATATACCAAGTTAGCTCAGAGCTGTATTATTGGCTCATTTACTCTGCCGGTTGCTGTGTGTTCTTTTCATTACCGCTGGCGGTCTTGTCTTCTTTGGCTTTTTCGTCTTCCGTCTTGACTGGTGGGTGAATGATGTCTTGAACATGCTGTTTTAATTTTTCTTCACTGGTTACCGACAAGACTTGTGCTCCCCCAGGAGTGCGTTCTTCTTTCAACAGGTTCATTGGTGGAACCTGCTCACTGCCATTCATACTGCTCTGGTAACCAAGCCCGCCCAGCTTCCACATGTCGGAAAGCGTCAGGTTGGTATCTACATACGGGCTAACTTGTTCCAGAATGGAAGGTAGTTTGGCAATCGTTGTTGTGGACTGCATTTTGGCCGTCACGGCTTTGAGCAGCTCCCGCTGACGTTCCGAACGTGCGAAGTCGGACATCGCATCATGACGGAAACGAACATACATCAAGGCTGTTTTACCGTCGAGATGCTGGTAGCCTTTTTTCAGATCAATATCGTACTCATTGTTGTCGGCTTTACTCACATAATGCATGTCCTTCTCGACATCAAAGTCTACACCGCCAACCGCATCGACAAGTTTGATGAATCCCTGGAAATCGGTATACACATAATATTGAACAGGGATACCGAGCAAGTCACTTGCGGCTTCCATGGCTACGTTCGGACCGTGGGTAATCGCTGTGTTAATGCGATCTTTACCATATCCGTCGATATTGATGTAAGTGTCCCGCAGAATGGAGAAGAGATTGATTTTTTTGGTCAGCGGGTCAAGTGATACCACCATCATGCTGTCGGAACGTGGCACTTCACCCTTTTTCAGACCGCGGGCATCAACACCCATAACCAATATGTTCACGGTCTCGGTACCTTCCCATTTCGGAGGGTCGGGTGTCTTCACTTTCTCTACATTTTCAATATTGGCAAATGGCGAATCCTCGCCTTTTTTCTGCAATCCATCCAACTGATTAAGAATAGAACCGAAATAGTAGGCCACTGCCCCTCCAACAATTAACACGAAGGCGGCAAGAGAGATCCATAGGGTTCTCTTCGTCTTTCTGGTCATGCTAGCGCTCCTTTGTATTTGAGATAAAAAATAAACGATTTCAGTACATGTAAAGTTGCGTTGAGTTTGCGTATAAGTCGAAGCTTTCCGTTCGCCTTCCCTCCAGACCTCAAGGCAGAGGAGGCCACTTCGAACTTTTTTTAAAGCTTGCTGAATTTTGACTGTTACTATTATAATTTCTTTTTGGGCTACAAGCAATTTCAACAAAATCCAAGTGAGGTATAAACATGCTGGCGATTGATGTAAAAGATTTGCGAAAGTCGTTTAATGTCCAGAAAAGCCGCGGTGGGCTGAAGGGCGCGTTTCAGGATCTGTTCAAACGTCAATACCAGGAAGTATTGGCTGTGAATGATATTTCATTTCAGATACCGCAAGGTGAAATCTGCGGATATATTGGAGAGAACGGTGCCGGCAAATCAACAACGATCAAGATGTTGACCGGCATTTTGGTGCCTACATCCGGGCATTTATCGGTAGGTGGGTATGTTCCGTATCAGGAACGGGAGAAGTTTGTCAAAAATATTGGTGTAGTGTTTGGACAACGTAGCCAGTTATGGTGGGATATCGGTGTCATTGAATCTTTTCATCTCCTACGCAAAGTATATCGTGTTGGGGAGCAGGACTTCCGTAAACGGCTGGACGAGCTCGTTGAGCGTTTGCAATTACAGGAGTTGCTGAGTCGCCCGGTGCGCAAACTTAGTCTCGGTCAGCGGATGCGCTGTGAACTGGTGGCGGCCTTGCTGCACAATCCAGGCATTGTGTTTCTGGATGAGCCGACCATTGGTCTGGATATCGTGGTAAAGTCGGAAATCCGCGAGTTCCTGAAAGACATGAATGAGCAACATGGTACAACCATCCTGCTTACGACACATGACTTGCAGGATATCGAAGCCTTATGTTCGCGAGTCATCATGTTAGATGCGGGAAGTATCATCTATGATGGAGGTCTGGATCATCTCAAGTCCCAGTGGGGCACAGAGCGTGAGGTTCGGTTCAAATTCGGTACAGGTCATACGATGAATCAGATGCAGGAATGGACAGCGGCGATGCCTGTGCGGTGGACCGTGGAGAACGAATTGTCGGCCTCCGTGTGGATTCCGCTGGAACTGAACGTTTCGGATGTTCTGGCACGTGTGGTCGGTCAGGCAGATATTACGGATATTCAGATCATTGAGACCAACACGGATGAGATTGTACGTAGTATCTACCAGTCCGGTTCGGCTGAGCGCCCGGAGATTGTGTCGGCAGATAAAGAAGCGGTAGGTGCTACCTAAGATGAACAGTGCATTTATCGATTTCATGCGTATTCGTTTTCTGACGATGCTCGCGTATCGAGTGAATTATTATTCCGGCATTTTGATATATACGCTGAATATTGGCGTGTATTACTTTACGTGGCAAGCTATTTATGGAAGCAGCGGAGAGATTGGCGGTTTTACGGCAGCACAGATGACAACGTATGTTGCTGTCTCTTGGATGGCGCGTGCGTTTTACTTTAACAATCTGGACCGGGAGATTGCCGCCGACATTCGGGATGGCTCCATTGCGATTCAGTTTATAAGGCCAATTAACTATGTGATGGTCAAAATGATGCAGGGGCTTGGCGAAGGTATTTTCCGCTTCTTGTTGCTCATGATTCCGGGCATGATTATTGCCATCCTGCTGTTCCCGGTGGAGCTTCCAACAGCGCCTTCGGCATGGATCGGTTTTCTCGTTATGCTGTTTTTCAGTTTCATCATTAATTCCCAGATTAATGTCATTACGGGACTGGCGGCGTTTTTTGTGGAAAATAACGAAGGTATGATGCGTATGAAACGTGTGGTAGTCGATCTTTTTTCAGGCCTGATCATTCCAATCAGTTTGTACCCGGACTGGTTGTCCACGATCATGAAGGTGCTGCCGTTTCAGGCGATCACGTATCTGCCCGGCTCGGTTTTCACTGGCAGAGTGGAAGGCACAGGCATCTGGAATGTACTCGGGATTCAGGTGCTCTGGTTTGTCCTGCTTCTCATACCCATGGTGCTGATCTGGCGGCAGGCTCGCAAGCGTCTGTTCGTGCAAGGGGGATAAGCGAATGTACTATATGGGTCTAATCTGGGAATATCTGAAAAATTACATGAAGACACGTCTGACGTACCGCGCCGACTTCTGGGTAGAGATTATCTCGGATCTGCTGTTTCAGGCGACCAATCTGATCTTTATCTTTGTCGTTTTCCGGCATACCGACAACCTTGGCGGTTGGAGTGAGGCGGAAGTATTATTTGTTTACGGGTACTTTATGGTGCCATACGGCATCTTTAGCTGTTTTATCAACCTGTGGGGGTTCAGCGAGCGTTACATTGTCAAAGGTGAGATGGATCGCATTCTGACAAGACCGGCACACAACCTGTTTCAGATTCTGCTGGAAAATGTAGACCCGCCCTCTCTCGTAGGTTCGTTCATCGGGTTAATCATTATGATCTTCAGTGGTGCAGAGATGGGGCTCGTGCTGGAATGGTGGCACATCCCTGCATTGATTATATTGGCACTAAGTTCAGTGCTAATCTACGCGGGTATCTATACTACATTGACGTCACTATCCTTTTACTCGGATGCGCCGACAGGTATTTTGCCGCTGATGTACAATATTCAAGGATATGGACGTTATCCGGTAACAATCTATAACAGAGCCATTCAAGTACTGCTCACCTGGATTATCCCGTTTGCCTTTGTTGGCATCTATCCGGCAGCGCTGTTCCTAGAGCGAGCAGAGATGCATCGGATGGCTTTGCTCACTCCGGTCATGGGGCTGGTCTTTGCAACGATTGGCCTTACCCTGTGGAACTTCGGTGTGAAGCGGTATCGGGGAGCGGGGTCTTGACCCTGCTTACAGGATTACTTCACGCAAATCTGAAGGATCATATAACTTGAATTCCAAGGAGGACATGAAAATGACTTTAACAGAAGGTGTACAAGTTCCGGATTTTGAACTGCCATCAAGCACAGGTGAGTCTGTGAAGCTGTCTGATTTTCGTGGCAAGCGAGTTCTGATTTACTTCTATCCGAAAGATATGACCTCGTCTTGTACGCAACAAGCCTGTGACTTTCGGGATCGACATGAGGATTTTCAAGGGCTGAATACAGTCATCCTGGGGATCAGCACTGATCCGATGAAGCAACATGACAAGTTTATTGCCAAATACGGACTGCCTTTTATCTTGTTATCGGATGAGGAGCACACGGTTGCAGAGCAGTTCGGCGTATGGCAACTGAAGAAGATGTACGGCAAGGAGTACATGGGCATTGTGCGTTCCACCTTCCTGCTGGATGAAGAGGGCAAGCTGATTAAACAATGGACAAAGGTGCGCGTGAAGGGACATATCGAAGAGGCATTGGAGACGGTAAAAGGGCTGTAATCCATCGGTTCCGATCTTGTGAAAATAAAACGAGCCATGCACGAAGCGGGCATGGTCAAAAATAATAAACAGGCTACATCTATGGACACGACTCCCATTGAGATGTAGTCTGTTTATTTCTGCGAAAGAGTACTTGCATTATTACGTTGTTTAAATCGACTTTTTATAAGGTGAATCAGTAGTAGGAAAGCTGGAATGACAATACTGACCGTAAAATCCCAATCGAACCAGGCGTACATGATGCCGAGGGTGTAGAAGAGGACATCCGGCGAAATCACAATAGCCATACCGAATAACAAGAGCATCGTTGGCAGAATTAACGGCTGGTAAGATTTGAGACGACACAGTTGTGCAAGTCCAAGAATGAATCCAAACGTGTATAGCGAAGTTTTAAAGTAGGTAGACACGAGCCAAGCTGTCGAAGAGATGGCTTCAATTCGTTGAACGAAGCCGCCAATGTTAATCTTTTGTGCAAGAATATACGATACATAAATATTATGCTCTGTCAGTTCAGCTCCAAGCACAAGTAGAGAGGTAAGGAGAATGAGGGTTAACATGATTCCTGCAAGTAATGCGGCTAATAACAGCTCTCGCCGCTTATGCACGCCGTGAGTAATATAGGGGTAAATCATGGTGATGATAATGAGTTCTCCATATGAAGCTGTAGCCCCTCGAACACTCCCGCTTATAAATGAAAACAGGGGAGTATCAAAGAACGGCTGGATGTTCGATACTTCCATTTTGGGCAACAAACAAAGCATTAGGATAATCAAGCTGATCATAACGAAGGGGGCCAGAATCTCTGCCATTTTACCGAACGTGCCCAATCCTTTCAGTACGGACCAACCTAGGGCTATAACAAAAAGAAGAATGATAGCCCGAATGGGAGTATGGAGATAAACCTGAGTTGTCATAAAATCTCCAACTTCACGGATACATATAGCTGAACCCATCAGAAAATAAAACAGATATGCGGCAGCCAAAATTGCACCTATCCATTTACCAAGTGCTTTGGAACAGATCTCGATGAGTGTAAGTCCGGGGTAAGCTTCATGCAGCTTATAGGAAAGCCATAAGATCAACATGCCGATACCTTGGGAGACGATCGAGCAGATCCAAGCATTCTGTCTTCCAGAGTAAGTAAGTAATGTTGGGTAGATTAGCATCATATCTCCAATCATGCCCATAAAGGCAAGGACTGCAAATTGCCGCACGGTAAGTCTCTCTTTGATGAGCATGATCTGTACCCTCCTTCGATTATCTTTAAGTTCTGCCTTTATTAAATGATAATTTGGACTTGATTTGATGAATGATTAACAGCAGGACAGGTAAGATCAGACTCACTGTTAAATCCCACTCCAGCCAATAGGGAATGACCGTTGTGTTAAAAAAAACGATATTGGGTGTCACAAGGTTAGATAGCGCATATACAATCAGTACGCATGGCAGAATGAGAAAATGGTAGCTCTTAAGGCGAAAAAGTTCAGCGATACCAAGAACAAAGGCATACAGATAAACGGTGGATTTAAAATAGGTGGATATCAGCCAGGACGAGGCCATGAGCACTTCAATTCGTTGAAAGAAGTTGGCTATATTGATTTTTTGGGATAATACAAATGAACCAAAGATCGTGTGCTGTGTAAGAAAAAGTCCCATAACCAGCATGGAGATCGTCACCAGAATAGCCATGAGCAGATTGCCAAATCCGGCAGATATCATAAGATCACGAGTACGATGGGCTTCTTGATTTGCATAGGGGAGGATCATCAGAATGGGAAGGGCTTCACCAACCGGATAGATAAAACCGATCACAATCCCATGCGTAAACTGGCTGAAGGTGGTGTCCGTAAAGGGTACAAGTTGGTTTAATTGTACCTCGGGCAACAAAAAGACCACTAAAATAAACATGAAAGTAGTAATAATAGGTACGAGTATTTCACTGCTTCGACCAATATTCTCTAGTCCGTTATATAGAGCCCAACCGATGGGGATTACAAAAATAAGAAGCACAACCCGAATTGGCGTATACAAAAAAATCTGACTGGTCATGAAATCACCAACGACCCGTGATTGTGCTGCAGAGCTAAAAATAAAATACATCAGGTAGAACAGGGCTAACACCGTACCTGGCCAAAATCCAAGAATTTTGCGAAATACGCCTATCAAATTTTCATTGGGATACGTGTCTGCAAGTTTGACGAAAAGATACATCAACCCCATGCCAAGAGGAACACCGATAAAAGCATAAAGCCAAGCATTTTGCCCCGAAAAGGTTGCGATAACCGAGGGGTAGATCATCATCATGTCACCGGCAATGATCAAAATGGTCAAGATACATAATTGTCTAATGCCAAGGCGACCTTGTTCCAGCATGTTGTCAACTCCCTTTTGGCTAACTCCCTGTAATATAGGCCAGTAATTGATTCACGGGTTTGTAAATCCAGATGATAATGTATAGCGGGCTTGGAAACTCCCATAGATTCACCGCGACAACACCAAAAAAGATGCTTGTCAGCAGTAAACAGGAATAGACGGTGATTTCTTTCCATTCCTTCTTTTTCCATAAATTAGGTAGATCAATCACCCCCATCAGGCACCCGACAATGACAACTGCAATCGTTAGCAGCAAGCGTGCTCACTCCTTGGCTTTTTTATTAAATGAATTATCCAACGTCCCTATACGACGGATCTGTACGTTTGCTTCATATGTGACATCTAAATTTTGAAAGTACTTATCCCAGTTCTTTTCTTCTCTTTTGTAGATTTTCGGATATTTATGATAGATGTCTTGTCCAAAACCGAAGATGTCCACTTTATATTTACTGCGAACGAGACTCACCGTACCTTTCATCAGTTCAACGATCCGATCCTGTGCCAGTTGCTCCAATTGCTTGATGGCCTCCATTGAACCGATCTCCATCTCACAATCTACGGAACCAATGACAGAGACCGTGTTCACTTTCAGACTGATTTGAGGTTCGCCCCGCACCATTTTGACTTTGTGATCCGTGGAGGTACGCAACGTTTTTAGCGTGACATAACCCCCTTTTGGACATTGGGTGGGGCCAATTGTTGTTTTCACGTTGTCACGAATATAGTTGTAGCCTTTGGAGTCATCCTGATTCAGCCAACCGATCAATTTGTCTTTTTGAAACACGCTGAGACCAGCGAATTGAAGAGTAGCCGGAGGTTCGATACTCTGGACATTTTTGGTCTCACCGCTTTTCTCTTGATCTCCAACAAGCTCAATACCAGTAATAACAGGGGACATGCTGGGTGTGAGAATATACTGCATCAGCTTGTCACTGGTCACGGTTGTCGTTGGAGCCCAGCTTTTAGCAGAAATATCGAGTGCATTGAACAGTTTTTCTGACGGGAGATTTTCTAGTGGTGTGAGTACGTTCAAAATGTTAGAGGCCGTGTTTTTTCGCGCCACCATTACATAGTAATCGGGTCTTACGTCTGGTTCTCTGATGAGGGCTTCAATGACGTCATATATGCCGTTTTTTCGTGCGAATTCTTCTCCGAAAACCAATACCCGGATATGAGCCATAAAAATGGCACGAGGGCTTGTCTGGGTAAGCTTCTGAATAGCCTCGAGCAGTGTGCGAGCGCTGGCTTGATATTGGGTAACGGGTGTTCCATTGCCGCCTTGACCTTTGGCGACTTCACGAGGCACGACAACCTGTGCACTAACCCTGATCTGGTCACCGTCTCGATCTACACCCAGACCCAGCATAATCCCGAGCTGATTCAGCTCCTGGCGATCCCAGCATCCGCTCAGCAACGGCAGTATAACGATGATGGATAGCATGACACGTAAACATTTCATCATAACTTCTTCTCCTGCCTTCAACTAACGCTTTGTTTTTTTGTTTTTCTGTCTTGTTACGTTTGAAGTACCGTTTGATAATGGGCGAGTTCTCATATGCGACCAGGGAACACGGAACAGCGTATCTTTCAGATCATTCTGAATGAAGGGTGCAAAAGGAGACATGTACGAGATCCCAAAAGAGCGCAAGCTGCAAAGATGAGTTAGCGTAATGAGCAGTGCAATCAGAATGCCATAGAAACCAAACGCCGCCGCCGCTATCATCAGAATAAAACGCAAAATACGAACCGAAATAGATAATCCGTTCTCCGGAATGACATAGCTGGAAATGGCAGTGATAGAAACAATAATAACCATCGCTGCAGACACAACGCCTGCCTCTACCGCGGCCTGCCCGATAACAAGTGTGCCTACGATGGATACGGCCTGTCCGACCGTTCTCGGAATTCGAATGCCCGCTTCTCGCAAAATTTCGTAGGTCAGTTCCATCAGAACGGCTTCAATAAAAGCTGGAAAGGGGACACCTTCCCGTTGTGCAGCCAGACTGATCAACAAGGTAGTTGGTAACATCTCCTGATGAAATGTCGAAATAGCGATATAAAAGGATGGAGCTAGCATGGCAATCAGAAACGACAAATATCGCAACAAGCGAACAAGAGAGCTGATGTCAGCACGCTGATAATAATCTTCAGGAGATTGAAAAAAGTGCATGAATAATGCAGGCACAAGCAGTACAAAGGGTGTACCGTCTATAATGATTGCAACACGTCCTTCGAGCAGTGCTGCAGAAACCGTATCTGGACGTTCGCTATTGTAAACTGTCGGAAAGATTGTCGTGGTTTTGTCCTGAATCAGTTCTTCGATGTACCCGCTCTCCAGAATACTGTCGATATCAATTTCATCCAGCCGTCTGCGGAGCTCATCAACAACATCTTCGTTGACCGTATGTTCGAGAAATACTATTGATACACGAGTTTTGGTGACACGTCCAATCTCACGCTCCTCGATCCAAAGCTGCGGGTCACGAATACGCTTGCGAATCAGTGCGGTATTCGTACGCAAATTTTCCGTAAAACCTTCCATTGGACCACGTACAACGGTTTGAGAAACGGGTTCACCTACAGGACGGTCTTCCCAACCAGCAGCGCCAATTTTGAGTCCCCGAGTAGAGCCGTCCAGTAGCAGAATGACTTCACCGGCCAGCATCGCTTTCAACACATCATCCATATCATCAATGAACAGCACTTCGCTAGCGGTAAGAACATCGTTCTGAAGATAGCTCAGGTGTTCATCGTCCGCTGAGAAATCAGGCAAGTTACGCACTTGCATCAAGGGTTGCAGGACAGCCTGATTGATCACCTGTGTATCGACAAGCCCATCAATGTATAACAGCATCGAAGGCCATTTGTGCATGCTTTGTAATGGACGAATCATCAAGTCATTGCTATTTCCCATCATCTTTTTGCAATAAGCAATATTATCAGCCAGATCCGGATGAATGGCATGCGTTTCGTGTGCAATTTGAGTATCTGTAGCCATCCATTTCTCCCCCTCAAACATCCTTTATTTGCAAGTAGTATGACCGGGAGTGTTTTAGTTTATGAAAAAAATATGAATGAAAGGATATTTGGTCTTCATATCCCAATAAAAGCAAACAAAAAGAAGCCGTATGTTCACGGCTTCTATATTTATAAAGGGGAGATGGACTCATCATTAGTCCGCATTTTGTTTTTGACGCTGACGAGCGGGGGAATGCTTGCGACGGGAACGAGCGAACAAGGCGTTGCGGTAACGATAGACGATGCCAGCAATCACAAGCAATGCAACTAGGGCAAGAATGTATGCTGTATATTGATGGGCGAGTGTGAATACAGCGCTCCAGCTAGGACCGAACACCTTACCGATCCCAAGGAATAACACAACCCAGAACAAGGCTCCAGAGTAAGCATATAGGGCGAATTTGCGAAACGGAATTGCAGCAATACCAGAGAAATACCCTGTGAAATGACGAACACCGGGAATGAAATATCCAATAAAAATCAGACCGTATCCATACTTAGCAAACCATTTTTGCGTTTTGTCCAGCTTGTCCGGTTTAAGTAAAAACCATCTTCCATACTTCACAATAAAAGGTAGACCGGCTTTGGCTCCGATGAAATACGTAATAGTCATGCCAATCGTTGTCCCGAGAAACGCTAAGACGACAAGTGTACCGAAATCAAGCTGACCTCTGTAGGACAAATAACCCGCATATGCCATCGTCGTTTCGCCTGGGAAGGGAAGTGCAATAAACTCCAGTAGCAGGCCGAAGAACAATACACTGTATCCGTAAGACCCAAATAGCTGCTGGACCTTCTCAAGTAATTCCAATAGATTCACACTCCTGATGGTGTCATATGAATCAGGCTTTAGAAGTAGATGGTTGCCCGTTTCATGTTCGTTATTTCCTAATGCTACCGAATTGCTGATTAAGAATCAATAATCCCATATCGAAGCCAAGGTTATTTGTTGCAAAATAATAGATAAAATGATGTCTTTTTTGCGATCTGCCTCCATATAATTCTAACAAATCTGCTGAAGTCTATCAGCAAATTCAATAGAGTGCTGGAGGGTGAATTACAAATGGCGCAGGAATCTCACGAAATGATGCAACGAAATGGACAACTTATGGAGCAGCAAACTTCAACTCGTTCCTGTGGGAAGGTACGTATGTGGAAGTGTTTATCCATATGGTTTACTCTCGCTGCATTACTGCTGACAGATATGTTCGGAGCAAGCGTGCCGTCTGCCGCAGCAGCGGGGAAAAGTAAAACATCAGACAAGGTTGTCTATTTGAGCTTTGACGATGGCCCGGGCAAACATACGTCTGAGGTATTGAATATTTTACGCGATGAGGATGTTCCTGCTACTTTTTATGTGCTGGGAGAGCATGCAGAACGTATGCCGGGAATGATCAAACGAATCGTAAGTGAAGGACATGCCATCGGCAATCATACATATAACCATGAATATAACGAGTTGTACCGGAACTTTGAAACGTTCTGGCAGCAGATTAAGCGCACGGAAGATATCATTAACAACATTGTAGGCTTTCGCCCTGCACTTGTCAGAGCGCCTGGTGGAACATACGGACATTTTGACCATACGTATTTTGATCTGTTGAAAAAGGGAGGATACGCTGTCATGGACTGGAACGTAGACAGCGGTGATTCCAAGCGGAGAAATGTGCCCGCTAGCGACATTGTCGCTCGTGCAACAGATGTGCCAGCAGGAATGTCTTCTGCTGTTGTGCTGATGCATGATGGAGGTGCGCATGCCGAGACAGTAAAGGCACTGCCGGATATCATTCAATACTACAAACAGCAGGGGTACCGTTTTGAAGTGATGCAGGCTTCAGACAAACCTGTTCAATTCCAGGTCAAACCTGCGGTGAAATATAAGGTTCGCCAGTCTCCATCTGCTAGCTGGATTACCAAACATGTAAACACAAACGCTGCGCAATGGATCGTAGCCAAACCGCTCAAAATTGAATTGGGATATATGACCGTCGAACTCAAGCCGGACGAATATCGCTTCAAAGACCAGACGATAATGGTTCCCTTGCGAAGTTATATGAAGAAGCTGGGAGGCAGTATAAGCTGGGATCAAACCTCAGGTACTGCAACCACATGGTGGAAGGATCGCATAGTCCAAATTAATCCGGCGATGGGTACATTGACGTCCAAACGATTGCATAATCAGGATGGCCTGACGGTTCAAGCTGTGATGGAGAGCCGTGAAGGCACGATCTGGGTATCAGCAGGTGATTTGATAGAGCAGCTTGGAGCAAAGCAGTATACAGTCCAATCCAAGGACAGTGAGTGGGTAATCACCGTGGAGCCACCTTGGACGTCTATGGAGCATGGACATTTTTATAGCATAATTTGAAAGAAACAGCAGTTCATCTGACTATTCTCTCTACTTCCGGGCAACAATGAATCATAGATTATGATAATCACGATTCATAGGCAAGGAAGGAGAGTGTGGTTCACGTGACCAGAGTCCGAATAGAGCATGATCATGCTACCGAACTGTTAAAAAGGCTCAGCAATCGAATTGCTGATGTAATCATTGGCAAGAAACAGGAAATTCAATATATCATTGCTGCAATGCTTAGTGAAGGCCATGTTCTGTTGGAGGATGTACCGGGTACAGGAAAAACGATGCTGATTCGCACTGTGGCTTCATCATTAAGCTGTGCGATGGGGCGTATTCAATGTACATCCGATGTCATGCCAGCCGATGTGACGGGTGTATCTATATATCACGCCCCTACAGGAGAGTTCAGCTTCAGACCGGGGCCGCTGATGAACAATATCGTGCTTGCGGATGAGATTAATCGGGCATCTCCCCGTACACAGTCTTCGTTATTGGAAGCCATGGAGGAACGCAGTGTGACCGTAGACGGCACAACTCACGTATTGCCGAAGCCGTTTCTGCTGCTTGCAACACAGAACCCGTTGCAGTTTGAAGGCACCTATCGTTTGCCGGAAGCGCAGTTGGATCGCTTCATGATGCGGATTACACTGGGATATCCTGAGCCGGAGCAGGAGGTAGAACTGCTTTCTCGTGAGCGTAGCAAGGATATGTTAGAGAACATGCGTCCGATTATGCTGGCTGAAGAAGTGGTGGCCATGCAACGTGAAGTGAGGCAGGTACATGTGGATGCCGTGATCAAGCAATATCTTGTCGCTGTCGCTGTGGCTACGAGAAGTCATGACGCCGTAAGACTGGGCATCAGTCCCCGTGGAACGCTGGCCTGGATGACAGCTGTACAGGCATATGCCTACTTACAAGGTCGCAGTTACGTTGTGCCAGATGATGTGCAATCCCTCGCTGTACCGGTTCTCGCCCACCGAATTCAGTTGAAATCAATGAACAGAGCGGACGGAAGCGCAGTGCAAGAGCAAGTCATCCGTGAAGTATTGTCGTCTGTGCCTGTACCCGTGCAGATGAGTGGGCAGGGAAGGGGACGACGCGCATGAGAGGGTTTCGCGGAAGTATGGCTCAAATGTTAATGGCTGTTCTTCTGGGTGGTCTCTATTTTTGGCATGGTGGAAAATCAGCGTTGTTCTTGGCAACGGTATCCGTGCTTGTTGTGGTATATGGAATACTCCTACGTGTGCTTGGTCCCCGTCAGATTGTTATCAACAGACACTTACGACAAGGGCAGATCACAGCAGGAGAAAGCATCCGCGTTCGGGTTGAGTTACAGATGAGGTGTCCGCTTCCATTATTATGGCTCGTGGTATGTGATAACACTCCTGGGGGTATACATCGTAAATTACTTTTTCCAGGCTTGAAAAGACGATGGTCTTATCAGTATGAGATAACAGGTCTTACCCGAGGAGTACATGTTTGGCAGGAAGGGCGAGTATACTGGGGGGATATTTTTGGGTGGAGCAGAGCCTACGCCACAATTAAGGGTGAAGAGCCTGTTGTTGTGGTGCCCGGGACCGGGAATGCTGCAACATCAATCTGGCCGGAAGTCTGGACGGATCATGGTGAAGGCGTGGGAGTGCAACATCCATTGCAAGGTATACCCGGAACAGAAATTCGTGAATATCAACAGGGGGATTCCTTTAACCGAATTCATTGGAAGAGCTTAGCGAGAAGCGGAAAGTTGCATACGCTGATTCCTGATATGCCGCAAAGTACCTCACTCGCAATCATGGTATACGAAGAGTACTCAGGATATGAGGGGGTTGGGGCGGGAGAACGTAGTCAGGAAAGTCACGAAGTGTTCGAACGAGCAGTGCTTGGTGCGGCGAGTTGGGTACGTGAGGCAACAGATGCACAAACGCCTTGTGAGCTTTGGTTAAGTGGAGATGAACTCGCAAGTAAACAGGACATGCCGTTAGAAGAGGACGCAAGGCATGAAGCACAAACAAACCGTAGTCTTAATGATGCTGGTGGAAGCCGGAGTGTTCATGGGCAACAAGCCAACAGTTTGGATCATGCGTTAAGACGGCTTGCTTATGCACGTTTACATCAGGAACAGGGATCGATTGGAGAGCAACTTGGCGTTGACAGACTGGAGCATCTTTCATACGGGTCAAGTATTCTGGTCTTTACCGGACAGCTGGATGAACGTTTGGTTGCATGGCTTGAATATGCGTCGGCACTTGGCTTCCAGGCGAGAGTCCATCTAACCATGAACAGACAGATGAGGGGCACGGCGGGTGACGGGAAGGAACAATCTGGTGCATCAGCTGTGCTGAGTCCGTCAGTAGTACAGGCAAATCGTTCGCAAGTGTGGACTGAACGCCTTGTATCCAAAGGGGTAAAGATTGTCTATCAGGAGTCTATTGGAACCGTTGGGTCTTGGCATGGCGGAAAGGCAGGGATTGTTGATGTGGGAGCGTAAAATGAAACAGCAGCCCGAATCTGCAGTTCTGTCTGGACAGTCAGTGCAGACACAGCGATCGGAATTAAATTCGCCGTTATTTTCGTCTATGTATCTAACAACTCCTGTGTTATATCTATGGCTTATCACAGCGGGATTGCTCGTATTGTGCATGGAATGGATATATCCTGTGACATCTGATGGTCAAGCAGGCAGTGAGCGATTTTCGGCTGTCATGGCTGGCTATTCAGCCATCCTTCTATCCGTTGGCCTGCTGCGTACAGGCTGGATGGCTAGCATTGCGCTACGCATCCCTATGATATACGTTGCACTGTGTGTAATGTACGGAGGCAGTCATCCGATCGAATGGGGCTTATCCTACCCCGGGATACTTAATGCTGATCTGGGACAGTGGATCGATACAGGACGTTTTCGTGTGATGAGCAGGGAAACCAGAGGGTTATTTATGTTGTGCGGCTGGAGCATGTTGCTCGCCTCGGTACAGTACCTGGTATTGCTTCGTCGTAGCATATCTCTATTTGGCACGGGAACATTAGTTTATCTGATCCTGCTGGAGACTGTTGTCGGATATGATGCTTATGGTTCGGTGGTTCGTTCCGTATGCTGGCTGCTGTGCATTCAGGGCATGCTTCACCTGCTGCGCCTTTCGGAAGGCACAGGTCATGAACGGAATGCGCGGGATCAGGAAAGTGCACATGAAAGTAAAAATCGAGACATGATCCAAGGTGTAATTCGAGGTACACAACACGAAGGTACAACCCAAAGTGAAACCCAAGGTGGAACCCAGGGTGTATATCCAAGCTCTCACAAAAAGGCGGCACGACGTAACAAGAACAGCTCGCATCGAATACGGAGTAAGATTTATCTATATTGGATGGCTGTATCTGTGGGCACGGCGGTCTGTGTGGTGTTGATATCAACACTTCCTGCACGGCTCAGCGTTGTGTCACCTGCCGGACAACTCTCTGTTATGGATACGGTCGAACGTTTGGCTAGATGGGCAGGATACATCCCTTCAGGCAGTGTACCGGCTTCGCTGAGTGTGACGGGATATAGCACCGTTGATGCGCCTATGGGGGCACCCTTGGTACAAGGGAATGAACCTGTATTTGTGGCAAAAACGCCTGTCTCTACGTATTGGCGTGGGGAGACTCGTTCTTACTATAATGGCAGTGCCTGGAGTGATACGGAGCAGCGCTTCCGTTATGTCAACTCATCGGATCTGCTACGTTCCGATGGATGGGAGGAGCATCCGTACTGGCAGCGTGTTCGTCAGATCATCACGATGGAACGGGAGTGGCGTGGTCCGAATCCACTTTTTACGGGAGGGTTGCCGGTAAGTTTGTCTTTTCAAGATGGTGATGTCCTTAATAAAAAGAATGAAAAGCGACTGCTCTCTAATGAAGATACGGGCACCTTGTGGCTTGCAGGAGGAAGAGACAGGAATGAGCTTGTCCAGCATTATACGGTAGATGTGATGGTGCCGAATGTGACACCGGAACAGCTTCGGCAACGTGCAGGAATAGATGGAAAGAGTGCTGGGAACGATGGGCAGGATAGTAAGGATGACAAGAAGAACTTTAACGTGAGCGAACTGAATCATGCTGGCGGGAATAATACATCCGATCCTGCCTCTATTCGCCGAAAGGATCTACAGCTTCCGGATACACTTCCGCAAAGGGTAAGGGATCTTGCTACCGAGATCATCGGTTCAAGTACAACACGGTACGATGCTGTGCAAGCTGTGCGCAGTTATCTGAAAGCGAACGCCCGTTACTCTCTGGATACCCGAATGCCGCCGCGTGGTACGGATTTTGTGGATGATTTTTTGTTTGTGACCCGTGCGGGGTATTGTAACCATTTTTCCACCGCCATGGTGGTGTTACTTCGTGCCGAGGGGATACCGGCACGCTGGGTGAAAGGTTACGCCCCAGGACAAGCAGACCCACAGAACCCGGGGCAAGTGGTTGTCACCCAGGGGGATGCCCATTCCTGGGTGGAGGTGTATTTTCCCGGCGTGGGCTGGGTGCCTTTTGAGGCTACGCCGGGGTTTGATTCGGCGCAGGCTTTGGATGCCAGCGCCGCAGGGGTCGCCTCGGCGCAGCCAGGCGACGAAGCCCCGCTGCCGGGTGCAGGCAGCGGGCTGGAGCGTGCAGGCGCTTGGCTTGCCGCGCACGCACGTGCCCTTGTCGCGGCGCCTTGGCCGGCCGCGACGGCACTTGCGGCAGCGGTGCTGCTGTGCGCCGCTGCATGGGCCTGCACGCGGCGGCTTCGCCCCGCGCTGCGGCTTGGGCTGCTGCTGGCGTTGCCGCGCAGCAGCTTCCCGGACCGCGAGCGGCTGCTGCAGGCTGCCGCTCCGGTCTGGCACGCGCTTGCGCGCCGGTACGGCCCGCGGCCGCCGGGCATGACGCTGCGGGAATACGCAGCGTCACCCGCCGTGGCCGCAGGCACGGACGGCGCGGACATCGCGCGCTTTGCAGCCGACTGGGAGCGGCTGCTATACGGGCCAGACCGTCCGCTGCGTGCGGACAGTCTTGATTTCTTGCGCCGGGCACTTCGCCTGGCCCGGCGTCCCCCAAGACGCCAGCGCTAAGTTCCTGACGAGTCTCGTTTGCCCAAGGGTGAACGAGATTTTTTAATTTACACCACCACTCTCTATCGAGATGCAATGGAGCGAATGATAACAAACCTGGTTGGAGATGAATAGGAAGATTACTACTTTGAAACGTGAAGAATCTGTTGTCGTTGGTGGAAATTCCAATCTACATATAACATGCAGAGAAGTGAGTTTAGATTGACACACGTTACCTTCCTAACGTCAGCCCATGAAGTTCGTGCCTCCTCCATCTACTTGATCATGAGAGGCGTACCCTTATTTTTTTTACGAGCAGACAATATTTCAATTACCAAACTTCGTGGGGCCAAAATTAGGATTTACGATTCTTAACGATCACCAGTGACGCTATGTAGTCCTTTTTTGCCAGTTTAAAATTCTAACGATCACGAGAAACCTTATTTACTTGAAAAGACGACATTTCCGCTGGATTTCGGGAGTTTTATACCAAATAGCGGTTCTGAGGATCGTTAGAATTTCAAGCACTGCCTAGAGCGCATAATAAGGCTCAGTGTGATCGTTAGCATGTTCCAATTCATGTTGTGCTGCCGATTGCATATTTGCTTTTCTATATTGCCACTGGAACTTAATACCAACTTACCATCTTCACTGATAACGATGACTTTACGATGGCTTTTAATCTACGCACCCGACGGATGAAATCGGTTCTTTTATCCAATTATAAGAGTACACATGAGGTGGAGCATATGTGCATGTTATATTGAACAAAATTTCATCCTGTACACTCGCCTTAAGGAATGGCATCGACTGTCGCTTTATGTCACAACTTCCCGTTACTTGCCTGAAAAATGGAGTTTCGTCTTTCCTTGACGGTAGGTTTTGTCGTTGCGTATAATTAGTTTCATTGAATTGAGGGAGGCACGGTAATGAATAAGCAAAATGAAATTGTGGTTGTCCTTGACTTTGGAGGCCAATACAACCAGTTAATCGCCAGAAGAATCCGGGATCTTGGCGTATACAGCGAGCTTTTGCCGTATAACACACCAGCGGAGAAAATTGCTGAAATGGCGCCAAAAGGAATCGTATTCTCGGGTGGTCCATCCAGCGTATACGCTGAAAATGCACCACACGTTGATCCGGGTGTCTATGACCTGGGCTTGCCAATCTTTGGTATCTGTTATGGTATGCAGCTCATGGCTCAGCAGCTTGAAGGGAAAGTAGAACGTTCCGAGAAGCGTGAGTACGGCAAAGCAGATCTTGAGTTTGCTGCCGGTGCAGCACTCGCTCAAGGTATCGAAGGTGAACATACTGTATGGATGAGTCATGGTGACCACGTTGTCACATTGCCTCCGGGCTTCAAACTGGATGCAGGTACGGAAAGTGCGCCAATCGCAGCGATGAGTAACGACGAGCGCAAATTGTATGCAGTGCAGTTCCACCCGGAAGTACGTCACTCCGTTCGCGGTAACGACATGATTCGCAACTTCCTGTTCGAAATCTGTGGTTGCGAAGGCAACTGGACGATGGAAACCTTCATTGATGACACGATTAGAGATATTCGTGAAAAAGTGGGCGACGGCAAAGTGCTGTGCGCACTCAGTGGTGGTGTGGATTCTTCCGTTGTCGCAGCATTGTTGCACAAAGCAATCGGCGATCAGCTGACATGTATGTTTATCGACCACGGTCTGTTGCGTAAAGGCGAAGCAGAGAGCGTAATGGAAACATTTGTTGGCAAGTTCGATATGAAAGTTGTCAAAATCGATGCACAAGAACGTTTCATGTCCAAGCTGGCTGGCGTGGATGATCCGGAGCAAAAACGTAAAATTATCGGTAACGAGTTTATTTACGTATTTGATGAAGAGTCCAAGCAATTCGATGACTTCGAATTCCTGGCGCAAGGTACACTGTACACGGACATCGTGGAAAGTGGTACAGCAACAGCTCAAACCATCAAATCCCACCACAACGTGGGCGGTCTGCCAGAAGACATGAACTTCAAACTGATCGAACCACTGAACACCCTGTTTAAGGATGAGGTTCGTAAAGTAGGTACGGAGTGTGGCTTGCCAGACGAAATCGTACACCGTCAGCCTTTCCCTGGTCCGGGTCTAGCGATCCGTGTGCTTGGTGAAGTGACGGAAGAGAAGCTGAAAATTGTTCGTGATTCCGACTACATTCTGCGTGAAGAAATCGCCAAAGCCGGTCTTGACCGTGAAATCTGGCAATACTTCACCGCCCTGCCTAACATGAAGAGTGTTGGCGTTATGGGTGACGCACGTACGTATTCCTACACTGTAGGTATTCGTGCCGTAACATCCATCGACGGTATGACGGCCGACTGGGCACGTATTCCTTGGGATGTACTGGAGAAAATCTCCGTACGGATCGTTAACGAAGTTGATAACGTCAACCGCATCGTTTATGACGTCACTTCCAAACCACCTGCAACAATCGAGTGGGAATAGGTCAGGTCAGGATATTCAAATGTTATGAAAAAGCGGTACAGTCTTGAAACACAGGACTGTACCGTTTTTTTTGATATTGTAACCATGAAAAAAAGAGCCGTTAGTTTCAATTGACTTCCAATATGTGAACAACTAGTATAATAAGTAACAATACATACAGAGAGGTAAAATTATGCGAATTGCGTCTAATATAGTTGGATTAGATACGTTGAATAAATTGAAAATAAACAATAAAGCAAAAGAAAAAGATATGGAAAAGTTGTCCTCAGGCCTAAAAATAAATCGTGCTGGTGATGATGCTGCTGGACTCACCATTTCGGAAAAGATGAGGGGACAGATCAGAGGACTGGAGCAGGCCTCAAGAAATGTTCAAGATGGTCTTTCATTAATTAACACTGCTGAAGGTGGACTACAAGAAATTACAGAGATTATTCAAAGGCAGAGAGAACTGATTATTCAAGGTTCAAATGATACATATACCGAAAGTGATAGAAAAAAGATCGATCAAGAGATTAGTAAGCTTACCGATGAAATCAATAGTCTTGCGAATAGAACTGATTTTAACACAACAAATCTGCTTGCAAGAAGTGATTTTCAAGTTTTAAAGGATAGATCGAGTCACAATGTTGACATCTCTAATGTAGGACCGCTACCCAAAACCACAGATAGACAAAGATATCTAGGATTCTTGCCTATAGGCACAAATGATGAGCCTCTTAATGTAAAAAGTTCAACGACCAAAACCGAGATTAATGACACTTATAATCAGCAGGCTCAAACTACACCTATTGCTTCTCAAGATGGAAGACAAGGTTATAATGATTATGAGAAAAAGGAGCATGTGCATACGGAAACAACTTCTACGAAGGAGTACTTATTTGCAAGAGAATTATATACGGATACTGCTTATAAGGACAGGTATAAACAACTTGATATCAGAGACTCAACTGAAAGAAATATTTTGTTCCAAACAAACCTTATTCCAAATGTACAAACGGTCGGTATTCTCCCTAACTTTGGGAGATTTTCAGATGATTCAATTTCGATAGAGATTGATGGAAGCTTGACGACTTTGGCTAATATTAACATAAAAAGTTCGACCAAGGAGCTAGGAAAAATTTCCGTTCTTTATGAAAAGGATGGATTTGAGATTGAGAAGGTCATCACAACAGATGGGAGTTCTTTCAAGGCAGAGTTTAAGGTCAGAAACAACTCTGGAGATGATCATAGAACAATTAATATTCGCACTGCTTTCTCTGCCGGACACAGTGCTCATTATACGCTCTCTTCTTCTAGCGGCATACCTATCGGTGGCACAGCTTCTGGAGCACAAATACCGAACACAGGAACGGCTTTTGAAATATCAAATAGCTTAGTAGATTTTAATCTTTCTTTTTTAAGTGATGGTGCCAATACAAAACCTTCCTCATTAACAACCCCTAGCACGCGATTTGGCGTTGATGGTAGCGTTATTACTTCGACATGGGAGAATAATGATATTAGTGACGGTGAGGTTTTGGAATTTGGAATTTCATTGGATAATTTTAATTTCAAGCAGGATATTTATCTTTTTACTGAACAACACACAAACCAAATAGACTCAATTATAGAGACAACTACAACTGACATCAAAGACATAGACTATATACCTCCTAATGTTTCTATTCAGACCGGGGCAAATGAAAATCAATCCGTTAAGATTCCTTTGTTTAAGTTAGATGCAGATGGGCTGGGACTTGCCAACGTAGGACTCTTACCACCGGCTATTCCTGAGCAATCTATCGCTTCAACAGATAACGCTTTAAACAAAGTTTCAAGTTACAGAGGTTTATATGGAGCGTTGCAAAACAGAATGGAGCATACTTTGACAAATGTTGGTAATTCGTTGGGAAACTTAGCATCTTCAGAATCTCGAATCAGGGATGCAGACATGGCAGTCGAGATGATGAAGTTTAGTCAAAAAAACATTCTAACTCAAGCGGCGCAAGCTATGCTAATACAAGCTAATTTAGAACCTCAAGGGGTATTACAATTACTGAAGTAACTTGATTGTCTATAACAGTGTAGAGCTTCTGTTGATTCCTGAATCAACGGAAGTTTTTTGTCTAAAGTAAGAAGCAAGGACGATTTAATTGATTGATCAGTGAATCTTAATTTGTTATTATCAAAAAATTACATGAATGCGGTCACTTTCATGCTATTAGTATGATGGAGGTGGCCTTTATTGTGTTTAGATTCAGATTACATTTGAAAATATGAACATATTCTCGTTGTGTTTTATTATTAAACACGCTTACAAATGGATTGGGAACCGCTGAACTGATTCGATCTGTCATATAATACGAACGTTATTTAGAGGGTGTTGTATAAACATTCGTTTTTATCATTGACAAAATTGAAGCTCCCTCCTAAAATGATGATGGGAAACAAACAAATAGCGCATACTAATTCGTATAATCCTGGGGATTGGCCCGGGAGTCTCTACGAGATCACCCTAATGATCTGGCTACGAAGAGGAGCAGGCTAAGCACATGAATTCTACATGACTGCGGCGGGACATCACCCGTGCACATTAGAATTTTTTTTGTTCTTGGTCAACGGGCCGTCTGCCTGCTTCTGGTCAAGCTGAACTCTGGGGAAAGTACTTCTCAGGGTCATTTGTCGTTTTTCAATATAACTTATGGCTTCAACATCTCTAAGGAGGAGTTAGTGAATTATGGATCGTTTCTTTAAACTCAAAGAAAACGGAACAAATGTTAGAACGGAGATTGTTGCGGGTCTGACCACCTTTATGACAATGGCTTACATTCTTTTTGTAAACACATTGTTCTTAGGACAAAATGGGGCAGGGATGTCCGACAATGCAGTATTCTTTGCAACAGCCGTCGGCGCTGGATTGATGACAATTATTATGGGGTTGTTCGTGAACGTTCCGATTGCTCTTGCTCCGGGTATGGGGTTGAATGCATACTTTATGACTGTGGTTTTGAGCTCCAATGGTGCAATTAGCTGGCAGGCAGCTCTCGGTGCTGTGTTCCTTTCGGGTATCGTGTTCATTATTCTGACCGTGACTCGAGTTCGGCAAATGTTGCTTGTTGCAGTTCCACAATCCATTAAAATGGCAATCACCGTAGGTATCGGTCTTTTTATTACGATTATTGGTTTTAAACTCGCCAATCTGGTGGCAGTAACCGTGAATGTTGCACCGGATGCAGATTTGAGCCAGCCGATTCCAGGTAGCAGCTTCAACTTGTCTCTTGGAAACTTTATTACACATCATGATGCATTACTCGCTTTGATTGGTTTGCTACTGATTGCGGTCCTTATGGTAATGCGTGTTAAAGGTGCTTTGTTGATTGGTATCGTAGCTACAACGTTGATTGGTATTCCAATGGGGGTAACCAATTTGAGTGGTCTGTCCAGTGCAAGCTGGCTGCCCAACTTCAGTGACCTAGCTGTCGGGCAACTTGATCTGAAAGGTGCAATTAGCCTTGGATTGTTCGAAATCATCTTCATTTTCACATTCGTTGAACTGTTTGATACCTTCGGTACGATGGTTGGGACGGCAACACGCATGGGGATTATGAAGGATAAAGCTAAAGGTGAGAAAACGATTGGTAAAGCCATGCTCGTTGATGCTGTCGGTGTGAGCGCAGGTGCGGCACTGGGTACAAGTACGATTACGGCTTATGTTGAAAGTGCTTCGGGTGTTGAAGCTGGTGGGCGTACAGGGTTAACCTCGGTAACGACAGGTCTGTTGTTCATTCTTGCTTTGTTTATCGCGCCACTTGCTTTGGTTGTTCCTTCTGCGGCAACGGCTCCAGCTCTGATTATTGTAGGTGTACTTATGATGAGCCAAGTTCGTAGTATTGAGTGGGATGATTTTCTGCAGGCTTTCCCTGCATTCCTTACTATTGTACTGATGCCATTTACAGGCGGGATTGCGAACGGGATCTCTGCAGGTATCGTATCCTATGTTATTTTGGCTGTGTTCAGTAACTTGGTTACTGAGCGTAAAGTGAAAGTGCATTGGTTGATGTGGGTGCTGGCCGTTATCGTTATATGCCGTTACGTGTTTATCGGTGGAGAATAAGTTTGGTTTATATATGAAGAAAGCGGAGCTACGATATCACATCGAGCTTCGCTTTTTTTTGTTTCTTCTATATAAGGGTTTGAAACGTGAGCTGCAAAGTGGATCAGTTCAGAACCTTTTAGTTGCTCCGACTCAGAGATAGAGAGTCGTGTATGAAATGATATGGTCATTCAGGTGGATAAGATAATTCCAGACAAAGTTAACCTGAAATGCATGTTCTCGTGAGAATGATAAATTGTTCAGATGTTTTTAAAATAATTCTTTACAAGTGGAAGTGATACGTGGTATATTCTTATTCCGGCCAAGAAAACACAGTTTACACGGTGCGGCAAGCCACTGAAAACAAGCTTCGAAAGAAACTTGAAAAAAGAGCTTGCAAAGTTGGTTCGGACATGATATTATATAAGAGTTGCTGAAACGAACTGGTTTCGGTAGCGAGAACAAGTTTGATCTTTGAA
>NZ_JAURUN010000021.1:0-43303 GCF_030803945.1 Paenibacillus intestini | reverse complement strand
ACTCTCCAATAAAGATGAATTTCGCAGCGTCGTTAAACGCTGTGTAACTCATCGGGGTATTGAAAAGAGCGATAAGCTCATTTTGAATCTGACGATTCATTGTGAATCAAAAGTTACTATCCATTTGTTCAGTTTTCAAGGAACTTGTTCACCTTATCTCGTGACAACTTACGTCAACCAGACAGGAAATTTATCATATCATGTTAACTAAGTTTCTGTCAACAATCTTTTTCGTCAATCTTCAAAGCTACTCGACTACCTTCTGTTTGAAGCGACAATAAATAATATATCACGCTGTCATGCTTTTAGCAAGTACTTTATTCAACTTCTATTATATTGCAATAAGATCGATCTTATTGCCTGGAGAGAGTGATCGAAATGAAGCGAATTTTGCCTTTGCTAAGCCAAACAAGAGAGGTGATAGCTCGGAAAAGATCAAATTTGAAGTAAGTGATCCAAAAACTTTATAATAAGGTATCTTTAAATAAAAGGGAGTACCCCAAGGTTGTTAACAGTTCCAATTGAGCAGTAGCACGCTCACATTTACACGTACCCTTCCTACACTCATCTGAGATCCGCTTTTGAATTTTTGAATATTGATCTATTACGATTTTGCTTTCAACCTAAGATTTCAATTTCTAATTTAAATCCATGACGCGAGGTGAAAACACTTGAAACAGTGGTTAAAAATGATGCGTAAAGGTTACGGCAAAAAGCTAGTTTCTATTCATGCCTGGAATGCCTGGATCGTTGTGATACTTTCTATTACTGGTCTCATATTAATTGGTGGCTTCTGGCGTGAAACTCTGGGTATCGGACGTGTTTGGTTAAAATGGTTACATATCACCGTGGGCATCGCCATGCTTTTGCCTGTCGTGTATTACTTATTTTTGGCCAGTAAACATTGGAAGCAACTTCGTAATAAACCATGGCAAAAAGCAAATACCATCATCGTTCTTGCACTTCTGATCGGATGGCTATTATCCGGCATCGTTTTATGGCAGTTCAAGCTGGTCGGCCCACGATGGTCCAATGCCGCGCTTCTGATTCACGATTTGCTCACATGGGTTGGTTTACCTTACATCATCTACCACTCCATCACACGTACACGTTGGTTAAAAGACCCTGCACGTCGTACGATCCAAACGAATGAACCATCGACACAGAAGACAAGTGTAAATAATCCTGCCGATTCCAACGCTAACAAAGAGGAATTGGACACACGCAACACACCAGCAGCCACTTCTATTCTCGATGCAGACAAAGACTCTGGTAGAAATAACGTCCCAAACATGGAGAAACCGCAACCGGTATATACCCGTCGAGCCTTCATCCGTTCTGCTGTGGGCATAGGACTCGCCGTTACTCTTGGACCTACATTTGTATCATGGGTTGGTAAAAATCTCAAGTTTGATAACAGCATAGACAGCATGCTTGAGACTGACCCCAATCGGATGGTTCCACTTCCGCAACCTTTATCTTCTTCATCTCCTCCAATTGGCGGGGGTGCCGAGGGACATTTTCGTGTATATACGGTAACCCCCATTCCATCATTCTCTAATGCAAACTGGTCATTTCGGGTAGATGGTCTTGTAGAACGTGCTCAGATCTGGAATTGGGAACAGTTCGTCAAGCTTGCACGCACCGTGCAAGTCAGTGATTTCCACTGCGTTACTGGCTGGTCCGTGTACAAGAATACATGGGAAGGCATTCCTCTGAAGCATTTTCTGGAGAACGCCGGTATAAAGTCTGGAGCGCACAGCGTCAAATTTTATTCCGGAGACGGGGTATATACCGATGCGATTACACTAGAGCAGGCACAAATGGATGATATTATGATTGCGGTCATGCATGATGGCAAACCTATCCCTGCGGATCTTGGTGGACCTGTACGACTCGTTATTCCGCAGATGTACGCCTACAAATCGGTCAAGTGGTTGAACCGTATTGAAGTCATCGACAGCGAGCATATCGGGTATTGGGAAGAACGGGGATACGACAAAGATGCATGGTTATCCGGTGCTTCTCAGAGTTTTCCTAACATAACGGGTTCATAACAGATCTCCGGCGTATACAAAAGAAGCCTCCTGACACGACATTTGCGTGTTTTTGGAGGCCTCTTTCTTTACAAGCTACTAATATCACGTACCTAATTAATGCCTATGACACGTGCTGACGCAAAGCTGTAGATATTTAACGTTCTACGGATTCAGCAGACGTACCAGTTCATCCTCATCTTCAATAGTCGGAATGCCGAGATCACGAGCTTTCGTTAATTTGCTGCCTGCCTTCTCTCCAGCTATGACAAGATCTGTTTTTTTCGATACACTCCCCGTGACCTTCGCACCAAGCGCTTCAAGTCTCTGCGTTGCTTCTTCACGCGTCAATTGATGCAGTGTTCCTGTAAGCACGACCGTTTTACCACTAAAGAAAGAATCCTCCACCACAACCGCTGGCGCTTCTGGCGCCTGTGCTTTCACACCCAAATTCAGCATTTTCTCAATAGCAGCCTGTGTGAACGGATCGGCAAAGAAATTCACGATGCTCTCCGCAACAATCCCACCTACATCGGGGAGTTCAACCAGTTCCTCTACGGTAGCATTCATGATGGCATGCAGATCACGGTAATGATCCGCGAGCATACGTGTGGTGGATTTTCCAGTGTTCGGGATACCCAAGGAATACAGGAAAGAAGCCAGGTCCCGATCTTTACTCTGCTCGAGCGCTGCGAGAAGGTTATTCGCTTTCTTTTCGCCAAATCGCTCCAGCTTCACGAGATCATCGAACTGCAATGTATATAAATCAGCTGGTTCACGCACATTCAATTCATCATATAGCTGAATCGCTGTTTTCTCACTGAAGGTCTCAATGTCCATGGCATCTCTGGAAGCAAAATGAGAGATACGAGCAACCGTCTGCGGTTTGCATGCCAGCTTGTTATTACAGAACAAGTGCGCTCCGCGTTGCTCTAACGGGAATCCGCATGCCGGGCATTGCTCTGGATAGATGATCTCTTCTCCGTCATTCTCCTCAGTCACTTTGCCGAGAATCTCAGGAATAACATCATTGGAACGACGAATAAAGACACGTGAACCCAGCGCAAATTTCAGATTTTTACGTTCAATATCACCCACATTGTTCAGGGTGCAGTTCTGCACGGTCACTCCAGCGAGTTCAACGGCTTCTACCCGCGCCAGCGGCGTCACTTTACCCGTCCTGCCAACATTCCACACGACTTCGTTCAGTACGGTTGTTGTCTCTTCCGCTTCGAACTTATAGGCAACTGCCCAGCGCGGGAACTTATCCGTGTAGCCTAACACTTCACGAGTTCGCATGTCCGTGAGCTTAATGACCGCTCCATCAATCAGGTAATCCAGTTGCCCCCGATTTTCCTGAATTTCTTCAAGTTGCTCCATAACGTCATCAAATTCTTGGAAATAGGTGAGTGAAGGATTAACTTTAAAACGGTTCTTACGCAGGAAGTCCATCATTTCCTGATGGTTGGCAAACTGGATATCATCCGAGTATCCAATGTTATAAAAATAAGCATTCAACCGACGCTCAGCTGTCGTTTTCGGATTCAGGTTACGCAGCGCTCCTGCGGCTGCATTCCGTGCATTTTTGAGCGGCTCAGCAGCCGTTTCATTATATCGATTCAGTACAGAAAGATTCATAATGCCCTCGCCCTGCACTTCAATCGTACCTCCGGTATACGGAATTTTGAGCGGAACAGATTTGATGGTTTTCACTTGTGCCAAAATGCCTTCGCCCACCGTTCCGTTTCCGCGCGTAGAAGCCTGCACCAACTCACCATTGGTATAGGTCAGGTTCAAGGTCAGTCCATCAAACTTCAGCTCAATGACATAACCCGGTTCAGGCAACGGATTATTCGGGTTTTTGCTGTTATAGTCATTCACCAGCTTTAATACACGTGTATTCCAATTGCGAAGCTGTTCAATGTTCTGCGCTTTGTCCAAACTCCATAATGGGGATAAATGACGATGCGGGGTGAATCCCTTGAGCAGTTCGCCCCCTACACGTTGTGTGGGAGAATCCGGCAACACCATACCGCTCTCCTGCTCCAGCGTAACCAGTTCATCGTATAGAAGGTCATACTCCTTATCACTGATCTGCGGCTGATCCATCGTGTAGTACTGATAGTTGTGCTGGTTCAGCTCGGTAACGAGTTGCTCCATCCGGTGCATCGGGTCCATATTGGGCCATCCCTCCGTATATTTAATATATGTAGAACGAACATGCCTATTGTAATCGAGAGACATGGCAGAATCGATGTTCATGTCAGTCCAGTATCATACAATAGGCCGTTTATTCTTATTCCACTTTGGTAATCGGGGCAAATCCAGCGAGTAGACGTTTCACGCCGACTGGAGCCGGGAATGCAATCTGCAGTTCGGTATCATTACCACTGCCTTTTACTGCAACGATGGTACCTGTCCCCCATTTGCCGTGTTGCACTTTGTCGCCTGCCTTAAATCCTGCCGCACTTTCGGATGAGGCCGATTTTGAAGCCGATGTTGGTGCCGCAAAGGTTGGACGAGATGTACTCGTAGTTACTCGGGACGATGGCCCAGATGAAGCTGTTGCGGATGAACCACTTCGGCTTTGATGCTCAAACAGCTTGGATGCACTCGCGGCACCGCCGAAATTGCTTCCACCACTGGAGCCTAAACCACGTCCTCCATATGAAGCTCCGCCTGTGCTGGTTCCTCGGCGGTAACGGTCGCGTGCAATGGACGTATCTTCTTTGAGCTCATCCGGGATTTCATCCAAGAAACGGGATGGCGGATTGGCTGTTGTACGTCCAAACAAGGTCCGCATCTGTGCACACGAGAGGAATAACTGTTCCTCAGCCCGTGTAATCCCCACGTAAGCCAGACGACGTTCCTCCTCCAGCTCTTCATTATCCATAAAAGCACGGCTGTGAGGGAAGACCCCTTCCTCCATACCTACGATAAAGACAACAGGGAACTCCAGACCTTTGGCACTGTGCATCGTCATCAACGTGACCGCATCGCTCTGATCCTCTTCGTCATCGTTCATGCTGTCGATGTCTGCAATGAGTGCCAGATCGGTGAGAAACGAAACGAGCGTTTTGTCTTCATTATTTTTCTCAAACTCCATCGTTACCGACAGGAACTCTTCGATATTCTCCAGTCTTGCGCGAGATTCAATGGTGTTTTCCTTCTGCATCTCGTCACGATACTGGCTCATCTCCAGAATCTTCTCGGTCAATTCAGTCACGGACAGATATTCAACCATCTGGTGCAGAGCTGCGATCATATCATAGAACTCCACCAGTGCATTACGCGTGCGGCCAGCGAAACCGAGATCATCAACCACTTGCAGTACACGGAAAATGGAAACCCCGCGCTCTCCAGCGGCTGCAGCCAGCTTGGCTACTGTCGTATCCCCGATGCTGCGCTTCGGCACATTAATAATCCGGGTCAAACTGATATCATCATCCGGGTTGGACAACAGGCGCAGATAAGCCAAAATGTCCTTGATCTCTTTCCGATCATAGAACTTGATGCCGCCGACAATCTGATACGGAATATCAGACTTGATCAAAATTTCCTCAATAACCCGGG
The DNA here is from genome assembly GCF_030803945.1 of Paenibacillus intestini. Classification (NCBI taxonomy): domain Bacteria; kingdom Bacillati; phylum Bacillota; class Bacilli; order Caryophanales; family Paenibacillaceae; genus Paenibacillus; species Paenibacillus intestini. The sequence continues at coordinate 37,694 of NZ_JAURUN010000021.1, read as the reverse complement.
ACTGAGCATTGGTACGGTACAGAATCGCATGTTGCTGATAGGATTTGCCGTTTTTCACATTTTTACTAATCTCGGAGGTTACAAAATACCCCTCATCATGCTCGGAATCGGCACGGTATACCTTGATCTTCGAGCCGCCTTCTTTATCCGTCCACAGCTTCTTCGGTTTACGGCCCGTATTCAGGCCGATGACTTCATTCGCCGCATTCAGGATGTTGGAAGTCGAACGATAATTCTGCTCGAGCAGGATCGTCTGTGCTTCCGGGTAATCTTTTTCAAAGTTAAGGATGTTGGTAATATCCGCCCCACGCCAGCGATAGATCGACTGGTCACTATCCCCTACGACGCAGATACGGTGGTGGCTGTCAGCCAGCATACGGCACAACATGTACTGTGCACGGTTCGTATCCTGATATTCATCGACATGAATGTATTGGAATTTCTTTTGGTAAAAATCGAGCACTTCCGGCACTTCTTTAAACAGTTGAATGGTTGCCATGATCAGGTCGTCAAAGTCGAGTGAGTTGTTGGCTCTGAGACGTTTCTGGTACATCGTATATACCTTGGCTACAATGCCTTCAAAATAGTCGCCCGCCTGTTTCTCGTATTGCTCTGGACTGATCAGTTCATTTTTGGCCGTGCTCATCATCGCCTGAACAGCTTTGGGTTCGAACTTTTTCGTATCGATGTTCTGATCTTTCATACAGCTACGAATAACGGATAACTGGTCGGATGAGTCCAAAATACTAAAGTTGGATGTAAAACCGATCCGTTCAATATCACGGCGCAAGATGCGCACACACATGGAGTGAAACGTGGATACCCAAATATCGCGGCCCTGAGATCCGCCTACCAGTTGGGATACCCGATCCTGCATCTCCCGAGCAGCTTTATTCGTAAACGTAATCGCCAAAATGCCCCACGGGGGTGCTTTCCGTGTTGCGATCAGATAGGCAATCCGGTGTGTCAGCACCCGGGTTTTGCCCGAGCCCGCGCCAGCCATAATAAGCAATGGCCCATCCGTTGCCTCAACAGCTTGCCGCTGAGGAGTGTTCAGCCGTGCTACGGCGTCATGTATATTTACAGGTTGCATGCATGCATGCTCCTTTCATTAGTTGGTCGTATAACGGAGCCCTATAGGTTACACTTGTTACTCCGAGTGCAGTAGCATCTTCCGATCGCTGTTTAATCCTCGATTTAAATTCTATACAACTTGAACAAAGTAGTTTACACCGGCCACTCCAATGACAGAACAACCTTCCAATCGCTGTTATCCCCAGAATTTTTTAATTCCATTTTGTAAGGGGAAAATCCGGTGATAAATGCGATCGCTACGCTTTTCCAGTTTTTTTCTGTCCTCTCCGTTCAAGTGTAAATAAACAGATCAACTTATCAGAGGGATAAATTCGATGATAAATACGAACACTTCGTTTCTTCAGATCGCTTCTGTACTCTCCGTTCATGTGTAGTAAACATAGTCGCCTTATACTTTGTGGGTAGGTAAGAGATTTAGAAAATATGAAAGCAATATTACTTAAATGAAATGAAATCAATAAAGGGACGAAGATCTATTTTAACAGATTCTAAAGAGGATGTGGGGTAATGGTAAACTAAACCGGTCAGGTGTTACTTTGATCGCCTTTCACAGCTTGTACCGTTTCCAATGCTTGGATCAAATGGCTGTACACAATATTCCCAACAACAATGGTATCCGCAACTTGGGCAGCTTGTCCTGCTTTCTCTGCTGTATCGATTCCACCGCCATAAATGAGATGCGATCGCTCCAATTGTCTATGTGTCTCGCCAACCAGCTCCATATCCCCGAAAGTTCCGCTGTACTCCATATATATAATGGGCAGGTTCAGTAACCGTTCTCCAGCTTGAGCGTAAGCAACCGCAGCCTCTGTCGTCAGTTCCGTATCTGCTCCGGTTAACCTCGCCACAGTCGAGTCCGCATGAAGCACAATATACCCCTCGGTAATCAGCAAATCCCAAGGGATCAAATAGCCATAACGCTCGATAGCCTGCTGGTGCTGTCCAATCATCCATCTGCTGTCCGCTGTGTTCAGCACCATCGGGATCAGATACCCGTCAAACCCAGGCACAACTGCCTCCAGATCGGATACTTCCAACACACACGGCAGTTCATAGCGACGCACCCGGGACATCAGATCTACCGTATTATCATACGTAATACCTGATGATCCACCCACGATAATCGCATCCGTTCCAGACATGCATACCTGATCCAATGCCTCATCGGTAATTTCCCTGTCGGGGTCGAGCTTAAATACGTGTCTCCACTGCTTAATCATGTCTATCAACGAACATTCCTCCAGAGGTTCTTCTGCATCCTAAAAAGCTTGTAAACTAAGTCTAAGTCAGCAGACAGTAGGTGTCAATGTTCGTATAAAAGGCGAACAGAAAAAACACAGACTTTTTTGCTGTATCCATCCCTAAAAAGTCTATGTCTTAAAATTTGATTCTCTTACAAATGTTTTTTAGCATATATTGAGTCTCTTCTGGGTTTTGAATGATTTAAGGTTTCCAAGCAAACCTTGTATTCATATCTTCCATTTCCTGCTCTGTCAGGACATCGGAGTACACCCCATACACACCCCATTTTTCATAATTGACCGCCTGCTGGGTATCATTAATGGTATGCACATAGGTGACTGCCCCAGCCTTCTTCAGCTTAGCGACAAAGTTCTGGTTTACTTTATATTCCGGCATCGTTACAGCATCAATATCGTTATTTTGCACAAAATCAACAACTTGGCTCTCTGTATCTTGTGTAGCGTATAACGTGTAGATAATGGACGGGAAGTTGTAAACCTCCTTTACTTTTTCAAGCATAGGTTCATTATAAATCTGTACCACCACTCGACTTAGAGCTGATGAATCATGTTTCTTCGCTGCATTAACCAATGATCGAAGCACTTGCTGGATATCTTCGTCCTTCTGCTCTTTGGTATCCGTTACAATATACATATCCGGGTACTTGGATAACACTTTCATAATTCCATCGGCATCCATTGGCTGGTACATGCCAAGAATCGGTGTGTTCATGAATTCATCGTGTGTAAGCGCCCCGGCCTGCTTATGCTCTGGCAACTCTTCATCCTGTCCCAGCATTTTGCTCATATTAGCCGTCCACTCATGTCTGGCTACAGCTACGCGATCCGAAGTGAGCATGAAATCTATTTCGAATACCCGTGTACCTTTTTCATAATTGGCAATCATCGCTTCATACGCGTTGGTGTAAGGCTGTTCCCGAATACTGCCCATCGCATGGGCGATTAATCGGTAGTTTGCAAATCCATCACGTTGCTCCTCACTTTGACTGTCATGTGCCCAAAAGAGTGTACCTACGGTAACGAGCAACAGTGTCAAAACGGCGGCAATACGTTTCATATCATTTACACATCCTTTGCAGACGTATTAGTCAAAGTAGTTTACAAGTATCACAAATTAATTATTGCTGTTCACTTACTATTAACGACGGTACATGTTGTGTAACATTACTTTTTGGTAACTAACTACCCGAATCAAGCAGGGGCAAAACAAAAAAGCCGCCCTAGGGCGACTTTCAATGGTGTGAGACTAACATAAAACTCAATATGCATTTTTCAAACCATTGCGAATGGTTTCCCATATAATTTTAATATCAAATAATAAAGACCAGTTCTCAATATAAAAAATATCCTGTTCAATCCGATCCTCAATAGAGGTATCCCCTCGTAATCCCTTACTCTGCGCTAATCCCGTAATGCCTGGGCGAACATGATGTTTAATCATATACTTAGGAATTTCATCCCGAAACTGATTGACATAATACGGTCGCTCCGGTCTCGGACCCACCACGCTCATATGTCCTAACAACACATTGAAAAATTGAGGCAACTCATCTAAACTCGTACGCCTTATAAACGTTCCAAAGGCGGTACGACGTGGATCATTTTGAGTTGACCATCCTGTGTCTTCCAAACCTTCAGGCATCGCCTTCATAGAACGGAACTTATACATCATGAAGTTACGTCTGTTAAGTCCAACACGCTCCTGTTTAAAGATAACCGGCCCTGCCGAGGTCAAACGCACCCCCAACGCTACAATGAGCATAATAGGAGATGTGAAGATGATTGCCGCGAGCGAAAACACAATATCAAACGTACGTTTCATAAGACGATTAATGGTAATATCGAGCGGAATGTCACGCACATTAATCATCGGCATACCTGCAAAGTTATCAAAGTGAGGGCGTGCCGGTAGATAATCAAAGAAATCCGGAATAATTAGTGTGCGCACTCCAGCCTTCTCACACACATTGATAATATGCGAATATTTATCATGTGCATCCAGCGGCAAAGCCAGAATTACCTCATCTACATAGTGTGTAGACAAAAATTCTTCAAGTTCGTCGATTTTCCCTAGAATCGGGCTGTATCTCTTCTGTTCCACTTGATTCCAATGTCGGTAATCATCCAGAAAGCCCGTAACTTCATACCCGAGTTCAGGATAACTTTTGAGATTGTCATAGAAACGTTTCCCAAGTGAACCTGCTCCAAGGATCAGCACAAACTGACGGTTGAAGCCTTTTTTGCGCAAATGTTTTAATTGTAACTTCACCATGTAACGATAAATCAATGTGAAGGACACATTACCGATTATATACATCGCGAGATATGCGCGCGAGATATTTACTTCTTTGAAAAAGAACATTAGACTGAGCAACATGAAGAAGGCTATACCGTGAGATTGGACAATTTTCCAAAGTTCATCAACAAAGCGCTTTTTGCGTTTAGGTACATAAAGTGAAGATAACAAACCTGCCAATATAGCAAGTACCGCGTATACTAGGCTCCACATCAAGTACTTTTCTATAGGTAGCGGGTTCTGATTTATCAAGAGATCACTTTCAAATTTCAACCACCACGCCAGCAAAAATGAAAGCTGAATAACGCCAAAGTCAGATGCGATATACAATTGAGTTAAAAACCGTTGATTACGCCGAATCATGATTTCACCTCGGATGATACTTCGTTTTCCGTTCTCGTCGGTGTAACAGTTCTCTTCGAACGAGAAGGCAGAGATACCCAGTTACGCAGGAGGGATAACGTAAACTTTAAAGAAATGCCCATCCATACGGCTCCGTTCATCAGTGGATTATATTTCTTAGCGTAGTGCTTGCGGTGAAACACCCACATTGCTCTATGAAACTCATACGTAATTTTCAAAGGTTTGCGACGGGCACTACCACCCTTATAATGCACAATATATGTACGCGGATAGTAATAAATGCCCCACCCTGCCTCTTTAATACGATAACACCAGTCGATATCTTCACCATACATAAAAAACGTCTCGTCCAATCCACCAATCTGCTCAATGGTCTCACGACGTACCAACATAAATGCACCAACCAGACAATCTACTGGATATTCATCGTCTGGACTAAGATGCCCCAATTGATATTGATTAAACTTCGGCCGATCCGGAAAAAGCCGTGAAAGCCCAAACGCGTAGTAGAATGACGCAGATGGTGTGGGAAATCCTCTTTTGCAGGCTTTATCCAGTGAGCCGTCCGGAAGAATGACTTTACAACCGGAGGCCCCCATTTTGGGATGGCGATCCATAAAATAGACCATCGTATGGAGCGTATCTGGCTGAACGACCGTGTCAGAATTTAGGAGCAGAATGTAGCGTCCGCTGGCAACTTCCATTGCTTGATTGTTGGCTACAGCAAAGCCTGTGTTGGCAGAGTTAGCGATCATCCGCACATTCGGATAAGCATGTTGAATAGCCCCAACCGAATCGTCTCGCGAAGCATTATCTACGACAATAATCTCATATTGGTAAGAGGTCTGAGACGCATAAACTGAGGCCAAACAATCCAGGGTCAGTTGGCGTGTATTGTAGTTAACGATGATGATGCTAACGTCAACCTTATCATTTTTATTTATATGTGATACTTCGTTTGGTGAAGCATCAGTTGTATGAATCATTTTGAAAACTCCTGACTTCGTCTCATGTTTAACTATTGAAAGTATAGCATATGTTGGCATCAGAAGGGACTTAAAGTAGATTCAAGTTGCAACTTCAAACCTTCTTCATTACATATATGAGTTTGAGAACAAGGTTGTCCAGAGAGGCTTGACGGTAGAATGGCATATTCAGGACATACTTTATCCGATTAATAAAGCTATCTTCTAATCCATTCAAAAAATGTTTAATGTCTTTTGATTGAGTTGAAGTTAGATACCGTCCATATATGTCATCAAATAACCTTGCTTGCTCACTTAATTTGAGGCTTCCTACATTTATAAATCGATCAAATCTTCTTTTCCATTTTGTACTCCATCCTTCATTGCTACCTCCCATAACGTTCTCCTGATGCTGCCGATACAGAATGGAAGGCTCTTCATCAAAGATCACCTCTCCAAAAGTACTAACGTAAAGGTAAATCCAACGATCATGCATAAGGATACTTGTGAGATCAGAGGGTAAATTAGCCATGAGATGCTCAAATGCTACTGGATTCAGAACCATGGTACAACCCACACAACAATTTTCAACCAACGCGTTATACATACTGAGTGGTTTAGGGGGAAGCTTAGGCCATATGTTCAAATGGTTCAATTCCTGATCTACCATTTGAGTAGAAGAACAATACATCAGCGGAATATCAGATGACCTTGATTGAAGTTGTTCCACAGCCCTGCTGAGTTTGTAAGGCTGCCACACATCGTCCTGATCACAAAAGGCGTAAAAATCATATTTCGGCTGCGTTAAACACATCAGTTCAAAGAAGCTTCCGATTACACCTACATTCTCACCTTCAAAAATATGGATTCCGATCTCCTGGGGAATAGATCCAGCAAATTTACGGATTTTCAGGAGAGTTCCATCGGAAGAGCCATCATCCCGGATGTAAATATCCATCTCGATGTGGCGTTGTGCGATCAAACTTTCAAGTTGTTCCTCAATATACTTTGCACCGTTATATGTAGAAAGCATGACACATACTTTAGATTGGTTCACTCTGCACCTCAAATTTAAACTTTTCTTTTTATTATATACGAAAACTCCCGCCCGGAAATACAAGAGCGAGAGTTCATTATTGAGTACTAGATTTGTTTTGGTTATGACATAGAACGGATAAAATCACGTAAACCTTCCCGCCAAGGGCGGAGATCTGTCAAACCGTTAGTACGAATCGACAAGTGATCCATTACTGAATTAACAGGTCTAGGAGCCGGCCTTGGAAACTGCTCTGTTGTGCAAGGTTCCAATTCAGCTTGAATGGAAACCCCGACAACAGTTTGAGCTTCCTCAAATATAGCTTGGGTAAACTCATACCAGGTACAATCTCCACGATTAGAAGCATGATATATCCCATACATCTCTGTTCCCATTAGTTCGATAAGGAACAAAGCCAAGTCCACAGTATATGTGGGCGACCCTTTTTGATCATGAACAACCTGAAGTTTCGGTTTCTCCTGACCCAGCTTCAACATGGTTTTGACGAAATTATTACCGTGAAGGCCATACACCCAAGAGGTTCGTACTACAAACCATTTAGAGCACAATGATTGTACCAGCCACTCTCCGGCTCGTTTGGATTTGCCATACACACTTTGAGGATTTGTATCATCGTATTCCTGATAAGGAGTAGTCGATTGACCATCGAAGACGTAATCTGTACTGATGTAAATCAGCTTGGCTCCGACTTTCTCTGCAGCTACAGCCACGTTACGTGTGCCTACTGCATTCACCTTGTATGCACCATCCGTATCGGTCTCTGCTGCATCCACCGCAGTATACGCTGCACAATGTATAATGACCTCTGGATGATATGAAGATATAACCTCGTTACATTGAGCTTGATTGGTGATATCCATCTGATCCCGGTCACAAGCGAGAACGTCATGCCCCTCTTTTTCTAAAAGAAGCACAACATCCTTTCCAAGCTGGCCGCTTGCACCCGTTACGAGAACCTTCATGCCTTATCGTCTCCCAAACGAGCTCCATACTGCTTCTCATAGTACTCCTGATAAGCACCAGATTGAATACGTGTCCACCAATCCTTGTTATCCAAATACCACTGAATTGTTTCCTTAATTCCTGTCTCGAAGTTATGCTTAGGCTTCCAGCCAAGTTCGGTCATCGTTTTGGTTGGATCGATGCCATAACGCCGGTCATGTCCCAGACGATCCTGTACATATTGGATTAAAGACTCAGGTTTTCCTAACTGCTCCAAGATGGTCTTCACAATGTGTATGTTCGTCCGCTCGTTGTTACCGCCGATATTATAGACTTCACCGTTACGTCCCTTGTGAATAACAAGATCAATCGCACTGCAATGATCCTCTACATAAAGCCAATCCCGAATGTTCAAGCCATCTCCGTATACAGGTAGAGCTTCATCATTCAATGCCCGTGAGATCATAAGCGGAATGAGCTTCTCCGGGAACTGAAGCGGGCCATAATTGTTAGAGCAACGCGTAATGTTTACAGGCAAACCAAAGGTTTCGTGGTAAGCACGCACCAGCATATCTCCTCCTGCTTTGGAAGCAGAGTAAGGGCTGTTAGGTTGAAGAGGAGTATCCTCTGTAAACAAACCGGTTGGACCTAAAGATCCATACACCTCATCCGTCGATACTTGAACGAATTTGGTGATATTGTGTTTTTTAGCCGCTTCAAGCAGTGCCTGGGTTCCATTCACATTCGTACGTACAAAAACGTCCGGCTCCATGATGCTGCGATCCACGTGTGATTCTGCTGCGAAACTAACGACTACATCTACACCCTGGCCTATCAAACGATCCATCTGGGCAGCATCCGTAATATCTGCTTTGATAAAGGTATGTCGTTTGTTACCCTCAAGAGATTTTAAATTCTCTAAATTACCCGCATAGGTAAGTGCATCTACATTGACGATTTCATAGTCCGGGTACTGCTCAAGCATATACATAACAAAATTACTTCCAATAAATCCGGCGCCGCCGGTAACGAGCAGTTTCATGGGATGGGAACCTCCTAATTACTTCACTTCAAAAATTAAAATTGATCTCCGCGTCCTTCAGCAATGGATGCCTCTGATCCTTATCGGACAAGACAGGATTGGACGTAGGCCAATCAATTCCAAGTGCCGGATCACTCCATAATATGCCGCGATCATGCTCCGGGGAATAGTATTCGTCTACTTTGTACAAGACTTGGGTGTCTGGAACCAAAGTACAAAAACCGTGAGCAAACCCTTTTGGAACCAACAATTGACGATGATTATGCTCGCTGAGAATAAAACCTTCCCATTGACCAAACGTTGGGGACCCTTTACGAATATCTACGATAACATCGTAGATCGCGCCGGAAAGGACACGGATTAACTTGGTTTGAGCTTTCGGATTAAGCTGGTAATGTAGTCCACGAAGTACCCCGGGTTGAGCAGACAAAGATTGGTTATCTTGAATAAAGTCATAGTGAATCCCATTTTGTTTCATGACGTTATCGTTATAACTTTCCATGAAAAAGCCACGGTGATCACCGTGAACTACCGGTTCTAGTAACACAGCAGCCTGCAATTTGGCGGAAGTCACTTTCATTATTTGAACTCCCCTTTTACTATAATTTTAGCTTTCCAAACTCTTCTTCAAAAATAATATTATGCGCTAACTCATTTGCTTTAGCTAGAGAAGTATGCGTCCCAGCATCGGTCCACCAGCCCTCCAATATATCGAAGGTCAATTGTCCCTTTTGGATATATACATTATTGACGTCTGTTATCTCGAGCTCTCCACGTGCGGATGGTTCCAACGATTTTATAATATTGAAAACCTGACTATCGAACATATATATGCCGGTTACAGCATAGTTGCTTTTAGGTTGTTGCGGTTTTTCTTCGATCGATTTAATACGCGAACCTTCAATCTCAGGAACTCCAAATCGTTGGGGATCAGCAACACTTTGAATCAGAATTTTAGCCCCTATACCTTGATTACGAAAATTTTCAACATATGGGGTAACATTATCGGAAAACACATTATCCCCTAAAATTACCATCATTTGATCATCACCTACAAAATGCTCGGCAAGATCAAGAGCTTGAGCAATTCCACCAGCTTCATCCTGTACTTTATATGTGAAATTAACTCCCATTTCTCTACCACTTCCTAAGAGACTAACTACATCGCCCATGTGTTCTTTGCCTGTGACAATTAAAATGTCATGGATTTTAACTTCTTTTAGCTTATGCACTGCGTGAAAGATCATGGGATATTTACCTACAGGTAAAAGATGCTTATTAGTGACCTTTGTTAAAGGATACAAACGGGAGCCCGTTCCTCCTGCAAGAATTATACCTTTCATAAAAAAACCCCCTCACTAGTTAGCTGACTATGTTGATTTAAAAGTCCAGTATTTATTTGAAACAAAATTAAAAAATGGTACTATTATAATTGCTATAAATTGACCAATCATGTATTGACCACCAATATAATACTGAAAAATAAAAAGTATTGTTAAATTAATTAACAAACCAGCCAAAGAAACATAAGAATAACGAATAAATGAAGATTTCACATTCCTTGTATTAAAAGTAAACTTAATGTTGAGAAAATAAGAGACTATTAATGACAACGTGAATCCAATCGCAGATGATACTAGAGGGTTATAATGATAGAATTCAACCAGAAGCAGCAAGCTTCCGGTGTGTATAATTGTCCCCAAAACTCCTATAAGACCAAAACTGAAAATCTGGACAACCAAGTTTTTATCAATTTTTATCTTCATTATTTTCACAATACTTCCTAACTTTACTTTCTAATAAAGCGTTTCTCTGAACTAATTCTTTTAGAGTTGAATGCATAACATTAATCTGTTGACTTTGTCTAAGTAACAAAAACAAAATAAAAATCATAGATATTAAAAATAATAGAGAGGGAGGATAACTAATCCCTATTATTCGAGAAAAATAATCAACTATACTTGGGAATAAAGAAAGAGTCAAGAGGAATAATGAACCCACCATCCATAGCATACTTTCTTTTTCAGAAAACAAGTTTTTCTTAACACGAATGTATACATAAATAACCAGTAAAAGTCCTAAACTTAGAAAAAATATTTTTGCAATCATCTTACAGACTCCTTAAATTTATTATTATCTTTTGAAAGTCTTTGAGATTTCAGCAAAACAAACACAATCGCATAAAACATCTTAATCATATATTTAACGGGCTTAATGATACCACTATGCATACTTTCTCCAAATTCTCTATTCCTCATCCTAACTTGATATTCGGAAACTCTAAAGCCTCTTAATAACATATCAATAATCAAATTTGCATCGGGATATTCAGGATAATTGTTCATTAATGCATAATTTTGAAAAACAGACTTTCTTAAAACCTGAAACCCGGAAGTAGGATCGGTAATATCAACTTTGCAAACACTTCTTATAATTACTTTGAAAAAATTTGTGCCCATTTTCCTAAAAAAACTATGATTATAATCGTTTTCCTTCTTGAATCTTGATCCAATCACAATATCTGCATTTTCTTCAATTAATACATTAATAAGCGCTTTTGCCTCAGATGCTATGTGCTGCCCATCTCCATCAAATTGAATAACAATGTCGTAGCTGTTCTCTACGGCAAATTTAAATCCAGTCTGTAATGCACCAGAATATCCCAAGTTAACTGGAAGCGAAATAAGATTTACTCCCTTAACATTTTGGACTACTTCACGTGTCCTGTCTTTGGAACAATCATCAATAACCAGTATATCCGCACCAACTAAGTCTTCTTTTACTTCCTGAAGCACTTTAAGGATATTCTTTTCTTCATTATAAGCTGGTATTATAATTAATGTTTTAGTCATGGTTTTACCGCCTTCTAACTCACTATTTTGGCAATTTCGAAATTGCTATACGTTAGTCTCAGTCCCTCGTCTATTGTAGAACTTGGTTTCCAATTTAGATCTTCTAAAACCTTAGAATTATCCATATAACTGTGAGTAATATCTCCCATACGAGAATCGCAGTATACTGGTTCTAATGAAGAGTCCGCGATGCTTGCTAATTTATAGTACAAATCATTTATTGAAATAGGTGTATTTGTGCTAATATTGAAAATTTGGTTATTCCCCTTTGTCATAACTTGCATGTTAGCATCTACAACATCTTTAACATATATAAAATCTCTGGTTTGACTACCATCACCAAATATTTTAGAAGGAATTCCTCTGAGGAAGTTATCAATAAATATTGAAACCACCCCCCCTTCACCATGGGTAACTTGTCGTTCACCATAAACATTAGAATATCTGAGTATTGAGTAATCAAGATCACAAGAATCAGAAAACATTTTTATATAATATTCTGGAGTAAATTTGGAAATCCCATAGAAGGAAATAGGTATACTTGGGGAAACTTCTTTTATTGGAAGATCATAATTTTCGCCATATATAGCAGCAGAAGAAGAATATATTATTTTTGTTACACCAGAATTTTTACATGCTTGAAGAACATTTATAGAGCCTAATATATTTATTTCAGCATCCAAGTATGGATTATTAAGTGAAGTTTGTACATCGATTTGTGCAGCTAAATGGTATACAACTTCTGGTCTAAAGTTCATAAATACTTTTTCTAGATTTTTATCCCTTATATCAATTTTCATCAATTCGGCACTTTTATTCAAATTTTCTTCACTCTCAGGATAGAATAACGCATCTATTACTAGAACATCATGGTTCTCACTAATTAATCTGTCTACCAAATGCGATCCGATGAATCCACATCCTCCAGTAACGATAATTCTCAAAGTATTTCCTCCTTTAGATATGATTCATCAAACATTTGCGAACTCAGAAGTCAATTCTTAAAAGGTATAGTCAACTATATTTTGAAATGCAGTGTGGCATATATTCTAGTAAAGCGCATGATTATGGGTTTAAATTTACACCAACTTAATTTTCAAAAAATTATAATTCCCAATTGTTAATTCCTTCTAATGCGTCATATATAATAAAAATGGCGTAATTTTGAATAGCCCATCGGAAAAATATTACAAATAATTATTGCTATTCAAATGAGAAGATCACAATTTATTAAGATATCTTTCTTGGAGTCTTATAATAACATACATAACTCTCCAAACCATAAACTTCACTTCACTAATGATGTTAAATCGTTGTGATCTTCTAACTGGAGCGTCACAAAACTTAATTAAATTAGACACTGCCGAGGACCATGTAAAAACTTCAAGATTCTCTTCTGGATAGACTCTCTGTTTCCCTATGTTAATCATTTCAATAATTCTTTTAGATATCTCATCTATATTCTTTTCAGATACAACTGATCCTAGATTATATTTTTTTATAGTTTCTGCAAAGACATCGCCTTCGGAAGCAAGAATTGGGAGCTCGCACCACACATAATCAAGCAATCTAGTTCTATAAGAAAACCTAGTTTCCAAATGATTCTCGTGAAGAGAGACCCCAATGTCCGCTTCGAGGAGATAGTCACTCCGCTGATCGTAATCAACCCAATCATTGAAATAAACAGTATCTTCTAAATTTAAATCTTTTGTAAGGTTTATCAATTGGCTCAACTTTCTTGGTGTTCCTCCACTCGGAGGTTTAACCCCCATAAAGAAGCACTTAATATCATTACGACTACGCTTTACTCTAGCCATAGCTTGAATTAAAGATTCGGGATCTAACCAGTCCCAAATTCCTCCCCCCCACAGAACAACTTTATCGTTTTCACTTATAATTGGACATTTCCCTTTGATCACTTTATGCTGAGTTTTTCTCGGTTTCTCATTAGGTATCCCAAATGGAACAGTTCCTATTAATTCTTTAATGTCTTTGTTGATACTTGCATATAATTTAGGAGTAAGTCGTTTAGCAGAAATCATACCTAACCAATAATCCTTTTGTTTCTCGGAAGCACAATAAAAAAAGTCGCCTCTTTGAATCTGCTCTTCAATAACTGCCATAGTTGTTTTATATTTCAGATTCGCTATATATCCATGCTTTTCAAAACTTTCAAGGTTCTCTAGATTAAATGGATCATACAGGTCAATTGCAACTGCTTTGTTAAAATATTTAATGAAAGGATATTTCCAAATGGAAAGCCCTTGTAATAAAACGACATCACACTTCAACAAACTGTTCCACAAATTTATTCCTGTTAGTTTTTTCACAACAAAGCCCTCACCCTGTATGAAATCACTATTTGGAACTAACACTGTTACTCTTCTTTTTTCATGTGAAAGGTTTTTAGCTATCTCCCAATACCTAATTGCTGGACCAGACATTTTGTTTTTTATTGGAGAAGGAGAAATTATTAGAATATCTTTCATATATTATATTTTCCCGCTTATTTTTTTGAACCAATTTGAGTTTTTGTAAGTTGAAAATTCCCTTGTTATATCTTCATATTTTTCATTTTGTTTTTGTAAAGTATCTTTTAACATATTAATCTGATCTTTCAAAGTTTCATTTTCTAAAACGATACTCTCTAGCTTTTTGGAATCCTCATCTGTTGTTTTGATCATTAATTTTAGTTTAGTATTGTCATCTATTTGAGACTCGAGTTTTTTTCGAGAATTTTCGAGTTCATTTTCTAATAATTTGAATTCGGAATCTTTCCTATGAACCAAAGATTCAAGTTGCTCAGAGTAATCAATTTGCATTTTCAAAGAATCTTTTTGGTGATTAATGATATTCTGAAGTTCTAAAACTTTAGTTTCTATCTGACTCTTCTCCTTCAAAATTTCCTCATAGCGATTCTCTTCAGATAACACTTTTGAATAAAGAATAAATTGATAAGTGTCTGCTTCTGAATTATTTCTGTAGACATAATTAATAATCTCATCAGGATAGCTTTCAATATCTATAGAAAACTCCGAAAATTGAGGATATATCTTTACACGATCAACAATTTTAATAAAATAGCCTGATTCTTCGAAAAGTTGTACTATTGATTTTTTCGTATAGAATTTTAAATGTGTATTATCAAGCAAGCCAATATTTTGATAATTATAGTCTCCTTTTAGTAAATTAAATACTATCGAAGAATGAGCCATGTTGGGGATCGATGCGATTACCTGGCCATTAATATTCAACAAATCTTTGCATTTTTCCAATATTACTTTTGGATGCTTCAGATGCTCCAGCACGTCAGCAAATAATATATAATCATACTTCCCCCAGCTCTTTAAAAAACTAAAATCAATTTTCTCAATGTCTCCAATTAGCATTTCGTTACAGTATACTTGAGCTTTCAAGGCATCATCTTCATTGATTTCAACACAATCAATGACACAACCTTTCTCTTCTCGAAGTATTTTGGTCATATAACCGGATGCACAACCAATTTCAAGAACCCTTGAATTACCACTAATAAGCTTAATAATTTTTGATGCAGAAGTTTCTTTTGTTAAATCAACTTCATAGTCATACTTTGACATTCACTTCACTTCCCATTCATGCTTTAGTAGTACGACCCCTTCACCTTTGTAAGAGCTACTAATTATATTAAAGGAACCGGTATCTGCTTTATAATCCATACGACCAACTGCCTCTCTTTCAAAGAAGCCAACGTGAATAGTATAGGTTCCTGGGAATAAATTCAAATCACTATAGTGAATGAATAGTTCGTTTTCGCCTAAATTTGGTTTAATAGTTATACTGTCAAGTTTTGTGTTAAGTCCGCATATACTAGAGCCATCTGCCCCGAAAATAGCAACCCCTGCAACAATTTCATCGACAGATTTTAATAGCTCATAATTAACAGAGATGGTCATACTATCGTTGACTTCAAACTGTTGTTTAACATTTCTAGTTTTATATTCATAACAATTAGTTTCAACAATCTTCAACATTAATTCTTCAGACGTAGAAGTAGATTCGGTTTTATTGGAAACATTTGAATTTATATCTTTTTTCAGTTTCATATAGTCTTCAAAATGCGGCACTACTTGTACAGGATCACCTTGTTCAAATATATTGCCTTCCTTGATCCAAACTACATAATCACAAATATTTTTCACTGAATAAGTGTCATGAGATACATATATTATGGTTTTACCACTTTCTTTAAATTCTTTTATTTTTTCAATACATTTTAATTGAAAATATAAATCTCCCACTGCTAATGCTTCATCGACAATAAGTATGTCAGGGTTTACATTGATAGCAGAAGCAAAGGCAAGTCTTACATACATACCAGATGAGTAAGTTTTTACGGGTTTATCAATAAACTCTCCTATTTCTGCAAATCCCTCTATAATAGGCATTCTAACATCCATTTCAGCTCTAGTGAAGCCTTGGATGGCACCATTCATGTATACATTTTCTCTCCCAGTAAATTCGGGGTTAAAGCCCGCCCCAAGTTCCAAGAGCGCAGAGATTTTCCCTTCCACACTAACTACTCCAGTAGTTGGTTTTAGAATGCCACATATAAGTTGTAATAATGTGCTCTTTCCACTTCCATTCTCGCCAATTAATCCGATAGTTTGACCTCGAGGAATTCTCAAATTGACATTTTTTAAAACTGTAAATTTTTCTGAATATTCCCTATCTTCAAATAAAAGTTCCTTGAGTCTATTTATAGGATTAGCATAAGTTTGAAATTCTTTCCCTACATTAGATAATTCAACTGCATAATTATTCATATATAGCCCCTTTATTTTCTACTTTTGATTTGAATTAAATGAGTAAGCACCTTTTTCCCTATAACCATAACACCTTTGTTCTTTCTAAGATAATTTAACAATCTCCAACCTAATGTGTTGTATATGGCCTGAAGTTGCAGATCCTTGTATTGTAATTCTCTTTCCAGATGAATGTTATTTTGATTCAAAACAACTAGGCTTTCATACAATTCCTTATTTAATGTTGTTTTTTCAACTTGGGCTATCTCTCTAACTTCATCATTAATATTCTCTTTATAAATTCTCCTATAACTCGAGATCATATTCACTATAGTTGTTACTTTAAGATTATTTGAAACATAATCCTTAACATTCGAATACATATCATAGTCTTTACTAATTTCCAACAACTTGTTAAATAAATTATCACTCGATAAATTCTTAACAAGCCAGCCACTTTTGTTATCTTCTACCCTTGAGCCTAATGCTCCGCGATCATTAACAATTACTGGGATCCCTCCTGCCCAAGTTTCAGATAGAGTATAAGAAAAAGTTTCTGGTACCACAGACAGTAAACAAACAATATCAATCTGATATTGTTTTAAAAGCATTGATAAATTATTACGGTTGTATCCACCTATTTTATACACTGTTCCATTACTATATTCATCCAACAAACGATCTTGAATATCGCCTATAAGGAACCAATTTATCGCGATATCGCGGTTATTCTTAGCTAAAACTTCTCTTATGATATCGCTTCCTTTGTGTTTCGCGAAATTACCAACAAAAGCAACATTAATAAACCCTCTATCTGTAAAACTTTTGTTCGATACAGAATCCCTATTTTTGTCCTCTTCTTCTGTAACAACTATTCCATGCTCAGTAATTTTGAAGGGAATATTTAGTTTATTAATTTGATATTCCTTCTCAAAATATACTTTTACCGATTCAGAAGGATAGATCATCAAACTAATGAATTGTAAATTTTTCAATACCTCGTTACGCCATTGTTGTCTAAATGCCGTGCCGTAACCCATCTTTGATTGCAGGCAACTATTGCATTTTTCAATTGAAATATCATCGTAGCAGTATTCACCATTGTGATCCATTAATAGAATAGACGGACAAATTAGATGATAATCATGCGCAGTGTAAACTAAAGGAATGTTTAAATTATTAGCTATACCAAAAATATCATACGTATGCCTTTGTAGATGATGTACATGAATTAAATCTATAGACAAACCCTTTATTATAATATTCAGAATCTTTGCATAGTCGGCTTGATAAAAAGTGTGTGCCTCGATTGGATATTCAATAAAAAAATTATAATTCATTGTGACGTTATTACTGAATTTTTTAAGCAACACCCGTGTTCCATGTGTAGTCAATGTGTAAAACTCATATTCTTCCAACCCGTCTATTATATCTTTAACATGCATTTCAGTCCCACCGCGTTTGAACAACCAATCTTCATCAACAGTGTTGTGAGTCAATAATAGAATCCTTTTTTTAGGTATCTTTGAATATGCCGGTAGTTGTTTTTTTATATTTTCTACCAACGGAAAAACCATGTTTGACGCCAGAAAACTATTAACTCTATCAAAATAGTATGGATATTTCTTTCGTAAAACTTCCGAATTTCGAACGATTAAAGTTTCTTTATCATCTTTGAATGACATTGATCCTTTATGGTACACAAAGGTCGCATCATCAAGCACGTTAATATAGCCGTATTCAGTTGCTCGGCAACAAAAATCATTTTCTTCACCGTAACCTTTTGAATATGATTCATCGTCAAAAAGTCCAATCTCATCTAGAACTGAACGTTTAATATACATACAAAAACCAACAGCAGTGGGCAACTGTGGATATTTTCTCATAGATATGTCTTCTATCATTTCAGCAAATCTATTAATTGTAAATCCATTTGGAACCTCATTATCTTCACCGAAATTAGGCACGGAACAAATGGTACCATTATTTGTGAAAGGAGTGACAGTTGCTATTCTTTCATTTGAATAAGCACATTGGACAAGTTTCGATAGCCAATTTTCTGTAACAATAGTGTCGCTATTAAGCAAAATCACATCATTGTTAGAAATACTCATTCCTTTATTAACTGTTTTCACAAATCCTAGATTCGTATCATTAGAAACTTTCACTATATTAGAAAAATTCAAACTCTCTAAATAATGTTCTATTCTATTGTCTGGGCTGCAATCGTTAATAAGAAATAGTCTGAACTCATGCTCGGCTGTATTTAAAAATAGCGAATCAACACATTCAACCAAATCTTCAAACGCATTATATATAGGTATGATTATATCAACTGGACTGTTACTACGAATCATTTAAAAACACCGCTTTCCATTAAACTAAATATTAATGAGTATTTTTCCATTTTCAAATTTAGTGTTTGGATTCAAATATCTATCTTCTTCAAAACCGACTAGCAACTCTTTTCCATGTGGGGCTAATTGTCCATCGTTATCATAATCCATGTTTGAAGTAACAAACTCAAAATAAGGATTATAAATATTTCCAATATTTTCTGTGATTAAGTAAAGATTAAATCCATCAAAATCATGGAGGGACAAATTTTCAAGCATATAATTCTTAAATAAGGTAGATCTTACAGAAAAACAGTTTGAAGATGCAAATGTGACATTCTGCACCCTTCTTATCCTCCCCAAATACCCGAATTCATCCTTATTATCATTGAAGTTAGGATAAATCTTACAACCATTCTCAATAAAGGAACCCGAGTAACTTATTTTACCTGATTGTGACACTATTTTCCCAGAAACACAGCCAACATCATCTCGTTCTGAGTAAACTAGAAGTCCTTCTAGCCAGTTAGAATTTTGAGCAGCAATAGTATCTTTAATAAACACAAAGCTCTCTATATGTTCAAAATTGATGAGGTATTTATACATTTCAACAAAAAGCTTATTGTAACTGTAAGTTATATTTTTTATTCCCATTAAATCAATTGGGTCTGTAGAAAAAACAATAATATCATACTCTATGTCCGTATTTAACGACTCAATATCCCTAATTCTTTCTTGGATCAAACTTTTATTATTTGATAATGCGATTAAAAAAATCGCGATTGGATTTTTTTTGTTTAATCTCAGCAATGGACGATAATTCCCTCTTATAAATGGATCCTCTTCAACTCCAGAACAATTATGACCTCTTCGTAATAGAGACTGATAGAGCGCTATTCTTCCTCTATCATAAGCATAGCTCTTACTATTAACTTCTACAGCAGTTGAACCCGGTATCATTCTCCAATGGTAAAGAATTTTAGGTATATGATAAACACGATTTGTCTTCTCAGTAAATCTAAGTATTAGATCATAATCTTGGGCACCTTCGAACCCTACACGAAACCCACCTATTTCTTCAACAATTCTCCTTCTGTAAACACCTAGATGCCCAACATACATAAATGAAAACAAAAGTTCAGAATTCCAGTGTGTTTTGAAAGCAGGTTGCATCCTTTCAGATTCCATTGATAATTTATCTTCATCAGAATAGATTAAATCTATCATATTATCATGATTCAACACTGTTACAACTTCTAGGAGAGCATTCTCATGAATTTCATCATCGTGGTCTAACAGTGCAATAAATTCTCCAGTCGACAATTCGAAAGCCTCATTAGAAGTAATAGATATATGAGAATTTTTTTCTAAAAATTTAACTTTTATTTTCTCACTTTCTTTCATAAGGAGATATTCTCTAATCAGCTTGTTACTCGAACAATCATCAACAATGCACAACTCCCAATTGCTGTACCTTTGTTTCTCTACAGATTCTACTGCTTTCATAAGCCAATTAACATCTACATTATATACTGGCATCAATACAGAAATTTTAGGTTGATAAGAGAACTTACTGCTTATCATCGTTCTTTTTTCTTCATGTTTCTTTCTCCACGCATTATAGCTGTCTATATTCTCCATAGAATTATGCAATACCTTATTGTGAATCAATCTAGAAATTTTACTAAATACAAAGCCGAATTTCACCATTTATTTACTCCTACATACGTTTATTTGTTAATATATAAGTTCTTTATTGAAAACCTTTGATTGGTCTGAACTGGATCAATTCTAATAGAAATCATTGGCTTCAAGGATGCTTCAATCGGTATTTTTAAAGTCACCACGTTATCCCCGTTATGAACTAATGTTTTTAAAGAATGGATTTCATTAAAAGAAGAGTTGTCTTTATCGAGATAGAAAACCTGAACAGTGTCATCCTGTAAGACAGTTATATCAAAATTAATAGTAGTTACAGGCCCGTCATCTAAAGGTATAATTATTGAGGGATCATTATTCTCTCCCTCACCCGTTATTGAACTTTCACTGACTTTTATGTCTCTTATGTTTTGATAATTTGCTGTATTTAACTTTATACTCTTTTCAACATAGTTTATTTGAGTTGATGCATACCAAGCATACAATTTTGGATACACATTTGTATTATAGAAGAATACAATGAAAATCAACAAAATTAGGATAAAATACATTATTTTCCTCATGAACTAGACCCCACCTTTTCTCTGAAAAAAAACATCCCGCAGAACATAGAGAGCAAACACACCAAAGGAAGTCCGTATCTATGATTCACTAAGAAAGGTAAATATATTAATGTGTGATAAATAAATATTAATGTCACAGGGTTCACTAAAACCTGTTTTATATTTCTTACAAGCATTTCATATAACCCCAGCACTACGATAATTATCACACCCAGCATATTTAATAACCTAAGTGCCGATTTCCCAAAACCCAAATTGTGGTAATAATCAACAATATTATTAAAAGGAAAATACCAATAATGATTATTCCCAACGAGCAATCGTCCTATTTTTTTTACATCCCAGTAAACATACCCAAATAGATGATCTCTGATATTGTTTATTGCCACTTCCTTTAAACGATCATCACCTTCAGATTGAAGATGTGTATACGGTGCTGTTATCTCATAGGTAGAATACTCCTTGCCCCGATACGGCGGCTCGTCTCCTTCCGTATCAGCCCTTGAACCTAGAAACAAAACGGCGCCTGAGCCATTGTTTATAGCAAATCGGTCAAACAAAATATAGTTTTTAAGAATAAATGGACCGACTACTACACCGAAAGAAATTAATAATACCACTAAACCCCTAATTATCTTTCTGTTGCTCTTAAATACTAAATACATGACTAGAAGCAGAAAAAATGGGGCCAGTAAAAATGTTGATCTTGTTAATGTCGCGAGTGCCATGAATAAACCAGCATACACATATAACTTTACACCGTCTTGGCTAATAGCTAGCAACGACCAGTAACTTGCCATAAGTATAAAGAAAATATATATTGGCTCAGTTAATAATGTTGGAGCAATTTCAATTAAGGGAAAGTAGAGAGCCATAAATAATGAAGAAAAAACTGCAACTTTATGATTAAACAATTTAATAGCAATTTTGTAGATTGGAACTATGCTGAAAGCTGCTACCAAAATATTGAATATCCTAATAAAAAGAATAGGTTGACTTGTTACTCCAGATAGTAAGTAAATATATATCGGATTTAAAGGTGCAGTCCACAAAGATTGTTCATCCAATAGTGCATAAAAAAAACCTTTTTGTTCTATTAATAAATAATTGTTATAGTATACATTTTCATCAGGATAAAAGCTCAATAGTCCCTCTGGGTTCAATGGTAGTGGAGTCATATAAAAATATACACAGCGAACAATAAGTGCCAAAAATACTATTAAAATCAATACCGTCTTGTTATTTAGCTTATGCTTAAAGTACATCCGCAAACCCATCCTTTAACTTATTGAAAATTTTAAGACCGAAGAAAATACTAATAAAAGCCCAACATGACATATAGAGAAACGATGAAACATTCATCTCACCTGTAGCCAGCACAATCAGTCTAAAATTATTAATGAAATGATATAATGGGTTTATTTCAAGAAAAAATCTATATTTTTCTGGTATTATATTAATCGGGTACACTATCGGAGTAAGATAAAACCACACATTAAGAAACACTGATAAAAACTGATTTATATCCCTCAAGTAAACATTTAGTGCAGCTAAAGCTAAAGACAGACCGAACATAAATACGCTTAGCAAAATTAGATAAGGAGCAATCAACAATATTCCCCAGCTAACCGAAACTCTAAAAATGATCAGCAACAATATTACTACCAGAAAAAAAACGATAAAAGTAAATAATCCTGTTAGTAAATATGAAAATACTGTCCACTTTGTGTTAAATATAGTTTTTTTTATTAAAGATGCATTGTCAATAAGAGAACCAGTAGATCTAACAATAACTTCATTAAAGTACATCCACGGTACAAGGCCACTCACAAGCCAAACAGAAAAATTGAGTCCACCAAATTCTGGTCCTAATTTTGCTTTGAGCACAAAAGAAAACACAAATGTATAGATAAGAATCATTGATATTGGTTGAATAAAGAACCATAATAACCCTAGCGCGGATCCAGAATACCTTTGTCTTATATCTCTAACAACCATATTTTTAATGAGATATTTGTTTTGTTGTAAAGAGTTCAAAAATCTTAACATTCTTAGTCTCCATTCAATCTTTAGTTTATTCGATTCTAATATTCAATTTTTTAATTTGGCTACATGTGATAACTGTCTCTTCTAACTAATGAAAAATATTGATCTTTGGTGTAACACATTCGATCCACATATGCTAAAATAATGTCGTATCTACCAGAAAAGGAGAATCAAACTTTGTCGAATCCAGTATACGGAAAACAATTGAAAACGTCGAGTAAAGTTACAGCCAATTCGGCATCGGTGCTCTTATGGTCATTGTTCATAGGGCTTATCTTATTTTTACTCTGGTCCGCTTTCCAAGTTGCGCTATTTAATGGTCAATTGTTGCAATTTGAGGCACCCATTTATTGGGCTGTTGCCATTACGACCCTCCTGTTCATCCTTTGGGTGGCAATCTACTTTAAACAGATGAAGTTAGAAACACAGCAAGATTGGCTCAAAGTAGCCGTTATATTACTCCCTCTTACTTATGTACTATCACTAATTAATGCAGCATCAGAATACTTGGCGAATAATATGATTCTTATCCAATGTATCTATGCCATGATTTTTGTGATGACAATGTACCTGCTTCAAAACAACAAAATCAATCATATCATACAATCTTCCTTAATAGGTATTGCATATGTTATCGTCGGTTTTGGTATGTTAAATTGGCTGGGAGCTTTCAATTTTGCAGGTAAGTTAGTTGGATGGTTTTCCGCTGGCGTAATTAATGGTGTATACAACCAGGCCATCTGGAATGATTCCAACGGTGCGAGGCTTGCGTCCGTGTTTCAGTATCCCAATACATACGCAGCATTTCTAATGGCCTTTCTGTTTATTTCCATCTTCAGCATGATTCGTTCCAAAAGAATATTCACACAACTGTTGCATGGCTTCATGCTTGTTCCCATTATTCTGTCATTGCTTCTGACGCTCTCTCGTACAGGACTTGTAATGTTGCCTATCGTATTTGTTATCCTATTATTTTTGCTTAAACCAACCAAACAAATTCTATGGTTTATCTATTGTGCCGTTTCGGCAATTGGCACTCTATTGGTTTTAAACCCGATTAACACTGCAGGAATTGAACTTCAAAAGCAGTTCACAGGTTCTCTTGCAGCCAAGAGCTGGGCCATCCTTATTGGAGCCTCGCTTGTTGTTGCATTGTTGTGTTGGGCGATTCAGCGACTTGTAGCCCCTATGCTGGAAGCTAAGCTTCAATCTTGGTCAGCTCGAAAAGCATCCAGTGTATGGATCCCGCTAGGTTCTGTAGTTCTAACCGTTGTGATTGCTGTTCTTTTGCTCGGTACGGGTGTGCGTAACATTTTGCCGGACAGTATTAGCACACGACTTGAGAATATCAACTTCCAGCAGCACAGTGTGCTTGAACGTATCACATTCTACAAAGATGCCACGAAACTATTTGCCGATTATCCTGTAATCGGGGCAGGTGGCGGAGCATGGACTGCATTGTATGAAAAGTATCAGAACAATCCTTATGTCAGTGCCCAAGCACATAACTTTTTCATGCAATATCTTGTTGAGGTTGGCCTCATCGGATTTTTAGTATTTATGGCGTTTATACTATATGTTTTCTATCAATATGTACGATCGTATGTCAGACGGAATGAAGAGGATCGCGAATCACATTTCGTATACTTTATTCTTTCCATGTCCATCCTCGTGCTCAGTCTTCTTGATTTCAACATGAGTTATGTCTTTATTGGAATGCTGGTATTCCTTGGTCTTGGAGGCATGAGTGCCGCGATTGAGCCTCAACCAACTCGTCGTTTAAAAATGGGAGAAGCTGCGGCACGCGGAGTGTACAGTATAATTGCTGGAATAGCGATCATTGTGCTTCTCATCGTTTCTGTTCGATTCCTACAAGCTAATCATTATGCGATTGAAGGTAATGAGCTCGCGAGGAGCAGTCAAGATTTCCGGCAAATCAAAGCTCCGCTGGACAAGGATTTGTCCATCCGTAGCACACATCCGGATTCACTAATGCTTCTAGCGTCACTTTATCAACAAGGCTACACGCAAACGAAAGATGAGCAATTCTACACAGAAGCCGTGCAATTGTTGCAGCGTGGCCTCGAAGCAGAACCATATAATAAAGGTATGGTAAAACAACTCATTGGCATATATGAACTGAAAGGCGAAAATGACCAAGCGTATGCACTACGAAAAGAATATGCAAACAACTATATTTGGGATATGGACTGGTATGAGCAATTGATCAGCCGATCATTCGATCTGGGGTATCAGGCACTTGGACAAGGGGATACTACAAAAAAGAATGCTTATTTCACTTCGGGAATTGAGGCATATCAGCATGTAGTAGATGGAGTAGAGCACCTTAAAACTCTCCCTAAAGGACAGCTTCAAGGTCAGCCATTTCAAGTCACACCAACGATGATTCTCAATGCCGGGAAAATGAAGTACATGTCCAACGATCTTCCAGGAGCTACCGCTGTACTTAAAACGGGAATTGCCGAAGATCTGACGGATGCGACAAATCGTGAAATTGCTCGTTGGTACCTCGCTTCGCTCAAACGAGAATTTAAAATGGACGAGGCTCTATATAACAAACTGATTGCCATCTCATCCAGTGAAGCAGACGAAATTAAACGAATTGCTGAATTAACTTTTAATTAGAATCATCCACACTTGTTGTTATGGTGTTATATAAAAAAGGTTTGCCTTATAAGGCAAACCTTTTTTCGTCTTGTCCATAGTAGAAACGCTCCAAAGAAATAGTGGATTGATAACTTAAGTAATGAATAAATTCGTTAATCAGTCTGATACCACGATATCTTTCAAATACTTCAGCAAATCTTCCCGTAGATCAGGTCGCTGGAGTGCATAGTGGATGGATGTTTCAATAAAACCTAACTTCTCACCCACATCATGGCGCAAGCCATCAAAATGATACGCGAGAATCTGTCTTTGCTCATTCAGACGGGATAAAGCATCGGTCAACTGAATCTCCCCGCCTACACCGGCAGACTGCCTGCCCAAGATTTCAAAAATATCGGGAGTAAGAATATAACGGCCCATAATCGCCAGATTCGAAGGAGAATCCTCCGTTCTCGGCTTTTCAATCAAACGTCGCGCTCTGAAAACACGTTCATCCGTACGAGTTAGCAACTCTCCATCGATAATACCGTAACGGGATACTTCACTCCAATCGACAGGTTGCACGCCGACAATCGGGGACTGCAGTTCGTCATAGACTTCAATCATCTGCTGCAAGCATGGGTGATCCGCTTCAACAATGTCGTCCCCGAGCAGGACGGCAAACGGTTCATTGCCAATAAACTTGCGAGCACACCAGATCGCGTGACCAAGTCCTTTCGGTTCCTTTTGCCGGATATAATGGATGTCAGCCATCTCGGAAGGTTTACGCACTTCGTTCAGCAGATCCCACTTCTGTTTGTCTGCGAGATTCTGTTCAAGTTCAAAGGAATAATCAAAGTGGTCCTCGATCGCCCGTTTCCCTTTCCCTGTCACGATAATAATATCTTCGATTCCGGAGGCAACGGCTTCTTCAATAATGTATTGAATGGTCGGCTTGTCCACAATGGGCAGCATTTCTTTCGGCATGGCCTTGGTGGCAGGCAAGAACCGGGTTCCCAGTCCGGCGGCTGGAATAATCGCTTTGCGGATACGTATAGGAAACACTCCTTTGGCTGGATCAAGATAGTATAGGGATAACACGATTAATGAGTTGGTAAAAGCGGTGCATTTCTCTATACATTACCACAAATTTATTAACAATCGTTGTATAAAAATCGAGTTTTCTCTACACCATTAACAACTCGCGAATATCCTGCTCGGATAATGTCGTTGATCCTCCATCGCCCGGTTCAATGACCTCAGCAATCAAATCCTTTTTCCGCTGTTGCAACTCCAAAATCTTCTCTTCAATCGTGCCCTCCGTCACAAGACGAATCACCTGAACCACTTGTTTCTGCCCCATACGATGAGCTCTTCCAATCGCCTGTTCCTCCACGGCGGGATTCCACCACAGATCATATAATATGACGGTATCGGCTCCCGTCAGGTTCAGTCCGGTTCCACCAGCCTTGAGCGAGATCAGAAACAGTTCAGCTTCTCCCTCATTAAACCTGCGGCACATGTCTACACGACTCTGGGCAGGGGTTTGTCCATCCAGATAAAACAAGCTGTTGCCTTGCGCTGTAAGAGTCTGACGAATGAGGTTAAGCATACTTGCAAACTGGGAGAAGATCAGAATGCGTTTGCCAGCGGCCAGACAGTCCTGGACGGTCTCCAGCAGTTGCTCCATTTTCCCGGAATCCCCTTGATATCCGTCCACAAATAGTGCCGGGTGACAACATAACTGACGCAGGCGAGTGATACCGGCCAAAATTTTGATCCGATTTTTCTGGAAACCGTTGTCCTCCATGTCCTTAGTTGTCTCATCCTGAAGCTGAGAGAGATACGCTGCGTAAAGCTTTTTCTGTTCGACCGTCAGCTCAGAGCGTTGCACCGTCTCAATCCGATCCGGCAATTCTTCCAATACATCTTTCTTCAAACGACGGAGAATGAACGGACGTACCATACGCGAGATGCGTTCTGGCGGCAAGTCACGAAATCTTCTGTAGCTCGGGAATAAACCCGGAAATACGGCTTCAAAAATAGACCACAGTTCATCCAGTGAATTCTCGACGGGTGTACCTGTCAGGGCAAAACGGCGCGGCGCCTGAATTTGTTTGACGGCTTGCGCTGTCTGGGACGATGCATTTTTGACTGCCTGTGCCTCGTCCAGAATCAGGGTATGAAAAGTTCTTCCCAAATACGTATCCAGATCACGTCGTAGCAACGGATACGATGTCACGATCACATCCGCCTTGTCCATATCCGCCAGCATGCTGGCGCGTTCATCCTTCTGTCCTGCGGCGATTAAGACATTCAAATGCGGAGCAAACCGTGCAAACTCATTCGCCCAGTTGTACGTTAATGAAGCAGGCGCAACAACCAATACCGGCGGATGTGTCATTCGCGTGCGAATGGTCAGACCGTCTTGCTGCGAGGTGTGCCATGCATCATCTATCGTTCCACTGACGTTAGCCAAGTAAGCCTGCTTAGACCCATCCATGGTCCAATTATTAGAAATGGAGTTGTGTTTATCAGCTGGTAGCCCTGCCTCTTGTCCCTGCTCATACACGGGTCTCTCCTGTAATGAAGCTGTGATGTAGGCGATACTTTGCAGTGTTTTACCCAGTCCCATATCATCTGCCAGAATGCCGCCAAATCGGTAATGTGCGAGCGTACGAAGCCACTGATACCCGCTTGCCTGGTAATCCCGCAGCACGGGCGCCAGCGTCTGAGGCAACGGAAAGTCCATCCGGTCAGGATCACGCAGATCATCGAGGAAACGTTTGAGCGAGCCTCCCCATTTCACATGACCCGAAACCTCATCTCTGCCCGGAAGCTGCAACGCTCTCACGGCAGGCAACCGGATATGGCTGCTCTGGATATCCTTTGCTTCCAGTCCAAGCGCGTCAGCCATGTGAGCGAAGCTGCTCGCGCCATCATTTTCAAGTGACAGAAAGACACCGCTTCGCAGGCGGAAGAAAGCTTTCTTTTCCACAATGCTGCGCATCAGTTCTTGCAACTCTTGCTCGTCGACTCCCTCCATCTCGAAGGAAATCTCCAGCCAGTCCAGTCCTTTTCCCAGATCAGCACGAACCTTCGGCGGTACCGGATACGTTGGCATCATCGCTTTCACGGCATTCGGCATATAGATATCGGCCAGCTTCTCGAGCTCAGGCAACAGGTGATACATCACATCATAGATGGCGTCCTCACGTTCGCTTGCCCAGACACTCCCCTCCCGCTCCAGAAAAGAACGATCCAGTCTCTCGATGAGATTGCGTTCCTTGAAGCGGTCACGGATCAAGATGACTTTCTTTTCTTCCTCGTTAATCAAATACTCTGCCAGCGGGTTAATGACCATGACGCCATAATCGAATTCCAGACGTGCTGTAATGCGTTCCCGGTAAAAGTCGATATACAGCTTCGGTGACAACTCGGGTTCGGCAATCTGTTCGCGCACATGGGAATCAATCGACAGATGCCCCAAAGTCCGTAGCTCCGGTACAACATGCTGCACAAACTCATCCACCTGCTGTGACGAGATATCAATGCTTTCTTTAATGCCGTAGGATGTGAGCGCACTGTTCAGGTCCTCCAGACTTCTCATCTGCGTCGGTTCTAACATATAGAACTGCCCCTCAACGACTGCCGCATCATATGCCGGAAGCAGAATCAACTCACGCAGTCCTGACACCTCCAGCTGATACCCTTCATTCGCCCCCTCTGCGATCCGGTAAAATAGAGGCAATGCTCCCTCGCTTAGGGTTAACGGACCATTTGCCAGTCCGGTGCCCTCCATGCGGCTATCCGCTTGCATAAGCAACTCCAGCAGTGGCTTCCAGACAATTGGAGCGATCAGGATATCGCGACCGTCCGAAGCACCCAGATAACCGGAAATCGATTCACGGTATGCCTCTTCACTCTGTCTCATACGAATGAGCATGGAAAGGATAGCCTGATCTTCCGCCCGAAACACATGTAGCAGCGGATCATAATGAAACAGCTTGGTGAAGGACATGGGCTCGCCCTTTTCAATACAGTTCAGGAACTGCTTGACCTTCTGCACGACATAGAGTCGTTTGTTGCCCACTTTTAATTCAAGCGCCAGCTTGGCTCCGCCTTTATGCACATGTACCAGCTTGCAGATGAACTGTATCTGTAATTCTTCTCGTAGCATAGAGCGGGTAACCGGTGCTGTGTATTTTGACTCTCGTTCATGCGGCAATCTGCGATCCTTCGCAAACAAGGATAAAATCTGGTCTGCCGTACGGTAGGACGGTTTGTCCGCAGAGCGGCCCCAGCCTGAGGCTGAACTCGGACGACCTGCCTGTGCAAAAGGAGAAGGGGACAACGACTGCGGCTTATGCTGTTGCGGTTGATTCGGTTGATGTGGTTGCTCCAATTGCTGCGATTGCTGACCTTGTGCAGTAGATATTAAATCTGAATAAGGCCGTTCCCATTTCTCTTCTTCGACCAGTGTGCCCACTTTTGATGGTGTCCCTCTGCCGCTGGATGGCTCTGGTGTATCCTCACGTTCATGAATAGCAAGCAGAACAGCCGCAATATGTTTGCAGTAGTCATAATAGTTGCCATATGCAGGGCAGTTGCAATGCGCTTCAATCTCTCCCGCATCGTCCAGGTCTACCTTTACTTCGTAGACTTCTGTCCCTCGGACAACGGCTTGATAATGACGTCGGTCTTCACTCACAGCGAGCTTGCCAATCCTCCCAGACTGTTGATATTCTTCACCGTGTTTGAATGCCGTGACCCCGCACAGCAATTTGATATCCATCATCGTAAATGGAGCCACGCTTCACACCTCCTTGGTTGCCGATGCCGCTTTTATAGAAAAAACCCCAAGAGCTCCGTAAAGCAGAGATTGGGGTTGCTTATTATTTCACCAGTTGGCCGCGTGTAACGCCCAATTGGTTCGTTGCTTTCAGGGTTTTCCATACTTGTGTTCCGCTGATCTCGCCGCGTAGTGCACGGTTGTACAGGTCGATAACTTCCTTCACCTGCTCCGGTGTCTCTTCCAGGAACTCGACCCGGTAACGGGATACACCCAGATCCATAAAGTTAGTCAGATACTCTGCACCAGACTGTTCTACGGCATTATATACCGTGTTACGGCAGCCTTCATCCACACGTACCGGGTGAGACATCCCAATTCGGTCTTGCAGGGAAGCCCGCTTTTCTTCGCAAGGACGTCCGCAGTTCGTATAGTCGGTGCCTTCACTCATAAACGTACAGTACACGCAGTGCTCCGTGTGGAACATCGGCAGATGCTGATGAATTACCACTTCGGTCTGATTTGTACGGGAGTTACCGAGCAGATCAACCATCTGCTGAATGTTCAGGTCATATGACGGGGTGATCCAGTCGCAACCTGCTTCCAGAAACAATTCCACTGCCTTGTGGTTGGCGATGTTCAAGGAGAAGTCCCCGATCAGCTGCGGATGCTTCGCATCCGGGTTCAGTCTACGGTGACGCAGGTAGAAGTAAAGCGCACCTGTATTACGAACGAGAACCGCATCCGGCTCCAAACGCAAGATATTGTTGTGATAGCCGTTCTCGCCAGGCATATGAATACGCGGCGTAGCCAGCGCGATTTTGCGACCTGCAGCATGTACAGCATCCACGGCTGCCGGGAATTGCTTGATGAACTCGAAGTCGGCGTAGATCATGCCGACGCCAGCTTCCAGCGCTGCCTCCACTTGTGGCAGGCTGCGGCACAGCGCGGTCAGCTCTGCTTGACCGCGAGCTACTGGCGATGCCGGTTGTGCCGCATCGCCGTACACGTCCACCGCCCGTTTCACGTAGACGGGCGGTTTCGGGCGCTCGCCCGCGAGTTGTTCGACCGCCTGACGGCGAATATTGTTCAACTCGCGCATCGGAATGATGACGTCACCGTGCAGATTGACGTCCAGATCCTCAAGCTGGAACACGGTGCCGCCGAGACGTCCGAATTGCTCCTCGAGCAATTCATGGGTCATCGGACGTTTCTGGGCAATGTCCAGTTCCATCTCCGAATCTACGCGCACGGTCGTTCCCTTCTGCACGTCGGTCCACCACGTGCTGAGCGGTTGCCCCGGGCTGCCGATGACTTTCACTTTGACCGGGAAGACACGGTAAGGTTTGTCGGTCTCAAAGCTTTGACGCAAACGTTTGTCGAGCGCAGGGTCATTGGTTTTCCATACCTTATCGCCGACTTTTACGCGGCGCAAGTCTACATCACTGCGGCCTGGTACGATGTCCACGATCCAGCCTTCGCCGGCTTCGCCTTCGATCTTCACACCTTTGCGGCGTACATCATATACACGTCCGCCCTCTTCTTTTTTCGTTGGATCACCAGCGTCGAACACGATGCCGTCTCCACGTTTCACAGGTGCATCCAGTTTCAGCACAACACCATCACGCAGCACTTGATCTACACGACCCAGGTAAACGCCGCGGCTTTTCGGGAACGTCCCGTCTACCAGCTGTTTGTTGTTCGTGCCGTCCAGAAAACCATGTGTGAATCCACGCGAGAAGCTCTGTTGCAACTCACGAATCTCTTCTTTGCTTGTCCGTGTATTGTCACCGTCAAAATAACGGTCAATCGCTTTGCGATATTTGCTAACTACGTTCGCCACGTACTCTGGCGTTTTGAGTCGACCTTCAATTTTGAAAGACGTTACGCCCGCTTCAATCAATTCCGGCATGATATCAATGGCTGCCAGGTCTTTGGGAGACAACAGATACGCCACATCCCCCATCGGCTGGTGAACACCATCCACCATCAGATCGTACGGCAGACGACACGCCTGCGCACATTCTCCACGGTTCGCGGAACGTCCGCCCCACATTTCGGAAGTCAGACACTGACCCGAATAGGATACGCAAAGTGCGCCATGCACGAATACTTCCATCGGAAGTTTCGCTTGATCACCAATCTTTTGAATCTGCTTCAAATTGTTTTCCCGTCCAAGTACGACACGTTCCATGTCAAACGGCTTGGTAAACTCTACCGCTTCAGGCGACGTAATCGTCATCTGCGTGGAACCGTGAATCGGAAAGTCCGGCGAAATCTCACGAATCATTTTGACCAGACCCAGATCCTGTACGATCACAGCATCCACACCCGCATCTACGCAGGCATCGATGAGTTCTTTGGCATCTTTCAACTCATTTTCAAAGATCAATATATTAAAGGTCAGGAACCCTTTTACGCCGTAACTGTGCAAAAACGCCATAATCTCCGGTAGCTCGTCCATACGGAAATTGTTCGCTCGTGCCCGTGCATTGAATTTTTCGACCCCGAAGAAAATCGCATCCGCCCCGTTGGCTACCGCCGAACGCATGCAATCCCAGTCCCCTGCAGGTGCCAGAAGCTCAACGTCTTCTCTTCGTATTGTTGCTGTTTTCATGTAGATCCTCCCCATACCGGCCTCAGCCAGTGTTCTTCCCTTGGTACCTGTATTTCGGTACGCCTGCATTGCTGTCAACGTCAAGTATCACTATATCTATACATTATGTCTGTATTGCCTGAAATCAAGGCCTACAGTCTCTCTATTTCTCAAATCAGCAGTAATAACTCCTGAACTAGTATAGTGTACCACTTCTGCACCGACTCTTCTACGGTTTCCTGAAAAAACCGTTTGTCATTTTCATCATTTTTCCATAGAGATTCCACTCATTCTCAACATATTTACATACCTTATTCCATTCATTGTAAAGTCGCAGCCAAAGAAAAACCGAAGGTTCTTTACCCCTCCGGCAATTTCTACACATCTATATTGTTATTTAATAAAAGTAAATGAGTTCACTGCTTTTTCCAGCATGGCTGCCTGCACTTGCGTACGGTTCGCATCGTTCAGACCACTCGTGATCGTATACGTAATTCCATCCTTTTCAAACACAATCTGACGACCTGTATACGGCACACCCTTATCCACTTCATGGTACGTGAAGGAGAATGCCGGTACACCTGCAAAGGTCAGTTGCTCGCTACGGATCAGATTGAAGCTTTTTCGCGTTTTGGCTGCCTCTGCATAGGCCTCTCTCAGCTGACTAACCGTCATCTCAATCGACTTGTCCTCTGTAGCTGCAATGGAGAAGTTGCCACCCGTGAAGGTATAAACGACTGGTGAGCTTTCAAACCGATCACTATACGGCGTCCAGTAGCGCGGAATATCCACGCTGTAATGATAGTTTTTGGACGTACGCGTGATTGTTTTCATTTTATCTGTCAGATATGGATCTTCATCCAGCTGACCGAAATTATCTTTTACCGTGTCAAAATCAATCTCTACACTCTTCATAATTCGTTCAAACCATGCTCGGTCTGCGGCCTGTCCTTCAGGGAACGTATACTCCGCGTAGTAACGATATCCGTTCTTCTGCAAAAGCACATCATATTCCGTCTGCCATCCTGACCCGAAGTTATAACGGAATTCATTCACCTCGGCAGTTTCGCCAGAGATTTCCGTTGTAAATGAACCAATTTGCTGATAACTCTCGGCTGTAAAAGTTTCACGCATCCACTTCTCGAGCTGATCACTCCAATCCTTCACCGTTGCACCGGACTTGGCTGAAGTCACTCGAAGTTGCAAATAAGCACCGTCTTTATCTTTATAAACCATGTTATTATTGTCCATGGACCAGCCCGCTGGAACCTTTAATTCAATTCCGTAATCATCATTCCATGCCGCACGCATGTCGTCCTCCACCGTGGAAAGATCCTTAATGGTTCGATCTGACTGAGAATAGCTTGGTTCAAAAGAGTTGAGCAATGAAGCATGTTTGCCCAGATCTTTATAATTAATCGCCTCATAATCCGCCAAGTAGACATCATATTGACGACCGTCATGAATGTACTGGCGTAACTCCCACAACACGCCATCCGCATCTTTGACGACAACTCTTGCATAAGGATTGTTTCCTTTAGATACCGCTTCACGGTCCAGTACCGTATCTCCTGCCTGTTTGGCCACCTGCACGAGTTGTGTCAGCAAGTCATCCGCATCCAGTACCACATTCTGGTCACTCACATACACTTCGAGAAAATAACTTTCATCCGTAGCGCCAAAGGTCATCATGCGTTCCTGTTCATTCGTTTGCAACACCAGAAGATCGGCTGGATAATGAATCGACCAGCCATAATAGCTGTTGCCAATTCTCGTTTTCCCTTTGTCCAGGTCGATGCCCTCCTCATCCACACCCTCACCCTTTTGAAGCAAACGAATGACGATCTCTCCCGAACTGTTCGGCGCAATCGTTGCACCGATTCCTGCCGCAACCGGGCGAAGAGGAACCATTAACACACCATTCACCATTTTGGGGGCAGTCCCCATCTCCACTTTGGCACCGTCAATCCATGCGATAGAACTGTCTATTCTCAAGGCCACAACGTGTGGACCTTCCTTGATTTTGATGACATCATTTTTCTCCAGCCGCACTTCACTGCCAAAGGCTTTTTTGAATACGCCGACAGGCACCAATGTCACGCCTTTAATCGTGAGGGGTTTCGTGATGTTTTGTTTCTTGCCATTCATAAAAGCACTTGTACTTCCTGCTTTGACACGCAGCTCATTGGTGATCAAATCATCAGCTGCCCATACTGGCAGAGCTGTGCTTGCCAGCAACATCCCTGCTAATACGCCCGTGCTCAGCACGCGTAACCATGACTTCTTCATTCCGTTCATTCGTCCTCTCTCAATTCGGGTTGCTTGCCAAGCTTATTGTTCTTCATCCGTTAAAAGCGAATCATCGGACGGCTCCTCAAGAGAGGCTCGATCCACAAGTGTCAATGTGCGGGTAACGATGTCTCCGTCCGTTTGCACCAGCAGCTTTACCTTTTGTCCAGGTAAGTAGGCTTTGAGTAGCTCATTGATATCGACTACCGAAGATACACGTTTGCCCGCAACGCTGTAGATGGCATCCCCTTCCTTGATCTTGGCTTTCTTCGCTTCCGGACTCAATACACTCGTAACCGTCAACGGATCTTCCGCAGGCAGACCTACAATGGCCGACCAGCTCTCTTCCATCTGTAATCCGAGACTTGCCCGTTTGATCGTTCCATATTTAAAAAATTGATTGATGACAAAGTTCACGGTGTCTACAGGAATAGAGAAACCCATGCTCTCGATGCCCACGGCAGAGAATTTCATGGAGTTAATACCGACGACTTCTCCCTTTAAGTTAACGAGCGGCCCTCCACTATTTCCGGGATTAATCGCCGTGTCTGTTTGAATTAAGCGGTAGGACGCTTCCACCCCACGGTTCAGACCGCTGATCACGCCAACCGTAGCTGAGTTACGCAATGAAAAGGAGATCGGCGTGCCGATCGCAATTACCGTCTCGCCCACAGCCGCTTGCGAAGCTTTAGCAAAGACCGCAGGTTTGAGTGCTTTAGCGTTAATTTTAATCAGCGCAAGGTCACTTAACGGATCACTGAACGATTCTGTAATGTTATATGTATTCCCGTCTGTCGTGACAACGACCGGATCTACTAACTGATCAACCACGTGGGCGTTCGTCACAATCCATCCATTAGCGCGAATGATAACGCCTGTGCCATGTGCCAGATTATAACGATCGTTTGCCGATCCGTTCTGGTTTTCCGTCGTCTTACCTATAATCCCAACCACAGACGGAGATACCTTCTCAATCACTTTGGGAATGGCTTCGCTTCCCTTATACGTATACGTTCCTGATTTGGCATCGTATTGTCCACTGCCGCCGAACATCTTCACCAAATCTTTCGTATTCACATACACCTGGCCGTCGATTACCTTGGCTTGCATGCCTGTCTTGGATGCTGCTGCACCAGCCGTCGCCGTCATCACACCAATGGAGAGCACAACAACCATCATCATGGCTGTTGCCCGTTTTACTAACCTTTTCATGACTTCACCTGACCCTCTCTACTCTATACATCCTTCTTGCGCGACTGGACAGCCGATTCCTGGCCGAATCTATCTTCTCTCTCATCTGCAATATCGGTATCCTTCAATGTATCATACAAATTATGGCTATACAATCGTTTTAATTTTCGCTATTTTTCGACATAATCAAACTCTCTCAGTTTCCTCCCTTCGGAGAATACAGACATGAAAAAACACCTTCCATATTCATCATGGAAAGTGTTCGAAATGACTATTGCATGGTCTTATTTCTATGCATCTTAATATTACTATTAACCAAACCAACCTGTGATCATCGCGTAGTCTGTCATCAAAAATACCAGCAGACTGACAACTGTAAACCCGATAGCAAACAAATTTTTCTTCGGTGCCCGAAGGAGCCGAACCAATCCGATAAAAATCAGGATCGTAAACAAGATCACAAAAATATCAAATGCATTAAAATTCGATGTACTCGCTGTGGCAGCCTCTGCAAGCAGCATGGATAGACAGACCTCCTCACCATAGTTAAACAACCAACACATACCCTAAACTCTTCCTCTATGTTATCTGTACCCTGTTAGTAATGCAAGCCCTATCATCCAGAAAAATGAAAAAAATCCAGATTGACCGATTTGCTCGCAAAAGCTTATCCAGTCTAATATGTAAACACTTTCATTAAACATTCTTATTAACAGTCAAGGTATGACAGACACGGGTAGCAACAAGATGTAAAAAGAGCCAGGGGTAGGTGACAGAGCCAGTTACCTCAACCTCCCAGC
Source organism: Paenibacillus intestini (assembly GCF_030803945.1). Lineage (NCBI taxonomy): Bacteria > Bacillati > Bacillota > Bacilli > Caryophanales > Paenibacillaceae > Paenibacillus > Paenibacillus intestini. The sequence goes on along the minus strand of NZ_JAURUN010000021.1, from coordinate 157 downwards.
TCTAACGGTCACCAGGGAGCTTATTTGGGCGATTATCACCTGTATCAAAATCTAACGAACATGAGCTTTAAAGCCCCCTAATCCAATTGGACACTCGAAGCTACCTCAGATACACTAAATGAAATGAGGAGAGTGTTCATGAAAAGACGATTTAGAT
>NZ_JAURUN010000020.1:0-49849 GCF_030803945.1 Paenibacillus intestini | reverse complement strand
AAGCTCATTTTGAATCTGACGAGATTAAAAATCTCATTTTTGATCTTGCAAGCAAGATCGATACTCACTCGTTGTTCAGTTTTCAAAGATCAAACTTCTTTTTTCATCACCATTTTGTCTCAGCGGCGACTTTTATAATATATCATACTTCGTTTGTTTTGGTCAAGCCTTTTTTTGAAATTATTTTTGAAGTTCATAATGAACTTCATTTGTTTCAAGCAAAGCGTGTAACCAAGCAAGCAAAGCAACGAGATATAATGTACCATATATATTGCTCGGTAGTCAACTACCCGAATAAAGAAATTTTCAACCCCAATAACAGACCAACCCCCGGGAGTCCCAGAACAGTAATTGTACCTATTGTTGCAGGATTTAAAGGGATATAAATTCCTGTTATCCAACCCGAGTAATTTACGACATATATCCCAGCAGCCGCAAGCACCACATGAATTCCGATTGATGTAAAGATTGATAACCCTAAGCGTTTTCTAAACAAAACAACAACCAGTGCCAACAGAGAGGCAACCAATATGCTTCCCAGAATAACACCCTTCATACATTCCACCTCCAGCTATATATAAAATCACCTGTATACTCAGCCACCTTACTCTAATTACACACTGAGTCCTCGATCGGTAGTAGTCACATCCATCCCAATCAACCGTTTGGCCCGTTTCAAATGAATTTGATATTTCCTCTCGGCCGCTTCAAGGACATAGATGGCATAATCGATCTCATCCTCTCCCAGAGCATCCTCAAACTGTCGCATCGCACGTTCCCACTCTTGTTTGGCCTTCTGCACATCCACATAAACCAACTCCGCCTCCAGTTTCGCAAGCTCTCTCTTCTTCCCGTCCCTTAAGCTACGCTTTTTTCGCCATATCAACATAAACACCCTCCCTTATCCATCCGTATAGCACACTCTCATACATATCAAGGAAGGGACAAACTTAGAACTCGGAGATCTACTTTTATAATAAAAAAAAGAGAGAGCTCACGGCTCTCTCTTGCAATATAAATCAATTTATTGGATTGTCTTCTATACGAACGACACCCTTATCAAGCTCACACGCAACTAGATACATTAGCGCATCTCTCTGCGTCCTTCCAGCGCCTTCGAAAGTGTAACTTCATCTGCATACTCCAGATCGCCGCCCACGGGTAATCCGTGAGCAATACGGGTCACACTAATTTCAAACGGACGCACTAGGCGGGAAATGTACATCGCCGTAGCTTCTCCCTCAATATTGGGATTAGTCGCCAAAATCAATTCTTTTACCCGCTCATCACTCAAACGAGTTAACAGCTCTTTCAAGCGTATATCATCCGGACCAATTCCCTCCATTGGAGAAATTGCCCCCTGCAACACATGGTAGTACCCATCGAATTCCTTAGTCCGCTCCATAGCTACCAGATCTTTCGAATCTTGGACTACACAGATGACGGACACATCTCTCGACTTATCCTGACATATCCGGCAAGGGTCTGTATCTGTAATATTACAGCACACAGAACAGTAATGGAGATTACGCTTCACACTCACGAGCGCTTTGGCAAAATCAATAACGTCATCTTCCTTCATGTTAAGCACATGAAAAGCTAAACGAGCCGCTGTCTTCGGACCCACCCCAGGAAGACGGGTGAAGGCATCAATCAGCTTGGCTATCGGTTCAGGATAATACAATCGGTTGTGTCTCCTTTTGACAGGATCAGTTTATACTAAAATAACCCCGGAATTTTCATGCCACCCGTGAATTTACCCATATCCTGATTCGCAATTTCATCTGCTTTTGTCAAAGCATCATTCACAGCAGTCATGACAAGGTCTTGAAGCATTTCAACATCATCCGGATCTACGGCTTCAGGCTTGATCGTGATGGCAAGCAGTTTTTTATGCCCGTTAACTTCAGCAGTTACCACTCCGCCGCCAGAAGTACCTTGAACCGTTTTGTCCGCGAGTTCTTCCTGCGCCTTCAGCATTTGCTCCTGCATTTTCTTCACTTGTTTCATCATTTGGTTCATGTTATTCATATCCGTCATCTCCTTTAATATAGTTATCTCAAATTATACACATTACATCGTAATGTACTACTCTTTAATGACTACGAGATCTTCGCCAAATAACTGAATAGCTTCATCAATCCAAGGCTGTTTATCGCCTGAACCACCATCTTCATGCTCTGGTTCAAGCTTAAAATCCTCCTTTGGCGTTTCAGAAGCTCCTTCCATCGCACCAGTCCAGTCCCTAAGCATCATCGTCACAAGTCGAGCCGGACGCCCAAGCTGTTCCGAAAGCACCCGCTCAATGACATCACGATTCGCCTGTTTTTCGGTTGTTTCACGGTGGATGTTGTTCTTAAAAGCAACCAGCACATTGTCTTCGAGCAGTGAAACCGGCTCTCCATCCATAAACCAAGCATGAACCGTAACTTTCTCTTCTTTGACACGTTGCAAAATCTGGCTCCATTTTTTGCTGATCTCCGTGAATTCTGAAGATCCTTTGCGCGCAATATATTGATCCAAATTCGCCGGAAGCTTCACTGGAGCGTTCGCTCTGGACATTGGCGCACGTGTTGCCGGTCGTGCAGGAGCATTTGAAGCCGCATCCCCACCTGACAGACCACTCTTGAGCGCTCGATCTAGCTTTTTCTCCAGCTCAGCAAGCTGCTGTTTCAATCGATTGATCTCTCCAGTATCAGCGGGTGCAGAAGGAGAAGTCACTCCAACCGATGAAGCTGCTCCGCCCATAGCCGGGATACTACACAGTTTAAGCAGAGCCACCTCAAACAATGTCTGCGGCTGAACTGCATATTTCATCTCACTCTGGTACCGATTCAGCGTATCGATCATCTGAAACAACTGTTCCTTCGTAAACGATTCCGCCATATCTCGAAACGATTCCGGGTTCAACACCCGATCCGTCAGTTTGTCCGCATCTGGCACCATCTTGATCATCAGTAAATCCCGGAAATAGTAGAGCAGATTCTCCATACATTTGTCCGCACTCTTGCCTTCATGCATAAAGCCCTCGATCATCTGCAAAATATGACCGACATCCCCTTTGAGCAAGGAGGATGCGAGCTTGGCAAATTGTTCTGAAGGAATACCGCCTGTCATGTCCATAACCTGCTGATACGTTACTTTCCCATCGGTAAATGAAGAGATTTGATCCAGCACACTGAGCGCATCCCTCATCCCACCATCAGATAGACGGGCAATGTACTGCAACGCATCTTGATCCGCTTCCATCCCTTCCTGTTCACAGATCAAAGTCAATCTGGCTGTCTGTTCTTCCAGAGATACGCGGCGAAAATCAAATCGCTGACAACGCGATATAATGGTAGCAGGCAGACGATGCGGTTCTGTCGTTGCTAAAATAAACATTACATGTGGCGGCGGCTCCTCCAATGTTTTGAGCAAAGCATTGAACGCCTCTGTCGTCAACATGTGCACTTCATCAATAATATAAACTTTCTGCCGGACTTCGGTAGGGGCATACTTCACCTTTTCCCGAAGATCACGGATTTCCTCGACGCCCCGATTGGAGGCAGCATCAATCTCCTGCACATCCATAACAGCGCCATTCGTAATTCGGCGGCAAGCCTCACATTCGTTACAAGGCTCAGTTGCAGGTCCGCGTTCACAGTTTACAGCCTTGGCCAATATTTTGGCCGCACTTGTCTTCCCCGTCCCTCGGGGACCGCTAAACAAATAAGCGTGGGAGGTCCGCTGTTCACGAATCGCGTTCTGCAAGGTCTGAATAATATGTTGTTGTCCCACCATATCCTGGAACGACTGAGGACGCCACGCCCGGTATAACGCGATATGCTCCATGATGCGTTACCTTCCTTCCACTTCGCATTCGAGTCCGTTGTCGTCACCCCATTATACTATATTCCAGAGTGAATCCAAACTTTATCTGACTCATTTCATACGCGGTTTTTTAACATATCAAAAAAGACCCCTGCATTTATACTGCTGCAAAGGTCTCTACAATTTAAAAGGTTAAGCCGTGCACCTGCTATCGATATTTGCGATCCAAGCGGCACCCCTGAACAATAGCTCAGGCTAGGCAACCCTCCGGCACAAGAGTGATCTCACTTATGGCTGCTTCCTTCCGGACCTGACCAGGTTCATGAGTACTCATTGCGGAGGACCCAACCGTCAACACCACGTTCAGGGACCAAACCTCACATCGACAAAACCTCTAACAGGAATTCAACCTCGCTATAGCGGATTGCGAGTTACAGGGCACCGCTACCTCCCCATCTAGCACGGTAAGAAATAGTATAACGCAAGGTAGTCCAAAATGCAACCGGCTGGAAAATGGAAACCACACACTTCTCTGTATAAGTAACTAAAAACCCCTGCCAAAATAGCAGGGGTGATTGGGATACAATAATTAGACAATCCACAAGGAATTGTACGATTAGATTCCGTATTTCTTTTTGAAACGGTCCACACGGCCGCCAGCATCGATAAACTTCTGTTTACCTGTGAAGAACGGGTGGCACGCGGAGCAAATCTCTACACGAAGTCCTTCTTTAACCGAACCAGTCTCAAAAGTATTACCGCATGCGCAGGATACTTGACCAATCGTGTATTTAGGATGAATTGCTTCTTTCATTACCTTTCACCTCTTTCCGCCCTGAGCCTCAAGCGGACCCAGAGTAAATGGCACAACACAGCAGATTATAACACGGCCTAAACCCGGTTGCAATCTAATTCATTCAAGAGGTAATTAGCTTTTTGGGACGAGCCATCCCAGCCGGTGGAACATGCGTATACGACCCGATGACAACATCCGGCAACTCTTCCGCAAATATCTCCAGCATCTGCTTCATTCCCAATATATCTCCCTGTGCTGGCGGAATTAACTCCAGATAGCTCTCCGGGTCAATATTCAGGTTACGCATCTGAATCAATCGCAGGTTGGTGCGGCGTGCAAATTCAATCATTGCCTCGATCTCTTCCTCACGATCGGTTACACCCGGGAAGATCAGATAGTTAATGGAGGTATATACCCCTTGCTCCGCAGCGTACTTCATTGATTTCTCTACATTAGCCAATGTATATCCACGAGGTTTGTAATACGCGTTGTAATGATCATCCAATGCACTGATCGTACTCACACGCATCAGATCCAGCCCCGCATCCACAATTCCGCGGATATGATCATTCAATCCAGCATTGGTATTAATGTTGATGTAACCCATATCCGTAATGGAGCGCACTTCGCGAATAGCTTCGATGATCAGCTTGGCCTGTGTGGAAGGTTCACCTTCACACCCCTGTCCGAAGCTAATAATAGATTCGGGTGTTTTCAGATGTTCCAGCATCACTTCAACGATCTCATCTACACGAGGACGGAAATTCATCCGTGTTTGAGGTGATACAAATCCACTGTCATCCGGCTGTTCAGAGATACAACCGAAACAACCAGCATTACATGAGTATGATACAGGAACGCCGCCTTCCCAACGATTCAAGAATGTGTTGGAAGACGTGAGACACTCATAACCCAGTGCACAATTGGACAGGTGGGTGTATAAACGGTTCTCTGGATACTTCTCCGTAAATCGTTTAACCCCAGAGCGCACATCGTCACGATCACAGTTCATCGGATTCCACTTCTCAGGAATATCGGACTGGGAAGCCGTAACGTAGAAACCGCCATCTTTCCAAACGACAGCCGAGTATCCAAACAACGGCAGCTTGTAATCCTTATCCGTTTTTACGTAACCCGGCAAGCACAGACGCGTAAAACCTTGCGGCAACAGAGCCCCTACAGCTTGTGTATCACTCGGCAACGGCAACATCTCGCCTGTATCCGGGTCCATACCGATAGGACGGGTGCTTGGAAGACCAACCAATGTTGCACCGTCCGGCAGAGGAATCAACTCATCCTCCATTATCTCGACAATCATATCTCCACTACGGGCGAGTCCGTACAGGGAGGGATGATCAAAAACATTACCTTTTTCATCTGCGTATACTAAATACATGATGTTCTCCTCACATCTATTGGGTTAAACCTGACGACGAGTATATTATATTGCAGTCAGTTGATTGTACAGTCAGCCACATCTTTATCTTACAACGATCATGGCTACGTTATACGAATTCAAACTGCAGTTCAAATGTTAATTCGATGTTCCTGATGTAGCCGTTTGTCTTGGGGAACGGCGAGTTGTCGTCGTTCCAGCATTGCTGGAGGGCGCATTGCCAGCCGCGTCAAACGCAGCCAGGAACTCGGCATTCGTTTTACTGTTGCGTAGTTTTTTCAGGAAACCTTCAACGAAGTCATGGGAATCATTCATATTTTTACGAATAGCCCAGATCGTATCCAGCTCTTCCTTGCTAAGCAATACCTCTTCACGGCGTGTACCGGAACGGCGAATATCGATGGCAGGGAAAATACGGCGTTCAGCCAATTTGCGATCCAGATGAAGCTCCATATTACCCGTACCTTTAAATTCTTCATAAATGATGTCATCCATACGCGACCCCGTATCAATCAACGCTGTTGCCAAAATAGTCAAGCTACCGCCTTCCTCCACGTTACGAGCAGAACCAAAGAAACGCTTTGGACGATGGAATGCTGCTGGATCAATACCACCACTTAGTGTACGTCCAGATGGTGGAATCACCAGGTTATATGCACGAGCCAGACGTGTGATACTATCGAGCAAAATAACGACATCCTTTTTGGCTTCAACCAAACGCAGAGCGCGCTCCAGCACCAGTTCCGCTACTTTGATATGATTCTCGGGCAACTCATCAAACGTGGAAGCGACAACTTCACCTTTTACCGAACGAGACATATCCGTTACTTCTTCTGGACGTTCATCAATCAACAGGACAAAAAGTTCAATTTCTGGATTGTTAGTTGAGATGCTGTTGGCAATTTCTTTGAGGAGAAGCGTTTTACCGGCTTTGGGAGGTGCTACGATCAATCCACGTTGTCCCAACCCTACAGGGGCAAGCACATCCATAATACGTGTGGATAAATGGCTCGGGGATGTTTCAAGAACCAGTTTCTTCTGCGGATACAATGGGGTTAATGCCGGGAAGTGAAGTCTCTCCGCAGCCGCCGATGGATTCTCACCATTCACAGCGTTAACTTGCAATAAACCGAAATATCTCTCATTTTCTTTTGGCGTTCGACACTTACCTGATACAAGGTCACCCGTTCGTAAATCAAACTTGCGAATCTGTGAGGCCGAGATATAAATATCTTCTGTACTTGGCAAATAGTTGATTGGCCTCAAGAAGCCGTAACCTTCAGGTAAAATCTCGAGCACGCCCTGCATAAACATCAAACCACTTTGTTCCGCTTGCGCACGGAGTATTGCAAAGATTAATTCTTTCTTTTTAAGGGTCCCGTAATAAGGAATCTGGTATTTTTTCGCCAGCTTATAGAGGTCCGTTAATTTCATTTCTTCCAAATCGGAAATTTGCAGATCCATATAATAACCACCTATTCAATTAATGAGTCCGTGAAATGGATAGTTTCGTTAGCTAATTCAAGCCATAGAAAGCAGTTCTACCACAATCTCTTCTATCCATTGTACGGAATGTAACCGTTATAATGCAAATACATGTCTTGGTGTGTAAGTTTCCGGGTGGAATGGCCATTACATGGCATAATCCTTAATGAGTGAACTCCAAACATGGGGCGATCGATCCGGGAAGACCGGCTATGAAGCGCAGGTTCAAACAAATCCGGGGATTGGAGAAAGGGAATGATTTTCAAAAACAATATAAGAAATGATGTGTTCTAAAGCCTTATGATGTTTATTTCAAAAAAAGACCCTCCGAAACGAGAACCTGTTACAGTTCATCATATCCGGAAGAGAATACAAAATCTATTAGAATAGTATACCCTATTCTACTATAGGTTATGCAGCACCGCTACAAAACACGCTTCAAGCGGGAATATTTGCGATGCTGCGCCTTAATCAATACCTATTCGGTTTCCCGCCACACGTCTGCACCAAGCAAACGTAGGTTGGTCACCAAATGATCGTAACCACGATCAATAAACTCAACTCCCGTCACCTCAGTAACTCCTTCACTGACGGTAAGTCCCGCGATGACTAGTGCTGCACCAGCACGAAGATCCGACGCTTTTACTTTAGCCGCATTCAGTGCACTGCCTTCAATAATGGCTGATCGGCCTTCCACACGGATTTTGGCGCCCATACGAACCAGTTCAGGCACATGTTTGAACCGATTGCTGTATACAAAGTCACTCAGTACACTTACACCGTTCGCTTGTGTTAATACACTGGTCATTGGGGACTGCAGGTCGGTAGGGAATCCTGGATATACCAGCGCCTTTACATCAACATGACTGTACTGCGGCTGTCCAATAACCCGAATACTTTCGTCCAGCTCCTCGATACCCACTCCCATCTCCAGCAACTTGGCCGTTAAAGCCTCCAGATGTTTGGGGATGACATTATCAATGAGTACATCTCCGCGCGTGGCCGCCGCAGCGATCATATACGTGCCCGCTTGAATCCGATCCGGAATAATGGAGTGACGGCAACCCTTAAGCTCCGAGACCCCTTCGATTCGAATCGTTTCTGTACCTGCACCTTTGATGCTGGCACCCATAGAATTCAAAAGTGTTGCTACATCTATAATCTCAGGCTCTTTAGCCGCATTTTCAATAATTGTAGAGCCTTTGGCACGAGTGGCCGCCAGCATAATGTTGATGGTTGCACCAACACTGCTTACATCAAGATATATTTTAGCTCCGCGTAGCTCTTTGGCATACAAATGGATAGAGCCATGTTCATTCGTCACGGTTGCGCCAAGCGCTTCAAACCCTTTGATGTGTTGATCAATTGGACGAGGTTCAAAATTACAACCTCCGGGCAAACCTATTGTTGCTTCTTTAAAACGTCCAAGCAGTGCTCCCATCATATAATAAGAAGCACGAAGTTTCTTCACAGGACCGTTTGGCATCGGAATGGATTTAATATCAGAAGGATCAATTTTCATCTGACTACCTTCCCAAGTCACACGCGCCCCAAGTTCCTCCAAAATTTCTGCATATACGGCCACGTCACTGAGTAATGGCAAGTTATCCAACACGACCTCTGACTCGGCAAGCAATGCTGCAGGAATAAGCGCAATGGCGCTGTTTTTGGCACCGCTTATAGTTACAGTTCCCTGTAACGGACGTCCGCCACTAATCATTAATTTTTCCATAAAGCTTAATGTCCCCCTACGTGTTTTGCAGCCGATGAACGGCAATACGTGCTGATGGCTAACGATGTAGAAATAAGGTGTGAAAATGGAAAGACACCGGCTAGGCGGTGTTCTTCCATTTCACAGTATGGAACTTTTAAAGATAAATTACGCTTTGTTGTTGGAACCAAACTCACGGATTTTACCTTTAACAGTTTCTTTGATTGCATCACGGCCTGGTACGATGAACGTACGTGGATCGTAAGCGTTTGGTTTTGCTGCAAGCACTTCACGAACTGCTTTTGTGAACGAGATTTGGTTCTCTGTGTTCACGTTGATTTTGGAAGTACCCAAAGAGATTGCTTTATCGATATCGTGCTTAGGAATACCTGTACCACCGTGCAATACGAGTGGAACTTGTACCGCGTCACGAACTTCTTCCATTTCTTTGAAGCCGAGGTTTGGCTCGCCTTGGTAAGGACCGTGAACGGAACCCAGAGCTGGTGCCAAAGTATCGATACCTGTTTCTTTAACGATGCGGATACATTCGTTCAAGTCAGCGTATTGAATACCACCGATAACGTCGTCTTCTTGTCCGCCTACAGTACCAACTTCAGCTTCTACAGAAACGCCTTTAGCGTGTGCGTATTCAACGACTTTTTTAGTCATTTCGATGTTCTCATCGATGGAGTGATGGGAACCGTCGATCATAACGGATGTAAAGCCAGCATCGATTGCTTCTTTACATTTGTCGAAGCTTGAACCGTGATCCAGATGGATTGCAACTGGTACGGAAATTTTCATGTCAATCAAGAGTCCTTCTACCATTTTAACTACAGTAGTAAAGCCGCCCATGTGACGTGCTGCACCTTCGGATACGCCCAGAATTACTGGGGATTTCTCTTCTTCAGCAGCAGTAAGAATCGCTTGAGTCCACTCAAGGTTGTTGATGTTGTATTGACCAACTGCATATTTTCCTTCAAGTGCTTTGTTCAACATGTCTGTCATAGATACTAATGGCATGGTTTCAATCCTCCTAGGGGTTTGGGTTGTGTCTATGGTTTTTAGCCGAAATCACATACGGGCTTATTATACCACATCCCATGTCAAATACTAAACAAGCTTTTGCAAAAATGCTGTGCTTTGCAGCACAGTTTTCACAGACACGGCATGATGGCGTTACCATTTCCAATATTCCCTACACTAACAGGTGAAATACTCCATTTTCTCATGATTACATGTGGTTGGTGGTTGACGCAAAAAAATCCTGTATCGACAGGATTTAGCTGCATTTGTTCGCAGCGCCATTGCGAAGTTGCATATTAACGGCCACACGCATCTCATCAATATCAAACGGTTTCGTAAAATGCATGAGCGCGCCAAGATCGGTAGCTTCCTTGATCATGTCAAGTTCTCCATACGCCGTCATCATAATAACCTTGATATCAGGGTCAATCTCCTTGATATGCTTCAGTATTTCAAGCCCGTCCATCCCCGGAATTTTCATGTCCAGCAGAACGAGATCCGGCTTGTCCTTATTGACGATTTCGAGCGCAATCTTGCCGTTTGCCGCCTGAAATGTGTTATACCCTTCGCTGCTGAACACTTCCATCAGTAGAATACGAATACCGTTTTGGTCATCGACAATCAGAACTTTTTTCTCTTCCACGCTGTAACCTCCTAGAATTAGGAAAGCATATACACATTACATCTGGATAACTATCCCATAGTCGTCATGATAAGTATTCTACCTCTTCCAGTAAAATCCTTCTATTATCTCAAATTGACAAAGGGTAAATCAATCTACATCTTTATTAAAAAGAAAAGGACGTTTCCGCGCTATAATAGCAGCCAGAAACATCCTCATAATACTAGGGTTTTCAATGATTCAATTTATTATTTCTCCGCGTTCTCCAGAGAAGCTTTCACAAACTCACGGAACAATGGTTGCGGACGGTTCGGACGGGAAGTGAATTCCGGATGGAACTGTACTGCCAAGAACCAAGGGTGTCCAGGAAGTTCCACAATCTCAACCAGGCGTCCATCCGGTGATGTACCGGAAATAACAAGACCTGCTTTTTCAATCGCTTCACGGTATTCGTTGTTAAACTCGTACCGGTGACGGTGTCTTTCGTATACCAACTCATCGTCGTAACATGACATCGCCAAAGAACCTTCCTGCAGCTTACAAGGGTACAGACCAAGACGCATCGTACCGCCCAGATTTTCAATATCTTTTTGCTCAGGCAGCAGGTCAATTACCGGGAACTCGGTAGCCGGGTTAATCTCCGAACTGTTTGCTCCGTTCAAACCAACGATAGAGCGTGCATATTCAATGACAGAAACCTGCATACCCAGGCAAATTCCGAAGAACGGAATATTTTTTTCACGGGCATAACGAATTGCCGATACTTTGCCTTCAATACCGCGATCACCGAAGCCACCAGGAACAAGAATACCACCAATACCATGCAACATGTCGCCTACATTCTCATCGGTAATATCTTCAGAAGGAACCCAGCGGATCTTCACGTCCGCATTGGATGCAAACCCTGCATGTGACAGGGACTCTACAACACTCAGGTACGCATCATGCAATGCCACATATTTACCAACGATTGCAATCTCGACCGTACGCTCCAGCTTGCTGATCCGGTTCACCAGACCTTCCCACTCGCTCATATCCGGTGCAGGAGTAGTCAGTTTCAGATGGTTAACCACGATTTCATCCAGACCCTCTTCACGAAGGTTAAGTGGTACTTCATACAACGTGCTTGCATCACGGCATTCAACGACTGCATTCTCGTCAATATCACAGAAAAGTGCGATTTTGGCCTTCATGTCCTTGGACAGCTCATATTCCGTACGACAAACGATAACGTTTGGTTGGATACCAATGCTACGCAATTCCTTCACACTGTGTTGTGTCGGTTTTGTTTTGACTTCACCCGCTGCTTTGATATATGGAATCAGTGTAACGTGAATGTACATCACGTTGTCACGACCTACATCACTCTTGATCTGACGAATCGCTTCCAGGAATGGCAAACTCTCGATGTCACCCACCGTTCCGCCAATCTCGGTAATAACAACATCCGAACCCGCTTCACGTCCAGCGCGGAATACACGCTCTTTGATCTCGTTTGTGATATGTGGAATGACTTGAACTGTACCGCCCAGATACTCTCCGCGACGCTCTTTGCTGATTACAGAAGAGTACACTTTACCTGTCGTGACATTGCTGTTTTTGGAAAGGTTGATGTCGATAAAACGTTCGTAGTGGCCAAGGTCCAGGTCCGTCTCTGCGCCATCATCCGTTACGAATACCTCACCATGTTGATAAGGACTCATGGTTCCCGGGTCAATGTTGATGTATGGATCGAATTTTTGGATTGTTACTTTGAGTCCTCTGTTCTTCAGCAATCTGCCCAGCGAGGCTGCTGTAATCCCTTTGCCCAGGGAGGACACAACTCCGCCCGTCACGAAAATATACTTTGTCACTGTTATTACCCTCCTAATATAAGTACAGAAATTCAGGCGATATATGGTGTTATCGTAACCCGTTTCCCAGGTAATCATCGTTAAAAAGAGCAATGGCAGAAATTAACTGCATCTGCGAACTGCCCTTTCCAGCGAAGACGGCTTTAACTAACACATCATTCCTGGCAAAAAATAATGCAAACTTTCCGGGAGCCTTCATCCACGCTTGTCCCACTACAAACCTCGTCGGTAGTTCCATTTTCTTTGTTTGAACATACAAAAAAACAGGCCGAAAAGGTTTGGCCGGAAGCAGTCGGAAAAGTAATCGTTTGGCATCATTCTGCCTCTAAAAATACAAAAAGAAAGTACTCCCGCAGGACGGGGCACTTTCTCTAAAAAAACATAAATATATTGTCGCTCATTCATAAGCCCATGCAATAGTTTACCCGTTACCCCGTCTGCTGTCAAGGCTGACTATCGGGGAAAAAACGGGCAATTTTTCGTCAGCAAAAAGGATTACCGATTATCGGAATCGTCGTCAAATTCATCCTCGTCTTCGGACTCTTCTTCGTCTTCTTCGAGGTCTTCGTCTTCCAAATCGTCATCTTCAACCAGCACTTCTTCTTCACTGTCTTCTTCATCAAAGATGTCATCATCATCGTCATCTTCGTCTTCATCTTCGTCTTGATCATCATCTGTGCTGTCGAAGTCTTCGTCACTGTTGTAGCTGTCGTCCTCTTCACCGAAGTCTTCGTCTTCCAGATCATCATCTTCATCGTTGATGATACGCGGACGCTTCGCACCCGTCATGGAATCTTCCGATCCAACAACCGGATACCAGCGTTTCAATCCCCAAAGACTCGTACCGACGCAAGCAAAACGGCCATCGATATTAATTTCGGTATACAGCTGGGCGATATACTCGTTGATCTCTTCATCTGTCATTCCGCGCTGTTTCGCTACCTCATTCATCAAATCCCGGTAGTAATACGGCGTGTTTGCCGCTTTCAGCACCATAAAGGCCAGATCCACCAAAGGGATCTCTCTTACCTTTTCTTTATCAATTTTCAAATTGAGCGAGGTACTCACTGAAGACACTTCCTCTCACACATAATTCACTTTATATCCCCTGCAAACTGGATCGTTACGTATAACATATCCATTAACAAACCTAAGTAAAACCTATTTAGCGTTAAAAAGCAAGTTTTTATGTAAGCATGTCCCATATTTACACATCCGTCCTTTGATCCATATCCCGATCTTCTCACTTCGAGAGACAGAATGATAAGGAAGCAATGAATAATATGTACGCTATCTCTATGAACAAAAGCCCAAACCATATGTAAAAGACGGAGTCCCCTCCGCCTTCTGACTGTATACCCTCGTAGGATTGCTCCTCACCAGGTTCCCCGCAAGAGCCCTCTAGCCCTCCATCCATCATATGTACCTGCGCCCGTTTTGACACGGAGAGAATGTGTTTTTATAAAAAAAGGGCAAGTTCCCCATGCGCCGGGATGAGCGCATTCATAGAATACCTCAGCATGTTCATCCCGAAGGGGGCAGCCCATAATGGACTATACCGGTTTATTGCATCAGTTGATTGACGGAATGAGATGCCCCGAACCTGAACACGGGGGACGTTATCTGATTCGATTCGCCAAACCGCAGCAGTACGAGGCCTGTCTCGTTGAATTATCCCGAATGCGCAATGAATTCACCGATCTGGGAGGCGTTCGAACCTCAAGGCTTGCCAGAACTCTCATCGCTCCTGTCCAGCGCCCGGACGTGTTATATCGATACGGGGACGACATTACGTTAGAGGAAGACACTCCTGTCTCGCTGCATTCTACTGCACTCCACAACAAACCCAGCACCCCTCAAGGCATACCCTGGGGTGTGAAGCAAATTCGAGCCCCTAAAGTATGGTCTGTTTCAACAGGACACCGAATCAAAATTGGTGTTATTGATACAGGAGCAGATTACCATCACCCTGATCTACGATACTCCCTTGCCCGTGGCATTAATCTGTTGAACCGAAGCTTGCTTCCCCATGATGACAACGGTCACGGTACCCATATTGCAGGAACCATTGCCGCAGCCAACAGTACCGAAGGCATGATCGGCGTTGCCCCGCGTTCATTAATCTACCCCGTCAAAGCCTTTGATCACAACGGCTCCGCTTATGTCTCGGACATCGTACTCGGCATCGACTGGTGTGTACGCAACAAGGTGGATATTATCAATATGAGTTTCGGTATGAAAACACGAAGTAAATCTTTGCTTGATGTGGTCAACCGTGCATATCAAGCAGGAATCGTCATTGTGGCTTCGTCAGGAAATGACGGCAAGCGCCGCAGCATCGATTATCCTGCTCGATATCCGCAGACCATCTCGGTTGGGGCTACCGACAAAAACAGACGTATTGCTTCATTCAGCAATCGCGGTGCTTATGTGGACGTCTATGCTCCCGGGGACAAAATTGTGTCCTCCTGGGTGCAAGGCAAGCACCATGAGATGAGTGGAACATCCATGGCCACCTCCCATGTGAGCGGCGCAATCGCATTGCTGCTCGCCAAACATCCCGGCTTGTCTCCAGCCGAGATCAAGACGCTTGTGAAGCGCGCGACGGTTCCGCTGCGCGCCCGTAAAAGCACCACCGCGAAGAGTAAAGTCCGCGGTGGCGAGCTAGACGCCCTCAAGCTGATGCAAGAGGGCGGGGGGTGACTTGGCGGCGCATGCTACACGCCGCCAGCACCTGTGCTGCGCAGCAACGGGTGCCGGCCACTGCCGGGCACGCCTTGCGCAGCAGGCAAGAGCGAGAGCAGGCACAACCGAGCCTGCTCTTGAAGCAGTGCCCTGCGGCTTTGCCGATGGCAGGGCACTGCTGGGTGCCCGCGGCAGGCGGCAAGCCTGAGCCCTTTACGGGTACTTGGCGAGCATCGCCAGTACCCGCAAGGGCCAGGTGCTGGCCACCGCCAGCCACGGGCACAAAAAAGTCTCCATGCCCGCGCGCGTTAGCAACTGCTCGCGCGGGGCATGGAGACTTTGCCTTCGGCCGAGCGGCAGGAAGCTGCCCGCCACTTGGCCGAAGGGATTACATTTTGTCTGGTGCGGATACGCCCACCAGACGGAGCGCTGTTGCGATGACGGTGCGAACGGCACCGATCAGCGCCAGGCGCGCCTGGGTCTGCTGCGCGTCTTCGGTAATGACGCGATCAGCCCGGTAGTAACTATGGAACAGGGATGCCAGTTCGTAGACATAACGAATAATGCGATGCGGCGCATAACCTGTAGCCGCTGCAGCGATCTCTTCAGGTAATTCTCCCATTTTACGAAGAAGGTCATACTCGTGCTCGGTAGTCAGCTTGGACAGATCGATCTGTGCCAGTGGCAACAACTCGATACCTTGCTCTTCGGCTTGACGATACACACTGCACACACGCGCATGTGCATATTGTACGTAGAATACCGGATTTTCATTGGATGTCGAAATCGCCAAATCCATGTCAAAGTCCAGATGGGAATCCATGCTACGCATCGTGAAGAAATAACGAATGGCATCAATGCCAACTTCGTCCATCAGGTCTTCCATCGTTACAGCTTTACCTGTACGTTTGGACATTTTTACTTTCTCGCCATTTTGGAACAAGCTAACCATCTGTGCAATCAAAACTACCAGCTTGTCCGGATCGTTGCCCAGCGCTTGCATTGCTGCTTTCATACGCGGAATATAGCCGTGGTGATCCGCTCCCCAAATGTTGATCATCGTGTCATAACCACGGGAGTATTTATCGCGGTGATATGCAATATCCGGTGTCAGATAGGTATACGTACCGTCGTTTTTGATCAGAACGCGCTCCTTGTCATCACCATATTGCATCGTTTTCAACCAAGTTGCGCCGTCTTTTTCATAAATCTCGTTGCGGTCACGTAGCTCGTCCAGCACGCGAAGCACTTCACCGTTATCATACAGCGATGTTTCGCTGAACCAGATATCGAAATTCACACGGAAGCGGTTCAGGTCGCGTTTGATCTTGTCCAGTTCTTTCTCCAGACCATAATCACGGAAGTATGCTGCGCGATCTCCCGGGTGCATAGACAGCAAGCTGTCTCCTTTTTCAGCAACCAGTTCCTTCGCGAAACCTTTAATGTCTTCACCATGGTATCCATCTTCCGGCATTTCAGCTTCTTGACCCAGCTCTTGCAGATAACGCGCTTCAATAGAACGGGCCAGATTAAATACCTGGTTACCCGCATCATTAATGTAATATTCACGAGTTACATCGTAACCTGCGTAATCGAGGATGTTGCACAGGGCATCCCCTACAGCTGCTCCACGGGCATGGCCCAGATGCAGACTGCCTGTCGGGTTGGCGCTGACAAATTCCATCTCCACCTTTTTCCCCGCTCCAACATCAATTCTTCCGTAGTTCTCTCCTTGCTCATGCACCAAGTTAAGCACGGGATAGAGATAACTCTTGTTCAATTTGAAGTTAATGAATCCTGGTCCTGCAATCTCCGCCTTTTCAATTCCGGCTTCTGCAAGATTCAGGTTAGCGATGATTTCCTCGGCAATCTGACGAGGGTTCCGTTTGGCAATCTTGGTCAACTGCATCGCTGCATTGGTAGCCAGATCACCATGGGACTTCTCGCGCGGCACTTCAAGTGTAATAGCTGGAAGCTCTTCCTGTGTTACGATGCCAGCAGCAACAATCGCATTGCCAATGGCTGTACTTACCCGTTCGTTAATCGTATCTAGTGGATTACGTGTCATGAATTTGGTTCCTCCTGTATATGCAAACTAATCGCAAAATGTCCGGCTTCTTCATCAAAGCGGTAAAAGTCGTAGCTCCACGCTGCGCGTGCGCTCAATCCCTGAATGGAAAGTTCCAGCTTCTGTGTATGCGTGGACAGGGCAAACGACATATATGGTGAACGGTAGAAACCTGGAAGCTTTCGGTTTAATTCAAACGTCTGCTCCGACTCCACCTCACCATGACGTATAATCTTGATGGATTGTCCGCCCAGCTTCAATGTTGTACGAGTGATGCCTCCCTCGGGTCCAGCCTGTGGCTCTTCGTAACGAACATACAAGTACGCTCCCTTGACCACAGCTTCTCCCTGCATTTCCTGCAGTACATCTTCCCCTTCATAACGGCTGTGCAGCCGGATCTGAACCGGTCGCATCTTCGACATGAATGTTAACCTCCATTATATTCGAGGCGACGCAAAATCAGGACAGCTGGTGAGAACAGCCCTTCCTGAATGGTTGTGTCGCTATACACGCTCATATTCCGAATAAACTTGCTCTCCTACACTCTACTGTATAACTATATCCAGTTCACCCGCTCAATTCAAATCCAAATTCAGAGTTTTTTTGTTATGACATCAAAAAGGAGAGCTGCACCCGTATCGTGCAGCCCTCCCTTAATTCACATCTATCTCGTTATCTTGCTTCATCATCTGGCTGTCTGACTTCATTCACTTTGCCACTTTGCTTCATTGGGCTTGCTCTCTTACTACATTATAATGAAACGTATCTAGGCAATATAACAACATACTTGTTTACCCAGTTTCAAACATAAAATGATGAACTCTGTTCATGCCCACTGCGATGCATACGGATAGGGACAGGTGGAATCGGCCAGTTTCGCGCGCACTTGTACAAGGCAGCCGCAGTGCCGGCATGTTGTTCCATATTGCAGATCAGGGCAGCCTGAGCAGATCGCAAGGCGACGCTCATACTCCTCATCCTCTACCGTAGTGCGTGAGCGTGAAGCGATCTCCACCAGACGGGCCATTTTGGCATCACTGATATGAATATCATACTGGCTGTCACAACCCTTACAGGGTTCGTTTCTTCCCTCACGGGGCCGCTGTTGGTATTGGTGATTGCTAGGCTTCATACCTTAACCCTGAACAGCGACCACACCAACGGAAGCCGGAGGTAACACAAAACGCAATGTATTATTCTCCAAAACAAGCCCTTCCCAAGCTACAAGTTTCACCTGATCTGGCTGTTCAAACGTATTAAATGCCCCAAAGTCAGTGTTATGGAGCAACTGTCCCGATACGCTTGCCGCTTGACCTGCCTCCAGTTGCACGACTACTTCAAGCTCATCCGTATGACTGAGATTACATCCTGTCACATGAATAACGCCATCTTTGTTCCGTGATGCAGACAGACTAAGTTGCGGAATCGTCTCCTCACCAAATGTATACCCCGGGCTCTCATAACTGAGATCTAGACGCTGTGCATCCATATGGACCTGATACATATCGAACACATGGTACGTCGGCGTCAGGATCATTTTATCCCCTTCAGTAAATACAAGCGATTGAAGTACATTAACGATCTGAGCCAGATTCGCCATATGCACCCGTTTGTTATGCTGATTGAAGATGTTCAGGTTCACCGCCGCAAGTACTGCATCCCGCATGGTATTCTGCTGGTATAGAAAACCCGGATTGGTTCCTGGTTCAACGTTGTACCATGTCCCCCACTCATCTACGATAATGCCTACTCGGCCTTCCGGATCATATTTGTCCATGATCTCGGAGTGCTTTACAAGTAATTCATCCATAAACAGCGTTTTTTTCAATGTAGTGAACCATTCAGCCTCTCCAAAACCGGTAGCATACCCTTTATCTTCCCATACACCTGTCGGAATCGTGTAATAATGAAGGCTAATGCCATCCATGAAACGGGCTGCTTCTCTCATCAACACTTCCATCCACTCATAGTTGCTGTCATTCGGTCCACAAGCAATTTTGTAAATCTGATTTTCTGAATAATTACGTACATATGTAGCGTAACGACGATATTCATCCGCATAATACTCTGGACGCATGTTTCCACCGCAGCCCCAGTTCTCATTGCCGACGCCAAAATACTTCAGCTTCCACGGTTCTTCCCGGCCGTTCTGCTTCCGCCAGTTCGCCATAGGAGACTCACCATCAAACGTAATGTACTCTACCCACTCCTGCATTTCCTGCACGGTTCCACTGCCTAGGTTGCCGCTGATATAAGGTTCTGTCCCCAGCAGTTCACACAGCCTCATGAATTCATGTGTACCAAAATGGTTATTCTCTTCCACTCCACCCCAGTGGGTATTAATCATGCGTGCACGTTCACTTTTTGGCCCTACACCATCCTTCCAGTGATATTCATCAGCAAAACAACCACCTGGCCAGCGAAGCACAGGAATGTTCAGCTTCTGAAGTGCCGCAAGTACATCGTTCCGAATACCTTCCGTATTTGGAATAGGTGAATCTTCACCCACCCAGAGGCCTTCATAAATACAACGTCCCAAATGCTCGGAAAAGTGACCATATATATTGCGATTTATTAATCCTTTATCTGAATCAGCCTTTAAAATAACATTAACCACTATTTCAACCTCCTTGAAATATGTTGTCAACGCTTACAATAACCTGTTTTGAGACAGGTTTCAACCCTTTTGTTTCCTGAAAAAAAAGCCCTTTTCCATATCAAATCTCAGGAAAAGGGCTCATTATGAGGTTACATCATTTTAATTCAATTAAAAATACACATAGATCGTTTTTACTATGGATTAGCTAATACATTAATTCATTTTATAATTTGTTAATTCTGTTCTGAGCGAAATAAAATTTTTGCTGACCAGGTTATTCCACCATCTGTTGTTGCATAAACGGCAGGTGCGTTCGTACTTGTCACAACAAGCCAGCCGATCTTGGTTGTAGGGAACGAGATACGGGAGCTGTAGCCTTGAGCTTTCAGATCAATGTTTTTCCACGTGGAACCTCCATCAAAGGAACGCCCAATTCCAATCTTGTCTGCCGCTGGCGATCCAGCAGAGAGATAAGCGGTCTTTTTACCAATCAGTGCCATGTTGCCTGGATGTCCACCGGGATTAGCCGGTCCGGTTCCTTTGCCATCTTGATTGGCACCGGGGGCCGGCCCTGCGCCTGCTGTCGATTGAGCGAAAACCTGCCTCCAGTTCTCTCCTTGATCACCACTCGCATACAGGGAGTAGGATTGTTGGGACATGCCCGCATCCCCATATAGGATAGCCCATACCTGAGATCCATTTGCATACAGGTCTGCTCCGTTCCATGTACCGGATTTCACCTGAAGAGCTGTATTCCAGCTCTTGCCTCCATTACTTGTCTTCTCGATCTTATAGCCTGTCCCGGGTACAACTACAACAACATACCCCAGCTTATCTGTAATAAATGTAGCGGCTCTAGTGTTGGCTGGTGTATTTATTTCACTCCAATTCACACCGCCATCGACAGTTCGATATGCACCGTTATAGCTGTATCCGTAGCCGTTATTTTTATCCCCGAAATCAATCCGCTTAAACGGCGGAACACCTGGTGTACTCAGTCTCTTCCAGTGTGAACCTCCATCGTCCGTACGTATGAGATACGTTAGTGAGGAGCCCTTTACGCCCGCCAGTGCATACCCTGTAACGTTATTTGGGAAGTTTAATTGTTCAAACTGCCACTGTCCCATGTATATGGGTTGCCAAGTACAGCCCGCATTCGAAGTTCCAATCAAGAACCCTCTACCTGCCGCCCGTCCTGTAGTTTGATTTAGAAAATTGATATCCGTGAATTGCAATTGCTTTTCTTCCACGCCACTGCCTTTTTTCAGTTCTGATGTCAGTCCATGATCTCCTGTGCCACATGTTGCGGTTGAAGGTGCTGCGCTAGCATCAGGTAATGTATGAGCCCGTCCCATTCCCCATAATAGTGTAAGCACTAGAGTTATCACACTTGCTCGTTTCCATGTCTTGGTGTTCTTCGTTGTCTTGATTCTCATTGGTAACACCTCCTTCTATCGTTTTACCCCAAATCGCGCATCATAACGTAACAATTCGGGTGAAAGCAGATGACAATGAATAAGACTGAATAGCCAGCATAACAAAACTGATACCTAGGATCAGACATAAAACGAAAGAGATTTTATTAAATTTATATTCCCTGGCGGCATAAGCACCAAATAACGTTACCAGATTTACAAGCATGAAGCTGAAATTAAAATAACCCGTCATGGCTACAACAAGTTGAATTATAAATATGGTTGTAATAGGAACATATGTGCTATAATTAGAGATATGGACTTTTGATTGAGTGTGGATGTTTTCTGACCACGGCGCTGCTTTCCAAGAGGGGGTGACGTCGATGGTCAAACTTGTGGTGTTGCTTGATGTAATCCGGTGGATTGCTGCGATCCTCAGCATTGTGCTGAGTGGACGAAGGCTTTACCGTTGGTTGCGCAAAAAGCTTCGGAACAAGCGAAAACCCACCTCATAAGGTTGCACGCCTGACGGTGGGTTTTGCTTGAATAGCATTATTTAATTCTTGCACGCCGTGGCAATCCACAGCCTTTCGGGTCCTAAGAGTCATTACCGTTGGCGCGGTAATGGCTCTTTATTTAGTATATGGTTGAACCCGCAGACCCTATACTTCACGACCACAATATATTAATTAAATATATTACTAACACTTCTGTTTCCAGTATAACATAGCTCGAAACAGAAGTTAAGTTCACTTACTTCACGAATCCAAGCAGCATTTCACGAATCAACTTGGCAGCTACGATCTGTGTCTGTTGTGTCGGATCATAGATTGGTGCTACTTCCACCAAGTCACAGCCAACAACGTTCACATCCGATCCAGCAATCATGTGAACCGCTTCAAGCAGTTCTTTGGATGTGATTCCGCCAGCTTCTGCTGTTCCAGTTCCTGGTGCAGCAGACGGATCAAGCACGTCGATGTCGATCGTTACATAAACTGGACGGTTGCCCATTTTCGGCAGAGCTTCCTTCATTGGAGCCGCTACTTCAAACGGGTAGAAGTTAATGTTCTCACGACCATACTGGAATTCCTCGCGGGAGCCGGAACGGATACCGAATTGATAAATATTTTGACCGCCCATCAGTTCAGCAGCTTTACGCACAGGTGTGGAGTGAGACAGAGGCTCGCCTTCATAGTGTTCACGAAGGTCTGCGTGTGCATCAATGTGGATCAGGATCAGATCCGGGTATTTCTTGTACATCTGTTGAATCACGGGCCATGTCACGAGGTGCTCACCACCAAGGCCAATCGGGAACTTGTCATCTGCCAGCAGGTTGCCGATGTATTCATGGATAACCTCAAGGCTGCGTCCCGCGTTGCCGAACGGCAAAAGCAGGTCTCCCGCATCAAAATAGGTCATATCCACGATACTTTTATCCAGATACGGGCTGTACTCTTCAAGTCCAACCGATGCCTGACGGATATGAGCCGGGCCGAAACGGGAACCCGGGCGGAAGCTGACGGTGTAGTCCATCGGCATACCGTAGATGACCGCTTTCGAATTTTCATAATCCTCAGAGCTGCAAATAAATACGTTTCCTGAATAAGCTTGATCCAGTTTCATTCTTCATTTCCCCTTTATTTCGTTAAATCTTCCACGAATTTTGGAAGTACAAATGCCGCTTTGTGCAGACGTGGAGAGTAATACTTCGTATCCATCTCCGGAATTTGAGTCTCGTCCACCTCAAGTGGATCATGCCTTTTGCTGCCCATGGTAAATGTCCATAGACCACTTGGGTAGGTTGGAATATTACAGCCGTACACATGTACGATCGGGAAGATTTCTTTGACATCTTTGTTCACCTTCTGGATCAGATCCGCCTTAAACCAAGGGTTGTCCGTCTGGGCAACGAAGATCCCGTCTTCTTTGAGTGCTTCATAGATCCCCTGATAGAAACCACGCTCGAAGAGCGGAGCAGCTGGGCCTACAGGTTCTGTTGAGTCCACGATAATAACATCGTACTCATCTTTATGTTCAATGATATGCATGTAACCATCGTTAACGAGCACTTCAACGTTCGGCTCATCAAGCTTGCCGGCGATTTCAGGTAAATACATTTTGGAATATTCGATCACTTTACCGTCAATTTCGACGAGAACTGCTTTTTCTACAGCCGCATGTTTGATGACTTCACGGATTACACCGCCGTCACCGCCGCCAACCACCAGCACTTTTTTCGGATTTGGGTGAGTGTTCAAGGCCGGATGTGCCGCCATTTCATGATATACAAACTCGTCCTTAACCGTCGTCATCACCATGCCGTCCAGTACAAGCATATTGCCGAATTCTTCGGTTTCAACCATCGCGAGATCCTGAAAATCCGTTTGCTCCGTGACGTAAGTCTGCTTAATCTTAGCGGTAATGCCGAACACAGGGGTCTGCTTCTCTGTAAACCACAATTCCATGATCGCTACCTTCTTTCCGTAAAAGTAATGAGTGATCATTTTAAAATGCATAATCACTGGTCTGTTCGTCCACACATGCTTTAGTATGTTGTGCCGAACCCTACCTTTTCATTACCCTTTTGCATTATACGCGATAGACGATTCAACTGTAAAACGGTTTTCAGGCCAAAATTGGCTAGAATTTGTTCACTTCGCAGCCCAATTGAATATCCCGGTTATTCCCGTCCCATACTGGAAAGAAAAGAGAGGAGCCCGTTCCATGAACAAGCCAAGTGTCAAGACCCGCAAACGCGGGTTCCGTGTACTCCAATTCATCAAATATCTATCCATACTTACGGCGCTCGGCCTGATTGCCATAGCTGCCATTTTGGTATATCTATACGCAACCAGTCTGCCCCTTGCTGACTCGGATCGCAACTCAAGATTACTCGACAGTCAAGGTGAAGTCATCGCCACCTTCTCCGCTGGCGGCAAGGATTCGATTCCCGTACAACTTCAGGATATTACCCCTGATTTGGTGAACGCTACACTAGCCGTAGAGGATCGTAAATTCAGGCAGCATTTCGGATTCGACATTCAGGGCATGGGACGAGCTGTCCTTGTCAACATCCAGCACATGCGAATGTCTCAGGGAGCCAGTACGTTAACACAGCAGCTTGCGCGTAACCTCTACCTATCCCATGAGAAAACCTGGACACGCAAAGCCAAGGAAGCAATGTATACCGCTCAGCTTGAGATGAAATACAGCAAAGATGAAATCTTACAGATGTACTTAAATGAAATCTATTATGGTCACGGTGCCTACGGTATTGAGGCAGCTGCGCAGATGTATTTTGGCAAATCCGCAAAGAAACTTGATCTGGCCGAGAGCGCTATGCTTGCGGGTATTCCGAAGGGACCGACTTATTATTCTCCCTACAATCATATGAAAAATGCCAAGGATCGACAGAAGATTGTGCTGAAAGCCATGATTGAAACGGGTAAAATTACGCAAAAACAAGCGGACTCCGCCTACGAAGAAATGCTGAACTTCAAACCCGAGGGCGAGCGCAAGACGGTGGAGAACGCACCGTATTTCCGCGACTACATTCGAAGTCTTGCAGTGAAGGAGCTTGGCATCAGCGAAGCGATGCTGGATCACGGCGGGCTGAACATCTACACGACACTGGATTTACGAGTGCAGAAGGCTGCGGAAATGGCGGTTGTCAAAGGTATGGATGCGAAAAGCGAGCTGGAGACCGCACTCGTGTCGATTGACCCGCGCACCGGTTACATTAAAGCGATGGTTGGTGGCAAAAATTATCGTACCAATCAGATCAACCATGTGCTGACAACAACACGCCAGCCGGGATCAGCCTTTAAGCCGATTATGTATCTCGCTGCTCTCGAATCGAAGCAGCTTACCAGTGCATCTATTTTCAACAGCCAGCCTACCTTGTTCCATTACGATAATGACCGCAAAACGTACAAACCCGCCAACTTCGGCGATAAATATTTAGGTGAGATTGACCTTCGCCAAGCCATTGCTGCATCTGATAACATCTACGCGGTCAACACGATTATGAAGATCAGTCCAGAACAAGTCGTAAACATGGCTCAAAAGCTCGGTATTACAAGCAAGCTGAGTCCTGTCCCTTCTCTTGCACTGGGTACTTCACCTGTCAGTCCGCTGGAGATGGCCTCCGCCTTCTCCGTTATTGCTGCTGGAGGACAACGGACACCACCCGTAGCTATTTTACAAGTGACGGATGCGGCAGGGCGTGTGTTGTATGAATCTCCGCAGACCAAAGCAGACACCGTGGTGGAACCGGCAGCAGCCTACGTACTGACACGTCTGATGGAGAGTGTTTTTGAGAACGGAGGCACAGGCAATCGGGTATCTGCCACCATCAAACGTCCGGTAGCTGGCAAAACAGGAACAACCAATACGGATGCCTGGTTGGTTGGATTCACCCCAGAGCTGTCTACCGCTGTATGGGTGGGCTATGATCAGGGCAAGGCGATCTCGACATCCGATGGCCGCCGCGCAGCCCCGATCTTTGCTCAGTTTACGGAACAAGCCCTTGCAAGTGTCCCCCCAAAAATCTTCTCTGTACCTGATCAGGTCGTGAGTGTCTACATTAACCCTGAAACCGGAAAACTCGCTGGTAACGGCTGCGAAGAGAAACGGCTGGAAGTGTTTATTCAGGGAACGGAGCCGACTGAGGTCTGCCGTGGCGAGACGCAGCCACTGGACAATCCTCAGGACGATAAGGCGCGTGAAGCACAGAACCAAAAAGGGGTACAGGAGCAGAAGCGTTCCTGGTGGAGTGATTTCAAACGCTGGTGGGTAGAATGACAGAATGACGCATATCCGTAATGACTTGATTGCGTCAAGAAGATGGCCGGTTTAACAGACTCCATATATTTACATGGAGGATTCATAAATATGCAGGCGACTGTATGAAGCCTTCGCTACATCTTCATCACAGAAATAAAGCAAGCCCCGAAACCGGATAACCTGCCGGTTCGGGGCTTGTTGCTTTTTTCTTTTTTCCCGTTAGGAAAGTGCCTCTTTCAATTCATCCGGGGAAGCATTCCACCATTCTTCATTATGAGAGATCAGAAGAGTCTTCAGTGCCGCTTTGTCTTCCGGTCCCAGCTCATCCAGCATAAATCGGCGTTTCATCGCATAATCCATCCGGTTGACGTGATCCGCGAGCAGCTTCCACCCCCGTTTGGCTTCCGTGTCAATCCACATCTCACATGCCGTTGCCCCGCCATACAACTGTCCTTGCTCTGTACGATCCACAGCAACCCATACCAGCCATACCTGACGTCCATTCGGAACGTCTTCACGATTCGTTGAAAATTTAATGCCTCGTTCCACTTTACTCTTCGCGTGCATGGCACCGATGTCGATTTTCGCTTCGCCCTGGTCAATGATGACCGGAGAAAGATTGTTCAGATCAATAGAGCCTGAACCAAAGCCTTTATGCTTGCTCTTTGCACTCACGATATTCAAGGCAATCTGTTTCTTGCCGTTTTGCTCATTTTGGTCCATGTTCATAGCCTCCAAGAGTTGATACAAATATTTTAACTAATAATTGGCCCAATGCAAACATATACATGCTGTAGATGCTTGTCAACGGGAGGTATTTAACGATGATTCCACGACGCGCCAAGAGCTGGCTCATCATATCCCTGGCCTTATGCCTGTTTGCCGGAGGGGTATGGATCACACTCGGTTACAATCGCTCCATTTCATCTGAGTTACCCGTACTCGCTCCAGAATCGGGCAAGCCTCCAGCCAAAAACGGAGCGCCCGCCCCCCCGGAAAGTGTACAATCCCCTACAGCCGAGGTATACAGCAAACGTGTGGTTGAATACCACATGGATGTGAAGCTGAACGAGGGGAACAAACTGCAAGGCACACAGACCATAACATGGACTCATCCGGGCAAAAAAACGGTGAACGAACTTTATTTTCATATGTACCCTAATGCATTCTCCTCTGCGGATACTACATTTATGAAAGAATCGGGCGGTAAGCTTCGCGGCGATGTCATGCCTACAGATGGTTATGGCTCCATGAAATTTACTGACATGCAGACGGAGGATGGGCTCTCTCTGCTACACCGGATGCAGTATGTACAGCCGGATGACGGGAACATCAAAGACAAAACGCTGATTAAGGTTCGTCTCCCTAAACCCGTCAAGGGCGGGGAAAGCATCACAATACGCACATCGTTTGAAGTAAGTTTACCCAAAATTTTCGCAAGGATGGGCAAAACAGATGATTTTGTCATGGCAGGCCAGTGGTTTCCTAAACTCAGTGCTTACGAGCCTGTTGGAAGACGGGGCCGTACCATAGAAGGCTGGAACCTGCATCAGTATCACGGGAACTCCGAGTTCTATGCTGACTTCGGTATCTACAGTGTGCGTATCCGAGTACCCGAAACATACAAGGTGGCAGCAACCGGATTCCCCACGCAGCAGGCAGCCTTGAAGAATGGTGAGAAAGTGTATCAATTTTATGCCGATGATGTGCATGATTTCGCTTGGGCAGCCTCACCTGATTTTGTGTATGCAGAGGAACCCTTCTCTGCCCCCAACGTGCCCGGTGTACGCATTAAACTCTACCTTGATCCGGCACATCAGGATCTGAAGGAGCGGTATCTCTTTGCTGCCAAAGCCGCATTAACGAATTACAGCAAGTGGTTTGGTCCCTATCCTTATGCCACCTTATCTATCGTGGTTCCGCCAAAAGCTGCAAACGGGGCCGGAGGCATGGAGTACCCAACTCTCATTACAGCCTTTGGGGCCGATGACACAACACCGGGTTACGATCTGGAACGCACCGTTGTTCATGAAATTGGACATCAATACTTCTACGGCATGGTTGCGAGCAATGAGTTTGAGGAGGCCTGGCTGGATGAAGGGTTCACCTCCTATGCAGAAGATAAACTGATGGAACAGGAATACGGATTGATTCCGAATCTACCGGTACAATCAGGTCTGATCACATCTCCGGCTCCTCTAACACAGCCCTCGTGGAAGTTTGACTCACAGAATCAATATGCTTCCAACGTGTACACAAGGGGCAAACTGGTGCTACTCGGCATTGAACAGCAAGTCGGAGCGAAGACCATGGAACGAATCCTTTCGACGTATGTAAAAAAATATCGTTTTAAACATCCCGCAACGGGTGATTTTCAAAAGGTGGTTGAGCAAGTCACCCGCACCTCTTGGGCGGATTACTTTGACCAATATGTCTACCGGAACGGCATGGCCGATTTTGCTGTAGAGAAGATCAACGTTTCTTCTATAGAGAAGGACGGCAAAAAAATGTACGAGTCCTCTGTCACCATTGTCAAAAAAGGCAGTGACTTTCCTAAGGTTCCTGTTCGGATTGCGTTTGAGGACGGCCATACCGTAACCAAACACTGGGATGGCCGCGAGGAGCGCGTCACCTATAAACTGACATATACATCTCCTGTCACCTGGGCCATGACTGACCCTTTGTATGACATCGTGCTCGAAAATCGCCATATGAACAATTTCCTGAGAACCGGACTGGACGAGCAAGTCAAATCCCGCTGGAACATGAGTGCTACGAAACTAATTGAAGCCATATTCGGAGGTCTGTCATGGTGAGGTGGAGACAGTGAAAGCAAAAATTCGTGAAGGCTGGTTTCTTGTCCGTCAGCATATGTTTATTGCCGCACTCTTGTTTATCTATCAATTAACTTGGGGTTATTTCATCTACCGGTTGGTTCAATCGGCTGTCGTTCCTCTATTACTACGTTATCCAACGGATGATGTCGGCGAGCTAAGCACACTTTTATTCAAAATGGAAAGCCAGCTCAGCCTGTCCGGTCCGGAGGTCCAGCGTTATCTGTGGATTTTGGGCGGCATGTTATTGCTTCGCCTGCTGATCAGTCCACTTATTCAGGCCGGGTTACTCTACTCCCTGCAACATTATCAATCTACTGAAGAACGCATTCCTTTTATTCGGGGCATCAAAACGTTATGGAAACCCATGATATTGCTACACACTATACGTACCTTTCTCATGTTCTTGCCTGCATACTGGCTTCTGCCCAAATTGTTTTCTACAATAATGGACAGTTTTCATTCTCTTCATTTATTACTTCCCGGCATTCCATATGTAGCAGGCTGGATTATTTATGGCTGGATTGTACATCATGCAGTGCTCTACATGCAGTTTGGGATTTCTGACCCGGATGCAGAAGGGCGAATCCACGGGACACTCAAGGGACTGTGGATTGCTGTGCGCCGCATCTTTGCTGTCATCGGCATTGCGCTGGTGCTGGGAGTTGTGCATTTAGTGGTCTTTGGTGCATTCACTTCCGCCTCCTGGTTCTTGACAGGACTATCCGGATTAATCCTGCAACAATCCTATCCGCTTGCCCGAAGCCTACTCAGTATGTGGAAAGTATGTAGTCATTTCCGTTTATGGCAGTCCACATCTACCAGACATGAAAATCATATACGTTGAACAAAAATGTTGCACGCCATCTGAGATCGCTTTCAAAAATAAAGAAATGTTACCATCTTATATTAAACATTTCATTGGTTATTACGTATAAATACGCAAACCTCGACCTTTCCCCGTCAAAGGTCGAGGTTTTTTTTGTTAATTTTACTGCTAAACGTTGCCAAAGTACTAAGCCTCTGGTACAATAAGCGCAGTGAGTTTTTAGTAACAACTTTGTAATCTTTAAATCCTTATTTGTAACAACTTTAAATTAAATCCTTAAAATTAAATTTTCTTTTCATTTTTCAGGTGCATAACTAGCATAGCCAAATTCCTGGCACCTGGGAAGCGGGGGAACCAGTTATGGGTGAATTGATCTTGAAACAGAGGGATCATAGGGGACCTTCAACCGAATCCTTAAGCTAACCTCGCAGGCGTTGGAAGGGGTATATCACTTGTTTAAGAAGAAACTGACCGCAGCAGTACTTAGCCTCACATTTGCATTATCACTTGGAGCAGGCAGCGCATTTGCAGATTCTAAGATGGATAAAGTAATTGATTCAGCAATGGGAACTACATACAAAAGCGGAGGAACAACGCTTGACGGTTTTGACTGCTCCGGATTCACACGGTATGTATTCGACAAATTAGGTATTGATTTGGCTCGTCAATCTAGCTCCCAATACGACATGGGTGATTCCGTATCTCGCATGGAGATGAGACCTGGAGATCTGGTGTTCTTCAACACAACAGGTAAAGGTATATCACACGTAGGCATCTTTGTAGGAAGTGGCAAGTTTGCACATTCTTCTTCTTCCAAAGGTGTAACGATCAGCTCTTTGAGTGAGAACTACTGGGCTAACCGCTACGTTGGCGCTAAACGGATCATGAGCACGGACGATTATGAGTCACTGGCCCTTGACTAGGTACAAGCTGTAATCAACATGATGTTGGAACCATGTAACTCTACTGTAACGAAATACGAAGTATAAACAGAACCGCCCGGTACATTCTCCGCAGGAATGTATCCGGCGGTTTTTTTATGCTTTCTGACTCTGTGTAGTTCCCGATGTTGCAAGTCATGGTGTGTATGTGAACTAACACGTTCGCCGGCTTTCGTTTGTCCGTGCCCTTATCATGTTTTTACCCAGCCTGTTATAATATAAACGGAATGATCACGACTTTTGTTTCAATTTTTATCTGATCATATGAAGACTTGCCTAATACACAGCTCTTTTGTAGAGTGAACAATGACACGGATATTGGAGAAAGGAGCATGCACTGTTATATGAAGAATGAAGCCTCTTTGATACTTCATGTTGTACCGATGCAAGAAGAACATGCTGAACTTATATGTGGCTGGAAATACGCCCCACCTTACAATATCTATAGCTGGCTTCCTTGGGAACAGATGAAAGCACTCGAAGTCGAGTTCGGTGATGCACATCTCAGACAACAACAATATGCCATTATCCTGGATCAACATGACCAGGTTTATGGGTTTGCACAATATTTTCCGCTCCAGCATGTCACACGAATCGGTCTCGGTATGCGCCCCGATCTGTGTGGTCAAGGTCTCGGCAAAGCATTTGTTACTGCGATCGTACAAGAGGCCATCCGCCGAAATCCATCCAATGAAATTGATCTTGAAGTACTGACTTGGAATACCCGTGCCATTCAGGTATATCTAAAAAGCGGATTTGTCATCCAGGATACATATGAACGCCAAACCCCAGATGGTTTAAAGCCTTTCCATTGCATGGTCTATGAAGGTCCGAGAGAGTAAACCCACGATTAAATGGCTTTAATTGGTCTCTCTTTTGTGATTAGTTTAAAAATTTACCACAAAATGCTATGATGTAGCTACAGCTTCCGTTATAATGATAGGGATAGTTTGAGTTAGATGATCTTTCATTCTGGAGGGGACATAAGGGATGCACAAATGGATCATGAGCGGGGTATTTTTTGCAGCATGTGCTTTAGCTATTGTTTTAATGTTTACGCTTCCAGGTAAAGAAGAAGTGGCTCAGGAAGCCAAACCAACCATGCCTGAAGTGGCTATGGACGCCGGACAGGCTGAGACACTAGTGAAGGCCAACTGTATCTCCTGTCACGGCGATCAGCTTCAAGGTGGCGTAGGCCCAGCTCTTGCGAACATCGGCAGCAAGGACGATGTGGAGAAAATCTATTCCACCATTGTCAAAGGTAAAGGCGGCGGTATGCCTTCGTTCAAAGGCAAACTGCAAGACGAAGAAATCGCCCACATTGCAATGTGGCTAGCAGAGAAGAAATAATGCATTCTGCGCGTAAGGCATCAAAGAGGCTCTCACCCTCCCGTTAGGGAGACAAGAGCCTCTTTTGGTATGCATTACAAACATCATCCTGCAGACAACGTTGGTGCAGATTATTATGTTCTCATTTTCTCAAAAGCTTCGTTGTACTGCTCTGCTTCTTTGATGTCTACCGATGTAATGCCACCTGCATCCCAAGACGTAAGACGCAGTGTAACCGTTGTATAATCAATAGTAATAAAAGGGTGATGATTGAATGCTTCCGAAATCGCAGCGACTTCATCCACAAAAGCAATCCCTTTCATATAGTTAGAAAACACAAATTTGCGGACAATCCACCGTCCCTCTTCTAGCTCCCAGCCTTCCAGCCTTCCCAGATGAGCTTCGACTTCCTCTTGCGTAAAAACCATGCGTTATCTTCCTCCCCATATGATGAGACATCGCGGACTTACATCCACATGACCATCGGCACCTTTACATGCTGCCCATACAGCCTAAAAGGCAGGCCACCGCCCAGCGGCGCCTTTTTCATGAGTATCATCTTACCACGTCAAAGCACCAAAATCCATAGAACAGATGGCTCAGTGCCTTGAAGCGCAAGGTTTTATCGTCATTACACATGTTAAATTAGAGGTACAAAGGTTAGCTCTTCTTCTCCAATCAAAATATGGATCCGGTGTTGTTCTTTGTCATGGATCACCACACCGCTCCCAACCGGAATGACGGATTCCTCTCCAAGCGCGTAGAACAAGTCCTCCGCCAGTGCTTCGTCTACCTCGAGCTGTTCCGGTTCCCCTAGTCTCCCCCACTCTTCCGCATCCATTTCAAAGAAAACATAGCGATCCGGTATGCGTCCTATGGCCACCGTTAAATCTGTCAATATACCTTCATAATCACGTCCATGCTTTACGCCCATTGACTTCTCACTCCCACTCACCTTGTAAAAGGCGGATTTGATCTTATTATACCTGAAAATAACCCTTAAAAAAAAAGCCCATCTGGTCGATAAATACTATACATGACCGTTTCATTCGTTTTCGGTAGCCATGGAGGTTGCCAGACATGCAACGGATTGCAGCAGAACCTTCGTCTGGAAGCCCGAATTCTGCCGCCTGAAAGGATTCAATTTTATCTCATGGATGAGGTGTATGATGGAAATTTCAACGATTATCGGACTAGTTTTGGGGTTAGTCTCCCTTGTACTCGGTATGTTTTTGAAGGGTGCTCCGCTGATTAACCTCGTTAATAACCCGGCAGCATACGTTATTATCTTCGTTGGTACAGCAGGAACCATCTTTATGGCGTTTCCTATGTCTGAAGTTAAGAAGATTCCGAAGTTATTCGGTATCCTTTTCAAGAAGCAAGAACTGATTGACCGCGTTTCTCTAATTGGCACATTTATGGACTGGGCTTCCACTACCCGTCGTGAAGGTTTGCTCGCTCTGGAATCAAAAGTAGAAGAGATTGATGATCAGTTCCTTCGCAGCGGTATGCGGATGATTATTGACGGTAACGACCAGGAATTCGTCAGTGATGTACTGATGGAAGATATTCATGCGACCGAAGAACGACATCGCGGCGGCGCACTGATCTTCGCTCAGGCGGGGATGTATGCACCAACCCTCGGGGTTCTAGGGGCCGTCGTAGGCCTGATTGCGGCACTCGCCGACCTCAGTGACATGGAGAAGCTCTCTCATGCT
The DNA here is from genome assembly GCF_030803945.1 of Paenibacillus intestini. Lineage (NCBI taxonomy): Bacteria > Bacillati > Bacillota > Bacilli > Caryophanales > Paenibacillaceae > Paenibacillus > Paenibacillus intestini. The sequence goes on along the minus strand of NZ_JAURUN010000020.1, from coordinate 15,944 downwards.
ATTGCAGCGGCATTTATCGCAACCCTCCTGGGTATCTTCAGTGGTTACGTGTTATGGCACCCGATGTCCAACAAGCTGAAGCGGATGTCCAAGAAAGAGATGGAAATCAAGTTGATGATGGTTGAAGGACTCTTGTCTATTCAATCTGGCGTATCTACTATTGCCATCAACCAAAAGTTATCCGTATTCCTGACACCTTCCGAACGTAAACAACTGGAAGAGAAGGAGGGATCATCAGGTGAAAAAGGGTAAAAAACACGAACCGCATGAGGAGCATATTGATGAAAGTTGGTTGCTTCCCTATTCCGACTTAATGACCTTGTTGCTCGCCTTGTTCATCACCCTGTTCTCCATGAGTTCACTGGATGCTGCCAAATTCGAGCAAATGGCCTCTGCACTAAGCAGTGCACTCAACGGAGGTTCCGGTGTTCTGGATCACACGTCAATGAATCCAACGGACTCCAGTACAGACTTAGGCAAGAACAAGGAAATACCCAAGGAAATCACAAAGAAAAATCCTGCGCAGATTACGGATGCCCAGATGGCCCAAAAGGAACAGGAAGATCTGGAAAAACTCAAGAAGCGACTCGACAAGTATATTTCTCAGAATGGACTATCAGACCAACTGAATACCAAACTCAACCAGTCTGAACTCAAGATCACCATCAGTGATAAAGCGTTGTTCTCCTCTGGGCGAGCAGATGTGAAGCCTGAATCACGTTCACTGGCCAAGGCGATCTCTAGCATGCTGCAAGAGTTCCCTGAGTATGAAGTTGTCGTATCCGGCCATACCGATAATATTCCCATTTCCAATAACCAATATAAGGATAACTGGGATTTGAGTGCAGATCGTGCTCTGAACTTTCTGAAAATTCTGTTGCTGAACCCGCAGCTTGATCCTTCCAAGTTCACACCTAGTGGTTACGGGGAGTATCATCCAATCGCCAGCAACGATACAAACATCGGAAGAGCACAGAATCGGCGTGTAGAAGTGTCCATTATCCGGAAGTATCAAAGTAACAATACGAATGTAAAATCCGTGAATGGCGGCAATTAGCAGTCCTTCAGCACGGAATGAGTTTAAGACCGTTCTCCTTGAAACTGATGGAGAGCGGTTTTCCTCTTTTTTGAGGCGTCGAGTATATGGGTGTCCTTCTGTATTTAAACTAAAAAGCATTGTCTCCTCTTAAAGGAAACAATGCTTTTTCATTCGTGCTAATGTTAAGGCGGGCCTTCACCCGTTTCATATTCAGTATTCCTTATTCTAGTGAATAGTCCAGTAAGCTGCCCAGTTCTGCTTTTTCAGCAGATGTAAGCTCCCGCCATGTTCCTGTTGCCTGCTCTCCAAGATGAATGTTCATGATACGAATCCGCTTCAGCTTGCGAACCTCATATCCGAATGCACTGCACATCCGCCGGATTTGACGGTTCTTGCCTTCCGTCAAAATAATACGGAACACACGGTCTGTCATTCTAGTTACGGTGCAAGGCAGCGTCATTTCACCTAGGATTTTAACACCGGTGCTCATTCCCCTGAGGAAGCTTGGTGTGATTGTCTGATCAACCGTTACAATATATTCCTTTTCATGACGACCTTCGGATCTCAAAATCCGATTCACGATGTCCCCATCATTCGTCATCAGAATTAAACCTTCCGAATCCTTGTCTAGACGTCCGATCGGGAAGATCCGTTCATGATGCCCAACAAAATCAACGATATTCCCCTGAATATGCTGTTCAGTTGTACTTGTGATTCCCACGGGTTTGTTCAACGCAATGTACACATGCTTTTTCTTCTCACTAATCGGCTTCCCGTTGATTCGAACATCGTCGCCTTCTTCTGCTTGACTGCCGAGCTCCGCCTTAATGCCATTAATGGTCACCTGACCACTTTCAATTAATTTGTCGGCTGCTCGGCGGGAGCAGTAACCTGTCTCACTAATAAATTTATTAATACGCAAAAGGTCATCTCACCTCATCTAGTTCTCTTCATCTGGTTGTTGTTCTTCCGCTGATGGATCTGCCTCCTGTAACTGTGTCTGCACTTCAGAAGCCGGCAGTTCAATAATGACAGTGGTTCCCCTATTCATAGCACTCTTAATATCCATCATGCCCTTATGGGATTGAATAATTCGCTGACTTACCATGAGGCCGAGTCCTGTGCCGGATTCTTTGTTCGTGAAGAACGGCTCACCAAGCTTTGCCATCATTTCTTCCGGGATGCCAATGCCTTCATCCTTAATTTCAATCCTAACCCGGTTGGCCTGCTCGTTAACCTTCAGCTTGATATGGATGCTTCCTCCATTCGGCATAGCTTCCATACCGTTTTTGAGGACATTGATGAATACTTGCTTTAACTGATTCTCTTCACAGTGTACCATAGCTGAATCCGATGATGCATGCAACACAAACTCAACCCCGTGCAGATGTGCCTGACTATCCAGCAATGAGATAACATCCCCAAGAATGAAACGAATATCCCGCTCTTGAAAATGAACTGCTTGCGGCTTCGCCAGAATCAAAAACTCGCCTACGATCAGGTTGATTCGGTCAAGCTCAGATAACATCAGATCCAGATGGCGATGATTTAGCTTGTTGCTCTCCTGTTGAAGCTGTAGGAAACCGCGCAACGTTGTAAGTGGATTGCGAATCTCATGGGCTACTCCGGCGGCTAGCTGTCCAACCGTCGTTAGCTTCTCCGACCGTCTAAGCAGCTCTTCCATCCGATTACGGCTTGTAATATCCCTTGAGACACTGATGAGAGCTGTAATCTCACCAGCCTCGTCGCGTACAGGCGCCGTACTTACACTGACTTCAACCCGGGTTCCGTCTTTTTTCATCCAGATCGTTTCATTAGACGTAATCGACATGCCTTCAATAAGCTGTGCATGCTGCTGCTTCATTTCTTCTTCCGCTTCAGGAGGAATAATCTTGAGCGAACGTCCTTCCACCTCACGGCTACGAAAACCATATAATTGTTCAAATGCACGGTTAACCCGTAGCACTTTTCCTTCAAGGTCTGTTATATGAATTGCATCAGCTGTCTGATTAATGATAGACTCCAGATGCTCCTTCACTGCCCGGTTCTCTTCATACATCTGCTTTAGACGACTTGTATAGTGACCCAGATTTCGAATCATCGCATTAATCCGGTTGGCGAGCTGTCCCAGCTCATCCTTGCGTTTAATCTTCAGACGGAAATCAAAATGCCCATCCGCCACATCATTCACCTTGCCCAAGATCGATTGGATGGGACGTGTAATGTAACCAGCAAGCAAGTAACTGCCAAAGATCACAATCTCCAGCAAGACCAGAGATATCGAAGCATGGCTGACCAGCTGTTCAGATACCATCGAGGATATTTGTTTGTAATCCATGACAATACTGATCACATATGAAGACTCATTCGGTGTGAAAATCGGAATAAAACTCTTCAAAACCTTCTGATCATGTGTTTCACTCACGAAAGACACATTCTGCCCTGTGCGAACAGCTCGCACCACAGCACGATGGTCTTCATCTACCGAGCCATACTGATATGTACCAAAACGGATCGGTCTGTTATTCAGTTTGCTGAAGTTCGTATCTCTTCCATCATCGCTCATATCCGGGCTCGCAAACGTCAATGGATTAATGCCTGTAATCTCCAAAATGGAGGGATTGACTTCACGGATTTTATTTAAGATTTCATCCGGGCTAGAGATCTTCACATAGTCATCTACTTCAGTATTATTATAGAAGGGGTTGATTATGTAATTTCTCTTTCCATCATGGTAATAACCCCAGATATCAACATCTGTAGGACTGGACGTCGAATACTCGAAACCATCTGACCAGAAATGATCAAGCTTCTGCCCCTCGGGAATCGTTACCTGATGCTTCTCAAATAACTGCTTAAACGCCTGATACCAGTACGTCATTGATTTCGTGGAGAGCCCTATCTCCCTTGGATCAGAGGACCTGTTAACCACAATGTCATTATCCGTCTGTTCCAGGAGTGAGATATGGGATACACCTACTTTTTTACTCAAACGAACCAGATCTTCATTGGTAATGTTCTTGATGTCTGGATCTAATTCCTCTGCTGCCATAATAGAAGCAAGCCACAGATTGTTTCCAATCTGTCTTTTTACATAATCTGCACTGTACTGATTTTGTTCGACAGAAATTGCGATCTGTTTCGCTGTGAGTACCATCTTGTTCTCACTATCCTGCCTCAAATTCTCTTCTGTAGTATAATAACTCAGTGCGATATTTAATACCAAAATAACGAGCACCGAGCACGACATAATCATGGATAATTTCGTTTTAATAGACAAATTCGTTCTTCACCTCTCGGCTTATGCCCTCTGGCGATATATGGCAAAACCTATACCCATCATAACGCTTGTATGACTATTTGAAAAGGATAATCGCCCTTTGCCCGAAAGTTACCGCTCTGGCTGAATAGATCGAATATTGTTGTATGTTCACTTTTCATGAAATGCAATGAGATGTATCACTTGATTTATTCACAAATCCACAGGGTTGTGGATAGTATGTTCATAACTATGTGATTAACTAATAGTTATCCACAATTCTGTGCACAACATGTTAACAAACCGAATGTTTGTTCGCTGAATAAATGTTGAAGAAGGGAGTTTTACGCCTATGAAGGATGATTTTCCCCAGCCTGATCTCACAGTGCTGCCCGAGGAAGAGCTGCATGAATATTGGATGAGGCAGGCTATTGCAGAAGCCCAGAAAGCAGAGGCGCTTGGTGAGGTACCCATCGGAGCCGTAATTGTGCGTAACAACGAGATTATCGGTCGTGGGTATAATCTGCGGGAAACCACGCTCGATTCTACTGCCCATGCGGAGATGGTAGCCATTCGAGAGGCAAGCGAAGTCATTGGAGCTTGGCGCTTACTGGACTGTTCACTGTACGTTACTCTCGAACCTTGTCCAATGTGTGCCGGTGCGATTGTACAATCTAGGGTTCCACGCGTTATCTTCGGTACTGCGGATCCCAAAGCAGGATGTGCAGGGACATTAATGAATTTACTTCAAGAACCGCGCTTCAACCATAGAACCGAGGTTATCCCTGATGTTCTACAACCGGAGTGTTCTTCCATGCTGACTCAATTTTTCAGACGTTTGCGTAAAAAATAATAACCCTGTAACATAAGAAAACAATATGTGAGAAAGGATGTTTGCTGCAATGGCACTAACACTATACGATACAGCTCATGGCATAAGTCTTCGTTTACTCGACATCAAAGATGCACAAGCCTATCTTGAACTGATTGAGCTTACCCGCATCCCTTATCAAGCAGTTGAACCAATTCGCGAAAATGATTTTTACACGCTTGAAGCTCAGACCCGGCGCATTGAGGATCGCGTGCGAGCTGCTGACGAGGGTACCGGTTATCAGTTCGGTATCTTCACGATTAAGGATGACCTCCTCATCGGGCAAGTCAGTCTGAACAATGTTGTGCTCGGCGTTGCTAATTATGCAGATATGGGTTACTTCATCCATCCGGACTATCAAGGCGGTGGACGAATGACTGCTGCGGTAAAGCTGGCTGTAGCCTATGGATTTCGTGTTCTGAAGTTAAACCGGGTGCAGGCCGCTGTATTGCCATCAAACCAGGGTTCTAAGCGGGTACTGGAGAAGAACGGATTCCAGCATGAGGGGATCGCTCGTAAATATTTGAAAATTAACGGGGTCTATCAGGATCATCAAATCTACGCCGTGCTTGCCGAAGATTTGGGAGATGAATTACAGCGCTAAGCCCATTGCCGCACCCTCAGTGATTGTCTACATAATAAACACATCATTCCTTGTGTACAGGAGCGAGTGGTATTTATACAAATAAAACCCGCCTAGATACTAGCAGGAAAAGAGCTTTCTCTGCTTGAGTATCAGGCGGGTTTTATTTGTAGATCAGGTTTAGATCCTAATATCCGTAAGAGGAGTTCATCAATTGCTCGAACTCTTCCATCGTAATTACATCGTCACCCGTTGGGATGTTGATTTTGAATTCAGGCTTTTCGTTAATTTTAGTGTATGTGTTCGAACCAGTGAAGGCCAATTTCATTTCGTCTTTGGTATCTTCCGGTTTGATCAGCATGTCAGCGACCATTTTTTGATAAACTGGGAAGTCGTTTTTATCCAACGCAAAATCAATGTTGAATGTGTTGATTGTCAGAACGTTTTTCAATTTATCCAGATCTTTAGTCATTTCAGCTTGATCTGCTTCAGAGATTTTCAAATCTTCTTTGGCTTTGTCAATATCTGCTTGGCTCAATTGCAACATATCTCTGTACTCTTCTTTAGAGACAATATCCATCACTTTAGGAAGTGCTTTGGTTACCAGTACAGTAACTGCTTCTTTCACATTGTCATTGTTTACAGAGAATTGTACAACCTGCTTCGCGTCTACACCTTCAGGCAACTTTGCATCTTTGGTGTCGAGGTTTTTGAAGAACTTAGCTTCATCATACTCACCCAGTACCGCATCCATGATTTCGTTGCTCAGCTTTTGTGTTTTGGCTGCGTCCAGTGCATCGGGGTTAAATTCTGTACCCTCTTGCTCCGCCAGCTTTTTCAAGTCGAATTCAATAAATTTGCCCACCATATTTTCCGGAATCGGGAAGAATGGGATGTTTGGCACTTTTATATACAATTTCTCTTTGGTCATTACCATAGGAATGTTAAAAGTCATCCCCATATCGCCTTTAAGCTCGATGCCAACGGTCATCTCTGTCTGCATTGGCTCGCTTTGGTATACACCTGTGACATTCAGTTGTGCGTCCTTCAGCATGCTCATAAACTGGGTCATGCTTTGATCCGTCTGAGATGCATCACCAGGTTTATAGCTCAACTCATTAATTGTAAAGTTGGAACTCATTTCGTACGAAGTTAATTTAGAAGCATTCGCTGCAGCCGTCTTCAATGCCTCTTTTGGTTCTTGCTTGCTACTACATGCTGTTAAAGCCAAAGATACGGTTAACAACAACGTAAGAAGAAGCGCCCCCATGCGTTTAGTCATTTGTTTCTCTCCTCTCGTGATAACCCCAAAAAAATAATTCAATACCAATGATATACCATCTCGGCCGATACTGAAACCTAATTTGGGAAAATTGTGATTTTTCCTCTTGAAAATGGCTAGAAAGACCTATGTCAGGTACGGGATGATCTGACTGCTAGTCTTTCCATATGTATGAATACGCAAAAGCCCCCTGTTAGGTAACAAGGGACTTTCGAAATGAAGTGATTTTTTATGTTTGGTACTTATCTTTTGCACGAGAACATTATAGGTTACCCCTCCGGATTTAGATGATCCACATGATTCTGATTCTTCACTTTTTTAGAGCCAGACAATGGTTCCTGCATGGAAGAACGCTTGGATGAATGACGTTGCTGATGGTTATCCTGAGCTTCGGGTACAGGAATTGCTTTTGGTTTACTCATATAAGTGCCTCCTCATCATAGGTTAGGAATGAGATGGGTCTCTATCTTCCGTTTTATCATGATTTAATGCATCCTGATGGCGGCGATCATTGGAATCTTGCTGTATTTGCTGTGCATGATGGCTGTTAACCACAGTTTGTTCGAGATCTCCAACAACATTTTGCAGGTTTTTATCCACACCCAATTTGGCTTTAGTCATTCCATTCGACCCCTTTTGGTTCGTGTTAAGATTTCGTTATCGATTGCAGTGACTGAGCACACTCGTGAATATGCCGAGTGTAATCATGCGCCAGTTCCTGAATCGGTTCTGTGCGCTCATCCGTTGTTCGCCCATCCCGTTCCACGTCAACTAGCTCTACACTGACCTCACGGGAATCAACATATTGGCATTTAAAATCAAAAGAGTACATTTCGTGACCTGCTGTAGCAATGTGTATCCGAATCGCCTGATGATTTGCTTCGTCTGCCATAACCTGTGCCTGATCACCCACATTCAAGACTTCAGGCAAACGCTCCTGCCAAGCACCTACAAGTTCGTTCTGATCAATGTTTAGTTCGCGGTTCATCTTTACCACCTCCACTTCTATAACGTGCGGAGAAGACGTTGTTTTTATGCATGAATGAATCTGGCCATACCATAAACTTCATTAAAATGATTACAAATTCAATTGTGCATGATACAATCATTTCATTATATAGAGTTAGGAGGGAATCATCTATTGAGAGTTGCCACAGGCATCATCTTCGCGTTTTGGCTTGTATTCATGTTCTTTAAGTTTCTGACAACACAACCTGTAGGTTATGATGGAGAGACTACACGCATATTAAGCGGAGGACTAATCTTCGTTCAATTCATTGCATGGGCTTTTATTTTCACATTACCATTTACAACCTTTTCAATTCTAGTCGTAGCAGAAGTGATAGCTTTGTTATTAGCAATAACGTATCAACCAGGCTATTCGGTCTTTGCGGTCGTTAACCTAATCTTCCTTATTATGAGTTTTGCTGCACATAAAGAATTGCAGAAGAAAATAGCAGTATCTAAAAAGCAAGCCAAAACTACATAGGTTTCGTTTAAAGGCATACCGTTCTAGGTATGCTTTTAATTTTCTTCATAAAAGCACCCCTACGAGTAACTCCCGTTAGATTTATCTCTAAAGGTCACAAACACAAAAAACGCACCAGACCGCTATTCAACAGTCTAGTGCGTTTCAAACATAATCACCGCAAATCCATATGCGGCGTGTCATTTAAAAGTTATGGCGGAGAGGGTGGGATTCGAACCCACGTGGGCTTGCACCCTAACGGTTTTCAAGACCGCCCCGTTATGACCGCTTCGGTACCTCTCCAAAAATATTTTATAAACTTGCCACGAAAAGTATCATACCATAGATTAATGATGGAATGCAAGTATTTTTATTTAAAATTTATAATAGAACTGGATTTAACAGCCTCCAGCACTGTAACACATCACCCATCCCACCCGCCATCCTCAAATGGCGAATGGAGTAAGATGATTTGTTAATTATGCTATCTTAAACATCGTACTATTTACGGCGAGCGATGACTTCAATCCCACCCATATAAGGACGCAATGCTTCTGGAATAATCACCGTTCCGTCTTCTTGCTGATAGTTCTCCAGAATGGCTGCTACTGTACGTCCCACTGCCAGTCCTGAACCGTTCAGTGTGTGTACAAATTCAGGTTTCGCCTTAGGCTCTCTGCGGAAACGGATATTGGCACGACGTGCCTGGAAGTCTTCGCAGTTAGAGCATGATGAAATCTCACGGTAGGTATTGCTCTCAGGCAGCCACACTTCAATATCATATGTTTTAGCCGAAGTGAAACCCATATCTGCCGTACAGAGCGTCAACACACGGTAAGGCAAGCCCAGAAGTTGTAGCACACGCTCTGCGTTTTGTGTCATTTTCTCCAGCTCATCATACGATGTCTCTGGTGAAGATAACTTGAGCAACTCCACCTTGTTGAACTGATGCTGACGAATCAAGCCACGAGTATCCCGTCCAGCCGAACCAGCCTCTGAGCGGAAACAGGAACTATATGCGACAAAATGCTTCGGCAGATCATCGGCATTCAAAATTTCTTCACGGTGGTAGTTCGTTACGGGTACTTCTGCTGTTGGGATCAGATAATACTCGGTATCTCTAAGCTTGAACAGATCTTCCTCGAACTTCGGCAACTGGCCTGTTCCAAACAAGCTGTCCCGGTTCACGATATATGGAGGCAAAATTTCTTCGTATCCGTGCTGATCACTGTGCAAATCCATCATAAAGTTAATCAGTGCACGCTCCAGACGCGCTCCAAGTCCTTTATAGAAGGTAAAACGGGAACCTGTCACTTTGGCTGCTGCTTCAAAATCAAGGATGTCCAGCTCCTGTGCAATCTCCCAGTGCGCTTTTGGCGTGAAAGAGAATGACTTGGGCTCTTCCCAACGGCGAATTTCAACATTATCCTCTTCGGATGTACCTACAGGCACACTTTCATTTGGAATGTTAGGAATCGCCATCGTGAGGTCATTAATCTTAACCTCAAGCTCACGTACTTCCTCATCCATCGCTTTAATTCGATCGGAGACCTCGCGCATCTCGACAATCAAATCATCGGCGTTCTCACGGTTCTTCTTCAGTCTAGCTACTTCTGCGGACACGGTGTTACGGCGACTTTTCAGATTCTCGCTCTCCTGCAGTAATTCCCGTCGCTTTGCATCCAATTCTGTAAACCCTGCAATCAGGTCGAGCGATTTGCCACGATTATTTAATGCTTCTTCTACACGTGCATATTCATTCCGCAATATTTTCACATCAAGCACTACGTACCCCTCCTAATAAACCTACATTATAGAGCCTCATGTCAGGCCCGTTCTCGATACTTTCATTTAAAAACACAATAATATCTATTATAACCTACAATGTGCTAATAACCGAAAAAACAACCTATGTCCCCGGTTGCCACCTCCGCTGCGATTCCGCTATGCAGCAGTTACAAGCAACATGAGGCATCCGTCCAGATGCAGCTGCCTCAGTAGCCTAGAACAGACAACTGAGGAGTGCTCCGATGACCGGGAGATCATAGGTTGTACATCATACTTTATTTTGCTTCTACCGATTGTTTATATGCCCTTGCCATGTCTACAAAGTAAGCATGTAGACGGTAGTCATCCGTCAACTCTGGATGGTAGGAGCAAGCCAGCAAATGTCCCTGGCGTGCTGTCACAATCTCATCTTTATACGTGGAAAGAACCTCGACCTGTTCGCCAACACTCTCAATTAACGGAGCGCGTATAAATACAGCCCGTACCGTCTCATCGATACCTTTTACAGGTAGGTCTGTCTCAAAGCTCTCTCTCTGTCTCCCAAAAGCATTACGGGAAACGGTCATATCCATAAGCTCCAGATGAGCCTCATCCTGACCTTGAATACGCTTGGCCATAACGATCAGACCCGCACAGGTACCGAATACCGGCTTTCCAGCTGCGGCGAAGGCACGAATGGCTTCCATGAACCCATACTTGCGCATGAGCTTTCCGATGGTTGTGCTCTCTCCACCCGGTAAAATCAAGCCATCCAGTTCCTCTAACTGCTGAATTTGCTTAATGGCTACACCTTCAGCTCCAGCACGTTCAATACTGCGTATATGTTCTGTAACAGCACCCTGAAGTGCCAAAACGCCGATCTTCATGTCTGAATTCCCCTTCTCTTACCAGCCGCGATCCTGCATACGCTCGGAAGGTGCGAGTTTGGAAATTTCGATGCCTTTCATTGGTGCTCCCAGGTTTTTAGAAACCTCGGCAATCAATTTATAATCGGTATAATGTGTTGTTGCTTCAACGATTGCACGTGCGAATTTCTCCGGGCTGTCCGATTTGAAAATACCAGAACCTACAAATACACCGTCTGCTCCAAGGTGCATCATAAGTGCAGCATCTGCTGGAGTGGCTACGCCGCCCGCTGCAAAGTTAACCACTGGCAATTTTCCGTTCTCATGCACATCCAGTAGAAGCTCATAGGCAACGCCCAGATTCTTCGCTTCGGCATACAGCTCGTCTTTTGACATATTGGTTACTTTACGAATTTGGCCGTTAATGAAACGCATATGACGTACCGCCTCAACAATGTTGCCTGTTCCCGGCTCACCTTTTGTACGAATCATAGATGCTCCTTCACCGATCCGGCGAAGTGCCTCACCCAAGTCTTTCGCTCCACATACAAACGGTACAGTAAACTCATGTTTATCAATATGGAATACTTCATCCGCAGGAGTCAGTACTTCACTCTCATCCAGGTAATCCACACCCAGTGACTCAAGTACTTTAGCTTCTACATAGTGACCAATACGTGCTTTGGCCATAACAGGGATCGTAACAACTTTCATTACTTCTTCCACAATCGTTGGATCAGCCATACGAGCCACTCCACCTGCTGCGCGAATATCAGAAGGAACACGCTCAAGTGCCATTACTGCTGTTGCACCTGCTGCTTCCGCAATTTTAGCTTGCTCAGCGTTCATGACGTCCATGATTACGCCGCCTTTTTGCATTTCAGCCATACCTCTTTTAACGCGTGATGTTCCCGTTTCCATATTCCAAGCCCCCCGTAGTGTATGTGTTGTCTCCCATTTTTCAATAAGCATAATAGCGCTTCTATTCAGATGAAAGAACCTTAGACTTTTATACTGTAATACGTAGAATTCTAACTTGATATTTTACCGGAAAAAGCGTAAATATACAATCCACTCATTCAGTATTAGTTTGTATTTTTCGGTTAAAACAAGTTTTTGATTCCATCGAACAGATCAACGAAGAAGTCTTTGATCGCACGGAAGAATAGGCGGAACCAGCCGCCCTTCTCAGCCTCTTCGGCTGTAATCAGGTTTACCGTTTTTTCCTGAGGTTCCATTCCCTCCGCTTTGTAGGTGTAAGTGACCGTACCAACCTTAGTACCCGCTTTAATTGGTGCAACCAGTTTGTCCGCTTCGGTTACACTCGCTTTGAATGTTACGTTCAGGTCTTGAGTGCCTTTAGGAACAACAAAGCTCACTGCATTATCGGTTACGACAGGAACTGTTGTCTCTTTCCCTTTTTTCAGAGGTACCGTTTCCCAGCCTTTAACTTTGGTTTTACCTGCAACAGCCTGTTTTACTTCAAAATTATCAAAACCATAATCCAGCACCTTTTTCGTTTCTCTAAAACGTGCGGATTCGGAATCGGTTCCCATCACCACGCTAATCAAACGCATACCGTTACGCTCAGCCGTACCTGTAAAGTTATTGCCTGCGTTGCTCGTATGGCCTGTTTTCATACCATCCAGGCCTTCGTAAGCGTAGCTTTTGAAGTTGGTTATATTTTTATTCGCTTCCAGCATCCAGTTATAATTGATAATAGGTGCTTTGTCGTTCGGACGGAATTTGTAGGATTGAATCGTTGTAAAATCTTTGTAGTCAGGATGATCTCTGACGATATATCTACACAAAATAGCAGCGTCTAAAGCGGACATCACCGTTTCCTTGTCTTCTGCTGGACGGAATTCTGCTGGCATGTCTGCACGATCCAGACCAGTAGAGTTAATGAAGTGGGTATCCTTCATACCCATCCGTTTCGCTTCCTCATTCATCATTTTTACGAATTCAGCTTCCGAACCGGCAACATACTCGGCCAATGCCACGGTAGCATCATTTGCCGATCCAACAGCCATGGCGATATACAGATCTTTTACCGTATGCTGGTCTCCTTCTGCAAGGAAAATGCGTGATCCGATACTTTTAGCTGCGTTCTTGCCAACCGTAACTACTGTATCCCAACCAAACTTCCCTTGTTTCACCTGTTCTGCAACGATATACTCTGTCATCATCTTCGTCATACTTGCTGGTGGCATCGCTTTATCCGCATCAACTGACAGTAAAATCTGGCCTGTAGAAGCTTCCATCAGGACTGCCGATCTTACATCAAGTCCAAGCGAGTCTACTGAAGGGATACTAACGGCCTTTGCTGGCGTTTTCGTTGTTGTAGCTGCCGCAGTCAGAACCTGACCAGAGTCACTGGCAGCGGCCATAACAGGCATCACTGCAGACATGCATAGCATGTTAAGGAGCATAACGGAGGCTACGCTCTTTTTGAGGATCTGACGTTTTTTCTTATTCATGTGTTTGGCTTTCAATGATGAATACTCCCTTCGGTCTGAAGCTTCTGAATAATGCCTCAGTGCAGCTCAAGCTGCTATTTTCATAGTCCCTGTCACTGTGTCAATGGATATGTGGTTCTCTGCTGAATGCGCTGTATCGAAATGAGCAAGTTCGTTGCTCTATTATTCAGATCAATTGTCACTTCGCTCGCATCTTGCTGAATGCTTATCTTATGTAAAACGTAATAAACATTCTTTCTAGTATGATAAGTCATAACTGGCTTACTTTGAATCTCATAAAAAAATCATGGATCACGTCAAAAAATCGCCGCAACGCCCCGTTCCATCCTAGGACGGTCACCGCTTGTTCTATTCTATCACAGGGGTATCCGCAAAAAAAGACAAGCCCGGCGAAAATCGCCGAGCCTGCCTTGGAAATCATTAACTCACTTCAGATTACAACGAGTAGTTAGGTGCTTCTTTCGTAATCTGCACATCATGTGGGTGGCTCTCGCGAAGGCCAGCGCCTGTAATACGGATAAAGCTTGTGTCATTACGCAATTGATCCAGATTACTCGTTCCGCAGTATCCCATACCCGAACGCAATCCGCCGATCAACTGATGAATTGTATCAGACAAAGGACCTTTGTATGCTACTCGACCCTCAATGCCTTCAGGAACCAGTTTTTTGTCATCATCCTGGAAGTAACGGTCTTTACTGCCTTGTTTCATTGCAGCCATTGAACCCATACCACGATATACTTTATAACTACGTCCTTGGAAGATTTCCGTTTCTCCTGGACTCTCCGCTGTTCCTGCAAACAGGCTTCCCAGCATTACCGCATGAGCACCGGCAGCAAGAGCTTTGGTGATCTCCCCAGAGTATTTAATACCGCCGTCAGCAATGATAGGTACGCCGTATTCACGCGCCACGCTTGCACAATCATATACAGCTGTAACTTGAGGAACACCAATACCTGCAATAACACGAGTAGTACAAATGGAGCCTGGCCCAATACCTACTTTAACAACCGAAGCTCCTGCTTCAATCAGATCACGTGTGGCTTCACCCGTAGCAACGTTGCCTGCAATAATGGTGAGCTCAGGGAAACGTTCGCGTAACTTGCGAACCGCTTCAATAATGTTAATATGATGGCCATGAGCTGAATCTACTGTAATCAGATCCACACCCGCTTTGACCAAAGCGTCTGCACGTTCAAAAGTATCTTTGGAGATACCAATGGCTGCACCAACCAAAAGGCGACCTTGCGCATCCTTCGCAGCTTGTGGGAACTGAATGGCCTTCTCGATATCTTTAATTGTGATAAGGCCCTTCAATGTGTTGGACTCATCCACCAATGGAAGTTTTTCAATTTTATGCTTCTGCAAGATACCTTCTGCCTCTTGCAGTGTTGTACCCACAGGAGCTGTAACCAAATTCTCACGCGTCATGACTTCACTAATCTTGATGTTGAAATCATGGATAAATCGCAAGTCACGGTTTGTCAGAATACCTACGAGCTTCTGATCTCCTTCAACGATAGGCACACCAGAAATCCGGTATTTTGCCATAACTGCCTCAGCATCAGATACCAGATGTTCAGCTGTAAGTGAAAAAGGATTGGTGATAACACCGCTCTCCGAGCGTTTAACCCGATCCACTTCTTCAGCTTGTTGTTCAACTGACATATTTTTATGAATAATACCAATACCGCCTTCACGTGCAATGGCAATCGCCAGTGTCGCTTCAGTAACAGTATCCATCCCTGCACTAATCAAAGGAATGTTCAATTTGACGTTATCACTCAAACGAACGGATACGTCTACTTCTTTAGGCAGTGTCTCGGATTTCCGTGGCACTAGCAATACATCATCAAAGGTGAAGCCTTCCTTACCAAATTTATCTTCCCACACGCAAGTGTTCCTCCTTATGTTTGCTCAGCTTTACGGACCAAAACCCGAAGATTCCAGGCTGTATTGTATGCCGAAAATTCGTTTTCTGAAAATATATTATTGTCCATCTTAGCAAAGCGATATTTAGAATGTCAAGGGAAACTCCTTGGAACAATCAGGTGTGCTTCCCTTTGTATACAAATGTGTTTCTTAGGTGGACAAGCCTTGATAATATAATAAAAGGCGTCCTTTTATTCAGATCGGACGCCTGCTTTTGTTTTGAGTGTAGTTTAAGTATTCCTTTAATGAAGATTTTTATGTTCTTCCCTAATTTAAACAAAATAAAAACCACCACCGAACATCATCGGCAGTGGTTCTTTGCTTGGCGGCGTCCTACTCTCCCAGGACCCTGCGGTCCAAGTACCATCGGCGCTAGAGGGCTTAACGGTCGTGTTCG
>NZ_JAURUN010000019.1:0-52146 GCF_030803945.1 Paenibacillus intestini | reverse complement strand
GTCAACGAAGGAACCATAGAACCCAAATCCATTGCGTTATGATGCGTCAATCTGAGAAAAAGCTAGCTAGTGTCCAATATTAAGGGGTTGAACCGTTTGAAAAGCTAACGATCTCCAGAGACGTTATTTTAGTAGAAATAGCTCATTTCAAGCTGGAAAAGCCTGTTTTGTGGCAAATAGCGTTCCTGGTGATCGTTAGATTTTAAAAAGAGTCAATTTTCACGGAATAAGGTTCGTGGTGATCGTTAGCATTCAAACCTTATGCCTGCCCAGCACGCAGTGCACTGCTTCATGACGAGGGTGGTCAGCCACACCAACACAATGCAGTACAATGCAACACAAACAAGAACAAACACAACACAAACACAGTACAGTAGAGTACAGTCAACGCAACATTTCATTTAAATAAGTGGGCCTCAGTCCATACTATGCCCGCAATTCATACATGAACACATCTCCCAAAAGCCAGAGCTAATAGATAGGCCGCTTACCCAAGAGGTGCTTACATACTATCCAATTATCTTTGCAACTGAACACCAACCAACCACCAGCTTACCTACGCATTAACATGTCTGTACTCCGCGGCATGCATGCCCGCAGTATACCCTGTAGAGAATGCAGCGGTAATGTTATAACCTCCGGTATAACCGTGAATATCGAGTACTTCTCCGCAAAAGAATAGTCCGGGCAGCAGCTTGGATTCCATTGTTTTAGGGTATATTTCCTTTAAGTGAACTCCACCTCCGGTAACAAAGGCTTCTTTAAGTGATCTTGTGCCGTCAACGCGGAAGGTGAAGGATTTCATCAGTTCGCACAGATGGTTTAACATACCTTTAGGGAAATGGTGAAATGTCAGGTCGTCCCCGATCTCGGCACGTTTCATCAGTAGCGGAACCAGACGTTCAGGCACCCATGTTTTCAAAATATTTTTGACAGCCTTGCGTGACTCCTGCTCTAGGCCTTGCTTCACTTGTGCTTCCAGCGCAGCAGGGGTAAAGTCAGGGAAGAGGTCGATACTCATGGTGACCTGTGTATTCCCTGATTTCATCTGAACTTTGCGAATAAACTGACTGCAGCGTAGGGCAACCGGGCCGGATACACCAAAATGGGTGAAGAGCATATCTCCACGGTGAGAAATGACAGTTTTGCCTTTGGCATCGAGTACGGACAGGGCAATGTCACGAAGAGACAAGCCCTGTAATTCCTTGGACTGAATCCAGCTCTCCCCAGATACGATTGGCACTTCCGTTGGATACAATTCTGTGATAGTATGACCAGCCGCCTCAGCCCAAGGATATCCGTCACCTGTGGAACCGGTTTGCGGCACGGATTTGCCGCCTGTTGCAATAATGACGGAGCGGCCGTGAATGATTTTGCCTGAAGCTAGCTTAACACCCTGCACTTGCTGACCGTTATGAATAAGCTCTTTAACAGGTTCTTTCGTACGAATCTCGACGCCAAGAGAAACAATTTTCCCGACAAGCGCATCAACAACCGTCTTGGCTTTGTCCGTGACAGGGAACATTCTTCCGTTGTCTTCTTCTTTCAAGGCAATGCCGAGATTTTCAAAAAAACGCATGATGCCCTGGTTGTCCAGATTTTGAAACGAGCTATATAAAAAACGTCCATTACCCGGAATATGTCGAATAAGCTCATCCGTTTCTTTGGCATTGGTTACATTGCAGCGTCCTCCGCCGGAGATGCCCAGTTTGCGGCCTAATTGATCCCCTTTGTCCAGCAAAAGCACAGATGCTCCGTGCTCGGCAGCTGCCACACAAGCCATCAGACCAGCGGAACCGCCACCTATTACGATAACGTCATACATACATAATTACCTTCTTTTTGATTGATTTTGTCTGTTTTTTATAGACAATGTCTGTTACTGCCTCTTTCTGAAATCAGACAGGGTGATTCGGTGTTCTATTTTGCAGTCTTAAGCGATATATTGTAATAAGCTGTCGCCTATGTTTTAATCAGAATTAAATGAGGGAATGTACAGGCAGAGGAGGAGATGACATTGTGGTTGCGTTAAAGGACATTCTTTTACAAGTACTGCTGGCCGGATCGGCAGTATTCCTGATTCCCTTATTATATTTGGGTCTCTCCAAACAACAGGTCATGCGGATGGATCATGCAGGTAAAGTCAATTTCAGCTTTGCTGCAACAAGTGTCATCAGTATGTTACTCTGTCTGATTTTTGCATTATCCGTAGGTTCCGAGACCGTTCCTATATCCCTGAGTATCATCCCGGTTACTCTTGCGATTCTATATTGTAAAGCCCACATAGGCGCTGCCTTGTCCATTCTACATATTCTCTTCTATTTTCTATTAGCACATCCCTATGATCTGTACGGATTTCTTCTTCATACGGGAATACTTCTCTATCCTATTGTATGGTTGTCTGCCAAACGATTCAAGCATAATACGTGTTCACGCAAAATGAATACGGTCATCGCGCTGATTACCGCCGAACTAGCTGTTGCGAGTCTGTTATGGGTGGTTTATGTCTATCCAGACACCACATATTCCAAGCTTCATCTGATTTTGTCAGCACTTGGATATACAGTAGGCGCACTGGCTGCCGGGGGCATGAGCCAGCTGTGGCTGGATCGGATGGGACGTTATCGCGGAATGGAACAGCAACTATCCGAAGAACATCACCATTACATAAGTGAAACGGAGAAACTGCACCAGATTTTGAATGCAGTACCTCTTTCTATAGCCACGGTAGATGTCGAAGGCAAAGTTGTGTTTGTAAACGAACTGATGAAACAAACGGCAAAAGAACAGCTTCCATGTACATCGGCGCATAACTTGATTGGGCAACATGCCAGTCAATTTGTCGAGCAAGAACAGGCGGATAAGATGGAACACAGCATCCAGCAAGCGGTTGTTCACGGTGAAGTAAGTGTGCTGACCGTGCGATACGGATCGCATGTATTTCTTTCCCGAACGGTGCCGATCTATGCTTATGCTGCAAAAGGCTCGAAGGAAGTCTCGGGAGCTATGATTACTATTCAGGATGTTACCGAGCTTGAGATGTTGCGTAGTGAGCTTGATAATGTGGATCGTCTAAGCTTGGTGGGACAGATGGCGGCGAGCATCACGCATGAGGTGCGCAACCCGATGGCTGTGGTGCGAGGGTTCCTCCAGTTAATGCAGGAAAAGAGTCCTGAATCCCTGAATCATTATTATCGGATCGTTATGGAGGAATTGGACAGAGCCAACAGCATTATCAATGATTTTCTGTCCCTGGCTCAGAACCGTATAGCAGAAAAAGAAGAATCACAATTACACGATATTATTCATGAGCTAAGTCCTTTGTTATGGGCAGACGCCAATCTGCGAGGTCAGAGCATCGAACTGATGCTGGCCCATAATGTGCCGAAGCTACATCTGAATGCAAAAGAAATTAAACAAGTCGTATTGAATCTTGCTCGTAATGGAATGGAAGCCATGACGGAAAAAGGTGTGCTTACCTTAGAAACGCGGATGGTTGATGACCGGGTGGAACTGTGTGTACACGATACAGGGCCGGGAATACCGCCAGTGAAGCAGGAAAAGCTATTTGAACCATTCTATACAACCAAAGCAAAAGGAACCGGACTGGGATTATCCATGTGTCTGAGCATTGTCGAACGCCATAATGGCACAATCACCGTTGAATCTGAAGAAGGGCAGGGAACGACGTTTAAGGTTGCCTTTCAACGTTAGAGCGTCAGCATATTTTGCCAGACCAATAGCCATAATAAGTGAGAGAAAGCTGTTCCGCAGGTGTTGTCTGAACCTTGCTTTCATTGCACGGGGATGTATAATAGGAATAGCACAGCGTGTATCCATTTTTTTCGATATGGACGCATTCGTTGGTGCATAGCTATTGTCCTCTAACTTTTCAAACGAGATCATAGAACAACCATTATAAGGAGTGAAACTGAATGTCGATGTCATTTGATCAATACATGAGAGATATGGTTCAGCCAATGCGGGATGAGCTGACTCGTCTGGGAATCCAGGAGCTGCGTACACCGGAAGAGGTCGAAGCAAGCTTGCCTGATGCTAAAGGAACAGCACTGGTCGTAATTAACTCTGTATGCGGATGTGCAGCAGGTCAATGTCGTCCAGGGGTTGCTCAAGCACTTCAGAACGATTTAACACCAGATCATCTCTACACCGTATTTGCTGGTCAAGACAAGGAAGCTACGGCGAAAGCGCGTGAATTCTTTGCACCATACCCGCCATCCTCACCGTCCATCGCTTTGCTGAAAGACGGAGAACTCGTTCACTTTATCGAGCGTCACCAAGTGGAAGATCGTTCTGCAGAGGAAATCGCGGCTGACCTGACAAGTGCGTTTGAACGTTACTGCCGTTAATCCGCTTCATAGAACGCCCCGCACTTCGGATGCCCGATGCCGGGGCGTTTCATTTTGGACAGATCAGGTTATTGAACCATTCGAACCTTTCTAGCTGGACACCAACATACCTTTCAAACGAGCATCAAAATTCTATTATAGTAGAAACGGGGTGTATGAACGATGAGTTTGCAACAACAGATCATCGCTGAATTGAAGGTTAAACCGAGTATTAATGAAGCTGAGGAAGTACGCAAGCGTGTGGATTTTCTGAAGACGTATGTCAAAAATTCCGGTACCAAAGGATTGCTGATCGCCATTAGCGGCGGTATTGACAGTGCTGTGGCGACAGCGCTTTGCAAACAAGCTACGGACGAGCTTACCGCGGAAAACAATCAAGAGTACAAAACGCTGGGTGTGTTCCAGCCTTATGGAGAGCAAGCAGATATCCAGGATAGTTATGCTGTAGCCAAAGCATACGATCTGAAGCATGTTGTGGAAACAAACATCGAGGATGCCGTGAATGAAATCGCGCTGGAAGTAGAGCAGGGCTTCAAATCTCTTGGCAGTCCGCGACATATGACTCATCAAGGCAAGGGCAATGTGAAAGCAAGAACACGTATGGTGATGCAATATGCGCTTTCTTTTGAAGAAAACCTGCTGGTCGTAGGTACGGATCATGCATCCGAAGCGATTACGGGCTTTTACACCAAATGGGGCGACGGAGCCGTGGATATCACACCACTGAGCACTCTCAACAAACGTCAGGTTCGTCAGCTGGCCGCTTACCTGAAAGTGCCACAATCCATTCTGGACAAAGCACCTTCGGCCGGACTATGGGAAGGGCAAACGGATGAGGACGAGCTGGGCATCTCATACGAGGCGAACAGTGATTACCTTGAAGGCAAGCAGATTGACCCGGCTGCGCAAGAGCGTTTGGAGGCCTTTTACACACGCACACATCACAAACGTAATGCGATTCCTGGTATCTAAGGTTGCGGATTTAAAAGTGTAATCGAGTAGCGTACTTTATTTTGCAAATGAGTCGTTGCTAACAAAAAGAGTCACTGCCTTGAGCAGCGGCTCTTTTTGTTGTTCTAACTTACCGCCATTTCGTAGGGAGAAAATTTTAGCAAAAGTGGAAATACGGATAACAGGTACTCGCATCCATGCACGCCTCCTGCTACAATAGAATACGTGTTCGGAAAGCAACGGATTCGTTGAAGTAAGAATTATCTTTTACAGCCTAAAAGATTAAGCGGGTGAATCGTTATGATATATGGCATTGGCAACGATGTATTAGAGATAGAACGGTTACGCAGGTTGCTGTCTGGCCGCCAGGCAGAGGCATTTATGAAGCGTATTTTAACTCCGGCTGAACAGGAAATTGCAGCTAGGCGCGGGAAACGGATGGCGGAGTTTGTATCCGGGCGTTTTGCGGCCAAAGAGGCGGTATCCAAAGCATTCGGATGTGGGATCGGCGCTGTCATGAGTTTTCATGATATCGAAGTGTTGCCAGATCCGTCCGGTCGTCCAGTCGCTACTTTGTCCAGTCAGGCCTGGGAGCGGCTTCAGCTACCGTGTGGTCAGAGATACCAGATCCATCTAAGCATTACACATCAGACGGAGCTGGCCGCGGCATTTGCGATCATTGAGCAGGGCGCGGGTGAACCGCTTGAGTGATATACGTATAGATGCGTCATTTAAAATGAGGCGAGGAATTGCCTCGCGCTGAGATCGAGAGAAACGTGGGTACAGGAAAGGAAGGGCATATGGGTTTACAAGAACAGAAACGACATTTCAGCGTGAATCTGCTGGATTGGTACATGATTAATCGTCGGGATTTGCCGTGGCGTCGCCACAACAATCCGTATTTTACTTGGGTTTCGGAGATTATGCTGCAACAGACGCGTGTAGATACGGTGATTCCGTACTTTAACCGATTTATCGGGAATTTCCCGACCGTCCAGGCTCTTGCCGAGGCACCGGAGGAAGAGGTGCTGAAAAATTGGGAAGGGCTCGGATATTATTCAAGAGCGCGTAACCTTCAGGCAGCAGCAAGGCAAGTTATGGAGCTGCATGGCGGAGAGATGCCGCAGGACAAGCAGAGCGTCTTTGCATTAAAAGGAGTCGGCCCGTATACAGCCGGCGCTATCCTCAGCATTGCCTTCAACCAGCCACAACCAGCGGTGGACGGCAATGTGATGCGGGTGCTGTCCCGATATTTCCTCATTGATGAGGATATTATGAAGGGTAGCACCCGGGTTTTGATGGAAGAGCTCGCGGGAGAGCTCATTCCGGAAGGGCGAGCGCGTGACTTCAATCAGGCGCTGATGGAGCTTGGCGCGCTGGTATGTACACCCAAAGCGCCGCATTGCTTGACTTGCCCGGTGATGGAGCAATGTTCCGGCAGAATTGCCGGAAGGGAGCTTACGTTGCCGGTCAAGACCAAAGCGAAGCCGCCACGCCCTGAGCAGCGGCTGGTTGCCCTGGTGGAAGGCCGCGGTGCTCATCGCGGCCGTGTGCTTGTGCGCCAGCGCCCAGAGACAGGCCTGCTGGCCCGGATGTGGGAGCTGCCGCATGTGCTGGCGGCGCCTGCCGCAGCGGGTAAGGCGGCAGCGCCGCTGGCGGATGAGCCGGCCATGGCTTTGCTGGCCGGCAGTCTGTGGGCGGAAGGCTTCGCTGCCCGCCCGGAAGGGCTGGCTACCCATGCGGAGCATGTGTTCAGCCACATTGTCTGGAGCCTGCAGGTGTACAAGTGCACCGAGCAGGACCAGAGCAGTGAGCTTCCGCTGATCGCCGCGGAAGCCAGAGCCGCCTATCATGCACAGGCGGCATCAATGGCAGAATCAGCACCAGCTGCAGAATCATCTTCATCCACCGCCGCTCAAGCGGCGCAGGAAGCAATGACAGGCAAAGGTGATGGCCTCACTTATCAATGGATCGGCCCGGAGGATATGGAGAAGCTGGCGTTCCCTAATGTATTTCTGAAGCTTCTTCGCAACTATTTTGCTGGAGCCTACGATGAGGCAACGGAGCAATAAACAAAAAAGAGCCTGAATCGATCACAAGGATCGATTCAGGCTCTTTTATTCGAACAGCGTCTTATTTCGCTGCTGCGTAACGTTTGTTTACTTCATCCCAGTTGATTACGTTCCAGAATGCACCGATGTAATCAGGACGTTTGTTTTGATATTTCAGGTAGTAAGCGTGCTCCCATACGTCCAGACCCAGAACTGGAGTCAGACCTTCGAAGAGCGGGCTGTCTTGGTTAGGTGTGCTAGTGATGGACAATTTGCCATCTTTGCCTACAACGAGCCATGCCCAGCCAGAACCGAAACGAGTTGTAGCTGCTTTAGCGAAGTCTTCTTTGAACTTGTCAAAGCCGCCCAGTTCGCTATCAATTGCTGCTGCGATGTCACCTGTTGGTGCGCCGCCGCCGTTTGGTCCAATGATTTCCCAGAACAAGCTGTGGTTAGCATGTCCGCCACCGTTGTTACGAACCGCTGTGCGGATGCTTTCTGGCACGCTGTCCAGGTTAGCGATCAGATCTTCCAAGCTTTTGTTTTGCAGTTCAGGAGCGCTTTCCAGAGCTGCGTTCAAGTTAGTTACGTAAGTGTTGTGATGGCGATCGTGGTGGATTTCCATCGTTTGTGCATCGATATGTGGTTCCAGTGCATCGTTAGCGTAAGGAAGTGCTGGTAATTGAAAAGCCATAGTGAAATACCTCCTGAGATTTTTGTGATTTGTTGTTAAGGTACATATGTAATAATACCCTTGCCATTATTATTAAACCGCATTCGGGATAATTAATCAACATTTTTGTTTATTAAGTCCCCCGAACCGTTAACCAAAAGCGAGGCCAGAGATAACAAACATATTTTACCCATTATGAATAAAATTATGAGATTTAGACGGAAAAAATCGTTAAAATTAAAGTGAAATCAATGTAAACGTTTACAATAAAGCGCTTTCAGAAGAAAATGCGTGTTTTATGGAGAAAAGTATGGTTTAATTGACGAAGAAGCGGTATTTTCTCGTTTTTTGTCATTATATGAACATCGGGTTTTTGGTAAAAGGGGATTCCCTTTTTGGTAAAACCTCATCTAAGCTAACGAAAAGGGAGATTTAAAACATGCACGTTCGTTCCTTTCAGTTGAGTGATGCAAGCCAGATGACGGAGCTTCTCCAGGTTGCACTATCGGAAGAGTGTTATGAGAACACGATGGGCCCGTTTGCCCGTCAATTGTCATGGGATTCTGACCTGATCATGGTTGCGGAAGAAGAGGGAGACCTCGTGGGCGCTTTGATTGGTACGATTGATCAAAACCAGGGATGCATCTACCGTATTGCGGTTCATCCAGACTATCGTCGCCGTGGCGTCGGTAAAACACTTGTCGAGGCTATGGAACAGCGGTTCCAGCAGCGTAAAGTCAGCCAGATTTGGGTGGCTGGTGATGAGCACAACAAAGCAGCCATGCCTTTGTATGAAGCAATGGGATATGGGGCCAATAAGATTCTGAGTGCTTTTCAGAAACTTAGTATTTTGTCCAAGGCTTAATCGATGTAGGTAAATTCGGTGTAGTTAGACAAAGAAATAAAGAGATTTTCATTTCATATTAGGCATATCTGTTCACGCATCATGGCGTGAGAGATATGCCTTTCTATTTGTATGAGGAGGGAGCGGCTGATATGCATCCTGTTTCCTTTTTTCCAAAGCGTGTATAAAAGATTGTAATTGTCTGTATGCTGGTGGGCATCTCCAATTGTTTCGCTCTTCCAAATAGAGTAGACTGAAAAGGAGTACGACCAAGGTTATATGATAAATCTACAAACTGATAAATGAGGTGTCTCTTTGAATTCTAATATGCCTTCTATGGAGCATTCGACGTTTGAGGAGCAAAATCAGAAGCCTGTCCCCAAGCAGGCAGGGAAGTCCTGGCCAGCCGAATTGTGGGATTGGGTGAAGACGATTGTGTTGGCTTTTGTGATCATGATGCTACTTAACCTGTTTGTGTTTAATCTGTCGATGGTCAAAGGACAGTCTATGCAACCCACGCTGGTCGAGTCTGATCGTCTGTTTGTGAACAAGATGGTCTATCATTTCGGTGAACCGGCCCGGTCGGATGTGATCGTTCTTCGTGACCCGAGTGAAGGTTCAGGCAAGAAAGATTTTCTGGTAAAACGAATCGTTGGACTTCCTGGAGATACTGTTCAGGTGAAGGGCCATCATCTATATGTAAATGGTGTTCAGCAGGCAGAGAGTTACACCGACATTGAGGTACAGGACCCTGATTTTGGGCCGCTTACCCTGGCATCGGATCATTTCTTCGTCATGGGAGATAATCGTCATGAAGGTAAAAGCAAGGACAGCCGTGTGTTTGGGAGTATAACTTCCAGCGAGATCGTCGGTAAAGCCGAGTTTATTTTTTGGCCTTTCTCCGAGATAAAAAAGCTGTAAAATGTTGGACCACAACAACTTCGAAGCGCAATTTGCGTTTAACCATACAGGCACGTAGACTTTACATTTAATCGTATGCAAGACTTATATCGTTATAGTTCAGCGCCTGGTCTCTTAAGTGAGGCGGGCGTTCATTGTTTAAAGATAACGAGATTACGTGCCTTATAGAAAAGAGGGAAGAACAATGACGAACGTACGGACCGGGGCAGCACAGGCCGCCTCCGTATGGGAAGCGTTAAAGCAGGAGATCAAGGCGGCAGGCCCGGAAATGGGTATAGATGATATTGGATTTGCTTCAGCGGACCCCTTCATCTCTCTGAAGTCATTGCTGGAGCAGTCTCGGGATAAGGGATATGCGTCAGGATTTGAAGAACCAGATATTGAAAAAAGAGTGCATCCCGCCCTCCCGGATAGCGAGCCAGCTTCCCTGATCGCCATAGCTGTAGCTTATCCGTCCAAAATGGTCAATCCGCCGAAGTCGGAGCCTGGCGCGTACCGCGGCATTTTTGCTCGTTCGGCTTGGGGGCAGGATTATCACCAGGTGCTTCGCGCAGCGATGGACAAGCTGGTGAATTTTATCCGTGAACGCGTACCGGAAGCGATCATTGAAAGTATGGTGGACACAGGTGCGCTCGTGGATCGCGCCGTCTCCCAACGGGCCGGGATCGGGTTCAGTGCCAAGAACTGCTCGATTATATCGCCCAAATTCGGTTCATGGATATTCCTTGGTGAGCTTGTCACGAACATTCCATTCCCGCCAGATACTCCCGTGACCGAGGATTGCGGGGAATGCACGAAATGCATCGATGCCTGTCCTACAGGTGCGCTGATTGGCCCTGGGCAATTGAATGCACAGCGCTGTATTTCTTTTCTGACCCAGACTAAAGGGTTCCTGGATGAAGAGTTTATGTTGAAAATAGGCAACCGTCTGTACGGTTGTGATACATGTCAGATTGTATGTCCGAAAAATCGGGGCAAAAATTGGGATCATCATCCCGAGTTTCATCCCGATCCGGAGGTTGTAAAGCCTTTGCTGTTGCCGCTGCTGGATATCGGTAACCGTGAATTCAAAGAACGTTTCGGTCAAAGCTCTGCCGCTTGGCGGGGCAAAAAGCCGATCCAGCGCAATGCGGTCATTGCACTGGGCAATTTCAAAGACAAAAGCGCTGTACCGAAACTAACGCAGGTACTGAAGCGTGATCCGCGTCCGGAACTGCGGGGAACCGCTGCCTGGGCGCTGAGCAGAATTGGAGGAGAAGACGCCATGAGAGCTATTGGGGAAGCTGCCGCGATCGAACAAGATGGGAACGTGCTAAGTATGCTGCAGAAGGCCGAGGAGAGATTATTATCGTCCGAGACCTTACCCGATCGACCGCAGGCGGAGCAAGTGAAGAAACAACAAGCAGATACAGTGGAAGCTGTGCAATATACACAAGCAGCATCTTTTTCTCAAGCAAGAGATACGGAGTTCGGGGAGGAGACACAGCGGACTGTGAACGTTATTAAAAGTGAAAGTGACGCTGAACCTGAGCAGTCCGTCGCCTCTGGCAGATCTGAAGCCGCTGCATGGAAGCCATCTGCAGTAACCGGGCTTCACGGCAAGCCTGTGTACTATGATGAGGTGCTGACACCGATCGGGACACTTACCTTATGTGCAACGGACGAGGGACTGTGTCATATCGATTTTGGCGCTTTTCATGTTCGGGAAGCTCATCTGCAACAATGGGCCCGTACGTGGGTCGGTGAATACCGATATGAGAAAAACGAAGAGAAGCTCAGCGAAGCTGCGGGGCAGCTAGTGCAGTATTTTGCTGGGGAAAGAACGACATTTGACTTGCAGCTTAAGCAGTATGGTACTGCATTCCAGCTACAAGTTTGGGAGGTTCTGTCCGATATATCTTATGGAGAAGCCTTAACCCACCAAGAGGTTGCGGAAAAGATCGGCAGGCCCAAGGCTATACGTGCAGTTTTGGATGCTATTAGCAAGAACCCAATCCCGATTATTATTCCCTGTCATCGATTGAGCGGTAAAGATGGCACTCTGGTAGGTTACGTAGGCGGTCTGCAAACCAAGGAGCAATTGCATACATTGGAGCAGTAATCGTAAGAGCGGGGGACGTTCATGAAGTATGTAAACGTGGAAAGCGTGGAGGCAGGGGAGATTTTAGGCAAGACGGTGTATTCCAGTAATGGTACAGTGTTGTTGTCTGCCGGAGTCCAGCTCACCGTGTTTATGGTTAATACGCTGAAGCGTATCGGGGTAACCACGCTGTACATCCAGGATGAAGCGTACAAAGATGTGGATACAGAAGATATTCTGGATGAAGCCACGAAAAGGGCCATTATCAATGAGATGAGCGTTACGCTGGAAGCGGTACGGTCCGGGAAAGACTGGAGTCCGAAGAAAGTCGCGCTTAGCATAGACAAATTATTGAATGATGTGCTAAACGGGCGAGAATTGCTGGTGCAGTTAACCGATATCCGAACCCAAGACAATGCACAATATGTTCATGCGATGAATGTTTGTTTGTTGTCTTCGGTTATTGGGCTGAATATGGGGCTTAACTACAATCAGCTCAAGGATCTGGCTGTAGGTGCCCTTTTACATGATATTGGGAAAGTAGGCGAGCCTCCTGGTACTGTTCCTACTTCAAAGCTGCACCACACATGGCGTGGCTTTGAAGTGATCAAGAACAAGCGTGAGTTCAGTCTGCTCGTTGCGCACACTGCACTTCAACATCATGAACATGAGGACGGCAGTGGTACACCAAGGGGAATCAGAGGGAAGGACATCCATCTTTTTGCCAAAATTGTAAGTGCAGCTAACATCTATGATAATCTCATTAACGGTCTGTCAGGCAGCAACATGCTTCCCCATGAAGCGTGTGAGGCAATGATGGCTATGTCCGGAACGAAGCTGGATCGCGATATTCTGATTGAGTTTAATAAAAGTGTATCCGTATATCCTAACGGGACTGCTGTTCGGCTGTCTACGAAAGAGACCGGCGTCATTGTCCGCCAGCACCGCGGGCTGCCAGGAAGACCGGTTATTCGGGTGGCTCACGGCAACACGCGTTATTCGCTGGATGTTGTTGAGATTGATTTGGCCAAACAGAACACGATCTTTATTGAAGGAGTACTGACGTAAGTGATATAACTGGAAAATGCGTTTGCTCAGGACGTGTGGAAATGCTATGATAATTCTCAGGAAATCCGGTCGGTGTTATGTTTGCATCATGGTATTAATCTTCATCATTCATGATGTGTACAAGCACAGATCATCCGTTTTTTAAGATTGCATATTGCATACAGAGGTGTCTAAGAGATGGATATTGTAATACCGATTATTACATTGATTGTGGGTCTGGTCGGTGGATTTTTCATCGGGGTGTTCTACCTGCGTAAACAGCTTGAGAAAATGCAAAGCGACCCTGACATGTTACAAAAAATGGCGAAGCAAATGGGCTATAACCTGAATGGCAAGCAAATGCAGCGTGCCCAGCAGATGATGAAGAACCAGCAACCAGGCGCAAAAATGCCTCAGCCGACTCAACATCCTGCGCGTAAAAACTCGGGCCGCCGAAAATAATAGCTGTGGGTGATTAAATCGCTTGCAGGATGTGGTTCGAAAGGAGGCGCTTGGCAGTGGCTGGCGTGAAAGATTATTTGAATTCCAAAGTATCCGACAATCGGGAGAAGATCGAGTATCATGTCGAACAAATTCTCAAATTGATTGGAGAAGATAGCACACGTGAAGGGCTTCTGGAAACGCCTGCGCGTGTAACCCGGATGTACGAAGAGATTTTTGGTGGATATGAAGTGGATCCCCGTGACGTGCTGGGTGTCACCTTTGACGAGAATCACGAAGAGCTGGTCATCGTGAAAGATATCGTGTACTACAGCCAGTGCGAGCACCATATGGCACCGTTCTTTGGTAAAGTCCATATTGGCTATATACCAAGCGGGAAAATTGTGGGTCTAAGCAAAATGGCACGCCTGGTTGAAGCGGTAACACGCCGTCTTCAAGTACAGGAACGTATTACATCGCAGATTGCGGACATCTTGACCGAAGCAGTTGCACCGCATGGTGTGATGGTTGTCGTAGAAGGTGAGCACTTGTGCATGTGCTCCCGCGGCGTGAAGAAACCGGGAAGTAAGACGGTAACGTCTGCTGTACGTGGATCTTTCCGTGATAACCCTGCACAGCGTGCGGAGTTTCTGTCTCTGGTCAAAGAGTAATTATAAATAAGCCGAGTTCCTTTGGGGAACCGGCTTATTTATATAGGGCATTTTTTTTCGTATTTGTCGGAGGGACTGAAACTACATATGAATTCGATAGTCGGAGGTTATGGACGATGAATATACCTTCCCAATTCAACCAATTGCCTGAGTCAGAGAAGAGCGAGTTGACTGTACAAAGAATATCCGCTGAGCAGCATTCATCGCTGCGTTTGCAAATTTGGGAGACACCGCTTATGCGCCTTGGCAGCAGTGTACTTGATGCTTTTGCATGGGAAGAAGTGATGTGCAGACGTGTGGGAGCAGGCCATCTGCCTGTTGCTCATATATGGCGACACCCAGATGCTTTTGTGGCCGGCTTACGCGACCGAAGGCTGCCGCGGGCAGTCGAAGCGATGGATGTTATCAAAGGTCAGGGGACAGCCGTATGTGTACGGCCTTCTGGTGGGGCCGCAGTTCCGTTGAATCCGGGTGTTGTGAACGTGTCGCTGATCTTGCCCAATCCAGGGCACGCAATTAATATTCATGATGATTTTCGCGAGATGGCTTCGATCATTGCCGAGTCGTTAACTCCTTGGTCAACTCAGGCGCAGACAGGAGAAGTGCAGGGGGCGTTCTGTCCTGGGGATTATGATGTCAGCGTGGGTGGATTGAAATTTTGCGGTATTGCTCAGCGGCGTCAGGCCAAAGCGTACATCATCACGGCATTTATCATTGTGGAAGGGCAGGGGGATCGGCTTGCTGCGGAGGTGCGTAAATTCTATGAAGCGGCCTCAGGAGGGATAGCCGAAGGATATCCTGAGGTAAAGCATGGAACTATGGCAAGTCTGCAGGAGCTGGCAGGGGTGCCTTCCACGGCTGCGTATACGGCTTCGCTGGTACGCACATTGCGCAACAGGTATCCTCATGCAGCGACAGAACGGGTGCTTTCTGTTGATGCGGATGATGTGTTGCGGACGGCAGAACAGATGAAACAGCGCTACGACTGAGTTCTTTATCAATAGGCTTGGAATTGGTGAAGAGAGATGGTATGATGTGATTTCGGAAGGAGAGGATTTAGAGTGGAAACATTGCGATATACATACCTGTATGAAGTCATTTCAACAGGTGAAAAATCAGAATTCAGCCAAATGGCAACAAGTAAAGAAGAGGCGGCTGCCCTGATTGTGGCACGTATTGCCGATCTGGAGTTCACAGAAGAGTCCGATATCAAACTGGGCGATCTGATCGCCATCAGCAAACAGGTTGGCGACAACTATGTAGCGTGCGAGGGCTGTGCTTCTTAACATAGGTATGTTATGTATGGATTGTAATATGAAGTCGATATTGAGGCGAATCTCTAATGAGAGATTCGCTTTTTTTTACGTGGATTTCATTTTTTGAGTCAGATAACATCGATAAATCGTGAAATATGTCGTATTTTGTTCAGAAAATGTTCAGAATACATTGTTATACTCATCCAAAAAGCCTGCAAGGAAGGGAAGGTTTATACGATGAGAAAGTCAGTGCAAAACAAGTTATCATGGATGTCTCGTCCAATGAAATTCTTTTTGATGGTTGTGTTAACACTTGGTATGGCGAATAACGTTTATTTCTCAGGAAAAGCACATGCTTCAGTCGGAATAGATTTTGTCGGTGGTGATCCAGATTATCCCCTTCATGGAAAACTCACTGCAACAACATTCAACTTAAAAGTGAAGTTAACGGAAAGTGCACGTTTATATTATGATAACAGGGTGGTGGATTGGGCAAATACGAATCCAGATTTGTCATCGATAAAGGAAAATGCCCTAAGTAATGGTACCTATGTTGATTTACAGGCAGGTGAGGAAAGAGACCTCTATTTCAATCACCTTCAACCCTCTACAGATCACTTTATATATTTTACAGCAGATGGGCCAAACAATGAATTGGTTGACCTAGGGAGTGAACTTTATCAGACTAGCGCAGGCTCACCGGTTACTCCTTCCCAAGTGAAGGCTGTTGCTGGTGATGCTCAAGCGAAGATTAGCTGGAGTTCAGACTCTTCCGTTACGGATGCTGTTTATATGTATCAAGGTTCCAAAGAGCCAATTGATCCTGATAGCTGGATTGATATCACAAGTATGTTAGACGGTGAAAAGGTCATCCATGGTTTGACGAACGGATTGCCTTATGTTTTTGCAGTTAAATCTACATTCAACGATGATCATACCCAGTCCGATTATGTCGTTTCTAACGTGATCACACCTGGTTTACCTGCTGCACCTGCGGCACTAACTCCGCAGGCTATTAATGGACAAGTTCAGTTAAACTGGAATAGTGTACCTGAGGTAGACGGTTATGTCGTATATATGTATCAGGGCAGTACTGCGCCACAAGATCCTGAGAATTGGACTAAAGTAGCTGGGCCGATGGATAAATTGCAGTATACCGTTTCAAATCTAACGAGCGGTCTGCCTTATGTATTTGCTGTTCGATCTTCAAGCAACGCGGGAATGTCAAAGTTTAAAGTATCCGCATCGGTAACACCGCAATCTCCTGGCAATAGTGGGGGAGAAGTTGTTGTGACACCTTCTCCATCACCATCTAGCTCTTCGCCTTCATCACCGGTTTCATCGACTCCACAGAAGGAGATTATTAAAGTGGATGTGGCAAATGGCGAGCTGGCCTCCACCATTGATTCCTTGGAAATCAGCCGGACTCGTGGAACAGATGGTACGATAAAAGACGAGCTTGGATTAAATCCAGGTAAAGCACAGTCGGTTATTGATCAGTTAAAGAAAACCGGCTCACGTACAGCTGTTGTTTTGATTCCAGATGCGAAAGATGAAGTCTCTCAGTGGGACGTGAAACTAGCGCGGGAATCGACTAAGTTGTTCACTGAACAAGGAATCGAGTTGGTTATTTCCAATCCAAACGTGAAAGTAACTATTCCAGCCACATCTATGAAAGACAGAACAGATGATGTATATTTCCGTCTCGTGCCTGTAAAGAAACAGGAGACACGTCTGGCTATCGAACAACGATTGCTGGCTAACGAGACGATTACTCAATTCTCCGGCACCAAAGACATTCAGGTGTTGGGACGTCCGATGACGATTGAAACGAATCTGCAAAGCCGTCCTGTAACGCTTGTCCTGCCAGTAGACAGCAAACAGCTTGCAGGTGTGAAACCAGCGGATCTTGGCGTGTATATCGAACACAGCAATGGAACAAAAGAGCTGGTACACGGTAAAGTAGTGACATTGAATAAAGATAATAACCAGCAAGGCATCGAGATCAATGTGGATCAGTTCAGTACCTTTTCCGTGGTACGGGTCAAAGACTGGGCTGATGACACGGCAACAGCCAAACCTTATATTCGCGGCTATGCAGATGGTCGTTTCCAACCGGAGTGGTTCGTAACACGAGCAGAGATGGCGGCACTCATTACGCGTGTAACAGGTACTGTGGAGTCTGATAGTAAAGCATCATTTACTGATGTTAGAGCTGGCCACTGGGCTTATGACAGTATCTCTGCTGCTACTCAAGCTAGTTACTTCACAGGTTACGCAGACGGTAGCTTCAAACCGGGGCAAGGAATTACACGAGCAGAGATGGCGAGCGTATTACAACATTTGCTGAAAGCTGAACAAGCAGTGACATCCGAAGCAACAACTGCATTCACGGATGTGAAGCAACACTGGGCACAGGAAGCGATCGCTCGGCTTGATGCTGCAGGAGTTCTTACAGGATATACGGATGGTACCTTCCGTCCTGAGAAACTGGTATCGCGTGCTGAAGCAGTGACTATGATTAATAAATTGATTGGTCTTCAACCTGCAGCAACAGCGCTAAAATCCTGGTCGGACGTACCTGATACCCATTGGGCTTACCAAGCGATTCAGGCCGCATCCATAAAGGATTGACGACCAGCACGTTTCAAAGAGATATCTTTCAGTCTTTGACTGGAGATATCTCTTTTTATGTTTGCTGGAACCAGATTACCTTAGTAAGGTGGCCATAGGAGCTTGCGCGCGGTTTCGTACCGTTCAGCGACAGCGGGCCAGTAGACGACATTCCACCAGTCTTCGATGTACTTTTTGCGTTCGTTTTGATGCTTGAGATAGTAGGCATGTTCCCATACATCTAGTGGCAGGAGTGGAACGATATCCGATTGGGACAGATTTTGATGTTTTTCAGCCTGCAAAATTTCCAAACGATGTGCTCGCGGACTCCAGACCAGCATTGCCCACCCGCTACCTTCCACCTTGTTAGCTGCCTCGGTAAATTGATTTTTGAATGCTTCATAGCTGCCAAAATCACGTTTGATCTGCTCTGCAAGCATTCCGGTAGGCTTGCCGCCGCCTGCTGGGTTCATAATGGTCCAGAAGATGGTATGCAGATAATGTCCTGCTCCATTAAAAGCTAGCTCACGCTCCCAATGTTTGATGAGCTCAAAATTATTCTTTTTCCGGGATTCGGCGAGTTTCTTCTCCGCAACGTTCAAACCGTCCACATAGGACTGATGGTGCTTGTCATGATGAATGCGCATTGTCAGCTCGTCAATGTGCGGTTCCAGCGCATTATACGCGTAAGGGAGGGGAGGTAACGTGTGTCCGCCAATAGGAACCGGCTTTTCTCTTACCGGGGCAGATGCAGGCAGCGTTTCGGCAGGAGCCGTCCCAGCCGTTGATGGTTGGAGTGACAACGATTGCACCTGCGCGGAAGCCGAAGGGGATATACTGGTATTGGTATTGGTTTGCCCGGCTAAAGATGCTTGTAATTCCGTTGCTTCTAGACGCGTGTCTTGGGCAACTTTGGATTTAATGTTGTGTAGTGCATTCTCTAGCAACATCGATGAGGGTGGTTCTGTTTCACGCAAAATGCCGGGCTGGCTCAGGGTTTCTAATACCCCCAGGAAATATTCTGATTCGCGGATGATATGCAAGATGAAGGTTTGAGCAAGTGGGACCGCACGCACCGCTGCACTGCGCTCCAGCATAATATAAAGCTGCTTGATAAACTCTTTGGACTGATGTTTTGCTGTCTGGACGAGTTGATCGATACTTCGCATGATATAGGGGGCAGGCGGCTGGGTTGCAGGCAACAGCTGTTTTATCAACTGATTCGCCACTCGCTCACTGTTCGCAAAGGCTGCTTCCCATTCTTCCAGAAGTTTAACGTAGGAGGGCTCAAGGTCAGGAACCAGTGTGCGAATGATGAGCGTATGTTCTTTCTCTTGCTCTTTCCAGAAACGGATTTCTTCCAGCGTCCGTAGAGGAAGCAGATGACCGTATCCATCGCAGTTCATATGCGTTATACCTCCAATCTTTCAGATTATTTTTCGAATCCGCTCTTCGTCCAATTACCTTTGCTCTGTCTCAACAGTGTATTCTTGGGACGCATTGTCCTATGTGTATAAAAAAAGAGCCCCGGAGGGCTCTAAACACATCGAAATGCTGTATATCATTTGGATTGGTGAAAAGCATATTCCTGATCGCTCGTTACCTGCAGATTTCTGCCAGCTAACAAGATAACATAACAGGACTACGGACGAAATTAGCTTATTCCTGCCGGTTTTGTTGCACATCCTCACTGCTTGTTTTCGTCACATGACTAAGGAAAATCGACACACGGCGTAGATATTCCTTCGGATGCTCCCGGAAGATCAGTTCATGATGCGCGCCTTGTACAATCCATTCTTCTGAATAAGGATTCGTCTGATTAGCGGCAAGTTGTTCGGCAATCGGATAAGGGGCCTTCTCATCTTCTGTACCATGAATAAAGAAGATTGGGAACGGATAGTCCTTTTTCTTCACTTCCTGATACGGGATTTGCTGCAAGCCGGTACCGTTCAAGATCGGGAAGAGCAACTTCATAATCTCGAGCGTAGGCTGACGCGGCAGATTGATCTGATTATGAATGTTGTGGTACAGCGTATCCGGCTCCAGCAGGAATGTACTGTCCAGAATCATGGCATCCACTTCTTTGGTTAGCAGTCCGGTTTGCAGAGCCGTGCCTGCTCCCATGGAAAATCCCCAGACGACCAGCTCCTGTGCTCCGCGCTGTTTAGCAAACTGAATAGCTCCCAGCAATTGCTGAGACTCAGCTTTACCACCTGTTGCTACCGCTCGGTTGACCTGAGAGGCAAAGCCGTAATCGAACATCACCACATTAAACCCGAGCTGGTGCGCGTAATGGGCGAGGTCATACATAGGCACCCAGGTTTCCTCCCGATTGGCTCCATAACCGTGGCTGAAGATGATGGTTTTGCCCGTATCGGTATTCGCAGGGATATACCAGCCTTGCATGGTTCTGCTACCGTCGGCCGCAGGGAATGTAATGTCCTCATATTTCATGTTTTTGGCCTGCATCGGGTTCGAAAACACCGGTGCGACCGTAGGGTTGGAGAGCACCCAAGCAATATAACCGTGTAAGGCAATAAAACAAAACAACAGAAAAAATACAACGGAGAGCAGCAACGCTACGACAATATGTTTGAACCGAATCAGCCTCGGTGACAACGAAGAGGGCAGATCGGACACTTTGGTATGCAGCGGGGCTTCGCTCTGGGATGTCGGATACATGCACGCCCCTCCTTTGAGTTTCGGTTGAGGATTAATATGGACAAGATCATAACGATATGAAAATAGCATATAGGTACTTTTTAGCACGTATTCATGACAATGGCATCCTAATGCTAAAGTCACGCTTTTGATATTTTATCTAAATTCGTTTCTATCTTTATCGTATGTCCCGATATAGTCAAAGTCAATTGATTGGAGGTATTTGTTACGCAATTGTTATATAGTTCTTAAGATGTAGAGGTAACAATTCCATAGTGTGTAAATTACAGGAGATTACGATGTGCCAATTGGATATCCTTGTTCATTTTTTTGTTTTCAGATCATCTTCAAAACGGTTCTTTTTGGTTTACAGATGAGACCGTTTCTCATATAATTTATGTAACCAAGTTTCATGTGATGAAACATGAGGAGGGCATCATGCCATGGAAGACCGCAAGTTAACCGTCCGGGCTGTAGAACGGGCGCTGGATATATTATTATGTTTTACCACGCGCAGTGATCTTGGACTCACTGAAATTGCTAGTCAGATCGGTTTGCACAAAAGTACGGTACATCGATTGATGGCTACACTGGAGGATCGGGGGTTCGTAATACGTGATGCGGCAACCGAAAAGTATCGGCTAGGTATTCGGATCTGGGAGCTGTCAGCGCATATGTCACGTAGTGACGATCCTGCAATTTTGCTGTTACCTGCAATGGAGAGGCTGCGTGATCGCTTGGGCGAAACCGTAAGTCTCTACCTTCGTGACGGCGGTGAACGGATTCGGATTCAGGCTGTGCAGAGTGATCAGGCGATTCGGCGGGTTGCACCTGTAGGGGTCAGACTGCCGCTTTCCGTAGGAGCCTCCAGCAAAGTATTAATGGCTTTTGCCGCTGATGAGGATCGGGAGGAACTGATGAACGGCCCGGAATGGCCAGTATTTATCGATCCGGCCGTCTATCTGGCACAAATGGAAGACATTCGAGTGAGTGGCTACGCAACCAGCTATGAGGAACGCGAGCCGGGAGCTGCCGCTGTGTCTGTGCCAATTATGGATCGCAGAGGCAACATTGCAGCAGCGCTTTCCGTGTCTGGACCTGTTAGCAGGCTCTCGCAAGAGACATTACATGAGTACGCGCCTGTGTTGAAAGAAGCAGCTGTACAAATGGGACTTATGTTGCCATAGGGGAAGGCTCTTGCATGACGTTTTGCTCGAAAGGAATTTCCTCTCTGGAATATTAAGGTTGAATTTAAGCCCAGATTACGCTACTCTGTAATGGACGACCCAGCGGGGTCGGTTGAATGTCATATTTTAAGTTGAACAGCGGCTTGATTGTCGCAATACGTTTACGTTACTGGGGGAGTCCGAATTGTCCGGACTGAGACGGGATCGCATGAGATCCCGGACCCTTTGCACCTGATCTGGATCATACCAGCGTAGGGAAGTAATCGGCCATATGACCACAAACACCACAGACGTTAACACGGGATCCATGCTGTATTGCAGTAGATGGCTCTTGTTGCGTGTATGGTGATGGACATTAGTCGGTTCCTTCGGAACCGGCTTTTTTTATTTACAGCGGCAAGCAGAGATTCAGTTGTTGTGTTTCACCTTGGAAGTGACAGCACAATAATTGCGGCGTATATGCCTGTACTTCTAAGAGAAGTGATCTCGTGTTCGTGCTCATGCTGATTGTACATAAAAGTTGTCTTTTGGATCATTCTAGCTGCTTATGCAGGATCAATCCTGCTGTGCTTCTGTGCTCTGCTTTTTCCAGACAGGTGTGGTAAGTCAAAGCTGTCACATTGGTGGACGATATGGGCAAATGAAGATCACAGAGGAGGAAACAGGAGACATGAATACAGGTAACCAAACGGGGCAACAGACGGGAATAGAGGAAACAGGGCGCGATGGTCATCCGGTGGAAAAGAAAACCGGAGCGGCTGAAGGGGTTCAACCCTTCCCGGGTAGCCGCAAAGTCTACATTCAGGGCTCACGACCGGACATTGCTGTACCGGAGCGTGAAATTGCCCTTCATGATACGAATACTCCCCAAGGGGTGGAGCATAATGAGCCGCTGCGTGTCTACGATACGAGCGGACCGATGACCGATCCCGAATTCCAGATGGATATTCGGAAGGGATTACCTGCGCTCCGAAATCACTGGATTATGGAGCGCGGTGACGTTGAAGCATATGAGGGCCGCGCAGTGAAGCCGGAGGATAACGGATTGAAGCCTGGAGGACGGAGAGCCGGGGCAGAAGAATACCCTGGATTCCGCGGTCAACCGCTACGTGCTCAGGATGGGCGCTCTGTCACACAGATGCATTATGCGCGGCAGGGCTTGATTACGCCCGAGATGGAGTACGCCGCTATTCGTGAAGGCGTAGAGCCTGAATTCGTGCGGCAGGAGCTGGCGAGCGGCAGGGCGATTCTTCCATCCAACATCAATCACCCGGAGAGTGAGCCGATGCTGATTGGGCGTCATTTTCACGTGAAGATCAACGCCAACATAGGCAATTCCGCTGTATCTTCCTCCATCGAGGAGGAGGTGGAGAAGATGACCTGGGCTGTTCGCTGGGGATCGGATACGGTAATGGATCTCTCCACAGGCAGAGACATTCATACCACGCGGGAATGGATCATCCGTAACTCCCCGGTGCCGATTGGTACGGTGCCGCTCTATCAGGCGCTGGAGAAGGTAAATGGCGAGGCGGAGGCACTCACTTGGGAGTTGTACCGGGATACGCTGATTGAACAGGCGGAGCAGGGCGTGGACTATTTTACAATTCATGCGGGTGTGTTGCTCCGATATATTCCGATGACAGCGAAAAGGATGACGGGTATTGTGTCTAGAGGCGGGTCAATTATGGCGGCGTGGTGCCTGGCACATCATCAGGAGAACTTTTTGTACACTCATTTTGAAGAAATCTGCGAGATTATGAAAAGGTATGACGTTGCTTTCTCCCTCGGGGACGGACTGCGTCCAGGTAGCATCTACGATGCCAACGATGAAGCACAGATGGCGGAGCTCGCCACACTTGGGGAATTAACGCAGATTGCATGGAAGCATGATGTGCAGGTGATGATTGAAGGGCCGGGGCATGTGCCGATGCACAAGATCAAGGAGAATGTGGATTTGCAGATGGAGATCTGCCAGGAAGCGCCGTTTTATACGCTCGGGCCACTGACCACAGACATCGCACCGGGATATGATCATATTACGTCTGCGATTGGGGCAGCGATGATTGGCTGGTTTGGTACGTCTATGCTCTGCTATGTCACTCCAAAGGAGCATCTGGGGCTTCCGAACAAGGATGATGTACGTGAAGGGGTTATCGCTTATAAAATAGCTGCCCATGCCGCAGACCTAGCCAAAGGCCACCCACGCGCTCAGCGCCGGGATGATGCACTGTCGAAGGCACGCTTCGAGTTCCGCTGGAGAGATCAGTTTAACCTGTCACTTGACCCAGAACGGGCACTGTCTTACCACGATGAGACGTTACCCGCAGAAGGGGCGAAGGAAGCACATTTCTGTTCCATGTGCGGACCGAAGTTCTGCAGTATGCGCATCACGCAGGACATCCGTGCCTTTGCCGCAGATCGCGGCCTGAACGATGATGAAGCAGTAGCCGCCGGGATGCAGGCGAAGGCTGAGGAGTATCGGGCGAGGTCGTAAGCTTCCACAACTGAAAAAAGTGACCCGACAGGACTGTAGTGCCTGAGCTTGGGTCACTTTTTTATGTTAAGTTGTAGGTTACTCGTAATATCCTTTTGCATAGACGGCTGCGGTTGAGAAGCAGAGATGTTTCATTTCATCCTGTTGATTTTCAGGCGGCATCTCCAGGAACCACGGCTCCTTCATATCTTCTCGGGTCATGGGTACCGGACGCCACAGGATCAAACCGATCTGATCGAACTGGAAACTGCAACCAAGCTCGGGATCTTCACGGTCATATGGCGCAATAGCGTCCAACTGCGGTATCAAAATGTCAGCCTCGGTGCCAAGCAGATCAAGTTCTCCCAGCATACACTTATACTCATCACTTTCATGAAATTCAATAAAATGTACTTTGCCTTGAGCATCATATTCCACGTTGGGATCAAAGCCGAAAGCTTCCGTTTGTTCAACTTCATTTTGTGTCATGCCTAAACGGATACCCCCGATGGATTGACCTGGTTCTACAGTGAGATGTTTCATGGTTACATTCCCTCCAAAATAAAAAGTCTACATAGTTGTGGCTGACCAACCTTGTCATGAAGCAGGGTACCGCGTACTAGAAACTGCAAACAGTGCGAAAATGCTTATACTTTCTTCGTGATACCGATATCCCGCTCCAGATTCGCGCCTAATAATGAAAGCGGCGTATAGATGGTCATACTTGTATCGGAAGATGCCTGCTCAGCGGCAGGAGCCATGGAAAGCTGAGCAGCGACAAGACAAGTATCCTTGCGTTCAAGAGCAAGCTGCTGCAATGCTTCTTCTAACGCGGTGATGTAGCCTTCCTGGTCACCTCGCATGATCATGTCGAATAGACCAGGGAGCAACACGGATTCAAGCTCAGGCTTGTTCTTTCCTGCCAAGTGTCGATCCATATAGTCACGATATCGAGCCATCGTCGGCTCTACGGTGGCAGGGTTGGTAAACGCAAGCAAATACCGCTTCGGATATTTTACCATCATCGCGAGCAGTGAATCGTCAATACCCGTTACCTTAATCGGTAACGGTTGTATTTGTTCCAGTACGGCAGCGAACAAGGTGCATGTTACAAGAATGGCGTCAGCGTGACAGCGGCTCATCCATTGCAATGTCTGATTTACTTTTTCCCGAACAAGCGCACTATTGAAATGCTCATCATGCTTGAGCCGATCAAGACCGGGGTCTACATAGTGAACCAGTTCGATATTATAGGAAGTCAAGGCTTGTTCAATCAACCTGATATTGGAGTGATGCGC
Organism: Paenibacillus intestini; assembly: GCF_030803945.1. Lineage (NCBI taxonomy): Bacteria > Bacillati > Bacillota > Bacilli > Caryophanales > Paenibacillaceae > Paenibacillus > Paenibacillus intestini. The sequence goes on along the minus strand of NZ_JAURUN010000019.1, from coordinate 26,609 downwards.
GTGGAAACAGGCAATGGTGCTCATAGGCAATCCCCTTTATGTAGAGTGGCTACAAGACGCGCCTGAATCACACAATTAGAGTGAACCATCGGTTAAGAAACTTCGCGCCTGAAATGTCACCTTTTACACGTAGTATAGGGAGTAGCCGGAAAGATGTAAAGCGTTATCTCATGTTCATGGATACGTTCTTTTTCGCCATTTTTTGCTGTAAAATTTCATGGAAGGATAGGCCTTGAGTGTTCTCATTTTCCTTTTTGGGCACATTTGTCTCCGTGTTGCGCGGATATTGGTGGTGGTACGGGATCATTTGCTGAATAGGCATGCGGATCATCTTGGTTTCCTCCTTACATGCATGATGGACATGCATCGTTAGTTTGTATGTATATTCAACATTCGTTTTGTTGGTGAAAATAAAATGAATTCACCTTGTACGCATATAGGTACATATGACTTGTTACATGAAGAAGCGGAAATTCGATCGTTATTCCGACTCGGATGTAGTGATTTTACCCGGTATTCAGAAGATGTAAACGGTTTTAGGAAAATTCAGGAACAAAGAACCTGATATAAAAGGCGAGGCATGGGAGCGTGGTATCGGTTGTTATGCGAATGGTCCTAATTTTAGGGAAGTCAATGGTACTTGCCTCTAAGACATATGTCCAAGTGACTAGGTATGGTATATGCTAACTAACTTGGTTCTATGGTCGGGGTATATTAATCGAAAAATGTCAAAAAAGCTGCCAAGACCACTTGGCAGCTACAGGTTTCCTCATTTGATTCTCTCTTTAAATTCTTTTCTGAAGAGGGGTATCCGTTCGTATTACTTCCGTTACCTACGTTCGTTTACCGCAATATATACATCCACCTGTGTATGTTCCGGGTCTAAACTGCGTTCATCATAGTACTCAAAATCGCCGGTAAATGTACGGTCTTGCTGATGGCTCCACGCCCACACCGCTCCCCACACTTCGCTGACCACCTCAACCATGGGTCCGGTTCTCGAAGTAAACACTGCATAGGTAGCAGGCGGTAACTGTACCTCGTCGAAACCTTCAGGTAGTCGTTCTTCCTCGCCGATTTCATGTCCGATCAAAATGGTATATTCTCCAGCAATGCCATCCGCGTAATCCGTGTAACAGCCATAGCGTGCAGCCTCAGTAGCCGGAATGTGTTCGGAGGCAAAATAACGGCCCCACAACGCACCGATGCTGCCTTGACCGCTCATCTCAATTGCGTTGGTTGTACGTGCGGACAATCCGGCTAAGCGTTTGCCTGGAAGGGTGACATAGCGAACAGGCTCCTTGGTCAGCAGAGTATCGTTCACCGCAGAAGCAACGTCAGATGATGGTGCCCCAGCATGAATAGGTGCATGAGCGACAGTCGCTGTCCCGTCCGGACCGTTTCCTACATTTCCTTCATTACGCCAGCGTTTCAGAAAAGGTAGTTGGTTGCGTAGCATCGAGCGGGCTGATTCCTCGTCCATGCCTTCTTCTTTGAGAATAGCGGTGCACATCTCGATCATGCCTTCTAGCGTCATGCCTGGTTGTTCGAACTTGCCATCCTTGTAACAATAAATGCAGTATTCGCGGGTGGTGCTGCCATTCATTTCTGTACCAAATTGATCGGTACTTGTGAGTGGCATTCCACAGCTTTGACATACGGTAACGTTCATTATTCATTCCTCCTCGGTTATATGTACAACTTCAACCTGAACATAGTTGAAGTATACGGGGAGGAACTGGACAGCTGTCTGTCAGGTTTGAGCTGAGGTTTTATAATTTTGCACAATCTGCTCTGCCATCCGGCATACATTGTCCCGAATATGCAGAGGTTCCAGCACCTCCACGTCCGCGCCAAAACCGAGAATAAAGCCATATAGCCAGTTATCCTCAGGGAAAGCGATCTGGCTGATATAATACCCGTTCCCGTCAGGCAATACATTCTCAATCCCAAACCATTCTTCCGCGAGATGACGGGCACGGGCATGGAATTTCAGCGTGAGTCCAATGTGATTGTTCGGACGGCTCCATTCCTGCTGCCACGGTCTGTCCTGAAGATTGATGGATTGACGTTCAAAATGTTGTTCGGCAAGCACAACCTCTTTCATGCGAACCAGCTTGAACATACGGAATTCATTCCGTTCATGGCAAAAGGCGTACAGATACCACGCGTGCCTTTTCAGCACAAGGGTGTGTGGATCGACCGTGCGACAGGTCTCTGCACCTTCGGCGCTGCAATAGGCAAAATGAATGCATTGAAGTTGATCGATTCCCTGATCGATGACCTTTAATTTCTGTTGCAGTGCTTCAGGGTGAGTCCACGTTGAATAATCCACGATGAATCGGTGTGTGCTGGCCTGAAAATCTTCATTTTTGGCTTCCGGCACGATACTGCTCAGCTTCTCTACCAATAACTCACGCGCAGTATTCGTATGAGTGGTTGAGATGCTACGCAGCGCCGTGACGATGGAAGCGAGATCCTTGTCGGTTAACAGATTGCGATCCAGCCGGTAACCTTCTGCCAGTCCGATGCCACCGCTTGCGCCCTGATAGGTCACCACCGGAATTCCAGCTTGGCCTAAGGTGTCGATGTCTCGATAGATTGTACGAATAGACACTTCAAACATGTCTGCCAGGTCTTTGGCCTGTAATCGCCTGCGATTAATGAGCAGTACCACAATGGCTAACAAACGCTCCAGTTTCATAGATATATCTTCCTTTTTTATTAGTGTCTATAGAATTGGACAGCATTTACACTGAACACTCCAATGACAGAATAACCTTCCAATCGCTGTTATCCCCAGATTTTTTGGATTCCCTTTTCCAAAGGGGAAAATCCGGGGATAAAGGCGAACGCTTCGCTTTTTCAGGTTTTTTCTGTCCTCTCCGTTAAAGTGTAAAAGAAAAGTCAAACTTATATAACATTGCTTTCAATTGTGTATGTGGGAGTTATCTGTTAGATTCATAGGTATTATATGCTCAGCATCCCATATAGGAGTGAAATAAGCAATGAAGCGAATTACGATTCTGATTGCGGACGATGAAATAGAGATTGCGGATCTGGTATCCTTACATTTACAAAAAGAAGGCTATCATACCGTCAAGGCTTCTGACGGACAGTCGGCACTACAGGCCGTTCAGACACACGCCATCGATCTGGCGGTTCTGGACATTATGATGCCGGGTATGGACGGGTATGAGGTGACACGTAAAATTCGGGAACAGCATCATTTTCCAATCATTTTCCTGAGTGCGAAAACGTCGGACATGGATAAAATTACAGGACTCGTGATGGGTGCCGATGATTATATGACCAAACCGTTTAATCCAATGGAGCTTGTGGCTCGCGTGAACTCTCAACTACGGCGTTCTTTGCAATTCAGCCAGTCCAGCGCGGTGCCACAGCGTTCTGTTTTAGAAAAGGGTGGACTTGTTATTGTCCCCGACCAACATAGCGTAACGCTTTACGGTAAACCGCTGGATTTAACACCGAAGGAATTTGACATTTTAGTGTTGCTTGCCAGCAATCCTAAACAGGTCTTCAGTGCAGAAAGCATTTTTGAAAAAGTTTGGGGCGAGGCGTATTTTGAGAGTGGCAATACCGTCATGGTACATATTCGGACGTTGCGCAAGAAGCTCGGAGAAGATGTGAACAAGAACAAGTTAATCAAAACCATCTGGGGTGTGGGGTACACGTTCAATGACTAAACGGAGAAGTTTTCGCACAACGATGATTATGATGCTTGGTCTGAGTATGCTTTCTTCTGGCGTCGTAACATTTATCGTGTATAAGCTGTTACAGATGTACTACGCAGGGGTGAGGCGGGAAGATTCGCTTGCGGAATTTCGTAATATGATGAGAAGTATTGGCGATTTATATGTCTTTATGCTGCTCTTTATCCCGCTTGCGATTTTATTTTTTTACTTGTTTACCAGGCGTTATGTTACGTATTTCAAAGAGATTTCCGCAGGCATTAATCAGTTGGCTAATGGGGATTTTCATCATCAGGTACAGATTGTAGCCAAAGACGAATTGGGTACGATTGCGGAAAGTGTTAATATGGCGAGTCAGAAGCTGCGAGAAGCGGTGAAACGAGGAGACTTTGCCGAAAACAGCAAAGACCAGCTCATCGTAAACCTTGCGCATGATCTGCGCACACCGCTGACCTCTGTACTGGGTTATCTGGATTTGCTCATGAAGGATGAGCAGTTGACTGAAGAACAGGCAAGGCATTTCATCGCGATTGCGTTCACCAAGTCCCAGCGGCTTGAGAAGTTAATTGATGATCTGTTTGAGATAACACGAATGAACTACGGCATGTTACCTGTACGCAAAACGCGGCTGGACCTAAGCGAGCTGTTGAAGCAGATGAATGAGGAGCTTTATCCTGTTTTTGAAAAAAATAATCTGGTCACCCGTTTACATATCGATTACGATCTTACCGTATCCGGAGATGGGGAGCTACTCGCCCGTGTGTTCGAGAATCTGCTAATTAACGCTGCCAGACATGGCAAGGACGGGATGTACGTGGACATCAAAGGATTTCACGATGGAGGTCACGTTGTCATTCAGGTGACGAACTATGGGGGACATATTCATCCCGATGATCTGCCGCACATCTTCGACATGTATTATACCGGAGATCGTGCACGGACCGTACAAGAGGGAGGTACGGGGCTTGGACTGTTTATCGCACGTAATATCGTGGAGCAGCATGAAGGCGTAATATCGGCTGTAAGTGATGTGGTGCACACGATGTTTGAGGTTCGTCTGCCTGTTTTCCAGCAGGTTTCTCATGAAACTTAAGAAAAATTTAAACATTGCCCTGCGTTTTCTTTAAATTGTTTTGTCTATCCTTGAATCATGAGAGGAAGGAGGAACAATCATGAAAAAGTGGGGCTTTCTACTATGCATCATTTTGGTTGGATATATCGTAACGCAATCAACGGCAGCTTTACAGCAAAAAGAGGGGGTGCCGATTGTTATTTTGGATACCGATGAGAAATACAGGGGGTACCATGAAGCTACAACTCAAGATATGAAACAGCAAATACATAAAGGCAATCTTGTTTTGGTCAATTCCAAGCATCCGATTCACCCGGAGGGTATTCGCTCCGATGTTGTATATGTAGCTGATGAAGAAGATTTGCTCCAAGGCTATGGCATCATGGATCAGACGTTGATGTTGTCTCGTGAGGTCACAGCAAAATTTCAGAAGATGGTTGAGGCTGCGGGTAAAGAGGGTGTGCGCTATTTCCTGATGAGCAGCGGGTACAGAGATTTTGAGAAGCAGGACGAGCTGTATCGGCAAAAGGGTTCAGACTATGCGTTGCCTGCGGGTTACAGCGAGCACAATCTGGGATTATCTTTGGATATAGGTTCAAGTCTGGGCGCAATGAGTGAGGCTCCAGAAGGAGCATGGCTGGAGAAAAACGCATGGAAATACGGTTTTATTTTGCGATATCCGAAAGATAAAGTGAACGTGACTGGTATTCAGTATGAACCCTGGCATTTCAGATATGTTGGCATGCCGCATAGTGCAGTGATGTACAAGAACCATATGGTTTTGGAAGAGTATCTGGAGATGTTAAGAGAAAAGAAAGACGTAAGCGTCGATCTGGACGGCGTTACATATGATATCCATTATTATCAGGTGTCGCAGGATGCGAAAATTTATCTGCCAGAGAATGATGCCTATGACATCTCCGGTGATAATATGCAAGGAGTTATTGTTACGGTTGAAAAATCGTCTTGATGATGAGTATCAACCTAAGAGGACGGCCTGACGGAGGAGGAGGGAGAGACAGCATGAGACAGAACGAGCCGGACGAGCAGTATAGGCAACAGGGTCAAAAAAATCACCCAAAAATCAAACTTTTTGATGACAACCAACGTCATAAGAATCATAGTCCCCATCGCAATGGGATAAACCCCAGTCCGCTTCGAATCGTCTGGACTGCCCTATTCGTAGTCTATCTCTATATGCTAACCAAGCTGATTTTATTTAAAGGAGGGCCCATGGATGTAGGGCTGGTATGGGACAGACTGATGGCGTTACTGCGTCAACCAGATCTGATTCATACACGAACTGTAAATCTGACGCCATTTCAGGAGATCAAACGAGACTGGCATAGTCTCTCCGTTCATCACCGATCAGGAACAGCCATTCACTTGGTGGGTAATATTCTTGCATTTGTACCGTTTGGTGTATGGATTACGGGTCTGGTACGCCATTCTTTTTTCGCCGGGATTCATGTGCTGTTCCTATCCTTTTTACTTAGCCTGGGGTATGAAGTGACACAGTTGCTGACGGGGATGGGCATCTTTGATGTGGATGATCTTATGCTGAATACACTTGGTGGAATGATCGGATATGTGTTGTATATCGTGTTACTGGTATTGAACAGGCTATTCACTGGAGGAAGATCGAGAGTAGTCGTGAATAATTAGGTGACTCAATCCTCCAATATATTGGACATTAAGCGAATCTCCCTATGAACGCACAGTTGTAGCAATGCGTAAGAGGTTTTTTTATAAAGGCACAGAGGTGGCGGGGAGTTTGCAAACCCACGTAAGCCCCGCAACCCCGCAACCCTAAACCTTTATACTTCAGTGCTTTGTCTCCTCGCAGCGCTAACGATCATGACAGCCCTTATTTGCCTGATTTAGATGGGTTTTAAATTCTAACGATCACCAGGAACGTTATTTGGCTGGATTTCAGCTGAAACTAAGATAAATCGAAGGGATTTACTTAAATAGCGTTCCTATGGATCGTTAGAATTTCACAAGGCCTATTTGGCGCCCAATAAGGCTCCTTATGATCGTTAGAGTCGTTAGCATTTTGGCTGCCGGTGTCATTGACGTTGATTTCTTAACTTCAGAAACTTTCCTGCGACGATACAATTTTGCTTTGTTCGCCAGCGGGGGATTTTCACCTTAAAGTTACACTCTAGAGCATTGATTTGAGTAGTTTTTAGCGGAGCATTTTGTGATACTTCTTCATCGTTGTAGTGGAGAGACATCTAATGAGATAAAGAAAAGACGATTCACCTATTACCTGTTTGCTCACTATACTTGGAGGAGGGCTCGCTTTGATTGTGTTAGCTAAACAGCTTGCCGGAAGAATGAGAGCGCTGATCGCTATCGAAAGTGAGATCGCAGACGCAACACATAGACAAGAAGAGGAACAGGCCATACGAGCGTTGGAAAAGGAGAGATCCACACAGATTCGTAGTTTCATGCGTGATGAATTATTGGTCATTAAAACGGTTATGAATATTGGCCGATGCGAAAGAGGTTATCGTTATTATGCCAACTCAGAGAACACAGATTATTATGAGATCATTCACCTGCCTATTGAGTTGAACAAGCATGAGTTGATGCAGAAGTATTCATATTATCTGGTACATAAAACAGAACATGAGCTTGCAGATAGAATGGAGTATTATACGGCTGTTTCTGAACAACTGAAGGAAGGTATGGCTATTTTGAAACTCTAGGAGGTAGATCGGATGATTATGAAAATTTCGTATTACACCCCTGACGGTTTCTATTATTATGTCCCTGACGAGTATGCAGAGCAGATCGAAGCGTGGAGAAATGAATTTTCTGATTTTTTGCAAAGCATTGAAGGTAAACATCCGTTCACTCAATATATGGAATCGATTAATTTCGATGATGAACTGGAATATGGGGTGTTTATTCGCAGTTACGGCGGGGATGATTTTATGGATTGGATCAACGTCGAAAAGTTGAAAAGCAGGGGAATCTATCGTATACCTGCACCACCAGACGATTCAGAGGTGGGAATCAGGATCGATTTTTGATTAGCTTGCCGCAGGGAAGCATCAACAGCAAAGTGAAAATGATTAAGTCAAGGTGAAAAGAACTAAAGCAAAGCAACATATTAAATTCAAGGTCATCCACGAATCTCAAAATCAAAAGCCCCGCTTCATCGTGCAGGCTGCACAATGAAGCGGGGCTTTGCTATTTCATTTTATCCCATGAAAGATTAAGGGGATTACGCTTTTTTCATCATTTGACGCAGTACCGTTTGCAGGATACCACCGTTGTGATAGTAATCCACATCAACCATGCTGTCCAGACGAGCGATAACAGGGAAGTCGAACTGTGTACCGTCTTCACGAGTTACGGTTACTTTCAATTCTTGACCTGGTTTCACATCGTTGCTCAGACCCGTGATGTCAAACGTCTCACGTCCGTTCAGGCCGAGGCTGGACCAGCCGTGACCTTCCTGGAATTGCAATGGCATAACGCCCATACCTACCAAGTTACTGCGGTGGATACGCTCGAAACTTTCTGCGATAACGGCTTTGACGCCGAGCAAGAACGTTCCTTTGGCTGCCCAGTCACGGGAGCTTCCTGTACCATATTCTTTACCTGCGATAACGATCAGGTTCTGTCCTTCATCCTGATACTTCATGGAAGCATCGTAGATGGACATTTCTTCGTCTGTTGGCAAGTATTTCGTAATACCACCCTCAGTCCCTGGAGCTACCTGGTTACGAATACGGATGTTGGCAAATGTACCACGCATCATGACTTCATGGTTACCACGGCGTGAACCGTAGGAGTTGAAGTCTTTGCGCTCTACGCCATGCTCTTTCAGATACAATCCAGCTGGACTGGACGGAGCAATGTTACCTGCTGGTGAAATATGGTCCGTTGTTACGGAGTCACCCAGCAATGCCATTACACGTGCAGCGCGGATATCGGAGATATCGTTCAGCTTGTCACCAAGCTCTTGGAAGAATGGCGGGTTCTGGATATAAGTGGAGTTCGGGTCCCACTCGTACAGTTCGCCTTCCGGTACAGCAATTTGGTTCCAACGCTCATTGGCAGTAAATACGTTCTCGTACTTGTTGCGGAACATCTGTGCATTCAGGGAGCTTGCAATCGCATCCTTGATCTCTTCGGAGCTAGGCCAGATGTCTTTCAGGAATACAGGTTGATTATTTTGGTCGTGACCGATTGGATCGGTTTCGAAGTCGATGTCGACTGTACCTGCCAGTGCGTAAGCAACAACCAGCGGTGGAGAAGCCAAGTAGTTCGCTTTTACTTGTGCGTGTACACGGCCTTCGAAGTTACGGTTACCGGACAATACAGCCGCTACAGTCATATCGTTGGCAGAGATCGCTTCGCTCACTTCATCCGGCAGTGGACCGGAGTTACCGATACATGTTGCACAGCCGTAACCGGCTACGTTGAATCCGAGTTGGTCGAGATAAGGGATCAGACCTGCTTTTTCCAGATACTCGGTAACGACGAGGGAACCTGGAGTCAAGCTGCTTTTCACATATCCTGGTTTAGTGAGACCAAGTTCAACCGCTTTTTTTGCGAGCAAACCAGCACCGACCATAACGCTAGGGTTGGATGTATTCGTACAGCTTGTGATCGCCGCGATGACTACAGCTCCAGCTTTCATCTCAGTAGTGGAACCGTCAGGGTGCTTCACAGGCACTTTTTGTTCAATCTTCTCATCGCTCAGTCCATATCCGCCTTTGTCGACAGGAGTACGGATGATGCTGTTGAAGCTTTCTTTCATTTGTGTCAGCTCGATACGGTCTTGTGGACGTTTTGGTCCTGCAAGACTTGGTACAACGGAGCCGAGATCCAGTTCAATTACATCCGTGAATTCCGGATCAACAGTGCTGGAAGTACGGAACATGCCTTGAGCTTTGTAATAAGCTTCAACCAGTTCTACTTGCTCGTCGGAACGTCCAGTGCTGCGCAGGTAGTTCAACGTTTCGCTGTCTACCGGGAAGAAACCGATCGTTGCGCCGTATTCCGGTGCCATGTTGGCAACTGTTGCACGGTCAGCAAGGCCAATGTTGGCAAGCCCTGGTCCGTAGAACTCAACGAATTTGCCGACAACGCCTTTTTTACGAAGCATTTGAGTAACGGTGAGCGCGAGGTCAGTTGCTGTTGCGCCTTCGCTCAGGCTACCTGTCAATTTGAAACCGATAACGTCTGGTGTTACAAAATAAAGCGGTTGGCCAAGCATACCTGCTTCGGCCTCGATACCACCTACACCCCAGCCGACAACGCCGAGACCGTTGATCATAGTGGTGTGGGAGTCTGTACCCACGAGGGAATCCGGGAATACAACCGTTTCGCCATCAACTGTTTTGGTTGCAGCCACGGAAGCAAGATACTCCAGGTTAACCTGGTGAACGATCCCTGTGGATGGTGGAACAGCACGGAAATTGTTGAATGCCGTTTGTGCCCAACGAAGGAAGCGATAACGTTCTTCGTTACGCTCGAATTCAACTTTGATGTTGTAATCAAGTGCATCACTGGTTCCGAAAGCATCAACCATAACGGAGTGGTCAATAACGAGATCAACGGGAACGAGCGGGTTGATCTGTTTTGGATCTCCGCCTGCTTTTTTCACGGTGTCACGCATTGCTGCAAGGTCAACAACAACCGGTACACCCGTGAAATCCTGCAATACGATCCGCGCAGGGATAAACGGAATTTCCTTATTATTATCACGGCCTTCAGCCCAGCCAGTCAGTTGTTTAACGTGTTCTTCGGTGATAGCACGTCCGTCGTATTGACGAATCGCTGCTTCAAGCAGAACTTTAATCGAGAAGGGAAGCTTGGAAAGGTCGCCGTGGCCGCCTTCCTGAAGAGCGTCAAGACTGTAGTAGCGGTAAGACTTGCCTCCAACCTCAAGCGTACGAGCGGCGGAGAAATGGTTCTTGGCTGACATACATGTACCTCCTTAAAATGTGTCGGTGAGATGAAGAAAACGTTCATTTCTAAATGAAGAACAGGCCTTCACCGTTCCGTGTTCTTGTTCAGTGGTTTCATCAGATGAAACATAATTTCAAAATCATAACTTTAGTTCTAAGTATACCGTTTTCACATCCGTACGTAAAGGGCTTTTTGCCTGTTCAAGCAAGCGTTTGAAAGGATGAAGGCGTTTTCTACATTCTGGCATGAGCGTGGATGATTTTGATCTTTTCAGGTCACAGATTTAGCTGCGTTATTTGAGCTGTGCACATACAACCGAGGTTCCTTTCATATGAATAATAGGAGCAGACTGAACTCATGCCAAAGGGGGACACAAGCTTGGAACGCGAATGGAAGAGTGCCTTATATACGTACGTCAACCAGTACAATCGCTGTGAGATCGATTACCGTCCACAGACGAGTGAACGGATCGTAACCGATCCCGAATTTGTGGTGGAACGGGGAGAACGCATGGCAAGGCTGGATGAATGGTATCGCAAACGGCGCGCCGTACCTCTTCGCAGCGAGACCAGCGCCAAGCTTGTGCGTACACTCATTGATGGATCTGAAGAAGCGGTGGTGGAAGTGCAACTGTACAGCAGGTTGTTCTATGAGAAGAGTGGCATCACCCACCGGGAAGATCGGATCGAACGGGAGCGATTAACCTTTTTGCGCGAAAATGGGCATTGGAGTATAGCGCGTGTGGAACGAGAAGTGCCGGAGCGCCGTCCAGCGGGAGAAGGGCGTCCGTATCAACAAGCTGATTTTGTACAGGCGGTGAATCGGCCGCTTCTGAATCGGGAAGTATTGGGTCAAGGCAGAAGTGCCAAAAGGCATATATATCGTCGGGATCTGGCTGTGGCCTACGCAGATCGATGGTGGAATGCGGGTAATCCGGCGTATGAAGAATTCGATGTGGACTGCACGAATTATGTGTCCCAGTGTCTCTTTGCAGGGGAAGCACCCATCCACTATACTGGTAGAAGAGAAGCGGGCTGGTGGTATAAAGGGTATGTAAACGGCGTGGAAATGTGGAGTTACAGCTGGGCTGTATCCAACAGCTTGGCAAGATATCTATCGGGTAGCAGCTGGGGGCTGACGGCCACCGAGGTGGATCGTCCTGAGCAGCTTATGCTCGGAGATGTCATTTTCTATGATTGGGACGGCGATGGAAGGTTCCAGCACAGCACGGTTGTTACCGCTTTTGACGCGGGGGGAATGCCGCTGGTGAACGCACATACGGTGAGCAGTCGCCATCGTTACTGGGATTACCGGGATTCCTATGCCTGGACGGAGCAGACGGTATACCGGCTTTTTCATATCGCGGACGAATTTTAACAGGGAAAGATTTGCGAGATTCGGTGACGCAGACAGCCCGTTCCGTGTAAAATAAGAACAGAGACCGGAAGCAGCAGGACAATAGCCTGTAACGGCTGCGCAGATAGCATTACGTACAGATATAATCGGAGGTTACGCATGAGTATGGATAAATTAAAAGTAGGCGTCGTATATGGCGGGAAATCAGGTGAGCACGAGGTATCGCTGCAAACGGCGTTTGCTGTAACAAATGCATTTGATTACGAGAAGTATGAACTGGTTCCTTTTTATATCTCCAAGCAGGGGACATGGAAAAAAGGAGCCGTGATGAATGCACCTTTTGCACGTATTGAAGATCTTAAACTGGAAAACTTTGCGGGCGGCACACAGGACGCACTGAACGCATTATTCGCACGATTGTACGGTGGAGCGGAGGCGCTGGACATTATGTTCCCGTTGCTTCACGGCACGTTTGGTGAAGATGGCACGATCCAGGGTATGTTCGAGATGGCGGATATGCCGTATGTTGGCGCAGGGGTGCTAGCTTCGGCAGGCGGCATGGACAAAGTAGTTATGAAAAAACTGTTCGCTCAAGCCGGGATTGACCAGTGTGCATTCACGTATTTTAACGCGACACAATGGAAACAGACGGAACACGAAATGATCGTACAGGTCGAAGACCAGCTGGGCTACCCGTGTTTCATCAAACCGGCTAACCTTGGCTCTAGTGTAGGTATTTCCAAAGCGCGTAACCGCGATGAACTGAAAACAGCGATTGAGTTTGCACTCCGGTATGATACCAAAGTAGTCATTGAGGAATTTGTGGAAGCACGTGAGGTTGAAGTTAGTGTGCTCGGAAATGATGAACCGATGGCTTCGGTTCCAGGCGAGATAGTATCCTCTGGTGAGTATTACGATTATGCAGCCAAATACATCGATGGCCAGTCCCAGATGCTGATTCCTGCACCGCTCGACCCTGAGGCAGCAGATCGCATTCGTGAAGCGGCTTTGCAGGCGTTCCGTGCCATTGAGGGTAACGGCATCTCTCGCGCAGATTTCTTCATTCGCAAGTCGGATGGAGCGCTACTGATTAACGAAGTGAACACGATGCCTGGCTTCACCCCGTACAGCATGTACCCGCTCTTGTGGCGCGAGACAGGTGTGTCATATGCTGAATTGCTGGATCGCATGATCGAACTGGGACTGGAGCGGTATAACCGCAAACAGGCACTGAATTACGAAAACGGCGTTCAGGCATAGCCTGGACGATCCGCTATCCAAGCTAGATTTCCACTATCAGGAGATTGGGAGGAATGTGCATGGGATTTCAGACAGAGTTTAATTCCGTATGTAAATTCAAGAGCGAACAAGAGTTATTTGAACTGCTTGAATACGGCCGCGGCAAAATGGTCAAACAAGGCTTTCGGGTATTTCCTACCGGGCAGAAGGTCATTGCTTACACTCCGGACAATGTAGCGGTGGCTATTGTGAAAATTGTGGCTTCCATTGCGGAAATCAATTTTCAGAACCAAGAAGTAACGGAAGTAGAGATGCAGCTTATTCGCAAGCTGACCGAGGAAGAATCACGCATCCAGACGGCGCTTGCCGATGAGATGTTCTTTGGGGAACAGGCTGAGGGTTAGAGTCTACCGTTGGTTACGATCATAGAGCCTTATAGGGTCTATCTCCTGTAAGAGAGCGATCGGCCGGATTTGCAATCACGGGATTACGCTCCCCTGTTTAGGGTAAAACTTGGTTATATACCATGTCGGCTTAGCTTCGCGGCTGTCTTCAGTCGTGCAAGTCTGTCCGTCCTAAACAGAGAGGAAGAAATTCATGCTTGTACGTTTCGGTTACGTGGCGATGTCGGTGCTGGTGGAGAATGCTTCGCCTTCCAAGACGATGACAATGGCTAGTTTTAATAAAATCGGCGACAGGGAAGCGGCGATTCGCAAGCTGGAACGCATTGCAGCCGAGAACCTGCACAATACCTTACGTTTACTTCGGCATAATAAAGGTAGCCATATTCATGTATATCGCTTTTCTTCGAAATTGATTCCACTGGCTACCCATGAAGATTTGAGTGACTGGGACCCGTTTCCGGCACTGAAACCGGATTTCGAAGCCATTGGCGACTTCGTGAAGGAAAATCAGATGCGCGTATCCTTTCATCCAGATCATTTTACCGTACTAAGCACCCCTCGCGAAGAGGTGTTGCGTAACTCGATGAAGGATCTTCGTCATCATGTCCGAATGCTGGATGCCATGGGCCTCAATGCGACAGCGAAGAATAATATTCATATTGGTGGTGCATACGGGGACAAGCCTTCAGCTGCACGGCGTTTTGAAGAAAATTTCCTGAAGCTGGATCGGGATATTCAGGAGCGACTGACGCTTGAAAATGATGATAAAACGTTCAATTCACCTGAGACACTCGCGGTATGTCAGAACATTGGGTTACCGATGGTGCTGGATATTCATCACCAGTGGGTGAATAACGAAGGCGAGCAGCCATGGGAGCTGTGGCCGGATATTTTAAAAACCTGGCAATCACCGCTTGCCCAGGCCGATGCACCTCCAAACCAGCCATTAGTCCCCAAAATCCATGTATCCAGCCCGAAGAGCGAAAAGGACCCTCGTGGTCATGCGGATGGAGTGGAGGTTGAGCCCATACTTGATTTTCTGCGCCATATTGCAGCGGATACACCGGCCCTTGATGTCATGATCGAGGCGAAGCGCAAGGATGAAGCCCTGGTGCAGCTGATGCAGAAACTGGCCTTTTATCAGGATGAAGGTGTTGAATGGGTGGACGAGTCCACGGTACGAATTCATCCGTGAAGCCAAAAGGGGCTTGGACAGCAAGAAACTTTACGAATGCTCAGACGTATACTTCTAACAAGTATTTTTAACTTTTTCGTAGATTGATATAGAAAGTAGAGTGAACGCTTTGAGTGAAAAGGAAAAGGTACCTTATGTCGTGACAAGCAAAAGCTATACTGCCGTTGCCATTAATGCTGCGTCCAAGGCGGGCGAGTGGATCAAGAGCCGTCTGGGTACGGTAAGTGAACTCGGAACGAAGTATTCTCCTCAAGATTTGGTGACCGAAGTGGATAAAGGGGCAGAGCAGATGATTCGGCGCCTGATTCTGACCCATTTTCCAGACCACGCCATTCTGGGGGAAGAGGGAGTTGAACCGGGGCCGGAAGCTTCAGCAAGAGCGCTGAAAGAGGCAGCAGAGGAAGAGTACCTCTGGATTGTTGATCCGGTGGATGGAACGACGAACTTTGTGCACGGATTCCCATTCTATTCAGTTTCCATTGCGCTTGCACATAAGGGCGAAGTAATTGTGGGTGTCATCTACGATCCTTCCCGTGACGAATTATTTGTTGCAGAAAAAGGAAAAGGAGCCTATGTGCACGGAAACCGGATGACGGTATCGGGTGAAGAAACATTGGCACAGAGCCTTGTGGCAGTAGGCTTCCCGGCAGATACAACATTTGCGTTGCCACTGAATATGGCCGCTGTTCAGGCCCTTGCTCCGCAGGTGCGCAATCTGCGCGCAGGCGGTTCGGCTGCCATTCATCTGGCTTATGTCGCTGCTGGTCGTCTGAGTGCTTATACGGAAGTGGGGCTCAAGCCGTGGGATATCGCGGCAGGTGCATTGCTGGTTGCGGAATCTGGCGGCAAGGTGACAGATACAATCGGAACACCATATACGCTAGCCGTGAATCATATCGTTGCCAGCAATGGCAAGATTCATGAGGCATTGACGGATGTACTTAAAAAAGCCAAGGCCACCGGACTGGAGTAAACACATACCACTTTATTATAGGAGCGAATAACGATGGATGAATCCAAAGAACTGGAACGACGGCTTAGCGACATGCTGACGGAAGGAGATATGGAAGCGTCTGGTGATGCTGAAGAGCAAGAACGTCAGCTCATTCCTCCGAAGTACGAGGTGCGTATTCAGACAGAACGAGATCCGATTGTGGAGGAAACGTTAAAGTTTCGTACGATGGCTCGTGAACTGGATGATCGATATGACCGGTATTTGGATCGTGCTGCCGGACTGAAATCGAAGGCGGACGGCGGACTGAAGTCAGGTCAGCGTGCGGATCGAGAGCAAGTTAGAAATTCAGGATCGGATAGCGAAGCGTAACATACAGGAAACATATGACCATTAATGGACATACCATCATAAGGATATACATTCTCAGTAGGATTGCTCTCATACGATAGAGACGGATTCTAACAATAATAGACTTCCCGGCATAGGGAAGTCTATTATTTTGCGCGCACATTTAGGCAAGAGGACAAAGCTATATTTGAAGTGATAGAATAGAGGTACACAAGCATATGTCATCGGAATGAATGGTGTACTATATAATCGTGTAAATGCTGGATTTAACTAAAGGAGTGTTCACAAGAATGAAGCGTAAACGTATTTGGAAAAACACCGCCGCAGGGCTGAGTGCCAGCATGCTGGCAGGTATGCTGCTACTTACACCGTCCACATTACCGGCACATGCTGCTGACGCCAAAACGGGCGTATTACCTGTGGCTTCAAATGAAGCATCGCTTACGGCAACCAAGAAAGATGCTACTGCGGTAACCAAAGAGTTCCGGATCGTCACATTGGGTGACTCCATTACTGTAGGATATGAGCCAAAGATGACAACATTGCCTTACGGTTACGTTGAGCGTTTGCAAGAACAAGGCTTGCTCCATGGGCGTACACAAGTAGATAACTTCGGCATCGCTGGACTTAAAACGAGCGGTTTGAAGAACTTCACCGATGCGATCAAGGAAGGCAAGACGCTGACTTCTGAAGCCATTCAACCGAGTCTGCCTGATCCAAGAGCAGGACAGATCGGAGCTAATACGGCTGCGATCCGTGAAAGCATTGCACAGGCTAATCTCGTTGCGATGACGATTGGCGGCAATGATGTTTCGGAGCTCCTTGGTACAGCGACTACGATGAGCGACCAAGAGCTGCAAGAGAAAGTGAAAGAGCTGCTATCAACGTATACAACCAATGTTACTGCTATTATTAATGATATTCATGAGATTAATCCATCTGCCCGGATTGTTATTGCTGACCAGTATCAGCCGATGCCGGAAGTAGCCGGCAAAGAGCTGTATACCAAGCTGATGCAGGCTTCCCAGGGATTCACACAAACGATTGATGGCATTGCTGCTCAGTTCACAGCTCAAGGTGCTGATGTGAAAGTAGCTCATGTAGCCAAAGATTTTGTGGGCGGTGAAGGCACGATGACACATATGATCAAAAATCGTGATTTCCACCCGAATCAGCTTGGATATGCTGCTATTGCTGAAGAGTTTGCGAAAACAATCTGGGGTGACTACACGAAACTGACCGCGCCAGATGCAGGCGAACCGATGAACATCATCGTAAGTGGCAAGATGTTGAACACACCGTATAAACCGGTTATTCGTAACGGCAAAAACTTCGTCGCGATCCAGGATATCGTGAATGCGGTGGGTGCCAAAACCGTTTGGGATAACAAAACGTCAACGGCAACCATTACCTACGGTGACCGCACAGTAGCTGTGAAGATCGGAGCGAATGCCGTGAAAGTGAACGGCGCATCCGTTGCAGTGGACACTCCGGCCTTTCTGAACAAAGTAGGCAAAGAAGCCAAAACGTATGTACCTGTGGCTATGGTAGCCGAAGGTCTGGGCTTTGATGTGCAGTATATTGCGAAGCTCAAAACGGTATTTGTAAATCCATAAAGTTTTTAATAGGGTTAAAAGTGATAAGGTGAACTCGTAAGGAGTGAACTTTATTCCAAAGATATCATGAGTGGCGAGGAGGGACTTGTTCCTGACTCGTCATTTTTTTGTTTTTGTGCTATACCTAACATTGCTCTCCTGAGTAACGCAACTCTCCTGGCATTATAATTCACTCACACGCTAACCAACGTTGCCACGTAGATAAACAAGTTCCACTAAAAAGTGTTATAGTCAGCTATCTTGATGATTGTATACCTTCTCAGATGACCCAAAATGTTGTATAAATATGACTTGTCATCCGACCATGGATGTGTAAATATGAAAATAACTTACAAGTAAACTGGCATATGCAACCCAATTCAGACCCTTATCAGCTTCATCGTAGGCCGGTATCCCTCTAATCCAGCAACCCTTCGCCAAGCAAAGGAGAGCTCCGAGTGAGTAAATTTAAAAACGCTTTCACCACACTGCCCATTCATCACAAAACGATGTTGCTGATTGGTTTTTTGATGTTGATCAGCTTTGCTTTCTACGTATCTGTCATGCAGTATGTGTTGAATATTTATGACCGCCAGATCTACGAGAAGTCATCACAGGTGCTGAATATGTCGTCCGTCGGCATAGAGAACAAGCTGCGCGAGTTATCCAATCTGTCCTTCAAAGTGATGTCGGATGAGCCCCTGCAACAGTATCTGCTGCAACTGGAGAAGGCAGAAACGGGGTACGAGCGGAATGGTCTTCGTAAAAAGATTACAAATCGACTTGTTGCCTATGCGGGCTCCGAGAAATATGTGTACTCCATGATCTTTATCGACAACGATAACAATGTCATGGCGGCAGGTAATCGGGAAGGTATCTCAGAGACGAAGCAACAGGAACTGATTTCGCTCGGTGAGCAGTATGCCGGTTCCAACGTATGGCTGGCAAGTGGAGATCAACAGGCAAGGCTGCTGTCGGTCAGACAGGTGAAGTCCTTTACGGGCGGAGCATTTACGCTGGAAAAATTGGGCACCTTGATTATCCGTGTTCGGCTTGATCGGATCGTACAGGATCAGATGCAGGAACCAGCGGAGGACTCCCAGCTGCTCATCGTTGATGGGACGGAAGTCATCTATCCGACCGAATCCACTGTTAGCAAGTCCGAAATCGCAAGTGAGCTGAAGCGGACTCAACCTTACGGAATTGCGACATTGGAGCAGGGCAAGTATTTTGTTGCCCGTACACACTCGTCCTATACCGACTGGAACTATTTGTACACGACCCCATTTGATCAGATGTTCAAGCAGATTCAATTTGTCAAACAGCTGGTCATGGTCATTTTTATTATGATCTTCCTGGTAGCGCTTGTGATTGGAGCCAAATTCTCTCGCAGCATCACCCATCCGATTGCGCAATTAATCAAGAAAATGCGTAATATTGAAAAAGGGGATCTGGATAAACTGGAGGAAGCAGCCCTTGGCAACATTTCCGTATCTCCGCAAAATGAAGTCGGACTGCTGCATCGAACGTTCAAGATGATGTTACAGCGGATTCGAGAGCTGATTGATGAGAATTATGCGAAGCAACTCGTCATTCGTGAAACAGAGTTGAAAGCGCTTCAAGCGCAGATCAATCCACACTTTTTATATAACACGCTTGAATCCATTAACTGGATGGCCAAAATGCAGAAACAGCATCAAATCTCCGAGATGGTTGAAGCACTTGGCTTCCTTCTGCGCAGTTCGGTCAATATGTCCGAGAAGTGGATTACGCTAGAGCGAGAGCTGGATATAGTACGAAGCTATGTGACGATTCAGCGTACCCGGTTTGAGGAAAGACTTGATTTTGACATGCATATAGCTCCTGAGGTTGGAACTGCACGAATTCCCAAGTTAACATTACAGCCGCTTGTGGAAAATGCCATTCATTATGCGCTGGAACCAAGCATTGAACCTTGTCAGATTCGAATCCGTGCCAGAGCAGAAGGGGAGCATATTCGGATTGAAGTTGAGGATAACGGACCGGGTATGACCTCCGAATTCATGGAACGTTTGCAGGAAGGGCAGATTCAGACCAGAGGGCAGGGCATAGGGTTAACCAATATTCAGGAACGTCTCAGGCTGACCTTTGGTGATGAAGGCACCATGAGCATAAGTAGCAAGCCTGGATCAGGAACTGTAGTATCGATCAGCATACCTTGGATCAGAGAGGACGATGACGATGTACAAAGTGATGCTCGTAGATGATGAACGTGTCATCCTGGAGGGGATTTCTCAGGTAGTTGACTGGGCGGCTGCAGGGACAGAGCTTGTGGGTACAGCCAGAAATGGAGTGGAAGCTCTGGGGAAAATCGAAATCGCGAGACCGGATATCATTATTACCGATATTTCCATGCCGGGTCTGGATGGTCTGGGTCTGATCGAGAAGGCTTCGGAGGCTTATCCGGCAGTACGTTTTATCATGTTATCCGGCTACAAGGAGTTTGAGTATGCTCGCAAGGCGATGCAATACGGGGTGAAGCATTATCTGCTCAAACCTTGCAACGAGAGTCAGATTCATGATGCCCTGGTTGAGTTATTACAGGAGCGCCAGGATGCGCAGGTGAAAGAACATGTGGCAGGAGAGATCAAGCAACGTCTGCAACGAGTGCTTCCCCATGTGAAGGAACAATTTCTGCTCGAGTTCATGACCAATCGTACGTATGGGCCCGTGGATTTGGCGTATTATCAGGATTTATTCAATCTGGAGCTCCAACAGAACAGCGTCCGGTTGCTGTTGCTTCGTATTGTGGATGAACATGATTATAGCCATTTATTTGCGATTAAAAATATAGCTGCCGACCTTCTTCCCGATGTTCTGTTGAGCACAACGATTGAAGGCAAGCTCTTAATTGTGCTGGCAGATACCGTGGATGTAGATGTGCTGCAGGAACGGATTGATGCTGTTCGCGAGACGTTTACCTGTCTGTACAAATTACAACTCACAGCTGCCCTCAGCGAAGCGGATCATATGACTGAGTCCCGGCGATTGTTCCGTGAAGTGATGCAGTATTTGAATCATCGTTTTTTCATTGGAGAGGGCAAACTCATTACCAAGAATGATGTGGTGCTGGCAGGGGAGTGTGACGGTGTGAATGTGGAGCAGGATGCCGAGCAGCTGTGCCAGTTCATTAAATCGGGCAATACGGAGGAAGTTGCCGCAGACGTACATCGTTTGTTTGAGCAACTGGCAGACCAGAAGCTGGATATCGAGGTGACACGCGCTTATGTGGTGCAGTTATACTCTGCCATGATTCAAGTCTGTCCGCCAGAGGAGGCAACCGATTTCACGCAGCGAATGGCGGAACTGACAGATATTGATACGCTGCCTGATCTGAATACATTTGTGGCAGATAGTGCTGCCAGGTTAACCGCCGGTTATTATAAGAATTACATCAGCCGCCAATCATCGGCGGTGGAGAAAATGATGGACATCGTGGACCGTCACTATGGTGAGGCTGACCTTTCCTTGAGTGGAGTGGCACACCAGATGTTGTATATGAATCCGGACTACCTCGGCAAAATTTTCAAAAGAGTCACCGGCGAAAACTTCTCTAATTACGTCAATCGTCTGCGCATTGAACGGGCGTGTGAACATATTCGCAGAGGTGGGGATGTAAAGGTGTTTGAGTTGGCTGAATTATTTGGTTTTGGAGGTAACTCGCAATATTTCAGTCAGGTGTTCAAAAAATGGACCGGGATGACACCTACCGAATTTCGCAGAATTGGCGTCTAACAATGAATTGTCCATAACAAATCTGTATGAATGCGATGTAATTCCATATCTAAAGAGGAGGATAACCGGCGCTTGCAGCGTCAGGGATGTCCTCCTCTGTTTTTTGAACCAACAAGACGGTTTTGTGTATTCAACTTGGATCGTACATTTGCGAAAATGACATTATCAAGTTTGTGAAAGCGTTATCAGAGTATCGTTAACAAGATCGAGATAACACGTTCACAATACCATATCAGCATAAAAAGGGGAGATTGGCATGGTGAAAAAGGCAATATTCCTGATGATGGCTGCGTTGCTTGTTTTTACAGCAGCGTGTAGCTCAGGTGGAGGCAGCGAACAGGGATCTGGGAGCAAGGATGATTCGGTAAACCTGCGTATCGCATGGTGGGGCTCGGATACACGGCATGAATATACACAGAAGGTCATCGACCTGTATAAAACGAAAAATCCAAACGTCAAAATTGATGTGGAATACGCTTCTTTTGATGACTACTGGAAAAAGCTTGCCCCGCAAGCTGCAGCCAACCAGCTGCCTGACATTATTCAGATGGATATTTCCTACATCAGCCAATATGCACAGAACGGTCAGCTTGAAGATCTCGCACCGTATCTGGGCAATCAGATTAAGGTGGATGATGTGGCCGAGAATGTCATCAGCACAGGTGTAATCAACGGCAAACAGTACGGTGTACCAGCCGGGGTTAACGTACTTGGTTTTCAATATGATCCTGCGTTGCTTAAGAAGGCTGGCGTAGATGCCATGCCTGAAAATCTGACATGGAAATCTTACGAAGCGCTTGGTAAACAAGCAGCAGAGAAGGGACTGTATCTGGATGGCGGCGTAGCTCCGGATATCTTCTTCCACTATTTCCTGCGTACCAAGGGCAAATCGCTCTACAACCCGGAAGGAACCGGGCTTGGTTATGATGACGATGCGCTGTTCGTAGAGTTTTTCGGATTAATGCAACGCATGATCGAGCAGAAGGCCGCACCTTCACCAGATGTGGCTAACCAAACGAAAGGCATCATTGAAGAATCCGATTTGGTCAAAGAAAAAGGAATCGGTGTATGGCAATGGTCGAACCAGTTCGTCGCTTTGCAACAGGTAGCTAACCGCCCACTTGCCATTGCGCCAATGCCGGGACCGGATATGGAAAAAGGACTTTATATGCAGCCAAGTATGTACTGGGGTGTAACGTCCAACTCCAAGGTGAAGGAAGAAGCAGCGAAGTTCATTGACTTCTGGGTGAATGACGAAGAGGCCAACAAACTGATCAAAGGGGAGCGCGGTGTTCCGATCTCCGGGAAAATCAAAGAGGCCATCGCTCCTGAACTGAGTGATGCAACGAAACAGGTATTTGAATTCGTGGCATCGATGGAGCCGAAAGCTTCTCCAATGAGCCCACCTCCACCGGTTGGATCACCGGAGGTCATCTCTTCACTCGCTGATGTAGTGGAGGAGCTGAACTTTGGCAAGATTACTGCCGAACAGGCGGCACAGACGTTCCGTAAAAATGCAGAATCCGTGCTTGCCAACAATAAATAACAATTGAATGATGGCTTGCTCGTCCCGCTTGCAGGGATGGACGGGAACCGGGCTGCTCGCTGACGGCGAGGGCCTTTCCCCGTCCTGTCTGCAACATGAAGACGGCCGCAAGCTGATCCATGAAGGAGGTACGTTCCACTTGAGGCAGTATTCTTCATTGCGTAGAAACTTGACGGGATATGCTTTTATCAGCCCATTTATTATTGGTTTTCTTGGATTTACGCTTATCCCGATGTTCGTTTCCCTCTACATGTCGTTTACGAGTTATAACCTGTTCACCTCTCCCAAATGGATTGGGATGGACAACTATACCAAGATGTTTTTTGACGATCCAAAATACTGGAATTCGGTGAAGGTTACGTTTCTATATGTATTCATAGGGGTGCCGTTAAGGCTGATTTTTGCCCTCTTTGTCGCAATGATTCTGAACACGGGCTCTCGCATGGTGGGAACGTACCGTACATTGTACTATCTGCCTTCCATCATCGGTGGTAGCGTAGCTGTATCCATTATGTGGCGTAACCTGTTCAGTAACGAAGGTGTCATTAACAGTGCGATGACTGCCATCGGCATTGGTCCAGTCAGTTGGTTTGGTGATCCGGATGCGGCGCTTGTTATGCTGATTTCCCTATCTGTATGGCAATTTGGTTCCTCAATGCTAATCTTTCTGGCAGGACTCAAAAATATCTCTCCCGAGATGTATGAGGCCGCAGGGGTGGATGGAGCGAATCCCGTTCGGAAATTTTTCAGCATCACGCTGCCGCTGCTCAGTCCAATTGTGCTGTTCAATCTGATTATGCAGACGATCGGTGCATTTATGACCTTTGTGCCTGCCTATATCATCTCCAAAGGAGAGGGTGGACCGATGGACGGAACGATGCTGTACTCGTTATATCTGTTCCGTCAGGCATTTATGTTTAACAACATGGGTTATGCTTCGGCAATGGCTTGGATCATGTTGATTATGATTGGTGTGCTTACAGCGGTTGTGTTCCTGACATCTAAATTCTGGGTGTTTTACGAATCTGAAGGAGGGAAGTAATCATGGTGTGGAGAAATGTAAAATGGCCTATCTATCATCTGTTCGTTGCCGCACTTGCCCTTCTGATGCTCTACCCGGTGCTGTGGATGTTATTCAGTTCTTTCAAGGAGAGCCGCACGATTTTTGTAACAGCAGAGAGCCTGTTTCCGACCGAATGGATCTGGTCGAACTATGTGGACGGCTGGAAAGGAACGGCTGGAAGGCCGTTTATGGACTACATCACCAATTCACTGATCATAGTGGTCATCTCTACGATTGGGGCAGTGCTTTCCTCGTCACTGATCGCGTTTGGTTTTGCCAGACTGAATTTCAAAGGACGTACCTTCTGGTTCTCTCTGATGATGCTTACGCTGATGTTGCCGCACGACGTCGTACTGGTTCCGCAGTATATTATCTTTACCAAGCTGGGCTGGCTGAACACGATTCTGCCGATTGTTGTACCTACATTCTTCGGGATGCCGTTTTTCATCTTCCTGATGGTGCAGTTTATTCGCACGATTCCGAAAGAGCTGGACGAGGCAGCAACGATTGATGGCTGTAACAAGTTCAGGCTGTACATCCAGATCATCATGCCTTTGATCAAATCTTCGCTGGCAACAGCAGCAATCTTCTCCTTTTACTGGAGATGGGAAGACTTGCTCGGGCCGGTGCTGTATCTGAATTCGCCTGACAAGTACACCGTATCCATGGCGCTCAAAATGTTCCTCGATAGTGAATCTGCCTCCAACTGGGGGGCGATGTTCGCGATGTCGATTGTCAGTCTGGTGCCGGTTGTGGCTGTATTCTTCATCTTCCAGAAGCAGATTGTGCAAGGCATGAGCACGAGTGGTTTGAAGGGGTAACGAGGCGAGCGCATCAAACCAATAATACATGGAGGAGAAAATTAGTGGATGCAGCAGACTTGGAAAACGCAGAACATGCAGAAAAAGTAGAACAAGTAGAACAAAAGAGGTCCTCGTGGAAGTTTAGTTTTGGCCCGATCACAGCTCAATCTGATCGTAGATCAGAAATCGTATCGGAATCCACGTTAAGCATGAGGAAGTCCGATAAGGAAGCTTGCAGAGAAGGCATCCATACGAATGTAAGAAAAGCAGATGGCTATGTGGCTGTTTCGTCTACAACGATATACGATGAGAGCCAAGGATTCGGATTTGAACCCGGTTCGCTGGTGTATGAAAAGCAACGGGTTGAAGAGCAGGAATCTAGGTTACCTTCTTCAAAAGGGGATTATCCACCGCAAGGGCAGGCAACAATGTCTGGCCGCTTGCGTTCCAGCTTTTGCATCCCGCTTAAGGCATCGTTTGTCGTCGATGTGCCCGACGGGACGTATCAGGTATTACTGATTGCCGGAGATCCGCTTGCGGATACAATCACGCGTGTCAAAGCAGGAGGAGGTCGGCTGATGTTACCCACGATTCGCACGGTGGCTGGGCAATGCGCAGAAATGCGGTTTGTCGTTGTTGTTCGCGGGGGAAAGCTTCGCCTGGCCTTCTCGGGACCTGCACCTCGGATCAATGCAATGGAAATAACGCTGGCCAATCAAACGATGACCGTGTTTCTCGCGGGGGATTCAACGGTAACAGATCAGCCAGAGAGTGGATACCCGTATTGCGGCTGGGGACAACTACTGCCTGCACAGTTCAAACATGATGTTGCCGTGGATAACCATGCACAGTCAGGGCGGAGTTCCCGTAGTTTTATTCATGAAGGCCGCTTGGATGCAATTAGGGAGCAAATAGAGCCCGATGACTTCCTATTTATTCAATTTGGACATAACGACGAGAAGCCTGACCCGGAACGGGGGACAGATCCTTTTACCACTTATAAGCAGTATTTGAAAAAATATATTGATGCCGCACGCGAGGCTGAGGCGCGTCCGGTGCTGATCACACCAGTGCATCGCCGATACTTTGCGAAAGACGGCACATTGACCGATACACACGGCGATTATATCACTGCCGTACGTGAACTTGCGGCAGATGAAGAAGTGCCGCTAATCGATCTGGCCGAACGCAGCCGCCTGATGTTTGAGCAGGCGGGTAAAGAAGGAACCAAAGATGATTTTATGTGGGTGTTGCCTGGCGAATATATCAACTTCCCAACAGGGATGGAAGATAATACACATTTTCAGGAGCGAGGCGCACGCCGCTTGGCAGAGCAGGTGGCTGAAGCTATCCGCGAGATGCATTTGCAACCATTGCAGATGTATTTGCGTTGAAACGGAAGCTATACAATTACTTATATATTATAAGCGAGTAGAGCGAAGCAACGAGCACAAAAAAATGGCCCAACGAAGCGAAGGCCATGCCTTTTAAAAGCAGTGGAGGGTGAGCGAGGCAGCGAGGTGGGCGGAATCGGGAAAAGGGAGCAAAGCGCCCGCGTTTGGCACGGGATTTCCCCCTTGGAGGGGAATAGAAGAAATCCCGGACCAACAGC
>NZ_JAURUN010000018.1:0-63987 GCF_030803945.1 Paenibacillus intestini | reverse complement strand
ACACGTACCCATCCCGAACACGACCGTTAAGCCCTCTAGCGCCGATGGTACTTGGACCGCAGGGTCCTGGGAGAGTAGGACGCCGCCAAGCAAAGAACCACTGCCGATGTAATTCGGTGGTGGTTTTTATTTTATATATTAAAATTCAGAAGACATTATGATTTAGGAGATGTGAACGTTACATCTCTTGTTTGACTTTAAAGGGAACCTCTGAGACACTCAAATGTAAGAAAAGGGCACAAGCAGCCTTTTGTACAGAATGAACTTACATTAGAAGAAAATGAGGTGCAGATTAGTATGGAACTTCGCAAATTAACGATCGACGATTATGAGGCTTGTATGGCGCTCTCCGAGTATGCTTTTCAATTTAAATTAACAGAGGATCAGTTAGAGAAGCGGCGCCAGGAATTCGCTAAGCATAATGTATTGGGGGTTTATGCGGATGGTCAGGTTGGAGCCAAGCTGCAGATTATTCCTTTTCAGACCTATATCCACGGAAGGTCCTTTGAAATGGGTGGAATTGCAGGTGTAGCGACTTGGCCGGAATATAGACGTAAGGGCTGGGTAGCAGGATTGCTGAAATACGCACTAGAAGAAATGAATCGGAATAAACAAAGTGTATCTTTCCTGCATCCGTTTTCGTTTTCTTTTTATCGAAAGTATGGCTGGGAAATCTATGTTGAATATAAGAAATACAAATTGTCTACGGCTCAACTGCCTGCCAAGCAACTGACACCAGGCACGATCAAACGTGGTAATGCTGAGCTTGCAGAATTGAAGCAGGTGTATGACGCTTATGCAGCGCGCTATAATGGGACTTTGAATCGTGATGATGCGTGGTGGGAAAATTCCGTTTATGTCAAAAAAGGAAGCCAGCGTGCTGTATACTATGATGAGGCAGGAGTGCCGCAAGGGTATGTCCTCTACGAAGTCAAGGAAAGTAAGTTTACCATCGGTGAGTTCATTCATTTGAATGAAGAGTCCAGACGAGGGCTTTGGACGTTCATTGCTAATCACGATTCCATGATTAACGAAGTAACTTTACAGGCACCTGCAAGTGATCTGCTTGCATTTCAATTGGACAATCCACGGATTGGGCAAGAGGTAGTGCCTTACTTTATGGCACGAATCGTGAGCGTGGAGCAGTTCATTTCGCAGTATCCTTTTGCCAGTCAAGACTCGCCCGTACAGATTTGGCTTGACGTCGAAGATGCTTACGCTCCGTGGAACGAAGGTGTATGGGAATTAAACGTGGCGATGAACGGAACCGCTTCAATATGGAAAAAGGCAAAATCGGATGGCGAAGGTCAGCTGAATCAGCCGATTCGTCTCAGTATTCAATCCCTTTCAGCCGTGTTAATGGGTTATCGTAGACCCGCAGAGATGGCACAGATCGGTAGATTGGAAGGGCCAGTGAGCGCTATCCAAGCGCTGGAAAAGGCAGTTCCCAAACGCGAAACCTATTTGCTTGATTTCTTTTGAGCGACGATCTATATCGAGTACGACTTCATTCCAACAGATACTAAGCGCAATTGGAAGCAATGAGAACTTCTCCCGAGGTCCGGGAGAGGTTTTTTTGTGTCAGGCGAATATTTCGTGTAAAATCGTAAAAAATGAATAGTGCCCCCACTTGGCAAAACAGTAAAATATGCTATAATGTATATAAAGTCAAAGAAAGTCAAAGTCAACTCAAGGTTAAATACGTAGGATTATATTTCTGGAATACGTGCTATTTACCTATGATATGACGTTAGCTTTCTTACTGTTCTCTGATGAAAAGTACCGTAAGTCGGAACACATCATTGGAAGATCAAGGGGATATTCAAGGACCTTCGTGCTTCCTTTGTTCTCCTGTTTAACACTTGTATCAGCAAGATTCGCTGTTTCTCTGAGTGGTTAAATGGGTGGAGAAGGTGTACTCTGTGGGGGGCGTGTGGTCCTTATTGACTTAACGTTTCAGACAGTGGAGGATGATTGGATGCGTAATATCTCTGATATTATTGAACGATATCTGAAGGGTATTTTGCATGAAAGTCCCGAAGGAATGATTGAAATTCAGCGTAATGATCTGGCAGATCAGTTTTCATGTGTACCTTCCCAGATCAATTATGTCATCAGCACCCGTTTCACTCTTGAAAAAGGGTATCTCGTCGAGAGTAAACGTGGCGGTGGTGGATATGTTCGTATACAACGCATTGAATTACCTGCCCAATCGGCGCTGCACAACCATCTGCATCACAGTATTGGTGACGAGATTGGACAGACTGCTGCGGAAGGCTTGATTTATCAATTGGAAGAAGCGCGTTTTTTAAGTAAGCGGGAAGCCGGGTTGATGCGTGCGGCTGTGTCGAGAGAAGTTCTTATGGTCAAACTTCCTTACCGGGATCAAATTCGTGCCAGAATGTTGAAGGCAATGCTAATATCTTTGCTCGGTAAATGAAAACTATCGGGATCAAAGGAGGTACATCTATATGCTGTGCCAAGAATGTAACAAACGTCCGGCTACACTTCATTTTACGAAAATTGTAAATGGCGAGAAGACGGAATTTCATATTTGTGAATCATGTGCCCGAGAGAAGGGGGAGATGATTCCTGGAACAGCAGGAGGATTCTCTATTCACAACCTGTTATCAGGAATACTCGATTTTGATCCGGCAGGCAAAAGTTCAGGTGCTGCTCCTGCTAAAACGCTGCAATGTGAAGAATGTGGCATGACGTATGCCCAGTTCAGCAAAGTTGGTCGTTTTGGCTGCAGTTCCTGTTATAAATATTTTGACAGCCGTCTGGACCCTTTGTTCAAGCGAGTGCATGGTAGTACATCGCATGTAGGTAAAGTTCCTGCCAGAGCAGGCGGGCGTATTAAGGTGAAACGGCAAATTGCCGATCTGAAGCAAAATCTGCAGCAGAGCATTGCTCAAGAAGAGTTCGAAGAGGCCGCTCAGATTCGTGACCAGATCCGGGAACTTGAAAAAGAAATAGCTCAAGAGTAAAGTTTGTCATAAGTAGGAGGGAAGCATGATGCCTAATCTGCGTTTTACAGAGAAGGCGCTCAGTGACTGGATGCGCAGTGATGCAACTGATTCGGAGATCGTAATCAGCAGTCGTGTCCGGATCGCACGTAACCTTCAGCATATCCCGTTTCCAATGCTGGCTTCGAGTGAGCAATCGGAAGAGGTGCTGAATAAGCTGAGCGAAGTACTTCAGTACGATGACGTACACGCCTTTGGTGATTTTACTACACTCGATCTGATCGATATTGACGAACTCGACAAGCGTGTGCTGGTGGAAAAACATTTGATTAGTCCGAGTCTGGCGAATGAATCGACCAACGGAGCCGTAATTCTTAGTGAGGATGAGTCGGTAAGTATTATGATCAATGAAGAAGATCATTTGCGTATCCAGTGCCTCTATCCGGGGTTCCAGGTCAAAGAGGCCTGGGAGAAAGCTTCCGCTATAGATGATGCTTTTGAAGCGCACGTGGATTATGCGTTTGATGATCGCAGAGGGTATCTGACCAGTTGTCCAACCAACGTTGGAACAGGTGTCAGGGCATCGGTTATGATGCACCTTCCCGCATTGGTTATGACTCAGCAGATTGGCCGTATCCTCAGTGCCGTATCTCAAGTGGGATTAACGGTGCGAGGGATCTATGGAGAGGGTAGCGAGGCGATGGGCAACTTGTTCCAGATTTCCAATCAGATTACACTTGGACAGACGGAGCAAGAAGTGATTGACAACCT
The DNA here is from genome assembly GCF_030803945.1 of Paenibacillus intestini. NCBI lineage: Bacteria > Bacillati > Bacillota > Bacilli > Caryophanales > Paenibacillaceae > Paenibacillus > Paenibacillus intestini. Next base: position 60,247 of record NZ_JAURUN010000018.1, on the reverse strand, counting down.
CCACGGTGTTGTTTTACAGATGATTGGTCATGAGCGTACCGCAAGAGAACGGCTCATTACTGATTCCAGACTGCGTATTACGGATCGAGTGATGCGTTCCTACGGGATTTTGTCTCATGCAGCGATTGTAGATACGAAGGAAGCAGCGCAACGTTTGTCGGATGTGCGGCTCGGCGTAGATCTTGGTTTGTTGGAAGGATTATCGATTCCAGTGATGAATGAGTTGAATGTAATGACTCAGCCAGGGTTTTTACAAAAAACATTTGGGGATATGCGTACAGATGAGCGCGACATCTACCGTGCTCAGTTAATTCGTGATACGATCAATGCAGCTAAAAGTTCTGGTTAAACCTTCCTTTAAGCGTTAATATGGGTTTCATGCCGCATCTGCGGCTTTTATATAATAAGCTTCCATCTAGACTGAAGCTACCAATGATTTTATTCGCAGCATGGCTGCAAACAAAAGTGATATGAAGAATAACGAAGGGGCATTCAAATAGAATGGAATCCCTCGTTTTATCCAAAACCATGGAGGTGCAGGAGATATGATGTTTGGAAGATTTACGGAACGGGCCCAAAAGGTGCTCGCACTCGCGCAGGAAGAAGCTGTCCGTCTCGGTCACAATAACATCGGTACGGAGCATATTTTGCTCGGCCTCATTCGTGAAGGTGAAGGCATTGCTGCCAAAGCACTGATCGGCCTGGGACTCGGATTGGAAAAAATTCAGGATGAAGTAGAAACGCTGATTGGCCGTGGCCAAGAGCAACCTACGAACATTGCATATACGCCACGTGCGAAAAAAGTAATTGAATTGTCGATGGATGAGGCGCGTAAACTCGGCCACACCTATGTTGGAACAGAACACATTCTTCTCGGATTGATCCGTGAAGGTGAAGGCGTTGCGGCACGTGTGCTCAATAACCTTGGCATCAGCTTGAACAAAGCACGTCAGCAAGTACTGCAATTGCTCGGTAGTAGTGAAGCAGTTTCCAGCCACAACGGCACACCTGCCAATGTAAGCACACCAACGCTGGACAGCCTCGCTCGTGATTTGACGGCGTATGCCAGAGAGAATAACCTTGACCCAGTTATTGGCCGTAGCAAGGAAATCGAGCGTGTGATTCAGGTATTGAGTCGTCGTACCAAAAATAACCCGGTATTGATCGGTGAACCGGGTGTAGGTAAAACAGCGATTGCCGAGGGGCTTGCCCAGAAAATTATTGCAAACGAAATTCCCGAAACATTGCGTGATAAACGTGTAATGACGCTGGATATGGGTTCGGTTGTTGCTGGAACCAAATATCGTGGTGAGTTCGAGGATCGATTGAAAAAAATCATGGATGAGATTCGTCAGGCGGGCAACATTGTCCTGTTCATTGATGAGTTGCACACACTGATTGGTGCAGGTGGCGCAGAAGGCGCGATTGATGCATCGAACATCTTGAAACCGGCTCTTGCTCGTGGAGAATTACAGTGCATCGGTGCAACGACACTGGATGAGTACCGCAAATACATCGAGAAGGATGCTGCGCTAGAGCGTCGTTTCCAACCGATTACAGTGGATCAACCATCACCGGAAGAAGCCATTCAAATTTTGCATGGTCTGCGTGATCGTTACGAAGCGCATCACCGTGTGAAAATTACGGACGAAGCGATTGTGCAAGCTGTCAAATTGTCGGATCGTTATATTACAGATCGTTTCTTACCGGATAAAGCGATCGACTTGATCGATGAAGCAGGATCAAAAGTAAGATTGAATTCCTATACCATTCCGCCAAACCTGAAACAATTGGAGAGCCGTCTGGAAGATATCCGTAAGGAAAAAGACGCCGCGGTTCAGAGTCAAGAGTTCGAAAAGGCAGCGGCACTGCGTGATACGGAACAAAAAATCCGTGAAGAGCTTGATACAACGAAAAATCAATGGAAAGAAAAACAAGGTCGTACCGATTCCGAAGTCACTCCAGAGGATATCGCTCAAGTGGTAGCCAACTGGACAGGAATTCCGGTAAACAAGTTGAAAGAAGAAGAGACACAGCGTCTGATGAATCTGGAGTCCATTCTTCATGAACGTGTAATCGGTCAGGATGAGGCTGTTAAATCGGTTAGCCGTGCTGTTCGCCGTGCACGTGCAGGACTTAAAGACCCGAAACGCCCAATGGGTTCATTCATCTTCCTCGGCCCTACCGGTGTAGGTAAAACCGAGCTGGCTCGCGCACTTGCTGAAGCGATGTTTGGTGATGAAAATGCTGTAATCCGGATTGATATGTCCGAGTATGGTGAGAAGCACTCCACAGCACGACTGGTCGGAGCGCCTCCAGGTTATGTTGGATACGAAGAAGGCGGTCAGTTGACAGAGAAAGTTCGTCGCAAACCGTACTCCGTTGTCCTGCTGGATGAAGTGGAAAAAGCTCACCCCGAAGTTTTCAACATCTTGTTGCAAGTGCTGGAAGATGGTCGTCTGACGGATTCCAAAGGCCGTGTTGTTGACTTCCGTAATACACTGATTATTCTCACATCCAACGTGGGTGCAGAAGCGATCAAACGTAATTCTACTCTTGGATTCACAGCTGTTGTGGATGCAGGTGCAGATTACGATAATATGAAGGGCAAAGTGATGGATGAGCTGAAGAAAAGCTTCCGTCCTGAGTTCTTGAACCGGATCGATGAAATCATCGTATTCCATTCGCTCGAAGAGAAACACATTGCTGAGATTGTTACTCTTATGAGTGAGGACCTACGTAAACGTCTTAATGAGTACGAGGTGGATTTTGAGCTCACAGATAACGCTAAGGCCTTCTTGGCGAAAGCTGGCTTTGATCCTGCTTACGGTGCACGCCCACTTCGCCGGGCGATCCAGAAGCACATTGAAGACAAATTGTCTGAAGAGTTGCTTACAGGTAATGTGACTAAAGGGGATTCCTTACTCATCGACGAAGAGAATGGTGCATTGTCTGTAACGAAAAAGGAAGTAGCAGTTCCAACCAATGAGGAAATTGAAACAAAATAAATATGACGTATGTGGCTGAATGAATTCAGCTAGCCGCATATATAGAACCTCCCTGGCTTTGGCCGGGGAGGTTTTTTTCGTATGTACGAATATATAAAGGGATGTGTGAAGATTTGATTGAGATGAAGCGATATTGATGAGGAACATGTGTAAAGTTTGCGATAATCCTTTACGAAAAATCTCAAACAATGGTAAACTTTTAGTATCCCTGTATGTCAGGGCAACGAGTAAATTTTGTCGAATAATGCAAAATGCTGCTATAAAATAAAAAAATCAATAGGAGTGCTGAAGTGGCCAAAGTAAAAACCAAGTTTCAATGTACGGAATGCGGCTATGAAGCCCCCAAATGGTACGGGAAATGTCCTGGCTGTCAGTCCTGGAATTCGATGATAGAAGAAACTGAAACGGTAGTCAAAACACAAGGAAGAAATTCTCCTCTGTTTGACAGTAAAGATAAACCGCTTCCTATCATAGATATAGATAGCGGTCAGGAGCCGCGTGTACAGACTGGAATCGGTGAACTGAACCGTGTATTGGGCGGCGGCATTGTGCCAGGTTCGCTTGTTCTGGTGGGGGGCGACCCGGGGATTGGAAAATCAACGTTGATGTTACAGACTTCTCATGCGCTGACCCACTCGGGGCTACGCGTGTTATATGTGTCTGGAGAAGAATCCGTAAAGCAGACGAAGCTGCGCGCAGACCGTCTCGGTGCACTCTCGCCGGAGCTGTATGTGCTCTGTGAAACCAATATGGAGCGGGTTGAGGAAGCGGTGGATCAGATCCAGCCGCATTTTCTTGTCATCGATTCCATTCAGACCGTATATCTGCCCGAAGTTACCAGCGCACCAGGAAGTGTAGCACAGGTAAGGGAATGTACGTCCAGATTCATGCGGATTGCGAAAGGCCGAGGCATTGCAACGGTTCTTGTAGGGCATGTTACCAAAGAAGGTGCCATTGCTGGTCCGCGTATGCTGGAGCATATGGTGGACTGTGTGCTTTATTTCGAAGGAGAGCGGCATCATACGTATCGTCTCCTTCGTGCGGTGAAGAACCGTTTCGGTTCTACTAACGAGATTGGCATATTTGAAATGGGGGAAGATGGCCTTCGTGAAGTCGGTAATCCCTCCGAGTTATTTTTATCTGAACGTCCACTAGGGGTAGCTGGATCTACCGTTGTGGCGAGTATGGAAGGCACACGTCCGATGCTTGTAGAATTACAGGCTTTGATTTCCACGACCCACTTCCCTTCTCCTAGGCGGATGGCAACAGGTATCGACCATCATCGATTAAATCTAATTATAGCGGTGCTTGAAAAACGCATGGGTATGTTCCTGCAGACACAGGATGCCTATCTGAACGTGGCTGGTGGGGTGAGGCTGGATGAGCCAGCGGTCGATCTGGCTGTGGCAGTTAGCATTGCCTCCAGCTTGAGAGATGTGCCAACCAAGCCGGATGATGTCATTTTTGGCGAGATTGGCCTGACCGGTGAAGTTCGTGCCGTATCCAGGGCAGAACAACGTGTGAAAGAAGCTGCGAAGCTGGGCTTCAAACGAGTTATTTTACCAGAAAAAAGCTTAAAGGGCTGGAAACATCCTCGCGGGATACAACTGATCGGTGTGAATACCGTGGCAGATGCACTAGCGGTTGCTTTAGATTAGGGGGCATAACAAGATGAAGGATTCAAGCCAACTGGACAATATGAATGATTTGTTAAGGCTGATCGCACCAGGTACACCTTTCCGCGAAGGTCTGGAAAATGTGCTACGCGCCAAGACGGGCGCACTGCTTGTTGTAGGATACAGCCCTGAAGTAATGGAAGTGGTGGATGGGGGATTTTCGATTAACTGTGATTTCTCCCCGAACTACCTGTATGAGCTTGCCAAAATGGACGGAGCCATTATTCTGAGTGAGGATTTGAAGCGGATTTTGTATGCCAACACACAGCTGATTCCGGACTCATCCATCTCTTCCTCAGAGACGGGCATTCGTCACCGGACAGCAGAGCGAGTGGCAAAACAAACGGGTAAGTTAGTTGTTTCCATCTCACAGCGCCGGAATATTATTACCCTGTACCAGGGAACACTTCGATATTCGCTTAAGGAAATCGGGGTGATTTTGACCAAAGCCAATCAGGCGATTCAAACGCTCGAAAAGTATAAAGCGGTGCTCAAGCAATCCCTTACGAATCTGAGTGCTTCCGAATTCGAGGAACTCGTTACGATTCCCGAGGTGGTTAATGTTATTCAGCGCACGGAAATGGTACTGCGGATCAAAACCGAGATTGAACGTTATATCGATGAGCTAGGTAATGAAGGAAGGCTCATTTCGATGCAAATGGAAGAGCTCGTGGGTACTACAGAGGAAGAAGCATGGTTGCTGTATAAAGACTATGCTCGTGATGACAGCGATGACAAGATTCGCGAAATTATCGTGGGATTAAAAAGATTGTCGGACGATGAGTTGCTTGATGCACATCATATTGTACGGTTGCTTGGCTATCCTTCATCTGCGGCAACTTCTGAAGATTCGGTTGCCCCGCGCGGATATCGGGTATTAAATAAGATCCCTCGTCTGCCTAATGTAATTATTCATAACTTGGTAGATCAATTTGAGCAATTACCTCATGTCATCATGGCAACGATTGAAGAACTCGATGAAGTGGACGGCATTGGCGAGGTTCGTGCCCGTACCATCAAGGAAGGTCTCAAACGTCTGCAAGAGCAGATGTTTATTGACAGACAGATGTAGAGATCGCTTATAACGGCTTTTTATGGATGAGGTGAAACAACATGTTAACCAGATTCATTCCAAATCTTTTTACCTTAGGTAATCTGTTTCTGGGTATGCTGGCCATTTTGCTGGCAATCAACGGAAAGTATAGCTCGGCCGCGATTATGGTTATCGTTGCGATGCTGCTCGACGGTCTGGATGGACGGGTGGCCAGAGCACTGAATGCACAAAGTGAATTCGGCAAGGAGCTTGATTCCCTATCGGATATGGTTTCATTTGGTGCGGCGCCTGCGTTGATTATTTTCATGGTGTCTTTTCAGGATTCCATGCCGATCTTTGCCTGGATTGCAACGGCGGCTTTTCCGATCTGTGGTGCGATTCGTTTGGCGAGATTTAACGTGCGCCCGGGCATTCCGGGGTATTTCACAGGCTTGCCCATTCCCGCTGCAGGCGGTGTATTGGCTACGCTGTCCCTGTTTCACAAGGATATCGGACCCATTAGCATGATGATTGCTACGTTGCTGTTGTCTTATCTGATGGTCAGCTCACTGAAATATCCCAATTTCAAAAAAGTCGGACTACCCCGCAAGGCGATCTGGATCGCTCCGTGGGTTGTGTTACTTGCGGTTGCACTGGCTGTTTTATTCCCGGATCAACTCTCCAAGCTGATTTTTATTCCGCTGGTGTTATATGCCCTATATGGCATGAGATACAGTGTAAGAACGGCAGCTTCTCGCAATCGTGCTAAGAAACGCAAGGACAAGAAATCATCGCGATCTTCTGACAACTAGAATGGTAGGGTACGTAAGTACCAACCACTCGGCAAACTCTAAGGTCCCTATGAGTTCAAAAAAAGCACGTACATTTCCTAACAAGGAGTGTACGTGCTTTTTGCTTGTATTCTTTGATATATGACGAAGTAGCGGGGACGGATTAGCTAAGACAGATTAAACATCCCAAGCGTCGAACATTTCTGTGATTCGTGATTCACGACCTCTTCCATGTTGATGTCCAGCAGATTGCAGAGTGCAGACATATAGAACAGGTTCCGCCCCAATTCGGAGCTGATCACCTCTTTGCAATTCTCACACAATTCACCTTCCACATGCGTTTCCAGCAGGCCCTTGGCTTGAGAAATATCACTCTCGGGGGCATATTTCTGTTTGGTGGCGTGCAGCTCAATACAGCCGCATTCGGTAATGGCTTTGGACACAGCGCGGTTAACAGAGGCTCCGGCTTGTCCCGTTTTGGACAGTACATCAATCAGGCTGCGATGGCGCAGCAACAGTTCGGAAACTTGATCCTGAAAAGCCTGTAAACTTAGCGTACTCATTTTGCCACTCACCTCGGGATATGAATTGAATTCATTATATGCCAATAAAAGTCTCACTTTCAACTGATGAGCACAACATTTCCAAAAACTTCATGCTGACGCGATTAGGTTTTCGATAATTGGATCATACTGGATATGAAAATGAAGAATGACTTGAGGAGGTGCAGGAACTCATGTGGAGAAAAGGCATTTTAACTTTTACTGGATTGTGCGGCGCATGGTTCGGGTACACGGCTTATCATCTGGCAGGCAAGTCCATTCCTTGGATGGCTGAATGGATTCAATCAGCGGGACTGCTGGGTGCGGGTGTATCAACACTGCTGGGAGCAGTACTTTTTATGTCCGTATGCACGATCGGTGGCACAATGATGGCCAACAGATTAAACAGTGGTATCGATTCTTTAGCCAGGATACCCATGAACGAGCTCGCTGCTGGCGCGGCAGGCATCGTGGCTGGACTGCTCGTAGCCTTACTGATGTATCCTTGCCTGGCTTGGCTCGGAACCGCAGGAGAGGTGCTGCAAGTGGCTCTCACGGTGATCGCTGCATATTCGGGTTATAGCCTGGCTATGGCAAAGAAAGACGATCTGGCGGCATTCTGGAAGTCAGGACGATGGGGGCACCCAGAGCCTGAAGAAGAGCGAAGAATGGAAGAACATAAAATTTTGGACACCAGCGTCATTATTGACGGCAGGATCGCGGATATCTGCAAAACCGGGTTCATCGAGGGCACGATTGTTATCCCGGAATTTGTACTGGAAGAGCTGCAACATATTGCAGACTCATCGGATCTGCTTAAACGCAACCGCGGGCGCCGTGGGCTGGACATTTTGAACAAAATCCAGAAGGAGCTTGATGTACAGGTATTGATCTACGAAGGCGATTTCGAGGAAATTTCCGAGGTGGACAGCAAACTGGTGAAGCTTGCCAAAGTATTACAAGGGAAAGTCGTAACCAACGACTTCAACCTGAATAAAGTCTGTGAACTCCAAGGAGTATCCGTACTGAACATCAATGATCTCGCGAATGCGGTGAAACCGGTTGTGCTGCCAGGTGAAGAAATTATGGTGCAGATTATCAAAGACGGCAAGGAGCATGGCCAAGGCGTAGCCTATTTGGATGATGGAACGATGATCGTGGTGGAAGGTGGACGTGAGTATATCGGCATGATGATGGAAGTTCTGGTGACCAGCGTGCTGCAGACGTCTGCGGGACGAATGATTTTTGCCAAGCCGAAACTGTTGGAAAAAGCCCAATAAAAGCGGTATGATGGGTAGTGTATCGTTGTACGATGATGGATATCGAAAGAGATATGAATTGTCGCCCGGCGATAAACTGACAGACAAGGCAGGGATTGCGGCATGGATAAAGGGTGGGGCGTTGTCATTGTGGCGGCAGGCCGGGGAACCCGAATGGGAACGACCGAGAGCAAACAGTTTTTGCTGCTGCAGGACAAGCCCGTTTTCATACATACGCTTGAAGTATTTGCGGCTCTGGACGAGATTCGTGAGATGATTCTGGTTACAGGTGTTGCAGATGTTGAACGATGCCTGGAATGGGTAAAAGAATACCAACTGGAAACGCGTGTCCGCGTGATCCCCGGAGGGAAAGAGAGACAACATTCGGTTCATGAAGGCCTTCGGGCGCTCAGCACCGATGGGGTTCTCGTTCACGACGGGGTGCGTCCATTTGTGACCCGTGAGCAGATTAGAGAATGTATGGCTGCCGCCGAATCAGGCGAAGGTGCTGTGCTGGCTGTGCCTGTGAAGGATACGATCAAACAAGTAAATGCGGAAGGTATCGTTACAGCGACGCCGGATCGCAGCAGTCTGTGGAGCATTCAAACCCCGCAGGCTTTTCGTCTTTCTTCCCTGCTGGAGGCTTACGAATCCGCCGAACGTGACGGGTTTCTGGGGACGGATGATGCCATGCTGGCTGAGCGCCAGGGAATGTCAGTTAAGGTTGTGGAAGGCAGTTATACCAACATCAAACTAACAACACCGGAAGATTTACAGTATGCCGCGTTTTGGCTTGAGGGAGAGAAGAAGCGATGATACGTGTAGGACAAGGGTTTGACGTGCACCAATTGGTGGAAGGTAGACCGTGTATTATTGGCGGGGTAACCATTCCTTATGAAAAGGGGCTACTGGGTCACTCGGACGCAGATGTGCTGTTGCACGCAATCAGCGATGCTATTCTTGGCGCGCTGGCACTTGGGGATATCGGCAAGCATTTCCCGGACACTGATCCGGAATTCAAGGATGCAGACAGCTTGAAACTACTAGAGCATGTATGGCAACTCGTGAAGGATCGCGGCTATAAGCTTGGGAATATTGATTCAACGATTATTGCCCAGAAGCCAAAGATGGCACCGTATATCCCGCAGATGGCGGAAGTCATTGCTAAAGCGCTGGAAGCGGATGTGGCACAAGTGAATGTGAAGGCAACAACAACCGAGCAATTAGGTTTCCCTGGACGAGGAGAGGGAATTGCCGCTCAATCCGTTGTATGCCTGGTACGTGTGTGATATCATCAATCAATTAGAGACGGAGGGAATCATATGAGCACAGAAATTCGGGTGCGCTACGCACCAAGCCCAACGGGACACCTGCATATCGGGAACGCTCGTACGGCGCTGTTTAACTACTTGTATGCCAAACATAATAACGGGAAATTTATCATTCGTATCGAAGATACGGACGTGAAGCGAAACATTGCGGGCGGAGAAGAAAGCCAGCTGAAATACTTGAAATGGCTCGGCATCGAGTGGGATGAGAGTATTGATGTAGGCGGAGAATACGGGCCGTACCGTCAGACGGAACGTCTGGATCTGTATCGCAAATATACGCAGGAACTGCTGGACAAAGGTCTGGCTTATCGTTGCTACTGCACGGAAGAAGAACTCGAACAGGAGCGCGAGGAGCAGTCGGCTCGTGGAGAGACCCCGCGTTACTCCGGCAAACACCGTGACCTGACACCAGAGCAGATCGAGGCATTTGAAGCGGAAGGCCGCGTGGCGAGCATTCGTTTCCGAGTACCGGCAGATCGCACATACACATTCAACGACATGGTTAAAGGCACAATCTCGTTCAACAGCAAGGAATCAGGCGACTTTGTCATTGTGAAAAAAGATGGCATTCCCACGTACAACTATGCCGTTGCCGTGGACGATCACTTGATGAAGATCTCCCACGTCCTACGCGGGGAAGATCATATCTCCAATACACCACGACAGCTGATGATCTATGAAGCGCTTGGCTGGGAGCCGCCGCAATTCGGTCATATGACGCTGATCGTGAACGAAAACCACAAAAAACTGAGTAAACGCGATGAATCCGTAATTCAGTTTATTGAGCAATATGATCAGCTTGGCTATCTGCCAGAAGCGATGTTTAACTTCATCTCCCTGCTTGGCTGGTCGCCAGAAGGAGAGGAAGAAATCTTCTCACAAGAGCAGTTGATCTCCATCTTTGATACGAAGCGTCTATCCAAGAGCCCGGCCGTATTCGATACACAAAAGCTGGCGCACTTGAATAACCATTACATCAAAAATGCGGACCCTGCACGAATTGCCGAGATGGCTATTCCGCATCTGCAAAAAGCAGGACGTCTACCTGCGGAGCTGTCATCTGAACAAAAAGAGTGGGCATATACGCTCGTACATCTCTATCAGGAGCAGATGAATGCGGCATCCGATATCGTGGAACTGTCCGAAGTGTTCTTCCGTTCCGAAGTTGAACTGGAAAGTGAAGGCGCTGCGGTACTTGCTGAAGAGCAGGTTCCAACTGTGCTGAAGGCATTTGCAGATAAAGTACAGGCAAGTGATGAATTCACGCCAAGCAAAATGGCTGCTTTGATCAAGGAAGTGCAGAAGGAAACAGGCTTCAAGGGTAAACAGCTCTTTATGCCAATCCGCGTTGCTTTGACTGGACAGACCCATGGACGTGATCTCAATCAGACTATCGTGTTGCTGGGTCGTGACACTGTCATCGAGCGTTTGCTGGCACGAGTGTAAGTATTCATTGTTCAACTGATGCCATTCAATTCTGCTGGTTGTCAGTGCGAAGGCTTTTCGCTATAATAGCAACACAAGGTTGAATTGTCATAATACGTTCATATAGAACAGCAAAGACCGGGAGAAGTAAGCTGATCCGGACAGATCCAGAGAGGATGGCCCCGCGCGTGAACAGAGATTACATCTGCTCAGCGAGTGGTGGCTGCGAGTCATCCACTGTCCAGCAGTCTGAAATGCACCCGTGAGCTGCACCGTCGAATCCGGCCCCGCTTCTATTCATTGGATAGAGGAAAACGTCAGGATAGATGGCGACGACTGGTTCCCGTTACCGAGCCGCCAGAGGGCCCATTCCATTTATTCAAGAAGAGGAATGAGCCAAGCAGAGTGGGACCGCGACTAACGCCTCTGCAGCTTCGTGCTGCAGGGGCGTTTTTTGTCTAGCGAGTGCGCAAGTATACTACCAAGGAACACGCCGTCCGGCGAACCCGGAGGACGAGAACCGGAACAAGAGGGGAACGAGCATGTTCAAAAAGATCAGATCCGATATCCAGACGGTCTTTGAAAATGATCCGGCCGCCCGGAGTTGGTTTGAAGTCGTATTTACGTATTCAGGGCTGCATGCCATATGGGCCCATCGATTTGCTCACAATCTGTACAAACGAAGATGGTACTCGCTCGCCCGGTTCGTATCACAGGTTAGCCGGTTTATGACAGGGATAGAGATTCATCCTGGAGCTACGATTGGAGAACGTTTGTTCATTGACCACGGTATGGGCGTTGTAATTGGAGAAACCTGTGAGATTGGTGACGATGTCGTGATCTATCAGGGAGTAACTCTTGGGGGAACGGGGAAAGAAAAAGGAAAGAGACATCCCACGATTGGTAATAATGTGGTTATCTCATCTGGCGCAAAGGTGTTGGGATCATTTCGTGTTGGGGATCAAAGCAACATCGGAGCAAACTCCGTTGTGCTGAAAGAAGTTCCTGCCAATAGCACGGTGGTGGGCATTCCAGGTAGAATCGTCAAACAGGATGGACGTAGAGTGGATCGTCTTAATCAACAATTGCCCGATCCAGTTATTGACTCTCTGCGCAGCATGCAGCGCGAGATTGAACGGCTGCAGGAAGAAGTGCGAACTTTGCAAAATACACGAGAATCGGAGAAATGCACATAACTCCATCGATCAACATAAACCATGGAATCAAGTAAAAGTAGTTTAGAATGAAAGGAAAAGTGACTATGACACTTCAGATTTATAATACGATGAGTCGCACCAAAGAGGAGTTTGTTCCACAAGAGCCTGGCAAAGTGAAAATGTATGTATGCGGGCCAACCGTCTATGACTACATTCATATCGGCAATGCACGTCCGGTGATCTTTTTCGACACGGTTCGTGGATATCTGGAGCAGATCGGACATGAAGTGAATTATGTCGTGAACTTCACCGATGTCGATGACAAACTCATTCGCAAAGCAGAGCAGCTGGGTACCGACGTTCCGCATGTGGCTGAAACATTTATTGCCGCGTATTATGCCGATCTGGAGGGACTTGGTATTCCTAAAGCGAGCAGTAATCCACGGGTAACGGAGAATATGCCGCTTATTATCGATTTTATCCGTGAACTGGTTGAAAAAGGTTTCGCATATGAAAATGGCGGTGACGTATATTATCGAACAGGAAAGTTCGAAAAATACGGTCAATTGTCGAAACAAAACCTGCAGGAGTTGCAGTTCGGTATTCGGATCGGTGTAGATGAACGGAAGGAACACCCGGAAGACTTTGTGCTCTGGAAAGCAGCCAAACCAGGTGAGATCTTCTGGTCTAGCCCATGGGGAGATGGTCGTCCTGGATGGCATATCGAGTGCTCTGCTATGGCAAGAGAATACCTTGGTGACACGCTAGATATTCACGGCGGTGGACAGGATTTGCAGTTCCCTCACCATGAATGCGAATGCGCACAGTCCGAGGCAATCACAGGCGCACCTTTGGCGAATTACTGGATGCATAACGGTTTTATTCGTATTGATAACGAAAAAATGTCGAAATCTCTCGGTAACGGTGTTCTGGTAAAAGACCTGCGTAATCAGTACAAACGTGAAGCGATTCGTTACTTTATGTTGTCCACCCACTATCGTAACCCGCTCAATTTTACAGAAGATACGATGGAACAGGCGCAAAACAGTGTGGATCGAATTGCGAATGCAGTAGGTAACCTGAGACATCGCCTGGGAGCTGTGTCTGTTAATCAGGAGGTTACACCTGAATTTTCAGTAAAACTAGACCGGATTCGACAACAATATCATGAAAAAATGCAGGATGATTTTAATACACCGGATGCAATCACGGCGTTGTTTGAGTGGGCTGCGGAAGCGAACCAGTTGTTGCAACAAGATGTGGTCAATGCCGCTGAAATTCATGCACTACTTGAACTGTTCGGAGAACTCAATGCTGTGCTTCGAATCTACACGGATGTTGAACCAGAGCTTCTGGATGAGGACATTGAACGCTTGATTCAGGATCGAGTGGAAGCACGTAAGTCTAAAAACTGGGCTCGTGCGGATGAAATTCGTGATGAACTATCTGCTCAAGGGATTCTGCTGGAAGATACCGCACAGGGAATGAGATGGCGGCGCAAATGAGTGGAGAAAAAGAGAATGTTTTGTCTGGTTCTGTCGAGCGGAATGAACAGGCCAAGCAAGTGGTGACTAATAATCAGGTTAATGAACTTGAGGGGGGATGGTTTCCTTATCCACCCTCCAGGCCTGCACGATTGATTCCGCCAATCGCACTGGCTTACATCGGTGATGCGGTATATGAGGTTGCCGTGAGACAGTATCTGTTATCCAAAGCGAACATGCGTCCTAACCATCTGCACCGCAGTGCAACCAAACTGGTATCTGCCAAAGCACAAAGCCGCATACTGACAAGTATTGAGGCTGAACTGACAGAAGAAGAGCAAGATGTTGTGCGGCAAGGTCGGAATGCCAAATCGGGCAGTGTTCCCAAAAATGCAGATGTGCTGGAGTATAGACATGCAACGGCGTTTGAATGTCTGATCGGTTATCTGTATAGCAGTAGTCAGAATGATCGCATGATTCAACTGATCGGGCTGGGTATTGAGCTGGCGGAGCAAGCATCTGCATCCGCGTCAAAATAGCTTCAGGGTTGAAATATATAACAAGCAATACAGAGAGGAACGAATGAGGATGGAAGAAGAATGGATTGCCGGTAAACACTCCGTAACGGAGGCGTTACGATCAGGCCGGACCATTAATAAAATATGGATTGCTGATACGGCTCAGAAACATTTGACGCAACCAATTATTGCGGAAGCCAAAAAACAGGGGATTGTCATTCAGCATGTGGACAAGCGCAAGTTGGACCAGACGGTTCCTGGTATTCAACATCAAGGTGTAGTTGCGCAGGCAGCGCCTTATGCCTATGCTGAGGTTGAAGATATTTTGGAAGCGGCCAAATCTAAAAATGAACATCCGTTTTTAATTTTGCTGGATGAGATTGAAGACCCTCATAATCTGGGTTCTATCTTGCGTACAGCGGACTGCACAGGAGCTCACGGCGTTATTGTTCCTAAACGGCGCTCAGCGGCTGTAACTGCAACAGTGTCTAAGACATCAGCAGGTGCAGCAGAGTATGTTCCAGTCGCTCGTGTAAGCAATCTGGCACAAACGATTGATCGGTTGAAAGAAGAAGGCGTATGGGTTGTTGGTACAGATGTTACTGCGCGTGAAGGCGTGTTTGGCAATGGAGTATTCACAGGACCGGTTGCACTTGTCATCGGGAATGAAAATAAAGGTATGGGACGTCTTATTCGTGAGAAATGCGATGTTCTGGTCAAATTGCCTATGCAAGGTCAGATTAATTCCCTGAATGCCTCTGTGGCAGCTGGTGTTGTTATGTATGAGGTGCTTCGTGCTCGCCAAGAGCAGGAATAGATGATATGGCTGATTCCCGTGATGTGCTTCTTGTAGACGGGTATAACATGATTGGCGGCTGGCCTGAATTATCCAAAATAGCCGAAAACGAATTGGAAGAGGCGCGGAACAGGCTCCTCTTTCGGCTTGCGGACTATCAGGCTTTCTCCGGCCGTCGAGTCATTGTTGTGTTTGACGCCTACCTTGTGCCAGGACTCGGTAAATCCTTTACACAGAGCAAAGTTGAAGTTCATTTTACAAAGGAAAAAGAGACGGCAGACGAATGTATCGAGAGACTCGTTCGGGAACTAAGCATGCGAAGACGCCAAATCTATGTAGCAACCAGCGATATGGTAGAGCAACATGTCATCTTTGGACAGGGAGCGTTGCGCGTATCTGCCAGAGAGCTGCTGATTGAAGTGGAACAAAATGAAAAGGAATTGCAACAACGGCTTGCAGAGGATCAGGCAAGGTCAACACGGAATACAATTGGGGGCAAATTAAGCCCGGATGTTTTACAGCAATTTGAACGCTGGAGACGAGGCTGACAGCGGATTTCTTACAAATTTTTCAATATTGAAACTATTGACAATTATGTTATAGCTGTTCTTTTTTAGGGATGCCGTGGTTGACGGTGGGAGGTACCATCATATATACTGATCGTATATTTCATAGAGTAGAGTAACGGGGTACCTTGCGTTGCAGCCGGAGGGATTGTCTGTGAGTGTCGACCTCAAAGATATCATGTTATCCAAGTATGATTACCAAAGTGACGAAGACATTGTCGAAGCGGTCCGTGAAGGCGAAAGCGAAGCGCTGGAGTTTTTGATCAACAAGTATCGCAACTTTGTACGCGCCAAGGCAAGATCTTATTTTTTGATCGGAGCTGACCGGGAAGATATTATTCAAGAAGGAATGATTGGCCTTTACAAATCCATTCGTGATTTCAAAGGGGACAAGCTTGCTTCGTTCAAGGCATTTGCCGAACTGTGCATTACAAGACAGATCATTACGGCGATCAAGACAGCCACACGTCAGAAGCATATTCCGCTTAATTCTTATGTATCTCTGGACAAGCCCATTTATGATGAAGAGTCTGATCGTACGTTACTCGATGTGATTTGTGGAACTCAGGTCAGTGATCCGGAAGAGTTGATTATTAACCAGGAAGAGTTTGTAGGCCTGGAAGATAAAATGTCCGAGATTTTGAGTGACCTGGAACGTAAAGTACTGATGTTGTACCTAGACGGGAGATCTTATCAAGAGATTGCAGTGGATTTGGATCGTCATGTAAAGTCTATCGATAATGCATTGCAGCGTGTAAAACGCAAACTTGAAAAGTACCTGGAAGTTCGAGATAATTGAACAAAGGTTGTTGTCGTTGATGAAAAAGGCTCGGTGTTTGAGTCTTTTTTTATTGTCTGTAGTTTATATTGTCAAGGTTTGATAAATACTAGTAATCGCTCGGTTCATACTGGAGCAGTGAAAAAATCAGAGATGAGAGATACGTTACGTTTCCTGCGGAATTAATACCCATCGACGAAAGGTTATTCTTTCGTTGACATGCTTATACCCTTGTGATAAAGTGTTTTAGGTAGGCCTATTTTACGGCTTTTTTTTCAGGATCAATTTAGAGACTCTGCTTCAATGTGGAAGTCTTCGGGAGGTGTACATCATGCGGGTAATTATTACTTTGGCTTGTACGAACTGCAAACAAAGAAATTACACTACGACAAAAAACAAGCGTAATCACCCCGACCGCATGGAGATGAAGAAATTTTGCAAGTTTTGTAACGAGCAGACTTCTCATCGCGAAACCAGATAGTTTTTTGGAGGTGTAGTCGGCGTGAAACGTAGTTTCAAATCTCTGATTTCCTTTTTCTCTGAAAGCTGGGCTGAACTTAAAAAGGTTCGCTGGCCTAATCGTAAAGAGCTGACGAACTACACGTTAATTGTACTTGGTACTGTTGTGGTTATGACGCTGTTTTTTTGGGTCGTAGATATCGGCATCTCCGCTGTGATCGAAGCGATTATTTAAGAAGGGTCCCAGGTGGCTTGATATGGAAAAAAGATGGTACGTCGTTCATACCTATTCAGGGTATGAAAATAAGGTCAAAGCCAATTTGGAAAAACGCGTAGAGTCCATGGGCATGGAAGACAAGATTTTCCGCGTTCTTGTTCCGATGGAAGAAGAAGTGGTAAACAAAGACGGTAAGAAAAAGACCGTTATGCGTAAAGTTTACCCCGGTTATGTCTTGGTCGAAATGGTTCAGACGGATGATTCTTGGTATGTTGTTCGCAATACACCAGGTGTTACCGGCTTTGTCGGTTCGACAGGTTCCGGTTCCAAACCAACAGCCTTGTTGCCAGAAGAAGTGGAACAAATTCTGAAGCACATGGGTATGGTTGAACCTAAGCCTAAAATTGAATTCGATATTAAGGAATCCGTACGTATTAAAGTCGGTCCTTTTGCGAATTTTGTGGGCTCCGTGGAAGAGATTTTGGTAGACAAGAGCAAGCTCAAGGTACATGTTAACATGTTTGGACGGGAAACACCGCTTGAGTTGGAATACACCCAAGTGGAGAAGATATAGTTTCTTCAAGTTTCTTGTGGGAGGGCTGTGAGGCCCGTTAACCACTATTTTGCAAGGAGGTGTCTATCATGGCAAAAAAGGTAATCAAAATGGTAAAACTGCAGATTCCAGCAGGTAAAGCAAATCCAGCACCACCAGTAGGTCCGGCATTGGGTCAAGCAGGTGTCAACATCATGGCATTCTGTAAAGAATTCAACGCTCGTACAGCTGACCAAGCAGGATTGATCATTCCAGTTGAGATTTCTGTATTCGAGGACCGTTCCTTTACATTCATCACTAAAACTCCACCTGCAGCAGTTCTGTTGAAAGTGGCAGCTAAAGTTGAAAAAGGATCCGGCGAGCCGAACAAGAAAAAAGTTGCTACCGTTAAACGTGACGCGGTACGTCAAATCGCGGAAACAAAAATGCCTGACCTGAATGCTGCTGACGTTGAGTCCGCAATGCGTATGGTTGAAGGTACTGCCCGCAGCATGGGTATCACCATCGAAGACTAATTTTCACACGAAACATGGCTTCGTAAAGCCGGCCGATTCGCGGCCGGTCAATGTGGGAGGTATATCCGCTAAAACCACAAAGGAGGAATATAACATGGCTAAACACGGTAAAAAATACCTGGAAGCTGCTAAGCTGATCGACAGCGAAGCAACTTACGAGCCTTCAGAAGCTGTAGAGCTTGTGAAAAAGGCAGCTACTGCAAAATTCGATGAAACTATCGAAGCAGCAGTTCGTTTGGGCGTAGACCCTCGTAAGCAAGACCAGGCAGTACGTGGTGTTGTTGTCTTGCCACACGGTACAGGTAAAACACAACGCGTATTGGTATTTGCAAAAGGTGACAAAGCGAAAGAAGCGGAAGCGGCTGGCGCGGACTATGTTGGTGATGCAGACATGATCAACAAAATCCAACAAGGCTGGTTCGAATTCGACGTCTGCGTAGCGACACCGGATATGATGAGTGAAGTAGGTAAATTGGGCCGTCTGCTCGGCGGTAAAGGTCTGATGCCTAACCCTAAAGCCGGAACGGTAACTTTCGATGTAACTAAGGCTGTTCAAGAAATCAAAGCCGGTAAAATCGAATATCGTCTGGATCGTGCAGGTCAAATTCATGCACCGATCGGTAAAGCTTCTTTCTCTTCCGAGCAATTGAATGAGAACCTCAAAGCTCTCATGGATGCTCTGAACCGTGCTAAACCGGCGGCAGCTAAAGGTGTTTATCTGAAGAACGTAAGTCTTTCTTCTACGATGGGCCCTGGTGCACGCGTGAACGCAGCAGCTTTTAGATAAAATATTCTTGACAGGTTCGCCCTGTTCTGATATTCTATAAAAGTTGTGAGTCCGAGTGACTGACCGTTGACATTTGAATATGCTTGCCGTAGACAGTAGGTGCCATATGGCTTAATTTCCTACCGAGGTGTGATTATACAACTTGAACGATGCAAATCGGATGCGAGTATATATCAAGCCTTCGTGATTCTACGGAGGCTTTTCTTAATGGGATAAATTTGATCAGGAGGTGTACAGATTGGCAAACGCAAAAGTGATTCAAGCAAAACAAGAGTCCGTTGATGTTGTAACAGCAAAATTGCGCGAAAGCGTGACAACAGTTGTTGTTGACTACCGCGGATTGAACGTTGCCCAAGCTACTGAACTGCGCAAGCAGCTTCGTGAAGCCGGAATCGAATTCCAAGTGCTGAAAAACACATTGCTTCGCCGTGCAACTGCAGCAGCAGAATTGACAGAACTCGATAGCGTTCTGACAGGTCCTACTGCGATTGCATTCAGCGGAGAAGATGCTGTAGCTCCAGCCAAAATTCTGAACGACTTCGCGAAAAAGAACGATGCACTGAAATTGAAAGGTGCTGTCGTAGAAGGTCGCGTAATTGGAGAAGAAGAAGTTAAAGCGTTGGCAGAACTGCCATCACGCGAAGGTCTCCTCTCCATGCTCCTCAGCGTGCTTCAAGCGCCAGTGCGCAACTTCGCGCTTGCGGTTAAAGCTGTTGCAGACAAAGAAGAACAAGGCGCGTAAGCTACTTGATCTGAATACTGCCTAGCAGTAATGAAATACAAAAAAATAAAATTATATATGGAGGTTCAATCATGAGTAAAGAGCAAATCTTGGAAGCAATCAAAGGCATGACTGTACTGGAACTGAACGATCTTGTTAAAGCAATCGAAGAAGAATTCGGCGTAACTGCTGCAGCTCCAGTAGCTGCTGTAGGTGGCGGCGCGGCTGCGGCTGAAGCTGAGCAATCCGAGTTCGACGTAATCTTGGCAAGCGCTGGCGCTTCCAAAATCAACGTTATCAAAGCGGTTCGTGAAATCACTGGTCTTGGCTTGAAAGAAGCTAAAGAAGTAGTTGACAACGCTCCAAAAGCATTGAAAGAAAAAGTTTCTAAAGAAGAAGCAGAAACAATCAAAGCTAAGCTTGAAGAAGCTGGCGCTACAATCGAAGTTAAATAATTTAGCTTATCCAAGCTGAATGAACAAAACAACAAACCCCTTGACTTATATCAAGGGGTTTGTTGCTGTAAATGTAACTATGGAAAGTGAGTGAGGGCATGTCCAATCATTATTATTCGGACAAACCACAAGTGGCACATGATCGCAAGGCTGCGGAAGCGGTACTTCGCGGAATAAGTCTGCGACTTGTGACGGATGCTGGTGTTTTTTCCAAGAATGGAATCGATTATGGCAGCAGAGTGTTAATAGATGCGATGGAACTGCCGTCAGGCGCTCATGTTCTCGATGTGGGATGTGGTTACGGGCCAATCGGGCTTACAGCAGCAAAACTTGTACCGGATGGGCATGTCACCATGATCGATATCAATGAAAGAGCGGTTGAGCTTTCCAAAGAAAATGCCAAAGGGAATGGCATTGCCAATGTTACTGTATTGCAGAGTAATCTACTGACTGAAGTAAAGAAGCGGGATTTCGACGTAATCTTGACTAATCCTCCGATTCGAGCTGGCAAAGAAACGGTTCACACGATTTTCGAGCAGGCGTATGACCATTTGAAGGTAGGCGGAGCGTTATGGATTGTCATTCAAAAGAAACAAGGAGCACCTTCTGCGAAAGCGAAGTTGGAATCGTTGTTTACACGAGTGGAAGAAGTGACGAAGGATAAAGGCTACCGAATCTTCAAAGCGGTGAAAGAAGAGTAGAGGAACTGTGAGAGGTTCATTCGAATTTGTAAAGTAAGCAGGGGATCATTTTTTTTGCAATAGGACTATTGACTTGAAATTCAAGGCGTGGTATAGTTGTAAAATGTCAGTATTAAGATGCCCTACTTGGCTTTAGCTAACTAAAAATGTCAACCTTTTTTTACGCCGAACCGGGCTTATTATGCCTATGTTTGGCGTATAATATGTACATTTTGGGCAAACTGGGGATAAGAATGATTTGGAAAGACATCCGCCGATCAAAGTTGCTCTTTTATCGAACGACATTTCGAATAAGGGCTTTTCTTTATTTGCGGGTGCATTGCTTTGCTCTGTATGTGTACCATTATAAGGTTACAAACAGAGGTTCGCAACGAAATTTTTAAAGTGAGTAGACATTGAGGGGTGAGTTTAAGTTGGCAGGACATCTTGTTCAATATGGTCGACGCACTCGGCGCAGTTATGCACGAATTAACGAGATACTCGAAGTTCCGAACCTGATTGAAATCCAACAGAAATCGTATGATTGGTTTTTGGAGGAAGGGTTGCGCGAAATGTTCCAAGATATCTCGCCGATCCAGGATTTTACAGGTAACTTGATTTTGGAATTTATCGATTACAGTCTCGGAGAACCGAAGTATACAGTAGACGACGCGAAAGAACGCGACGTTACTTATGCAGCACCACTTCGGGTGAAAGTCCGGCTCATTAATAAGGAAACCGGAGAAGTCAAAGAGCAGGAAGTATTCATGGGAGATTTCCCGCTGATGACCAGCACCGGCACATTTATTATTAATGGTGCTGAACGGGTTATTGTCAGCCAGTTGGTTCGCTCTCCTAGCGTTTACTTCAGTACCAAAGTAGATAAGAACGCGAAAAAAACGTATACCGCTACAGTAATTCCTAATCGCGGCGCTTGGCTGGAGCTGGAGATGGACGCGAAGGATGTTGTTTATGTCCGGATCGACCGTACGCGTAAAATTCCGGTTACGGTTCTCCTGCGTTCCCTTGGTTTTGGCACAGACGCTGAGATTCTGGATTTGCTTGGTAATGACGAATATATCCGTAATACTCTGGACAAAGACAACACGGATTCCACCGAGAAAGCTCTCATTGAGATCTATGAGCGCCTTCGTCCAGGCGAGCCACCAACGCTGGATAACGCGAAAAGCTTGCTCGTTGCTCGTTTCTTTGATCCAAAACGTTACGACCTTGCAAACGTAGGTCGTTACAAAATCAACAAAAAACTTCACATCAAAAACCGTTTGTTTAATCAGCGTTTGGCTGAATCTTTGATCGACGCTGAAACAGGCGAAATTATTGCAGAAGCAGGTCAGATGGTTGACCGTCGTTTGCTCGACGAAATCATGCCTCACCTGGAGAAAAGCGTTGGATTCCGCACATATCATGTGGGGAACGGTGTTTTGGATGCCAATGATATCCCGATGCAAACGATTGATGTGTTTTCACCAATTGAAGATGGTAAAGTGGTTAAGCTAATTGCCAATGGCGACATTGACAAGTCCGTGAAAAACATCACGCCAGCGGATATCATTTCATCCATCAGTTACTTCCTGAATTTGTTGCATGGCATTGGAAGCACGGATGATATCGATCACCTGGGTAACCGTCGTCTGCGTTCTGTGGGTGAACTTTTGCAAAACCAGTTCCGTATCGGTTTGTCCCGTATGGAGCGTGTGGTTCGTGAAAGAATGTCCATCCAGGATGCGAATGTCATTACACCACAGGCATTGATCAACATCCGTCCGGTCATCGCATCGATTAAAGAGTTCTTCGGTAGCTCCCAATTGTCACAGTTTATGGATCAAACGAACCCACTGGGCGAGTTGACGCATAAACGTCGTCTGTCCGCACTCGGACCGGGCGGTTTGACTCGTGAACGTGCCGGCATGGAAGTCCGTGACGTCCATCCATCCCACTATGGACGGATGTGTCCGATCGAGACACCAGAGGGACCAAACATTGGTTTGATCAACTCCTTGTCGACGTTTGCGCGTGTGAACGAATATGGCTTCATTGAAGCTCCATATCGTTGGGTTGATCCGAAGACTGGTGTTGTCACTGAGCAGATTGATTATCTGACAGCAGACGAAGAGGACAACTATGTTATCGCTCAGGCGAATGCGAAGCTGAACGAAGATAGCACTTTTGCAGAAGATGCGATCATTGTACGTTACAACAAACAGTCGGATAACATCCTTACGATGCCGAGTGAACGAGTGGACTACATGGACGTATCTCCTAAGCAGGTTGTATCGGTAGCTACAGCGCTCATTCCGTTCCTTGAGAACGATGACTCCAACCGTGCCCTGATGGGATCAAACATGCAACGGCAGGCGGTTCCACTCTTGATTCCTAAAGCTCCGCTTGTAGGAACGGGTATGGAACACAAAGCTGCGAAAGACTCCGGTGTATGTATTGTTGCCGATTACGACGGAATTATTGAACGTTCCTCTGCGAACGAGATCTGGCTTCGTCGTGTAGAAGAGGTTGACGGTCAAGAAGTCAAAGGCGATATCGTTAAATATAAATTACACAAATTTATGCGTTCGAACCAAGGAACATGCATCAACCAACGTCCGATCGTAAAAAGAGGCGCTGCTGTTAAAGCTGGCGACATCCTTGCTGATGGTCCTTCGACGGAAATGGGTGAACTTGCTCTTGGACGCAACGTAGTCGTTGCCTTCATGACATGGGAAGGTTACAACTATGAGGATGCGATCCTACTCAGCGAAAAACTCGTTAAGGAAGATGTATATACATCCATCCATATCGAGGAATATGAGTCGGAAGCTCGTGATACGAAGCTCGGACCTGAAGAGATCACACGTGATATCCCTAACGTTGGGGAAGAAGCGCTGCGTAATCTGGATGAGCGCGGTATTATCCGCATTGGTGCTGAAATTGCTGCTGGCGACATTCTCGTTGGTAAAGTTACACCAAAAGGGGTAACAGAGCTGACTGCAGAAGAACGTCTCTTGCATGCAATCTTTGGTGAAAAAGCACGTGAAGTGCGTGATACATCTCTGCGTGTACCTCACGGTACCGATGGTATCGTGGTTGACGTGAAAGTATTTACCCGTGAAAACGGAGATGAACTGCCACCAGGTGTGAACCAACTCGTTCGTGTTTATATTGCTCAAAAACGGAAAATTTCCGAGGGTGATAAAATGGCCGGACGTCATGGTAACAAAGGGGTCGTGGCCCGCATCTTGCCGGAAGAGGATATGCCTTTCCTGCCAGACGGTACACCGGTTCAAATCGTTCTTAACCCGCTGGGCGTACCTTCGCGTATGAACATCGGTCAAGTGCTTGAAGTTCACTTGGGTATGGCGGCAATGCAACTTGGTATCCACGTAGCAACACCTGTATTCGACGGGGCGAAAGAGTATGACGTCTTCGATACAATGGAAGAAGCAGGTATGCAACGTAATGGTAAAACCGTGCTGTATGATGGTCGTACTGGTGAAGAGTTTGAACGTGAAGTTACCGTTGGTGTCATGCACATGATCAAACTGGCGCACATGGTTGACGATAAAATCCATGCCCGTTCCACAGGTCCTTACTCACTCGTTACGCAACAGCCGCTGGGTGGTAAAGCCCAATTTGGTGGACAGCGCTTCGGGGAGATGGAAGTTTGGGCGCTTGAGGCTTATGGTGCCGCTTATACTCTACAAGAAATCTTGACGGTTAAATCCGATGACGTTGTTGGTCGGGTGAAAACGTATGAGTCCATTGTCAAAGGCGAGAATGTACCGGAACCAGGTGTTCCTGAGTCGTTCAAAGTATTGATCAAAGAGCTGCAAAGCTTGGGTATGGACGTTAAGATTTTGAGTGAAGATGAGCAAGAGATTGAAATGAAAGAAATGGACGATGAAGATGACGCTGCGAGCGATAAGCTCAGCCTCAACCTTGAGGGTACAGAGGTCGGAGCGGAATAATCGCTTCGGGCGCATGATGACCGGCGTTTTTCATCAGGCTCACGTCATGCTCCGGCTACAGCCGGGGCAGGCGTAACCTAGAATACAGGAATTGGTTAAGGAGGGTTGCTCCTTGTTGGACGTCAACAATTTCGAATACATGAAGATCGGGCTTGCTTCCCCAGAGAAAATTCGTTCTTGGTCCCGCGGAGAAGTGAAAAAACCGGAAACGATCAACTATCGTACGTTGAAACCGGAAAAAGAAGGGCTGTTCTGCGAAAAGATTTTTGGCCCTACAAAAGACTGGGAATGTCATTGCGGTAAATACAAACGCGTTCGTTATAAAGGCGTTGTCTGTGATCGCTGTGGCGTTGAAGTAACACGTGCGAAAGTCCGTCGTGAACGGATGGGCCATATTGAGCTTGCTGCTCCGGTATCGCATATCTGGTACTTCAAAGGTATTCCGAGCCGCATGGGTCTCGCACTGGATATGTCTCCAAGATCTCTCGAAGAGATCATTTATTTTGCATCATATGTAGTAACTGATCCAGGAGAAACTCCGCTGGAGAAAAAACAGCTGTTGTCCGAGAAGGAATATCGCAGCTACCGTGAAAAATACGGATACGGATTCCAAGCCGGCATGGGTGCAGAAGCAGTTAAAAAATTGCTTCAAGACCTTGATGTAGAGAAAGAGCTTGAATTCCTGAAGGAAGAGCTTCGCACTGCACAAGGACAACGTCGTAACCGTGCAATCAAACGTTTGGAAGTGATTGAAGCATTCCGTAACTCTGGTAACAATCCAGAGTGGATGATCATGGATGTACTTCCTGTCATTCCGCCGGAACTTCGTCCGATGGTACAACTGGATGGTGGACGTTTTGCTACGTCTGACTTGAATGACTTGTATCGCCGTGTAATTAACCGGAACAACCGTCTGAAACGTCTGCTTGACCTGGGCGCGCCAGATATCATCGTGCAAAATGAAAAGCGGATGCTGCAAGAAGCAGTTGACGCCTTGATCGATAACGGTCGTCGTGGGCGTCCTGTTACAGGTCCGGGTAACCGTCCTTTGAA
This sequence comes from Paenibacillus intestini, assembly GCF_030803945.1. NCBI lineage: Bacteria > Bacillati > Bacillota > Bacilli > Caryophanales > Paenibacillaceae > Paenibacillus > Paenibacillus intestini. Next base: position 34,463 of record NZ_JAURUN010000018.1, on the reverse strand, counting down.
ATCCCTCAGCCACATGCTGAAAGGTAAACAAGGTCGTTTCCGTCAGAACTTGCTCGGTAAACGTGTTGACTACTCCGGCCGTTCCGTTATCGTTGTCGGACCTTACCTGAAAATGTATCAGTGCGGTCTGCCTAAAGATATGGCACTGGAGCTATTCAAGCCTTTTGTGATGAAAGAGCTTGTGAATAAAGGGCTTGCCCACAACATCAAGAGCGCAAAACGTAAAGTTGAGCGTGTAAGTCCTGAAGTATGGGATGTTCTTGAAGAAGTCATTAAGGAGCATCCGGTTCTATTGAACCGTGCCCCTACGCTTCACCGCCTCGGTATTCAGGCGTTTGAACCGATTTTGGTTGAAGGTAAAGCAATTCGTCTTCATCCACTCGTATGTACGGCATACAATGCCGACTTTGACGGTGACCAAATGGCCGTGCACGTTCCATTGTCTGCTGAAGCTCAAGCGGAAGCGCGTATCTTGATGCTTGCATCAGGTAACATTTTGAACCCGAAAGACGGTAAACCGGTTGTAACTCCTTCCCAGGATATGGTTCTTGGTTCGTACTATCTGACGATGGACAACAAAGAAGAGAAGGGTACAGGTATGGTTCTGCGTACAGTCAATGAGGCTGTATCTGCATACCAACGGGGTACTGCCGGACTGCATGCACGTGTAGCTATTCCAGTTAAGGCGCTTGGTAAAACAAGCTTCACGGAAGAGCAACAAAAAGGTATGTTGCTGACTACGATCGGTAAAATTATCTTTAATGAAATTTTCCCGGCAACCTTCCCTTATATCAATGATGCGACTCGTGCGAACCTGTATCAAGGTACAGCCGATCATTCATTTGTTTATGAGAAAGGTACTGACTTGAGAGAGGCAATTATGAATGCTCCTCAAGCTGGCGGTGTCGGCAAAGAATACCTTGGTTCCATCATCGCTCGTTGTTTTGAAATTTATCATACAACCGAAACTGCGGTTATTTTGGATAAAATTAAACAACTTGGATTCACGTATTCGACGCGTGCGGGTATTACCGTAGCCGTGTCCGATGTTGTCGTTCCACCTGAGAAATTCGAAATTCTCAGACAGTCCGAAGATAAAGCTCAGATCGTTACGAACCAGTATCGTCGTGGTTTGATTACGAATGAAGAGCGCTATGACCGTATCATTGATATCTGGTCAAAATCCAAAGATGACATCACGGATATTTTGATGAAATCCATGGATCGTTATAACTCAATCATGATGATGGTTGACTCAAAAGCACGGGGTAACAAATCGCAAATCACTCAATTGGGTGGTATGCGTGGTCTGATGGCCAACCCGTCTGGTCGTATTATCGAACTCCCAATCAAATCGAACTTCCGTGAAGGTCTGACAGTACTCGAGTACTTTATTTCCACTCACGGTGCGCGTAAAGGTCTCGCGGATACAGCCCTGCGTACAGCCGACTCAGGTTACCTGACTCGTCGTCTCGTAGATGTAGCCCAAGACGTAATTGTGCGTGAAGACGATTGTGGTACAGATAAAGGCTTTACGGTTAGTCGTATCCAGGATGGTAAAGAGGTCATCGAAGATCTCTACGACCGTATTGAAGGCAGATACTGCTTCGAAACTGTTCGTCATCCGGAAACAAAAGAAATTATCGCTGGCCGCAATGAGTTGATCGACTCTGACAAAGCAGAAGCGATTATCAAAGCTGGCGTAACCAAATTGCAAATCCGTTCCGTTCTCAGCTGCCGTGCAAGTCATGGTGTCTGCAAGAAGTGTTACGGTCGCAACCTTGCGACAGGTAAACACGTGGAGATTGGTGAAGCGGTTGGTATCATTGCCGCACAATCCATTGGTGAGCCAGGAACACAGCTTACAATGCGTACGTTCCATACCGGTGGTGTAGCCGGAGACGACATCACGCAAGGTTTGCCTCGTATCCAGGAGTTGTTTGAGGCCCGTAATCCTAAAGGTCAAGCAACAATCAGTGAGATTGACGGTGTAGTTAAAGAGATTCGCGAAGCGAAAGACCGTCGTGAAATCGAAATTCAAGGTGAAGCAGAATCCAAAGTATACTCTGTTACTTACGGTTCCCGTGTTCGCGTAAGCGAAGGTATGGAAATTGAAGCGGGTGACGAGTTGACAGACGGTTCTATCGACCCGAAAGAAATGCTACGCATCAAAGGCGTACGTGGCGTACAGAACTACATTTTGCAGGAAGTACAGCGCGTATACCGTAACCAAGGCGTAGAAATCAATGACAAACACGTTGAAGTTATGATCCGTCAAATGTTACGTAAAATCCGTATCGTTGATGCGGGAGATACAACATTGTTGCCGGGATCATTTGTAGATACGCATGAGTACGAAAGAGCGAACAAAATTGCGATTCTGAGTGATAAAGAGCCAGCGGTTGCAAAACCAATCTTGCTCGGTATTACAAAAGCATCCCTTGAAACAGACTCCTTCCTCTCTGCGGCATCGTTCCAAGAGACAACACGTGTACTGACGGATGCAGCGATCAAAGGTAAAGTGGATCAGTTGCTCGGTCTGAAGGAAAATGTTATCATCGGTAAGCTGATCCCTGCTGGTACGGGTATGAACCGTTACCGCAGTATCAAATTTGCTGAGCCTGAAGATGGCCAATCTTCTGTAGAAGAACTGGAGCCAGTTTCGGTAGACTAATATAGATTTCCTCGTTCTGAGGAATTAAAGAATGTGTATGTCAGGAAGCGACGTTTGTAATATCCAAGCGGACGAATCCTGATGTACACAAACTTTATAAAAACTTTTTGGAATAGCATTGACAATGCTTGCGCTAGATGCTAATATATCAAAGGTGCGTGGGCAGCTGATTGTAATTGGTCCTATTCGGAGGAATGTATGATGTCTAATGAAAAAGGCTTGCAAGATGCTCATGTCAAGATTGGTACCAAACAGACCATGCGGACAGTGCAGACAGGAATGGCTTCAGAAGTCTATGTCGCAGAAGATAGTGATCCGCAGCTCACTTCCAAAATCATTGCTTTGTGTGAACAACACAATGTGAAGTACACGAAAGTGGACACAATGAAAAATCTCGGCAAAGCGTGCGGGATTGGAGTGGGAGCAGCGATGGCTGCTGTCGTAAAATGATACAGTAAGGAACGTTTTTGTCCGAGAACATTTAAGGATTCTCCAAGGCAAAAACTTTTCATTTGTCTTTTTATGAACCGCCTGGGTCTGTGGGCTTAGATAAAGGTTTGTAAAGAAACATGAATAATTGAGGAAGGGGGTGGCAATCACATGCCAACTATTAACCAACTGGTTCGTAAAGGACGTCAAGCAAAAGTTGAGAAGTCAAAATCACCAGCTTTGCAAAAAGGGTTCAACGCTTTGAAACGTGAATCCACTAACATCAGTGCCCCACAAAAACGTGGTGTCTGCACTCGTGTAGGTACAATGACTCCACGTAAACCGAACTCTGCACTTCGTAAATATGCCCGTGTTCGTTTGACGAACCGTCTCGAGGTAACTGCTTATATCCCGGGAATCGGACATAACCTTCAAGAGCACAGTGTGGTATTGATCCGCGGAGGTAAAGTAAAAGACCTTGCAGGGGTTCGTTATCACATCGTTCGTGGAGCTCTCGATACTGCAGGCGTGAACAACCGTATGCAAGCTCGTTCTAAATACGGTGCTAAACGTCCAAAAGCTAAAAAAGCCTAAATTACGATAAGCAGATTGCCTGAAAGCCTTCTGGCTTAGGTCTGGAAGGTACAGGGACTGCTGAACAAGAAAGAAAGGGGGATATCCATGCCACGCAAAGGTCCAGTTACGAAAAGAGACGTGTTGCCAGATCCGGTATACAACTCCAAGTTGGTTACTCGTTTGATCAACCGCATCATGCTCGACGGAAAACGCGGTGTTGCTCAAAGCATTCTGTATAATGCGTTCAAGTTGATCCAAGAACGCACGGGTAATGACCCGATGGAAGTATTTGAGACAGCAATCAAAAATATCATGCCAGTCCTGGAAGTTAAAGCTCGCCGTGTCGGCGGTGCCAACTACCAAGTACCAATCGAGGTAAAACCAGAGAGACGTACTGCTTTGGGTTTACGTTGGCTCGTGAACTACTCCCGCAACCGCGGTGAGAAAACAATGGAAGAGCGTTTGGCGGCTGAGATCATCGACGCTTCCAACAACACAGGCGCTTCCGTTAAGAAACGTGAAGATACGCACAAAATGGCTGAAGCGAACAAAGCGTTTGCTCACTACCGTTGGTAGGATTCAGTTCACAAAAATAAACTTCAATTTTGAAGGGAGACCCATTTCATGGCTAGAGAGTTCTCCTTGAAAAATACACGTAATATCGGGATCATGGCTCATATTGATGCGGGTAAAACCACGACAACTGAGCGGATCCTGTTTTACACAGGACGTACGCACAAAATCGGTGAAGTTCACGAAGGCGCTGCGACAATGGACTGGATGGAACAGGAACAGGAGCGCGGAATTACGATTACCTCCGCTGCGACTACCGCTGCTTGGAAAAGTCACCGCGTAAATATCATTGATACCCCGGGACACGTTGACTTCACTGTTGAAGTTGAACGTTCCCTTCGTGTATTGGACGGAGCAGTAGGTGTATTCAGTGCGAAAGAAGGCGTCGAGCCTCAGTCTGAAACTGTATGGAGACAGGCTGATAAGTACGGCGTACCTCGTATCGCATATGTAAACAAAATGGATATCATCGGTGCTGACTTCTTGAACGTTGTATCTGACATGCGTGATCGCCTTCAAGCGAACGCTGTTGCGATTCAACTTCCAATCGGTGCTGAAAATGATTTCAAAGGTATCATTGATATCGTTGCTCAACGGGCTCATATGTACAAAGATGACCTGGGACAAGATATTGAAGAAACCGATATTCCTGCGGAATTCGTTGAGCAGGTTGAAGAACTTCGCAACGAATTGATTGAGCGTGTTGCAGAACTTGACGAAGAATTGACAATGAAATACCTGGAAGGCGAAGAAATCACTATTGATGAGATCAAATCCGCTCTCCGTAAAGGTGTCGTAGATGTTAAGATCTTCCCAGTTATCTGTGGATCCTCATACCGTAACAAAGGTGTTCAACTGATGTTGGATGCTGTTATCGATTACTTGCCAGCTCCTACAGATGTACCATCAATCACTGGTCATCTTGAAGATGGAACGGAAGCAGTTCGTAAGTCTTCTGATGAAGAGCCGTTCTCCGCTTTGGCATTTAAAATCATGACTGACCCTTACGTTGGTAAATTGACATTCTTCCGCGTATACTCCGGCGTGCTTCAATCCGGTTCTTATGTATTGAATGCCACTAAAAACAAACGTGAGCGTATCGGTCGTATCCTTCAAATGCACGCAAACAGCCGTCAAGAAATCACTGAAGTTTACTCCGGTGATATCGCAGCAGCTGTTGGTTTGAAAGATACAGGTACAGGTGATACACTATGTGATGAGAAACACCCGGTTATCCTGGAATCCATGAACTTCCCTGATCCGGTAATCGAAATCGCTGTTGAACCTAAAACCAAAGCTGACCAAGATAAAATGGGTGTGGCTCTCGGTAAGTTGACGGAAGAGGATCCAACTCTTCGCGCTCATACTGACGAAGAAACAGGCCAAACAATCTTGGCAGGTATGGGTGAGCTTCACCTTGATATCATCATCGACCGTATGCGTCGTGAGTTCAAGGTTGAAACTACTGTGGGTAAACCACAAGTAGCTTACCGCGAAACATTCCGTGCTCCAGCGCGCGTTGAAGGTAAATTCGTACGTCAATCCGGTGGTCGTGGTCAATACGGTCACGTATGGGTTGAATTCGAACCTCTCGAGCCGGGTACAGGCAGCCAGTTCGAAAGTAAGGTTGTCGGTGGATCGGTTCCGAGAGAATACATTCAACCTGCATTGTCAGGGATTGAAGAGCAAATGAAAAACGGCGTAATTGCAGGCTTCCCGCTTGTAGACGTTAAGGCTACAATTGTAGACGGATCTTACCATGATGTCGATTCCAACGAGATGGCATTTAAAATTGCCGGATCTATGGCACTGAAAGCAGCAAAAGACAAATGTAAACCGGTACTACTTGAGCCTATCATGAAAGTAGAAGTAACTGTTCCGGAAGAGTACATGGGTGACGTAATGGGTATGTTGAATTCCCGTCGTGGCCGCATTGAAGGTATGGATTCCCGTAGTGGAGCTCAAATCATTCGTGCTAAGGTACCTCTCTCTGAGATGTTTGGTTACTCTACAACTCTTCGTTCCGGTACTCAAGGACGCGGCGTGTTCTCCATGGAGCTTTCTCACTATGAAGAAGTTCCTAAGAGCATTGCTGAAGAGATCGTTGCCAAAACAAAAGGCACCGAGTAGTTTTCTCACACTGAATGTTTGTGCTTGAACCTGATTTGAAGCACTGCATTCAGTGAAACATAAAATTATAATTTTTAAGGAGGCCACGTTCAAATGGCAAAGGCTAAATACGAACGTAATAAACCGCACGTTAACATTGGTACTATTGGTCACGTCGATCATGGTAAAACAACTCTGACTGCTGCAATCACAACTGTATTGTCCAAAACTTACGGTGGTGCAGCAATTGCTTTCGATCAAATTGATAAAGCTCCAGAAGAGCGCGAGCGCGGTATCACAATCTCGACATCACACGTTGAGTACGAAACTGACACTCGTCACTACGCACACGTAGACTGCCCAGGTCACGCCGACTATGTTAAAAACATGATCACTGGCGCGGCACAAATGGACGGAGCTATCTTGGTAGTATCCGCAGCTGACGGCCCAATGCCACAAACTCGTGAGCACATCTTGCTCTCCCGTCAAGTAGGCGTACCTTACATTGTTGTTTTCTTGAACAAATGTGACATGGTTGAAGACGAAGAGTTGTTGGAATTGGTTGAGATGGAAGTTCGCGACCTTCTTAACGAATATGAGTTCCCAGGTGATGACACTCCAATCACTCGTGGTTCCGCTCGTGAAGCTCTGCAAAACCCTGATGGTGAGTGGGCTCAAAAAATCGTTGAGATGTTCAAAGAAATCGACACTTACATCCCACTGCCTGAGCGTCAAACTGACAAGCCTTTCTTGATGCCTGTCGAGGACGTATTCTCCATCACTGGTCGTGGTACCGTTGCTACAGGTCGTGTAGAGCGTGGTACTGTTAAAGTCGGCGAAGAGATCGAAATCGTTGGTATTACTGAAGAAACTAAAAAATCCGTAGTTACAGGCGTTGAGATGTTCCGTAAATTGTTGGATTCCGCACAAGCGGGCGACAACATCGGTGCATTGCTGCGTGGTGTTGATCGTACTCAAATCGAGCGTGGTCAAGTACTTGCTAAACCAGCATCTGTTAAACCACACACAGAATTCACTGCACAAATCTACGTTTTGACTAAAGAAGAGGGTGGCCGTCACAAGCCTTTCTTCACTGGATACCGTCCACAGTTCTACTTCCGTACAACTGACGTAACTGGTATCATCAACTTGCCAGAAGGTACTGAAATGGTAATGCCTGGTGACAACATCACGGTTACTGTTCAACTGATCTCTCCAATCGCGATCGAAGAAGGAACTAAGTTCTCTATTCGTGAAGGTGGACGTACAGTTGGTGCAGGTTCCGTAGCATCAATTCAAAAATAATTTGGCACTCGCCAAATGAGCATAAGCAACAGTGTACTGGAACGAGTAACATTGTATTGTAACGAAGCTTCGGAAGAGTTCTTTATCCGACATCGGATAAAGAACTCTTTTATTATGTCAACGTTTCGGAACCTGCGTCATCTTAATGAACAAATTCATCTTATAGATTGATAGGTTAGGCAGCTTGGGTATTAGGAAAAACATTGTACTAAACGGAGTCAATTCTTTTGAAAAGACTAGTTTAAATGTTTTTTTTAAATATGCTTGCAATACGCCCATCTTTTCTATATAATAATGAATGTTGTTCTTGTGACGTTGCGATGATGTGAGAGGTTACTGGCACACCCGGCCCCTTTGCCATGGGAGAGTGGCTAGAAAATTTTCACGGAGTATGTCCGATAAAAAATTGGGCGATAGAAGGAGGGACTAAAATGGCAAAGCAAAAAATTCGTATTCGTTTGAAAGCTTACGACCACAGAATTCTTGATCAATCCGCGGAGAAAATCGTTGAAACAGCAAAACGTTCGGGTGCAGGTGTATCCGGTCCGATTCCGCTTCCTACTGAAAAACAAATCATTACTATTCTTCGTGCGGTGCACAAGTACAAGGATTCTCGGGAGCAATTCGAACAACGCACTCATAAGCGTTTGATCGATATCGTTAACCCGACTCCACAAACTGTGGATGCCTTGATGCGCTTGGATCTGCCGTCCGGTGTAGATATCGAAATTAAATTGTAATATATAGCAACAAACAAGACCACGTATAAAGGAAAAGAGGTGTCAACATGAAAGGTATCTTAGGAAAAAAACTTGGAATGACTCAAGTGTTTACCGCTGAAGGTAACGTAGTTCCAGTAACGGTTATCGAAGCAGGTCCTTGTGTTGTTTTGCAAAAGAAAGATATTGAAAACGATGGCTACGAAGCAGTTCAAATCGGTTTTGCCGATAAGAAAGAGAAAAATGCTAACAAGCCAGAAGCAGGACACGCTAAAAAAGCGAATACTGCACCTAAGCGCTACGTTCGTGAGCTTCGCGGCATTAACATCGCGGAATATGAAGTTGGCCAAGAATTGAAAGCTGACATTTTCGCTGAAGGCGAGTTCGTTGACGTAACAGGTATTTCTAAAGGTAAAGGTTTTGCCGGCGTTATCAAACGTTGGGGCCAAAGCACTGGACCTATGTCACACGGTTCGCGTTATCACCGTGGCCCAGGTTCGATGGGTTCGATCCAAGCTAACCGCGTTCCTAAAGGCAAACGCCTGCCAGGGCATATGGGACATGATACTGTTACAATTCAACGTCTTGAAGTTGTTAAAGTAGACGCTGAGCGTAATGTAATCCTCGTAAAAGGTTCTATTCCTGGACCGAAGAACAGCCTTGTAAGAGTCAAAGAAACGGTGAAAAAATAACCACTGAAGAAAGGAGGAACACAAAATGCCAAAAGTATCAGTTTACAATGTAGATGGTAGCCAAGTAGGTGAAGTTGAACTGAATGATGCGGTATTCGGTATTGAGCCGAATCAACACGTTCTGTACGATGCAGTTCTTATGCAACGCGCTTCTCTTCGTCAAGGTACCCACAAAGTAAAAGGACGTTCTGAAGTACGTGGCGGTGGACGTAAACCTTGGAAACAAAAAGGTACAGGTCGCGCTCGTCAAGGTTCGATTCGTTCTCCACAATGGAAAGGCGGCGGTATCGTATTTGGTCCGACACCACGGAGCTATGCGTACAAACTGCCTAAGAAAGTTCGCCGTCTGGCGATCAAGTCTGCTCTTTCATCCAAAGTTCAAGACAATGACATTATCGTTTTGGATGCTCTCGCGTTGAGCTCACCAAAAACAAAAGAGTTTGCAGCTATTTTGAACAATCTCAAAGTAGGTCGCAAAGCTTTGATTGTAGCTCCTAGCTATGATGATAATGTAGCTCTTTCTGCACGGAATATTCCGGGCGTGAAATTCGTAGCTGCTGATGGTATTAATGTTCTTGACGTGCTTTCGCACGACAAACTGATCATTACGAAAGAAGCAGTTCAGAAGGTAGAGGAGGTGCTCGCGTAATGAAAGATCCTCGTGATATTGTAAAACGTCCGATTATTACGGAACGTACTGCCGACATGATGAACGACTTGAAATATGTATTTGAAGTCGATATCCGTGCAAACAAAACCGAGATCAAAAAAGCGGTAGAAGCTATTTTCGGCGTAAAAGTGAAAAACGTGAACACACTTCGTGTTCCAGCTAAACCGAAACGGTACGGACGTTATTCCGGATATACAAGCGAATGGAAAAAAGCGTTTGTAACACTGACGCAAGACAGCAAATCGCTTGAGTTCTTTGAAACTGTATAATTGAAATCTTTGAAGTAAGGAGGGAAAACTAGTGCCAATCAAAAAGTATAAACCAACATCCCCGGCAAGACGGAACATGTCCGTTTCTACATTTGAGGAAATTACCACAGATAAGCCGGAGAAATCGTTGTTGGCCCCATTGAGCAAACAAGCAGGCCGCAACAACCAAGGTAAAATTACAGTTCGTCACCACGGTGGTGGACACAAACGTAAATACCGTATCATCGACTTCAAACGTACTAAAGATGGAATACCGGGCCGCGTTGCTACAATCGAGTATGACCCGAACCGTACTTCCAACATTGCATTGATTCACTATGCTGATGGTGAGAAACGTTACATCATCGCTCCTAAAGGTCTGAAAGTTGGAGATCAAGTATTCTCTGGTCCTGACGCAGATATCAAAATTGGTAACGCACTGCCACTTGAAAACATTCCAGTAGGTACCGTTATCCACAACATCGAGTTGAAACCAGGTAAAGGCGGACAATTGGTTCGTGCTGCTGGTACAGAAGCTCAATTGCTTGGTAAAGAAGAAAAATACGTTTCCGTTCGTCTCTCTTCCGGAGAAGTTCGTCGTATTTTGAAAGTTTGCCGCGCAACAATCGGATCCGTTGGTAACCAAGACCACGAGCTTATCAAAATCGGTAAAGCCGGTCGTAGCCGTTGGTTGGGTCAACGTCCTGAGGTTCGTGGTGTGGTAATGAACCCTAACGATCACCCTCACGGTGGTGGTGAAGGTCGTGCTCCAATCGGACGTAAATCGCCAATGTCACCATGGGGTAAACCTACTCTTGGTTACAAAACGCGTAAGAAAAATAAAGCTTCTGATAAATACATCATCCGTCGCCGCACGAAGTAATACACACTGTGCATAACTTCGTGAGGCATCTACGGATGCATAAAAGCTATGTTTGAAGGGAGGATCTCCACATGAGTCGCAGTTTGAAAAAAGGGCCATTCATTGATGGCTACATGCTCAAGAAGGTAGAAGAGATGGAAGCATCAGGCAAGAAGAACGTTATCAAAACCTGGTCCCGTCGCTCTACAATTTTCCCACAATTCATCGGACACACATTTGGCGTTTACGACGGTCGTAAACACGTGCCAGTGTATGTAACTGAGGACATGGTTGGACACAAACTGGGTGAGTTCGCTCCAACCCGTACGTACAAAGGCCATACTGATGATGACAAGAAAACAAGAAGATAAATGAACATCTCTAATGTTTGAGAGGAGGTTACACAATGGAAGCAAAAGCACATGCTAAGTTTATCCGGATTGCTCCTCGTAAAGTTCAACTCGTTGTTGACTTGATTCGCGGCAAGCAAGTAGGTGAGGCGGTTGCCATTCTCCGTCACACTCCGAAATCCGCTTCTCCAGTTGTTGAGAAGTTGCTTAACTCCGCTATTGCGAATGCGGAACATAATTATTCTTTGGATGTTAATAACTTGGTGATCTCGCAAGCTTACGTAAACCAAGGACCAACGATGAAACGTTTCCGCCCTCGTGCAATGGGACGTGCAAGTCGTATTAACAAACGTACTAGCCACATTACTTTGGTGGTATCTGAAAAGTAGAAGGAGGGAAAACGTGTGGGCCAAAAGGTAAATCCAGTCGGACTTCGTGTCGGAGTTATCCGTGACTGGGAATCTAAGTGGTATGCAGGCAAAGACTTCGGCGATCTTTTGATGGAAGACGTGAAAATTCGTGAATTCCTGAAAAATAAATTGAAAGACTCCGCTATGTCTCGTGTTGAGATCGAGAGAGCGGCTAACCGTGTAAACGTAACGATTCACACAGCGAAACCAGGTATGGTAATCGGTAAAGGTGGATCTGAAGTTGAGAATCTTCGTAACCAAATTACGAAGATTGCTGGCGGTAAAAAAGTACACATCAACATCTCTGAAATTAAGAACCAAGACCTGGACGCGATCCTGGTAGCAGAAAGCATTGCACAACAATTGGAACGTCGTGTTTCTTTCCGTCGTGCTCTGAAACAAGCTATTCAAAGAACTATGCGCTCTGGTGCTAAAGGTATTAAAACTCAAGTAGGCGGACGTCTTGGCGGTGCTGAGATTGCACGTTCTGAAGGCTACAGCGAAGGAACTGTTCCACTGCACACACTGCGTGCTGACATTGACTATGGTACTGCAGAGGCTCATACTACTTACGGACGTATCGGCGTAAAAGTATGGATCTATCGTGGAGAGGTTCTTCCTACGGCTAAGAAACAAGCTGCTAAGGAAGGAGGCAACTAATCATGTTGGTACCAAAACGTGTAAAACACCGTAAGCAACAACGTGGACATATGAAAGGCCAAGCAAAAGGCGGAACTACGCTGAACTTTGGCGAATATGGTCTGCAAGCTACGGAACCGGCTTGGATTACGAACCGTCAAATCGAAGCGGCTCGTATTGCGATGACTCGTTACATCAAACGTGGTGGTAAAGTCTGGATTAAAATTTTCCCTGACAAACCAATCACTCAAAAGCCTCTCGAGGTTCGGATGGGTAGCGGTAAAGGTAACGTAGAAAAATGGGTTGCAGTAGTGAAACCAGGTAAGATCATGTTTGAACTTGCTGGTGTACCGGAGGATATTGCACGCGAAGCGATGCGTCTTGCCGCTCACAAACTGCCAATCAAAACGAAGTTCGTGAAACGTGAAGAATTGGGTGGTGAAGCAAATGAAAGCTAGTGAATTTCGCAACCTAACCTCTGCTGAAATCGAGCAAAAGATTGCCGGATTTAAAGAAGAACTCTTTAACCTCCGCTTTCAACTTGCTACCGGTCAGCTGGATAACCCGACTCGTATCCGTGATGTGCGTAAAGAAATAGCTCGTGCTAAAACGATCATCCGTGAAAGAGAATTGGGAATCGGTTAATTAGAGGTCGGATATACATTCCGTCCGTAATCAGGAAGGAGGCCAACAATGAGCGAAGAACGTAATGCACGTAAAGTTCAAACTGGTAAAGTTGTCAGTGATAAAATGGACAAAACGATTGTTGTTGCTGTAGAAACCTACAAAAACCACAAATTGTATCATAAACGCATTAAGGTTACTAAAAAGTTCAAAGCGCATGACGAAGAAAACACTGCGAAAATCGGTGACACGGTGAAAATCATGGAGACTCGTCCGCTTTCGAAAGATAAACGCTGGAGACTTACTGAAGTCGTTGAAAAAGCGGTTATCATCTAATTGCATGATCAGCATAGCTGGAAGGAGGAATACTAAATGATTCAACCATTTACACGTTTGACTGTAGCCGACAACTCCGGTGCGAAGGAACTGATGTGTATCCGCGTACTCGGCGGTACGGGACGTCGTACAGCTCAAATCGGTGATCTGATCGTTTGTTCTGTAAAACAAGCAACACCAGGCGGCGTTGTCAAAAAAGGTGATGTAGTTAGAGCGGTTGTCGTTCGTACGAAGCGTTCTGTACGTCGTAAAGACGGTTCCTACATCGGTTTTGATGAAAATGCAGCTGTTGTTGTAAAAGACGACAGAAGCCCACGTGGAACACGTATTTTCGGACCTGTTGCTCGTGAACTTCGCGAGAAAGATTTCATGAAAATCGTTTCCTTGGCCCCAGAGGTTATCTAATAGATTAAGCTCGTGATGTTTAGAAACAGGAGGTGTACGAAATGCCAAGAGTGAAAAAAGTTCTGGAATCCCATAACAACAAACTTCACGTTAAAAAGGAAGATACGGTTATGGTGATCAGCGGTAAAGACAAAGGTAAAAAAGGCCGTGTCATCGCTGCTTATCCTCGTGAAAACCGCGTCCTTGTGGAAGGTGTTAACATGGTGAAAAAACACCAGAAGCCTAACCAGCAAAACCCGCAAGGCGGCATTATCGAGAAGGAAGCTCCGATTCACGTTTCCAACGTGATGCACATCGATCCAAAGAGCGGAAAAGTAACCCGTATCGGTTACAAAGTTTTGGATAACGGTAAAAAAGTGCGCGTTGCAAAACGTTCCGGAGAAATTATCGACTAATTGAACCGAATGAGAAAGGAGGGCTATGATTCATGGCATCAAGAATGAAAGAACGTTACCTGCAAGAAATCGCTCCTGCTTTGATGCAGAAGTTTAACTATACAACGGTAATGCAAGTGCCGAAAATCGAGAAAATCGTTATCAACATGGGTGTGGGCGACGCTGTCCAAAACTCCAAAGTGTTGGATTCCGCAGTAAACGATTTGCAACTGATCGCAGGTCAAAAACCTGTAATCACTCGTGCGAAAAAATCAATCGCAGGATTCAAACTGCGTGAGAACATGCCTATCGGTGTGAAAGTAACATTGCGCGGCGAGCGTATGTACTACTTCCTCGATAAATTGTTCAACGTAACACTTCCACGTGTACGTGACTTCCGCGGTGTATCGAGCAAAGCGTTCGATGGTCGTGGTAACTACACTCTGGGTCTGAAAGAGCAATTGATCTTCCCAGAGATCGAGTATGATAAAGTAGACAAAGTCCGCGGTATGGATATTGTCATCGTAACAACGGCGAAAACAGACGAAGAGTCCCGTGAATTGCTTACGCAAATGGGAATGCCTTTCGTTAAATAATGTTGGCATAAACGTTCCGGGTGTCTGGAAAGACTCCCTTTTCTCCGAAATTATTTAGGAGGTGTCAGGCTAAAGTGGCAAAAACTTCGATGAAAGTTAAACAACAACGTACACCAAAGTTTAAAGTACGTGCTTATACACGCTGCGAGCGTTGTGGTCGTCCACATTCGGTACTGCAAAAGTTCAAAATTTGCAGAATTTGCTTCCGTGAATTAGCTTATAAAGGCCAGATCCCTGGCGTGAAAAAAGCAAGCTGGTAAAAAGTCCTGAACGGGAAGGAGGTTAACTCACAATGACTATGTCTGATCCAATTGCAGATATGCTTACTCGTATTCGTAACGCGAACACAGTTCGTCACGAAACGGTAGAAATGCCTGCTTCGACAATGAAAAAACAAATCGCCGATATCCTGAAGCGTGAAGGTTTCATCCGTGACGCTGAATATATCGAAGATAACAAACAAGGGATTATCCGTGTTTTCTTGAAATACGGTCAAAATAACGAGCGCGTTATCACTGGTCTGAAAAGAATCAGTAAACCAGGTCTTCGTGTTTACACGAAAAGCAATGAAGTACCTCGCGTACTTGGCGGCCTTGGAATCGCGATTATCTCGACATCCAAAGGTGTTATGACGGACAAAGAAGCTCGTCAATCGAAATCCGGCGGAGAAGTCGTCTGCTACGTTTGGTAATATAACGTCACAAGATAGGAGGTGCAACATATGTCTCGTATTGGTCGCAAACCAATTACAGTACCAAGTGGTGTAGACATCACTTTGGACAATACCGTTATCACGGTAAAAGGACCTAAAGGAACTTTGACTCGTGAACTTCACAAAGACATGAAGGTTACAGTTGAAAACAACGAAATTACAGTTGTGCGTCCTTCCGATAACAAAACTCACCGTTCTTTACACGGCACAACACGTAGCGTTGTCAGCAACATGGTGAGTGGCGTAACTGAAGGATTCGCTAAATCTCTGGAGTTGGTTGGGGTCGGATATCGTGCAAGCAAATCCGGAGATAAAATCGTTCTGAACGTTGGTTACTCTCACCCGGTTGAAATCACACCGGAAGCGGGAATCGAATTCGAAGTACCTTCGAATACGAAAATCATTGTTCGCGGTATCGATAAAGAGCGCGTAGGTGCTTACGCTGCTAAAATTCGTTCCGTTCGTGAACCTGAGCCGTACAAAGGTAAAGGTATTAAATATGAAGGCGAGCGTATCATCCGTAAGGAAGGTAAAGCCGGTAAGAAGAAATAAGATTTCTCTTACCGCCTTTTCGCGGCTTTCGGCTTGCTTGCTTCGTGTGTTTCTAATATACCCCGTGGCTTCTGCTTTGAAGCCAGCGAGGTAACCTGAAAGGAGTGAATCCCTGAGATGATTACGAAACCAGATAAAAACAAGGCTCGTCTGAAAAGACACCTTCGTGTTCGTAAGAAAATCCAAGGAACGGCTGCACGTCCTCGTTTGAACGTTTTCCGTTCTGGTAAACATATGTACGCTCAAATCATCGATGATGTAGCTGGTGTAACAATCGCTTCCGCGTCTACTGTAGACAAAGAATTGAGCACTGACATCAAAAATGGTGCATCTGTTGAATCTGCTCGTAAAGTTGGCGAACTCGTTGCTAAACGTGCAAAAGATAAAGGTGTTTCCAATATCGTATTTGACCGTAGCGGATATCTGTATCATGGTCGTATCGCAGCATTGGCTGAAGCGGCTCGTGAAGCAGGACTTGAGTTTTAAGATATTTTTCAAAAGGAGGTTAACGACTTGCGTGTAGATCCGAATACTTTGGAACTGTCTGAAAGAGTAGTAAACATTAATCGCGTAGCTAAAGTAGTAAAAGGCGGACGCCGTTTCAGCTTTAGCGCACTGGTTGTAGTCGGCGACGGCAACGGCTGGGTTGGAGCGGGTATCGGTAAAGCGGGCGAAGTACCTGATGCAATTCGCAAAGGTATTGAAGATGCTAAGAAAAACCTTGTACACGTTCCACTCGTAGGAACTTCGATTCCTCACTTGGTAACAGGTAAGTTCGGCGCAGGACGCGTTCTGTTGAAACCAGCATCTGAAGGTACTGGTGTTATCGCTGGTGGTCCTGTACGTGCGGTTCTCGAACTTGCTGGTGTAGGTGACATTTTGACAAAATCTCTGGGTTCTTCGAATTCCATGAACATGGTCAATGCGACTTTGGAAGGTTTGTCCCGTTTGAAGCGTGCTGAAGACGTGGCTAAACTGCGCGGAAAATCCGTCGAAGAGCTTCTGGGTTAGGAGGGAATTCTCATGGCTAAATTAGAAATTACCCTCGTCCGTAGCTTGATCGGACGTCCGGAGACGCAAAGAACAACTGTGAAAACATTGGGATTGCGCAAAATCAACAGCAAAGTGATCCAAAACGATAATCCTGCCATCCGTGGTATGATTAACAAAGTAAGTCACTTGGTAGCTGTAAAAGAAGTAGAAGCTTAATATACGGGTATACACCCACAAATCTTTAAGGAGGTGCAACGAACGATGAAGTTACATGAGCTTTCACCATCTCCTGGATCGCGTAAAGAACGCAAACGTGTTGGTCGCGGTCCAAGTAGTGGTACAGGTAAAACATCAGGTCGCGGTCATAAAGGACAAAACGCTCGTTCGGGCGGTGGTGTTCGTCCAGGCTTCGAAGGTGGACAAAATCCATTGTATCGTCGCTTGCCAAAACGCGGTTTCGTAAACCCAACTCGCAAAGAATATGCAGTTGTTAATATCGAAGACCTGAATAGTTTGCCTGCGGGTACTGAAGTAACTCCAGAATTCTTGATGACGAACGGCGTTGTTAAAAACGCTAAATCCGGAATCAAAGTCCTGGGTAACGGTGAAGTCACTGTGAAGCTGACTGTTAAAGCTAACAAGTTTTCTCAATCTGCGGTGGAGAAAATTGAAGCTGCCGGCGGTACAACCGAGGTGATTTAATGTTCAAGACCCTAAAGAATATCTGGCGGGTTGAGGATCTGCGCAAAAGGGTATTATTTACCCTTTTTGTACTGATCATTTACCGCATCGGCTCCTTTGTCCCCGTTCCGGGCGTTAACAAAGATGTGTTCGAAGCGACAAATTCTGCGGGTAAAGAAGTTTTTGGACTTCTCAATACGTTCTCGGGTGGAGCACTGTTCCAGTTCTCTATATTTGCTCTCGGGATCGTTCCTTACATCACTGCGTCTATCATAGTACAGTTGCTTTCCATGGACGTTATTCCTAAATTAGCGGAATGGGCAAAGCAAGGTGAACAAGGTAAGAAGAAATCTGCACAACTGACTCGTTATTTAACGATCGGGCTGGCATTGATTCAAGCGTTTGGTACGTCGATCGGATTCAACCGCTTGTACAATACAGACATGATTCCTAACGCTACGTTTGCAGATTATATCTTGATCGCAATTGTACTTACGGCCGGTACTTCATTCCTGATGTGGCTTGGTGAGCAGATCACCGAGAAAGGCATCGGAAACGGAATTTCGATTTTGATCTTTGCGGGTATCCTGTCAACAGTGCCTAACATTATCAAACAAACAATCGAGTCCGACTTCATCCAACCTGATCAATTGTTCATGAACATTCTTAAAGGTGTGATCATCGCGATTGTCATCGTGCTGATTATCATCGGGGTCATTTACATTCAACAGGCGATTCGGAAAATTCCTGTACAGTACGCAAAACGTGTCGTAGGAAACAAAATGTACGGTGGACAGAATACACATATCCCGCTGAAGATTAATGCAGCTGGTGTTATCCCTGTCATCTTCGCATCATCGCTGTTGATGTTCCCAACGATTATCGCCAACTTCTGGGCTAATCATGGTTGGGCACAGTGGATCGGTCAGAACTTGACTACACACAAACCTCTTGGTATGGTGCTGTATGTCGTGATGATCTTCGGATTCACATTCTTCTATACGTTCGTACAGATGAATCCACAGCAGATGGCTGATAATATGAAAAAGAACGGCGGTTACATTCCGGGTATTCGCCCAGGTAAAGCAACCGAGAAATATCTGACCCGTGTCATGACTCGTTTGACAATGGCCGGAGCCATCTTCTTGGCAGTCATTTCCGTTCTGCCTGTATTCTTAGGGGCACTTTCTGGTTTGCCTCAATCAGCGCAAATTGGAGGAACTTCCCTCCTGATCGTTATCGGTGTTGCGCTGGATACGATGAAGCAAATCGAAAGCCAATTGATCAAACGCCACTACAAAGGTTTTATCAATAAATAGGCAATAGGTTCCGGTTGAGTAAAGATTTACTTGCCGGCACCTATTGTGCTGTTTGTTGATGTAGGGTAGTCTTGGAGGGAGTGACATAACGTGAACATCCTATTCATGGGCCCTCCGGGGGCAGGAAAAGGTACGCAAGCAGACGTCATTGTGAAAGAGTTCGGTATTCCCCATATTTCAACAGGCGATGCATTTCGTCTTGCGATTAAACAGGGAACTCCCATTGGCCTGAAAGCCAAGGAATATATGGATCAAGGATTACTTGTACCAGATGATGTTACCATTGGCATCGTTGAAGAACGATTGCAACAGTCGGACTGCAGAGAAGGTTTCCTCTTGGATGGTTTTCCAAGAACCCTGTCTCAGGCAGAAGCGCTGGATGGCATCCTGGAACGACTGAACTCAGGTCTTGATCATGTGATCAACCTGAAAGTGGATCGCAACAAATTGCTGGCTCGTTTGACGGGTCGTCGTATTTGTAAAAACTGTGGTTCGACTTATCATGTCGTATTTAATCCACCAAAGCAGGATGGTATCTGTGATAAATGCGGCGGCGAGTTGTACCAACGCTCTGATGATAACGAAGAGAGCGTAGGCACTCGTTTGGACGAATATATCAACAAAACAGCACCACTCCTCACGTTCTACGAAACTAAAGGCCTTCTTCGTCAAATCGACGGAGAACAGGATATCGATCAAGTTTCTCAAGAAATCGTGTCCTTGTTGAGAGGTTAATTGATGATCATTGGTAAGTCCGAAACGGAACTGGGTTTGATGAGGGAAGCTGGGAGAATTGTTGCGGAAACGCATCGTCTCTTGGAAGAACACATTGTTCCCGGTATTACGACTGGTGAACTTGACCATATGGCTGATCAATTTATTCGCAGTCAAGGAGCTGTGCCGTCTTTCAAAGGTTATAACGGTTTCCCTGCCAGTGTGTGCGCTTCAGTGAATGAAGAGTTGGTACATGGATTTCCCGGCAAACGCAAGTTGAACGAGGGCGATATCGTTACGTTTGACATTGGCGCGCAGTACCAGGGGTATCATGGAGATTCTGCCTGGACCTATCCAGTTGGCCGTATTTCCGAAGAAGCTCGTCGTCTTCTGGACGTTACCGAGGCTTCATTATACGCAGGACTAGCGCTGGTAAAACCAGACGTTCGCTTGTTTACAATATCTCATGCAATTCAGAAATATATCGAAGATGAAGGGTTTTCCGTCGTTCGTGAATATGTCGGTCACGGCATTGGAGCGAATCTGCACGAGGAACCATCGATTCCGAACTATGGTCTTCCTGATCGTGGACCAAGGTTAAAGGCTGGTATGGTGCTAGCTATTGAGCCAATGGTTAACGCAGGCAGACGGTATGTCAAAACGTTGGAAGATAACTGGACTGTCGTTACAGTTGATGGATCGTTATGTGCCCACTTTGAACACACCGTAGCAGTTACACCTGAAGGTATGGAAATTTTCACAAAACTGAATGCGTAGGTGATTAGGCATGAACAATCCGTCGAATCCGCAGCTCGGTCAAATTGTGAAGATCCGTAAAGGCCGCAATGCGGACCAAGCCGCAGTAATTGTTGCTATAGAGGACAATAGGTTCGTATATATCGCGGATGGAGACAAACGAAAGTTTGACCAACCCAAGAAGAAGAATATTCTTCATCTTGAACTTCAACCGATGATTAGCAGTGAGGTTGTAAACAGTTTAAACGAGAGTGGTCGGGTGACAAACGGAAAGCTCCGCTATGCGGTTCATTCGTTTCTGGAATCCACCAACATTCAAGCTGAAGAGAAAGGAGACTGACTAATGGCCAAGGAAGATGTCATTGAAGTGGAAGGCACGGTTCTTGAACCGCTGCCGAATGCAACGTTCAAGGTTGAGCTTGAGAATGGTCATCAAATTCTCGCTCACGTTTCCGGGAAATTACGGATGCACTTCATCCGTATCCTGACTGGAGACAAAGTAGTTGTTCAGTTATCGCCTTATGATCTAACAAAAGGTCGTATAACTTACCGTAAATAGTAGTAGACAGTTGCAATGAACTGTGAAGCTTATGAAGCGGGTTTTGCCCGGCAAAACTTGCGAAAGCTTCGAAGCCGGTTCTACAATAGTAGAACAAGGTCAATGCTTACGAAGAGGGTTTTGCTAAGCAGAACTTTGAGGAGGTAATTCACATGAAGGTAAGACCTTCGGTCAAGCCGATTTGCGAAAAATGCAAAGTCATTCGCCGCAAAGGGAATGTAATGGTTATCTGTGAAAATCCAAAACACAAACAAAAACAAGGTTAATGAAGGGGGTGTAGCGTAAAATGGCACGTATAGCTGGTGTGGATTTGCCACGTGATAAGCGCGTTGAGATCGCCTTGACTTATATTTTCGGAATCGGTAAAACGACTTCCCAGAAAATTCTGAGCTCTACAGGCATCAATCAGAACACTCGTGTTCGTGATTTGACGGAAGATGAAGTCAGCAAATTGCGTGAAAGTATCGACAAAGAGGTCAAAGTTGAAGGTGACCTGCGTCGTGAAATCTCTTTGAATATTAAACGTTTGACGGAGATCGGTTGTTACCGTGGAGTTCGTCATCGTCGTGGTCTGCCTGTTCGTGGACAACGTACGAAAACGAATGCTCGTACTCGTAAAGGTCCTCGTCGTACTGTAGCGAACAAGAAGAAATAATAAGGGGGGATAAGAGAAAATGGCTAAACCGAAAAAAGTCGTACGTACTAAACGTCGTGACCGTAAAAATATTGAATCTGGCGTGGCACATATCCGTTCCACTTTCAATAACACTATCGTTACTATTACGGATCCTCACGGAAACGCGATTTCGTGGGCAAGCTCCGGCGGCCTCGGATTCAGAGGTTCCCGTAAATCGACTCCGTTTGCTGCACAAATGGCTGCTGAGACTGCTGCCAAAGCTGCAATGGAACATGGGATGAAATCCGTTGAGGTTATGGTTAAAGGACCAGGCGCAGGCCGTGAAGCAGCGATCCGCTCTTTGCAAGCTGCTGGTCTTGAAGTTAACCTGATCAAAGACGTAACTCCAGTCCCGCATAACGGATGCCGTCCTCCAAAACGTCGTCGTGTCTAATGAGATTTGCCCCTGCGTGTGGTATACTTCCGGCACAATCTGCTAATAATGGTTGTTTAGGCATACTACTACATGTTTTCGCAAGAGAAGGTAAATGTTTCATAGAGGACCGACGTTTTGAAGGAGGGGTATTGCAGTGATAGAAATCGAAAAGCCGAAAATTGAGACGGTAGACGTCAACGATGATGGCACCTATGGGAAATTCGTAGTAGAACCGCTGGAGCGCGGATACGGTACGACGCTTGGAAACTCGCTTCGCCGAATCCTGCTCTCATCACTGCCGGGTGCGGCAGTGTCTTCGGTTCAAATCGATGGCGTTCTGCATGAATTTGCTACAGTTCCTGGCGTAATGGAAGATGTTACAGAGATTATCCTTAACCTGAAAGCTTTGTCGCTCAAAATTCATTCTGACGAGGAGAAAGTGCTCGAGATTGATGCTGAAGGCGAAGGAGCAATCACGGCTGGAGACATTCGTGCTGATTCCGATGTAGAAATCCTTAACCCGGATCTTCACATTGCTACGCTTGGACCAGGTTCGAGACTTCACATGCGTATTTTTGCCAATCGCGGTCGCGGCTACGTCCAGGCAGATCGGAATAAACGCGATGACCAGCCGATCGGCGTCATCCCTGTCGATTCCATCTTCACCCCGATCAGCCGCGTAAACTACGCTGTGGAAAATACGCGTGTAGGCCAAGTAACCAACTATGACAAGCTCACGTTGGAAGTTTGGACTGACGGAAGTATTCGTCCTGAAGAGGCTGTAAGCCTTGGCGCTAAAATTTTGACCGAGCATCTCATGCTCTTCGTGGGTCTTACAGACGAAGCGAAGGATGCAGAGATCATGGTTGAAAAAGAAGAAGACAAAAAAGAAAAAGTACTCGAAATGACGATCGAAGAGCTGGATCTCTCTGTTCGTTCCTACAACTGCCTCAAACGTGCTGGTATTAATACCGTACAAGAGCTGACTACGAAAACGGAAGAAGACATGATGAAAGTCCGTAACCTCGGACGCAAGTCTTTGGAAGAAGTTCAAGAGAAGCTTGAGGAACTGGGTTTGGGACTACGTACAGAAGAATAGACAGCTGAGTGCTTGAAGTGAAGGAGGGAAAACAATGGCATACCAAAAGTTGGGCCGTAATTCCAGCGCACGTAAAGCTTTGTTCCGTGACCTGGTAACCGACCTGTTCTTATACGAGCGCATTCAGACAACTGAAGCGAAAGCAAAAGAGGTTCGCTCTATTGCTGAAAAACTGATCACTAAAGCGAAAAAGGGAGATCTTCATGCCCGTCGCCAAGTGGCAGCATATGTTCGCCGCGAAACTATCGATGGTGAGCAAGATGCAATCCAAAAACTGTTTAGCGAATTGTCCGGTCGTTACGCTGAGCGTCCAGGCGGATACACACGTATCCTGAAACTGGGACCTCGTCGTGGTGACGCAGCGCCTATGGTTTACTTGGAACTGGTAGACCGCGCGTAATACAGATGTGAGATGAGGAAAGGGGACAGAGTCCAAGATTCTGGATCAACCCTTTTTTTCTCTTCATTTCGGAATTCGTGCTGTAAATGAAGCTCCGTAAGGGGCTTCTTTTGCTGTTCGGGATAGGGTTATGTATAGTATGGAACAAAGGTGTGGTAATATGCGCAACTTATGTATGACGGTAACTTATGATGGAACGGCCTACTACGGCTTTCAAGTACAGCCAGGAGGTAATACCATTCAGGACCACCTTGAGGATGCTATTCGTGCGTTGACTGGTGAGACGGTGAAAATCACGGGGTCAGGCCGAACGGATGCAGGCGTTCATGCCCGCAGACAAATCTTCAATTTTCCTACAGCGTCCCAGATTCCGGTGGAACGTTGGTGTATTGCACTCAACTCCAGATTGCCATCTGACATTGTTGTTATTGATGCAATGGAGGTACCGCTAGATTTTCATTCTCGTTATGCAGCGAAAAAGAAAACCTATCGATATACGGTCAATGCAAACCAATTCCCGGATGTCTTTAACAGAAGACTGCAGCATCATCATCATGCCAAGCTGGACATCACTGCGATGGAAGAGGGCCTGCGTCATTTCATAGGCACATATGACTTTACTTCCTTTGCTTCACGCAAGTCTCAGAAAGAGAATCATGTGCGTTCGGTATACGAAGCATGGATAGAAGTGGACCGTTCAATGTGCAGGGACCATCCTCGCGATCAGGGTGTCATTCACATTTATGTGAGTGGTAACGGCTTTTTGCAACATATGGTGCGTATCATTGTAGGGACACTGCTGGAGGTCGGAGAGGGTAAACGGAAAGCCTCTGATGTGCCGGATATGATTGCTGCATGCAACCGTTCTGCTGCGGGACCAACTGCAGTTAGTTGTGGTTTAATGCTCTGGGATCTTGAATACAAAAAAGATTAAATTTGGTGAGTAAAAAGCTTAAATAATACTTGCGAATTAGTCTCCTATCATGTAATATAAAAGTTGTGTTTTCTTAATGGCTTTCCCACAGCCCCAATTAAGATGTTCACATCGCAACAACTATCCATCAACACCTAAAGTTATCACTTAACGAACGAAGATAAATGAAAAATGATGATTTTGAACATTTAAGGAGGAACTTTTCATGCGTACTACGTACATGGCGAAGCCTAACGAAGTTGAGCGCCAATGGCACATCATTGATGCTGAAGGCAAAACCCTCGGACGTTTGGCGAGCGAAGCAGCTGCTTTGATCCGCGGCAAACATAAGCCACAATTCACTCCACATGTGGACACTGGCGATTTCGTTGTTATCATCAATGCAGAGAAAATTGTATTGACTGGTAAAAAAATGCAAGGTAAAAAATACTACCGTCACTCGATGCACCCAGGTGGTTTGAAAGTAACTACTGCAGAAGAGATGGTTAAAAACAAACCTGAACGTATGTTGGAATTGGCTGTTCGCGGTATGCTTCCTAAAACTCGCATGGGCGAGAAAATGAAGCTGAGACTTAAAGCGTACAGAGGCACTGAGCATCCACACGCAGCACAAAAACCAGAAGTTTACGAACTTCGCGGTTAATTAAAAGGAGGACAGTTTCATGGCACAAGTACAATACTATGGGACAGGTCGTCGTAAACATTCGGTAGCACGTGTTCGCCTTGTACCGGGTGAAGGACGCATTGTCATCAATAAACGTGATATTAATGAATACTTTGGTTTGGAAACACTCAAACTGATCGTAAAACAACCACTGACTTTGACAGAAACGCTCACTAACTATGACGTTTTGGTTATCGCTCATGGTGGCGGAATCTCCGGTCAAGCCGGTGCGATCCGTCACGGTATCTCCCGCGCTCTGCTCAAAGCAGATCCAGAATACCGTGCATCCCTGAAAAAAGCAGGATTCCTGACTCGTGACCCACGTATGAAAGAACGTAAAAAATACGGTCTTAAAGCGGCTCGTCGCGCACCTCAGTTCTCCAAACGTTAAGATTTTTCAAAGTCCTTGGCTTCGGCCAGGGACTTTTTTGTGTTTTATCTACTAATAGGCTATGCCTAATTTGAATATTCTAACGTTAACGTAATAGCAACATGATTCCCATTGAGAGAAAAACGAGGTTACAAGAGATTAGCTGTAACATTAGTTTTGTATATCCTTGAATTTTGATCTGATTCATATCTAAATTAACCTTCTTAATCCAAATGAATTCAGACTGATTAATCAATGTCCATCCGCCATGCCCCTTCTTGGCATGATCCACGTTATAAACCTAACTATGGTTAGCTCAAATCTTAACCGTATATAGCCATACTACTACTCCCAATCAATATCATTTTTTCTCATGTCTCAGATATCAGTCTTTTTTATGAATACGATAAAGGGTCCTTACTTTTGTTATTTGACGGAGTTGCAGACTCGGGCTCTCAATATTCCCCAAATGAGGATGGTCTTCTGACAGGATACGCTCTCTAATGATGAAAAATATTTCTTCCTTCATCCCAAAAATCCAACAATAGCAACGTTTTTTTCTCTTTAGGGTCTCAAGCACTTGAAAGTTATGTTTATAAGATTTTTGTATAGTTTTACCTACATTTCATCTAGAAGCCTAATAAGCACTAAAAGGTGAGCGTTGTTATGTTGTTTTTTTGTGAGTAGAATTGATGTAATTTACCAGATGGCAGGCATTGACATCGCGAGTGAAAGATTTATACTATACATAATTCATATTAGATTAGTCGGCTTTTGTGGTTTTGAGATCATGAATGGGGGAAATTGAACAATGAACTTGTTAGAAAAGGAAGAACTGGCTCGTACAAAAGCAGAGGAACTGGAGCACGCAAGCCCGGAAGATATTATTCGCTATGCGGTTGAAACATTTCCTAATATCACATTTGCATGCAGCTTCGGTGCAGAAGATGTTGTACTTGTAGATATGTTGCAAAAAATTAGCCCATCTACTGATGTTTTTTATCTGGATACAGATTTTCATTTTCAGGAAACATATGATACGCGTGATCGGATGCAAGAAAAGTACAACCTTGAGTTTGTAAAAGTATCGCCAAAAATCACACCAGAAGAACAAGCTGCTAAGCATGGGGAAGAATTATGGAAATCCGATCCTAATGCTTGTTGTAACATTCGTAAGGTGGAACCTCTGACACGTATTCTTTCGCAGTATGATGCATGGATTACGGGGATTCGCAGAGATCAGGCACCAACGCGTGCAAACTCCAAGAAGGTTGAATATGATACTAAGTTTGGACTCATGAAATTTAACCCGATTGCACATTGGACGAGTGAGGATGTGTGGGAATACATTCGTGCTAATAACGTGACATATAACCCGCTGCATGATCAAAATTACCCGAGCATCGGGTGCGAGCATTGCACACGTCAAGTTATGCCTGGGGAAGATCCTCGTGCAGGGCGCTGGTCCGGCAATGATAAAACGGAGTGCGGATTGCACAAATAAGCTGATTAATAGAGTAGTGGCATGATAGGGCAAATTTCTTTTTCATTTACACCATTTTAGAATGATAATGCAGTTTTCATCAAAATATCGGATGTTTTAATAAGGAGCTGACAAGATGACTTCGATTCTGCCTCATGGAGGTACGCTGGTGCAGCGTATCGTACAAGGAGAAGAACGTGAGCAATTATTGCAGGAAAGCAAAAACCTGAACTCATTGCAGATTAACACCTGGACGATCTCAGATTTGGATTTGATTGGTGTAGGTGCGTTTTCACCGCTTCAAGGCTTTATGAATGAGGAAGATTATCTGTCTGTCGTATCCCGAATGCGTTTGGCAGATGGCACAGTATGGAGCATACCGATTACACTGGCTGTAAATGATCAACAGGCTGATTCACTTCGTAAAGGTGAAACTGTAGCTCTTGTTGGTGAAGCGGATGGAGTAACGTACGGTCTGCTCGAGGTTCAAAGCATCTATAAGGTGGATCAGGCAGAGGAAGCTGGTCGAGTTTTCAAAACCGATGATCCTGAGCACCCTGGTGTGAAAAAGCTGCTGGAGCGTCCTTCAACATATGTAGGAGGTCCAATTCGAGTGTTGAACCGTCCGAAACCGGCCAAGTTTGAAGATTTCTATTATGACCCGGCTCAGACACGTAAGATTTTCCAGGATAAAGGATGGAGAACCGTTGTTGGTTTTCAGACACGTAATCCTGTCCACCGGGCACATGAGTATATCCAGAAAAGTGCAATGGAAATCGTTGATGCACTTTTCTTGAATCCACTTGTAGGTGAGACTAAGTCTGATGATGTTCCAGCGAATGTGCGCATGAAGAGTTATCTGGTACTGCTGGAGAACTATTATCCGGCGGATCGTGCGTTTCTGGGTGTATTCCCGGCTGCAATGCGGTATGCGGGACCTCGTGAAGCCATTTTTCATGCCATGGTACGTAAAAATTATGGGTGCACCCACTTTATCGTAGGGCGTGATCATGCGGGTGTAGGTGATTATTACGGAACCTATGAAGCACAAGAGATCTTCTCTAATTTTATGGCTGAGGAATTGGGCATTACACCACTGTTCTTTGAGCACAGTTTCTTCTGTACCAAATGCGGAAATATGGCTTCCAGCAAAACCTGCCCTCATGACAAGGAACATCATATGACTTTGTCGGGAACCAAGGTACGTGGATTGTTGCGTAATGGTGAATGTCCACCGCCAGAATTTACACGTCCTGAGGTTGCTGAGGTGTTGATTGAGGGTATGGCAGAGCAAGTCCATTCCTAAGGGTATATTTGTCCATCTTGTCCCATATAGATGATTAGAGTCATTTATAGGGACGAGGTGGTTTTTTTATGCGCAAAAACATGGGGAAACATCTGGTAGTCTGGGTTCGGTTAAAAACATTGAAGAGGGTTATGCTGAGCCTATGTTTGTTGGCTATGTTTGTAGCGGTTGTTTCGTATGAGATGCCCTCGGCCAAAACGTCAGGATATTGGAGTTTGCCTCTGGCTGGCAAGGTGATCGCTATTGATGCAGGTCATGGCGGACCAGATGGGGGAGCCGTGAGTAGGCAGGGAGTTATTGAGAAGGATATCAATCTGTCCATTGCGCTGTATGTTAGAGACTATCTGCAACAGGCAGGAGCTCTTGTTGTGATGACTCGTGAAATCGATAAGGATTTGGCCGACGAGGGAACGAGAGGGTACTCCAGACGTAAGACAGAGGATCTCAAACAGAGAGTAAGACAGATTGAAGATAAACAAGCTGATTTATTTATCAGCATTCACATGAACAGTGTGCCATCTAATCGGTGGAGCGGTGCACAAGTCTTTTACACGCCTAATCATCCTGATAACGAAGGTCTTGCAAATCTGCTACAAGCCGAAATGATTCGGAATCTGGAAAATACAGATCGTATAGCGAAAACGGTGAGTACCGTTTATCTGCTTCAGGCTCTGAAAATCCCGTCAGCACTTGTTGAGGTCGGCTTCTTGTCTCATCCGGAAGAGGCCCGTCTGCTCGCTGAAGAAACGTACCAACGCAAAGTAGCCGCATCTATTTATAACGGTATTCTCCGATATGCTTCAGGTGAACGTCCGAAAAGTTAGTCATAAGAAGAGAGGTAGTGCTATAATTGGAACAGCATACCTAACACATGCCAATAGATAAAACCGAGGTGCTGTCTGATGTTATCAAAAGAACAGATACTTGAACTTTTACAGCCATTACAGGAACCGCAGCTAGGACAAAGCTTAGTGGAACTGGGATGGATTCGTGACATTATGGTGAAAGAACACCATGTGGCCTTAAGCATGGTGACACTGGAGAATCGGCCAGAAGATGCAACCGCTTTAACGGATGCTGCACGTAACCTGCTTTCCCAGCATGGAGTGAAGGATGTGCATATCCGCACACGGGTAGCGTCAGAGCATGACCGTCAGAGCCTTAACCTGGGACAAGTGCAGCAAGAGCAAGATCAGGATGAAGTGCTTGTAAAAGGTCATGCGGCTGGTCTCGATGGACATGAGCTGTTAAGCCCTGAGTCTGGAGTTCGTTTTATTGCCATAGCTAGTGGTAAAGGCGGCGTGGGGAAATCAACGGTCACCGTTAACCTGGCTGTAGCCCTGGCTCGTCAAGGGAAGAAAGTCGGTCTCATTGATGCTGATATTTATGGTTTCAGTGTGCCGGATATGATGGGGATTGAGGAATACCCTGTCGTTGAGGACGGTGTGATTCAACCAGTCGAACGTTTTGGCGTCAAAGTGATGTCTATGGGTTTCTTCATTCGGGAAAATAACCCCGTGATCTGGCGTGGCCCAATGCTTGGCCGGATGTTACGTCAGTTCTTCACCGATGTTCAGTGGGGCGAACTGGATTACATGTTGCTGGATCTGCCACCGGGCACCGGAGATGTTGCGCTTGATGTGCATCAGATGTTGCCACAGAGCAAAGAGATCATTGTAACGACTCCACATGCCACTGCAGCCTTTGTAGCGGCGCGTGCCGGAGCGATGGCCATTCAAACGGAACATGAGCTGTTAGGTGTGGTTGAGAACATGGCGTACTACGAATGTGGTAAATGTGGGGAGAAAGAGTATGTCTTTGGTCGTGGAGGGGGCGGACGTCTTGCCGAAAGCTTGCACACGGTACTGCTTGCCCAGATTCCATTAGGTGCTCCAGATAACCATCCTTCTGAGCCGGATTTCTCACCGTCTGTGTATAAGGGAGAAACAACAATAGGGGCTATATATGACGAGGTTGCCAAGTCGATCGAGTCCAAGTTTGAATGAGATTTTTTATGTGATTAAAATTTAATGTGCTTATAAATAAAGCCTGCGTCCTTTGGATGCAGGCTTTTCACATGATCTCTACTTTGGAAATTGAAGCTTATCAACGTTTCTCTTCTTGCAGAACCTGGATCATCGTTGCAGTTCTATGAACTTCCACCGCCACCACCAGAGTCTCCACCTCCAGAATCACCATTGCCACCATCTCCCCCGTCCTGACCACCGGACTCCTGCCCCTTTTGCCCGCCACCGCTTTCCGTTTTAGGCTGGAGTTCTTCTTGTACCACTTTTTTCAGCAAAGTAAGAACTTCCATACGAAACAAAGGATTTTGCATCACTTCCTGCATAACGGTCATCGTTTGTTTTCGGTATTCCGGGGTTTTGGTCATATCCATGAACATCTTGGATACTTCAGGAGATTTCATGATATCCCCAATCGACTTCTGATACGTCGGATCTTTGATCAGTTGCATATGCAGTTGTTTGCTTTGTCCGTTGATCGCTTTGGCGAATTCACCAGCAAACTGCGGATCGGTCATGATTTTCTCGAATTCCTTCTGGTATTCAGGAGCGGTTATGGTATCTTTGACGGCAATACGTATTTGTTCCGAAGATTGCATTGGCATTAACATTTTCATTCCCACCGTTCCCGATCCACCACCAGAGCTCCCGCCTTCTTCTGACCCACCGCCTCCACCGCCGCCAGAGGAGCTTTGACCCGTTAGAGCCTCTTCAACAGCCTTTTTGCCTTCATCACTTTTCAAAATATCTACGACCATCGTTTTCATCTCTTTATAACTGCCCTGAGGAGGCGAAGAACTCTGATCTGAACCGCAGCCGGCGAGCATGACGGATAGCCCCAATACAACGTAGCATAGCTGCCATATAGGCCGTTTCATGTGTACAATCCCTCCTTGATTAGATACTGGATGTAGTATGTGATGGGAAAGGGGGAAATATGTTGAGCAATGATGGTTTTTTGCTGTGAAGGTTGGTAAAATAAACACTCGGGGGTGGAAAACATTTGAATTTGCGTAGATGGTTTTTCCTATTTTGGACAGCCTTGCTTATTGGCGCCGCGGGAGCATTAGGTACAGGATTGATTATGATGTTGGTAAACGGAGAAAAAATGAATGGTATTGCTGATTTTATGCTGTATCTACTAATTCTGTTTGGCTCCGGAGTGATGATTAGCGTATATTCACAAATGGGTTTCTTTGCATATCTCATCTTGAATTATATGGGCAAGGGTGTATTCCCAAGACGCGGATGGCAGATTGTGCAGGTTGTGCTGACTGTGCTAGCTTTGCTGGACATCATGTTCTTGCGTTTATTTGTCGGAGGAGGACGAGAGCGTATCTCGGACATTGTGCTGGGACTGATCATTTTGGCGGCTGCAATTGTTACCGCTTACGTGAAAGTGAAACAGACACATATCTCTGCGCTAGTACCAACGCTCTTTTTCATGATCGCTGTGACTGCAGTGGAAACGATTGGTGTACTGCGTATTGACGTTAATGCAGCCACCATCTTTATTGTGATCCCTTTGCTGTTATGTAATGCATATCAGATGCTGATCCTGCACAAGCTGGTCGATAGCTCAAAAGAAGCGGCTGTGAATCCTGCTCCGAGTCGTTGAACGAATGTTGGGCATAAAAGAGTTGAAGGGTCATACACATGAATAAGGTTTTCATAACGATGAAAAATACAAAAAGAGCTAACTGTGTTAGCTCTTTTTCAACTGTTTGCGTATTATTGGCCGCTGGCTTGATCGCGTACTTCCTTACCCTCTACACTTGAATGGTTGAGGAGTTCAGATACGGTGACGAATTCATAGCCCTGATTTTTTAATTTATCGATGATGGCCGGAAGTGCTTCATGGGTTTGTTTCGATGAGTCGCTGGCATGCAACAGGACAATGTCACCAGGATGTGCTTTGCTGACGACACGATCAACGATTGTCTGTACTCCGGGGTTTTTCCAATCCAGAGAATCTGTATCCCATTGTACAACTTGATAGTTTAGACTATTCGCAACCTGAAGCACGCGTTTATCAAAATCTCCGTTTGGCAATCGTAGCAAATTGGGTTCTTTTCCCGTTAAATCGGTTAAAATGCTGTGAGCTGTCGAAATCTCCTTGCGGATCTGCTCTTCGGTCAGGCTAGTATAGTTCTCGTGCCGATGTCCATGACTACCGATCTCATAGCCTGCATCTTTGATGGCAGTCACAATCTCTGGATGGGTTTTGCTCCAGGGTGAGGAGAGAAAGAATGTGGCCTTCTGCACTTTATTCTCCTGAAGAACTTTAAGAATCGGTTCGGTTCGTTTATCACCCCAGCTAATGTCAAAGGTAAGTGCAATGACCTTCTTGTCAGTCGGTACACTGTAGACGGCGGAAGGTGCTTCTTCCGAGAACACTGACACGTTGCCACTTTCCAAATAAATAATACCAATCGCAAAAATGGCAGCAACGAGCACAATCAGATTACGTTTGATCTTTTTGCCGTTGAATACATAGAACGAGTTCATTTCGCTAAGCGCCCCTCTCCCAATAAAGAAATGCTTGTTTACTTCTCAATGTATGCTCGTACCGTCCAGTTATTCGTTTTACATCTTTGTTTGTCCATCATTTCGGTTTACAGGAGGTTGTTATGTTAAAATTCAGTACATTTATAAGAGATATGGGTAAGATTAGAGGAGCATTAATCTGGTCATTTTTGTTGTTCGCTGTGGGTATAGGAGCAGGGTGGGTGAGTACTGGCCCCTTAGAAGAGTTACTGTTAGGGCAGATTGAAGGGCTTCGCCAAATCAGTCAGCAGTTGGAGCAAGGAGGAAATGTGCAGTGGAATTTCTTCTTGCTTATCTTTTTCAATAATGCCATTAAAAGTGTATTGGTTATCTATGCAGGTATTTTCTTCGGAATCTTGCCAATTATCTTTCTGCTAATCAACGGGATGGTGCTTGGCTTTGTTGTTCACACCACGATGAATTATGGGGCAAGCTTTTTTGATATTGTCGTGAAGGGGCTTCTTCCACATGGCATTATCGAAATCCCGGTAATTATTATTGCCTGTGCATTTGGATTGAGGTTCGGCGGTTTGGTTGTGCGGAGTCTGGCGCAATTGGGAGGCGACAAACGGGCAATGATCGGATCTCGGTGGAAAGAGTTTATGAATATGACGTTAACGGCAAGCTTTTGGGTAGTCATCTTGCTTCTCGTTGCAGCGGTTATTGAGAGCACGCTCACATATGCACTTGTGAGAGGTTAAAATTATTTGTGCAAATTTTGTGATACCCAGCATTCATAAATTCCCAGTAATTTGACCATAACAATAAAACGGGTTTCAGCAGTGCAGACAAAAAAGAGATATGTTCAACAAAAGAAGATGCTGAAAGACGAGTGTGACTATAGAGGCTATGCACAAAAAGGAGAACTCTTAATGCTGGGTATGCTATTTAACGAGAAAGAATGCAAGGAACTGGACTATGTATTACGCAAAGAGTTGGATGAAATGCTGTTCGATCTAAGTGACCATCGTCTTGACCAAGAGATTAAATATGCTATAGCGAGTCGGTATAAAACAGTATTCCGTATGTATGCAAGGTTCGCCCCGCCTAAAGAGTTATCCAAGTATGCAAGAGGCGGTAAGTTAAAAAACACTAAGCTATAAAATAAAGCTGAACATATAATTTAAAACGTTATGATGAGAGGTGTGGCTCTCTAGATAGAGAAGCACCTCTAATTGCATTCGCTATTTGCTAAAGGGAATGATCAACCTATTTGTCGAAATAGGGTTGACCTTTTCGAAACTATATGGTAAATTAATTTTCGTTCCATTTTTAAGGAACCGTTTGATTGGACAAGCATATTTATAAGACATGAACTAAAACAGTAAAAAAAATGCTTGCAAAGAAAACGTGAATGTGTTACATTATAAAAGTCGCCGCTGAAACGACGACAACATGAAAAACAAAGTATTAAATTATGTTTGATCTTTGAAAACTGAACAACGAGTGAGTAAACATTCTGCTTGCAGAATGACGTGAAGGTTTTTGGTGCATGCCATCTGGCTGTATGGAAACTGGAACACAAATGAGATTTTTAATCTCGTCAGATTCAAAATGAGCTTATCGCTCTTTTCAATACCCCGATGAGTTCCACCGCGTTTAACCACGCTGTGAAATTCATCTTTATTGGAGAGTTTGATCCTGGCTCAGGACGAACGCTGGCGGCATGCCTAATACATGCAAGTCGAGCGGACTTGAAGAGAAGCT
>NZ_JAURUN010000017.1:0-67063 GCF_030803945.1 Paenibacillus intestini | reverse complement strand
TGCATGTATTAGGCATGCCGCCAGCGTTCGTCCTGAGCCAGGATCAAACTCTCCAATAAAGTTATTGAAAAGAGCGATAAGCTCATTTTGAATCTCACGAGATTAAAAATCTCATTTTTGATCTTGCAAGCAAGATCGATACTCACTCGTTGTTCAGTTTTCAAAGATCAAACATATTCAGTCACTGTCACTCATTCGCTTCAGTAACTTTTATATCATATCATTTCCGAACCAACTTTGCAAGCTCTTTTTTCAAGTTTCTTTCGAAGCTTATTTTTATTGGCTTACCGCACCGTGTAAACTGTGTTTTCTTGGCCGGAATTAGAATATACCATGTATGATTTTTGATTGCAAGCTTTTTTTCACTTTTATCAAGAACTTGATCATTTCATAAGACAATCTGAACCGTTAACCTATATTTTTAGCAGGAGCTTTCCTCGGCCAAAAGCTATAACTAATACTTATCACGAGATCAATCCCCAGCACTATTGCCCATACTCGGATTAGACCTGAAAACACCTCTGTTCGAGCTGGATCACCAATCCACCATATCATAATATACAAAAGCGCACTTCCAATACTCCAAGCCAAAAGATGTCTGACCCACCCTATACGCTCGTTCCTTGCATGTTCTCTTCCATATAACTTATTCCGCCTAGGATTCTCTCCCCCTCTAAACCAGTATTGAAAGTAACCATCAGCCCAAGCGATCATTTGATGTCCAAAAGCAATGCTTACTCCAATATAGATAGCCGCTATACCATGAACCATACTTGCTGTTGCTCCGCGTTGAAGATCTACTACAGTAGCTACGAGCAACAAAACATCAACAATTGGTGTGGCGGCAAGCAAAGCCAATCCCAATCGCTTCTTACCCAGCATATACCGAACACTTAGCCCTGCCGCGACAAATATCCAAAATGCAATCTCACAGGCAATAATGAAATAAGCAACCATAATTACACCCCTTTTATATAATACGACTGTATTATAATTAATTTAACACTTTTGTACCATAATAATCAATGGTGTTATAATCATGACATGCCTAAAATCGTTGATCATGACAAACAGCGCTTGCTCGTAGCCGAGGCCGCTTGGCGTATTATCCGGAAAAATGGTATGGAACAAGCTTCTGTTCGAAATATCGCTGAGGAAGCTGGAATCTCGGTCGGATCCATGCGCCACTATTTTTCCACTCAATCGGAGCTTCTGTTATATGCAATGAATTTGGTTTCGGAACGGGTGACTGCCCGGATTCAAAGTATGTCTTTCGACGGGCCTCCGATGGAACATATGAAACAGTTACTGCTTGAATTCATACCCAATACGGATGAGAAAATGGCTGAAATGGAGGTGTGGTACGCTTTTACTGCCAAATCCAAAACGGATCCTGCACTTAAGAAACTGGCTGACACTGTATATAATGATATTAGACGAGCTGTCGAGATCGTTATTACTTCGCTGGTGAAGCTCGGCATCTTCAGACCAGATCTAAATCAGGAACTTGAGATCGAGAGACTATATGCTCTCATTGACGGCTTGGCTATCCATGCCGTGCTTAGACCCGATCAGATAAACGGCCAACTTATGGACAACGCTCTCACCTTACATCTGGCCTCTCTATGTCCTTAGAGCGCAACATAAAAAACGCAGTACATTCAATGCCACTCCATTTTTACTCATAGGGGTAGATATCGAATGTCTGCGTTTTTTGTTTTATCCAATAATGATCCGGCCTTCTGGATGGCGATACAATTTCTTCTCTTTACGGGGACGAAGTGCATACGCAATCGTTAGCGGCCCAATCCGACCAACAAACATGGTGAAGGTAATAATGATTTTGCCCCAATTGGTCATCTCATGGGTTACGCCCACCGACAGCCCCACCGTACCAATAGCAGATGCAGCCTCAAACATGAGGGAAAGGAATGGTGCATCTTCGGTTGTAAGTAACAGCATCACTACAATCATGAAGATACTGAGGGAAACCATAATGATCGTCAGGGCTCTCATAAGCAGATCTTTAGGTACACGTTGACGAAAAAAAACAATGTCCTTGTTGCCCCGAATCATGGCATATACAGCACCAATCATGATCAGAAACGTGGTTGTTTTAATCCCTCCACCTGTCGAACCTGGAGAAGCGCCAATAAACATGAGCAAAATAAAGAAAAACTGAGTCGCTTGTCGCATCTGCGTAATGTCAATCGTACTTGTCCCGGAAGAACGCGTTGAGACAGACTGAAAGAACGATGCGTAGATCTTCTCGCTCCAAGTTAGTGAACCAAGCGTGTGACTGTTGGTGAATTCGAAAATAAACAACACCATTGCACCTATACCGATCAACGCACCTGACACGGACAGCACCAATTTCGATTGCAAAGATAACCGGCGGCGTTTGCGATATTCAAACAGGTCATTCAACACAACAAAACCAAGTCCACCAGATATCACGAGAATCGAAGCAGTAATGTTAAAAATCCAGTCTCCGGTATAATATTGAAAACTGTTGCCAAACAGATCAAACCCACCATTGTTAAACAAGGAAACGGAATGAAATATGCCGTAGTATACGGCCTGCATAAAAGGCATCTCCGTTGCCCAGCGTAAAGCCAGAATGACCGCAGCTACCCCTTCAATAGTGAATGAAAAGATCAGAACCTTGCGGATAATCCGTACAATTCCCTCCATACTGTCCGCATTAATAGCCTCTTTCAGTAGCAACCTGTCTTTAAGAGATATGCGTTTGCCCAGCACAAGTGCAAACAATGTGGCCATGGTCATGAAACCGAGCCCGCCAAGTTGCATTAGGATCATGATGACAATCTGACCAAACAAATTGAAAGTTATTCCTACATCCACCACAACTAGCCCAGTCACACATGCCGCTGATGTAGCTGTGAATAAAGCATCAATAAAGGCTAGATGTGTGCCACTCTGATTAGAAAACGGCAACATCAACAAAACGGTCCCAATAGAGATAATTAGCAAGAAACCTCCAACCAATATTAACGGAGGAGATATGAACCTGGCGATCTGAAGCCTGAACTTCATGAAGGGCACCTCTTTTAACCAAAATAAAAATAGGAGCAACTTGTGACCCGTAGCACGTCTGAATGAGTTGCCTATGTAAACCCAAAGAGGAACTTGCCCCAGCTTGAAGCAAGTGGCAGGTTCCTCTTCTATTATGAACGAAAGATACGTTCCTTATTTACTCTTGTGTACGTGGACGCATATGCGGGAAGAGCAGTACGTCACGGATGGACGGTGAATTGGTCAACAACATGATCAGACGATCGATACCGATTCCCAGACCACCTGTTGGTGGCATACCATATTCAAGTGCACGGATGAAATCGTCATCCATCTCATGAGCCTCATCATTACCGTGCTCTTTCTCCAACATCTGAGCTTCAAAACGCTGACGCTGATCAATTGGATCATTCAGCTCGGTGAAGGCATTGGCATGCTCACGTCCAACGATAAACAACTCGAAGCGATCCGTGAAACGTGGATCTGCATCGCTTTTCTTCGCCAGTGGCGAGATTTCAAGCGGATGTCCCATAATGAACGTTGGCTGAATCAACGTTTCTTCAACAAACTCTTCGAAGAAGGCGTTCAGGATGTGACCAAATGTCATATGTGGTTCAACTTTTACGTTATGCTGTTTCGCCAAGCTGTGCGCTTCCTCATCCGTCATATGAACGGAGAAGTCTACACCGACAACTTCCTTAACCGCATCCACCATGGTCACACGGCGCCATTGCGGCTTAAGATTCACTTCATGATCTCCATATTGGATAACTTGTTTACCCAATACTTCCTGTGCGATGTGAGCAACCAGGTTTTCAGTTAAAGCCATGATATCCTTGTAATCCGCATAAGCCTCATACAACTCAATCATCGTAAATTCCGGATTGTGACGTGTAGACATACCTTCGTTCCGGTATACGCGGCCAATCTCATATACTTTTTCCAGACCGCCGACAATCAGACGTTTCAAGTGAAGTTCAATCGCGATCCGCATGTACAGTTCCATATCAAGCGCATTGTGATGAGTAATAAACGGACGAGCCGCCGCACCACCTGCGATTGTATGCAATGTCGGTGTCTCCACTTCCAGATAACCATGGGAGTCGAGGTAACGACGCATGGATTGAATGATTTTGGAACGCATAATGAAGGTCTGCTGCACATCAGGGTTCATGATCAGGTCTACATAACGCTGGCGATAACGCAGTTCAACGTCAGTCAAACCATGGTATTTATCCGGGAGTGGATAAAGAGATTTCGACAACACTTCCAGGTCTTTTACTTTAACGGAAGTCTCACCCGTTTTGGTTTTGAAGACAACGCCAGTTACCCCAACGATATCCCCGAGATCAAGCAGGCTGAATGCCGCAAACTTGTCCTCAGGTACGCTATCCTGACGAACATAGATCTGGATTCGGCCGCTCAGGTCCTGAATATGTGCAAAGCTTGCTTTACCCATGCCCCGCTTCGCCATAATCCGTCCGGCAATACTGACTTCGATGTGCTTCTCTTCCAGCTCTTCCTTGGTCAGTTCTTCATACTTCTTCAGAATGGAGCCGGCTTCTTCGGTACGTACGTATTTTTGGCCAAAAGGGTCGATTCCCAAGTTGCGGAGCTCGTCCAATTTGTCGCGGCGAATCTGTAACAGCTCGCTAAGTTCGGTTTCCTGATTCAAGACTTCATCCGTCATGATCTGTATTCATCTCCTTATTTACATTGCAGCCTGTGCGTGAGGCTTGTCCGTAATGTTGAAAAAAGCTTCCCTAAGGAAGCTTTTGTCTACTACGCCTGACTGCTTCGTTACTACAGCTTTTTAATATCTACAATTTTATATTGAATTACGCCAGCAGGCACACTTACATCAACCACTGTGCCTTTTTTCTTGCCCAAAATAGCTTTACCTACAGGACTTTCATTGGAAATCTTGTTCTGAAGCGGATTGGATTCCGCTGTACCTACAATCGTATATTCTGTGATATCGCCGAATTCCAAATCCTCTACAGTTACGGTTGCACCCACACTTACGGAATCGGTATCGATTTCGTCGCTGTTGATAATTCGTGCGTTACGCAACAGCTTCTCGAGTGTGATGATACGTCCTTCAATAAAAGCTTGCTCATTTTTCGCATCTTCGTATTCGGAGTTCTCGCTGATATCACCATAGCCGATAGCTACTTTGATCCGTTCAGCCACTTCGCGGCGCTTCACTGACTTCAGTGTTTCCAGTTCTTCTTCCAGCTTCTTGAGTCCTTCTGGTGTAAGGATAACTTCCTTGTCGCTCATCTCAACCGATTCTCCTGTCATGGGAATAATTTGATTGTACGGCAACGGAATCAGTGCTGATGACAGAACTCCGCCCGCATACATCTTCAAAACTATATGAAGTTCTCCAGAGAAATAGAATATTCCTCCTGATGCACTATACTTAGTAAACGCACATGGCGAATTTATACTGAGAAATTATAGGTGAACGATCTCGAAAAGTCAATGTTACATCCCCTGCGGCTGTAAACGTTTTACAACACACCTCTTAATTAAGAGGCATTACCCGCAATTACCGGTTCAGACTCCAGATTTCCTTCCATTTTCAACTGCTCCACAAAGTTCTCCAGAATGCCCACCATTTCGTCTCGCTTGGTTCCTTCCATAATAACATCCTTAATCCGGGCCGATCCTTTTAATCCCTTCAAGTACCAAGCCAGATGTTTACGCATTTCGCGTACAGCGACTGTCTCATTTTTGAGTGCAATTAGTCGATCCATATGCAAAACAGCTACGCGGATTTTCTCCTCCGCATTCGGGTCAGGGGGAAGCTGGCCTGAACTCAGGTACTGAATTGTGCGATATAACATCCATGGATTACCCAAAGCAGCGCGCCCAATCATTACTCCGTCACAGCCGGTCTCATCGAGCATACGGCGTGCATCTTCCGGTGAAGATACGTCGCCATTACCGATGACAGGAATAGAGACTGCTTCTTTGACATTTTTGATATGTGACCAATCCGCTGTACCTGTGTAGAGTTGTTCTCTTGTCCGTCCATGCACGCTGACAGCACTTCCGCCAGCTCGTTCCACCGCAAGAGCGTTCTCTACCACATAGATGTGTTCGTTGTCCCAACCGATCCGCATTTTAACGGTGACTGGTTTCTCAACAGCTTCTACAACAGCCGATACCATCTCATAGATCTTGTTCGGGTCCAGCAACCAGCGTGCACCTGCATCACACTTCGTTACCTTCGGAACAGGACACCCCATGTTAATATCAATGATATCTGCATTGGTTTCCTTATCTACGATTCTAGCTGCCTCGACAAGTGATTCCCGGTCGCCTCCCCAAATCTGCAGACTGAGCGGTTTCTCACGTTCATCCACAAATAACATCTCGCGTGTCCGCTGGTTGCCATGCACAATGGCTTTACCACTCACCATCTCAGCGCAGACAAGGCCCGTACCAAACTCTTTGGCGATCAGGCGAAAAGCAGGATTACACACACCAGCCATAGGTGCAAGAACAACCTGATTCTTCATTTCAATATTACCAATCTTAAGCATGCTTGCTGTTTCACCTCTTTATCCGTTCTTCGTTATCCGCCGTTCATTATTTCCCTTGTAATTCCTCGATACTAATCGCGAGCACACCCGCTATCTTACTTAGTTCCTGTGGTGTAACTTTCCGATTTCCACGTTCAATCGTCCCCAGAATAGCCAAAGATATACCTGTCTCGGCCGCAAGCTCATGCTGGGTTAACCCTTTCAGCTTCCGGAACGCCCGGATTCGGTTGGCCAATTGCATGTTTTCCAACGCTGTATTCCATCCTTTCCATCCAGTACAGACAACGATGCGTGTACAAAGGTATGCAGACCTGATGCCTCGTTCTGCGGTACGATGTCCGACAGCGGCACCAGTACAAAAGCCCGCTCTCCCATACGGGGATGCGGCAGTTGAAGCAGTTCGGTATCTCGCGTCTCTCCATGCATCCAGAGCAGATCCAGATCCACCGTACGCGGGCCCCAGCGAATATCCCTAACCCGTCCAAGTTGATTCTCTACACTGAGCAATTCGGCGAGCAAAAGCTCCGGCGTCAGATTTGTACTGACCATAGCAGCCATATTCAAAAACGCAGGCTGATCCACATATCCTACCGGCTCTGTCTCATATAGTGCAGAGCAGCGCAGCACAGATATATGAGGATGTTCATTCAGAAGCGTTAACGCTTCAAGCAGCGTCTGCTCCCGATTACCCAAATTAGCCCCTAAAGCAATATAAGCCTCTGAGGATTCAGAGGTCGAATGTGCAATCATGATCGGTTCTCACTTTCTTGAGCGGCGAAGCTCTACCGTTACGCCTCCAAAATGAATATCAAATGGCGGGTGCGGCTTCGTCACCTTGACTGTCAATGCATTGATAATAGTATAAGTGTCTAGTAAAGAAGATGCAATATGTTCACCCAACGCTTCAATTAACTGGAATGATTTATTTTCGACGATCTGCTTCACCAGCTCATGAATCTCTGCGTAATTAATCGTTTTGGTCAGATCATCGTTACGCCCAGCCTCACCCAGATCCATATCGATCTCCAGATCAATGTAATACCGCTGACCTAGCTTTCGTTCTTCTGCAAACACACCGTGATACCCGTAATACTCCATGCGGTGCAATACCATTCTGTCCATCAAGTTCCCCTGCCTTCTATTCAAATACTTTCTATATCAAAACGCTTCGCTTCAACATGAGGGGCCGTGAAGGCCCTCTATTACGATCTTCTCCGTAAGCCCGGAGAACGATATAACATCGCATCACACATGTCCGCCGTCCGCCGGATTGGCTTCACATCATGAACCCGTACCAACTGGCAGCCTTGGGCAATGCCAAATGCAACCGTTGCTGCCGTACCTTCCAGCGCATCGTCAGCACCTACATCCAGCGTGTGCTGGATGAATCTTTTGCGGGATGTAGCAAGCAGCACGGGATACCCCAACTCGTTTAACAGACCGAGAGAAGACATCAACTCCAGGTTCTCCGAGAGGTCCTTCACAAAACCAATCCCTGGGTCCAGTATAATCTGACTCTCCTCTACGCCCGCTGCAAGTGCAAGTCGCACGCTGTCCTGCACATCACGCACAACATCAAGCAGGTAATCGGTGTAGTCTCTTGTCTGCTGGTTATGCATCAGAATAATCGGGCAACCCAGCTCAGCAGCAGTCCGCGCCATATCCGGGTCGGCCTTGGCCCCCCATACATCGTTGATGATATGGGCTCCTGCCAGAATGGCTTGGCGCGCAACGTCCGCCTTGTATGTATCCACGGAGATCGGAATATGCGGCGCCTCTGCACGCAAGGCTTCGATCACCGGAATAATTCGATGAAGTTCTTCATCTGCGCCAACCACCTCTGATCCTGGACGGGTGGATTCTCCACCGATATCAATCAGATCCGCACCGTCCTCCATCATTTGTTTCGCATGGGCTACTGCCCGCTCCACATTATTGTAGCGCCCACCATCTGAGAACGAATCTGGCGTGACATTCAAAATGCCCATAATCTGCGTTCGGGAGCCCAGTGTAATTGAAGCTGGTCCCCATTCATATTTCCGTTCATAGATGACCGGTGTAAGTGTCATGAAGTATACCCCGCTTTCTCCCGGTACATACGCAGCAGTACTGCCGTTACCGGACCAATCCGTCCATTGCTGATATCTGTTTCAGTGCCGCTCAGATCCCGCAACGTCGTCACCGGCACGAGCTCGGCTACGGAACCCGTCAGAAAAATTTCATCTGCTTGCTGTAGATCTTCCCATAGTGCCTGCACCTCTACGCAAGCGATGCCTTGATCTGCAGCAATCTCCATCACTACCGCTCTAGTGATCCCTGGAAGAATGCCTGTTGACAACGAAGGGGTGTAGAGAACTTTCTCTCGCACCCAAAATATATTGCTGACAATGCCCTCCGCAACATAATCGTCGCGCGTAAGTTGTAATCCTTCTGCGCTCAGTAATCGCTGGTCTTGCCCGCCATAACTGTTTAATTCACGTTTCGCCAAGATACTGTTCATGTAATGAAGCGACTTGAATCTGATTTGGCTTTCCGGTGTATTACGAGGTGTAGATAGACGTTGTAGCATTTTGCCCCTTTCATACAGAGTAGGAAAAGGGTCAGGTAATGATTTTGCCAGTACGATATGTGTGGGGTCTGTATAATTCCCCGAAGGTAGTCCAAGCGGCGCTTCACCAGCAGATACTGTATAACGCACGTACGCATCCTTAAGTTCGTTTCCCTGCATCAGACGGGATATCCAGTCTTTGACT
Source organism: Paenibacillus intestini (assembly GCF_030803945.1). Classification (NCBI taxonomy): domain Bacteria; kingdom Bacillati; phylum Bacillota; class Bacilli; order Caryophanales; family Paenibacillaceae; genus Paenibacillus; species Paenibacillus intestini. Next base: position 57,720 of record NZ_JAURUN010000017.1, on the reverse strand, counting down.
TCCTCTGCTGTCACTGTAAAAGGAATGCCCAACTCTTCACAGCCTGAAGCCATGCGCTCCAGATGCCTTTCCAGAAGGTAGGGTACTCCTTGGTATGTTCGAAAGGTCTCGAACAGCCCCAGTCCGTACAAAAAGCCGTGATCCGTTACAGGAACCACAGCGGACGCCAGTTGAACCAGTTCCCCGTTAATCGCGGCATATTGCATATTATACGTTCGCTTTTTGCTGTGCTAGGAAATTGCGAAGCATCTGATGACCATGATCTGTAATGATGGATTCCGGGTGGAACTGTACCCCTTCAATCGCATACGTTTTGTGACGCAGACCCATAATCTCTCCTTCAGCTGTTTCCGCTGTAATCTCCAGACAATCCGGCAGACTACTACGTTCCACGATCAATGAATGATACCGAGTTGCCGTAAACGGAGAAGGCAGCCCCGTAAATACCGATGTACCCTGGTGATGCATCTCCGATGTTTTGCCGTGCATCATCCGATCCGCTCGAATGACATTGCCTCCAAACGCCTGCCCGATCGCCTGATGTCCAAGACAGACGCCAAAGATGGGTATGCTTCCTTTGAAATGTTCGATAACTGCCAAGCTGATCCCCGCTTCATTCGGTGTACATGGACCTGGAGAGATCAGAATATGATCCGGTGCCAGTGCTTCAATACCTGCCAGATCAATCTCGTCATTGCGGCGAACTTCCACCGTCTCCCCCAATTCACCCAGATATTGGACCAGGTTGTAGGTAAAGGAATCGTAATTGTCGATAACCAGAATCATAGGTCTGCTCCTCCTCATATTCCACCGCAGATTACGGCGGATGCCTTGTTTATTTTAACTTATTCCATTTCATTGCTTCATTCTGTTCTGTTCGTGTGTTTCTGCTCGCGTTGGGGTTCTCCTGCTGATGCCTGCGCTGTGTCAGCCTCCACTCGTTCACTGTAGTTCACAGCTCGCATCATTGCTCTAGCCTTGTTGGAACACTCCTTGTACTCGCGATATGGATCGGAATCAATGACAATACCTGCACCAGCCTGCACATACCCCGTCCCATCCTTAATCGCAAGAGTGCGTATAACGATATTCAGCTCCATATTGCCACTGTAGTCTATCCATCCGATTGACCCTGTATATGGCCCCCGTCGTACTGGCTCAAGCTCTTCGATAATCTCCATCGTGCGTACTTTCGGAGCACCCGTTATCGTTCCGCCAGGAAACGTTGCGGCAATGACATCAAACACAGTTAATCCTTCCGCCAGCTTGCCTTCCACCTGTGAAACCAGGTGCATAACATGCGAATATTTCTCGATTGTCATTAATTCAGGAACATGAACCGATCCATACGCAGCAATTCGCCCGATATCATTGCGCTCCAGATCAACCAGCATAATATGCTCGGCTCGCTCCTTCTCACTGCCAAGCAACTCATCTGCCATCGCCTGATCCTCTGCTTCATCTCGTCCTCTTCTTCGTGTTCCTGCGATGGGCCGCGCACTCACTTTGCCGTTCTCCACTTTGACGAGCAATTCTGGCGATCCACTGACCAGTTGGAATTCGGGACTGCGAAGCATTCCCATATAGGGTGACGGGTTCACGATACGCAGCCATTCATAGATATGCTCGCTACTGGATTGGAGCTGCTTTTCATGTCGCAGGGACAGATTAACCTGAAATACATCGCCTTGCCTGATATACTCCTGTACCTGAAGAACAGCTTGTTCAAAATCCTTTTGTGGGAAGGACGTCCTCCATCCCTCTGTTTCCCGTTCGGATTCTTCTGTGCGTAGGGCAAGATGAACCCGCCTGTGACGGAGCTCTAACGCTTGCTGTTGCTCCTCTGCCTGAGCGAAACCCATGATATGAAGCCAGCGTTGCTGCATGGCTACCGCACGTTTCCCAGCCGCAGCATAGAGACTCTGTAGATTGGCCTGTTCCTGCTGTTCAGCACTCACTTCCAGATGCACCATACAGAAAAGAGCCTGCTGCTCATGGTCGTATGCCCATATTTCCTCAAAGCGCATCCACCAGTAATCTGGAAGTGTGGGATTATCCTCAGCAATCGTTGGCAGTTTCTCCAGTGATCTGGCTACATCATAGCTGAGGTATCCGGCGCAACCGCCTGCAAAATCTGGTGCTCCGTCAACCTTGGGTGCTCGGTAAGGTGATGTCCACCGTTTTAGCACATCCAGCGGATTGCCCTGATCTGTTCGACTTGTTCCTTGGAACACGTCATGAATTGTGGCTTCCTGTCCTTTGCCGGAAACGATGGATACCGGATTTAAGCCGAGGAAAGTATACCTTCCGCCTTTACCATTCTCCAGCACAATTGCGTTAGGAGATGCTTGCTGCCACGCTGCCTCCCACGTTAGCGGTAAACCACCATGATACGGTCCCTCATCCGACTTCGTTATATATGGTAACATTGTCCAGCCTTGTCCAGCCCATGCTTCCCAGTCGGCGTATGTTGTCATCAGATGTGTCACTGCGGCCCGCCGCCCTTTCCTGTGTCACTATATAAGTTGTGCAACCGAGTGTTCAACTTATATAGTTCTTATTGTTTGATAGTATACTAAAGCGCCGTTGCTTTTAAAAGCATTACGCAAAAAATCCTCCCTACCCGTCAGGGCAGGAAGGATTGATATAAACTGTTCAGAAACATTAAGCTTATCCGGTAAAAGATAGGTCCTATGTCTGAATTACGCCTCGAAATTGTAAAGCGGTGTGCTCAGATAACGTTCGCCATTACTTGGCACGATAACGACAACGCGTTTACCTGCACCCAGTTGTTTGGCTACTTGAAGTCCTGCGCGAATCGCTGCACCGGATGAAATACCGGACAGAATACCCTCTTCTTTTGCAACAGCACGAGCCGTTTCAAATGCATCATCATTCTCGATGTGAATGATCTCGTCATATACTTCTTGATCCAAAATTTCAGGAATAAAGTTTGCTCCAATTCCCTGAATTTTGTGAGGACCCGGTTTGCCACCAGCCAGAATTGGTGATGCTGCCGGCTCTACAGCCACAATTTTGATTCCAGGGAACGCTTCTTTCAACACTTCACCTGTACCTGTGATTGTTCCGCCAGTACCGATGCCCGCAACAAATGCATCAAGCGTGCCGCCTACAGACTGGATCGCTTCAACGATTTCAGGACCAGTCGTTTCGCGGTGAATCTTCACATTTGCTTTGTTTTTGAACTGCTCCGCCATGAAGTAGGACGGGTTTTCTTTCAACAACTCTTCGGCTTTTTTGACTGCACCATTCATTCCTTCTGCTCCAGGTGTAAGTACAAGCTCAGCACCATAAGCACGAAGCAGGTTACGACGCTCCAAGCTCATCGTCTCAGGCATTACAATAACAGACTTGTAGCCTTTAGCAGCAGCAACCATCGCGAGGCCGATCCCCGTGTTACCGCTTGTTGCCTCAATGATCGTACCACCCGGTTTCAGCTTGCCTTCTTTTTCCGCTTCTTCAACAATGCTAACTGCGATCCGATCTTTAACACTTGATCCTGGGTTCTGGTATTCCAGCTTCACCAATACTTCAGCACTACCTTCAGGTACGATATTGTTCAAACGAACAAGCGGAGTACCTCCGATGAGTTCAGTTACGTTATTAACTACTTTAGCCATATGAATGCCCTCCTTAATGGTATAAATGGTACTTAACTCCTGTAAACTTATGCGGTTTCTGCAAGTCAGCCTCTGGATGTTTATGAAGAACTGCGGAAATCCGGTGGTTATCCGATCCTTTCTGCATAAAGAACCACGCAAACAGGTGTAGGTAGCGCCGAGTTTTCCGAAAGTTTCTTTATTACATTGAAAAAACATTTGAATTCATGCATCTCATGTCATGATGTATTTATATCCGAGTAAACGAGTAGGTTTTGATTATTTTCATCTTATCAACGTTACACGCCATTGTCAATATGAGTACTCAAAAAAATACTTTGCCTTGGGCCCTGAGACCGTAGACAAAGTATTTTTATCAAGATGCAACTTCTATAAGACAGGAAAATTGTCAATCTTCGTTTCAGGAGGCAGGAATCTCGGAGATGATCACAGCCTCGTATTTATCGCGCAGCATCTGCTCTACCTGCGGAAGTGGATCAGCCTGACTTAAGGCCAGCTCCATACGAATCTCTTCATGTACTTCCTTTGCTGACTGCTCCTGGCGTTCGGCTTTGTCATTCAGTTTGATGATGGCATAACCGTCCTCAACTTTCACTGGACCAGCAATATCACCGATTGACATATTGGCAGCCCTTTGCAAAATGGATTTAGGTTGGAAAGGGTCGTTCTGATCAATCCACCCTAGTTTACCTCCCGCATCTCGGGAGTAACTATCCTCTGATTCGGAACGAGCCATTTCTTCGAAATCTTTCCCGTTCCGAAGCTCCGTCAATATAGCCTCTGAATCAGACTTTTCTTTTACCACAATAATAGACAGATCATATTTCTCAGGGGTGATATAGTCTTCTCGATGCTCTACCCAGTATTTTTGAATATCGTCATCCTTCACCTGGATACCTGCGGTAGCAATCTTTTCGAGCAGTAGACGGTAACCTGCCTCTAATTCGAGATCCTGCTTCGACAGGCCAAGCTGTGATTTCATGGCATCATAGTATGACTTCTCTGAATCATACCCATCCATCGCTCCAGCCATTTCTCTTGCAATCTCTTTCGGAGTAACCACCAAATTGCGTTGAAGGGCTTCAGCATAAACCGCTTTTCGATTCAACATCTGCAGCAGGATTTCACTGCCATAACGTCGTTTTAATGCATCTGTCCAATCTTTATCCGTAATCACTTCACCGTTAATCGTTGCAACCGTACTTCCCTCTTCCTTGTTGGCATCATGAGGTGTCTCTGCATCTTCTTTCCCCTGATGAAGCACCTGCATCGCCATGAATGTACCCATCACGAGCACGCCAAGTGTCAAAATAACGACCGCCGTCCATAATCCTTTTTCCTGTCTGGTCATACCTCATCCCGTCCCCGCATCGATCAATTCTTGGCTTGTTCTAGGATGGCCTCTAGCTGCTCTTTGTTAAAATCATACGCTTCATTACAGAATTGGCAGACCACTTCAGCTTGCCCCTCTTCTTCAATTAATTGCTCCAGCTCGGACTGGCCTAGACTGATTAAGGTTTGTTCCAGACGTTCACGAGAACAACTACATCTAAAACGAATATCCAGTTCGCCCATGACCTGCACATCCGGCAGGAGACGGCGCAACAATTCCTCTAGCTCGAGTCCTTCGTTCAACAAGGTTGTCACCGGAGGCAGTGCACCAATGGCATTCTCGATTTCTGTAATCTCGGGATCAGTGAGGCCTGGGAGAAGCTGAATAATAAATCCGCCCGAAACAATAACCGAGTTATCCGTATCAACCAGCACACCCACTCCAACAGCAGAAGGCGTCTGTTCTGACTGAGCAAAATAATAAGTAAAGTCTTCGCCCAGTTCGCCCGAGATAATCGGAATGCTACCACGGTACGGGTCTTTCAGTCCCAGATCCTTCGTTATATTTATGAAACCTTCTGTACCCACCGCCCCAGCTACATCCAATTTACCAAAACGATTGCTGGGCAGATGTACATGCGGATTGGAAACATAACCGCGCACCTCACCTTTGGCATTAGCGTCCGCTACGATCTGGCCTATTGGGCCATCTCCGTTCACTTGTATAGTTAGTTTCTCATCACCTTTAAGCATGGCACCCATAATGGCTGCTGTCGTTACTGTACGCCCCATAGCTGCTGTAGCCGTGGGAAACGTATCATGTCTTCTACGCAGTTCTTCTACCAGTTCTGTGGTCTGAACGGCAAACGCTCTTACCTTTCCATTCATCGCTGTACCACGGATCAACCGGTCATGTTTGTTGTTGTTTTCCAAGTCATTCAGCCTCCTTTGGCGTGTCATTTTAATATCCTAACAGAAAAAAACGGCTCAACATTTAAGCTGTAATCCCAGCCTGCTGTATGCCGCCCTTTGTATGTCTACCTTTCCCGGTTCCGCTCGTAGATGACACGTAGCCCCTCAAGCGTAAGCAGTGGATCAACTTTCTCAATGCTACGGGTTTCTTCTGCAATCAGAGTAGCAAGACCTCCTGTGGCAATAACCATAGGTTCAGCCTTCATCTCTTCGCGAATTCGTTCTACGATGCCGTCCACTTGGCCAGCATAACCATAGATGATGCCGGACTGCATGGCATGCACGGTATTGCGCCCAATCACCTTCTTCGGCTTCTCCAGCTCAATTCGCGGTAGCTTCGCTGCTCGCTCGTAAAGAGCTTCGGTAGCAATGTGAATACCGGGTACAATCGCACCGCCAAGGTAATGGCCCTTCTCGTCAATGCAGTCGAACGTCGTGGCTGTACCAAAATCAACGACCACAAGCGGGCCGCCGTATTTTTCCACGGCCGCCACAGCATTCACGATCCGATCCGCCCCTACTTCACGCGGATTCTCATATCGTAGATTCAGGCCGGTCTTGATACCGGGCCCAACCAGCAATGGCTTTTTGCCCACATATTTCACACACATCGTTTCGATGACACTCACCAGTGGCGGAACCACTGATGAAATAATGACACCCTCAATGTCTCGGGCAGAAATACCGGACATATGAAATAAATTATAAATCAATACGCCGTATTCATCCACTGTGGACTGACGAGATGTGCTCAGACGAAAATGATGCAACAGTTCACGGCCCTGATATACCCCGAGCACGATGTTACTATTGCCCACGTCTACGACTAGAATCAAGGAGGTTCACCCCTCTTTCTTTTCGTTTAAATCCAGGCTGATATCCAGGCTCTCAAAAGAATAGGTTAACCTGCCAACCGAAATTACATCCACACCCGTTTCCGCTATTCCTCGAATCGTTTCAAGTGACACATTGCCGGATGCTTCTATCTTCACATGCGGAGCCTGTTCACGAATCAGAGCGACTGCTTCTCGCATCCGATCAGGCCGCATGTTATCCAGCATAATGATATCTGACCCAGCTTGCAAGGCTTCCTGTACTTGAGCAATGTTTTCCGTTTCAACTTCAATCGTCATCGTATGCGGAATAACTGCCCGTGCTCGCTGCACAGCTTCTGTAATGCTACCTGCACCTTTAATATGATTGTCTTTGATCATAACGGCATCATACAGTCCAAACCGGTGATTGGCTCCGCCCCCCACACGTACAGCATACTTTTCCAGCAAGCGATGGCCTGGTGTTGTTTTGCGCGTATCGACAAGTCTGGTCTTCAATCCATCAAGAGCATCTACGTAGGAACGTGTTCGGGTAGCAACACCGGACATACGCTGTAACAGATTAAGTGCGAGCCGTTCCCCAGTCAGGAGCGAATGTGTACTCCCTTCAACTTCAGCCAATATGGTGCCAGGAGTGACTGTATCACCGTCTTTTACCTTTGCCGTATAACGGAGCTCTGGATCTACGACTTGAAAAACAAGCTCAGCAATCGTCATGCCCACTATGACTCCATGATCTTTGGCATGAATCACAGCCTTGGATTCACTACCTGCTGGAATGGTCACATTCGTTGTGACATCCCCTGCACCTACATCCTCGCGCAGCCAGCCTTTGATCGTCTCAATTAGTTCCTCATTATATCCGTTCAGTATCATGACATCCATTCCTCCACAATCGCTTGTTCTCGCTGCTGCAGACTATGCTTCTGCCATATTATATCGTCTCGTGCAGGGAAGTCCTCACGGTAATGTGCTCCTCGGCTCTCCTCACGGTGCAGCGCTCCGCTGGTTACAAGCCACGCACAAGTCAGAAGGTTCGCATACTCCAGTTCTTCTCTTTGGGTAAGTCTTTGATCAAAAAAAGACAACTCCTGTTGCAATTTATCCATTGCCTGTTGCAAGTTCTTTCCGTTTCTTCGCAGTCCCACTTGACGAACCATCATCTTTTGCAGACGTAAACGTCTTTCCGATACCGGCTTGGAATGTTGCTGTTCTTTTGCACGGCTAATATTCTGATTCTCCATGCTCTGAGATTTCACATCTCTTCCAAGTGGTTCTTCGATGGCCGGCAACGCATGGATACGATCCACGATTCTGCGTCCAAATACAATCGCTTCAGATAAGGAATTGCTCGCTAGTCGATTAGCTCCGTGCACGCCGGTAGAGGATACCTCGCCACAGGCAAATAAACGGGGGATACTGCTCTCACCACTCAAGTCCGTCTTTACTCCGCCCATCATATAATGCGCGGCAGGTGCAACCGGAATCCAATCTGTAGTCATGTCGAGACCGTAACGCATACAAGTTTCATAAATGGTAGGAAAACGATGCTTCACCATCTCCGGCTGCTCATGGGTAATGTCGAGGTAAACAAAGGTACTATTCGTCAGTTCCATCTCGCTGACAATCGCTCTAGCTACAATATCACGGGGTGCCAGTTCAAGCTGGGCATGATATTTCTCCATGAATCGTTCACCCTTCACGTTGCGGAGGCAAGCACCTTCCCCGCGTACCGCTTCAGATACCAGGAAGCGGGGTGCTCCCGGGTAACATAAGGATGTCGGGTGAAACTGGATGAATTCCATATCACGAACTATAGCCCCCGCACGGTATGCCATAGCTACCCCATCAGCTGTAGCTACATCCGGATTCGTCGTATAACGATACAGCTGTCCCGCACCGCCTGAGCAGAGCACTGTTGCTTTTGCTTTGACAAACACCTTTGAGCCGTCTTCTTTCAGAATCAGAGCACCGATACATTCTCCTCGATCCGTAATCAAATCCACCACAAAGTGCTCATCCCAAACGTCAATGCCTGGATGCTCGTGAACCTCAACAGCGAGTGCCCTTACGATCTCATATCCAGTCGCATCCCCATTGGCATGTAAAATACGGCGGTGGCTGTGCGCACCTTCCTGCGTCAACGCCAACTCGCCGTTCTCCAGATCGAACAATGTTCCCAGACGGATCAGTTCTCTGACACCGTCCGGGCCCTCATTAACCAATACTTCAACTGCCTCGGATCGACACAAACCGGCTCCGGCAACAAGAGTATCTTGCAAGTGGTACGCAGGAGAATCATCTTCAGCAATAACAGCCGCAATCCCGCCCTGCGCATATCTGGTGTTACTCTCAAGTAAAGACTTCTTCGTAATCATCAGAACACGATGCTGTTCGCTAGCCTTAATTGCGGTAAACAAACCAGCAATGCCTGAACCGATCACCAGTACATCGGTCTCCACCATTGGCAGCGCAGAGAGGTCAAAATCATATATATATTGCGGTATCATCTTATTCACCTGTCTCGGAGCAAGAGTAACGCATGTTACTTCACCAGTAACATGCGCTCTAGTGATTCTCTGGCTTTATCAGCAACAGCCGGTGGGACATAGATCTGAGGCTTCATCGTCTCCAGGCATTTGACCAGCTTCTTCAGGTTGTTCACCTTCATGTTCGGACATACCAGGAACTTGGTCGCAAAATGGAACTGTTTATCCGGACTGTCGAGGCGAAGCTGATATCCTGTGCCATCCTCCGTGCCGACAATGAATTCCTTAGTGGAGGATTTCTTGCAATATTCCAAAATGGCTGTTGTGCTGCCTACAAAATCCCCCATTTCTACAACTTCAGGGCGACACTCGGGGTGCACCACAAACTCAGCATTCGGATATTTAGCCTTCATCTCAACAACATCTTTTACCGTGAGCATATCGTGTGTATTGCAGTAACCTTCCCAGATGATCATCTTCTTGTCTGTGTGCTGCTGTACATAATGCCCCAGGTTTTTGTCCGGTACCCAGATGATTTCTTCGGAATCCACAGACTGGATTACACGAACAGCGTTTGCTGATGTACAGCAAATATCTGTTTCTGCTTTGATCTCAGCCGAGGAATTAATGTAGGTGACTACCTTGGCGTTCGGGTGTTGTGCCTTCAGCTTACGTAATCCGTCCACGTTCACCATGTCTGCCATTGGGCACCCGGCACGTTCATCAGGGATCAAAACGGTTTTGCCCGGAGCCAGAATTTTAGCGCTTTCACCCATAAAATGAACACCACAGAATACAATAACATCCGCATCTGTTTGCGCTGCCTTCTGGGCCAGCAGGAAAGAGTCTCCGCGGAAATCTGCGACTTCCTGTACTTCATCACGTTGATAATAATGAGCAAGAATAATAGCATTACGTTCCTTCTTGAGTTCCATCAGCCGCTCACGCAGCTCACGATTCATCTCAGCCTTGCGCTCTAAAGCCAGAGCTTCCACCTGTGATCCTCTCCTTATCGGGACAGCGTCAAGCGCTGTTTCATGGACTAACCTATGTCGTTATGTTCGCTGGTGAAACGAATCACAAGCGGTTTAACAACTAATGTACACAACGTTCACGACTCTGTCAATAAATGAAAAAAGGCAGGATATACTGCCTTTTCCCCCTTATGCTATCCGGTTCGCCATATAGCTCTTGATTATCTGTTTCTTCTGATCTTGAATAAATCCTACAAAAAAAAGAGAGCCACAAGGGCTCTCTTTTCATTCCGGTCACATGACCAGACATGTTACATATTAAGATGTTGGCTTTGAGCCACCATCATTCGGATCATTGCTGCCCTTATCCAGGTCAGGAGCTTCGTTTGGAATATCTCCAGCTGGTGGCTCAGATGTTTCATCTTTGCCTTGAATGCGAACGCGAACATCACCGATGTTATCAATGATTGGCTCGCCGCCTTCATTTGGCGTACCTTCTCCTGAGTTATCGCCTTCTGCTTTTGGTGTCAAGGAACCTGTTTCAATCAATTGCTTGATCTGATCCATTTCCAGTGTCTCCACTTCAAGCAGTGTTTCAGCGATCAGATGCATCTCTCTTGTATGTTTGGTAAGGAGAGCTTTACACTTCTCATAACAGTCGTTAATAAAGCGTTGCATCTCTTGGTCGATCTCATATGCGATGGAATCCGAGTAATTCTGTTCATGACCGATATCCCGTCCAAGGAATACCTGTCCTTGTGAACTTCCGAATTGCATTGGACCCAGTTTCTCACTCATACCGTATTCCATAACCATGCTACGAACGATACCTGTCGCTTGTTGGAAGTCACTGTATGCACCGGTACCGATCTCACCGATAAACAATTCTTCCGCCACGCGACCTCCGAGAAGTCCGGTTACTTTATCCAGCAACTCCTGTTTGGTAACGAGCATACGGTCTTCTTTTGGCAACATGATTACATATCCACCCGCACGTCCGCGCGGAATGATGGTCACTTTATGTACCATATCAGCATGTTCCAGGAAGTATCCTACAATGGTATGGCCTGCTTCGTGATAAGCAACAATGCGTTTCTCCCGATCACTGATGACACGGCTTTTCTTCTCCGTACCAACGATGACTCGGTCAATCGCCTCATCCACTTCACGCATGGAAATATCTTTTCTGTTACGGCGTGCTGCGAGCAATGCCGCTTCATTCAGCAAGTTCTCCAGGTCTGCACCCGAGAAACCTGTTGTACGCTTCGCGATGATGTCCAATTTCACATCTTTCGTGAGCGGTTTATTACGGGAGTGTACTTTCAGTACAGCTTCACGGCCCTTGACGTCTGGACGATCCACTGTAATTTGACGGTCAAAACGGCCTGGGCGCAACAACGCAGGGTCCAGAATGTCTGCACGGTTCGTTGCGGCAACGATGATAATACCTTCGTTTGCACCGAATCCGTCCATTTCAACGAGCAATTGGTTAAGGGTCTGTTCACGCTCGTCGTGACCTCCGCCCAGACCAGCACCACGCTGACGTCCTACTGCATCGATCTCGTCAATAAAGATGATACAAGGCGCATTTTTCTTTGCATTTTCGAACAAGTCACGTACACGTGATGCACCGACACCGACAAACATTTCAACGAAATCGGAACCGGAAATGCTGAAGAATGGTACACCTGCTTCACCGGCTACAGCACGAGCAAGCAATGTCTTACCTGTACCTGGAGGACCTACGAGCAATACGCCCTTCGGAATACGTGCCCCAACGGCTGCGAACTTCCGAGGGTCCTTGAGGAAGTCTACGACTTCAACAAGCTCTTGTTTCTCCTCGTCTGCACCCGCCACATCTTCAAATGTAACGCGCTTCTTCTCTTCATTGTAGAGGCGAGCACGGCTTTTACCAAAGTTCATTACTTTACCGCCGCCGCCTTGAGCCTGATTAAACAGGAAGAAGAACAGCAGGAACATAATGATCAAAGGAATAAAGGAAGTCAGCAACGTCAACCAGATGCTGTCACCTTTCATTGGTTCCTGATGATATTCAAATTTGTTAGCTTCACTTGCAGCTACAAGTTCGGTAATTGCCTCATCCGTAGGAGGAATATACGTTGAGAAATTTTCTGATTTGGCCCCATCAGGTGCTTGTTTGTATCGGCCGGTCACGAGATATGTCTGACCATTGAATTGAACAGTCACTTCGGCGATATTGTTGGCTTTAACCTCAGCACGAAACTGATCATATCTAGGGTTTTCTATAACATCGTTTCCATCTGTGATAAATCTAACTAAACCCACCACAACTAAAAAAAGAATCAAATAAAAACCAGAATTCCGGATGAACCGATTCATCCCCTACCTCCTCTCGAGACACTTTAATTATTTTAACATAGCCCGACATGGCTTCTCAATAGAAGCCAAGAACAGCTCAAGGCTTCGGCCTTACTAGATATCAGCTTGTGTAGATTTCTGGTTTCAGAATCCCGATATAAGGAAGATTCCGGTATTGCTCGGCATAATCCAGACCGTACCCCACGATGAACGCATCAGGGATATCAAAGCCCGTGTAGTGAGCTTCCAGTTCCACTTTACGGCCGGATGGTTTATCGAACAATGTCACCACACGTACGGTTTCAGCACCGCGGTTTTCCAACAATTCAATCAAATAGCTGAGGGTCAGTCCGCTGTCGATAATATCTTCGACAATCAGAACTTCACGTCCTTCAACGGATACATCGAGATCCTTGATGATTTTGACAACACCGGATGACTTGGTAGATGCACCATAACTGGATACGGCCATAAAATCCATCTCAACCGGTACCGTTATGTTCTTAACCAAATCAGCCATAAATATAAACGCACCTTTGAGCACGCAAATGACCAAAGGGTTCCGGTTAGCATAATCGGCACTAAGTGTTGCGCCTAATTCCTTAACCTTACTCTGAATTTCTTCTTCACTGATCAATACTTCTTGAATGTCGTTCTGCAACTGTGCGAACCTCCTAAGTTATACTATGAAAGCCTTACCTGAACCATAACCACTACCCCTGAATCGCTGAATCGCCTACAGTCATGTACAGGATTGCGGAAGTGCTCTCCCTGACAGGAGCCATATCGGACCGGCGAACACCCGGTAACCAGATGACATTGCCTGCTCCATCACAAACCACAGGAATGCGTGGTCTGACAGATGGGGGAATCTTCTCGTCGATGAAAATATTTTTCACCTTTTTGCTCCCGTTTAATCCCATTACCTTCATGGTATCTCCAGGTAACCGTGAACGTACAACCAGCGGCATCTGAAGCCCATTCGCATCAAATGCGGCCTGATCAGCCGATTCCGGTACATGATAGTTTTCGGGACTCATCGGCATCAACCGGATATATCGGTTAATCTCGGTGAGTGAAAGCTCATAAGTTCCGCTCCATTGTGCAAGACGATACTCGTAAGATTGACCCTGTGCACTTGCCCGTTCGCCAAAAGAAATCAGATCATACTCCCGGGCACATACGAGTGTCTGTCCTATATCCAGGCTCCAGGTCGTCACCTCGGTCTCCATGACCTTGCGCCGAATAGTTTCAATACGGGTAAAGTCGACAAAATCACTGTCCAAAGGCAGATAATTCAATATTAGTTTAATCAACCTTCGTTGTAAAGCGACATGTAACTTCAAGAAGGAAGGCACCTCAAAGGTCTGCCTTCCGCCGTTCACCTGCACTAGACACCTGTATGTGTCATGAGTACTCTGCTCCATGAAATCGTCTTCGTCACCCACAATTTCGGCAAGTCGATTCAGTGACGGCGTGAGTTGTCCATTATATTGCCCCAAAAATGGAAGCACATCCAGACGAATCGCATTACGCCGATATTTTCGTTGATCATTACTCTCATCATGAAAATAAGTAAAACCCTGTGTAATACAAGCTTCTACAAGGTCTGTCTTGTTTATACGAAGGCATGGACGGATAAGTTCCACATTTTTTTCACGACGTTTGAACTTCATACCTGCCAGCCCCGAAAGCCCGCTACCTCGGAGCAAATGAAGCATAACAGTCTCGGCCTGATCATCGGCATGATGTGCCAAGGCAATACTTGCTGCCCCATATTTGTCAGCCACTTCATGCAAAAAGGCGTAACGCCGGTTCCTCGCTGCCTCCTGTGGACCCTGACCTGTCTGTTTCATATAGGAAGGTATATCGGCTTTGACCCACTCAAATGCAAGGCCAAGCTGACGTGCCACATCCATCATCTGACGGGCCTCTTCATCCGACTCCGTCCGAAATCCATGATGTACATGGGCACAGATCAATTCAAGCGGCACATGTCGCTTGCTGATCTCATGCATGATATGCAAAAAAGCTACCGAATCCGGCCCGCCCGATACAGCGATGACAATCCGGTCTCCGGGAACCCATAACTGATGCTCTTCCGCTGCATCCAGTACGTTATCCACCAGTGTCTCCCAGCGTGAAGCTTCCATACCTGTTCCTCATTCCTTGCGTTATGTATATGCACGCCCAACATCAAAAACGTAGTGCATAGATAAGTACACCGATAAGTAGAATTACCGATAGAGCAAATGCATTTTTCAGCCATCGCGGTGTGCTGCTTCTGGAACGCCGGCGCATCTGTGTAGGACGTGCCATTAATTCCTTCCACGATTTTGCAGCATGGTCTGCATTCTGGAATTGTCCCCGTAGGGCCACTATAATCCATTCACGAAAAGGGGCCAGCCGTTCGCTTTTTTCCACCAACATCACAAGTTGACTCACATTCCGCAATTGTGGGAGGCCATCTGCAGCCAAAGACTTCAGCGCGTCCGCTTCCAAAATGTGAATCATCAAAAGCGCATAGGCAAACACATCATATGTAGCATCCGCAGTTCGGCTACCTGCATTCCAAAATCCCCGGTCATACCATTCCGTGAACTGTTTAACACTTCGTCCAATGGACGTTACCCCGCCATAATCAATCAGCTCGACATGACCGTAATCCGACACGAGTACATTTTGAGGTTTGAGATCGCCAAATACCCAGCCTGCCTGATGTAATTGAGCGAGTCTCTGCAACAATCGTAATCCAACCAGCAGTGTCCAGTCTGTTCCCTGACGCCGAATGAAATGATGGAGAGCCTCACCCCGAACGTAGCGCATCACATAAAAAGGAATATCCCGTCCACGAACGGCATAATCATCCACATCTTTAAGATAGGAAGGAATGCCGCTCTGCCGAAGGGCTTCATGATTACGCTGTAATTGAAATGATTTGAGTACATTGATCTCCGATTGCAAATCAACCGGGTCAAATCCCATTTTGAGCGCATAATGTCTGCCATTCTCTCCACGCTGGACGAGGAAAACAACCCCATTGGCGCCTCTGCCCAGCAACTTTCGAATCGTATACCGACTTCGGTTCCATTTCCCCGTAATGACGGTTCCTGGCGGGAAAGAGGCATCAGACAACGTTGTCACCGAGCATCCCTTCTCTTTCAATGCGATAGTTCCCTTCTATTTCCTGCTGTTCCTCCAGTGTACCATAACGGTAAAAATCAATCACCTTCTGAATTGCAGGGCCTGTCGGCGTTGCCCCCTTTGTCTGCAACCGTCCGAACAAAGAACGAACACGCCCGGGATCATCGGTCCAGTCGATATCCATTACTGCATCCTCTCCGCTGTGGCGGCCTGGGAAATGAAATACAGATAACCGACTTTTGCCTACTCGTGCCTGCAGGCTTAACATCAAATCCCGAATCCCTTCTTCTACTGCTGCCAGCTTCGGTTTCATACTAGCACTGACGTCAATCAGAAGTGTGACCTGCAGGGCGGCATTTTCCGTCAGATTGTCAATCACTTCCACAACCTGCGAGCGCTGGGATGGTTCCAGATCCGTTACTGTCTTGGTCCCCTTCTCTCCCAAAATTTGTGTTAACTCTCTATTAACCGCCTGTTGAATGGTCTGAACCACTGTTTTTCTTGTCATCATCTGCATCGTATGGGCAAGCTGTCTTGTGCCTACAGTCTGACTGATGCCTCCGCCAGCTCTCGCAATATCCTCAATCTCCCGACTACCCAGCTCGCCAATCGTGCCATAATCAATTACACCTACGACATTGACTGTAATCCCCTCTTCCCGTGCCTCAGCCGCTGCCAGTACCGGGCTTACCCCCACATTGGAACAACCGTCAGTGATCAATAAGATTTGTTTCATCCGATATCCCTCCGTTTTTCGTACTCTCCAACTCTATGACTAGCATTGCCAGATTGAAGAGAGTTCAAACGGATTCGCATAGGTTTAACTTACGGTGCGAGGACGCTCCATACGATTAATACCAGGCACACGTAAGGTGGCCCACTCCGGGCGATAATGTTCAACTTTGCCAACCACGACGGTCATGTCATCCAAAATCTCTTGCTGCTGATAGCGAATAACACTCTCAAGCAAGCAATCTGCGAGTTCCTGCGGATCATCCGTATGAATCTCCTGAATAAGTCGTTTCATCCATAGCTCTTTATTGACTGCATATCCTGGAGCATCATAGATGCCGTCCGTCATCATGATCAAGATATCACCCGGCTGTAACTGAAGGGTGACCAAATCGACCTCAATATCTTTAATGATCCCAATCGGTAGATTGCTCGCTGAAACTTGAATAACCTCCTGCCCACGTTTAATAAAGCTTGGGGTCGAACCGATTTTCATAAACGTTGTCTCTGCCGTATATTCATCGATCAATGCCATATCTACGGTGGCATACATCTCCTCTGGAGAACGCAGCATCAGCACAGAATTGACAGATTTGATTGCTAATTTCTCGTCCATGCCCGATTGAAGCAGTTGCTCCAAAATATTTAATGCAGCACTGCTCTCCATACGAGCCCGTTCCCCGTTGCCCATCCCGTCACTAAGTGCCACTGCAAACGTACCGTTGCCAAGTTCCACAGTGCTGAAGCTGTCTCCCGACATCACATCGCCTCCTTTAGCGGCGGCAGCTACACCTGTCGTGATCTCGAATGTCTTCGCTGAACCGAAGGTTACGGTTGCCAGTCCCTGACGGGGATCAGTCATGGTCTCATGCAACACAGCAATATGCTCGTCCAGCACGTTAGAGATCAGCGGAGCGATCATTTTACGGCATTCATCGAATCCTCTCGTATATGCATGTACAATCTCAATCTCCACATTGCCAGCTTCCAGATTAATAATTTCTATAGAATGAATAGATAGTCCCAATGACTCCAGTGCATCCCGAATTTGTTCTTCCTGCTGTACCATCTCCTCACTTTCGCGTTGAATTTCTTTGGCCAAGTCCTCCATCACCTGTGATACACCTGACAATTGCTCAGCAACCAGCTGACGGCTGTCCATAATCTGGCGTTTCCATTGCATATTATGCTGATGCAGGCCATATTGGGCACGCATCACTTCGAGTACCTCCTCCGGTTTGGCACACACCCGGTTCCATTCCACCGGAATTTGGTCACCTGACATCTCCGGGTTTGTCTCAATGGAACTCATCACATCGGTCATATAGCTATACGTTTGAATAAACTTCGCATCCCAGCATTGCGCACGCTTGAAGCACCCCGCACAAGTACCCTCAGCAACCGCGTTCATGAAGTGATCCATCCCGCCTTCTTTATGTACCGGCTCCCCCGTGCCGGACATCTGATCGAAGCTGCGTGACAACTGACGGAATACCTGTGAGAAGCGTGTTACTCGCTCCGCCGTAATATCCCGAATGCGTTTCGCATATTCATGCTGGGATTTGGTATGATCCTGTGTGCCTGGTACGTATTTGGAGATTGCTGTGAACATGCTTTTGGGTGTTAACATAAACAGGACGATAGCTGCACACGTCTCCCACAAGGAATTCATCACGTCACTTGGGCCGCCCAAGTAAATCGATAGAATAGATGAACCTAGCAACATTCCTAGGGCAACCCCCATACGTTTCCCCTCACGAAGCATACCTGCCAACATCCCGGCAAAAGCAAGCAGACTCATCTGATACACGGCAGACATATCGGCGAGACTCAGAATTAACCCCGTAATCACTCCAACCGATGCACCCAGGGGGGCTCCGCCCACCAGCGCAAAGACGAGAATGAGATAACGGGAAAGCATATGCTCCACCGAAAGAGACTGAATGGTCCACCCAACTGCCCCAGTCATCACGGAAGCCAGCAGGATGATCAGACACAAAATCTCCTCGTTCTTTAGGCTGAACTTTTTTTTGCGATACGTAAAAATGGGGATAGCCTGAATGAATACAAGGGTTAATACGAAACTTAGCACGGAATCCATGGTGAGCATCAACATCGCATACCAACTGAACGAAGGCCCAATCACAACGGCGAATAGCTTCACCATAAAAGTTGTCGTAAACACCATCACTGGTGCATAAGATAATTCAGCACGGTCGTAAGACTCGAGCCCTCGGAACAGCAGATAGAAGATGGCAATCTCAGAGGCTACAATTAGCGAAACCGGGAATGGTGCAAACAGACTCCCTGCGAGTAATGCCGCACCAACGGGTATCATATAATCCCTGCGCATAAAAGCAATCACGGCAAAGTATGCAATCGCAAAAGGAGTTAATTCATTGAGGATCATCGCCTTTCCCAATAAGAACCCCATAAAAGTAAGTAGCAACACCCACTTGCGAGATGCCACAGCCTGGACAGCCTTGCGGGAACCCAGCCACTGTTTCAGACGTACCGACAGCTCCTCCCGAGCTGCAGCACCCCCCTTGCCTGCTTTCATCCCCGGAAATTGAATGACATTCCACTTCTCCATCATGCTCAAGGCACCCCATTCGATTATTTGATTTCGTGTTTCACTCTCGATGGTTCTGATTATAGATAGAATAGAAGACATAGTTTGTCAGAATAGCTGGACGAGCTTCAAAAAGTTTACGACAAAAGAAACCGCTGCGGCGCGATGGTGTGAAACCCTCGGCCTTATTGTGCTTTCCAGCATTTTTGAGCAAACTGTTGAACGGTGGCATGTCTGATTTTGAACGAGAAGTTAGAGGGTGTCGTCATGATCTGAGCAGAATAACTGGAGAATGCCATGGAAACCTGTCGGTAAAAAATGGGAGACGACAAATGTTCTTATTCTCCCCTGCACAATGTAAATCATGAAGAAATCATGTCGCGTTTCACCTAAAAATAAACTCCTAGCCGATGTTTCATCGAAATATGAAATGGTCATCAGATTATATAAAATAAGCACAAAAAAACCGTTAGCCAGTAGGCTAACGGTTTTACTTATATATTCAAATCAGGTTGAAACAGATTACACACGCTTAGCGCCGCGGCCACCACGTTTGCCTTCTGTATTCTTCTTGAGCGAAGAGATCCGTTCCTCGCTATCTTTCAGGAAGCGTGACATTTTATCCTCAAATGAAGGTTTGCCTGCTGCGGGCTTGAAAGAACGGCCTCCGCGGTCACGGTTAAATCCACCGCCGCCACCACCACGACCTTGGCCACCACTTGGGCCTCCGCCGCTGAATCGTTCGCGATCTCCTCCACTGCGTTCCGGTCTAGGAGCTCTTGGGGGTCTGGATTGAGTTTGTTGCTCTACCGGTTTGTCAACAGCCTGTTTGATGGAAAGTCCGATCTTGCCGTCTTTGTCAACGTTGATAACCTTTACTGTGACTTGGTCATTCAGCTTCAGGTGGTCGTTGACATCTTTGACGTAATTGTCGGCGATTTCCGAGATGTGAACGAGACCCGTGACACCTCCTGACAGATCCACAAATGCTCCAAAATGCGTGATTCCTGTCACCTTGCCCTCTAACTTGGTGCCCACTTCAATTGCCATAGAATAAAATGATCCTCCCTTAAAAATATACAACCCGATTTTTTGAATGCCAAAATCATGCTGTGCTAAATGTAATTATACCTTATGCCATAAACCAAGGTCAACTGAGCACTACCCCATTGTAACGCCTATTTTTTCCGGTTTACGCGCATAAGACTCATGGAAAACAAACCTTGCTTAGCAAAAGACTGGATTCCATCAGTTCCCTGACCCTTCGACCTGAATTGGTGTTTCTTCAGGAAGATAGTAACCTTTTTTTCGTGCCAGCTGTCCTATGTATTCAGGGTCCTTCAACCGACTGACCTCATACTTCAGCTGCTCGAGCTGTTTCTGCGTATCCTGCTGCGAAGTTTGCTGTGTGGCCAAGTAATCACTCTTGTCCGAAATTTGCGCATTCTGTACAAGAAACGTATATCCTGCCCAGATCGCGAATACAGCAACAAATGTCAACCAAAGCATCAGACGCCTTCGTGCACCAGCAGATTTTCCCTGGTTAGCTGGGCTCTTCTTACTACCCACAGGTGTTCTACTCATTCCCCGGACGACCTCCTTGAAACCAGCGTTTCCATATCGCTGCAATTCTTGTACCCGCTTGGATCATCCATCGAGGCGTTACCCAATATCTCAGTAGCGGCCTAAACATCCAGCGGAACAACTTGCCGAAAGGGATTAAACATTGCAACACCAGCTTGCCCAGGAATAGCAGGATCGCGATGATGAAACCAAATATTACACGAACCAATCTGTATATTCCCTTCGCTGGCACAACAATCAGGATGTTAAGGATATGTCCACACCACTGGATGAGTGTTCTCGCGAGTTTAATTAACATTACCACAAAATGCTGGGTTGTAACACTTAAAAGCCAAAAATAGAAGCAAACTCCGATAATCAGCCCCAAAAAGACATAAAACCGCAACTGTCCGTGGTTTCCGGCATACAACATCCGGAAAACGAACAGTGCGGAAGCGACCCAATACAACAGGTCTAACGTGTGGATGCTCCACCTCGGAAATCGCAGCTGTCCTGACAGTACCCGGTAACTGTCATAAGCTACACCCATCACAACTCCCGATAACACCATCCAGGTCAGTGTGATCCACTGCGCATCCAGAATCATCGGAACATCTTGCCAAACAGGCCTTTACTGTTTTTGGACTGGGAACCGGGATCGAGATACTGAAGTGAACTAACCGTACCCTCAATGGATAAAAGACCTTCCTCCAGGCTCAGGTTCTTGATATGTAAATTGTGCCCCCGGATCGTCAGATGCCCAAGTTCGGTCTGTAGCAAGAACTCCTCACTGTCAAAGCTCTCCACATTCGAAACCCCTGTTAGATCCAGCAGTTTCCTATTTTGCATGTTTAGATAGTGTTGTTTAGCTTTTCCGTGCTCAGCCATGGCATGTACCCCTCCTTCTTTTGTACCTAGCTTATGGATGAGATACCCAGATTAGAACTCCTGTCTCTTTGATCTTTCCATTTGTCTCTGGGAAAAAACATAAAAGCGTCCTCCCTTTACTGGGAGAACGCTTCATTTAAATGATCTAAAGATGTATCAGAAATTTCTGTTACCAATCCATCCCGTTATCCTTGGCAATCGGCTCTTCCTTAACCAAGGTATAGAGGCTGCTTGCCTCATCCTTCTTGGTACTCTCAGCAAGACGCTCCACCTTCACGGTGACTAGCTTCTGACCGAACTGAACCGTCAGCTCATCGCCTACCTTTACAGCAGCGCTGGGCTTGGCTTCCCGTCCATTTACAAGAACACGTCCCTGTTCAGAAACGTCCTTGGCTACAGTACGGCGTTTGATCAACCGAGATACCTTCAGGAATTTATCAAGACGCATTATTTTACAGCTTCTTTAAGTTTGTTACCTGCTTTGAATGCAGGAACAGTGGACTCAGGAATCACAATCTCATTCCCTGTTTGTGGGTTACGTCCCGTACGACCAGAACGTTTGCGGGTCTCAAAAGTGCCAAAGCCGATCAATTGTACTTTGTCTCCGCTGGCAAGTGCATCTGTAATTTCTCCTAAAAAGCCGTTCAATACGGACTCGACATCTTTCTTTGTCAAACCGCTTTTGTTTGAAATGTTGTTGATCAGGTCTGTTTTGTTCATGTTAAAAGCCTCCCAAATTGAAAAAAAAGTATCTGCGAGCCTTGGCTGTTTTAAAATAACCAAGTTGATTCTCGCACGGTTACTACACATGTATTCTGGCTTTCATGCTAAATTCCTGCCTTGACCAACGACTTTTTTTAACTTATGCCGTTGCATGACAGAGAATCATCTTAGTCCAGTACCCGATATGATGTCTCTTCAAACACCAGACTCAATATAATGCTGAACACACGTTCGTATCATCATAACACACTGCCGAGCCTGATGGAATACGGTGTCTGGGTATTTTTACAAATCAGTAAAATCAGAGCCCGGCCTTCTTTGCCTGTTGCCAGAACCGTTCCATCTCTTCTACCGTACTTTCCGCAGGTGTTTTGCCCTGTTCACGCAACCGATCCTCAATGTACTGAAACCTTGCCACAAACTTGCGGTTCGTGGCGGCAAGAGCCTCCTCCGGATCTGTGTCAATAAAACGTGCCACATTCGCCGTGGCAAATAACACATCACCGAGTTCAAGCTTGCGTGCTTCTGCATCATGCCCTTGTTGTACCGCTTCTCTGAGTTCAGCCAGTTCTTCTTCGATCTTGGCAAAAACGCCCTCCACATCATCCCAGTCAAAGCCAACTTTGGCGGCCTTCTTCTGGAGCTTATATCCTTTCATAAGTGCAGGCAGATCACGGGGGATACCGTCCAGTACGGAAGTTTTTTCTACGTCCTGGCCTTTACGTTTTTTCTCCTCTGCTTTCATCTGTTCCCAGTTTTGCAGGGCTTCATTCGCGTCTTCGGCTTGATTATCGCCAAATACGTGCGGGTGACGGAAAATCAACTTGTCATTAAGTCCTTCTATAACGTCATATACGTTGAATGTGCCAACCTCTTCCTCCATCTGAGAATGCAACATAATTTGCAACAACAGATCACCCAGTTCTTCTTTCATGTGATCCGGGTCATCCTCATCAATAGTTTCAATCACTTCGTATGTCTCTTCAATCAGGTTTTTACGAATCGACTGATGTGTCTGCTCCTGATCCCATGGGCAGCCACCCGGACTGCGAAGAATGTTTACGATCTCGTGCAATCGCGCGAAAGAACGGCGGCGTAGTGCATCATCTGTATTTTTCGGCACATAGATCAGCGACAGGTTCCCATATCCGGGGGTACGATCCAACTCATGCAGTGGTACCTTATGGATGACTTCCTGATCTTGTACACCAAGTGCATGACCCACAAACACCGGATAATCATCCGGGTATACTTCCATTAGACATAGCTTCACATCGGATGCAGTAAAACCGTCGTAGACTTGTCCAATCAACGTATGCAGCTGGGGTTGTATCAATTCGGGGCTGAGGCTACTTGCATCAAGCAGTTGAAAGCCTTCAATAGGGTCGAATCCAAGTCGGATAAAGGCTTCATCCAGGAAGCTCTCTCCGCCCATAATACGTAAGGAAATGCCCTGCTGCGGACAACGTTCTTTCAAAAGTCGTACACTGGCTTCGGCCACCATTGGATGGCCTGGTACAGCATAGACAATCTCGGTGCCTGCATCGCTGCTACGAGCCGCGTCGATTAATTGGTTCGCAATCTCATCGTAAACCTCCGGGAAGGAGGATTTGGACTCATAGATTGTGTCAAACGACGTCATCTCTAGCCCTTCCTGCTGTAAATCATTCAAGACAGGATGATCCAATGTGCGTACATACAATGTAGCCGCATGTTTCATTTTTTTAATAATACCTAAAGTCAGTTGGTCCGCATCTCCAGATCCAAGACCTACCACTGTCAAAGCTGCACTCATTACACTTAACCTCCATCCGAACCATCCTGCTTTTCCGAGCGACCTCTAACTCATGTACCATTTCAATGTGCGCATGAGCATCTCTCTTTTTTATCTGAACAGGATGGCGCTCAATAATTAAACGTATTATACCAGAATCTGTCTACATCCTATAATTGCATCCGCGTAGCTGTTTCATCGCTGTTCAATCGTACTGGCTCTCTATCAACTTGTAAGGTTGCTAGACAGACTGTAAAGGTATCCACAGGCGCAACGGTACCATAAGCATGCGCGGCAGCATCTAGACACCATAGCAACTATGATTTGGCTAGTGCAGTACACGCAGTCTGCGCAACAGCTGCGCCAGACGCGGCCCCAGCTTCGGCAAGGCCGCCAGCTCTGCGGCGGTCAGTAACCCTGTCCGGGCCGCGGCCAGCACAAACACGGCTGCGCCTGCGGCAATGCCCAGCAGGCTCACGCCCATCGCAGCCAGCCGATGCGTGGCTGCGATGCCCAAGCCGCCGAGCACTGCTTCGGCGGCCCAGGCCATGCCTAGCGCCGCCAGGCTCATGGCGGCGATCACCAGCGCCGGCTTCGCCAAGACGGCGCCAAGAGCAGGGCGCATGGCGGTGAGCCGCGCCAGAAGCACCACATTCAGGCCAGCCGCCAGCATATAGGCGGCTGCACCTGCAAGTGCCGCGCCGCTGATGCCTAGCGCTGGCACAAGCATGACGTTCAGCAGCACCTTGACGCCTGCGGCGGCCAGCATGCTGAACGCAGGAGCACGCACGGCGCCGAGGCCTTGCAGCAGCGCCGCCGCGATGATGCTGACGGTGCTACCTGCAGCCGTCAGCGCCATATACCGCAATGCTTCGGTGCCTGCGGCATCCCCGTACAGCATGCGGTTAATCGGGTCTGCCAGCACCGCAAGTCCTGCAGAGGCTGCCAGACCGATCAGCCAGAACCAGCGCAGCGCCATGCCCGCTTGCTTCCTGACGGCTTCTGGCCCGCCCTTCAGGCGCGCTTCGGCCATCGCCGGAATAAACAGCACCGAGAGTGACGTGGCAAGCATCGTCACCAGCTGCACCAGTGGCAATCCGCGGTTGTATATGCCGAAGGATACCATCGTTTGCATATCATCCAGCCCTTCACCGCGTAGCAGACGTGGAACGGTAAAGGTGTCCACCAGATTCATCAGGGGCACTGCCAGTGATCCAAGACAAACCGGAATGGCATAGACAAGCAAAGTACGCATCCATTCGGTATTTGAGCGTCTGATCTTCCGAGCTTGACCGCTTCCTCCAACTACTGCAACATCATGTTCCACTACTCCAGTATGCCGATCTGCCCCTGAATCCAAAGACTCTTCACATACTGTCTCTCCCTTTTTCTTGCGATCTTCTGTGTACATCGGCTCTCTATCCATCGAATGTACTTCCTGCTCTTTCCGCCGATGTCTATTTACGAATCCCAACATGACGATGAGCCCTGCACATCCTCCGGCTACCGAGCCTAACATTGCCCCGGAAGCAACCGTTTCAAGCGAAGCATCCTGGCGGATCAGCCATAATAACACCACAATCATGACCGTGACCCGCACCGTCTGTTCGACCACCTGAGATACGGCTGTAGGCACCATCTGCTGCATCCCCTGGAAGTATCCACGTAAACCTGTCATCAGCGGTACACATAACAAGGCCAGGGATGCTGCACGGATGGAAGGAATCACATGCTGATTTCCAATCAGACCTGCGATCCACGGTGCACTTCCATACATCACCATCGCGGTAATCATACCTAATCCGCCAAGCAACATCGAAGATAATCGTATAATTCTTCGGCTCTCGTCTGGTCTGCCGAGGGCATTCTGTTCAGCTACGAATTTGGATACAGCCAAGGGCAACCCAGCCGCAGCCAGCGTAATAATGAGCATATATAACGGATAGACCGTATTGTAGATACCAAAGACACCGTCTCCCCCCAGATTTTGAAGAGGAATTTTTTGAAAAGCACCAATGATTTTGGAGATAATGGCGGCAAGCCCAAGGATAAAAGCACCCTGTAGCAGCCTTGTTCCTGAAGATGGCTGTTTTATCAATTTCCCGGTTCCTTCCATGTGTATTCTGGCATTCAAACGAAGCATAAAGCTTCCTTTGCTATTATACCTGCCAGAAGGCACACAATACGAACATCCTTTGAGCCACAACCTGTGATCAGATCAAAACCTCTAGCCTCCCTGAAAGAAAGCTGCATCGGAAGCATATGCCTCGCCTTTATCACCGGATTTTCCCCTTTGGAAAAGGGAATCCAAAAAAATCTGGGGATAACAGCGATTGAAAGTTTATTCTGTCATCGGAGTACTTGTGTAAACACTTATAGTTCAACTTATATGTAAAAAGCAAAAACTCCCGTATGCCCGGTTCAGGCTCACAGGAGTCCATCTGCTATCTATTGTTCCATTTGTTTGCCAAGGAAGCCAGCAGCCGTCTCAGCCATTTTAGTCTCCATCTGAGACATCTTCACGGATTCATCCTTGTTGAACAGGATAACGGTTCCGATGGGATCACCACCAGAGATAATTGGCGCGATAACAAAAGAGGATAACGTCTCGTCATGATCTTTGCTAAGCTCATAAGTACCATTGGTTGCTTCCATAATTGTCTTACGGTTTTCCATGCAACTCTCCACAAGGCTGCCAACCTGTTTATCCAAATACTCTTTCTTGGATCCGCCTGCCACCGTGATAATGGTATCCCGGTCAGAAATCATCGTAACGTGACCTGTACTCTCATACAGCGATTCTGCATATTCTTTGGCAAAATCACCAAGTTCCCCAATGGGCGAATATTTTTTAAGAATAACTTCTCCATCCCGATCCACAAAAATTTCAAGCGGATCTCCCTCACGAATACGCAACGTACGACGGATTTCTTTAGGAATGACCACACGACCCAGGTCATCTATACGGCGGACAATACCAGTAGCTTTCATTTACATGTTGCCCCACTTTCTCGAGAAGATTTTTCAACTACTGTTCCTTAATGGGTAGAGGAAAGTCCCAGAACGTTTAGTGTGATTTCTTGACCATAGTATTCATCTGTTCCCATATCCTTATACATGCTTTGCGGAATATCGTGAATTAACTTTTTTATAAAGTAATAAAAATTGTATCTCCAGTCGTTTACGCTCCATGTAAACCAAAAAACGAAGCAACAGAAAGAACCGTAGTTCTCCCTGTACTTCGTTATAGGTTGTCCATATTACGGTGAATATAACCCGGTTCAGCAAGCTTCTCAGGCTTCTCTGAAACGCATGTTAAAATCACTGTGAGTCAAACTATTTACTGCTTGTACCTTCTTCGGTTTTTGCATCTTTGTCTGTTCCTGTTGTACCTTGATCTGTTTTCGCATCCGTACCTTTAGAATCGGTTTTTGATCCATCTGTTTTCGTGCCTTCTGTACCAGTACCTGTCGAACCTTCAGTAGTGCCTTCCTCTTTTTTCTCCGTTTTTGGAAGTTTCACTTCTTTGATGATTTTATCCAGCTCTTTTTGCATAAACGTATCGATTTGAGCAGCCGCCAGTTGGCTTTTCAGTGTCTCTTTTTGCTCTGCCGTCAACTTGGAGTAATCTGCTTCCGTACGTGCTTCCACTTTCATGATGTGATAACCGTACTCTGTTTCAACCGGATCACTGATTTTGTTCAGCGGCAATGTTTTTGCAGCTTCCTTGAAAGAATCTACCCAATTCGCAACAGGTGTATTTTCATAAAGTCCACCTTTTTCAGCAGATCCCGGATCTTCGGAATATTTTTTCGCAATCTCGGCAAAATCAGCGCCGCCATCCAGTTTCGCTTTTACTTCTTTTGCAAGCTTCAACGTGTCTTCTTTTTTACGATCTTTTTGCGTTTTAGGATCTTTAAAAGTAATCAGCACATGACGTACAGAAGCTGTTGTATACTGATCTTTGTTTTTCTCAAATTCTGCCTTCATGGCATCTTCGGTTACGCCTGTTTCTTTATCTTTGATTACCGTCATAATACGAGTCATGTAATCTTTAATGTTTTGGTCAGTCAATTTCTGAGTCTTTAACATTTCAGTCCATTGCTCTTCCTTCACGGAAGCCTTCATTTTGTCGAATTGTTCAGATGCTGTTTTGGCTCCAGCCGTTTTGGCTTCTTCACTTGCTTTGCCACTCAAATATTCATAAGCAATCTCTTGCTTCACGAGATATTCTTTAAAATCATCCATCTCCATCATTTGTGCATATTCCGGATAGAGGAATTTCATGACACGTTGTTCCATGTCGAATTCATTCGCTGTAATTGTGCCACCATCATACGTAGCTACAACAGCACTTTTATCTGTTGATTCCGGTGCTTTTGCTTCTTCCTTCTTGCCACATGCAGCAAGCAAGGACAGGGACAGTACTGCTACCATACCTACGGACAGCACTTTTCCCACTTTTTTATACTTTGCTAACATCTTTTAGTTCCCCCTTTGATTTAAAAGCAGTCTTCATGGATTCCAGAAACTTTTCTACCAGCTCCATCAGTTGCTTATCCCCAAGACCCTTGCCTTTGACATGAATCAGCATATGGGGTCCTTGTTCAAATTGTACACGTCTTTCGAACTGATTTCCAATGTGTGCGATTTTTGACAACTCGAAGGCATGTTCACGTCCTTCATAGAACTTGACTGTAAGATCATCGCCACGCTGTGTGATGGACTCAATACCATAGATTTTGCCATACACTTTGAGGCGGGCTACTGCCATCAAATTAATTACAGCTTCCGGTAAATCACCGAAGCGGTCAACCAGTTCGTCTTCCAGTTCCATTGCATCGTCGAAGGAAGCAATAACTGCGACCTTTTTATAGATCTCAATCTTCTGAATACTGTCATAAATATAATCCGATGGCAAGTAGGCATCGATACTGAGATCTAGCGTTGTATTCCACTGATCGGAAGGTACAGGCTCTTCGCCCAGCATTGTAACTTTACGTTTGTTGATCTCTTCCGCCAGCATCTGTGAATACAGATCGAACCCGACGGAGGCGATAAAGCCATGTTGCTCTGCTCCGAGCAGGTTACCGGCCCCACGGATGGACAAGTCTCGCATTGCAATTTTGAAGCCTGAACCAAGCTCTGTGAATTCCTTGATGGATTGCAGACGCTTCTCGGCAACTTCCGTAAGCACTTTGTCCCGTTGGTATGTGAAATACGCGTAGGCAATCCGGTTAGACCGTCCTACCCTTCCACGCAACTGATACAGTTGGGAAAGTCCCATTTTGTCTGCATCATGCACAATGAGTGTATTTACATTCGGAATGTCCACACCTGTTTCAATGATACTCGTGCTCACCAGTACATCATACTCTCCGTCCAGGAAGTCGAGAATCGTCTTCTCCAGCTCGGTTTCTGTCATCTGCCCATGCCCAACACCCACTTTGGCTTCTGGCACCAGATCCGAGATTTCGGCTGCCATCTCCTGAATGCCTTGTACCCGGTTGTAGAGATAATATACCTGACCACCACGCGCCAACTCACGCTCAATCGCTTCACGAACAAGAGCCTGACTATGCTCTACCACGTAGGTCTGAACGGGGAAACGGTTCTCTGGCGGTGTCTCAATAACGGACAAGTCACGTACACCCAACATGGACATGTGTAAAGTACGCGGAATCGGGGTTGCCGTGAGGGTCAACACATCCACGTTGGTTTTGAGCTTCTTGAGCTTCTCTTTATGTGTTACGCCAAAACGTTGCTCCTCATCGACAATAAGCAATCCCAGATCTTTGAACACCAGATCCTGTGACAGCAAGCGATGTGTACCAATAACAATGTCTATTGTACCGGCTTTGATACCTTTGGCGGTCTCATTCTGTTCCTTGCGGGAACGGAATCGGCTAAGGACATGAATGTTAAACGGATAACCGGAGAACCGCTCACGGAACGTTTCATAGTGTTGCTGAGCCAAAATTGTGGTCGGAACCAATACCGCTACCTGTTTGCCCTCGATTGCCGCTTTAAATGCAGCCCGAATCGCAACTTCAGTTTTCCCGTAACCAACGTCTCCACACAATAAACGATCCATGGGACGGTTTTGTTCCATATCTTTTTTGATTTCTTCAATCGCGCGCATCTGATCACGTGTCTCATCGTAAGGGAACATGTCTTCGAATTCTTGTTGCTCTGCGGAATCCTTGTCGAACCCATAGCCTTTAGATGTTTGACGTTCTGCGTACAGCTTGATCAGATCATCGGCGATATCCTGAACGGATGAACGAACCTTATTTTTAACCCGTGTCCACTCGTTACCGCCCAGCTTGTAAATTTTCGGCTCCTTCTCTTCGGAACCCACATATTTCTGAATGAGATCAATCTGTTCAATCGGAACAGACAATTTGTCGCCGCCTGCATACAGAATGTGCATGTAGTCTTTGTGAATACCAGCAACCTCAAGCGTACCAATCCCGAGGTATTTACCAATTCCGTGGTTCTGGTGAACGACATAATCGCCCACTTTCAGCTCGCTATAGGATTTGATACGCTCGGCATTATCGATGTTTCGAATCGGTTTACGGGC
Source organism: Paenibacillus intestini (assembly GCF_030803945.1). NCBI lineage: Bacteria > Bacillati > Bacillota > Bacilli > Caryophanales > Paenibacillaceae > Paenibacillus > Paenibacillus intestini. The sequence continues at coordinate 27,157 of NZ_JAURUN010000017.1, read as the reverse complement.
TTTACGCTGCTTCTGTGAGAACATCTCACCTTCTGTGATCACCGCCAAATGAATGGACGGCATCTCGAATCCCGTTTGCAAATTGCCATTCAGCATCTCCGGCTCAGGAATGTCGTAATCCTGCAATACCCGGCGCATCCGGTCCATCCGTTCCTCACCATTCGCAAGCATCAACACCTGAACACCGGCTTTCTGCCAGCGTTCCATCTCCGCCTTCAGCACGTTCATCTGTCCGTGGAAATCCTGCATGCCCCGGCTGATAAAGTTCAGAATATTCTGTGGCTGGGTATGCGGAACCTGACGCAAAAAGATCGACATAAAGATGGTCTGGAATGGACGCTCATAGAGCAAATCATCCCCATCTGCCGATAACGGCAGATCCGGCAAGGTTTTACCATTTTGCATCAGATGCAAGTTCCACTCCGATTCGTCTCTGTCCAGTTGTTTCGAGGTTTCCGACAATCTCGCCGGCTCATCCATCACTAGAATGGTATCTTCTGGCATATAGTCATAAATCGTTTTATTTTCAGGATAAAGCGGGGAGATGTATTTGTACATTTCTGAAAAGTAGACATGCTGACGCAGCAACTCAATCTCTCGATGCATCTCTTCCCGAAGGCGCAACTTGGCCTGGCGATCCGTCATTTTCTCCAGCTGCTGTTCAAGCAAAATTGCCGCCGTATCCGCTGCCTTCTCCATACGCTCCTGATCAGCGATTAATTCTTTACATGGCAAAACAGTAATTTCCTCTATCCGTTCAATGGAACGCTGATCCGCAGGGTCAAATGTACGAATGGAATCGATTTCGTCGTCAAATAACTCCACCCGATATGCAATCGATGAAGTCACTGGATAGAAGTCGATAATGCCTCCACGTACACTCATCTCTCCGCGAGATTCAACTCGCTCAACCCGTTCATAGCCAAGCGTTACCATCTCAAGCAAGAACGAATCCAGTTGAAGCGTGCTGCCTTGCTTAATCTGGATATGTGCATTTGCCATGACTTCCGGGAGCGGAACATAACGTCTTACCCCTGAAAAAGGAATGACAACAATGCCCCTGAAACCCTGGGCGCAACGAACCAATACTTCAATGCGCTGAGCAAGTGTCTCCGGACTAGATACCGCTGCCTCAGCAGCAACAAGTTCATTCGCAGGATAGATCAACACCTGATCTGATGAAAGCGCTTCCTGTAAATCTTCCGCTATTTTTTGTGCGGCAAACATATTATGTGTCACGACGAGCAGTGGTCGATCCATCTCTTGGTGCAGCGTAGCCAGCATGATCTGACGAGCCGAACCGGATAGGCCCGAAACCAATTGCTCCTTCATGCCGGATTTAACCCCGGCTGTAATGGACGCAAAGTCCGGATCTTTGGAAAAAGCCTGTATGAGTGCTTGTAACAAAAGGGGCACCTCTCTTATAACTTTCTTGATTATAGATTATTGCACATCGATGTGCAGCATCTTCGGTCATTGGAATTTTTTTAAAACTGGATACTTATTCCTTTTTGTCCTGTTTCATCATAAAGGATTACTCCAAATATTTCCACATCTGTTCCTACAGGACCACTCTGAGTTCTATTACAAAGTTGAATACACCCTTGATTCTGTCCCAACTGAAAAGAAGCCTCAGCAGGCTGCCAAGGCTATAAAAAGGGCAAACCGCTGTAACCGCGGTCATCCTCTCTGTCATTTTTCAACATTTATCCATTCAATAGATTAATTAAATCCCTACAGGCAATAGCTACTGGAGCGGATTTGCAAGCAGGCTCAGCTCGGGGTTGTGTTCCAACGCTTCCTTACAATAATCGCATGTAATCCGAACGGTAACATCACCACCGGAATTATACGCTATTATATCCCTCCGCTCGTCGGGGGTCAAGAAATGAAAACCGAGCTGTGCTTCCGTAATTTTAGCCGAATCAATCTGGCCAATAAAGGTACGGCAATGCCGACATACATAATTCACTGACATAGTTATGCCTCCTGAACATGGTTTATACATCCAGTATGCCCAGGTTGTCCGAATCAAAGTCGTCACTTTAATCTTTTTTTCAGTGTAAATGCCATATTACTGGAATGCATCAGCCGTTGAATTTCGCCATCGTTTGCTCGAACGTATTCGTCAAACTATATTCCAGTGCATCACATGTTTGCTCAATCGTCTGCTCCAGCGCTTCTTTTTCTTTCTTCATGAACGTTGACAGTACGTAGTCTACAATGGCATGTCCCGGATCAGGCCTTGATATCCCCATACGAACCCGGTTGAACTGCTGTGTACCTGTGTGCTGAATAATGGACTTGATTCCATTATGTCCACCGGCGCTACCCTGATAACGCAATCTTACCTTGCCTATTTCTGTATCCATATCGTCGTATACAACGATTAGATCTTCCAGGTTCACTTTATAAAAATCCATGTAAGCTCGTACCGATTCACCCGAGAGGTTCATATAGGTCATCGGTTTGATCAGTACTGTTTTGACGCCTCCAATGTTGCCTTCTCCGATCAGTGCTTTACACTTGTTCTGTGTAACCGAAATGTTATGGCGATCTGCCAATCGATCCAGTGCCATAAAACCGATATTATGCCGGGTTTTGGCATAGTTTGAACCTGGATTCCCAAGTCCGACAATCCACTTCATCTTGTTCCCTCCTTCGAGCATCCATTAGGTGAGGCATAGACTTCGAATGTTATATTTCATATAATATCAGGAAAGTACGTATTGAACATTTATCCACCCAGGAAGGTGAGCGGGTTTTGCGCGAAGATAACGGACAACTGACTCAACATAGTGACTTTATTTATCATCTGGAACATCACGTGCCTGTGCAGGTGTACGACCGTGATACCCATATCGAGATTGGTGTGATTACCCGTTTCGATAGTCAATTTGTCGAAATTGCCGATACACTCTTTCACAGACGCCGCTTCCGTTTTATTTCCCGCCCGGGATATTAATGCGCCAGGCGGTTTTCTATCACATTAAAAACGGCACGCCGACAGGGGTTACATTTTCCGTTCAACCGGAAGACGTAACCCCTCTACTACTTTATGCAGACATCCTATTCAATTTCAAACAGCTTGCTGATTGACAATTCCTCATGAACCCGGATGATGGCTTCCCCAAGCAATGGTGCTACAGAAAGCACTTTAAGTTTGCTTGTTGGATTTGCATGTGTAATTGGAATTGTATCCGTCACGATGACTTCCTTCAGCGGTGCATTTTCCAAACGTTCCATCGCAGGGCCAGACAATACCGGGTGAGTACAGCATGCATATACTTCCTTCACGCCGCCTTCCATGAGAGCATTCGCTCCCAGTACAATTGTTCCGGCAGTATCAATGATGTCATCTATCAGAATCGCTGTTTTACCTTCGATATTACCGATAATATTCATAACTTCGCTGACGTTCGGCTCAGGACGACGTTTGTCGATAATCGCAAGCGGTGCATTCAGGAAATCAGCCAGTTTGCGCGCACGAACCACACCACCGTGGTCAGGTGACACCACAACCGGGTTTTCGATCTGTTTCGAGCGGAAATATTGCGCCAGAATCGGCACACCCAGCAGATGATCGACTGGAATGTCGAAGAATCCCTGAATCTGCATCGCATGCAAATCCATTGCGATTACACGTGTTGCGCCTGCTTTTTCAATCAGGTTGGCAACCAGCTTTGCCGTAATCGGGTCACGTGAACGTGCTTTGCGATCTTGGCGCGCATAGCCGTAATACGGAATAACTACGTTGATTGTTTTGGCCGATGCACGTTTCAATGCATCAATCATGACCAGCATTTCCATCAGATTGTCATTAACCGGCAAGCAAGTTGACTGCACGATATATACGTGACAGCCACGAACACTCTCGGAGAGTTTCACTTGAATCTCGCCATCACTAAAGCTGGTTGTATGAGATTCACCCATAGGAATCCCGATATAATCAGCAATTTGATGAGCAAGCTTGGGGTTAGAATTGCAAGTAAATATTTTTAATTTCGAGTCAAAATAAGTCATAAAATAAAAACCCTCCGTGCTGGTTCATTGGAATCTATAAGCGTCTGCGACATGTCGGCACCTCCCGGGTAACGGGAGGCAATTGGTTATCAAAACCCCTTATTCGGGTTTGGCGTTTTGTTTCTTGGCTTTTGCACGTCCGCGGATTTTCTCCGCATAACCTGCTTTGTTTTCCTGACGTGGACGAGCAATCGCCAGATCATTCTCAGGAATGGAATGTGTTACGGTAGAGCCTGCAACGACATAAGCGCCTTTACCAACCGTAATCGGTGCGATCAAATTAACGTTGCTACCTACAAAAGCATCATCTTCAATGGTTGTTATAGCTTTATTATATCCATCATAATTGACCGTTATTGCCCCGCAACCAACATTTACGTTCTTACCTACCTGCGCATCCCCGATATAACTGAGATGTGACACTTTAGATCCTTCATCAATTGTAGCATTTTTCACTTCAACAAAGTCACCAATTTTTACGTTACGACCTAACTTGGTGCCAGGGCGCAGATTGGCAAAAGGACCTACGGTTGCATCAGGACCAACTTCTGCCTGGGATAGCACCGAATGTTTAATCGCAGCACCATCTTGGATGATACTGTCTTCAATATCTGCATGAGGACCGATATGACATGCTTCACCAATCGAAGTAGTGCCTTTAAGAACGGTTCCCGGATACAGCACAGTGTCTGTTCCAATCGTAACATCTGCTCCGATATATGTCGATGAAGGATCAATAATCGTTACCCCGTTCAACATATGGCGCACAGCCAGACGTTCCCGCATATATGCTTCTGCTTGTGAAAGAGCAAGTCTGTCATTAACTCCAATGGACTCCGCGATATCGTCAGACATATAAGCTTCGACGACTTCGCCCTCGCTCTTGAAAATGCCGACAACGTCTGTCAGATAATACTCGCCCTGCGCGTTCTGGTTCGTAACCTTCTCCAGTGCCGCAAACAGCTTTGCATTGTCAAAGCAATACGTGCCTGTATTAATTTCCTTTACGGCATCTTCTTGCGGTGTGCAATCCTTTTGTTCAACAATACGCTGTACGGAACCATCCTGCCCGCGGATTACGCGTCCGTATCCCTTAGGATTATCGAGCTCAGCTGTGAGTACTGTAGCGGCTGCGCCACTTTCCTCATGCAACTTCATCAGACCTTCCAACGTTTCGCTGGTAACGAGAGGTGTGTCGCCACAGACTACAATCGTTGACCCATGTTCATTACCGAGCAGGGATTTGACCTGTTTCACGGCATGACCAGTACCGAGCTGTTCCGCTTGAAGAGCGTACTCCGCTCTGTAACCTAAAAATGACTGCACCGCTTCGGCCCCATGTCCGACAACAACTACGCTGCGTTCAACGCCTGCGCGAAGCGCTGCATCCAGCACATGTCCGACCATCGGTTTACCGCATACGGGATGCAGTACCTTGTACAATTTGGATTTCATTCGTTTGCCCTGCCCTGCGGCTAGAACAATTGCCATGCGTTTCAAAATTAACGACCTCCTGTTCTGAAAACCCCATTGAATTCCTTACACATTCATCTCCAATGAGAATCATTCAGCCGGCTTCAAGCCGGTCTTGTTCATCGCCTGCTGTCTCTGTAATCACGCGTAACAACATAGTCACGAGTGGACCATGACCTCATAAGTAACGCCGTGTACCTGTGAGCTTAACTGAATCCCACGATTCCTAAGATGCCGCTCTGCTACCGAACGCAGGATGCGCTCCGGTTCTCTTTTGAATAAACTCAATACTGAATATATCTTATTCCGATCAAAAAGAAAAGAGAGCCATAAGACATGGCTCTCTTTTCCTTCGAACCCCAATAATGTTCTCAGGCACCTTCTTCAATGACTTCTTCCTCAGTAGCTGCACGATCGTACTCAGTTAATACTGCTGCCTGAATCTTCTCACGCGTACCAGAAGAGATCGGGTGGGCGATATCACGGAACTCTCCGTCAGGAGTCCGCTTGCTCGGCATTGCAACAAACATTCCGTTGTTACCATCGATGACACGAATGTCATGAACGACGAATTCGTTATCGATGGTAATGGATGCGATAGCTTTCATTCTCCCTTCCGAGTTAACGCGGCGGAGTCTGACATCCGTAATTTGCATGTGTGTGTTCACCACCTTTTTCCATCAGAACTTGGTGTATAATTCCACACAGCCTATACGAACTCCTTCTTTTCACGACCATAAAAATATCCTAATTTCAGGAATTTTTTTATTTAATACACAATTCGACAACGTTAGTGCCAGGTCGATGGAAAAGAACCTTTCCCGACATGTAATTCGTCATTATTCTACAGGTCGAAATAGTTACCCGGCGAGACAGAAATGTGTCTGCTCTTGGCATCAACCGCTGTCAGCTTCGCGAGAGATACATAATCCGTCAGCAGACGCTCCTCTGAATCTACAGAACCCGATTCCACCAACACGCCAACTCCCGCCACCATTGCATTGAACTCAGCAAGCAGATCAATCATGCCTTGAACGGTACCTCCGGCTTTCATGAAATCATCCACGATCAGTACACGGGAATGCTCTTTCATCGCCCGGCGAGATAGGGACATGGTATGCAGACTTTTGTGCGATCCCGATACATAATTAATACTTACGGCCGATCCTTCCGTAGCCTGATGGTCCCTGCGAACGAGTACAACAGGAAGGTTAAGCTGGGCTCCAGTCGCATAAGCTAGCGGGATGCCTTTGGTTTCCACCGTCATGACTACATCAATATTCATATCGCCAAAAGCCGTTGCAAAGATTTTGCCCGCTTCATTCATCAGGGCCGGCTGTCCAAGAAGATCTGACATATACAGATACCCTCCCGGTAAAATCCGATCCGGCTGCGCAAGCTGTGTAGACAGCCGCTCAGCAAAAGCAAGAGCATGTTCTTCCGATACTTTCGGAATCCACTTGACCCCACCAGCAGCTCCTGCCAGCGTATGCAGTTCTCCCGACCCACCTTCTTCGAACACTTCCTTGATAATAGCCAGGTCCTCGCTAATGGACGACTTGGCAGCACCATAACGTTCGGCAAATGTGGTGAGCGGAATCACCGTATGTGGTCTGGATAATAAGTATTGCGTCATTTCAACCAGCCTTGCGCTTCGTTTTAACTTCTTCACAGAGATCCATCCTCACGATCACGGAAACATCCAAATCCGAATAATTATTTAAAAATATACCACCTTTATACGTGTTTGTACATTATAAATAGTAAATTTACGTTAACAACCGTACAGCGTATACCTCTTTGCAGAACCCCCGAAGTCCGTTATAAATACGTGCAACTTTGGCTTCTTTGGACACAAGTCCAAATACCGTTGGTCCACTCCCAGACATCAACACTCCGTCTGCTCCAAGACGAATCATCGCATCTTTGAGATGCTGCACTTCCGGATACAGCTTGAGCGTCACATCCTCCAGCACATTACCCAGCTGACTACACACCTCTGTAAAGGATTGGCTGCGAATCGCCTGCTCCATTCGGGATGCACTTGGATGCCGAACAATCTTGTCACTGCGGAATCGTCCATATACATCTGCTGTGGACACATTGATTGGGGGTTTGGCTAAAATAACCCAGCATTGAGGCGGATTAGGAATCGGGGTTAACTTCTCCCCCCGCCCTGTTGCCAGTGCAGTGCCGCCTGTAATACAGAACGGAACATCCGAGCCCAGTTCTGCACCAAGCTCTTGCAACTCCTGATCCGGTATATTCAGCCGCCATAGACGGTTTAATCCACGCAACGTTGCGGCTGCATCACTGCTACCGCCGGCAAGGCCAGCAGCTACCGGAATTTTTTTATCCAGATGAATGTGGACCCCTGTACGCACGTTGTAACGTTCTTTAATTAGTCTTGCCGCCTGAAAGGCCAGATTCTTCTCATCCAGCGGAATATAACCCGCTTGGCTTGAGATGACAATTGTATCTCGAGGAAGTTCCGACATCTCCAGTCGATCCGCCAGATCAACCATCGTCATGATCATTTCAACTTCATGAAATCCATCACTTCTTTTATGTAGAACATCCAACATCAAATTAATTTTAGCAGGCGCTTTTTCGTAAATTTTCAAGACGTTCACCCGTCCTCACCTTTTCCCTAAGACAACTTAACATATTATATCAAAATGGGGCTGTCAAGTCATTTGTATTCCACATCTATGGGGAAAAAGCGGGGTGATTCCTGAGAATTGCCCCGCTCTCCAAACTGGATGAACCTGATTATGATTTACGCGCTGCTTGCTCAGCCATTTGAATCGCTCGTTTCACCATGTTACCGGCATCCTTGGCTTTAATTCCGCCCCAGCCTTCCTGCTGAACGATATCATAGAAACCCAGATCCTTCGCCAGCTCGTACTTCAGTTCCTCCGACATGACACTTCTTCTTCTTCGACTCATGAACCATCCTCCTCCAGATCTTATTCAAGACACAATGAGTCCCTGCAGTTCGGGATTGTTCATCCCCAAGCCCCAAATCCTGGTTTAACATTCCCGTCTTAACAGGGAGCTTTCCCAGGACCTGTCCACATAGTATGCCGCCTGCATTCCGTAGTCATTCCTGCATACAAAAAAGCGACCCACCTATAGGTGAATCGCCCGTAAACCAATGCTTACGTCTCCATGTTGTAAGAGCTAGTCTCACTGCCCGGGTCAAAGACCATGACTTCCACAGACTCCGTAAGTATATCCGCATAGCTGTATGATACTCGCTTGAAGGTTTCTTGTTCCTCATCAAGCTTTACAATAAAAACAGAAGGGTACGTTTCTTCCAATACACCCGTACGCTCAATCGTCTTACGGCGGCCACCATTAGCCCGCAGCGTGATTTTCTGACCAATATGTGCATCGAGATTGCGTTTGATATCCAACAGCGTATTTTTAGCCATTGTGGACGTCCACCTCTTTTCTTGTCCATTATACTGTATTTTACAGTCATTGTCAAATCAAAGCTAAATATTATATCAGCACTAAAAAGTCATTGTCAATGAATTTTTTCGCAAAATAAAAAAGCCCTTTTCAGGGCCTTTTTCGAATCGCAATGTGAACTTCATATGACTTCATTATTGTACTGCCACATGAATAAATCATACTGCGGATGGATTCACTTTTAACGTAGATAGATCATTAAGTCCCGGCAATCCTACCCGGTAACTTCCCTTCGTTTCCACACCGCCTACACCTTGGATGCCGCTAATCGTGTTATGCAGTATATCATTCATGTTCAAGGTATCACGAACAGACGTGAAGGAAGCCTTAGCAGCTACGTAGACCGGATCAAGCGCATGAATGAGAATTCGCCCCGGCGAACTAGCAAAGTTCGCACCCGCGCGTAGCAATGCCTCAAAGTGAGACTGACATGCTCCTGCAATAATCGTCAGCGCATCCAAATGGCGCTCGTATTGCCTTGCAACCTGAATAGCCGAGACAAAGTTTTGTGAATTTTTATAGCTCCCCAGACTGTAGAGGTCATAGGGCTGACGTGTCTTTAACACACCATCATGACCCGTGATCACAACGATATCCGGACGAACTTTGGGTAGCAGACGATATAACGTATCAGCCATCGCTGACTCGTGTACATACTGCCCTTCTGCGGGAACACGAAGCTGTTCATACAGATTCATACTTTTCTTCAGATAATTCGGGTCGCCATCCAAATGCAGTACCTTACCTGGCATTTCAAAATAGGCGGGCTCTTGCTGTGCAGTCCATTCTTGCATCAGGCCTTCCCGATTACGCTCAGCCTGCTCCATGCGATTCTGCTGCAAGCGTGAGAGCGTCTGATGAGCTTTAATATGTGCCTGGCGTGTCTTAGCGCTCTGTGGTTCATAAGGAACCTGTATCAAATCGTTCACCGGGGAGTCTGCCAGCAACCGGAACTCAGTCCCTTTAATGACCGCAGCGTCCGACTGGAGTCCTTCTACCCGGAAAGTCACATCGCCGCCGTATGACTTCCGAACGACCAAGTCTCCGATATTCATCACCATTATCACCTCTACCCCATCGTATGGGCAGAGACCCGGATTGGTTCATCGAAATTAAAGCTCGCCGCGAACCCCAGCTTCCCACATTACGGTGCTAAGAGTTGCATACTCCTGTAGACTCAATGTCTCACCACGCCGTGAAGGTTGAATACCTGCCTGCTCTAACAGGATGTCTGCCTGTTCTCTGTTCTCCTTGGTGAAGAAACGAGCTTTGAGATTATTGGAGATTGTTTTTCTCCGCTGGGCAAAAGAAGCCTGTACTACCTCGAAATAGTGTGCTTCGTTCGGAACCTGTACTGGTGGGTGCTCACGCACCTTCAGCTTAATTACTGCAGACTCTACATTCGGCTGTGGGATAAATACCGTAGGCGGCACCACACAGACCAGTTCGGGCATACTGTAATACTGCACGGCAATGCTTAGGCTACCATAATCTTTGGAACCTGGTGCAGCCGCCATGCGTTCAGCTACTTCCTTCTGTATCATGACCACAATGCTATCCACTGGCAACTTTTCTTCCAAGAGCTTCATCATGATCGGAGTCGTTACATAATAGGGCAAGTTCGCTACTACGCTTACCTTATTAACGGAGGCAAAGTCCGTGGCAAACAGTTCTGCCAGATCCAGCTTAAGTACATCTCCATGATGAACGCGTACGTTAGGGTAGGGTTCCATCACTTCTCCAAGAATCGGTAACAGGCGCTGGTCAATCTCAACCGCTGTAACAGGACCCGCTATACGCGCAAGGCGCTCTGTAAGTGCTCCAATACCCGGACCAATCTCCAGCGCTCCCTTGGACTCGTCCAAATCAGCCGCGCCTACGATTTTGTTCAGAATATTTTGATCGATCAAGAAGTTCTGACCCAGACTTTTCTTGAAGGAGAATCCATGCCTTTGAATAATTTCTTTGGTACGTTTGGGTGTTGCTATTTCAATGGTTTGCTCTATATCCTTCATATGCTCACATTCCTTCACGTTCGATTTGCGCTAATGCAGTGGAGAACTCTTCTCTTGTAATCTGAAATACACTCAGCCGTTTATGGAACTGCTTGCCGTTACAATACCCAATACCAAGCAGATTACCCATCTCCATACGTCGTGCGGCTGCTTGCGGGTGTATGATCAATCCTGCTTCAATGAGGTCCTCCCAATCGATTAGACTAGGTGCGCCCTCATAGGATGTGTGTACGCGAGCAAGTGCATGACGAATCGCTTCCGGTGAAGCATTCTCTACTCCGATATCTCCTTTGCGCGTTGCATCCGCTTCTGGGATGAAGGCATGTTTGCAACCAGGAACCTTATTGGCAATAATTTTACGGATACGCTCTCCCGCATGATCCGGATCCGTCAGGATAATGACGCCACGTCTCTCTTGAGCAAGTGCAATTCGCTTCAGAATACGCTGATTAATGGCAGAGCCTCCGGTTTCAATCGTATCCGCTTCGACCGCCCGACGAATCGCTACCGTGTCGTCACGACCCTCCACAACAATCACTTCTTTTATCATGTTCCTTTTCTTCCTTTCTAACGCAAAAAGAAGAGGAATATCCTCTTCTCTGCCAAACGGCGGAGGAGACTGAATTCAGACCCCTCCGCCGCATATTCCGCATGAATCATTCATGCAACTATTTTATAGCATTCCCATTTCAAAGTAAAACGATTTTAGTTCGCTTCCGGCTTAACTGGACCAATCACATAGACCGTTTTGCCTTTTTTACGTCCGAAATTCAGGGCGTGCTTCACACTGTCGTAATAAACGTCAATTTTGTTGCCTTTAATAGCGCCGCCTGTATCTTCCGCACGACGGAAGCCGAGGCCCTCAATGTATACCCACCAGCCGATTGGAATGACCTTGGGATCAACTGCAATGGTGCGCCCCTCCGTTACACGAGTACCGGAAGCTGTTTTTGTACCAATACCCGGCTCTTCAGAAGAGTAGGCTGTCATCGATACATTTTTCAAAACTTTAGAGTATTTAAAAGAATTCCCGGAGACCGTAATCACCTTGCTGCCCGAGGCAGATGTTTTCTTCGAGTTCGTTGTTACAGCTTTTTTGGTCGTTGAAGTTTTGGCAGATACCAATTGAACCTCAGGTTCCTTCACAACCGGCTTAGCCTTCGTACCTACCGCAATCACTTTATCTACACGATTGGTGGCGACCGTTTTACCTACCACTTTTTTGGAGACGAGTTCTCCATCTTGAAATACCTTTTCGATATGTTGCACAATTGTGCCTTCCTTGCCTTTCACTACAACACGGTTATCCCCTTGGAACAAACTTGGGTCTGCCGTTTTTACAACCTTGTAAGCAATCGGTTGTTTCACATCCACTGTATGCTTTGTTACACGCACTACACGAATCTTCATATCCGCTTTAATTGCGGTTCCGAGCGCTGGATACACTTTATCATGATCTTCAACTTGAATACCTGATTGCTGAATTACACCCTGTACCGATGAATCGGTTGTATAAAGAGTCTTGGTGTCTCCGTCTGCCGTGATTTTAACTGGAACGGCCCGCTCAATAACGATTCGGTCTCCGTCGGTAATCGCCCCATTCATGGGCATGGATACCTTGTCGTGAGGGCTGACTGTGATTGACTGCTCCTCCAGCATTTCCTGAAGCATTCCTGTACGAGTCTCTACCACTTGAGCTTTGCCGTCAATAACCAGTGAAACCTGCTTCCCGGCCTGACCGTAAACGACTAACAAGATCATGATTGCAAGCGCAATTGAGAATATCGCGATCAATGCCATTTGACGCAAGTTCTCATGCTTCCACCGCAACGCGAAAGACTTACTGGATGATCGTGACTCATGGGTCTCTTCTGGTTGGAATATGCCCACTTCTCCGTCCTCCTTCATAGCCTCGCCGTCTAAAGTAATGCATGATGTCTTTGACGCGACTATAACAATTTTTCTACAGAACACAGATCAGAGATAATGACCGGTTCTGCACCATGAACCCCTCTTCGCAACATGATGTCATCCTCCTGAATACATACCGTATGATGACAATATTTCTTTTATTCAAAACAAAAAAAGCCAAAGAAAGAGTGTAAGAGACCCTTTCGTGGCTTCCGAATGATTTTGAATATCGGAAATTCATGCACGAGGTTGCCTCTCTTTTTCCGCTTGCGAGGTTAGCTGTCGGGTTCGGGCGAAAGAGAGCCGCCCTATCTTAGGTCACCCGCTCATGGCGGACGCCCTTGAATTCACCCCGAGACCCAAAGAAGAAATCAAATACGGCTTCGCAGAACATTCCGCTGCTTTTGGGTCAGCGAACGATGCGCACCGGCTAGAATCACCGATGTTTAAGCCCTATTGGTTCCCCCGCTCTCCGTTAACGGAGACTCAGCGAGATTGATTCATGAAAGTAATGTTGTCTCATCGGAAAGTGTCCCTTTGTTCATCCCCCGAACATCTGTCCAATTTTCCGCGCAACAATTCACTGAAAAGATGATATCCTGTTTTGATGCATGTTGTAAAGCACGGATCAAGTACGTTTTTCTAAATATTTGGTTAAAATATTGTAATATTCTGCAATTATTCGAGACAAAGAGCAAATTACCTCTCTGTATCTCCCTTTTTCACCCGATTTACTCATTTTCTTATCGAATCCCAAATCGTTCCATGGCATTTTTGGTGGTAATTGCAGCAATTTCCTCTACCGAAATGCCTTTAATTTCCGCAGCTGCTTCAGCAACCAGACGTACATGCGCTGTCTCATTTCGTTTTCCACGATAAGGATGCGGTGTGAGATACGGGGAGTCCGTTTCTAAGAAAAATCGATCCATCGGAACCTTGGCGAGCACCTCTTTCGGTTGCTTGGCATTTTTGAAAGTGACCGGTCCTCCGAAGGACAGATGGAACCCTAAATCCAGACACATTTTCGCCGTTTCCCAGCTACCGGAGAAAGAATGCATCACACCTCCAACCTCACCAGCCTTCTCCTCACGTAAAATACGCACAATGTCCTCATGAGCATCCCGATTATGGATGACGATAGGCATACTCAATTCACGTGCCAATGCAATTTGTTGTCGTAATACGCGGTGCTGTACCTCCTTAGGGGAAGTGTCCCAATGATAGTCTAGACCGATTTCTCCGATTGCTACCACTTTCTCATGTTTGCACAATGATGCAATCCATTCGAGATCTCCCTCTTGCATCGTAATGGCATCCACCGGGTGCCAGCCTACAGCTGCGTGGATAAAATCATACGTTTCGGCCAGTTTGATCGTTGTTGGAATCGTCTCCCGGTTAAAGCCGATATTAATCATGCGAGTAACTCCGGCCTGAACGGCCCGTTTAATCATGTCCTCTCGGTCTTCGTCGAATTGTGGTGCATCCAGATGAGTATGTGTGTCGAATAACATGCTTTCTCGTTCTCCCTTCATGTCGAAAGTCAAATGCCGATGATTTTTTCATGGGAACTCCCTTATTCTTGTACAGGAATTCTTGCGTTTGAATTTCAAATTTATTTTTTTGCATCATTAAATGATTGGGACAAGCAACAATTTCAGTATTTTCAGTTTTAGCACTCAAGCTACTATATATAGAAGGAAAATAAAAAGTCAAATCAACATCTTGCAAGAAAGGCGTTAGAAACTGTATAATTACTCACTCGAATTACAAAATTATGTCGATCTACACATCCTCCCCATTAAAGCAGATTACTGTATCATGTAAAATAGCTCTCTTAGAAAGTCTTTTGATATCAAAGTGTTTCACCCTGCTGCATCGACTCAAGCTTATAGAAAATAGGGGCGTATATGGGACGGTAATTCATGAAGGATGGCATCCACCTTGTTTTGCGGATAGTACAGATGATGTTTGCCCAGATGAAGTCCACTGATGGAACGAACAATATCAGAAACTTCTGACAGCTCATGCAACTTGTCCTGCCGATCGAGCAGAAGAATTTGCTTATCTGTGGATTGATCTGGACGAAACACATCATACGGATTATCCGTCGGAAAATCAATTTCAAGATCGTACTCGGGATTCAATCCTGCTTGTACAAATGCTTCCCGAATCTCTTCAATGATGTCCAAGTCGATCTGTTCAAGTTCCACATACTTATATAACCTGCGATCCATAAAACGTTCGCACAACTCACTTAGAACAGAATCGTCCTCCTTACGCCACTGCATAAAGGCTGTTTGAATTAACGATTCATCAAGCTGCAGATATTCATGAACTGAAATTTCTCCTTCAAACAGTTTGGGCAGAGGCTCTACCATGAAACGGAATGGAAAGCCTTGCTTCACAAGTTCTTTTGCCCGCTTAAAGATTTGTCGCAATATAATCTCGGAGCTACGCGTCACAGGATGGAAGTAAATCTGCCAATACATCTGGTATCGTGACATCAGATAGTCTTCCACAGCATGCATACCAGACTCTTTAACTACAATTCGTCCATGAAATGGACGCAGCATGCGCAGAATACGATCCAAGTCGATCGTGCCATAATTTACTCCTGTAAAGTAGGCGTCCCTGAGCAAGTAATCCATTCGGTCTGCATCAAGCGGACTGGTTACCAGGTTCACGACAATCGGTTTATCATACGTCTTCTGGATAACGGAAGCCACCTTTTCATCAAAATCAGGAGCATACCGTCTTAGAATCGCCCCTACTTCGGTATCACCCTTGATAATGCGGCATGTCCAATCCTCATGATTCATGTCAAAAGCCTCTTCAATTGAATGAGAGAATGGTCCATGTCCGAGATCATGAAGTAAGGCGGCGCACAACGTCACCAGCTTTTCTTCCTTGGGCCAGTCCGAATAGTGGCTACGTTCAAACTGAGAGATGATTTTTCGGGTAATTTCGTATACACCTAACGAATGGGAGAACCGACTGTGCTCTGCCCCGTGAAAAGTAAGATAAGATGTCCCTAATTGACGAATGCGGCGTAGCCTCTGAAATTCAGGTGTATTGATCAATTGCCATATAATCGGTTCTTGCACATGAATATAATTATGTACCGGATCTTTAAATACTTTTTCTTCCGTCAGACGATGTTCCATTTCGATTCACTCCTTATAAATTGTTCTCTTGCCATAAAGAATAGCGCGTCCAGCTTCAATTTTCACCAACAATTCGACATGTAATGACGAATTTTGTCGAATAAAGCACTTTTGTCGTTTTCCAAATCGACAAAGCTGACATGGATGTTTAAATACGAAAAATTGCTTTCAATCCCTTACCACCAGCAAACTTAAGAAAAACACCCTTTATTTTAAGCTAATTTTAAGGTTGACTGTTTTGGGAATCGTTGGTATGATGGGTATCATAAAACATAAAATAATGTCGAATAATGACAATGATAGTTAGCTGAGAGGAGCACTGATTATAATGATGAAATCAACAGGTATTGTAAGAAAAGTGGATGAACTGGGACGGGTAGTTATTCCAATCGAATTGCGTCGTACACTCGGTATTGGCGAAAAAGATGCTTTGGAAATCTACGTTGATGGTGAGCGCATCATGCTCAAAAAATACGAGCCAGCTTGTATCTTCTGTGGTAACGCTGAGAACGTAACTTACTTCAAAGGTAAAATCGTTTGTAACGAATGTATTTCTGAAATCCCTGCACCTGTAGCAAAATAAGAAAAACAAGTATACTGGAATTATTCAAATCGTTAATTCTAACCTTTTTATATTTCCTTATCGCCTTCCTGGTGTAATATCACCTTGGAAGGTTTTTTTCTAACCTTAAGAGCAGACACATATCTTTCACATTTTGGTGTGCTGCTCTTTTTACATTTTAAGGTTATATTAAGCTTGGTTTTAATCTCTCTTTAAGGTAATTACAACTAAATTTGGTATTTTTGAAGTTTTAGACTACCCAATTAACGCATTATATACGTCCCGTTTTGCCAAACCTCGATCTACTGCTGTTTTTTTCATCGCATCTTTACGACTGTTTCCTTCATTTTCATAGTGTTCCACGTGTTCTTCCAGCGACAAAACCTGCCACCAAGCTTCCCGTTCAGCCTTACGTTCCTCTTCCCTGATTCCTTCAACCAACAAACAATATTCACCTAGAGGCGGGTGCTCTTCGAGCCACTCTATGCATTCCTTCAGACTACCTCTAACAAATTCCTCATGCCGTTTGGTCAACTCACGAGCCAGTACAATGGAACGTTCGCCCAAAATTTCCTCCAGATGCATTAACGTTTTACGAATCCGGTGAGGGGACTCATAGAAAAGCAACGTACCATTGGACTCATTGAAAGCTTCCAGCACCTTACGTATGTCCTTTTTCTCTCGTGGCAAAAAACCACCAAAGGTAAACCTTTCCGTAGGTAATCCGGATACGATCAGTGCGGATAATGCTGCATTCGGACCAGGAATCGGTATGACCGTAATTCCGGCTTCAATTGCAAGCTTTACCAGATCAGAACCTGGGTCAGAAATAGCCGGTAAACCGGCATCGCTTACCAGTGCCAAATTTTTTCCTTCTATTATATAGCGTATCAGTTCAGGGCCACTTGCCCCCTTATTGTGCTCATGATAGCTGAACAACATTGAAGGTGTAATCTCAAAATGAGTGAGCAACTTTCGCGTCTGACGAGTATCTTCAGCGGCAATAATATCGCAGGCCTGTAACGTCTTGATGGCCCGGAAGGTCATATCCTCCAAGTTTCCAATCGGTGTCCCAACCAGATATAACTTACCTGCATGTTCGGCCTGCTCATTAAAGCTTTTCTGCACTTGTAAAGACATCTAGTTTCCTCCTTCCTTCGAGCGTTCAACAACCTGCTGACCATAGTAGATCTCCATAATCTCATCACAGTAGCTTCCCTGTTCATTGTAAACAATAAGTGGCGGCAACATGCGTACCTCCGGCTTGCCATCTTTCATCGCTTCAATTAACACCATGTTCGCTTCCAGATGAGCACGCGGGTGCACCATACGAATACGTTTGGGTTCCAGCTTGTATTCACGCATTAATGATATGATCTCACCTAGGCGTTGCGGTCTATGAACCATGGATACTTTGCCACCATTACGCACAAGACGACTGCATGCTTGGATGACTTCCTCTAGGGTACACCCGATTTCGTGACGTGCCATAGCCTGATGGGTGTTCATCTTGAGGTCACTTCCATTCAGCGGCATGTACGGGGGATTCACCGTAATGGCATCATATACTGCATGTCCTGTTTCTTTAACCAATTCGCGCAAATCTCCCTCACGAATATGGATGGACTCACCCAATTCATTCAGCTGCACACTCCGGCGTGCCATATCGGCCAATCTGGGCTGGATCTCAATGCCTTCCAGGCTTGCTTGTGTACGTGTTGTCAGTAATATAGGCACGACCCCATTTCCTGTGCACAAATCCAGAACACGTCCTCGTTTCGGCACAGAAGCAAATCGGGCCAGCAATACAGCATCCATAGAAAAACTGAATACTTCATCACTTTGAATAATTCGCAAATTATGAGAAAGCAGATCATCGACCCGCTCCGATTCCTTTAAAATTACTTCTTGGTCTGTCATAGGGTACTCTCATCCTCCGGTACGTTAAACGTTTATAACCTTGAAAAAAAACCGTAGGGAATCCCTACGGTCACTTCATTTATTCAAAAAAGACAGGCAGAACAGACAATCGCCTTCCGTCCGCAAGTGTCCATAATAGACATTGCAGATATGGAATCCTTCATGATACAGCCGAGCCAGGTTGTCATAACCCTCGCCCACTACATCTTCACCTGGAGCTGGACCCGCAGGTCTTGCGACAGGAGCAAGAGCAGATGAGATCGGCAGATCTGCTGGCGCTTCACGCTTAAGCAGTTTGCGTAACTGCTCATTTTCGATGGTAAGCCGCTGATTATCTTCCAGCAACTCTTTCACAATCATTTTTAATTCTGCTAAATCACCGTGCAACTGACCCATTTGGGTTTCCATTTCATGAATGTGCGTAAACAGATTTTTCTTTTCCAAGTTTCCACCCCGAAGCAACCTTTATGGTTTACTTGATAACGACGTCATCCAGCGGAAGTTCTTTGACTTTACTGATGTCGAACAGTTGAACATGCACCGTGCGGTTACCGGCATTAATTCCGACAACTTTGCCTTCACCCATTGAGGTGACGACCAGTTTGCCTACAGCTGGCAACTCTTCTCTCACGCTCTCGTAATTATCATGCTCAAATTTCAGACAGCACATAAGTCTTCCGCACAACCCTGAAATTTTCGTCGGATTCAGTGACAGGCTCTGATCTTTAGCCATCTTGATAGACACAGGCTCAAAATCTCCCAGCCAAGAGGAGCAACACAACACACGGCCGCAAGGCCCTATTCCACCAAGCATTTTTGCTTCGTCGCGAACACCAATCTGTCTCAGTTCAATTCGTGTCCGGAAGATGCTTGCCAGGTCCTTGACCAACTCGCGGAAATCGACTCTGCCCTCTGCTGTAAAATAAAAAATAATTTTATTGCGATCAAACGTGAATTCTACATCGACCAGCTTCATTTTGAGGCCATGGTCTCTGATTTTATTTAAACAAGTGCCGAATGCTTCTTTGGCTGCACGCTTGTTCTCATCCACCACACGGGCATCTGTATCGCCTGCAACGCGGATAACCTTTTTGAGCGGCAAAACCACATCAGCCTCGCCCACTTCCTTCTTGCCCACGACAACCTTACCATACTCAACCCCTCGCGCCGTTTCCACGATCACGCAGTTTTCTTTCTCAATGGGAAGGTCCAGGGGATCGAAGTAATAAATTTTGCCCGCCTTTTTGAAACGGACACCCACTACACTGTACAAAAAATTAACCCCCTTGTAAGCCAACCCCACTTCGTCTGAAGCCCTGACTTCTTAGGGAACCCGCCGAAGTTATAACCGTTTGCATAGGATTGGAACTCACGCGATCCTCCACTCTTATGCCAAACCGATCAAAAATTGCTCCAGACAAAGCTGGCCATTGACATTAAAACGCAATTTTTTTCTGCATGCCGCGGCCAAATCCATATAGGAGACCCACTGCTCTGTGCTGCGGGTATTTGCCAACTGAGACAGCATGTCTAACTGATCTATAAAAACGATATGTTCATGCCTACCATACTGAACATACAGCATGTCCCTAAACCACAAATGGAACAAACTAAGCAGCATGTCCAGGTGTTCCGAGAGTCCTGTTTTGAAAAGCTTCTGCTGTGCCGAGATCAAAGATGTACTTCCTCTGCCCAGGGACTCCTTCCCTAATTGTAACATTACGTTTCTAATTTCTGCAAACCAATTCTGCTGGAGAATTTCTCTACATGCTTCCAATCCTGACGCTAAATGGACGGCAGACCGTGCAAGATTCGCAGGATAACCTTCCTCGATCAACGATTGAAGCATTTCCTCCGGATTCAGTGCACTGAACGGCACCATCTGAGAACGTGAGCGAATGGTAGGCAACATGGCTTGTCCATTATCTGTAATCAGAATTCCAACCGCCGGAACTTGAGGTTCCTCCAGAAACTTCAACAAGCTGTTTGCCGCTTGAACCGTCATTTTCTCAGCTTGCTCTATAATATATACTTTGGGATGCCCCGCCTCTGAACGGTAAGAGAAAATGCGTTGCAAATCCCGAATCTGATCTATTTTAATGTTATTTCCATCCGGCGCAAGCATCGTCAGGTCTGGATGGTTTCCATGTTCTACTTTGCGGCATTCAAGACATTGCCCGCAAGCGTCATCCTCAAGCTCTGTGCAGAAGATTGCCTTGGCAAACGCCATTGCTGTCTGTAACTGCCCACTTCCAGATGGACCGCTAAACAAATATGCATGACTGATGGCCTGACGTCTCAAACTGCTCTGTAACAATTGCTTGGCTGCCTGCTGACCCATAATCTGTTGAAAGGACATACTTCCTCCTCAGAAGCTTAAATTAATAAGCATTCCCCGAATTTCTCCTACTTGTTGCAAAAGAGAGATTTTCCCCTCTTCTGTATCCAGTAATTCATCTGCCATAGATAACAGAGCAGAGTCAATCTCATCAATAAGCTTATATCGTTTACCCCTGCCCCGGCGATCCCAACCCCTTGTCTCTTTCATAGATACACCACGGCGGACCGTCTCTTCCAGAAATCTTTTGACAAGCTGTTTATATGCTTTCAGTTCACGAATCGTCATGGATCGAGCCAAACGATCACCCTGAAGCTGGATTTCGCTTAATCGGCGGTTGAGCTCTGCTTGGGAAGCACGTTCTCCCTGGTGATTCATCATATCAGAGAAGTTTTTGGATTGAACCGGCTTTGAGCCTGAATCATTCGTATTGATTCCAGTCTGTAGCGGTCTGAATCCAGGATTGATTTTCATGGACACGCCTGCTTTCTATCATCGTTAGGCCAATCGCACATCAGCACAGAGCGCATTGCGCCTGTGCGTAAGATGGACCTTATAGGTTGAGATACACTGTATATATAATGGTAGAAAGATAGTCTTATCTACGATTGTATTCTAAGTCGCCTCTCCCAGAAGAAGCATATTATTTCGGAATAAAGTCTCCTTTGGGAGAGAGTGTGCCGGTTCTTGTCATCAAGAAGGGCGCTCCATAAGTGGCACGTATGCATACCGGATACGTCCTTTTACATCCTTCGTTATCATCATGCAAGATGCAGTCATGCTATCGATAAATGAAAAACACTCATGGAGTTCATCTGCGAAACCGGATTAGAAATGCTCGAAACGATCTACTGGAAGAACAAATACAGTTGCTCCACCAACTTGGACCTCAACAGGCAGCGGCAGGTAAGAGTCGGTCGTTCCGCTCATCGGTGTAACCGGAGTTACGAGCTGTTCACGAACCTTACAGCTGCTGCGAATGACATTCATAACGGATTCGACTTGACTATCATCGACACCGATCATAAACGTCGTGTTGCCTGCCTTCAAAAATCCACCGGTACTGGCAAGCTTGGTTGCCCGAAAATTCGCTTTGACCAATGCACTGGATAATCGGTTGCTGTCTTTATCCTGTATAATCGCAACAATCAGTTTCATCCTGCATAACCTCCTTTATAATAAGCACTTCTAACAACATGCCCTGTCTATATATTAGACAATTACTCGTCAAAATCCTTCAAAATCCCGGCTTCTAGCGACAAAATCATCGCTTTCTCTACCTCATCCGGGGTCTGTGAAGCATCAATAACTTGGATACGCTCCGGAAACTGTTTCTGAAGCAAGAAGTAAGCTTCACGTACTTTACGATGGAACTCCAGGTTCTCCAGATCAAGACGATTGACTTCACGACCATCATGAGCTTCAATTCGACCAAGCCCCTGTTCTGGCTCAATGTCCAGATAAAGTGTCATGTCCGGCATCAGATCTCCAATAGCAAAACGATTAATTGCCCATACATTCTCAATTCCGAGGCCGCGCGCATACCCTTGATAAGCAAGACTGCTGTCTACAAACCGATCACAAATCACGGTTTTGCCAGCTTCCAGTGCAGGCTCTACCTTCTCCGCCAGATGCTGACTGCGTGCCGCAGCATAGAGCAGTGCTTCGGTTCGTGCATCCATCGCCGTATGAAGAGGATCGAGGATGATGCTACGTATTTTTTCTGCAATCTCAATTCCGCCAGGCTCTCTTGTAACTACGTAGGGTATACCCCGTTTTTCAAAATACGAACCGATCCTGCCGATCATCGTTGTTTTCCCCGATCCCTCTCCTCCTTCCAGCGTAATGAATTTACCTCTGCCCTGCATATGCTTCCCTGCTTTCTGTATTCATTGCTGCATCCATTCATGGCTATTATGCATGTGCCTAGACCCTCTTGCTTCAAGATATGATTTCCTTCGCCCAGAGGTGTATTGTTAAACAACTGCATTTAATAACACAAAAATAAACCAAGCTAGTTTTTCTTTCTATCATACTATAAGGTGGCTTTTCCTCCAACATGAAACGTTAGTCCTTTTTCAACCATACGACTTAGTTTCAAGACCCCCCTTGTCAAGCAGGGCACTGCTCGCTGGGAGCTGCAAGATTACTTTTTCTATGACTCAGGTTTCATGACTTTTATTTTCTGATACATATGATCTGAGATCCCCTGAAATTTGGCTCCTCCATCGCGTAGAATTCGAATTCGCTCAGCAATCTTTGAACTTATTCGCTCGCCGGGATACACCAGCGGAATACCTGGAGGATATGGAATAACCATCTCCGCCGACCGATATCCTGCGCAGTCTTCGATTGGAACTCCGATCGTATCCCTCTCTATTATCGGTTGCAGGGAGAAAGCAACAGGCTCTGATAAGCGTTCACGATCTTCTATATTGTTCCACGTGGAAACATAGATTGGAGGATCAGTCTGAGTTTGAGAAGCCGTCCTAACAGACGCAGTTGACTCCAGTGAATGCTGTAGCTTGTAGGAAACGTTAATATGCCGTAAAGCCTGTAACACATGCTCCGCATCCTGCAATGTGGAGCCAAGACTGAAGAGCAGGACGACGTACCGTTCGTCGCTCATCTCTGGCACGCAGCCGCAAGCTTCCAGCTGTTGCTGCAGCTCATAACCGCTCAGTATACCTGTGTCGTCATATATGACGACCTTGAATGGGTCCTGAGCGGTGTATCCTTGGCGGCCAGGCATCGCCGCCGGATTTTCATTGCCGTAGGCCGGCTCCTGTTGCAGCGAATCCGCAGGCTGCAACAACTGGAAGCGCGGTAGCTCCGCGAGACCGCGCTTCAATGCTTGCACGGCAGCAAGCCCTGCCGTGAAGGCATCAGCGCCGTGCACATGCAATAGCCGGCGCGATAGATCAAGCGAAGCCATCACCGGGTAGGATGGGCTTGAGCTTTGCACCATGGCCAGACGTTGCCGAAGCAGGGACCGATTCAATCGCGGCCCCTGAATGTGCAACATGGCTCCCATGGTGAATGCGGCCAGCATCTTATGCGTCGACTGCACTACACCGTCCGCTCCGCAGGACAGTGCAGATACAGGCAGCTCCGGATGCTGCCCATAATGGGCGCCATGCGCTTCATCCACGAGTAGTGGCATGCCTGCCTCGTGGCAAACCTCGGCAATGGGTGTCAGATCCGCACCCATGCCATAATAATTTGGCAACGTGACGAATACACCCTTTGCCTCAGGATACCTCTGGACAGCAGCCTGGATCGTCTCAATAGACGGCATGACAGCAAGTCCAGATTCAGGGTCAACCCACGGCTCCAGAAATACTGCCCTTGCGCCAGCTAACATCAGTCCATGAATAACCGATTTATGTACGTTACGCTGCACCAGCACAATACTACCTGGCTCATCACAGATCGTTAGTAATAAAGACAGGTTGCCTGCTGTACTTCCTCCAACTAGAAAAAAACTTTCCTCTGCACCGAAACAATCCGCCGCCAAGTCCTGTGCTTCCTTGATCACTCCCTCAGGATGGTGAAGATCATCCGTACCCGTAATCTCCGTAACATCCATCTCCATCATGTCCAGATAAGCACGCACGGGTACAACATGTCTGGATTGATCTGTATCCTTCAAGGAGTAATCTGCAACAACAGAGATCTGCTCTCCCTCTTTACCGGTTTCTATAATATCTCCTATCTCTTTTTTTTGAACATCTTCAACTGTATTGAATTGTTGCATCCATTGGTAATAGACTTGTCCATTTTTATGTCCTGGCACATGATATGAACGCTGCTTCGAATCACGATATGCAAGCAGTGCTTCATATAGAGGAGCCCTTTTTTTTCCTACACCTGATGTATTATGTTCATTCATAAGATATCCATCCTGTAACTGTTATTTTCGTAAAACATAAATCTCCACTCTTTATTTCAGCATACGCTTTCTGCACAAGTCAGACAAGGTAATCCCCTCTCCAACAAAAAAAGGCCTCTCGGGCCCCTATATAATCATTCATATTGATCATATAAATTTCTAACTTCACAGTGAAGCATATAACGTCCTTTAAGCGTTCTTTTGCACCCAAATCTGTTTCATCTGATGAATAAAAAAGTTATACTTCGCATCCTGCGCATCGGTGTGAACCATCTCTGCTTCACAAGCATCACATATGAATTCAGATACAATAAAAATGCCTTCTCTCTTCCGTTGCTCGCAAATGATACATGTGTGTTCGGCATGTTCTTCCATGAACCATCCCACCTTGTTTTACGTTTACTATCAGTATTGCACAGTTTCTATTATTTTAAACATTTTCATAGTGCTTTCTTTCTATAAAATATATATATTCGCCTATCCCTTAATAGGTGTCTGTACAGAAAATATACATAGTACTGTCCCAAGTCACGTTTATTCTTGACCTGCAACCTCTCCCGCTTCCATGAAACAACAAGGGATTTCTCCATGCAGATTCAAACTGATTAAAACTACGATATAATAACCTTAAAAAAACTTGGAAACTCAGCCGATAAATAAGATATGATAACGATAACAAAGTCCTATCTGCAACACTAATTATTTCATCAACACCTTTATCTCTCTCCATACATATGTATACACCAATCTATCACGTACTCGTAAATTTGAAGGAGGATTTAAAATCGTATGATCGCCGAACCGGAGAATAAGGCAACCTTTTATCAGTATCGCCTTCTGAAAAAAAAAGCTATCGCTCGTAGCGTTATATACAGCTACCTGTGTCTACCTGTTATCATGCTCATCTTTAATCTGCTTGCCTTCTCCTGGAACGGCCTCTTCTTCTTTTTACTGGCAGGGCCGATTACCGTCTGGATCCATTATGTCATTGCCAGAACTATATTGTTACTCGTTCGCACCTCGTATGCCAAGCGTTGGCACTGGAACCTGCGTATGCCTTGGTTTGGCTATATACCAGATCAGCACTTTAGTTACCGCATGTTTGTCCGAGTTCATCTGAATATGAGCTGGATTGGATTGTGTATCATTACCGTGTGCATGCTATGGTCTCCAGTCTCCTTTACACTTTCCCTTATATTTTGGCATCTGTGGTTGCTTGGACCACGCCTATACGTAATACTCATTCTATCTCGTGGACGTAAAGATGGTCTTATTAAATTAAATGATCAAGATGTCTCTTATTACTTGCAGTAAAATAGTTCTATTCGTTGTCCTTCTCCAAAAAGGTTATCCACTGTGGATAACCTTTTTATTCTCTCCTCTCTTCTATCCACAAATATAAGTGTGTTCATCCTTATCCATTTTGAATGATTACTCAGCTCCGCTAACTCACTCTAGCCTTCAATATAACTTATATCTAACAAAGTTAGCATGTACTGGAATCTTTCAACTTGTAGTAACACAAAAAAAGCCCTCATCGTATTGATGAGAACTTCACTTTATAAGAACATCACAATGTTAACTCGTACGCTTTCAAACAATACGTTAGTTCTCTTCTTCCAGTGACTTTACTGTCGTCTGGGTCGTTTCATTTCTGGGAACCATTAAAGTAAACGAACCATCATGCACAGCCAACTGTACAATATGGCCATCCTTTGAGAAAACATGAACGTTACTTGAAGCATTCGATGAACGCTTTGCTTGCCTTTCTGTCCAACCCCAACTTTTAATCTCGTTAAGATATACCTCAGGCAAACTTGTGCTTTCACTGATTCCAGACAACGTATATCGAACATAATCCATATCCGAATTGTTTTCGGACTGGTCAGATTTATTTGCTACTTTGGGTACAGGGAAACTCTTTTCGTTAACTGCACCTTCATATGAGATCCATACAGATCCTGAAGCTTCACCGCATCCTGCAAGAACAATTACCAGACAAAGCAACAGAAGCGAGTGGAGTCCAACTCTCCGCCAACTTAACACACACACCCTCCTTTTCACAGCTGCACAATCCAGCTCTTCGGTCAGGTACTTTTAGCATATTTAACATAGTCCTATTATACTGGTTTTATCCCTGCCATCCGTAACAAAAATGTTACCTTCCCATAACGAAGCTGTCAGAGCTTTACGCTTTGATAGGAGCTATCTTTTATACTTTCATATAAATGAACAAAATAAAAACCACCACCGAACATCATCGGCAGTGGTTCTTTGCTTGGCGGCATCCTACTCTCCCAGGACCCTGCGGTCCAAGTACCATCGGCGCTAGAGGGCTTAACGGTCGTGTTCGGGATGGGTACGTGTGGAACCCCTCCGCCA
>NZ_JAURUN010000016.1:0-74804 GCF_030803945.1 Paenibacillus intestini | reverse complement strand
CCCTCTAGCGCCGATGGTACTTGGACCGCAGGGTCCTGGGAGAGTAGGACGCCGCCAAGCAAAGCAAAGACACACTTGATGAAAATCAGGTGTGTCTTTTTTTTACATACTTATCCTGTTTAAATGTTGAATAGTTCAAGAAATTGGGCTGTTTTTTGTATTGTCAGCGTCTGGTTGATAAATAGTAGTCTCCTAAAGAATAAAATTAGTACCAAGTACTAATACTTAGTGCTATAATGATAAAAAAACATTCGAGGTGATCTCTGCTATGAATCATCAATCTAAAGCAACGATAACAGCCATGGGTACGTATGTACCGGATCGAATATTAAGTAATGCAGATTTGGAAAAGATGGTCGATACAAGTGATGAATGGATTGTACAGCGAACAGGCATGAGAGAGCGCCGGATTGCAGGAGAACATGAATTTGTATCAGACCTGGCTACAAAAGCTGTGGAGGATATGGTGCGTCGTTACGAGGTAAAGATCACCGATGTAGATATGATTCTTTTTGCAACAAGTACACCCGAGTATGCTTTCCCAAGTTCGGCTTCACGAGTCCAGGCAAACCTGGGTATTCCCCAGACGGGAGTGCTTGATCTGAACGCGGCTTGCGCCGGCTTCACATACGGTATGCAACTGGCAGATAGTCTGGTGACCAGTGGGATGTATCGTAAGGTACTCGTAATCGGGGCTGAGACGTTATCTAAAATAACAGACTATACAGATCGCACAACGTGCGTATTGTTTGGAGATGGGGCCGGTGCGTTTCTGGTAGAACGTGCTTCTGACCGGGGTGACTTTAAGTCTGTCATTTCTGGGACACAAGGAGATGGTGGTATGCACCTATACAAAAGCGGACTTTCTACAGAGATGGATGGTCATCGGTTGAATGCCGAAGGAAATCTGGTGCAGAACGGAAGAGAGGTCTACAAATGGGCAGTCCGCATGGTTCCGGAACAATTAGCTGAGCTTATTACGAGAGCTGAAATGTCACCTGAGCAGATCGATTGGTTTGTTCCGCACAGTGCCAATATGCGCATGATTGAAGCGATGTGTGAACGTGGACCGATTCCGCTCGAACGTACATTAACGAGTATGGAGTACCGGGGGAATACTTCTGCGGCCTCAATTCCACTTGCATTGCAGATTGCAGTGGATGAAGGGAAGCTGAGACATGGGCACAACGTTGCGCTGTTTGGTTTTGGAGGCGGGCTAACGTACTCGGGTCTAGTTGTTCGATGGGGTGTGCCGGATAGGGCGTAAATGTAAATCTACCAAGGTGTCTGATGAATTAGACTTCAGTTCAGTTTTCATAGCTAGTATCAAAGGAAAAAAAGGTAGAACTCAGTAATCTGAGCTCTACCTTATATTTGCTATTTCCAAATTATTACTCATCAACGTTACTGTTCAAACTCTTCATAACTTTCATCTTCCCATAATGTATTGAACACACTAAAATCAGTCCATTTACCCGAGAAATAAAAAAACAAATCTAACTTTTCGAAAAATTCATTACCTTCAATTTCCCCCTGATCTACAATGGGTTTGCCTGTCCTGCGTAAAATGGGGTATACCTCTGCATAATCTGCCCCGTCAAACGCGATCATAATAGGTGCATCAAGTACGCTTAATTGTTCATAAGAGTAGGTTATACTCTCGCCGTTCACAATGACTTTCAGATCAACCGGTTCTGTTGCGCTGATTGCCAGATAGGCGGTAGAAATGTTGTCTGTACTAACAAGTGCCACATTATCAGATATAAGACTGCCATGCGCAGAATTTCTATAGACGTACTCACGATTTAACTCTCTTGGAATCAGTTCATCTTTGGTTGGTTGATGTTTGTAGCCTTTCCCGCCATAAAAATTGTAGATGCGTTGCAGGATAACCACAGTTTCAGCTAACGTTACCTTTTGATTCGGATAAAATTTCCCTTTGGCATCGGGTTTCATAATGCCTGCTTTAGAGAAGCCGAGCATAGCATATGTTTTTACACCATCAAGATCGGATCCAAGATATACATTTTGTTTTTTTTCTTGAATAATACCTAACTCAGGAGCCAGTGGTTGATAAGCAAACTTCCATTTGTCATATGTTTCAAAAGAAGAAAATGTTCTTTTCGGGATATCCCTGAACGAGTTTACTTTAGTTATGATTTCTTTTGTGTCCATCTCATTCAGGCTATAACGGACATCAGGGAATAGTGCATTCAGGGCAATCAACAAATCCCAGCGAGACAAACTCTTAGAAGGTTGATACGTAAATGTTTGATCATTGTAGTTTATCTGGTCTGCCGCTGCGATCATACCCGAAGGATTACTCGGAATGCTACCGTACACATCTCTAAAAATGGAATAATAGGTGCTTCCTTCTGGTACGCCTGGAATTTCGATTTTTTTATCGGGTTCAACACGAAATTCCTTGAATAAGGTATGTATCATTTGGGTTAATTCGGCTTTGGACACCGTTTGGTTTAAACGATCTGCTTCCTGTTCGTAGCTTTGCATGACACCGTGAGAGGCCATGAATTCTACAGCGGGCTTAGCCCACTTATATTTCTTGGCATTAGTAGTTGTGGCAGCACTGGCCGTTGATGTGGCAAAAAGGGAGAAACTGAGCACGGTAATAAGCATCATATGCCATCTTGAATAGTTCATCTAAAACCTCCTGTTATTGTGTGGTTCAAACGATGTACAAGTAGTAAATTTCCTCATACATATTGTAGACGACAAATCAAGATCTGGGCAATTTGAAAATATAGAATCGAAAAACACCCCGATTCACAGAATCGTGAATGGGGTGCATGTTTAATGAAGAATGTTCAATAAAGGGAAAGGATAGAAGTATGAGTGCTCTGCTCTTGTGCATATATCATCAGTCACCAAGAAGTTAAGGCGTTAACTTGGGTGCTTGGCGATGGTGTGTACCTTGTTCGTAGCTGTAAGCCAGCTTGATCAGTGTACCTTCGTCAAAGGCACGGCCCAGGAATTCCATGCCTACAGGTAAGCCATCCGTTGTGAAGCCAGCCGGTACAGTAATGGATGGGAAGCCGGAGAATGGGCTTAGACGATTGTTGGCACCAGAGGTTTGCCCTTTGCCGATCACGCCAGCAGCTTGTGTTGATGTAGGATAGATGATTGCATCCAAATGGTTATCCGCCATGACTTTCAGTAAGGAATCACGAGTAATTTGAGTACGCTTCAGGACGATATCTTTGTACTCTGATGTATCTAGCGTATCCCGTGCGTCCCGTGCTTTCATGGATTGTTCTTGGGATTTATCAAATTGACCCGATGCGATGATCTCGGACAGGCTATGATACGGCGCGTTGTCACCTAGAGAATCCAGATAGTCATTCAGCTGGAATTTGAACTCATAGCCACTGAGGCTAGGATATTTATTGATCTCTGCAAAGTTAGGAATGGAGATTGGTACCGCGGTAGCGCCGTGTGATTTCAGTTCTTCAACAGCGGCATTGATGACGTCGGCAACCGCTTTTTCCTCCGCTTTGGTGCTTGGGATGAGTTCGGGAGCTACACCGATTCGAGCACCCTTCAGTCCGTTCGCGTCCAGGAAGTCTGTGTAACTGGAAGGGATTTTGCCTACCGCGTAAGCCGTGGCAACATCTTTTTTATCATAACCAACGGTAGCATCCAGCATGATTGCCGCATCACTTACGGTACGTGCCATCGGCCCACCAACGTCTTGTGTCAGTGCGAGTGGAATAATGCCTTCTCGGCTGGAGAGGCCAATGGTTGGACGAATGCCAACAAGGCTGTTAAAGCTGGACGGTATGCGGATGGAACCACCTGTATCGGTGCCCATACCTGCTGCAGCGAAGTTCGCGGCAATGGCCGCACCTGTTCCACCACTCGAACCACCTGGATAATGATCAAGGGCGTACGGGTTAAGCGTTTGTCCTCCCAGTGAGCTTGAGGTTGTGATGCCAAAAGCAAACTCATGCAGGTTGGTTTTGCCCAAAATAATGGCTCCCGCTGTTTTCAGCTTCTTCACCTGCTCTGCATCATGGGCCGGAATAGAGTCCTTCAGACAGATACAGCCAGCCGTGGTTGGCATGTCTTTGGTATCAAAGTTATCCTTCACCAGGATCGGGATACCGTGAAGCGGGCCTCGAGGTCCCTTAGCTTTGCGCTCTTCATCTAGTTGCTCTGCGATTTTAAGCGCATCCGGGTTCAGATTGAGGACAGCATTAATGCTGACACCTTGATCATCGTATTTCGCGATACGATCCAGATAATGTTGCACCAGCTCTTTGGATGTCAGTTTACCTTGTGCCATGGCGTTCTGCATATCCATGATCGTGGCTTCTTCGAGCACAAACGGTTTTATGTAGGTATAGATGCGGTCTTTCAAAATAGAGACGTCGTTCGCTGTAAGTACAGCGTTCGGTAAGAAAAGAGAGTCCGTATAGCCTTTCATTAGTCCGGCGGCATTCAGGGCGCCGACGGCACTGGCATACTCGGACTGCTTCGGCACATCCTTGAAGGATGCCGGAGCAGTGTCCAGCTTGAGCCATTGCTGCAAGGCAAGTGCAGCATCTTGGCGAGATATTGTCGCACCGGAGAGCTTGTCCATGGTAAAAGGTACACCTGCAAGTGTAGCAGCTTCTTCCATGGCCTGAACAAAGGTTGCGGCACTGACCGGCGCTTTCCCTGCAAGGGCGGCGACGGTGGAGGTTTGGCTTGGAGGAGTTGCAGCGGCGGCGAAAGCCGAAGGTACAGCAGCTCCTCCCCACGTTGCGGCAACCACGGCTCCCGCGAGTAATAAGGCCCCGCCTTTTTTCAATACAGATCCATGATAAGTCATGCATCCACGCTCCCTTCCTGTGTCTAAGATGATGTGTGTGTTTTAGCAATCTTTGTATAATGCTTTTGCACATCTTATATTGGTGTGAGGTAATCTTACAAATCTATTATTTATTCAAAAAAACGCATACATATTGGTTTTGTGTGATGATATCTCACGTTTTCTCTTTGTGTCTTGGAAGTGAAAGACTATTTTTTTATTGGAAAGTCTAAGAAAAGATATTATCTAACATAGATATGACATTTCCTGATCGGATGATAAGTTGAATGTATTGGCAAAAAGAGATGCCCTTGAAACCCTGTTCTGTTGAATATACATTTGTCGAAAACATGATTCTGATTGAGATGATATAATGTAAAGATGGAAATATATGAAGACAAGGAAGACAGATCCGTTGTCTCCGATATTAGCGTTTGGAAAGAAAGGAAGAGATACGAAGTGAAGACATTGGTACTCGCAGAGAAGCCATCTGTAGCCCGGGAGATTGCAAGGGTGATGGGCGCGCGTGATAAACATAAAAGTTATATGGAAGGTCCGAAATACATTGTAACGTGGGCCTTGGGACATTTGGTGGGCCTCGCCGAACCTGAGGATTATGACAAAAAGTATGCGACGTGGAATCTGGAGGATTTGCCGATTTTGCCAGAGCGAACCAAGCTGAAGGTGCTCCGGGAAACGAATCACCAGTACAAAGCCGTGCAGCAACTGATGAAACGTCAGGATGTGGGTGAGTTGGTTATTGCAACGGATGCGGCCCGTGAAGGAGAACTGCTTGCAAGATGGATTATGCAAATGGCGCAGTGGAAAAAGCCGTTCAAACGACTGTGGATTTCATCCCAAACGGATAAAGCGATCAAGGACGGATTTGCCTCGCTGAAGCCGGGAAGTCAATTTGACCGTCTCTATGAATCCGCACGCTGCCGTGCCGAAGCAGACTGGATGATTGGTCTTAATGTAACACGTGCGTTAACCGTACGGTTCAATGCCCAATTGTCCGCTGGACGTGTACAGACGCCAACTTTGGGAATGATCATGGATCGGGAAAATGAAATTAACGGCTTCCGTTCAGAGGAATATGAGACGTTAAGCGCAGACTTTGGAGATTTTCAGGCGGTATGGCGTGCAGCTGGCGGGGATTCCAGAATTTTTGACAAACAGGATATGCAGCAATTGAAGGCACGTGTAGAAGGACGTAAAGGCTCGATTGCTCAGGTGAAAAAAAGTGAGAAAGTCGAGCCGCATCCGCTGGCCTATGACCTTACGGAACTGCAAAGGGATGCGAACCGTAAACACGGTTTTTCCGCTAAACAGACCTCTAACGTACTCCAGCGTCTATATGAGCAGCATAAGCTTGTTACTTATCCGCGGACAGATAGCCGTTATTTGACTTCAGACATGACGGGAACGTTAAAAGAACGACTCGAGAGTGTAGCTGTTGGCCCGTATGCATCACTTGCACGCCCTTTACTGCGCAAAAATCTGAATGTCACCAAACGGATTGTTGATGATAGCAAGGTCACCGACCACCATGCCATTATTCCAACCGAGCAGACGGTGCTCTTAAATCAACTTAGTCCA
Source organism: Paenibacillus intestini (assembly GCF_030803945.1). NCBI lineage: Bacteria > Bacillati > Bacillota > Bacilli > Caryophanales > Paenibacillaceae > Paenibacillus > Paenibacillus intestini. The sequence goes on along the minus strand of NZ_JAURUN010000016.1, from coordinate 68,395 downwards.
GAGGAACGTAAACTCTACGATTTGATTGTTCGCCGTTTCATCAGTCTGTTCTATCCAGCAGCGAGGTATGATTCAGTAGCTGTTACGGTACAGGTAGGTAAGGATTCCTTCCATGTGAAGGGCACAACGGTCAAGGATAGTGGCTGGCGCGAAGTGTACGGCGGTGATTATACGGATGATGAAGATGATGACCGTTCCAATGATGCAGGTGACCATGAGCGTGCACTGTTGCCAGACTTACAGCAAGGTCAGTCAGTGACACTTGGGCGCTGCCACATCAAGAGTGGACGTACGATGCCACCGAAGAGGTATACGGAAGCAGCGTTGCTCTCCCAGATGGAGAAGCACGGACTGGGCACACCTGCGACACGCGCAGATATCATCGAGAAACTGGTCAGCTCGGATACGATTGATCGTCAAGGGAACAGTCTGCATCCAACGGGCAAAGGCAAACAGCTGATTGAGCTTGCTGCCCCGCAACTGCGAACACCGGAACTGACCGCTCGTTGGGAGGCTGAACTGGAGCGTATAGCACGTGGACAGGGTAAACCAGGCCCGTTCCTGGATGGTATTCGTTCCATGGCAAAGGAACTTGTATCCACCGTGAAAAGCAGTAAAGCCGAGTACAAACCGCATAATGTAACCAATAGCCACTGCCCGGACTGTAACGCCAAGTTGCTTGAGAAAAAGGGGAAACGTGGCAAGTTCCTCGTATGTCCTACAGAGGACTGTGGTTATCGTCGCTCCAATGAGAAGCGGTTGTCAAACCGCCGCTGCGCGCAGTGTCATAAGAAGATGGAGATTAAGGAAGGCAAAGCTGGACTGTATGTACAGTGTCTGCCATGCGGAATCACCGAAACGCTGGATAAAGATAAGCAACACGTGAACAAACGCGAGCAGCAAAAGCTGGTGAAACAATACGCGAAGCAGGAGTCCATCGGCTCCAACCTGGGGGATTTGCTCAAGGCGGCTATGGAGAAACAAGGAAAATAGGCATGCGGCAGAGATAACGGAAGATAAGAGAATCAAAGCTTAAACGATCTCCGACTTTTAAATGGGTTGATACAGGTGTCATGTTCAAGAAGGCTTGACCACAAATCGATTACGATACTCTTTTGGTGTAAAACCCGTATGTTTTCGGAACACTTTGATGAAGTAACTCTGATCGTGAAAGTTAAGCAACGTATGAATCTCACTCAGGCGATAGTCTGAGAAAACGATCAGATTTTTGGCTTCTTCAATCCGTTGCCTTTGTATAAAAATGCGAAGTGCCTCTCCAGTCTCTTCCTTGAATTTACGGGAAAGATAGGAGGGGCTTATTTGCAGATGCGCGGACAGTACGGACAGACTTAAGTCATCGTATAAGTGATTGAATATATATTCCTGGCATAACAGAATGTCTTTGGAGTTATGAGCCCGATGGACTTTGGCTACACGTTCGGTAAAATCACCAAGGATCTTAAGCAGAATCGGATGAATCGAATCAATCCGGGACAGCGTTTCAATGTGCTGAATATAGGTGTCGCTAAGCGTAAGTGCCGACTCCGAATACAATCCGCCATCAATTGCAGCACGGGTTCCGAGCGTAATGGCCGCGATGATCAGATTCTTTTTGCTCCGTAAACTATTCTGTTTCGATAAAGTGCCGTAGACCCCGTTCAACTCCATATGCTGCTTCAGATACAAAAGCATCTTATGTTTGTTCCCCAGACGCACCTGATCGAATACCTTTTTCTCCGACAGGTAGGATTTGTGAAACAATCTCCGCTCTCTCTGTTCCAGAAGAGATAGTTCAAGTACACCTTCCGCATGATTATTTATATTTAAGACATGTTTGTTGTCCTCAAGAACTTGATTCCGATCCAATATTTCATGATGTAAAAGATAATGGGCCATAATCGCCACACTCAGCAGTTGATGGAGATCATTGGGTTCAATGAATGTGGTTGAATTCAGTTGTTGATCCCATGCAAACGGAACATGCTCAACATATGACTGTGCATTGGGCCAGAGAACAAGCAGATCTTGCCCTTCAGGAGTGGAGACTGGCATCAGGATCATCTTATCCATTTGTATATTGTAATCCATGAGCTGGATTTTCAGATGAACAGGAGTGGACAGAAGCTGGTTCACCAATTCCGGGCTCAAAGTAGGATGACGATCGATACCTCGCTTAAGGTAGAACGCAGGAACCCGGGTGGTATCATATAACGTTTGTAAGATCCATTGAAGTTTGGTTTCGGTTATCGTTGGCACTGAACACTCCATCTCCCTAAAGATCATAATTAATTACTATTAATCGCAAATAAATACCATAAATATAAATGGAAACGCTCTATATTTCAATTAAGATGTTGATGAATGATATGTAGAGCAGGAGGCAGACACAATGTATCTAGTTATTGATATTGGTGGAACTTTTATTAAATACGGAATCATGAGCGAAAGCGGAGAGCTGTTGTCGAAGGGAAAACGTGGCGTTGGGCGGAGTGGCTTGCAGGAACTGCAGGATGCGCTTTATGCCATCGTGGATGCACAAGATTTGTCACAGATTCAGGGCATTGCCCTGAGTTGTCCGGGAACAATCGATGTGGAGACAGGAATGGTGTATCACGGCGGTTCTTTTCCATTTTTGCATGAGGTGAATTTAGCCAAATTTCTTGAAGACAGATATGCGATCCATGTGTCCATTGAAAATGATGGGAAGTGCGCAGCGCTTGCCGAACTATGGCTCGGCAGTGTCAAAGATACCAAGGATTCCGTTGTTATGGTGCTGGGTAGCGGCATCGCGGGAGGAATCATCATGGACGGTAAACTGCAACGTGGCAAAAACTTGTCAGCCGGAGAAGTTAGTTATGTGATGAGCCGGATTGACCCGGTAACGAAGGAAGCGGTCTATTTTGGACTGGAGAGCTCGGCTGTAGAGATGGTCAGACAGATTGGTGAGTTAAAGGGGCTGGATGACCCTGCCGATGGTGAGGCCGTGTTTGAATTTATTAATCAGCGAGATGCGGAGGCGTGCGGTGTATTTGATACCTTTTGCACACAGATTGCGGTTCAGATCATGAATCTGCAATACATTCTCGACCCTGAAGTGTTTGCCATTGGAGGAGGCATTAGTGCACAGCCTGTTGTGCTGGAGCGAATCCAATGGGCAATAGATGAACTGAAGCGAATTAACCCATTGCATAAGGCGAGCCCACAGATTACAGCCTGTACGTTTGGAAATGATGCCAACCTGTACGGAGCGTTATATCATTTTCTAAACAGTCACCGGAACAACTAGACGTGCGCCCTAAAGCCTAAAATACAGGTTCCTCCTTCGTATAAGATGCTTCGTTTTCAGGCAACGTAAGCGGAGGAGGTGAGCCTGAGATGCCGCATAACAAACCGGAAAAACGCAATAACCAGCAGAATAAGGACAGCATTCGGGAAGAGAATATCGCAGTGACCCCGGAGAAATCAGCCAAAAGGGTACCGAGCCTGAACGGGATTCCGAAACAGGAATCGTAAAATTCTCGTTTATGTAAAATAGTGCGGTTCTCTGCCCGCGTTGATCATCTGCCTGTCTTGGGATTATAATGGAGACAGGGAGATGTCCCGGGACAGGGGGACCGCTAAACGCATATGCATACCGGACTTATCGTATGGTTTATCTTTATTAATGTTGTCGCATATCTGGTCATGTCTGACGACAAGAGACGTGCACAGCAGCGGCGGGATCGCACGCCTGAACGAACGTTATTTTTGCTAGCCTTTATCGGTGGTGCACTAGGTGTCTGGATTGCGATGTATCGGAAAAGGCATAAAACGAAACATCCCAGCTTTACGATGGGCATTCCGTTGCTCGTTTTTCTGAATGCAGTGATGTATGGTTACTTTTTGCAGTGATTGTTTAGGGATGAATGAGTTTATTATGTAAATTGTTTCTTATCAAGTGGTTCATTTTAACCTGTGAAGGTTTAAGAAGTTACATGGTTCCAGGCTCTGTAAGGGATTTAGATGTCAGACCGAGGCTTGCTTCGGGTTCTACATATATAAGGAAGGGACGGGATTTACATGTTATTTTCCAAAATCTTAGTAGCTTATGATGGGTCAAAAGCTTCAAATAAAGCACTGGATCGTGCAATCGAGTTTGCCAAGGCATCGCCGGGGGCTGTGCTTGATGTCATTCATGCATTTGATTTTCCGCGCGTATTTATTGGGGAAGGTCTGGCGCCGTTGCCGCCTTCACTCAACAACGATTACTACAATCTGGCTGTGCAAACGACGGATGAAGCGAAAGAGCGTATTCAGGCTGCCGGTGTTACGGCAAATGTAGATCTGATCCAAGGAGCTGCAGCAGAGGTGTTGCTGGACTATGCCAAAGAAAGCGGCTCGGATATCATTATCATTGGTTCCCGAGGTTTAGGTGGAATCCGTGAATTCGTGCTGGGCAGTGTCAGTCACAACGTAGTACAACATGCTCAGATTCCTGTATTGATCGTAAAATGATATTGAAATAAGAGGGAGGATGTACTTGTACTCCATTCCCGTGTGAACAAGCCGGTTGTCTTCGAGAAATTGAAGAGAAGCCGGCTTTCTTTATTTTATTTTGAAGCAACAGGATGGGGTATTTCAAGCGAATTTGGAGTTTATTGTATAACACTGTACTAATTCCCGAACATTAGATTTGTCAATATGTTAAATGTTCGTCTTTAAGTTGACATACGCTGTAGGGGATTGTTAGAATGTTAGATGTGTCGATCAGGTTAAAATAAGGTCGAGTAGGAACGAAAGCTGTATGATTGTGGATCATGGTAAACGAAGATGTAACGAATAGATATTTGCTCGTATAACGCCGGGAATAGGGCCCGGAAGTATCTACCCGGAAACCGTAAATTTCCGGACTACGAGGAGATACGGCTGAGAGTCGCATGGTTGATTGCGGACAGCAAGCCCCTTTTGGCATGCCCAAATGAGGGATACGTATTTCTTGGAGTCCGGTGTCCGGAGAAAATGTAATATTTTCGCGGGTAGCGGACTTTTTCGTTTTTTTAAAATGCTCAGATGGGAGTGGGATGTATTCATGTCAGTGCAAGTTGCTGTAATTATGGGCAGTAAGTCTGATTGGGAAACGATGAAACATGCGTGCGAGGTGCTGGACGAGCTTGAGATTGGTTATGAAAAAAAGGTCGTCTCCGCACATCGTACACCGGATTTGATGTTTGAATATGCAGAACAGGCGATCGACCGTGGATTCAAGGTCATTATCGCTGGTGCAGGCGGAGCGGCTCATCTTCCAGGTATGGTGGCATCCAAAACGATGCTTCCCGTCATCGGTGTTCCGGTTCAATCCAAAGCATTGAACGGGTTCGATTCCTTGCTGTCCATTGTGCAGATGCCTGGCGGCATCCCGGTAGCCACGGTTGCCATTGGCAAAGCGGGTGCGACAAATGCAGGCTTGCTCGCGGCACAGATCATTGGCGCATTTGACCCGGAGGTGCAGCGCCGCTCCGAAGCTCGCAGAGAACGGATTAAACAAGAAGTACTGGAAAGCAGTGATGAGCTATGAGTAACGAGGCAACCAGACAGGATAAGGGAACAGGGCAGGGACAACCCGTCTTATTACCCGGACATACAACAATCGGTATTCTTGGCGGCGGGCAGCTTGGACGCATGATGACACTTGCTGGAACGGCGATGGGTTATCGTTTCGTTACTCTTGATCCAACACCGGATTCACCTTGTGGCCAGATTGCGAAGCAGATTGAAGCTGGATACGACGATGTACAGGCAGCAAGAGAACTCGCGCGGCAATGCGATGTGATCACGTATGAATTCGAGAATGTGGATGCAGAAGTGGCGGCTTTACTTGAGCGTGAGTCATCCGTGCCGCAAGGGAGTTCCCTTTTATACACGACCCAGCATCGCTTGCGTGAGAAACGTGCGATTGAAGCGGCTGGTGTAAGAGTTGCCCCGTACCGCGAAATTACCAGTTTGGATACGATGAATGCTGCGGTGAGTGAATTAGGAGTACCATGTGTGTTAAAAACAGTGACTGGCGGATATGACGGCAAAGGTCAGCGGGTGATTCGTGTCGCAGCGGAAGCTGAAGAGGCTTATCAAGAGCTTGCATCGACAGGAGCAGAGCTGGTGCTGGAGCAATTCATCAAGTTCGAATGCGAAATTTCGGTCATTGTTGCTCGTAGCACGAGCGGAGAGATCAAAACGTTCCCGCCTGCGGAGAACATTCATGTGAATAACATTTTGCATGCTTCCATCGTACCTGCGCGAGTGGCTACAGACATTCAACTGGAAGCACAGAAACTGGCCGCTGCAGTTGCGGAATCCCTGAAAGCTGTCGGATTACTGGCGGTGGAACTGTTTGTAGCCGCTGACGGCAGACTGTATGTGAACGAGCTGGCTCCAAGGCCGCATAATTCCGGACACTACACGATGGAGGCTTGCGCCACATCACAGTTTGAGCAACATGTTCGTGCCATCTGCGGATTACCGCTGGGAGATACAACGCTGTTAAGTCCCGTCGTTATGGTCAATGTGCTTGGTGAGCATCTGGAAGGAATCATCGCAAGAACAGGGCAACCTGATGAAGAGGCGATGGAACTCGGTGTTATCCCTAAGCTTCATATATATGGCAAGAGCGAAGCGAAGACAGGACGGAAGATGGGGCATGTGAACCTGCTCTGTCAGGATGTCGAAGAAGGATTGCAATGGATCGAACAAACTAATCTATGGAGGCATACAAATTCATGATTGAACGTTATAGCAGACCCGAAATGAGAGCCATCTGGACAGAAGAGAACAAATTCCAATCGTGGCTGGAAGTTGAAATTTGCGCATGCGAGGCATGGGCTGAGCTTGGAGTTATCCCGAAGGAAGAAGCAGCTTTGCTTCGCCAGAACGCTTCTTTTGACATTGATCGTATCTATGAGATTGAAAAGGAAACACGCCATGACGTTATTGCGTTCACACGTACGGTATCCGAGAGCCTGGGTACAGAGCGGAAATGGGTTCACTACGGCCTGACTTCCACGGACGTGGTGGATACGGCACTGGGATATGTACTGCGGCAAGCGAACGAAATTCTGGAAAAAGACATTATTAATTTCATCGAAATTTTGCGTGAAAAAGCACTGACATACCAGCATACGCCAATGATGGGACGTACACATGGTGTACATGCGGAGCCGACAACTTTCGGGTTGAAAATGGCGTTGTGGCATGAAGAAATGAAGCGTAACCTGGATCGTTTCCGCCATGCAGCGGATGGCGTACAGTTTGGTAAAATCTCCGGTGCCGTTGGAACGTATGCTAACATCGATCCATTTGTTGAAGAGTTTGTCTGTGAGAAGCTAGGTACCAAGCCTGCACCAATCTCCACGCAAACGTTGCAACGTGACCGTCATGCGGAGTACATGGCTACGCTGGCACTGATCGCAACTTCTCTGGACAAGTTCGCTACAGAAGTACGTGCACTGCAGAAGAGCGAGTTCCGTGAAGTGGAAGAAGCGTTTGCCAAAGGTCAAAAAGGATCTTCCGCAATGCCGCACAAGCGCAATCCGATCGGCAGTGAAAACATCTCCGGTCTGTCCCGTGTTATCCGCGGACATATGGTATCTGCATACGAGAACGTAACATTGTGGCACGAGCGTGACATCTCGCACTCTTCCGTAGAACGTGTCATTCTGCCGGACGCAACGATGTTGCTGAACTACATGTTGAACCGTTTCGGTAACATTGTGAAGAACCTGACTGTGTTCCCGGAAAACATGAAACGCAACATGGAACGTACCTTCGGCGTGCCATTCTCCGGTCGCGTTATGACGAAACTGATCGACAAAGGCTTCAGCCGTGAGCAAGCGTACGATACCGTTCAACCACGTGCCATGCAGGCATGGGAAGAACAACGTCAATTCCAGGACATCGTGAAGTCCACACCGGAAATTACAGCTGTGCTGAACGACGAGGAAATTGCAGATGCATTTAACCCGTCATGGCACCTGAAACACGTAGATACGATTTTCAAAAAACTCGGCTTGAACGACTAATCGATTAATATATTCCATTAATAAGGTTAGAGAACGAATGATGGGCTAGCAGGGAACGTAGAGGACAGAAATCCCCTCCTAAAAGTATAGGTTGATTATGTGTTCACGCTGGAACGGAGAAGGCAGAAAAAACCTGTAGAAGCGAAGCGTTCGCCTTTATCACCGAATTTCCCCCTTATACAATTGGATCAGAAAAATTCAGGGATAACAGCGATCGTAAGGTTCTTCTGCATTTGGAGTGGCCCCGCGTGATGAAGGGAATTGGACGTATAATTTACATCTCCTGAAAGAAGGTGACCCCATGGCACTGTCCACGGCGGCAGATCTTGTTAAAGCACCTCTGTTATACAAAGGAAAAGTACGCGAGCTATACGATCTGGGTGAGCATTTTCTTATTGTGGTAACGGATCGCATCTCGGCATTTGATTATGTGCTCGACCCGGCGGTTCCAGAGAAAGGTAATGTGCTGAATCAACTCAGTAGCTTCTGGTTTGAACTGACAGGTAGCATGATGGAAAACCACGTGGTTCATACCGATGTGAATCAACTGGGTGATCTGGTCACCGAACCTGAATTGCTCAAAAACCGCATCATGGTTACACGCAAAGCAGAGCGCATCGATATCGAATGTGTGGTGCGCGGATACATCACTGGTGGTGGCTGGAGACAGTACGAGACAACCGGAGAAGTGAATGGAATTAAACTGCCGGAAGGCCTGCGCAAAAATGCCAAGCTCGAAGTGCCCATCTTCACACCAGCTGCCAAAAATGACGTTGGTCATGACGAGGACATTCCGATGGAGCGTATGAAAGAGCTTGTGGGAGATGCGCTTGCTATCGAGCTTCAAGAGAAAAGCTTACGCCTCTATGAGTTTGCTCGTGATTACTGTGATCAGCGCGGTATCATCCTGGCAGACTGCAAATTCGAGTTTGGCATCGTGGATGGCAAGGTGATCCTGATTGATGAAATCTTCACCCCGGATGCCTCCCGCTTCTGGGCAAAAGAAAACTATGCTCTCGACATTGAGATCGACAGCATGGATAAAGAGCCTGTCCGTACCTATCTTGCAGGCACCGATTGGGACAAGAACAGCAAGCCCGACCCGCTTCCGCAAGAGGTCGTGGAAGCGACAACGGCAAGATACGTCGATATTTATAAACGTTTAACGAAATAATAAGTGGAAGACGTTTGAGCACGGGCTTCGGGAAAGCTTGAGAAGGAACGTTTTGCGTGCGGCTCCGGGAAAGTTTGGCTTTCGATCGCTGTTGCCCCCGGAATGTTTGGATTCCTATCCTTTTTTCAAAAGGACACATTCCGGTTGCAAAGGCGAGCACTTCGTTTCTCCAGCTCAAATCTTTCCCTCCGCCAGTGTTCAAACTGGTGGATGAGGTAATTAAGGCGTAGGCTTCACTAGGTGTGAAGCCTGGAATCAATGCAAGAATTAAAATCAATGTTACTCAAAGACTTGAAGACCTGTACCGCGTATGCGGAAAGCTAAGGATTGGTTCAGGTTTACCGCTTGTACAGTTGCCACTGAGCAACGCAAAGGGTTTAGGCCTTTAAAAAATAGCGCCGTAGGAACAAGCGGAGAGGTGGAATGGTTCACGAAGGAGCGAAGCGTCCGCCTTTGTTCCCGGGTTTTGACCGCAGCGCGGGCCAAAACGAATCAGAAAACCGGTGAACAACAAGCGGCCGGAGGAACCATCCACACCGAAGCGATCACCCGAGGCATCGCATGTTTTACCGTTGCCGCCGAGCAACGCAAAGGGTTTAGGCCTTTAAAAAATATTGCCGCAGGATCAAGCGTAGGGGTGGAATGGTTCACGAAGGAGCGGAGCGTCCGCCTTTGTTCCCCGGGTTTTGACCGCAGCGCGGGCCAAAACGAATCAGAAAAACCGGGGAACAAGCAGCGGCCGGAGGAACCATCCACACCGAAGCGAGCGTCCCAAGGCCACCGCTTTTACTACCCGCCGAGCAACGCAAAGGGTTTAGGCCTTTAAAAAATAGCGCCGCAGGATGGGGCGTAGGGGTGGAATGGTTCACGAAGGAGCGAAGCGTCCGCCTTTGTTCCCGGGTTTTGACCGCAGCCGGGCCAAAACGATTCAGAGAAACCTGGGAACAACCAGCGGCCGGAGGAACCATCCACACCGAAGCGAACGTCCCAAGGCTACAGCACTTTTTTTAACAGCATAAAGCATTTATCCCGTTCATTACTGAGGAGGAACATACAGATCATGATCAAAGCAACCGTATATGTCACTATTAAACAAAGCGTACTCGACCCGCAAGGCGTAGCTGTTCAAGGAGCCCTGCATTCCATGGGATTCAACGAAGTGGAAAGTGTACGGATCGGTAAAGTCATGGAACTAAATCTGGATACAACAGATCGTGCGGAAGCGGAAAAACGATTGAAAGTGATGTGTGAGAAGTTGCTCGCCAACACCGTTGTTGAAGATTACCGCTACGAATTGGAGGGTTAATCTCATGAAATTTGCAGTTCTCGTGTTCCCTGGCTCCAACTGCGACATCGACTGTTACAAAGCAGTAGAAGATGCGATTGGACAAGAGGTTGATTATGTATGGCATACGGCGACGGACTTGTCCGCGTATGATTGCATTCTGGTTCCGGGTGGTTTCTCGTACGGAGACTACCTGCGTTGCGGAGCAATTTCCCGTTTCGCACCGGTAATGAACGAAGTGGCTAAAGCTGCAGAGCAAGGCAAATATGTACTGGGCATCTGTAACGGATTCCAGATCCTGACGGAAGCAGGTCTGCTTCCGGGAGCGTTGATCCGCAACACGTCCCTGAAATTCCGTTGCCATGACACGGTGCTGAAGGTGGCTAACGCAGATACACCTTTCACACGTGACTACGCACCGGGCGAAGAGATTGTCATTCCGATTGCTCACGGTGAAGGCAACTATTATTGTGACGAAGAAACACTGGCAAGTTTGCAAGCGAACAATCAGATTGTTTTCACATATGGCAATAACCCGAATGGTTCCCTAGGTGATATCGCAGGGGTTTGCAACGAGGCGGGCAACGTAGTGGGCATGATGCCGCATCCAGAGCGTGCAGTGGATTCGCTGTTCGGTTCGGAAGACGGCAAACGGATGTTTACTTCAATTTTGAAAGCATGGAGGGATCGGCATGACGCAGCAGCTATCCGCTAAGGAACCAACAGCAGAACAGGTCGCAGAACATAAACTTTACGCACAGATGGGCGTGTCTGATAGCGAGTATGAGCTGATCTGTGAGTTCATGGGCCGCAAGCCAAACTACACGGAAATTGGTGTATTCAGCGTAATGTGGTCTGAGCACTGCGCATACAAAAACTCCAAGCCACTCTTGCGTCGTTTCCCGACAAGTGGTCCACGGGTCCTGATGGGACCGGGTGAAGGTGCCGGGATCGTAGATATCGGTGACAATCAGGCCGTTGTTTTCAAAATTGAAAGCCATAACCACCCTTCCGCGGTAGAACCTTATCAAGGGGCGGCAACGGGTGTGGGCGGCATTATCCGTGATATTTTTTCAATGGGTGCAAGACCGGTAGCGCTTTTGAACTCTCTTCGTTTCGGTAAGCTGGAGAGTGATCGCGTAAAATATCTGTTTGAGCATGTGGTAGCGGGTATTGCGGGATACGGCAACTGTATCGGAATTCCGACCGTTGCAGGTGAAGTGATGTTTGATGAGAGTTATGAAGGCAATCCGCTCGTGAATGCGATGTGTGTGGGTTTGATCGATCATGACAAAATCCAGCGCGGTGTAGCCAAAGGCGTGGGTAACCCGGTGTATTACGTTGGCCCACCAACAGGTCGTGACGGTATCCACGGCGCAACGTTTGCTTCCGTTGAGCTGACCGAAGAATCCGAGTCTCAGCGTACTGCCGTTCAAGTCGGTGACCCGTTCATGGAGAAGCTGGTTATGGAATCCTGTCTGGAATTGATCGATACGGGTATCGTGCTCGGTATTCAAGACATGGGTGCAGCAGGTCTGACGTGCTCCAGTGCGGAGATGGCAAGTAAAGCGGGTAACGGTCTGGAGTTGTATCTGGATCAGGTGCCACAGCGAGAAGAAGGCATGACACCTTACGAGATGATGCTTTCGGAGTCACAGGAGCGGATGCTGTTTGTCGTCGAGCCGAAGGATGAGGCGCAGGCGATGGAAATCTTTGAACGTTGGGGTGTTATCTGTGCCAAAGTTGGTAAAGTTACTGACGATGGTCGTCTGAAACTGATCCACCACGGCGAAGTTGTCGGTGATATGCCTGTAACGGCTTTGGTTGACGAGTGCCCGGTATACGACAAGCCATCTTCCGTACCTGCTTATTATGAAGCGAGTGCTTCCATCGACACGCTTCGTTATGACGAAGTGTCGGATCTCGGCGGTGCACTGAAACAAGTGCTGGCTTCTCCGACAGTGGCGAGCAAAAAATGGATTTATGATCAATATGACTACATGGTGCGTACAAGCACAGCCGTACGTCCGGGTTCTGATGCAGCAGTGGTTACGATTCGTGGCACGCGCAAAGGTCTTGCGATGACGACGGACTGTAACGGTCGTTACGTTTACCTTGATCCTGAGGTGGGTGGACGTATTGCGGTGAGTGAAGCAGCGCGTAATATCGTATGTTCCGGTGCAGAACCGCTGGCAATTACGGATAACCTGAACTTCGGTAACCCGGAGAAACCGGATATTTTCTGGCAAATGGAAAAAGCCGTGGACGGTATGGCGGAAGCTTGCCGCGTGCTGGATACGCCGGTCATCGGTGGTAACGTGAGCTTGTACAATGAAAACGCCAAAGGCTCTATCTATCCAACGCCAGTGGTCGGTATGGTAGGTCTCGTGCATGATACGGATCATATCACGACACAAGCTTTCAAATCCGAAGGAGATGTCATCATCCTCCTCGGTGAAACCAAAGCAGAACTCGGCGGCAGCGAGCTGCAATACGCCGTGCATGGCGTGACCGAAGGCCGTCCGCCAGAACTTGACCTGAACACGGAGAAAGCATTGCTCAGCACCGTGCTGGAAGCTATCCAATCCGGACTCGTTCGCTCCGCGCATGACTTGTCCGAAGGGGGTCTGGCGGTTGCACTGGCAGAGTCCTGCATCAGCGGTAACGTAGGAGCACAAGTGAATGTAGAGACTGCACTGCGTGCAGATCATACCCTGTTCAGTGAGAGTCAATCCCGTATTTTGCTGTCGGCTTCGCCGGAGCAAGCGAGTAAGCTGGAAGCTTTTGTACGTGAACGTGGAGTGCCAGCAGCTGTCATTGGACGTGTTGAAGGAAGTAACCTGACCATTGAATTGAACGGAACATCAGCCGTGAACGAACCTGTAGGAGGTTTGGCTAAGGTCTGGGAGGATGCGATTCCATGTCTCATGAACTGATGACGGAACCGTTGTGGACAGGTGATTATTATAACGAAGGGTCCGGCAAGGAAGGACTCGACAAATTAAAGGAAGAATGCGGCGTATTCGGGGTGTATCGGCACCCTGATGCGGCTTCCCTTTCCTACTACGGTCTGCATGCCCTGCAGCATCGCGGGGAAGAAAGTGCGGGCATGTGTGTAAGTGACGGCACACAGTTTAACTATCACCGCGGTATGGGACTCGTGAAAGAGGTCTTCACCAAAGACCTGATGCAGACACTCACCGGTGATATTTCGATTGGTCATGTACGTTATTCGACAAGTGGAGATAGCAAACTGACCAATGCACAGCCGCTCGTATTCAAATATCGGGATGGCGACCTAGCGGTTGCTACGAACGGCAACATCGTGAATGCACCAACGATCCGGCGTGAGCTGGAGCAGAGCGGTTCTATTTTCCAAACAACCAGTGATACTGAAGTTATCGCTCATTTGATTGCAAGATCTTCGAAAGGGCTGGTAGAGGCGGCAAAAGACGCATTCAAGCGTATCGTCGGTGGTTATGCGTTTCTGATTATGACGAATGATAAGCTGTTGGTTGCTTCTGACCCGCATGGACTTCGTCCTCTGACGATGGGTAAGCTTGGGGACGCGTACCTGTTTGCTTCTGAAACTTGTGCGCTTGAAACCATCGGCGCTGAGCTGATCCGTGATATTGAACCGGGTGAATTGCTTGTGCTGGATGCAGACGGATTGCATGAGGATCGTTTTGATGATCATAAACACCGCAAGGCACTCTGTGCGATGGAATATATTTATTTTGCTCGACCTGATAGTGATATGAACGGTGCCAATCAGCATGCTGCTCGTAAACGCATGGGTAGTCGGATGGCCATTGAGGCGTTTGTGGATGCGGACTTGGTTACGGGGGTACCAGATTCCAGCATCTCGGCGGCGATTGGATACGCTGAACAGACAGGTATTCCATATGAGATGGGCATGATCAAAAATAAATACACCGGACGTACATTTATCCAGCCAAGCCAGGAACTGCGTGAGCAGGGCGTAAAGATGAAGCTTAGCGCCGTGCGCCGTGTCGTGGAAGGTAAACGTGTAGTGATGATCGATGACTCGATCGTACGGGGGACAACATCCCGCCGGATTGTGAATATGCTTCGTGACGCAGGGGCAACGGAAGTGCATGTGCGGATTACTTCGCCGCCATTTAAGAACCCGTGCTTCTATGGCATTGATACACCGGATAGCCGCGAGCTTATTGCATCTGCTCTGTCCGTTGAAGAGATTTGCCGTGAGATCAATGCAGACTCTCTGGCGTTCCTCAGTCCGGATGGACTGATTGCATCCATTCAAGGCGATAATCAAGATGACTATAAGGGCGGACTATGTCTGGCGTGCTTCGATAATGATTATCCGACCCGCCTTGACTTCGACGGAGAAGAGAAGTTCGGCTGTAGCTGTTAGGAGGTCAGGCTTATGGGAAGAAAAAGCTATAATGAGGGCGATGTTTTTCTGATTCCAATGCATGATGGACGGTTTGCCGTGTGTCAGGTGATATGTGCACTGAGAGACCGCTTCAAAAAAGCATTTTCATTCGGCGTGATGAGCATTCAGCGTGACGAAACTGTAAGTTTGGAAGACGGCGAATTCCTTGTCTATTCTTATGGCAAACGTAAGAGCAACGTGATCTTCACGTCACCCAAGCTGCTGAAAGATGGCACATGGAGCATCGTTGGTAACATTCCGCTGACTCCGGCGAAAAAAGAGCTGCAAGTATTCCAGTGTGCCGGTGCGGTATACAATGGTGACGAATTCATTCGAATGGTTCCACCAGAAGAGTACAGGAACTACATTACAATGGGTTTAGCTGGATTTGAATTGGTACAGATTCATCTATTAGAGATGAGTAGCAATAAATGAGTTGGACTTTTGATTTACACAAAAAAATGTTGAGCTCGATTTATACAAGATACGAAGGGTGTGAGGGTTGTGTCCGAAGCATATAAAAAGGCCGGCGTCGATATCGCGGCAGGAAACGAAGCGGTTGAACGGATGAAAAAACACGTAAAGCGTACCTTTCGTCCGGAAGTGATGACGGATTTGGGTGGATTTGGTGCCCTGTTCGGATTGAACAAAGACAAATATGATGAGCCGGTTCTGGTTTCCGGTACAGATGGTGTTGGAACCAAGTTAAAAATAGCATTTGCTATGGATCGTCATGATACGATTGGTATTGATGCTGTAGCGATGTGTGTCAACGATATCGTTGTACAAGGAGCAGAGCCACTCTTTTTCTTGGACTACCTCGCTTGCGATAAGGTCATCCCGGAGAAGATTGAAGCGATCGTTGCGGGTATCGCGGAAGGCTGTCATCAGTCCGGCTGTGCGCTCATCGGCGGTGAAACGGCTGAGATGCCAGGCATGTACAGTGAAGGTGAGTATGATATTGCAGGTTTCACCGTGGGTATCGTGGACAAAGCAAAAATCATTAATGGCACAACCATCGCATCTGGAGATACGGTCATCGGTCTCGCTTCCAGCGGTGTGCATAGCAACGGTTTCTCTCTGGTTCGCAGATTGCTGCTTGAAGAAGCTGGCCTGGATCTGCACTCCGAAATGACGGAGCTGGGTGGCAAACTGGGCGATGCCTTGCTGGAGCCAACGAAAATTTATGTAAAACCATTACTGTCCCTGCTGGAGAATGTCAAAGTTAAAGGGATGGCGCACATCACGGGCGGTGGATTTATTGAAAATATCCCGCGTATGTTACCAAGCAACGTGAACGTAGATATCAATTATGGTTCATGGCCGATCTTGCCAATCTTTAATCTTTTACAGCAAAAAGGCGATGTATCCAACCGTGATATGTTCACGACGTTTAACATGGGTATCGGACTTGTCTTGGTTGTGAACGAAGCGGATGCAGCAAAAGCATTGGAGCAACTAAAAGCTTCCGGTGAAGAGGCGTACATCATTGGCCGTGTAACTGAAGGAGATGCGCGAGTAACCTTCACGGGAGCGGATGTTTAATGACGAACTACCGCATTGCTGTATTTGCCTCAGGGACAGGAAGCAACTTTCAGTCTCTGGTTGATGCAGCACGGAATGGTGATTTGGGTGCATCGGTGGAATTACTCGTCTGTGATAAACCTGCAGCACGTGTTGTGCAGCGAGCACGGGATGCAGGGGTAGACTGCCATCTGTTTACGCCCAAAGCGTATGATTCGCGTGAAGCATACGAGGCAGAAATTATTGAAGTGCTTGAATCCAAACAGATTGATCTGGTTGTGCTGGCGGGTTATATGAGACTGCTGACCTCCGTAATGGTTGAGCGCTACGCGGGTCGACTGATCAACATTCATCCATCGCTCCTGCCAGCCTTTGCTGGCAAAGATGCGATTGGACAAGCACTTGATTATGGTGTGAAAGTGACAGGTGTAACCGTTCATTTTGTGGACGGCGGCATGGATACGGGGCCGATTATAGCCCAGCATCCTGTGCCTGTCCAACCAAGGGATACGGCGGAAACGATCAGCAAAGCTATCCATGCTGCCGAACAGCAGTTATACCCTGAAGTGGTATCTTGGTTCGCGCAAGGTTTGGTTCAATTAAACGGACGCCACGTTACCGTTACCAAACCGGTTTGATATAAGTTGAAATTTTTTCCACACATGAACGTAGAGAACAGAAATAAGCTGGAGAAGCGGAGCGTTCGCCTGAAAGCTTTCTGAAAGAAAGCTACATCGGAAGCATAAGCTTATTACTTGATTTTTACCATTATAAAATTGTTCGAAAAATCTAGGAATAACAGCGATCAAAAGATTATCTGTTCTCGCAGTGGCTCAGTGTGGGAATCGTTTATCAACTTATATAACAGAAGTCGAAAATTGGTACGCATTTTGTGATATTTCTCGGGAAATAAATCGGCTGTGTTTCGTCAGGAAACGCGAAGCTTATGGGATAATAAAGGAGGAGCATATTGTGAGTATCAAAAGAGCGCTGGTCAGCGTATCGGATAAAACAGGCATCGTGGACTTTTGCCGCGAGCTGTCGCAAATGGGTGTGGAGATTATTTCGACAGGAGGTACAAGTAGCCTGTTGTCGAAGGAAGGCGTACCTGTCATCGGAATTTCGGACGTAACCGGATTCCCGGAAATTATGGACGGGCGTGTCAAAACATTACATCCGGCAGTTCACAGCGGCTTGCTTGCTGTTCGTGATAACGAAGAGCATACACGCCAAATGCAGGAGCTTGGTTTGGGTTACATCGATCTGGTTGTTGTGAACCTGTATCCTTTCCAGGAAACCATCGCTAAACCGGATGTAGCCTATGAAGATGCGATTGAGAACATCGATATTGGTGGACCAACGATGCTTCGTTCAGCGGCTAAAAACCATGCTTTTGTTAGCGTTGTTGTTGATGCGGCCGACTACAGTCAAGTGCTGGAGGAAGTGCGCAGCGGCGGAGATACGACGCTGGAAACACGCAAACGGCTTGCGGCAAAAGTGTTCCGTCATACGGCGGCTTACGATGCACTCATCTCCGATTACCTGTCCAACGTTAATGGCGATCCATTACCAGAGCGTCTGACCGTTACTTACGAAAAGCTCCAAGATCTACGATATGGCGAAAATCCGCACCAACAAGCGGCATTCTACCGCAAACCGCTGGCTGCGCAGGATACATTGACTACAGCTGAGCAATTGCATGGTAAAGAGTTGTCTTACAATAACATCAACGATGCCAACGCAGCACTGCAGATTGTCAAAGAATTTGAAGAGCCAGCAGTCGTTGCCGTAAAACATATGAACCCTTGCGGTGTAGGAATTGGCGAAAGCATCTATGAAGCCTACAGTAAAGCTTATGCTGCTGACCCAACATCGATTTTCGGTGGCATTGTGGCAGCAAACCGCATCATCGACAGCGATACGGCGAACAAGCTGAGCGAGATTTTCCTGGAAATCGTACTCGCTCCTGATTTTACCCAAGAAGCACTGGATATCCTGACGAAAAAGAAAAATATTCGTTTGCTCAAAACAGGTGAACTGAACGCAGCTCGCAACCGTGAAAGCCAATTCGTGGTGACATCGATTGACGGCGGTATGATCGTGCAACAATCAGACGTACACTCCATTGAAGCGAGCGAGCTCAACGTGGTTACAGATCGTGCACCTTCCGAAGAAGAAATGAAACAGCTATTGTTTGGCTGGAAAGTTGTTAAACATGTGAAGTCCAACGCGATTGTACTTGCTGCGAACGACATGACGGTAGGTGTAGGTGCAGGGCAAATGAATCGTGTCGGCGCGGCCAAAATTGCAATTGAGCAAGCTGGCGAGCAGGCAAAAGGAGCTATTCTCGCTTCCGATGCATTCTTCCCGATGGGTGATACACTTGAGTTGGCGGCAAAAGCGGGTATTACAGCAGTCATTCAGCCAGGCGGCTCGATCAAAGACGAAGAGTCTATCAAGGTAGCCAATGAATATGGCATCGCCATGGTATTCACGGGCGTACGTCATTTTAAACACTAGGACAAGTAATAAGCAGGTTGAAGAGTTAAAGTCCGAACAGAAGTATTAAAATACTCTTCATCAAAAAGTGGCAAGTGTTATAAAGGAGTGTCACCTGTCATGCTGATGACGTATGGGGCACTCCTTTTTTCAGGAAATAGATCAATAAAAAATAGACACTTAATGTTTTGAAGTGTAGGAACATCACAATCCAGTAAAGCGTGGAGGGAAACAGACGAATGGATATTTTGGTAGTCGGCGGCGGCGGCCGCGAACATGCAATTATCTGGGCACTGGCGAAGAGTCCAAAGGCAGGTAAAATTCATTGTGCACCCGGGAATGCGGGCATTGCACAGCTGGCAGAGTGTCATCCGATTGCGGTACATGAATTTGACAAACTCAAAGCACTGGCAGTTGAACTAAAAGTAGACCTCGTCGTTATTGGACCAGATGATCCGCTCGCAGACGGCATTGTGGACGCATTTGACTCGACAGGAATCCCGGTCTTCGGCCCACGTCGTAATGCAGCGGAAATCGAAGGCAGCAAAACATTTATGAAGGATCTGCTACACAAATACAATATCCCTACGGCTGCATACGAGAAGTTCGACAACTACGAGCAAGCTCAGACCTATCTGGATGAGCAAGCGATTCCGATTGTTATCAAAGCGGACGGACTGGCTGCAGGTAAAGGGGTCACCGTTGCATACTCTCGTGAGGAGGCGAATCAGGCCCTTCGCAGCATTATGGTTGATAAGGTGTTTGGTGAAGCTGGAGCGAAAGTGATTATCGAAGAATTCCTCGCCGGACAGGAGATGTCGATTCTGGCTTTTGTTGACGGTGAGACAGTTCGTCCGATGGCTGCTGCGCAGGATCATAAACCTGTGTTCGACAATGATCAGGGGCCAAATACGGGCGGCATGGGCACATACTCTCCACTTCCACATATTCCGGCCACCATTATTGAAGAAGCGGTGGAAACCATCATTAAGCCAACAGCGAAAGCAATGGTATCCGAGGGACGTCCATTCCGTGGTGTATTGTTTGCGGGTCTGATGATCTCCCCGGATGGCAAACCCAAAACGATTGAGTTCAACGCACGCTTCGGAGATCCAGAGACACAAGTGGTGCTGCCACGTCTGAAAACGGACCTGCTCGACATTTTCTGGGCAACCGTTCACGGAAAACTGGCTGATCTGGAGATTGAATGGAGCGAAGAAGCCGCTGTATGTGTCGTGCTTGCTTCAGGCGGATATCCCGGCCCTTATGCGAAAGGTGTTGTGATTGAGGGACTGGATCAAGCCCAAGAGGGTGTTGTGTTCCATGCAGGAACAGCGCGTAATGAAGCTGGGGACTGGGTGACAAACGGTGGACGTATTCTCGGTGTTGTAGGCCTAGGTGCTGACATTGCAGAAGCAAGAGCCAAAGCATATGCTCAGGCAGAGCACATTCATTTTGAAGGCAAACATCAACGCTCCGACATTGCTGCCAAAGCTTTGGTGTAACAATTAAGCCAGCCCGTAGGATGGGTACCGCAAGGTATTTGCATCCTGTGGGCTTTTTGCGCGTATTACATATATTATGTGTAAAAAAGACAGTTAGATTTCTTATAAACCTGCCTGAGCACAACGTTTATCCGCTATGAAAGTGAAGATTTGGATCTGTTTAATGGCCAAATGGAACGGGTAGTATTTCAGTAAACTGCACTATTCTAATAAAGTGGAAAGATTCATATATAGATACGGAAAAAGCCAGAAAAAACGGAAGATACATAGATCATAGAAACTCATTTTTTGGTAGGATAACACTGGTTAAAATGCCACAGGATAACATACATATAGACTATTCTGTGAACAATAGACTGTAAGCTTGTGCCAAACCATAACGTGCAACTGGATGGTTTGAATCAAAACATGATATACTTTTCGGAAACAGGAATCGATACGTTGGGAGGTGGATATCTATTGGGTAGGCGATATTGTAAATTGTCCAAATGGCGAATCTAGGTGGAGTTGATCAAGGAACAATGGACAGCATGAGGGGTAACCCGTTTTGATTGAAGTCGTTTCTACACGTCATGGGCGTTATTGACTTCATCTTGGATTCCTGTTTTAGATTTACAAGGTCATTATGCGACTTATACAGAAGTGATCATGAACTGATTTTTATATATTTTTTATTCGTCACGGGCTCTTGGCATCACACATTCAACAGCGTATGAACAGTTAACGGCATGAACGTTAATGTATCACGCTGTAACTATCTTGGAGGTGAATCCCTGACTATCGGGGAAGTCTTTGGACATAATTACCATATTAAATATCGCATTACTTATCATCTTGATTGTACTGACTGCATTTTTCGTTGCGTCGGAGTTTGCTGTTGTGAAAATTCGTACATCAAGGGTGGATCAACTGGTTGCCGAAGGCAATAAACAGGCAGTGCTTGCCAAAAAGGTCGTCTCGGACCTGGATTATTATTTGTCCGCCTGTCAGCTAGGTATCACCGTTACAGCCCTCGGACTCGGGGCCTTGGGGAAACCGACTGTGGAGAGATTGTTATATCCGGTGTTTAATTATTTTGACGTACCTGCCTCGGCCTCGGCGATTGCTTCTTATGCGATAGCTTTTATACTCGTTACGTTTTTGCATGTCGTTGTTGGTGAGATGGCACCCAAAACGTTGGCGATTCAATTTTCCGAAAAGTTGACTTTGTTACTCTCTCCGCCGCTGTACTGGTTTGGTAAAGTCATGTATCCATTCATCTGGGCACTCAATGGTGCATCGCGTGTAATCCTGCGTGCATTCGGTGTAAAACCAGCCGGACATGATCAGGCCTATTCCGAGGATGAGATTAAGATCATTATGAACCAGAGCTATGAAGGCGATGAAAGCAACAAGACCAAACTTTCGTATCTGGAAAATGTTTTTGTGTTCGATGAACGTGATGCCAAAGACATCATGGTTCCTCGTACAGAACTAATTACACTGAATCAGGATATGACGTATGACGATATTATTCCTATATTGGATGAGCATAACTACTCCAGATATCCCGTCATCGAGGATGGAGATAAAGACCGCATTATCGGTGTCGTGAATGTGAAGAAGATTTTGCCGGACATGGTTGCGACCCGGGCACATCAATTGAGTGAATTTGTGCGTGAGATCCCCTTTGTATCGGAAGTGACATCCATTCAGGATGCGATGATCAAAATGCAACAGGAACGTGTGCATATGGCTGTTGTCGTGGATGAGTATGGCGGTACTTCGGGAATCATTACGATGGAGGATATCCTTGAAGAGCTGGTTGGCGAGATCCGGGATGAGTTCGATGCTGATGAAGTAGCGGACATTCAGGAGACCGGGGAAAACCAGTATCTAATTAGTGGCCGTGTGCTGCTGGATGAACTGGAGCGTCAATTCGGAATTATATTCGAAGGTAATGAAGAGATGGATACGGTTGCCGGATGGATTCAGTACCAGAAGGGTGTCGGTGTGGAAAAAGGAGATACCGTTGAACACGGCGACTATGTCTGGACGGTAGTGGATGCCGAGAACTATCACATCAAGCAGGTGCTGCTTGAACGTGTTAACGGTATTGAGGCCCAAGAAGCTGCCAGCGATCTGGCTTAAACATTTCAAAACTTAATGGAGGTGAATCCCTCACCCGAGGGAAATCATTGGACGGAATAATAGCCTTAAACTTATTTTTAGTAGCTGTATTTATCGGTTTGACCGCGTTTTTCGTAGGAGCCGAGTTTGCTATTCTGAAAGTGCGGATGTCCCGTATTGATCAATTGATCTCGGAAGGCAACAAAAAAGCAGTGGTCGCCAAAAAAGTAGCACATAATCTGGATTATTATCTGTCTGCCTGTCAACTTGGTATTACGATTACTGCGCTCGTACTGGGTGCTTTGGGCGAACCGACCGTGGAGAAATTGTTGCATCCGTTATTCCAGAGTCTGGAAGTGCCTGCTGCACTGTCCACCGTACTCTCTTACGCGATTGCATTGGCATTTATCACCTTCTTGCATGTCGTAATCGGCGAGCTTGCACCGAAGACACTTGCCATTCAGTTTGCTGAAAAGATGACGTTGTTGCTTGCACCACCGCTCTACTGGTTCGGTAAAATCATGAACCCGTTCATTTATGCGCTGAATGGTGCAGCACGTTTATTGCTTAGCATTTTCGGTATCAAACCGGCCGGGCATGATACGGTTCACTCCGAAGAGGAATTAAAGCTGATCATGGCGCAAAGTTATGAGAGTGGCGAAATTAACCAGACGGAGCTGGATTACCTCAAAAACATTTTTGCCTTTGATGAGCGTTTGCTTCAGGAGATCATGATTCCCCGAAATAAAATCGTTACACTGAATAAAGAAATGCCGCTGGAACAGATTATTGAAGTGCTGAATCAGCATGAGTATACGAGGTATCCTGTCATTGCAAACGGGAATGCAAACCATTTTGTCGGGTTTATTAATACCAAACAGACGTTAACGAGTGTAGCTGCGGGCAGAACGTTCAGCATGAACACGTTCATGCACCCAATGCCGAGCTTCTCGGAGCGTTCACCGATCAAGGATGTACTCGTTCAGATGCAACATAGCCGCGTGCATATCGCTTCTGTCAAAGACGAAGCTGGCGCAACGATCGGAATGGTGACCATGGAGGATATTCTCGAAGAGATTGTCGGGGATATCAAGGATGAATATGAGCATAAAGATCTGGTTAATCCACCGAAGAAATTAAAATTGGTGTAAGAATCAGAAGCAGGCTTCATTTTGGTGAGATACACGTTATTAAAGACAGGTTCCCGTACTTCGGTTCGGGGACCTGTTTTTTATGTGAAAAGCAGTTCAGAGCGATACGTTTTAACAAAAACAAACGAGTCTATGTAAGGTTCATTGAAGTAATATCTTAATTTTGAAATAAATGCTTGCATATTACTCGGTTATGGATTAATATGAATTTAAAGAATCTTAATTTAAAGATAAATAACGAAGCTAAAGTAAGTTAATCCTCAGAAGCAGTAAATAAAACAACCGTACAACAAACAAGATAATGAATAATAAACGAAAACTAAGGGAGTGGAGATTATGTTCAGAACTTCAGGCATTCATCATATTACCGCTTTTGTTGACGACGCACAGAAAAATGTAGACTTCTACGCAGGGGTGTTGGGACTCAGACTGGTGAAAAAAACGATCAACTTTGATGCACCGGATGTATATCACTTGTACTACGGCAATGAGCAAGGCGCACCAGGTACGATCATTACGTTTTTCCCGCAGAAGAATGCAAGAAGAGGTGTGATTGGCTCAGGTCAGACCGGAGTTACCGTCTATGCTGTACCGATGGGCAGCCTGTCGTTCTGGAAAGAACGTCTTGCTTCCTTCGATATTCCATATGAAAATAAAACGAGATTCGGCGAACAATATATTCGTTTCTTCGATAAAGGGGGATTGCTCCTTGAACTGGTTGAGCGCGAAGGCGGCGAGCCGAGCCAGTGGGCATTTAATGGGGTGACACCTGAGCATGCGATCAAAGGCTTTGGCGGTGCGGTGCTCTACAGTCATGTGCCTGAGAAAACGATGGATGTGCTTGTCGGCAAGCTTGGTCTGGAACAGGTTGGTGAAGAGAATGGCCTGATTCGTCTGCGGGCGAGCGGTGATCTGGGACAGATCATCGATATTCAATCAACAGGTATCCAGCGCGGTATCGGTGGAGCAGGAACGGTACATCACATTGCATGGCGTGCCAAAGATTATTCGGAGCATGAACAGATTCAACAGGATCTGGATCAAACAGGGTATCATCCAACACCCGTGATTGACCGTCAATACTTCAACGCGGTATATTTCCGTGAACCAGGCGGTATTTTGTTCGAGATTGCGACAGATCCTCCAGGCTTTGCACGGGATGAACCGCAAGAGACGATGGGCGAGAAATTGATGCTGCCTGAATGGTACGAACCACAGCGTGAGCAGATCGAACAATTGTTGCCACCAATTCAAGTACGGGAATGGAAGGGGGAGTCTAAATGATGAGTACAGCGACGATGAAACATATCTACAAAGCAGGTGCGCAGGCAGATGCGGCGACAATATTGTTGCTCCACGGTACAGGTGGAACGGAGAATGATCTGATCGGACTGGCAGAGATGATTGCTCCGGGGGCGGCGATTCTTGGAGTGCGAGGTAACGTTTCCGAGAATGGGATGCCACGTTTCTTCCGCCGCCTTGCAGAAGGTGTCTTTGATGAAGAGGATCTGATTGCACGGACAGCAGAGCTGGGAGCCTTTATCGATGCTGCTGCGGTGGAATATGGATTCGATCGATCGAACGTGTATGCGCTGGGCTATTCCAATGGTGCCAACATTGCCGCAAGTCTGATGTTCCATCAGGCAGATGTATTCAAGGGAGCAATCCTGCACCATCCGATGGTGCCGCTTCGCGGACTGACACTGCCTGATCTGAAAGGACTGCCCGTGTTCATCGGTGCAGGAGAGAATGATCCAATTGTGCCAAGACGTGAAACGGAGGAACTGGCTTCCCTGCTGAGCGGGGCGGGTGCCGATGTGCATATGCATTGGGAACGTCAGGGGCATCAACTGACACGTACCGAGGCAGAAGCCGCGGCAGCATGGTATACAACACAGGTGTAATACAGGTACAGTACTTGTGGATGTATTGCATTACGAGATCTAGCACATATCGACATATATAAGAAGTTCGCAGGCAGCCTGATCGTTGAGATCGGGCTGTTTTTTCATTTTATTAATCTATATAGGATAACAGCGATTGAAGGTTATTCTGTCATCGGAGTGCACCGTGTAAAATCTTTAAGTTAACTTATTTGCCTCACGAAAAATGAGCACATCTGTTATGTAAACGTGCCAAACCGGGTAAGGATTTGAAATAGTAAAAGTCCACGCAGTATGCTTGTTATATAGCTTCGACACTACACGAATATCATGAACTGGAGGGGTTAATGTGGAACGTAACATCAAAGATTTGGTACAGCAGATGACACTGGAAGAAAAAGCGGGAATGTGCTCAGGGCTCGACTTTTGGCATCTGAAAGGGGTGGAGCGTCTCGGCATTCCATCTATTATGGTAACGGATGGTCCTCACGGATTGCGCAAACAGGACAGCAGTGCAGATCACTTGGGTCTGACCGCAAGTGTACCTGCAACCTGTTTCCCGTCTGCGGCAGGGCTGGCGAGTTCGTGGGATACCGAGCTGGCGCGTCAGGTGGGCGTGGCTTTGGGTGAAGAATGTCAGGCCGAAGATGTGGCGGTACTGCTTGGACCGGGTGTAAATATTAAACGTTCTCCCTTGGGCGGACGGAACTTTGAATACTTTTCTGAAGACCCACTCTTATCTACTCAGATGGCTACCGCTCATATTCAGGGCGTGCAGAGCCAGGGCGTGGGTACGTCTCTCAAACACTTTGCGGTGAATAACCAGGAAGAGCGCCGTATGTCGATTGATGCGGTGGTAGACGAACGGACGCTACGCGAGATTTATCTGGCCAGCTTCGAAGGCGCAGTGAAGGATGCACAGCCTTGGACGGTCATGTGTTCTTATAATAAAGTGAACGGTACGTATGCGGGTGAAAATGAGTGGCTGCTGACGGACATATTGAAGGATGAATGGGGCCATGAAGGTCTGGTTGTCTCGGACTGGGGTGCAGTGAATGAGCGGACGGATGCCCTTGCAGCTGGACTGGAGCTGGAGATGCCAGCAAGCGGCGGTATTGGAGAACGTAAGGTGATCGATGCGGTAGAGAGCGGAAAGCTGCCCATGGACAAGCTGGATCTTGCGGTGGAGCGTTTGCTGACCTTAATTTTCAAAGCGGTGGATCATAAGAAAGAAGGCGCTTCGTACGATAAAGATGAACATCATCAGCTTGCACGTAAAGTGGCATCCGAGAGTATGGTTTTGTTGAAAAATGAAGCCGGGCTTCTTCCGCTAAAGCGTGAAGGTAGCGTAGCCATCGTAGGTGCTTTTGCGCGTAAACCTCGCTTTCAGGGAGGGGGAAGCTCCCACATTAATCCGACCAAGGTCGATGATATTGTGGAGGAGATGACTCTTGTGGCAGGCGATGGAGTAACCATCTCGTATGCACCAGGGTACCGGATTGAAGAGGACGATGTGGATGAGACACTGTTGCAGCAGGCTGTTCAGGCTGCACAAGCGGCAGATACCGCTGTGGTATTTGTTGGATTGCCGGATCGATACGAATCCGAAGGGTATGACCGTGCGCATCTGCGTCTGCCGGACAACCACATTCGACTGATTGAAGAGGTTGCCAAGGTGCAGTCCCGTGTAGTGGTTGTGCTAAGCAACGGTTCTCCAGTGGAGATGCCTTGGCTGTCGCAGGTCCAAGCTGTGCTTGAAGCTTATCTTGGCGGACAGGCCGTAGGAGGCGCAATCGCCGATCTGCTCTACGGTGAGGTGAACCCATCCGGTAAACTGGCAGAGACCTTCCCGGCTAAGCTTAGCCACAATCCGTCCTATCTGAACTTCCCTGGTGAGGCAGATCGTGTGGATTACCGAGAGGGGATCTTCGTCGGTTACCGTTATTATGATAAAAAAGAGCTGGACCCGCTATTCCCTTTTGGATACGGCCTCAGTTATACCACGTTTGAGTACAGCGATTTACAAGTAGATCGCACAGCGCTAACGGATCTGGACGAGGTGCAGGTACAAATACGCGTCACCAATACCGGGGAGCGTGCAGGGAAAGAGATCGTACAGTTGTACGTTAGTGATGTTGAGAGTACAGTGATTCGTCCGGATCGGGAGCTGAAAGCTTTTGCGAAGGTGGCACTGGAGGCTGGCGAGTCCAAAATAGTTCATTTCACGCTGAATAAGCGTTCGTTCGCGTATTACAACGTGGATATGAAAGACTGGCATGTCGAGACGGGGGAGTTCGGTATACAGCTCGGTAGCTCTTCGCGTGATATTCGTATGCAGACTCGGGTAAGCGTAGAGTCTACTGCCACGTTCATTCCAACGTATACACGCAATAGTACCCTTGGCGATATTCAGCGCGACCCCGAGAATAAAAAGCTGATTGAGCAGGCTTTGCAGCAATTCCAGGAAGCGAGCGGTTTTGGTGGCGGTGACGATTCCGGTGATCATGATCATGCGGACATGATGAACGCGATGATGAAATATATGCCGCTACGTGCCCTTGTGGCTTTTAGCGGTGGCGCGATGACTGAGGATACGATGAATCAGCTGCTGGATCAGATGAACAATAAGGAGCACGGCATTCGCGGATAAGAGAATTTCATCCCGATTCTGCTTCATGACCTGTGATCTGTGAAGAAGTAATCAGGTTATGCGCGAGCAAAAGGGCGCGAGGCCGTAAGTTTTATATTGTACGTTCAGCTACTGCAAGGCTGAGAGGGATACCCGATCCGGTGATGGATTGGGTGTTCTTTTTTTACAGGGGAAAAGGTATAATTAGTAATTGATAATCATTTTCATTTAGAAGCGTGATGAGAGACGAGATACTGTGGATCAGTGGGGAGGGAAGGTGAAGCAATGGGTCATGATGCTGGATTACATACGTTGGGTTCAAGTGCATATATCCAGACCCGGGATGGCCGGAAGTTGCATTACATGTCGAAGGGCGCTGGAGAAGTGACGGTCGTTTTTGAGTCGGGGATGGGCGTTTCCAGATCTACATGGGGGCTGGTTGTGCCGACGATTGCGGAGCATGCACGTACCGTTGTGTATGACAGGGCAGGAGCGGGACGAAGTGATGTTGATTTTTCTCCACGCACGCTCACCCGGATTGCGGTAGACCTGAATGACCTGCTAAAAGCGCTCGGGACAGGGCCGATTATTCTGGTGGGGCATAGCTGGGGAGGGCCCATTGTGCGGGCAACGGCCGCTAGTAATCTGTTACGTCTGCAAGGTATCATTCTTGTTGACCCGTCGGATGAGCATTGTGAGTTATATTTTTCCCGTATGGCGAAGGTCGGTTTTGCGATAAATGGGGCACTTATTCCCGCTCTGGCTCGTGTGGGCCTGTATCGGTTTCTTGGCATCAAAGACTTTCTTAGTCAGCCTGATGACGTTGTAGCAGATCACCGCCGGGAGGACTTTACGGTACAAGCTGCTCGGACGATGGCTGCGGAGGGAAAGAATTTTTTGCAAGATTTAAAGGGGTTACAGGAGCAACCTCCCGAATTGGGAGACTTGGAAGTTAGCATTATTTCGGGTACGTTGCCGGGCAAGGGAGAACGTAAAATCAGACCTGCCATTGTTGAAGCTCACCGTCAGACGGTGAGTAAGCTAGCCAATGCAAGGTGGGTAGAAGCAGCGCGTTCGGGTCACATGGTGATGTTTACAGATCCTGAAGTGATCGTCAATGAGATCATGCGAATGATACGCGATGCGGAGTAAGAGATAAGAAAGTGGAAAATGAGAAATGTAAAGTATTTGAGTACAGTCGTTATAGCGAGTAGAAGATTGTTCCTCCCGGTGTCGGGCGCAAGAACAGAGCAAAAGTGATACAATAAAAAGAAAAAGCAATGGATGACATTGTTAGACCATATAAGCGGAGTGTGGAGACAGATGAAACCAGAGAATCAAGAAACAACAGGAACGGGAGCCGGAAACGAAGGTTCTAGAAATGTCCATGTAGGCATGGAAGATATCGTACGCGCACATCATGTGCTGCGTGAAGTGATTGTCAGAACGCCGCTACAGCGGGATGCTGTACTTTCGGCTAAATATAACTGTAATGTGTATCTGAAACGGGAAGACCTTCAAGTGGTGCGTTCTTTTAAAATTCGAGGGGCTTACAATATGATACGCAGTCTGACCCCAGCGGAAATGGAGAAAGGCATCGTCTGTGCGAGTGCCGGCAACCACGCACAGGGTGTAGCTTTTAGCTGTAATGCACTGGGCATTCACGGCAAAATCTTTATGCCAAGCACAACACCGAACCAGAAAGTGAAACAGGTACGACGTTTTGGCGGCGATAATGTAGAAGTTGTCCTGATCGGTGATACGTATGATGATGCGTATGCGGAAGCGATGCGGGCATGTGACGAGCAGGGCATGACCTTTATCCATCCGTTTGATTCACCGAAGATTATTGCAGGGAACGGTACAGTTGCGATGGAGATCATGGAAAGCCTTGATGAGAATGCAGACTATGTATTTGTCACCATTGGCGGCGGCGGATTAGCGGCTGGAGTAGGAACCTACATGAAAACGGTGAGTCCTGAAACACAAATCATCGGCGTTGAGCCGCTTGGAGCAGCTTCCATGAGTGAAGCAATGTTCCGCAAACAAGTGGTTACGCTGGATGATATCGATAAATTTGTGGATGGGGCAGCGGTGAAACGGGTCGGTGATTTGACTTATGACATCTGTAGCAACATCCTGAATGACATTGTGAAGGTGCCAGAAGGCAAAGCCTGCACAACCATTCTGGAATTATATAACGAAAATGCGATCGTGGTGGAGCCTGCGGGTTCGCTGGCTGTAGCAGCACTGGAGCAATACCGCGAACAGATCGCAGGCAAGACGGTGGTCTGTGTCATCAGCGGCGGTAACAATGATATTGACCGGATGCAGGAGATCAAAGAGCGTTCCCTGATCTACGAAGGTCTGAAATATTATTTCATGGTGAATTTCCCGCAACGTGCTGGGGCGCTACGTGAGTTCCTGGAGGAAGTGCTCGGTCCGAATGACGATATCGCCAGATTTGAATATACGAAAAAACATGACAAGGAAAATGGCCCTGCCTTAGTCGGCATCGAGCTCATGTACAAGGAAGACTACCAGCCACTCATCGAACGTATGAACCGCAAAGGTATCGCCTACACTGAGCTGAACAAAAACTTAAATCTGTTCAACATGTTGATCTGAGAGAGAGGTGTCTTTTTACAAGTGAAACCTACTATAGGGTCAGAGCAACAGAAGAAAGTGCCTCAGATCCGACCTGCACGGAAGGAAGATGTGGATCAGATCATCCCGCTGCTGGTGCAGGCGATTGGGGATATCGCTTATGCACTTGCGGGGGAGGCGGACCATGAGCGGGCAATGGACGTCTTACGTGAGTTTGTTACACAGGAAAATAACCGGATCAGTTATCAAAATATAACTGTGATGGAGCAGGATGGTGAGATTGCTGGCATGCTGGTAGCGTACGCCGGTGATGATGTGGATCGTCTGGACCAGCCGCTTCTGAATCGTCCCGGACGTGATGGCGATGAGAAATATGCTCTGGTAAAAGAAACCCGCCCTGGGGAGTATTATCTCGATACTCTTTCGGTAAGTGAGCCATTTCAGGGGCAGGGCATCGGCCGTGCACTGATGGCTGCTTTTGAGCAGCAGGGAAGAGAACTCGGGCACACGCAGGTTGCCCTGATCGTGGAGCAGGACAATGGCCGCGCCATGCAGCTCTATGAACGGCAAGGCTATGTTCAAGATGAAGTGATTCTCATCGGTGGACATGAGTATTACCATATGGTCAAAGAGCTCTCAGTTCTATAGATTGGCTGGAATGCATTCGAGCTTCGCACTCAAAAGGAGCCAACGCTTGAGTGATGGATGCTTACATATGTAACAGTGAGGGACACCATCTGTATCGTGAACCCGTAACAACTATATTTAGTCAGTTAACAGCAGATACGCCAAAAAAGACGAAGCAACGCCGAGGGCGGTGGGTTCGTCTTTTTTTGATAAAGCGGCGGTGGAGCAATATAAGCTGACAGGCTAACGATCTCAGATGACGCTATTTGGTCGATTTCAACTCATTTAAAATTCTAACGATCAGGAGAAACGTTATTTCCCCATTTCAGACGAGAAATCATTGATTTTTGCTCATTTCAGAAGAAATAGCGTCTCTGGTGATCGTTAGATCACTGAACATCTCTAAATCGGCCAAATAAGGTCTGTGGTGATCGTTAGAATTTTTTTCATCCGTACAACCTTCTACGCGACTAGCACAAGGAACGGTGTATGAAAAATGTTGACTATTCCAAGCTTACCATTGCATGCACACATCTATTTAACCTAACTCCCTTGCTCTACCTCCAGCTTATCCAGGCCATTGGCTGATTGTTACCGTTAGATTGATCTAAAACTTTTATATACCGTACTCCGGCAGATATTCATCCCTAGATACGTTCTGTTCCAGCCATTTGTCGACAGCCTCTGTTCTTTCAAACTTGGATTCAGCGACGACATCCATGAACGCATTCAGTTTTTTAAAAAAAGCACTGTCCTCGGAAGTATTCCGCTGTAAGACAGCTTTGTACCCTTTTTGAGCATTGGGCACCATTACGTTGGTGTCGTAATCGAACAGCGGGGTATTATCGAGCCCGTAAAAGGTGTACAAGGTGTATTGATTCATCAACATCTGTACCTGGTTTTTCCGGTTAGACTTAGGAAAATCATTCAGGAACCGCTCTTGATTCAGCGCACGGTTCAGCATATCCTGATATCCGATCATGAGGCCCCCATCTTCAGAGGCGATATTGCTCGTTTCGACTGCCATGATGCGAATGTACTGTTTGATATCTTCATTTACATAAGAAGTGTATTTTTCAAATGCGGCATAATTCATGATTGGATAGAGATAACCCTCGATCATCGTAAGACGATAACCGCTGTCTCTGGCCTGTTGCAGCAGTGAACGGAGACTCGTGTCTTTGGTGCGTGACATCAGCTGCGTAAAGCTGTTATTCCAATTGTATATTTTCTGCATCTGATCCTGAACATTGGGCACAAGCATGCGATCCGTTATGGCCGTTAGCGCTTTGAAGCGGGCATTTTCTAACTGTAGCACCATCAGGGTTGCATGATAGGGGGTCACCTGGCTGATTTTAGACTCTAGGTAACGGTCTGCCGCGGGTAGGCCATTTTTTTTGTATAGCATGTTCTGAAAGGATTTGTAGATTGCTGTCGAATTGGCTGATGTTACTTTGGTATTCGCAGCAGGGGCAGCAAAAGCAATGCCTGCGACTGGTGAAACCGCTGTTTGTAACAATAGAGTAATAGCCGTAGCGGTAAGCAGCGTACGCATACCTTTCTTTTTATAAAAATACAAAGATGATGCCATAGATATAAACCTCCTGTAATTTTGGAATGAACAGATAAGGATGAAAAGTAGACTTGATTCACTATTACACACAGATTAAAGCAATTGGCACAAGAAGTGGTTTCGGAATGATGACAAAATCTTCTGTTAATTTTAACCTTTACAGGTGGATGCAAGGCCAATGTTTCTGCGAAAATAATTTTTGGGGAACCGGAAACCTTTTAACGATTCGGAACGTCTTAGTTGTGCATAGGTAAATACAGGAATTATTGAATCGCACAGCTAATCTATAAGAGTGTACTAATTATAGGAGAATGGGGATAGGGTCTATGAGGAAAGCAGGAGGAAATCAAGTCAAAAAAGTGATGTCAGCACTGGCCGTATCAGCCATGCTTATGTCTGCACTGCCAACATCGGTAATGGATGCTGCTGCAAGAATCAGCATTTATATTAACGGTACTGAGGTGCCGGCGGTTCAAGCCCCTGTGATGAAGGCTGGACGTGTACTCGTTCCACTCCGGTCGATTTTTGAAGGAATTGACGCGGAAGTGCAGTTCAACAATAAAACGAAAACCATTACAGCAACCCGTGGGGATCAGGAAGTGAAATTAACACTTGGTTCCAAGGCTGCATATATCGATGGTCAACTGAATGTGATGGATGTTCCTGCGAGTACGATTAAAGGTAGTACGATGGTACCCATTCGTTTTGTGAGCGAAGCTTTTGGGGAAAAAGTATTCTGGAACTCACGCAGTCAGCGTGTGGATGTTAAAACCACATATACACCTGAAACGCCGGTTGATGATACGCAGTTTTCTGCTTGGAATATTTATGGATCCGTATCTGGCAGTAACGGAGATGGCCGTGACCTGACGGTAAGCTTCACACGTGCAAAGTCAGAGAGAACAGTGTCAGCTTACAGGGTGATGCTGGTCAAAAGTGGGGATATCAACAGCTTTAAAGAATCCGTTGCTACAGCCGTATCTCCGGCGAACTACACTTCAATTACACCAAACGGCACCAATCCGAAGCTGACACTTAACGCTCAGACACGCGACGTTAACGGTGATTTGCTGAATAGCAATGAATCCTATCGATTGTATGTACTGACCGTAGGTAACAGCAACAATAACAACCAAAACTATCTAGGCTGGTCTTCACAGGTTCTGAAGCTGAACCAGGTGAAACCTTCTGTTCAAGCTGTGACGGGACTGCGCATTGCCGATGTTAGCGATAATGGCGACGGAAGGGATCTGGAGATCAACTTCACACAGCCAAGCACCAATTCGAATATTACGAGTTACCGTGCATTTGTTGTGAAGGCGAAGGACGCATCCTCATTTAACCAGGCTGCTGCGAGCAAGGTATCCAGCGCGAATTACACGATCATCAATAAAGGGAATTCCAGCACAGTCAAAAGCATACTGAACTCTTCATCACGGGATACGTCGGGCGAGTTGATCAAAAACGGAACCACGTATGTTGTGTACATTATGTCTGTAAGTGCGAATACAGCAACAGATAGCAAGCTGTCTGCGGCTTCGTCTTCCCTGACGTTGTCCTTGAATTCAACTCCGGCTCCGGTCATTACACAAGTGAGAGACATCTCGGATTATGGAGATGGGCGCGATATTCAGGTGAGCTTTAACCGTGTATCGGATGAATCGAAGGTAACGAACTATCGTGTGTTTGTTGTACGCAACTCGGTAGCCAGCAGCTTTAACTTGCCTACAGCAAGTAATCTGTCTTCCAGTTTATATTATACCGTGAACAAAACAGGTAATAACCTCGTGGTTACATTGCCATCGAATATGCGGGATACCAGCGGTTATAACATCACAAACCTGCAGGATTATCGGATCTTTGTCATGGCAGCAGGCACTCAGCAGAACAACTATACCCATGCGTTGTCAGCTTCCTCCAATGTCTTGAGACTGACCTCCAATAGCAATGCAGGTGTGGCAACGAACCTGTCTGTTACAGATATTGCGGATAACGGAAATGGATCTGACATGCGCGTGTCGTTTAGCAAAGCAAGCGATGAGTCCAATGTTTCCCACTATCGAGTATTTGTCGTACCTGCCAATAACGTAGGAAGCTTCAACCTGAATGCTGCGAATGTGTCGAACAATTATACACAAGTGAATAAAACAGGTGGTAATCTGACCGTAACACTATCGAGTAACTCGGTTGATACCAATGGGTATAGAATTGCGAACTACAACGCTTATCGTGTGTTTGTCCTGTCCGTAAATAGTAACGGAAACTGGAGTCAGAATGCACTTTCCTCATCTTCAGCTCAAATCACGCTAGCACCGAACGCAATGGTTGCTGCACCGACCAGTGTGAGTGCAACCGATGTTGCGGATAACGGGAATGGCAGTGATCTGCGTGTAACATTCAACCGGTCAACGGATGAGAATAATGTGAATCATTATCGTGTGTTTGTTGTGAAAAATACGGCTGTAGGAAGTTTTAATCTGAATGCTGCATTGAATAACGGCTTCTACACGTATAGAAGTAAAAGTGGGAGTAATCAGGCTTTCACATTAGCAAGTGATGCTAGAGCAACGGATGGCAGCTTTATTGGTGATAATGTTGATTATCGGGTATTTGTCCTGGCGGTGAATAATAATTCATCTCAATCTAGCGCGCTGTCTTCAGTATCGCCTGTGGTTAAATTAGGAAGTGCTTCTCCTGTAATCGCAGTGGGCAGTGTAAGTGTAGCGGTTAAAAATCAGGGACAACAAGCGGGTAACGCTTCTGATGTAACTGTAAATTTTGCCAAAGCATCGAACGAAACAGGCATTGCCAAATATCGTCTGTTTATTGTCCCAGCAGATCAGGTACCTGGCTTTACGCTAAATACAGCGATGAATATTAATTATTATAATGATTTGGATAAAAGTAGTGCAGGCACTACGTTCGCATTGAGCGATGGATACCGGGATATTAATAATAAATCTATCGAGATCGGGAAAAAGTATAGAGTGTTTATTATGTCTGTATCCGACAGTACAACTCGTTCATCAAGTCTTTCAGTGGCTTCCGACGAATTTAGTATTAATAACATAGTACAATCTGTTCAAGCAGCCGTTATTACGGGTCTACAGAAATCAAGTACTGTAACTGAAGCGATCTACAAGTTGACCTTCATCAAACCATCTAGTGAAACTGGCATCTCCTCATATCAATTGTATATTGTGAAGGGAAGAGGAGCTGTTGATCCGGCTACAGCTAATTCCAGCAGTAACTATTCAGTAGGAGATCCCAAAGCGGTTGAAGTTACTTTGAATACCAATGCTAAAGATACTACAGGGGCTAGTCTTGTGGAAGGAGAAGAGTACACCGTATATATTGTGTCAGTTGCGTCTAATACAACAACCAATAGAAGTACGATCTCTAATCCATCTGAAGCATTTAAGCTTGAAAAAGCTCCAGCAGTTACACAATCAACTCCTCCGCAGTAAACTACGGCACAAAGTTAGCAATAGAATTGTAATGCTTCAACTCCCTTTCCTTCCTTGGAAAGGGAGTTTTTTCTTTGCATCCGTTAATGCCTCGGAAAGGGAACCGCTCTCCGTACGACCTATGTCCTTATTTTTCCATATTTAGACATGCTCAAATAGGTTCCTAAGGCCATTGCTGGTCTTGGATCAAACCATGGATAATAGGAGTCATAGAGCTTGACTAGCTCTTGAGTCGAAAGGAAGGATGCAATGTTAACATTTCGTTTGACGGGGCAGCCGGATTCCCGGATGCCGCTATACCTGTACGGTGTGGGCACACAGGAAGAGAAAGGACTGCATCGACCGGGGGGATTTCCGGTGTATCAGTTATTTTTGGCGCGTAATGGTGGAGGACAGTTTAATATCTCTGGCAGAGGAACGATCGTAATGGGCTCAGGGCAGCTGTTTGCTTTGGGGCCGGGCATTGCTCATGAGTATATCGCACATACAAGAACGGGTGGAGAGCTGGGGTTTATAGGAATCGGCGGCGAATCAGCGAATTCAGTACTTCAGGCGACAGGCATCATGTGCGAAAGACCTCGCACATTAACCGGGTTTGACCTGATTTGGTCACAGATGACGGAACTGTGGAAGGGGTTGGATCAGGGCGGGATGTCGATGTGGCAAATGTCCACTTTGATCTACCAGCTGATTCTCGACTTGGCTCAGGCTATGGCTCCAGTTGGTTATGTTTCACATGTACATGGGAATTCGGACGCTGGCCAGGAGGGACTCAACCGGGCAATCGTTTTAATGCAGGCTCATTATCAGGACGATCTGTTATTGAAACATGTGGCCGAGGCAGTTGGTTACTCTGTGCAGCATTTGAATCGTTTATTTCATCAGCATTATGGCGTGACTGGACATCAGTATATGCAACGCTGGCGTTTACAAAAGGGACTGGAGTGGCTTAATGAACATCCTGAGGCTAGTGTGAAGGAAGCTGCGGAGAATGTAGGCATGGAAGTGAATTATTTTATTCGTATGTTCAAGCGTGAATTCGGGGAAACGCCAGGCAAAGGCATGAAACTACGCAATCAGCTCAGACTGGAGCAGGATCACCACCCCCGTCACAAATAAAATACGAATCTGCAATAAAAAAAGAGACCTGACGGTCTCTTGAATGGAATTTCTTATAAAGTAAAAGAACATCTATGTGTACCACGAAACAACCACATTCGACATTGCCTCCTTCAATCATGCCTGCTTTTTTTGCCCGAAAATAGGCCGGATTAAAGCAAGACCAACAATACCAATAACGGCGCTAACCCATGGAGCCATGTAGAACACAGGAAGTTTATCCCGAAGTGGATAACCCACAAAAAGAACAAGTACAACGATCACGATATAAATGATAATGCCTCGAACGTTAACTTTGGGCATGACATGTTTGTCTGTCCCCTTATCGTCTGGACGTTCTGCTAATCGGCGTAGCATCTCTACGAGCGCAATTCCGCCTACAGCGCTAATGATGAGAGAGAACAAGCTGATATGTTCGAAAGCCTCCGTATCGCCGTCTGTTAGGCCGAAGAATAGTCCTGCACATCCCTGAATGAACAGGACAACGGATATGGCCGCCCAGGCAATCATAACATACCATTTTGGCGTTCGTTTCACAGGTTCTGGTGTACCCGGTTGATCGTCAGACTGAGCGATGCTGGATTTGATGTTCTTTTTAGAATCTTCAGCAGAACGGGCATGTTGTTTCGGATAAGCTTGTTTTTTTTCGGGAGGGACACTTCCGCTACGGTTTTCCCTGCTTGAATCTTTCCCTGTGCTTGCCCCTGATTGAGCATATGTATCTGCTGAGCCTACTCCAAGTTGGGTATAAATATCTTCTTCCAGATCAGAGCCGTACAATTCGCGTGCAGATTTGTTATCTTTCTGTGCTTGTACGATGGCTTTTCCCGCAGCGAGAATCCATTCTTCCTGTGTTTTCTCGTCTGCTGGCGCTTGCCTTGCGATGGTGCTGATCTGGTTATACAATTGTACGTTGTCTGGTGTCATACGGCTCATCTCTGTGATTTGCCGATTTTGTATTTCTTTCAGCTTTTTATAGGAAATCCCCAATGCTTGCTCCCCCTGTCTCACACGTTCTGATCTTCCATTCCATGAAGACCCTGACGATATTTTAGTATACGGGAAGGGCTCTCGTTTCGCAAAGTCATTCCTTATAAAACAACTGCTTGTGATTTACCCATAGCCCGATACAGGCTAACACAACACAGGTGCATAAGAGCACCAGTTTTCCATGATGCTGAATCCATCCGAGTAGATGTGCCATGAGTTCATTCCTTTCGGTAACAGGCCTCCGGGACAGGCGTGCCTGAGATTTTGGTTTTATTTTCCCCTGTGGAGTTGTGAATATACATGGCTTGGTTGGAAGAAGCAACGATTCTGTGAACCGTGAATAAAGAGCTGCCCAATCCATCACAATAGTAGCATTTCCAAACTGAAATGATGGATAGGAGTGTGGTTAGCATGGATAAACAATCAGATCTCACACGAAAGATGCTGCTCAACAGTAATTCCCGTGGTGCCATGGATGAAGTGGTACCGATGGAAGAGGCAGTGGAGGATACTGAGTTCGGCGAAGAGTTGAATGATGATAACTGGCAGGGAAGAAGCTTCTGGGACAACGAGGGAGCAGGTCAGCAACATGAGTGGAACGGACGTATTGAGACTCATGCGATGTTTCGCAGGAGCTATGAGTAGGATCGTGCAGATATAACGCAAGAAAACAGGAATGAATCAGAAATTTTCGGAGCCCTGCTGAATATAGCGAGGCTCTTTTTTTACGAGAAAATCCGTACGAAAAGAGAACAGCTTTACATGACCTAAGGGGTTCATTTCTCGCGTTGACTTGGGGGTGAGGGAATGATAATATACTAATATCTTCTTAATACTCATTAAACTTATCGGATTAAACATAATTAATTAAAATACGTTGATTATATAACAAGGTCACCATGAAAGGGGAGATCCGTATGGAACGTCAGATCAGCATTCGTCACGGGGAAGAGGAGTTAACTGCGACCATTCACTATCCGGTTGTAAAAGATATTAAAGAGGAGACACGTCAGCAACGTGTTCCTCTGGCTGTCATCTGCCACGGTTTTGTGGGAAGCCGAATTGGAGTGGATCGGTTGTTCGTGAAGACAGCTCGTGAACTCGCGGAAGACGGATATCTGGTGCTACGTTTTGATTACATCGGTTGCGGAGAAAGCAGTGGGGAGTACGGAGCAGAAGGATTAGAGTCGATGATACTGCAGACCCGTTCTGTGCTGGATTATGCTGTGAACTGCAGTGATGTCGACCCTACACGTGTAACTCTGATCGGACATAGCTTGGGCGGAGCAGTTGCGCTGTTGACTGCTGTACGTGACAAACGGGTTAAAAATCTTGTCATGTGGTCGGCTGTCGGTTATCCGTTCAACGATATCGTGAAGATTACGGGCAGGGATGTGTATGACGAGGGTGTGAGAGCAGGGGCTTCCGATTATCTTGGCTATAAATTTACGCCTAAATTCTTTGACTCTTTGGCGGAGCATCAACCATTCCAGGAAGCTGTGAAGTTCAGCGGAGATGTGCTGGTTGTGCACGGTACTTCCGATGAAGTCATCCCTGTGGACTATGCGTTCTTGTATCAAAAAGTGTTCTGGATGCGCCAGGAAGGGCGCTGCGACAAGGAAATCATTTTCCAGGGCAATCATACCTTCTCATCTGGTAAAGAGCGCGAACAACTGATTACACGTACGAGAGAATGGCTCGGGGAGCGTCAGAAGATTGAAGAGAACTGGCAACATTGGATGATCTAAGCGATAAGTCTTACGTCATCAATCAAAAGTCACGGTTATTAACTTGGAAAAGCGCTTGCTTCGGGGTAAAATAGAGAGGTAAGCATCCTATCCGTGTCTGGAGGTTGGCAGCGATGACATTACCTGCACTATTCATTGCGCATGGTTCTCCTACGCTGGCGTTGGAGAGCAGTGATTACACTCAATTTTTGAACGAGCTTGGAGACAGGCTGCCGGCTCCAAAGGCCATCGTTGTATTCACCGCACACTGGGACTGTCCCGAGCCTTCGGTGACGATGGATGAGTCCCATCAGACCTTGCATGATTTTTACGGATACCCTTCAGCGTTGTATAACATACAATACCCTGCAGTCGGGCAGACCGATGTCGCGAGCGAGATATGTGCGTTATTTTCCCGTAGTAACTTGCCGCATCGACCTGTTCGTGGGCGTGGACTGGATCATGGCGTATGGGTGCCACTGCTACATATGTACCCTGAAGCGAGCATTCCAGTGATTGCTGTATCGGTGGATTCCCTACGTTCTCCGCAAGAGCAGTATGATATCGGGCGTATGCTGGAGCAACTCAGACATGATAACGTGCTTATCATCGGCAGTGGTGGAACCGTGCATAATTTAAGAATGCTGGCACAGGATGATGAGCCACAAGACTGGGCTATCGAGTTTGATGATTGGCTCGGAGAGCGTTTAGAGCAATGGAATACCAGAGAATTGTTTCTGTATGAAAAAAAAGCTCCTCATGCGCGGACGGCTGTTCCGTCTTATGGCATGGAACATCTTGCGCCATTGTTCTACGCCATGGGCTCAGCAGATATGTCTCGCACAGCGAAGCGATTATTTCAGTCGTATGCCTGCGGCACGTTAAGTTTGAATTGCTGGCAGTTTGGCGACGGCATATAACTTGGGGCAAATGAGAACAGAAACATCAATTTAGATGGCGAAATGAAGAATACAGTCGTATGCTTATAAATAAGCAAAAAGGTTCCTGCGGTCAGTTGATTGACTGCGTGGAACCTTTTTTGGGTTTGGGTGTTCAGCGGTGATTATTTGCGAAGTTCGAACAACTCACATTCGGTACGTGAGTGATAGGCCAGTTCACTGACACTGGATTGAACAACAACGGTTTTCTCGTCAAAACGAATGATGATACCTCCAGAGTCGATCTGGTGGTTATCTTTGAATACCCGGATTTTATGTTTTAAGGTCATGGCTTCCTGAAAATCGGCATCGGTTTCGAGACGGCGCTGCGTCGGCATAGGGATACTCCTTTGTACTGTTAGACTTTATAACCATCATAATATGGGATTCTACTGATGAGCAAGTGTAGAGACTTGGATGCACAATGGTTGAAGAAGATGGAAGAGCGGTTGGCAATAAGAGCAGATCAGCATAGGTTGTCAGGTTATGAACAAATGAGTGAAAAGAATACAACACAAAGCCCTGCTCCAAGGGGGGAAGCAGGGCTGAGTTTCTTATATTTTTAATGATTAAGCCGTTTTCTTAGTGGGTGTAATGGTTGGTGTGTCTGTTGGCTGAATGGTTCTGTCCTTTTTGAACAATCCGCGAAGGTAAGGAAGTACCCAGTGATCCAGACCAATTTTACCAGCATTTGCACCAGCTACGACGATGAAGATTTCCATCACAACCAGTTGAGCATTCGTGCTTACTGTACCCGAGAAGAGGAACGCGAAGTTCATGACCATCGCCATCAGAGCTGCCAGCGTTGTGAAGCATCCAAGAATGAGTCCCAGACCTACCAGGAATTCACCGAGCGGGATCACGAAGTCGAATAATCCGGCATTTGGAATAGCGAACTTTTCAAGGAACGTTGCCCACCAAGCTTGAACCGCTGGATGATCGCCTGTTGCTTTTTCAAGTGCCCCAGTGAGGAACCCGCCAGCTTGGAATCCGCCGGTCAATTTGCTCCATCCGTGAGTCATCCAGTCATAACCGATATACACCCGAAGTACTGTCAAAATCCACATTGCCACTTTGTTTTCTCTAAGCCATTGATTGAAGCTGAACATATAAACCACTCCTTTTATGGAATCTAGTGTGTGTTGTTTTTGTTTTTCTAAGTGATCACCTTTGATGTCTTTATTGTATATTCCGAAAGGTGTTTTGTTTGTGATTAAAATCACAATCTAGTTCAAATTTTAAGTAAGGTTTAAGAAGTTCACATTTAGGACATATTTATTTGCTTATTTCAAGATTCAAAGATAACTTGTGAGATAAGACAAGGCTTAGAAGGCGCAGACAAAACGGAAACGTTATGATTAAATGGAAAGAAATACAGGAGATGGTTGCCTGCATGAGAGGAATATCACATGACGAGCAGAAGAAAGTCAGCCAAATCGTTTAGGAGGTCCTATATTGAAGTTATTTTCTTGGAACAAAGCTATATCAGCAGC
The DNA here is from genome assembly GCF_030803945.1 of Paenibacillus intestini. Taxonomy (NCBI): domain Bacteria; kingdom Bacillati; phylum Bacillota; class Bacilli; order Caryophanales; family Paenibacillaceae; genus Paenibacillus; species Paenibacillus intestini. The sequence goes on along the minus strand of NZ_JAURUN010000016.1, from coordinate 25,624 downwards.
ATCAATCTGCCTTCTTACCGTTAGTCTTGTTGCTTGCCAGAATAAAGAGGTAGCCCAAATTCCCCAGCCGAAGCCCACACCTGCACCGGTTCAAGAAGAGAAGCCTGTGGAGGAGCCTGTTCATTCTGGCTTTACAGCTCCTTTCACGGGACTAGCCGTGGAGAAACCGTCTACGCAGCGGCCACTAGCGGTCATGATCAACAATGCACCTGCCGCCCGTCCCCAATCGGGACTCAGCGCAGCCGATATTATCATTGAGGTGCTTGCCGAAGGTGGGATTACGCGGTTCATTGCTATATTTCAGAGTGAAGGTGGAGAAGAAACCGTCGGCCCAATACGTAGTATTCGTCCATACTTGATAGAGCTTGGCGAAAGTTATGACGGGGTGCTTATTCATGCCGGAGGCAGTCCGGAGGCGTATTCTATTTTGCAAAAACAGCAGAAACATCATATGGATGAAATTTCGAATGGCGGTCCTTACTTCTGGCGTTCCAAAGAACGCAAAGCCCCGCACAATCTATATACTTCTGTAGACAAGCTTAGAGAAGGTACGGATAAGAGAGGATACAGTCATGAATTTAAATCTCCTGTGTACAAGTATGACGAGGTAGGAGCGACCTCCACTGGAGAGAGCGTGAAGCAGTTTGAACTCCATTATTTATTGAATAGTTACAAAGTTGCGTATGATTATGATGAAGTTAGCGGACGATATATGAGAATGGTGAACGGGAAGCCAGATCAGGATAAAGATAACGGCAGTCAGTTAGGTGCAGCCAATATCATTGTTGCTGGGGCAGACCATAAGGTGCTCGACGATGTAGGCAGGTTATCCGTAAACGTGGATCATGGCGGTGAAGCGATGCTGTTTCAGAAGGGCAAGATGATTCGCGGGCAATGGGTTAGAAAAGAGGGAGATATAATTCGTTTTGTGAAGGATGGGCGTGAAATGAATCTTGTGCCCGGGAAAACTTTCATTAGCATTGTGCCGAACCATCCAAAGTTTGCAGATCATGTGAAGCTGGCAGAACAAGAATAAGCCATATACAACGATTGGCACAACGAAATGAATCACTTTTGCAGGCTGAAATGAAAGAGAGCGATGAAAAGGGTTAAGATTGGTGATGATGTGTTGTCGTATCATAGCGCTTTTTATGAAAATTGTGACGGGTTACGCGTCGGTTTATGTGGAGTTTTGTAAACGCAGTGTAAAATCGGAGTCTGATTTTGCCATAATTCCAAATAATTAAGATTCATTTCAGGTTAATATGAGAAGAATATAAAAAAGGATCGCAGGTTTTGTACAAACCATGAAACAAATATGATAAGATATCAAAGGTTGTCATTTCATGTTTCATCGGTTATCGGCGCAATTTCTCGAAGAGGGGATAGAGCTATGAAGATTAAGAAGAAGAAGGACATATTTTTTGAAACACTGGAGAATATGGCAGATACGGTTGTTCAAGCGGCAGATTATTTCTCCCAGCATGTTTCCAACCTTCAGGATGTAACTCTTTTTGCTAATGAAATGAAAAAGTACGAGTCGCAATGTGATGACTACGTGCACACGATCATTACAGAACTCAACAAAACATTTATCACGCCGATCGAACGCGATGATATTATGGAACTGACAACAACTCTTGATGACGTATTGGACGGCATTGAAGCTACAGCTTCCCGTTTCTATATGTACAATTTGGTGGAACCGGACGAATATATCGTTCAATTTGCAGAGATTTTGCGCCAATCGGCTTACGAAATTCAGAAGGCGATTCATTTGCTGTCCCAGAAAAAATTGCTGGCGATTCGTGAATATACGATTCGTCTGAATGATTTGGAAAACCAAGGCGACGAAGTATTGCGTAACTGTATCAAGAATCTCTTCGCTACGGTGTCTGATCCGATTGAATTGATCAAGCGTAAAGAAATATATGAACGCCTTGAAACAACAACGGATGCTTGCGAGCATGTTGCGAACGTTCTTGAATCCATCATCATGCGTAATTCTTAAGGAGCCAGAGAATAATGGAAACAACGATTTGGGTATTAGGTATAGTCGTCTTCCTTGCACTGGCGTTTGACTTCATCAACGGTTTCCACGACACGGCTAATGCCATTGCCACATCGGTATCCACACGTGCACTGACGCCGCGCCGCGCCATTATTTTGGCGGCCGTGATGAACTTTGTTGGTGCGATGATGTTTACGGGTGTTGCGAAGACGATTGGGGGGAGCGTGACGGACCCCACCAAGCTTGATAACGGGATCGAGGTTGTCATCGTCACCTTGATTGCCGCGATCATCTGGAATTTGGTTACCTGGTGGTTTGGAATTCCTTCATCTTCTTCACATGCGTTAATTGGAGCGCTCGCAGGTGCAGTGCTCGTTGGAGCAGGCTCGGACAAAGTGAAATGGAGTGGATTCATTGATATCGTCGGAGGTTTGCTGTTGTCACCTCTGATTGCTTTTGCCATTGGTTATATCGTCATGACGATTCTTAAATATGTGTTTGCCAAACGCAGTCCGCACAATGTGAATAAAGGCTTCCGTACGGTACAGATCTTCACGGCTGCCCTGCAGGCATTCACTCATGGTACCAACGATGCGCAGAAAGCGATGGGGATTATTACATTTGCACTCGTCGCAGCCAAGGTACAGGATCATCTTGAAGTACCACTGTGGGTTAAAATCTCAGCAGCAACAGCTATGGCCCTGGGGACATCGGTGGGTGGTTGGAAAATCATCAAAACGATGGGGACTAAAATTTTCAAAATCGAACCAATTAACGGCTTTGCTGCCGATTTATCTGCTGCATCCGTTATTTTCACAGCAACATTGTTGCACCTTCCGGTAAGTACGACACACGCAATCACATCCGCGATTCTGGGTGTAGGTTCGGCGAAACGTTTCTCGGCTGTAAAATGGGGACTGGCTGGACGTATCATCATTACGTGGTTCATTACGATTCCAATTACCGGAGCACTTGCAGGTCTGTTGTACTGGATTATTTTCTAAATAGTTGTCAACAGAAGGGCCAGGTATCCATCGATCGGATACAGTAAGTGAAGGACGAACCTGTTCATAACCGTGTGAATATCGGGATATGTGGATAAATATACAATGAGTTGAAGAAATGCCTGTGCACGAAGATGTGGACAGGCTGGATATGTGGATAGCCATCCGTGGAATGATAAACCAAAAGAAACCTTCCTGTGGATACAGGGAACTGTGGATAGGGGAAATGAGAGAAGCCAACAGGGTTGGCTTTTTTTGTTGTCCAGGCTGTACAATGAAATCAGAACTTCGATAAGAGACAAGGACGTGGTCTAATCCATGATTCGTACACTTGCGATTACACGGGATCATCAAGTCACGGTGAATATGCCGCTCGAACAGCTGGATTTAAACGATTTTGCCTGGGTGTGGGCAGATTTCAACCAGCCTACCGAAGAAGAAAGTCGGCTACTGGATACATATTTTCATTTTCACCCACTTGCCATTGAAGACTGTCTGCATGTATTGCAACGTCCCAAGCTGGATTATTATGAGAATTTGCAGTTTCTTGTGTTACATGCGCTGAATCCAGCTACGCTTGAGGCAGAAGAGGTAGATCTGTTCCTGGGACAGAACTTTTTGGTGTCATTCCATCATGGAAGATTGGAAGAAGTGGACGAAGCCTGGGACAGACTGCTGAAACACGCTCATGAGCGTACCATTTGGGCAAGAGGGCCGGTGGCGGCAGCTTATACAGTGATGGACAAACTGGTCGATCATTATTTTCCATCGCTATTTTCCATCGAGGATGAACTGGCTGAACTGGAAAATCGGGGCGGTCAGGAGTCCGTAGAGGAATTGATGAATCAGGTGTTTGACCTGCGCAGTCGACTCCTGAAGCTTAGACGCACTGTTGTCCCTATGCGGGATCTGCTCTACCGGGTCATTAATTCGCAACATGTACAGCGAACAGGGGAACATACCGCATATTTTACCGATATTTATGACCACCTGCTCAAACTGACGGATATGATTGAAGCCGATCGGGAGATGACGGCAGACTTGCGCGATAGCTATATCTCACTGAATTCGAATCGAATGAATCAGATTATGAAAACACTGACGGTCATTACGACGGTATTTATGCCACTCACTCTAATTGCAGGTATCTACGGCATGAACTTCGCCCATATGCCGGAGCTTCAGTGGAGGTATGGTTACGGTGCTGTGTTATTGCTGATGTTTGTCCTTGGAGGCTGTATGGTGGCCTGGTTTGTGAAGCGCGGCTGGTTTAAATAAACAGGATAACTTGATAATAAAGAGAAAAGGCCGTCAGGCGAACCTTGCGGAACACGAAATCCGTTGCTCCCAAGGTTGTTTGTTGCCTGACGGCTATTCTCTGTCTATTTTTCTATCCACATGTGCATAAGTGATTCAATCATAGAGACTTGTGCATAACTAAAGTGAAATTTCCATTTCGAAGTTCAGTCTAACGTAAGCACAAAAGAAGCGGATTCCGTATTTTGCCCGTTCACAACGATCGTGAGCGTATGCAGCCCTTCGTAATATTTCCGTGTCGTAATGAGTTTGAATGATTGTTTGGTATTGACGGTACTGCGACCACTGGCATACATCTTGTCCGAGCACTTAAAGCGTTTGGGTGCCTGTTTGCCGTTAGCCTTCATATAACCAATCTCATATTCAAGCCTCAGCATCTGCGGTTCGCCGCTCGTATTAACCACATCGAATGAAAAATGAAGATCCTCTCCCGTAGCAATCTGCTCCCGATCCAGCTTCAGGTTTTCAATATGGACAGCCTCCTGCTTGTGATAGCCGAATAGGCTCAGTGCAACAGGGTGCCCCTTCTTCAGCAGCGAACGACTTGCGTGGTGGATAATCCAGTCGGTATGCGCGTTCTGACCGTACCAAGCTTGAGCTAAGTCGAGAACAAGATCAGGGTGATCTTTGGAAATATCGTTCAGATGATTCGCTACACTTTTTCGTACATAGAGAGATTCATCCTGCCTGAGTGCATGCAGAATCGGAAGCGCGGGCGTCGGATCAACGATCAAATCCCCAAGCTTGGTTCCCCATGGCAAACGAGGGCGACTGCCTTCGCTGGCAAGCCTGCGAATATGCTCGTCACTGCTTTCTGTCCATTCCATCAACTGTTTCAACGTCTTAAGCGGGTAACGCTGGATGAAGGGGCGTACCGCAAATTCAGAACTTGAATAAGGTGTGAATACCTTAAGATATTTCATCGATAATTCGTAGTTTTCGGGGGCAAGTCCATTCACTTCAATGAAATCAGGCACAAAAAGGTACTCAACCCCGCGCAACTGTGGAGCTGCCTGTTCAAGGATATGTAAGGCTTGTTCGTAATCGGCGGGCAGAACATGGGTCAAAGATTCCGTAATTCGGCGTATCCTTGCCTTGAACTCCAGCGCTTCCCAGCCTTCAGCGAAAACCAGTTCGCGGAATCGCTGTGTTTGTAACTCTGGATAGAACTGATGCAACTGATTGGCAGTTCGATCAATGAGAGTGGGTGTATATTTATCTTTGAACAGTTCCATGGTCTGCCTCCTTATATGTATTATCTAGTATACCTCATTTTCCAGTATAAGAACATAAGTTCTTGGTGTTAGTTGCTCAAAAGGGTTAAGGCACCCGCCTTCATGAAGGGAGTGCCTGAATAGAGTTAACTTTTGCGTCTTTTGGGACGCGGTTTGGATGTTGCGTTTTTCCGGCGAGCTGGAGAAGCGGTGCGTTTCCGCTGTGTACCAGTTGTTTTTTTGCGGCGTTTGCGCGTGCGAGGTTTCGAGTATTCTTCATAATCAGCGTCGGCTTCGCTGCTACTGTTTTTATTTTTTCCAAAAGGCAGAATGCCCATCACCAGTTTCATCATCGGGGCCATCTGCTGAATACCGCCAACGACCTTTTGCATTTTGGCCACGCCGCTCATAATGCCGTCAATGCCGCCGAAGCGGTCAATCATGCCTTTTAATTCACCTAAGTTGGCAAGGGAAAAGCCTGAGCTGCCTGAAGAGGCAGGTGTTTGAGCCGGAACGACTGGAGTAACGGGCACGACCTCGCTTCCATAAAGCCCTCCGCTGGGTGCGCCCTGCCCATAGGGCACAAGACCGGAGGCTTCAACCTCGGCGAAGCCCGGGTAAGTCGGATGAACTCCAGGATACATCGGCTGGATCTGGGCTTCATTGAGAGAGCGTGGCACATTTCCATACGGTGCATAAGCTGAGGTGCGAGCCTGCTGCTGGCCTTGAGGAGCCGGACGTTGCCGTGTTCCTGGCGGGCGATGATAGTAATGCTGTGGCATGAACGATCACGTTCCTTCTATATTAGATTTTTCGGAATTGCGTTCCACCGAGAAATCAATCCTGTAAAAATCATGGTATAACAAGCAGGGTGGAACTCCCTTTTGATATACTGTATGTCATTCGCGGAGAGGCGGCGTAGGCGGGTATCACGGAAAACGGGATATTTGCGGAAATGGGCGCAAGTCATGCCGGCGTTTATAAGATGGTTTTCAGGAAGAAAAATGAATTTCGGACACAATTTTGTAACAATTTACAGGTATAAAATCCTAGATAAATAATCGGATATGTTCCCCCTAAAGGGGCGAATATCGCAGTTTTTATGCTCATTGTCCGTCTGTGGAGGACAATAGTATGTTTTGTAAGCGTTAACATGTGTTTTTGTTCTGTAGTGCGTGAAATCGTTAACGCTTGAAATACCAACTCAGGCTAGGTACAATGGATGTACACAGTAACCGCTAGGGGATGATGATAAAATGCAGCTGAAAAAGCTAAATGATAAAAGCATTGAACAACTATTTGAGGCAATCCTGACACTTAAGGATATTGAAGAGTGTTATGTTTTTTTTGATGACCTCTGCACCGTGAACGAGATCCAATCCATGTCCCAGCGGCTGGAAGTAGCACGTATGCTTGGCAAAGGCAACACGTATAACCAGATTGAAGCAGAGACGGGCGCGAGCACGGCCACGATTTCGCGTGTTAAGCGTTGTCTGAATTACGGGAATGACGGTTATAAAATGACGCTGGAACGCCTGGGGCGCTAAGTCATGAAGAAGCCGGGTGTACTCATCATTAGTCACGGTTCTCAGGAGAAAACCTGGGTGGAATCCGTCGATGACGCGATTTCCCGGTTGAATCTGCCTGATCCGTTACCTGTTGAAGCTGGATTTCTGGAATTGGTGGACGGGCGTTTAATTCAGGACGGTATTAACCGACTGGAAGCGCAAGGTGTAACGGACCTGTTGGTTGTACCGCTATTTGTTTCCTCTGGCAGTACCCATGTGGATGAGATCGAGTATGCAATCGGGGCGAAGGATGCACCTGAGCGTGAAACCGATCTTGAACCTTTTGAGGTGAAGGCACGTGTTCATTTTGGCTATCCGGTGGATAATGATCCTGATATTGCGGTGATGGTATGGGACAAGGTTCGGTCATTATCACAGCAACCTGAGCAGGAAACGATTTTGCTTGTCGGACATGGCAGTATCCATGATGGGTTCCGCCAGCGTTGGGAAGCAGGCATTTCTTCGCTTGCGGAACGAGTGCAGCAAATCAGTGGAGTCGCTCATACAGACTATGCATTGCTTAATCCGGAAAGTGTATATGACAAGGCGAAATTCTGGTCCGAAGAGCGTGGCAGTCGCGTCATTGTGGCACCGCTATTTTTGAGTGCTGGTTATTTTACCCAGCATGTTATTCCAGGTCGACTTAAAGAGTTGGAATATGCATATAGTGGGGAAACGTTGTTGCCTCATCCTTTGCTTGGGCAGTGGCTGGAGCGCCAGATTCAGTTTTTGCTGGAGAAGTGTAACAGGGCTGTTCAAAGTTAAATAGCATTAAAGTGGGATTCCACTTTAAATTCATTCATGATAAAAAAACGGCAGAGATGCCGTTTTTTTTGTTTTATTGCGCCTTTATTTCGCTCTACAAAAGGTACCTCGAACCTAATCGAAATGATCTGAAGTGTTTAATGTGTAGTAAAAATAGGCCACATGGAGAATGTAAAACTCTCTTTACAGCGAAGAATTTGTTTGATAAGATGTGCATGTCTTAATTGTTAACCTTAAAAATAAATTTGGTTAACAATTAAATTTGTTAGATGATTTAATGGGAAGGAGCTGTACGATGACACCATATGAACGGCTTGTAGCCATAGACCGGGCTCATGTCTGGCATCCTTTTACTCAGATGAAGGATTATAACCAGTCTGATCCCCTAATCATTGAACGAGGCGAAGGAGTTATGCTGTATGACGTACAGGGGAGAGCTTACTACGATGGTTTTTCTTCGGTTTGGCTTAATGTGCATGGGCACAATGTGCCGGAGCTGAATGAGGCCGTCACTGCACAATTGGGACGAGTAGCACATTCCACACTGCTTGGCATGGCTAATATCCCTGCAATTGAGCTGGCCGAGAAATTAGTAGAGATTACACCTCAAGGGTTGACGAAAGTGTTTTATTCTGATGCAGGCGCAACCGGAGTGGAAATTGCAGTCAAGATGGCTTTTCAATATTGGATGAATCTCGGGAAGACCTCCAAAACCAAATTCATCACCATGAATCAGGCTTATCACGGAGACACCATTGGCGCAGTGAGCGTAGGTGCCATTCCGTTGTATCATGATGTATTTCGACCGATGCTGTTTCCGTCTTATGTCGTACCCTATCCATATGCTTATCGACATGAGCGTGGTGCACATGGAGCAAAAGAAGCTACCCTGTCTGAGCTACGCAAGATTCTTGAAACGAATGCACATGAAATTGCGGCGATGATTGTCGAGCCGATCGTTCAAGGCGCAAGTGGCATCATCGTTATGCCCGAAGGCTGTCTGCGCGAGATGGCAACATTATGCCGGGAATATGACGTACTGTTTATCGCCGATGAGGTGGCTACAGGCTTTGGAAGGACAGGTATGATGTTTGCTTGTGATCATGAAGAGGTGTCCCCTGACCTGATGGTAGTTGGGAAGGGGCTGACTGGCGGTTATTTGCCTGTAGCAGCTACGCTGGCAACCGAAGAGGTGTATCGTGCTTTTTACGCGGATTATGAAGAGCAGAAAACTTTTTTTCACGGTCATTCGTTTACAGGTAATCCGCTCGGGTGTGCAGTCGCGCTGGCAAGCCTGAAGCGATTTGAAGATCACCATATGTTAGAGAATGTAAGGATAAAAGCAATGTTGGTTGAGCGCAAGCTTCGTGGCATACAAGATGCTCCGCATGTCGGAGAGATCCGGCAAAAGGGACTGATGGTGGGCGTTGAACTGGTGAAGGACAAGTCCACCCGGCAAACGTATGCATGGGCAGAACGCATCGGCGTTCGGGTAACCCGGCGTGCCCGGGAACTGGGGCTGCTCACGAGACCCTTAGGCAATGTTGTGGTGTTCATGCCGCCGCTTGCTAGCACCGATGCAGAGATTGATGCGATGACCGATATTCTGATGAAAGCTATTATCGATGTCACTGAGGCGGATATGTGAGATGAATGGAACACAAGGTTTATTCGTGACAGGTACTGATACAGGCGTGGGCAAAACGGTAATTACAGGTGCGCTTGTTGCTACGCTTCGTGCGGAAGGACATCATGTCGGCGTCTGGAAACCGGTTCAGACAGGTGGACTTCTGGGTGACGGCACAACCGATGCAGAACTACTGCTGAAATACACGGAGATGGATTCGTACGCGGAGGATATTACCTCGTTCACCTTTGAGGCTCCTCTTGCACCCATGCTTGCTGCAAAACAGGCGGGATCGAACATTACGTTACAGGATATCTTTGATGCTGGGGCATCAATACTTAATCGATATGCCTCCGTGTTTATTGAAGGTGCGGGCGGAGTAGCTGTTCCAATAACGAAAGATGCCATGACGACTGATCTGATAGCCGAGCTTCAGATTCCGGTATTAATCGTTGCAAGATCAGGGCTAGGTACGATCAATCATACGTTGCTTACGATGGAATACTTAGAGCGCCGCGGAATTTCAATTCTAGGTTTCATTCTGAATGATGGCCTATCAGGTGAGTTATGCCTTGACCCAAGCTGGGAGACAAACGGGAGAATCATTGAACAATACAGCGGCATTCCTTGTCTGGGACATTTTCCAAAGCTTACAGGAGAGATTGATTCCAAGAGGTTAATCCATGCGGTTCAGGCAACGATCAATCTTTCTCCCGTCAGAGATGTTTTGACCATTCAGAAAATGGAGGAATAGCAATGAACATGAGCATAGCTCCTAAAGATACAGACTGGGTATCCCTTGCCAGAAAATCTTTGAAAGGCGAATGCCTGACAGCAGAGGAAGGGATCGCTGTTCTGGATGCTGATAATGATGAGGTACTTCCGCTCCTGCATGCGGCTTATCTCGTAAGACGACACTTCTATGGCAATAAAGTAAAGCTGAATATGATTATCAACGCCAAGAGCGGGTTGTGCCCGGAAGATTGCGGGTACTGCTCTCAATCCATCCGATCCAGCGCATCTATTCCGAAATACAGTTTGCTGGATAAGGAAACGTTGCTGGCAGGTGCACAGGAAGCAATGGCTCGCCAAGCAGGTACATATTGTATCGTTGCATCAGGAAAAGGACCGACAAATCACGAACTGGAGCAGGTCATCGACGCTGTAAAAAAAATCCGTGCTACGCTACCACTTAAAATCTGTGCTTGCCTTGGCATCTTAAAGGAGGGGCAGGCCGAACGTTTGGCTGAAGCAGGGGTGCATCGTTACAACCACAATCTGAATACAAGCCGAGATAACTATCCGTCTATCACGACAACACATACGTATGACCAGCGGGTTGAAACTGTAGAGAAGGCCAGGACTTCCGGCATGTCTCCTTGCTCGGGTGTTATTATCGGCATGGGCGAGAGTCAGCGAGACATTGTAGGGATGGCTTTTGCATTGCGAGAGCTTGATACAGATTCGATTCCGGTTAACTTTCTAAATGCAATCCCGGGTACACCTATGGAAGGAGCTTCACGTACAACGTCGATGAGAGCACTTAAGGTGCTGGCATTATTTCGATTGATCTGTCCATCCAAAGAAATTCGTGTAGCAGGAGGACGTGAGATTAGTTTGCGTTCATTGCAGCCATTGGCGCTGTATGCGGCCAATTCGATCTTTGTGGGCGATTATTTGACGACAGCAGGTCAGGACATTACGAATGATCATCAGATGATTGAGGATTTGGGGTTTGAGATCGAACTCAATGCCTTGCAGGGTGGTGGCGACAAATATGAACTGGATGGAAAATGAACTTGAGAAACTGGCTCACGCCTCAAATCAACGCCATTTACGCGATAGTGCTACGTCTCCTGAACGTCCTGGTCATATTGTAAGAGGAGGGAATAGCTTGCTTGATCTGGCTTCCAATAACTATCTGGGAATTGCCGGGCATCCTGATATTATTCAAGCCATTTGTGAAACACTTCAGGTTGAAGGTGCAGGCTCAGGCGCTTCTCGTTTTGTCACGGGCAATCGGTCAGTATACGGCCGTCTGGAAGCAGCGCTGGCATCTTGGCAGCAGGCGGAAGGCTCTCTTATTTTTGCAAATGGTTATATGGCAAATTCAGGTGTCATTGCAGCACTCATGGGGCGAGGAGATGTGCTTTTTAGCGATCAGTACAATCATGCCAGCATCGTTGATGGTGCTGTGTTAAGCCGTGCGGAGCATGCCAGATATCGGCATAACGATCTGGAGCATCTAGAGGCCCTGTTGCACAAACATCGGGATAAAAGGCGCAAGCTGATTGTCACGGATGCACTGTTTTCCATGGATGGGGATCGGGCATGGTTGCATGAACTGGTGAGACTCAAACGGCGATATGACGCCATGCTGATGGTGGATGAGGCACATAGTGGAGGTGTCTACGGGGAAAAGGGAGAAGGGCTGTGTCATGAGTTGGGACTGCATCGCCATGTAGATGTGCATATCGGGACATTCAGCAAAGCCTTCGGTATATATGGAGCTTATGTAGCTGGTAACAACGTATTAATACAATATCTTATGAATAAAGTTAGACCACTTATCTATTCTACGGCGCTCCCGCCTTCGCTTCTGGCAGGAATTATGGCGGCGTTACATTTGGTACAGACAGAGCATTGGCGCCGTAATCATCTGCGTTCGACCAGTGAATGGTTTCGTTCCGCGTTGACGAATGCAGGATTCCATGTGGGGGAAGGAGATTCGCCAATTGTGCCGATCGTGGTTGGTGACAATGAACAGGCACTTCGTTTCAGCGAAGCTCTGGAAGCAACCGGCATTGCAGGGATTGCCATTAGGCCGCCAACGGTGCCAGTTGGTACAGCGCGAATTCGCTTTTCTGTATCTTCGGCGCATACGTTTGATGAGTTGAGGCAGGCGAGTGTTCTCATTAAGAAAGTCGGTAATCAGCTCGGTTTACTCACATCATGAACATACAGAATGAATACATGGGACGAGTAGAGCAAAATGACAAAGGGACGATATTATGGCTAACTGGCTGGAGCATGACAGATGCTGTATTTGACTCATTGCGTCAGCGATTGCCTGATTATCAACATCTCTCCCTGGATTACAGTACTATGAGTGCTTCCGCAGACATGCTGGAGCTCGTGGAAACAACCGTCAAGCGTTTATCTCGGGCAGTTCGGTCTGATCGATTGGATGAGGTCGCCGCTCATGGCGATATCGGCATGCCAGAACTGTTCCACGTGCTGAAAGGGGGTTGCGGAGGGAAGGTGCCTCGCGCTCCACTACTCATCTCGGGCTGGTCTTTGGGAGCGATACTTGCTCTTGGACTGGCAACCAAAGGTTATGCCGATGGGCTGGTGTTATTTAGTGCAACGGCACGTTTTGTTCGGGAAAAGAAGGAACTGAGCCTTGGTGTGCACGATGCGTACGTCAGGCAGATGATTCGAGGCATAGCCAAGGATCGGCCAGACGTGGAGACTCGTTTTCGCAAAATGATGTTTACGGTAAGGGAGTGGGAAATGGGGTATGCTGACCACCTGCCTCCTGTTGGCTACTGGACACCAGAAGCTCTACTGGCGGGGCTTCAGATTTTACGTTATGAGGATCATTTGCCCGATCTTGCTCGAATCGATTGTCCAGTCCTTTTATTCCACGGGTATGAGGACAAAATTTGTCCATATGATGCAGGGGTGGAATTGTTGGATCGGTTACCGCGAGCCAAGTTGGTGACGCTGTACGATAGAGGACATGCATCTTTTCTAGGTGATGAAGTCAGAATTGAGAAGGAGTGGAGGAGATGGAGGCATGAGCATAAGCAGGAGATGGGATGAAAACAGAGCAAGCTTCGACAGTAGCATCCATGTTCAGCAACGATTCAATCGTAATGCATCCTCTTATGATGCACATGCCCACGTACAGCGAAAGATGGCTACTCTGCTCGCAGAGATTGCTGCACATGGTAAGAACAATACGCTCAGCCATTCACTGAATTTTCTTGAAGTAGGTTGCGGTACAGGTGTTTTGACTCGAATGATTGCCCGTGATTGGCCTGATGCCAGCATTACGGCCGTGGACATTGCACCCGAAATGATTCGTCTGGCATCAAGGCGAGTACAGCATGCTGAAGATGGAAAAGGTACCGCAGAAGGGGTTCGTTTTATGCAGGCTGACATTGAAAAGTGGGTTCATCAGGTCCCGTCATGCTCAGTAGATATCATCGTTTCCAATGCTTGTTTTCAATGGTTGCATGATCCTCAACGGACCTTGACCGGCTTGAAACGTATACTTCGTCCTGGAGGCAGGCTTCTGTTCACCACTTTTGGGACAGACACTTTTCGGGAGATGCATGAGGCATTTCATGAGGTATATCTAGCCTGCGGAATGCAACCGCAGCGACATGGACTGTCGTTTCATTCGGCTGAAGAGTGGAGAGTTATGCTGGAGAGATCAGGTTTTACGAGTTATTCGGAGAATCGTTTGGTTCATATCGAGAGATATGCTTCTGCAAGAGATTTTCTGCACTCGGTAAAAGGCATGGGGGCTAGCGCTTCGGAAGCGGTTCAAGTACCCGAGGTTAGTCTACGAACTCTATTTACCCGGATGTACAAGGTGTATGAAGATAGGTTTAGTGTCGGGGCAGCAGGAGGGGTTCAGGCGACATATGACCTCTTGTTTATTGAAGCTTCCGTTTCAGATATTTAGTAAGATATGAAGCAATATACGCGGCATATTATACAGATAAATCCCCTCCAAGCGGCTTATCCAGCCATGAAGGGGATTTGTTTTTTTATCTAACCAATTATCTAAACCAGGCTTTATTCAGATTGTTCGCAAAGTTGTTATCGTTAAATGGTACATTGGCGCTGCCAAAGTCCGTTGTATTCAGGGCATTACGTGCAGCTGGAGTCAGATCATCCCAACCGATTAGCGGCTGAGTTCCCCCAACTACGTTGGTTACACCAAGCTCGTGGTTGAGCGGCCAGGTGCTATTATAGGAGATTTTCGGATGATCGCCCTGCATATTGCTGTTGCTTGGTGCCACTTTGGTGAACTGCCCGTGACCTGAGTAGGCGATCGAGAGTACTTTCGGGTTGGCAACCGCCGGGTTGTCTACCCATACGACGATGCCTTCCCAATCATGCCGATGTCCAAATCCCGGAGATGGGTTGTCTTTAGGGAAGTACCATGCGTACATGATCGCCCAGACGCCATTATGCCAAGCAGAACGTGAATAGACCTGACCCAGGTTGGAGCCGCATCCGCCATTGTGTGATCCGGACGTTGCCAAACCTGCGCTGGTGTTACCTTGTGCATCAACGGCTGGGAAAGGCACGCATCCATGATAGACCTTCAGGAAAGGTTGGAAACGTTTGGCTGTGATTTGCGTGGCTGTTACGGGTGTGACTTCTTGAAAACCGACGACCTGGTCATGATTAATGACGGCTGCTTCCGCAACGGTGCCTATCGGTAAATAGGCGAGGAGGGTAACCATTAGCATCAGTACCAGTTTTTTGGTTTTTTGCATTGTGCAATTCTCCTTTGTAAACGTAGTAGAGTGAGGTCAGTTATGTATGGATGTGTTCTGTATATCCATGGTACTGGAAAAATATTGATTTAGGTTATATTTTTATATTGAGATTTGTAAATTTGCTGTATATTTTTGTCATAATATAATTAGTTGCGGACAGCAGATAGTATGGAGATTAATTCCGGTGCTAGCGGGCAGAATGGAAGATCAGTGGTTTTTTTGCAAAAGAAGATGGAAAGATCGGTTTCAAGATGACTTTGGCATGTTTATTAGGGTAAGGGACTTCGGGCGTTAGGATTTATGCAAAAATCACGGCTGGAATAGGCTAGGACATCTTTACATTTGATGATATGATAGAAGCAATAGCTTTTGGAATGGGACGTCATTCCTCTGGCATAGTTATATATAGTGTTTGGGCAGGATTAACGAAAGTTCATGGTTGTGTTAATTATAATGATGCCCCTTGGTGGACTGATGCAGCGTAAGAAGATGAGGTCATTCGGACTCATGGATAATGTGGAATAGGTGGCGTATCAGATGAAAAGAGCTCGATTAATATATAATCCGACTTCAGGCCGGGAAGAAATGAAGAAACGTCTAGCTGATATTTTGCAACGTTTGGATCAAGGCGGTATTGAGGCTTCGTGTCATGCTACAACGGGGGAAGGCGATGCGACCCGGGAAGCGGAACTGGCGATTGAACGCGGATACGACATGATTATCGCTGCTGGCGGAGACGGTACGTTATATGAGGTCATTAATGGTATGGCTGAGCGGGACAATCGCCCTCCGCTGGGTGTATTTCCTCTGGGGACGACCAATGACTTTGCGCGTGCGCTCGGGATTCCGAGACAATGGGAAGATTATGTGGATCTGGTTATTCAGCAGCAGACGCGCCCTCTGGATCTGGGCAAGGCGAACGATAGGTATTTTATCAACATCGCCGGCGGTGGATCGTTAACCGAATTGACTTATGAAGTACCGAGTCGTTTGAAAACGATGATCGGGCAACTGGCCTATTACATGAAGGGGATTGAGAAAATGGCTAGCCTGTCCCCGCAGGAATTAATCATTCGTGCGAACGGTCAGGAAGAAATTCATGATGAATTCATGCTGTTTCTTATTGCGAATACGAACTCCGTTGGCGGCTTCGAGAAGCTGGCTCCGGGGGCAACCATTGATGATGGGTTGTTCGATGTCATTGGTGTACGCAAGTGTAATCTAGCGGATATGATTCGTCTTGTTACTTTGGCGCTGCGCGGAGAGCATCTGAACGACAAAAAGGTTGTTCATTTCCAGACGAATCACATGGAAGTCAATTCCCCAGGTTATGTGCAACTGAATCTGGACGGCGAACTGGGCGGCACCTTGCCAGCAACGTTCACGAATCTAAAGCATCATCTGCAGCTGTTCCATCGGTAAATAAATGTTACAATGAAATAACGTTTCTGAGATTCGTTAGAATTTTGGAACGTTATTTTTGGCGTGAAGAAGGCAATTCTTTTATCAAGATTACGGAAATTACAGAAAAGCTCAGAACAGTTCAGAACAGCTATAGGTTAACTCACCGTCATTGCAGGCGGTGTACTATATAAGAAAGAAGTGAATGTACGTTGTCTAATACGAACCGCAGCGGTCGTGGAAAAAACCGCCGGAATTCGGCTGCTCCTCAAGGGAAAGGGAATGCTTCAGCTTCTCGTCAGCCAAGTCAATCAACGCAATCAAGTCATTCAAATCAAACAATAGCGTCAACAAACTCAATGAAATCTGGTCGTCCATCTACACGTCAATCGGGAAAAGAAACTTGGCAGAATGGTGCATCTGTATCCCTGTCTGGTGCACGTTCTAAAGGCAGAGCACGTGAATCCGCACCAATCGAAGGATTACCTGTTAGCAAAAATGAAGAAACCGTCATTGAGATTATTGGCATGAATCATGACGGTGAGGGTGTAGGCCGTGCGGATGGATACACGCTGTTTGTACAGGGGGCCCTTCCGGGAGAAACTGTGCGCGTGCGTGTCATGAAAACCAAGAAGCAGTACGGCTACGCCAAGTTGCTGGAAATTGTCAAAGCCAGTCCGGATCGTGTATCCGCGCCATGTCCGATCTACGATCAATGCGGCGGATGTCAGATCCAGCATATGAGCTACGCAGGTCAACTGGCGTGGAAACGTCAGCTTGTGATCGATAATCTGCAGCGCATCGGGAAGCTGAACGTGCTGGTGGAGGATGAGACGAACGAAGAAGATACAGCACACGCGATTCGTGTCCTGCCAACAATGGGTATGGACGAGCCGTGGCGTTACCGGAATAAGGCACAGGTGCCGATTGGTGTAACCGAAGGTGGTTTGGTAGGTGGTTTTTATGCCAAAGGAAGTCACCGCATCATCGATATGGAGACCTGTCTTATTCAGCACGAGCACAATGACGAAGTAGTGGCGAAGGTGAAGGAGATCGGCAGCCACCTCGGCATCAGTGCATACAACGAAGAAACTGGCCGCGGCCTGCTGCGTCATGTCGTAGTAAAAAAAGCGTTCCGTACAGGCGAGATGATGCTCGTTCTGGTGACGAATGGCCGGGATATTCAACATAAAGACGAGTGGATCGGCAGTATCCGCGAAGCGATTCCTCAGGTGGCGAGCATCTGCCAGAACGTGAACAAAAAGCAGACAAACGTTATTTTTGGCGATGAGACCCGTGTCCTGTGGGGCCGTGATGTAATCTATGATTATATCGGGGATGTGCAATTTGCAATCTCTCCACGTTCCTTCTACCAGGTCAATCCGGTGCAGACTGAAGTGCTGTATGGAAAAACAGTAGAATACGCTGGGCTGAGCGGCAAAGAAACTGTAATTGATGCCTATTGCGGCATCGGAACGATCTCTCTTTTCCTGGCGCAACATGCGGATCAGGTATACGGGGTAGAGATTGTGCCCGAAGCGATTGAGGATGCACGCAGCAATGCGATGCTGAACGAGATGAAGAACGTGAAGTTCGAAGTTGGCGCTTCCGAGGACGTCATCCCTCGCTGGAAGGAACAAGGCATCGAAGCTGATGTCATCGTCGTTGATCCCCCGCGCAAAGGCTGCGACCCTCGTCTGCTGGATACCATCCTTGAGATGAAGCCGGAACGTGTGGTATACGTGAGCTGTAATCCGAGTACCTTGGCACGTGATTTAAGAGTGCTAGAGGATGGAGGCTATCGTACCGTGGAGGTCACGCCGGTGGATATGTTCCCGCATACGGTGCATGTGGAGTGCTGTGCGTTGATAGTTAGAAGCAAAGAATAAGCAGAAGGGTTCGAGAATCTGTAGAAGATTCTCGGACTCCCGTCTGCTTTAATTTCGATACGATCGATCAATCTATGAAGAATTTCTGGCGTAAGCTCCTTGAAAGATAGGAACTCCTCAAGGTTCTTTTTTAAATCTGAAAAAGCTAACGTATCATCTTGAATTTGAAGCGATTCATCGTATTGGCATTTATTCAGCATTAGATCGTCTATTTCCTGATTTATAGAAGTAACGTATTCATCATATTCTTTTTTTTGCATATCTCCATCAAAATGCTTGTCATGAGCTTGTTTCTTCCGATTTTTCAACTTTTCCATTTGAGTATCTAATGTTCTGAGCACTTTTTCATTCTGTTGCTTTTGCTTCTTTAACTGATTCTCAAGTTTTTTAATCACAGCATCATTACTTAAATTGGATACAAGCATTTTAATATCTTGTAGAATAACAGAGATCAGATCTGCTTCACGAACGAGATGATCGGAACACTTTTTACTTCCATATTTATTATAACTACCGCACAAGTAGCCTTTGACATTCTTCTTAAAGTGCATACCACGCCCACAATCGGCACAATATGCGGTATTCGTAAATAGATGTACCTCTGATTGCGGTCTCGTCCGTTTTCTACTTTCAAGTAATTGCTGAACAATATCAAAGTCTTTTCTTGTAATAATTGGCTCGTGGGTATTTTGGACGATGATGAAGTCCTTCTGGTCTTTATAGTTCCTTTTTTTGTTCGTTACACTTTTAGTTGTAGATCGGCATTGCACCAAATCTCCCACATAATGGGGATTCGTAAGAATTATACGAATCGTAGATCCTCCCCACATATCAGAAGCATTTTTCTTTCCAGCAATTTGTGATGGCGTAGGAATGCCTTCTTCGTACAATTCACGTGCAATACAATCATGTCCTTTTCCCGCCAAATAGCCTCTATATATCCTTCTAACAATATCGGGAGTCGGGTCATTTTTTACATACAAGCGACCGTCTTTTAATTCATAACCAAGCGGCGGAATTGAACCTTTGAATTCACCACGTTGAGCTTTAAGTTTGAAGATCGTTTTTACACGATCACTAATTTTCTGCGATTCCTGCTCATACATCAAAGCATAAAACCCAAACATTTGAAGATTACCTTCGAGAGTATTAATGGCATTGTCTAACGTAATAATATCAAGGTTATGATTTAGGACAATATCTCGAATCTCGTAAGATAAGCCTACATTTCTTGCAAGTCTCGAAAGTTCTTTTGCCAAAATCATATCGAACTTCTTTGCTTTTGCGTCTGCTATAAGGCGTTGTAAAACTGGACGTTTTGAAGTTGTTCCTGATTCAATTTCAACATAAAAGTCGAAAACAGTCCATCCTCTTTCCGAAACGTATTTGAGAAATAGATTCTTTTGATTTTCAAGCGATGATTTCTGTTCTTCTTTGTCAGTTGAAACTCGTACATATATTGCACATCTCATGCGGCATTCTTCCTTTCGTCATGAGATGTGACCGTATTCACCTGATTATGATCGTAGTAGGACCTGACTAATCTGTCAACATTTTCGTCAATTAAAGCCTCCATAATGTCTTCGAAAGATAGTTTGTTTTCGTTATTGAATATTCGTTCGATTTGCATTTTAATTCCTCCTCCGATTATTTGGGTGTGAGTTGCATATTGGATAGTCGGAAGGATTCGATACACATTTCTTCCAGAACGAGTACGAACCGTATTTCTATCAATTCACCGAAGGAAATCTGCAGTATTTCGTTTAGATGAATTGAGTATATGAAAAAAATAAGCCTTTGTGTTTGAAAAACGGTCTTACCCCTGTCGGAGGTTTAGTGTTTTAAAGTGTTAAAATAATTATGGGTTGTTTATATTATTACTTAGGCCCAAAATTTGAGGAGGGATATTTAGGGAATCTGTCGAATTAGATAAGGTAAAATTAGATTCTGATGGATATATAGGGGACAATACTATGGAAGCATTAAGGGAAATAAATAAACCGAAGGTCCAAAATTTAACTAATCAACAAATCCTTTATGGGATGGCTATTACTATTCCTGCAATTGAATTGTTGTCTTTGTTTTCTGACGCAGAGTTTGAAAAATTTATTCAAGAATGGGCAACGGGATATCTACTTGAGATAAATGGATATAAGAAGGTGTATCGTAATGCTGGTGCAGGAGATAAGGGAAGAGATGTAGTAGCATGTCATGATGAGTTGGGTGAAGTATGGGATTGCTACCAGTGTAAACATTATGACCATGCTTTAGCTCCAAGTGATGTTTGGGTGGAGTTTGGGAAGCTATGCTATTATACTTTCAAAAATGAATTTACTATACCCAAAAAATATATTTTTGCAACTTCTAAAGGTATTGGACCCTTGCTTAAAACTTACATTCAAGATCCTAAGCAACTAAAAACAAATCTTATTATTAACTGGGAAAGACATTGTAAAAATAAAATAACTGATACTGAGATTGTAGAGTTAACTGGCAATTTCAAAGTCTACGTTGAGCAGTTCGATTTTAGTGTAGTGGGTTTTCTGGATCCGCTTGAGGTTATAGAACAGCATAGAAAGACACCTTACTATGCACCAAGATTTGGTGGCGGCTTTAATAAATTCCGAGAGGAAGCTATAACTCCTGATGAAACAGAAGAATCTGAGCTGATTTATGTAACAAAACTGTTAGAAGCATACAGTGAAGATAAGGGAGTAACCTTTAGTAATGCTGATGATTTAGCTGATTACAGTTTATATAACAACCATTTTAGTCGTGAACGAATCCATTATCATAAGGCTCAGTCACTTGCATCATTCGAACGAGATACATTGCCAGAAGGTGCAAACGCATTCGTTAAATTAAAAAAATCAGTATATATGGGTGTGATTGATACTGTTGAATCAGAATTTATAAGTGGTTTTGCGAGAGTTAAAGAGGTAACTAAAACAGCAAGGAGTCTACAGTTATCAGGCAATCCACTAATTTCTGTTGTGGAGGATGATGACAGGCATGGAATATGTCATCATCTTGCGAATGATGGCTTAATCGAGTGGGTGAAAAAGAATGAGTAATACCCAATACACTGAAAAATTGTTATTATTTAATTCAACCTTAGAAGTATCTTTAAGACTTCTTGTCCTATTAAGTCAAGATTCAAATAAAACCTATGATACAGATAGGCTTGTTATTCTTGATTATTTCATTTTACACGCAAAAGATATCGATTGTGAGCAAGAGAATTTGCACCCCTCACTACCTTTAAGAAGTTCAGAAATTATAATTAAAAGAAAATTGGTGTCTGAAGGATTGGAATTATTAATCAGCAGAGGTTTAATCGAGATTATATATAAGGATACTGGTATATATTATAAATCCAATAAATTAACGCATATGTTTACAAACCTACTGAAGAGCGATTATTTTAATAGGTTGAAGGGTTTATCTAATTGGGTAGTTGAAAAATATGGATCTTTTGATACTCCTGAATTAAACTCCATAGTAAATAAGAACATTCAATTATGGGGTGGGGAATTTGAATACGAATCCTTAGTGAGAGGTAAATATGAATAAATATGGATTGCTGATTGAAAGATTGATTTTATCAAATGGTAGCGAACAAAGAGAAGTTAAATTCTTTGAAGGGCTTAATGTTATCTCAGGTCCAACAGACACAGGGAAAACATATGTGTACCAATGTTTAAAATATTTACTTGGTTCAAATGATTCCCCAAAAACCATACCTGAAAATAAAGATTACAGTGACGCATATTTAGAGATTTTTTCTTATACCAAAGATTCATGGATTACTTTAAAACGAGAATTTAATACAAATAAAATACGTATTTATTCATGTGCTTTTGACAGAATTAATAGCGATACTGTTTACATTTCTGTTAATACAAGAGGAAGTTCAAATTTAATTTCCAGTAAGATGTTAGAATATATCGGGTTCATTTCTAAAGAAGAACTAAGAACACACGTTAAACAAGATAAATATAGAAAAATAGCTTTTCGTGATTTTTTGCATTTTTCTCTTATTGATGAAAAAGAAGTAATTAAAGATAAATCTGTTTTAACAACTGGTCAGTATACTTCGAGGACTGTAGAATTAAACGCATTTTTTTATTTTTTGACAGGGAAGTATACATCTTTTCTTACATATCTATCTAAACTTAAAGGTGGGAAGGAGAAGAAAGAAAAGCCTCAAGTTGATAAGTCAGATTATTATTTAGATCTATTAATTAATGATACACAAAGAGAATTAGATAGTTTAAATGTAGATGATAGTTCTTCAACTATTTCATTTAAAGAGGAACTCTTGTTTGTAACATCAGAGATAGAAGAACAAAGTAAGCTATTTAAAGAATCATTTGAGAATATTGAGAAACTAAAATCTAAAAGACTTATGAATCAAGAACTAATTAAAAGATTTACACTTTTGATGGATCATTTCAAATCCGATCTTCAACGTCTTGACTTTATATTAGAAGGCGGTAGTATTATTTCAAATCTTGGAGCAGAAAATTGTCCGAGATGTGGAAAAAAATTAGATGACTTTCACAATGATACTGACCATGATAAGGCTATAGAAGATATTAGTTATGAAATATTGTTCTCTTCGTATAGCTCTGAAAAAGAAAAAATAATATTGAATATAAATGATCTTAATGTAACAATAGAAAACTTAGAAATGGATAATCGCAAAATAAATGAACTGATACTATTAGATGAGAAAAAATATACTGAGATTAAACAAAATATTGATGATCAACTTAAACCAACTAAAGATTCATTACAAGAAAAAATCAATAATCAAATCGATGCCAAATTAATTAGGGCAAAAATGGAATACTTAAAGAATCTACTTAATAAATTGAATCTCCAAAGAGAGAATCTCATCTTACCTATAAAGCAAACAGTAGTTGAAGGAGAATCAACATCAGAAAATAAGGAAATAGTCGATGAAAGATTAGTGGAATTAACTAAGTTAATGAATGGCTTTTTAGTAGTGATGAAATTTCCTGAGCTAAATCCAGAAACAAACAATGTATCTTTTGATATTAAGGAATATGATTTCGTAATTAACGGTAAAGCACGCTCCGTTTATGGTAAAGGATTTAGATCTATCATTTATAGTGTGTTCGTAATAAGCTTAATGGTCTATTGTCAAAAAAACAATTTACCTCATACGGGATTTGTGGTCATTGATTCTCCTCTGACAACTTATCAAGAAGCAGGAGGGGATGACGATGAAGATAAGATTCCAGAGGAATTAAAAGTAAGATTTATAAATACTTTTACTAACATCAAAGATTCTCAAGTGATAATTTTAGAAAACAAGTTTTCTATGAATATTGACAATGAAAAAATAAATCTTATCAAATTTACAAAGGATAGACGAAATGGAAGATATGGTTTTATGTAATTTTCACTAAAAATGGAATATTTGAGAGTGGGATGGGGCTCCTATGCTTAATGCATGGAGCCTTTTTTTTGCGTTTCTCGACAATTGAGTTATACCGCCAACTGAGGAGTCTATAATACAAAAAAACGGGAAGAGGGGCTTCGCTCGTCGAGAGACTTCCAACTTCACCTTCTCCCTATGGGAGTATCGGTTCAGTAGGAATCTCTATCACTTCGTTGCATTCGCCTTTGGCGACCGTTCACCCTACGGGATTCACTATGAAACGAAGTGCGACTCGCTCGCCCCTTGGGAAAACCAGTTGCCCATTCTGGGCAAGCGTCTCTTTACGAGACGCAAATGTGAACCCATATCCCGCTTAAAACTTCAAAGGAGGGATACTGTTATGCCGAGAAAAAGCAAGCCTTATATCACGCAATTTTTTGAGCGTGATCGTTTAGCTTTTACCGCCCTATTCCGTACAGGGCATGTTAATTATGAGCATTTGCGTTATTGCGGTTTAGCTGATTCCAGAATCAAGAATTTGATACGGGATGGTCATTACGAAAAGGTAGTTTATAAGCATGCTGGTGAGGTTAAGGAATGCTACAAACTCAGTAAATTAGGACGTGCAATGGGATGTAGACTCTGGGGATTGGAAAAGCCATATCATGCTCAGAATCCAAAGCATGATATAGCGATTGCAGAAAAATATTTTAGTATTTCAGTAGAATGTCGTGATCAGTGGTCTACGGAAAGTCAGATTCGTGACAAGTTTCAGGGGCAATTAAATGATCTGCGAAATCAGGGGAAAGAAGAAGTTGCAAGGGTTTACGAGGATATGCTTAACAGAGGCTTAATATCGATGCCAGATGCCTTGTATGTCGACATAAACGGTACAGAGATTGCTTTTGAAGTAGTTACGAATACCTACGGACAAGATGAGATGAGGGCAAAAGAAGCACTCGTGGAAATAATGAATTATCGATACGAAACGACCAGAGTATAGGAGGTGAAATAATGGGTAATTCCAATGCAAATAAACAGTTTATTTGTGAACGGTATAGTGAATATTTATATATCATCTACCATTTCGGTAACAAGGTCATCCTAATTAAACAGCTCTATCGATATGCTCAAGAATTTGGCTTAGCAAATAGTTATTCAGCTTTCTACGGACATATTAAGCAACTGATTAATGCTGAAATCATACGAAAAGAAGCGTTTCTTGCTTATGGTAGGAAAACACAGCTTCAAATGCTGACCTTAAAAAAATTCGGAATTCGGTTTGTAGAAGGGAAGGTTAGTAGTCAATGCGTTGCGGCTGTTCCAAAGGCGAATTCAAATGAGCGTATTCTCGTTTCAATATTCAAGAATTGTTATATTTTAAATAAGATTATTCCTCGAATTTGCAAAGAAGGCGGAAATGTTACTTTTGAGCAAGTGATCGCCTTGGTTAATCAGGACAATAGCAACATGTTAAATGCCAGAAACCAAGGTGTTGAACTTCTGTATAAAATCCAAGATAGTTCAGCAGCACTGCATCCCTTTTTAAACATTAGTGAGATCAATTACGAAATTAACAGATTGAAAGAGATTAAGCATAAGCGTTCGATGGGGTTAAGAAAGGGGGCTATGGCATCGGAAGGTAAAGGTGTTGGAAAAGTATATTCAACTCCTGAGAGGGCATTAGCGGAGATTGTAAATGGAAATGAAATAGAAATGTGGATGGATAGCCGAATGTATGCTTCATTAAAGTCCCGAAAATTGGATTACTATTCAATTGATAGCTTGTTAAATGCTCATGTGGACCAATGTCAAGAAAGTAGACACTTACGCGACGGATTTGTCCGTAAACTTCTTCGCAAAACGAGTAGGGGAAAGATAACCTAGCGCACCATG
>NZ_JAURUN010000015.1:0-120939 GCF_030803945.1 Paenibacillus intestini | reverse complement strand
GAACCCAAATCCATTGCGTTATGATGCGTCAATCTGAGAAAAAGCTAGCTAGTGTCCAATATTAAGGGGTTGAACCGCTGGTGATCGTTAGAATTCCAGAGGACCCTATATCACTCCAATAAGCTCATCTGAGATCGTTAGCGTTGTTAAGTTATCGGAGGAATACTCCCATCCAATCCTACGCCTTGTAAAAAGGGTTCCACCCTTGGCCTTTGCCCGATGGCATCGCGCCTGGCACACCGTCCGCCTCAAGTAGCGGACGGACAACTAACTTCACAGGCCACGCCTCGCTCTCGAAGATCACGCGCTCCAGCGTGGACCGATCCGTCTCGGGAAGCTGCACTTCGTGCAGCGCTTCCCGCCAGGCCTGCTCCGTGATCTCCCAGAACTTCGTTTCCGGGATGTTGTACACTTCGCTCATCGCCTCCATGATCGCAGCCAGATTCACCTGCGTCCCAAGGGACTGCACATAAAAGATCAGCTTCTGGATCGTCTCATTATAGAGACTGTTCGAATAACCCGGACGAATATGATATCCCGGATCAGCAATTCCGTGCTTGTCCAGATACAGTTGATGCAGACGGACAGAGTCATGGTCCCGGAATAATAATCCCTTCACCTGATTATGCTCCAACACCAGACAGCAGTTCTGACCATGAATCTCCGGTACAACCCCCACCTTGAACAAACGCATCACGATATCATAGAATGTAGTCGCAATTCGATTGTAGAACTCCAGAACATCTTCTACACTCAGATTCCTGCCCATGATTTCGGTGAGCAGATGGTGCCCATCCAGATTTACGCCGAGTGCAGCCATCGGCACAATTTTGTAGGCATCATCCAGCAGTTCGGCGGGATATACACGAATCTGTGCTGCCAGATGCCGCGGGTGATCGTCGAACAATCCCATGGACTCCGGCATGAAGCCCCACCAGTTCTGCTCCTCACACATGTATACTTTGTCTTTCAATGTATCGTCGCAAGCCACTGCCTGCCTTAACATCTTCTCTCCCACAAGTCCATTCAGCAGCTTAACAACCGGAAGATATCGCGCGGCACCGAGCGACAGCACACTAACGGGCAACTTGAGCATGAGTGCAGACTCAGCCGCTTGAGCCATCGACCGCAGAGATGACGTAGCAAATACATCTCCGATCTGCACATCCAGCACCACAATGCTGCCTTCTACGATTTCTTTCGTAAATCGCGGCAAAATGATGTGTTCCAGCTGCCAAGGATGCACGGGCATAGGCAAGTACTCGTCCATCGACAAACCTCTGCGAGAGCATTCAGCCTGAACTTCCTCTCGCTGAGCATCATACAGCATATCCAGAATTGACAAGCCGTCTTCACAACCTTGTTGCACAGCATCCCGCTTGATCGCTACCCAGCGCAATCGAATCTCCTTACCGAACTCGGCTGCGTATGCCTTAACATCTTCGGCGCTGAATCCAACCTTTGCTTTGGAAGAAGGATGGAACGGGCGATCCCGAAGCGCAGCAATACGCTCACTTTTCACAAACCATTCATATGCGGACTTCGGATGATAAACAGACAACGTCTGCACCTGATTCCAACCAAGTTCATATTGCTCTACAGCCAGGTCCAAACTTGCCAGAAAATCTGCCACACCCGGTTGCTTAAATTCATCTTCGGATAATGCCCGTTGTAATACTACACGCCCCACCGCCGCCGGAGTATCAAGCATCGTCCAGCTACCGTCTGAATGTTGCTGATAGATCGGTGATCCCTGAACCCACTCAATGCCTTGTCTTACTCCGTTTTGAACTAGACAAAGTACACCTTCGGTATGCAAACCCAGACTGAAAGGCAGCGTAACTTCGGACGTATCCTGAGCACTAGCGTGATCCTCAGTAGAGTTACTCTCACTGAAATTATCCAGCGTAAAGTTATACTCATTGGAGTTATACCCACTCTTGTTCTGCTCATCGACAATGTGACCATGTACATGTTTCTTCGCGCTACCCTTTTCCCATTGAGCAAACCGCTGATATAACTGTCGAAGCTGTGCAGGTGCAGTAGCAAAATCAACAAAATGATGACCTTGCAGTGGAAGTAGCTGCTCAGCGAACAGACTATTCATCAGATCGGACATCACCTGCTGTTCAGCAGTTTGCCGACTGGAACGTTGCATTAACGTTGACATGTTCATCACCCTCCATCAAATAGTGGAATGCCGGGTGCGGATGCCCCAGAAAATCATGATGCGAGATCGTCCAGGCGTACGCACCGGATTTTTCGAACACAATCACATCGCCGACTCTTAAACAGTCAATCTCTGCATCGGAGTGCATCCGATCCTTCGGCGTACATAATTCACCTACAATATGGGCTCGCTCTCTCCGCACCTCGGGTCTTGTAAACTCATGCTTCCATCGATCCGTATATACAATGTGGAAGGGATGATTATGTCCCCATGACGCAGGCAGCCGATGATGATGTGTACCTCCCCTTAAAATGACAAACATCTGTCCGTGCGAACGTTTAATATCCGTTACCTCGGTTGCATAATAACCGTGATCTGCCACTAACAAGCGACCTGATTCAAAGAGCAATTCTCCCCCATGGGTAGCAAGGCGCTTTACGGCTTCACTCTGTTGCAAAAGTCCAGTAAATAAAGACCAGTCGAAGCCCGGACTGCCGTCATACGTCACACCAAACCCTCCGCCTGCATTGACCACGTCCACCTGCAAGTTATATTGCTGTTGCCAGTGCTCCACCTTTTGCAAATATAGCTCGATCATCTCGGCATGCAGTCTGGCGTCCATATTGTTCGACAGGGAGTGGAAATGGAATCCGCATAACCGAACCGAACCCGCGCCTTCCACACGAATCAGCTCCATCGCTTCGTCCACCGACTCTTCATCGATACCAAAAGGACTAGGGCCGCCGCCCATCACAATTTTGGTCTGTGGCAAGGTGTTACTTCGCAAATTGATGCGGAGCAACACACGCACCTCGGTCTTCTGTTGCCCTCTCTCTTTGGCAATCGCAATGATACGGCGCAACTCCAGCAGGCTCTCTACATGGATATAACTCACGTTATGCTCGATCGCCAGCTTCAGCTCGCTCTCCTTCTTACCCGGGCCGCCAAACAGGATCGGAACTTCCTGGCTCACCGCCCGAACCTTGAGCAGCTCGCCAATAGATGCCACCTCGAAACCCTTCACGAGTGGAAGTAGCGCTTCAATAATGCGTGGATCGGGATTGGCTTTGATGGCATAGAATAACCGCGTATTTAATGGCATCGTTTGCAACATACCGCGTACCTGCTCCTGCATACCTGCCAGATCGTAAATGTACGCGCAGATCGGTTCATTCTTTTCGCGTTGGATCGCATCTAAGGCTTGCTGTACACTGGTTTTCATAACTGTCCACCTGCGCTTCCATAGTCATTCCGCTTTTGGGCGTAGGCCCGAAATGCCGTATTCCGGTCATCCCCCAGCACATAGATGTGCACACCACGCTCACGCCATACCGCCATATCTTCCATTCCTCGGGTGACTGTTGCATAAGGTACGCCGAATTGTTGCGCGTTCTCATACAATACGCCTAGTGCTTCTCTCACATCCGGGTGGTTGGTCTGCCAAGGCACACCAAGTGATTGTGATAAGTCCGCTGCACCTTCCAGCACAAAGCTCACCTGCGGATGAGATAAAATCTCCGAGCTCTGACGTACCCCTTTCACACTTTCAATCATCGGCACGATCATCACCTGCGAGTTGGCTTCCGTAATGTATTCCGTTAGCGGGAATTTACCGAATACACCTGGACGTCCACTGTTAAGACTGCGCATACCCAATGGATGGTAATATGCATGATGTACGGCTTCTTTCACTTGCGAGAGCGTCTCCACATGAGGAATCACGATCCCCTGTGCCCCGCAGTCCAGTACCTTTAGAATCTCCGTGCGCTCGACCTTCGCAATACGTACAAGTGGTGTAATACCAACCAGTTCGGCGGCTCTTATCATCTCTTCTAACGATTCCATCGACGTTGACGTATGCTCCAGATCAATGATGACAAAATCATAGTTGGCATGACCAATCATCTCGATGATGATCGGATGTGGAATAGATACAAATAAGCCGAATACCTGCTGTTTGCGAGCAATTTTTTCCTGAAGCGTATTCTTCCTCATCGGTTTGCTGCCTTCTGTTCAATCATATCCTTGGCTAACCGGAGTGGATTGTTTGTTTTGCGGAAATATAATTCCCCATCCCCATACAAACGCCGCTTCGTCATCTCTTCAATCAGGGCATCCTCTGCCAAAAGATCAAACATGTCAAACCGCTCGGCATACTCGGGATGCTGCTGCTGATAACCCATAATTACTCCGGCACACAGTTGCCAAAAGGCTTCTTCGGACAAACCATATGGCTCCAGCGACAGCGCAATATCCGTCA
This sequence comes from Paenibacillus intestini, assembly GCF_030803945.1. NCBI lineage: Bacteria > Bacillati > Bacillota > Bacilli > Caryophanales > Paenibacillaceae > Paenibacillus > Paenibacillus intestini. The sequence continues at coordinate 116,509 of NZ_JAURUN010000015.1, read as the reverse complement.
TGCAGATAAAAAAGAACGCATCGTACGTATAGTCACGTACCTCCGACACATCTCCGGCATATATGAACGAATATCGATTGAATTTGCGATGAGTTTCCGGTTCAGGATGCAGCTTCGGTGCACGTTCCGGGTGTAGTAGCTGATCCGGGACATAACGAACGCCATCATGTAAATCTTTCAGGATGATGCGTTTCGGCAACTCATTTTCCAACACCAAAATGATATTCTGGGCATGGCATTCAAACGCAATTCCGTGCGCATACAAAAGATGAATAACAGGCAGTGTAAGTGTATGCACCAAGGCCTCTGCCCATAGCTGAACCCCATGTCGCTCGATCGCCTCCTGGATATAAGGAACCCCGTTTCGTTGCACCAGCATAAGAGCATTCAGTGGCCAAGCCGTCTCGCCCTCATTCAGGTGAACGGATACATTCTCCCGCCAGATCGCTCCCAGGGTGCCGTAAGCGCGGCCGTACTGCGTAACAGGTAATTGTTCATAACGGAACGAAAGACCCATGATTTCTTTTAAAATGGCAAACTGCTCCCGCTGTAACACCTCATCCTCGCGTACCAGTTGATCCAGCCAGTCACTAATCAGGGGGGCGTTTTGCGTCGTATGTTGGGCGAGGATACGTGTGCTAGAAGTGTTCGTAATACTCAGAGCCAGCTTAATGTAAGGTGCTACTGAATTTTCCCGATTCGAGAGGGAACGAATGGATTGTTGCGCACGATAGGTTGAGGCCGAAGCCCCCAGATATATGATGTCTCCATCCATTAGTTGTTTGGCAAATATGGATTCGATCGCGTGCTCCCACTGCCACGGATGAATCGGAATGAATACGTAAGCATCCATATGTAAGGAAGCCGTTTTGTCCGAAATCACCTGACGAAATTGCTGCAAATCTTCCTTGGTCAGATGCTGTTCCAGCAGTGCTGCCATTTCGTATCCATCGGATGTAGCCGCTTGAGCCAATTCTTTTCTCACCGCAACCCAAATGAGTGGAACGTCGGCATTGAACTCGGGGCCGTAGGCTAGATTGTCTTTCAGCGAGAATCCTAACCTGGACTTGTAGCTTGGATGATACAGATGGCCATCAGTCATGTGACTTTCCAGCGCATCGTAGTGACGATCCCCTGCCGGAATGCGAAGAGACAACAAAGCCCGGCACTGACTGTCTTTAGCCATCGTTTCTTGCAATTCCTGAACAAATGCCGTCAGTTTCGCACCCTGCAAACGATTCAGCACCATCTCTTCCAAAAACACATCCAGATCCGTGCAGAGAACGCCTTCTCGCTTGATCGACCCGACCTTCACCTTCACCCTTCCAAACGAAAACTTCTGCTCTGCGTCACACGTATACACCACGGATTCACCAGTTGCAGTAACACCGCAGGTCGACCACTCACTCCCGTTCACCTGACGATCCAAGATATCTTCGAACCACATCGCTTCCAGTGCCTGGCGTATGATCCTTTCCTGAACTTCCACGTACACAGGGACTGCGTTGTCATTTGGCATTCTACGTCCTTTACCCGCTATGTTTGGTTGATGTGTCTCATTTGATTGGGGTGATTCGTGTGATTCATTAGGTTCGTTTTGTTCGTTTTGTTCGTTTTGTTCTTTTTTTCCGCTTCGTTCACTCGTGCTGTTAATCTTATTTTTTCTACTTGTTCCGCTTATTTCAGTTGTCTCTGTTTTTAACATTTCTGCTGGTTTACTTTCCTTCTTCTCTTCTGCCTCATTGCCGATTTCCACGAATCTCACGTGCTTCACTCCCTAAACGTTTCATGACGTTACCTACCGGCACATAAGCCGGAGTTTGACTAATGCCCGTGAGACAACTCACCAGATTTTGTTTGGCCAGAAAAGCGTCTGCGGTCAGCAAATGCTCCACATAAGCGTTACCTGTTCGTGCCCATTCTTCCTCAAGCACCTCACGTACCTGCATCCAGAAGTATTTCTCCGATACGTTCACATCCCGAGCCAATACATGAATTAACGAACCCAGATGGTTCACGATAAAATAATACGAGGTTCGCGCCCATGCCTTCTCACGCGAATAACGTAACAGCTCGGACACTTCTGAACTTAGAATCTCCCTTTGCTCATGCCGCTGCCATCCATCCACTAGCTGCTCATCTACACTGACCCCTTCCAGATCACGTACGATAAAAGCAACCGGCATGCCCTGCTCCAGCGTCACCAACGTATTCTGCAAATGGGATTCAAAATGAATGCCTTTCTCTCCAGCCGCCCGCACAAGCGGCAACAGTGAACAGTCCAAGTATCGTGACAACCATTGCTCTACCTTGTCACGATCAACGACATCGGCATCATCCTGTCTACCACACAGCATGGTCACTAAGCGGGATGGTGCTCCTGGCAATGGCGACTCCACCAGACTGGACAATACATAGGTACTCGCAGCGTCGAACTCAATCGGACGATAAGCAACGGTGAATAATCGGGTAAGTTCTTCGTCCTCAAACTTACATGTCGCTACACCTGTCTCATATGCGATATGGGTACAAGGCTCCGCTTCGAAACAGCCCTGTTGCCACACATAATTGGACGCATCCAGTGTCCGCCGCATCTGCTCGGCACTATTGGTGCGAATCATATTCGTAATCTGCATATGCAGCGACAGCTTGATGTTGCAGTTCCAATCCGGAATGTATACTGTACGTACGGAAGAAGTCGGATAGGCAAGGGGCCCTGCCTGGTCGAGCAACAATATCTTTTCTTCAACGATGTAGGACTGCACCTCGTCCAGACCGGAGATATACGCATACTGCCACGGATGGATTGGCACAATCCCATACATGGCCAGCTTTTCTTTGGAGACAGACCATTCATGGCTTCCCAGAAGCTGATGCAGATCCATTTTGTCCGCATGTTGTACCCATTCCTCTGTATACACATCCTGCCTTACGGCGATGTAACAGAGCTGAAAAGAGGTTCGAAGTTCTGGACTGTATCGCTGTACATCCGTGGCAGTGAAACCTCTGGAGTTTTTGGGAAAAGGATGAAACGGGTGACCGTACAGCAGAGATTGTTCAGAGGTAATATAGTCATATATCCCGAGATCGGACGCCTGCTCAATATACAAAGTCATGTTAGCCACACTGTTCTCCACTTTTTGAGTAAATTCACGAACGCGTTCGGCTCCCCGACCTTGATCTCCACTAATTTCAGACGCAATCCAGCGTACCAGATCCCGGCTATGCACGGCTTGTCCATTCCAGTTCATGCTGAGATATTCATGCTCCCCCATCGCCGAGTAGTAAGATAGCAACCCCATCACGCTTACACGGCTGGTTGGAAAAGCAATCGTATACGTCAGCGTATCCGGGTTAAGCTGCATATGTTCTGCTTTTTTTGGTCCAAGCTCACGGATATAACAGTTCAGTAGCAACTTGCAGGAATGCTCATCGGCCTGTTGCTCCGCCTTGGACCGGAGTTTGTTTTCCATTTTGAACAATGAAGCCAACCTTCTTTCGAGTTATAAGTAAGACTAGAGGTAACGTCAGCAGAATGGCACAACCAAGACCTACGCATATTTCTTTAACGGCTCCCCATTTCGCTAGCTCAATCGCTCTTCCATGTCCGGCGAGCCATTGCCAGCGCATATCGTAATACAGCGTCATGCCCATGACTGCAAACGATGAAGCCAGTCGTTCAATCGTTGTGGACAGCACCGATCCTTCATGCATGTCTTCCTCAGGTAACGCCTGCAGTCCGATTGCAGAAATGCTCATACCGGACAGTCCTACGCCAATGCCCCGGCACGCCATAAGCACCCCAATAATCCATATGGACGCCCCCATGGGCAGAAAGGCAAACGTCAGAATAGAGATCGATACCAGCAATGTGCCCCAAGCGATAAACTGAAGTGACCTCCCGCGATCCAGCAAGTTTCCTCCGATCCACATGAACAGACTCGTAAAAATGGAGAGCGGAATGAACAAGGCACCGGAAAGCGCTGGAGACAACTGAAATACCTCCTGAAAAAGCAGGGGAAGCGCAAAAATCACGCCAAACATGACACAATCCTGGATCGTGGAGATCAGAACCGTAAGAGGAAATACACCTTTTCTCCGCAGTAACGAATAACGGATCAGCGGTTCATCACGTTCATTCTCAACCTGGATAAAACGAATAAGAAGCACTAGGCCAAGCACAATCAGTGTCCATGATATCCATGGAGCTACTGCTGGGCTGGCGTACACCTGTACGCCCAGACTGAGTGCACCCACTGCGCCAACAAGCCGCATCACACTGGATGGATGCCACTTTTTCCTGCGAGCAGGTGTGTAGGCTTGAATCACTCGTCCACAGCCGATCAATGAAAAAACAGCCAAGGGTACATTCAACCAGAACAGCATCTCCAGCCTTCCATACTGAATGATAAATCCGCCAAGGGTCGGTCCAGCCGCAGGAGCTAGCATCAGCAGCAGTCCCCATGCACCCGTAATGCGTCCTCGAACCTCCGGGCCGTAGACATCGAACAGCAACACAAGGGATAAAGGAATCATCAGGCCAGCTGCCACACCATGCATGAACCTTACAAGTAGCAATACTTCAATATAGGAATGGAGCAATGCTCCGAGCACCGAAAATACTCCGTAGATGCAAATACCGAGCATATACGTCTGCTTACGCCCCAGCCGATCTACGACCAGGGAAGCCAGCGGCATCGTTAATGTCATGGCGAGCATATACAGGGCAATGATCCAGCCGCCCGCCGTGGCCGAAATGTCATAATATTCGATAAAATACGGAAGCAGCAGGTTAAAGGCACTGTTGGTAAGCACAAGCGTGAAGGCTCCTAGTAGAATAGCGAGTAAAACCGCATGCCGCCGAAGCAGCGATACACTCAGCATAAAGCTGCCGTTAATGCAATGGCTTCCGATACCGATTGTTCAAAGATCGCCAGTACCTCGCCTGCTTCCTTCTCCGTAATATTCAGCGGCGGCAAGAAACGCACAACCGCAGAATGACGTCCGCCAACTTCCACAATGAGTCCATTACGGAAACATTGCTGCTGTATAGTGGACGCTAGTTCACCATGCTGTAGATAATGTCCAAGACGATCCTTACCCCCTTGCGGGTTAACCACTTCAACACCGATCATTAGCCCGCGGCCACGAACATCACCAATTTCGGCAAAACAGCTTTTCATCGCCTGTAACCTTGCCATGAACTGCTCACTACGCAGATGCACGTTCTGCATCACATTCTGCTCCCGAATATAACGGAGCGTGGCTAGACCTGCTGCCATGGCCAGCTGATTGCCACGAAATGTGCCCGTATGCGCACCGGGTTTCCACTGATCCAGCTCCTCCTTATAGATCACAACCGACATGGGAAGACTGCCACCTACGGCTTTCGAGCAAATAATGACATCAGGCACAATGCCCGCATGTTCAAACGAAAACATCCGCCCCGTACGTGCAATGCCGGTCTGCACTTCGTCAATAATGAGCGGAATATTTCGTTCCGCAGTGATTCGGCGTAACTCTTTCAGCCACTCAATATCTGCAGGAATCGCACCACCCTCGCCCTGTACCGTTTCTACGATCACTCCGCACGGTGCAGCTATTCCGCTCTCGCAATCATCCAGTAAATTTTCGATATACTGTGCACTTAATCGGGCAGTCATGCCTTCACCAACCCCAAACGGACAACGATATTCATAGGGAAATGGCAAGAAATGCACATCCGGCAGGAGACTTTGCAGGTTTTCCTTTTTACTCAAATTGCCGCTCATGGACATCGTCGCTTGGGTTGAACCGTGATATCCACCTTGGAAAGCCAGAATGGACTTCCCGCCTGTAGCATGCTTCACCAGCTTAATTGCGGCTTCGACCGCATCCGCTCCCGTTGGGCCGCAGAACTGAATTTTGGATGTATTCCGCATCTCTTCGGGCAGTAAAGAGAATATCTCTTGCATAAACGAAAGCTTAAGTGGTGTGGCCAAATCGAGTGTATGTAATGGAATCTGCTGATCCAGAACATCCCGAATAGCGCCTACGACTGATTCATGGTTATGTCCAAGCGCGAGTGTGCCCGCACCTGCCAAACAATCGTAATACTCACGGCCTTCCGTATCCGTGATCTTGATGCCTTGAGCTTTGCTGATGACGAGCGGGAAATGCCGTGGGTACGCTCGTGCGTTGGACTCCTTCTCGTTCTGCAGCTTCAGGTATTCCGTCTGAACCTCTACTGACATAACTCTCTAACGCCCCTTATCATCGATTCAGGCCCAATTGCCTGTACATTCGTTATTGAATAATGCTAAGCGCTAACTCTGACTGAGATATTCCAGATACTGACGCACAACGTCTCGTGTCGTGCCGCCATGTGGATATACATGGTGAGTGAGATCTGGCAAGGCGTTGACCTCCAGAATACCTCCCTGTTCCGTTGTAATAGGTACTCGAATGTCCTTACAGCGAACATCGATACCTGCAACGTCAATCTGGAGCGCTCGGGCTGCCTGTATCATCATGCGGACATTATCCGGGTGAATGTCATCCGTACAATCCCTGTAAAATTCACTGATCTTTCCGGCCGCCGAATTACGGAGGTCATACAGTTCAATCTCCTGATCCACAGGAGACACGTCATTCAAAGCAAGTCCTTGCTTACGCAATGTATCCAGCAGATGAGTATTGTCTAGGTCAATCGCGGGGAAAGCTTCGTACATACCGATCTCTGTGTCCTGCATGCGGTTCAGGTTCAGCATTTCAATACGTTCACGGACAGACGAACTGCCGTTACCCGTCACATACACAGGACGGTATTGGTTAACCGCCGCTACCTGTTCGTTGATAATTAACACCCGGTAGTCGGTTCCAATGACATATTGTTGTAGCAGAATGCTACTGCCATATTGGGTTGCGAGATGAATTGCCGCTTCCAGCTCAGCAACGGTGCGTACATCCAGGGTAACCCCCTGACTGCTGCTCGAATCCAGCGGTTTGACTACGATGGAACTGTATTGATGAAGGAAAACTTCGGCCTCTTCTCCCATGGCCGCTACAACGATATGAGGGGGAACTGGCATCCCCTGTTCATGCAGGATCAGATTACATGCCTGTTTATTCTTGGCAAGCAGTCCAGCGATCAGCGGTAGCCGGTGAGTTCTCGTTTTGTTAATGATGATCTGTTTGTGCTCCAAGGACAGTTTTAGAAAATCCTCACAACCATCCACCAGCAACTCGCAGCCAATCCCCATCTCTCTTGCTTTGTTCAGAATCAGCCGATTTTGTAGATTCTCAAAACCTTCTGGAAATACGGAACATTTGGAACGAAGTAAATTCATATCCGACCTTCCTATCGGTTGATTTTATTGATAATGATTATCAGTATCACACAAAATCTATTTTATGGTAATTATTCACCCGTTGTCAATATGAAACTTTTAAGGAAAAAATATCTTTATTTCAGAAGGGTATTGGTATTGTAATCGTGGAGTATTGGCATACTTAGGCATAACAAACAAGGCAAGCTATGGAGTTTCCAAATCCTCTGCTTGCCTGTTTCGTTATCCCCATGATAATAAATTGATGGTACTGAGGAATAATTTTGGGGGTGGATGGCCGTAAGAACATGACGTATACGCCTGTGTCCATGATGCTATAAGAATCGTAGCATTTGCCAAAAAAGGCAAAGCAAACGTACCGATTCAGCATTACGGGTATTTTTGACCAACAGGTGCCTCGAAGCTCTTGTTTATCAAGCCATCTGTGTATAACGTTGCTGCGTTTCATGCAGCTTCCTGCCTCTTCCGTGCGGGATACAGGTGGGTGTACCGAATAACGGATCTACAGCAATGTCACACTCCATCTGAAAAACGTTTCGCACGAGGTCACGAGTGATAATATCCTCCGGTTTGCCCTCTGCGTAGATGGACTTGTTGTGAACCGCAACGATATGATGTGCGTATCGGCAAGCCAGATTCAGGTCGTGAAGCACCATCACGATGGTACGCCCTTCCCGTTCATTTAATTCAAACAGCAGGTCCAGAATATCAATCTGATGTGTCATATCCAGATACGTTGTAGGCTCGTCCAGCAGCAATGTTTCTGTACCTTGTGCCAAGGTCATCGCGATCCATGCACGTTGACGCTGACCACCGGATAACGCATCAACAGGACGATCTGCAAGTTCTGTCAGATGTGTGGACGCAAGAGCCAGTTCAACCATGCGCTCATCCTCACGCGACCATTGTTTAAGCCATGTCTGATGAGGATAGCGTCCTTGGCGAACCAGCTGGTTCACGGTCAAACCTTCCGGTGCCGTCGGTCCTTGGGGCAGAATAGACATGCGTCTTGAGATTTCTTTGGTGGGTAGCTTTGCAATCTCCTCACCATCCAGTAGCACAGTGCCTGAGTTGGACTTCAGCAGTCTTGCCAGCGTACGTAGCAGCGTCGATTTGCCGCAACCATTACTGCCGATCAGGACTGTAATCTCTCCCTTCGGAATGGTCAGGTTCAGGTTTTCAATAATCGGATCTGCTCCATAGGAGATGGTAAGCTCCTTGGCTTCCAGAATACTCACGGCTCTCTCCTCCTCAATAATGGTTTCGATTCTTAAATAATAGATACAGAAAAAACGGTGCTCCAATACCTGCGGTAAATACGCCTGCAGGGATATCCAGCGGCAGAAATACTGTTCGGGCAATGAGATCGGCTGTACATACCAATAAAGCACCTACAAAGCCGGATACCAGCAGCAAACTGCCAAACATCCGCCCTACCAGTTTTCGTGCAATATGAGGAGCAATTAAACCCACAAAGCCAATCGTACCTGCGACAGACACAGCAATCCCGGCGAGAAGCACACTGCATAATAACAAGGCAGATCGATGCCACTGCACCGTAACGCCAAGCCCTGTGGCAAGGTCATCTCCGAACTCCTGTGCATTCAAACTGCGACCAAACCACATGGCGAGGGGCAGGACGATGATAATCACAGGTAATATCGTCCGAATATCTGTCCATGTGGCTCCATAGATGCTTCCAGTTAGCCAGATATAAGCCTGACTTGCTGTATAGAACGGGCTTAAAATCAACATAAAGGTCGTGCCAGCGCCCGTTATAGCCGATACGCCTATACCGATCAGCACCAGCCGGATCGGACTGACTCCTTTTTTCCAGGCCAAGATATAAATGATGAATGCTGTGACCATCGCACCCATGACCGCAAAGAGTGGTAGCAATTTAATGCTTACGGCTCCACCCAGTAATGTTACAAATCCTACAGCTGCCACTGCAGCACCACCAGTTATACCGATGACATCAGGTGAGGCAAGTGGATTACGGATAATTCCCTGGAGCAGCGCTCCCGACATTCCCAGTGCGGCCCCGACAAGCAGAGATAACAATACACGTGGAAGCCTGAGTGTCAGCACGACGAAATCATGCTCTCCTGCATTCAGTCCAAAGATGGCGCGAAGGACGTCCAGTGGAGAAATAAAGTCACTGCCTAAGCTTGTTCCGACTACCCCTGCTACCAGAAACAGAAGGACACATACAGCGATAACCATCACGGACTTACGTTCCACTTGAATGGAAACAGTATCTGTTTTATTCCGATACGTCAGCATCTTCCTCATATCTTCGTCACCCCCTTCCGGGCGATATAGATGAAGAAGGGTCCGCCGATTAATGCCGTCATTACACCCAGTGGAACTTCCTGCGGCATAATGACAAGCCTTGCTACGACATCAGCTGACATTAGCAATATCGCTCCACCCAAGAAGCAATACGGGACAAGCCAGCGGTAGTCATTACCAACAAATGCACGCATGATATGTGGTACGACCAGACCCACCAAACCTATGGAACCGGCAACTGCTACAGAACCACCCGCGAGTACTACCGTAACGATTCCCATCATCACTTTGACCAGTAGTACGTTCTGCCCCATCCCTTTTGCAATGTCATCCCCTGTTAATAACAAATTGATAGCTCTCCCCATAAATAACGACACCACTGCGGCTACCGCCATATAAGGTAAAACGGGATACAGCATTTCTAGTGTTCGCCCACTTACCGAACCGGCAAGCCAGAACAGAACATCCTGCAGTCCTGTGCCGTCCAGAACAAGAATCGCTTGCGTAAAAGAGGCAAACAAGGCTGAAATAGCGGTACCCGCTAATATAATTTTGATTGGCGTCAGACCATCACGCCCCAGTGAACCCAAACCATATACAATAGCTGCCGAGATTGCCGCTCCGGCAAATCCAAACCACATCATCGTGGTTAACGAAGACACGGACAATACGACAACAGCAATAACAATAAAGAAAATTGCACCTGCGTTGATCCCGAACACACTCGGGGAAGCGAGCGGATTACGCGTCAGTGCCTGCATCAGTCCGCCTGCAACAGCCAGACTTGCCCCTACAACAGCCGCAATAATCGTGCGTGGCAATCGCTCTGTCAGAAGAACCACATGCTCTACTAATGTTTCATCATAGGACTGAACCGCATCCCACAACATATGAAACGTAATCGGTGTGCGTCCCAGAATCATGCTGGCGGTTGCAGCGACTAGCATAAGAATGAACAAACCAACTAACCCGTATATTTTCGCACTTGCCTTGGTAAAAAGGGGAAACATACTCTCACTCTTTCATCTATGAAGTGAAACAGGACCTGCCTGCCCATACACTTTTCTAACGAAAGTTCTGGTGCATGGCAGATCCTAATCCGGTTATTATTTATTCAGGTTGAATAGCTTGTATAGATCGTCCAGCATCATGTTGGCTGATGTATATCCGCCTGCCATGTTCCAGGCTACCTCATCGACCTGGTACAGTTGATTGTTTTTCACAGCATCAAGGTTTTTCCAGAGCGGACTGCTCGTCCAATCTTTATAATTTTTCTCGATCGCAGCCGTATCCGTACCTGAATTGAAATTAAAAATCATGTCTGCATTCATATCCGGAATGGCCTCTTTGGATGTCAGTTCAACACCCCATTTATCTGCATCATGGCCCGCTGGTCTTGTAAATCCAAGTTCCTTCAGGATTTTACCTGCATAACCCATGTAGAAAATACGAACCTGATCTGCTCTGAAGTTAGTAATGGTTGCTTCAATCGGCAGACGGTCACCCATTTTCTCTTTGAAATCCGCTACGCGTGTCTCCCAATCGGCAAGTAGCTTATTCGATTGCTCTGTTTTGTTCATTGCTTCCCCGACCATCTTCAATGTTTCTTTCCAATCGAACAGCGTTTCGGTCACGACCGTTGGTGCGATCTGGGACAGCTGATCATAGATTTCTTCATCTCTAATTTTGGTAGCAATAATAAGATCAGGCTTCAACTTGTTGATTTCTTCCAGATTCGGCTGGGATTCCTGACCTACTTGCGGTACGCCATCCAGATCTTTACGCAGATATTCATATACCGGCTGCTGCACCCATGATTCCACGACACCTGCCGGTTTCACGCCAAGTGCAACAACGACATCATTCGCACCTTGGAACAGTGTCACGATTCGTTGCGGAGTTCCCGTGATTTTTGTTTCCCCCATGGCATGTTTGATTACCCGAGTCTCGTCTGTAGCTTTGACCGCTTGATCTCCATCCGTGCTACCTTCAGCACTTTTACCACTTGTTGCTGAGCTTGCTGTATTGGTTGTACCCGCACTTCCCCCTGAAGCACAGCCAGCCAGCAGCGAAATCATAAGAATAAGTGCTGCATAAATATATAACTTTTTGCTGAATCGAAACATGGAACTCGTCTCCCCTTTTCACTCTAAATGATATTGAATCTCATTATCAATTGTATTGTAATGGAGTTGGGTGATTTAGACAAGCACTTATTTGGAAAAATATTTACGATTCATATCCAGCTTCATTTTTTCTATAAACGCCGCTATAAAAGCAAATTTCAGGTGAATACATATAATATAAATCGATATTATCCAACGTTGGTGTAACCACTTATGCCAATTGTCGCCTACTTCTTCTGGTCCAAATACAACTTGAACTATCCTTCTATTTCATGATGTGACGGTATACAAGTAAATTAATATTTATACATAAAAGTCTTATATTTATGAATAACTTGACCGTACTTTGTACTTTTCGTACTTAGAGTCGGCTCATATAAACCATCATTTATTCCTAAATTATTCCTGTAAATGAAACTCTTCTTATGTTAGATTATCCCTTGGAATAAAATCACATATAGAGACAGGGGACGGACATTATGAAAAAACATTGGATTCTTTCGATCCTGATGAGTATGGCGTTGATCGGCGGCATAGTTCTTCCAACAGGGCATTACGCTGCGGCAGCAGACAATTCCACTGTGATTTCGGACGAGGTAAACACGGAAGAGACAATCAACCAGGAAGAACAGGAACTTACGGCGGATGACCAAGATTTTCTGGATTATTTAGATGCATTGGAAGCAGCGGCTGTTTATGAAACGAAAGCTATAAACGCCATAGGCGGAAACACATACATCACCTCTGCCAATCGCAAATCTTTCTTTTTGACGTTAAACAACACAGCTATCCCGAATTACACAAAGTATGTTTCCATGCTGAAGCAGATCAAACCGGAGAATATGGAGTTGAAAAAAATCCATGATAAATTGATTAGAGGCAGCTACGCACAACTGGAAGGTTATCAGTTGTTCAAAAAGGCCGTGTCTAAAACAACAATAAACCGTACGTTCCTCAAGCAGGGCAATGACAAGGTTGCTGCGGGTAAGAAGAGCATCGAGCAGTACCTCAAAGAAGTTAAGACATACGGAGAACAACTGGGATTCCAGATGTAGTATACTCCGCTCCATAATGAATTGATAATTAAGGAAAAAAAGTGTTTTCTTTTGCAAAAATAATTCGTATAATAACCGTATAATCAAAAGGCTATGCTGCCGAAAGGTACAACCTCGTGAACATGAGAGGTTGTGCCTTTTTTGCGTTTTATACGCGTTTTCCACGGCATTCTCTAGCCCTAATTTGCATTTAACCATGTGCCAAGGAGTGATATCTATGATTTTAGAAGCCATTTATCATCGTCCCAAACTGAACTGGTCTTATGCGTATAATCGCACAACCATGCATCTTCGTTTGCGCTCCAAACGGGGAGATTTGGATGCCGTCATTGCGATTACAGGGGATAAATATGCCTGGGATCGGACGATCACACATATTCCTATGCGAATTTTCGCCCGGGACGAAATGTTTGATTACTGGGAAGCCGAGACATCTCCGCCTTACCGCAGACTCCGTTATGCCTTTCAGCTAATCCAGGGGGAAGATTCTGTGTGGATGACAGAGCGAGGATTTGAACAGGCACTGCCGGATCATCCGCTGGAAATGTTTGATTTTCCATTCATGAATCCGGTTGATATTTTTGAACCGCCTGCATGGGTTAAAAATGCTGTATTTTATCAAATTTTCCCCGAACGTTTTGCGAATGGCGACCCATCTCTAACGCCAGCAAATGCTGAGTCTTGGGGCGGTACGCCTACACCTACCAATTTCTTTGGCGGAGACCTGCAAGGCGTGATGGATCATCTGGATCATCTTCATAAACTCGGGATCACAGCCATCTATTTCTGTCCATTGTTCGAGGCCACGACCAACCATAAATACAACACCGCGGATTACTTGAAAGTTGATCCTCAGTTTGGCACGAATGAACAATTGAGAATGCTAGTGGACGCATGTCATGCTCGCGGTATACGAGTCGTTCTGGATGCTGTATTTAACCATTCGGGAAAAGAGTTTCCTCCTTTTGTCGACGTCATGAAAAATGGCGCTAATTCCCCTTATGCAGACTGGTTCTACATCAAGGATTGGCCGCCACGGGTTGAGGATGGCATTCCAACCTACGAAACCTTTGCCTTTGAGCCGCTCATGCCGAAGCTCAACACGGAGCACCCGGATGTCAAAGCGTACCTGCTTGAGGTTGCACGCTACTGGATAGAGGAGATGGATATTGACGGTTGGCGACTGGATGTGGCCAATGAGGTGGATCACCAGTTCTGGCGTGAATTCCGTCAGACGGTCAAAGCGATCAAGCCCGATGCTTATCTGCTCGGTGAAATCTGGCATGATTCATTAATGTGGCTGCAAGGCGACCAGTTCGATGCAGTCATGAACTACCCTTTTACCAACTCCGTACTGGATTATGCCGTGCACGGCAAGCTGGATGGACTCGGATTCGCCAACGAGATTGGCAAACTGCTTGCTGCGTACTCCCAACCCGTTACCGAAGCAGCGTTTAACCTGCTGGGCAGCCACGATACGCCGCGGTTACTGACGTTATGTGATGGCGATATACGCAAAATGAAATTGGCTGTCACGTTGCTTTTCTCCTATCCGGGTGCGCCTTGCGTCTATTATGGAGATGAGGTCGGACTGGACGGTGGATATGACCCGGGTTGCCGCAAATGTATGGAGTGGGACGTGGGCAAACAGAACCGGGAACTGCTTGAATTCTTCATCCATACGATTGAGGTACGAAAGAAACATCCAGCTTTGCGCAGCGCGGGGTTAAAGATTATGTATGCCGAAGCAGGTGATCCTTGCCTTGCTATGGAACGTGTGGATTCGGAGACGGGAGAACGTATGGTACTGGTGATCAATGCCAGTGATGAGCCTCGTAAACTGGAGCTTGGATGGGGAGATCATAACGTATGGCGTGACTTGTATACTGCGGCTTCGGTTGAGGCAAGACAGAACAAGTTGACCTTGGAGCTCGGCGCATACGGCTTCTCTTTGTTGCAATGTGAGGTGAAACAGCCAGCAGAAGCATGATTTTGGTAAAGGGTAAAATTCCGAAGGGCTGAACGTGAATAACGTCCGGCCCTTTTTTGTATAAAAAGCACACCCTTACGTCTTAAGCAACGTCTCTCCTGTATGAACAAAAAAAACGCACATCCCTTCGGATTTATGCGTTCTCCAGTTCATGGATTGTATTGGATTCATCAGCCTGATCATTCTCTGATTAAGCGGTTACGCATGATCCGGCGGCGATCATACCGGCTTTCTTACCTTTTTCATACGGGAGCTGACGAGTGCTTCCTCTGTAATCACAATTTTCTGCGGAATTTTGTATGCAGGCAGTTTGTCTTGGCAATAGGCCCATATAGCCCTGCGAAGCTCTTTCAGTGAACTAGGATTAGCGAGTCGCACTGTCGCTTTCACCTGCTGGCCTGTTATCCCGCTCACTTCTCCCGTAACTACCGCCGCTTCAATGCCATCCATCTCTTCAAGCACACTCTCCACTTCGGCAGGGTACACCTTCCAGCCACCTACGTTAATAATCTCGGAACGCCGACCCAGAATGCGGATATATCCTTCCTCCACCACTGCCTCATCTCCCGTTCGCAACCAACCGTCTTCTGTAAAAGGAGACGGAGCATTCAGGTAACCCATCATTGCCGTTGCGGTATAAATCTGTAACTCCCCATCTACAAGCCGACACTTCACCTCGTCATCCTGAATGGAAAATAACAGCGAACCCGGTTCTTTAGAACGTGTTGGTAAAATCCCCAATTCGGACATGCCGTAAGCTTGAATCGTCCTGATCCTCGGAAAGCGCCGAGTCCAGGCTTCCAAAACCGACTCAGGCATTACTTCCGAGCCATAAGAGACCACTTCCAGGCTGGAAAGGTCGTAATGCTCATCTTGTTTTCCCAAAAGCAGCAGATTCATAAATGTCGGGGATACGGGCAGTGCCTGTACACGATGTTTCTGAATGGTATGACACACTTCCTCCGGAGTACGGTTCATCACAATACACAGACACCCGCCGCTGGATAGCGATTGTAGCATGGTATTCACCCCGCCGATGTGGTCAAACATCATAAAAGGGATAGTACGTAGCGGACGCACCTGACGTCGAAAGGCCTGTAACAACCGGTCTGCCCGGTGAACCGTCGCCTTACTTACTCCCGTCGAACCTGAGGAGAACAGAACTAATCCGCCCACCTGCTCCAGTCGCAATTCAGTCAAAATGGACGGCATCGCTTCTTCTTCATGAGTCTCGCTCATCTGTCTCACCAAAAGCTTGCCTGCGTCTACACCCAAGCGTACAGCTACATGTGCAAGCTTTACGTACTCGTCCCGTTTCGCTTCGACCAAATTACGGTCGATCGGAAGCACGATGCACCCTGCTCCAAGCAATGCCAGCATTGCCGATGCTGCATAGGGAGAATAGTCCTCTTCCAATGTGACAACCCGCCCCGATATCCTCTCTCTCTCGATCCATTCTCCCATGAGAAAAATCTGACGAACCAGCCAATCGTAACTGTACTCTTGCTCCTCCCAAATAAACGCCGGGTGCTGCATGTGAGCGGTAAAGCGCTCTAGCAAAAAATCAATCACCTCACACCCTCCCCATCACTGCCCAAGGTCTGCTGCTGTGCAAGATAATTCACCAGCGAGCCGACCGTCTGATACGGACTTTCCGGCAAGGAAGCAGCAGCAATCTCGGCGAGAGCGTTCCCCAGGCCTCTTCCCCAATGCTCTTCAATGCCCTGCTCTACCACAGCCAGTAAAGACACCAGTTCCAGTGAATTCAGTCGTCCATCCCGACCATATAGTGGTGCATTACCGCCCTCATCCAAGGCAATGAATGTGTTATGATAAGCATTCAGCTCCCGACAGCTATCCAGTACAATGCGTAGCAGGGCAGCCTTGTGTTCATTTTCGTTGTCTATATCTGTTTGGGATTGCCGCGGATATGTGGAAGCTTGAGGAAGTGCTTTTCTTAACGACGAATACCAGTTGTATTCATCTGCGGCTAGCTCTTGCACTACACCTGACAACTGAGCTTGCCACCCTTCACGCTGCTTCAACCTTGCCACCTGAAGCAAACTATTGGCCTTTTCCCATCGGAGAATGATGTTCTCATATTCCTTGGCGTATTGGTCAAGCGGCGCACCCAGCCACTCAGCAGACTCCTTGAGCACGTCCCGGAAATAATATCGACTCCACCGCATATCAAAAAGCAGACCCGATATTCGCGCTTCGCTCTCTGCATTCCCTCCTAAATTTCCTTCCAGTGCATCGATCAGACTGGTAGAGACAGCATGTCCAAAATAAAAACGCCGTGCTCCCTCCATGATCGTTCTACCTGTCAAAAATTCATGTACCTGAGTAGTCAATGCCTGGGCCAGCATCTCCCGGTACCCCTGCGAATCCAGCAGGACTTTGGCCTGAATATCCGTTGTTCCGTAGGTTCGTAGCGTCTCCTTCCGTTTAACCTCCGCAAGTTCAGGGATCGTCTGATGCCCTCTCCAAAAATCATGGAAAGCTGCATGCTCCACCTTGCCTTTAAACTTGTAAAACACAGGGTCGTAGACATACATGTGGTCTTCATCCATGCCATACACGGCAAGCCAATGATCCATCAGGTAATGCCTTGAGCCTTGTTTGACATGTTTGTTAATATACTCGGGATTGTGATAGTCGTCGCAATAAGGCAGATGGTAGCTGGTGCCTGTGGCCAAAAAAAGTCTGCCCGTTTCAAGCTGCTGCCGGATCAGCACTTTTCCTTCCTCAAAGCTGCCCAGCTCCCGCTGGTCGTTAATCTTCCAGATCGGTTCCTCATAATCCAGCTTGTGAAAATAAGTCTTCACCAAGCCGTTATCTTCGCATGATGGCAGCGTATATAATCGGCTGGCAGCCAGCATGGCAAGACTTGAAACGGAACCCTGCCGCTCAAGCACTTCATGAATCAAGGGGAAATTGCATGGATAATAGTAAGGGATGTCCAGTGTTGGAGCGAAGGAATGGATTATCATTTGAGGGAGCCTCCTATTTCTACTTTGGCAGATGCACTGCCCCAAGCCTGAATATGATAGTGGAGAGACATGTCTTCGATTGCACGAAATATTCGATTGGCTATGGGATTGCCTTCCTGATCCGTCTCGAATTGCCGGAAACCACGGGTAAAACGGAAAGAGAAGCCACTGTCTCGCGGAATATGATAACAGCCTTCATAGTGACCATCACCTGCATGCATGAGCTTCATGCCCATCCCGCCGTAGATGAATTTTTCCCATGGCTCCGATGATCTGAAAGTTGGTGTAAGCTTTGCCTGCATACAGACCTGTACAACGGGGGTTAGTTCAGATATAACCCTGTAATCTCGTGTAGCCGTTAAATCACCCGATTCCAGCGTAATCGTAGCACTCCCTATGGCCTGAGGAATCAGCGTACCATCTGCAAGAACCTGAAGAACTTCGGGATGGCTTGAAACAAACTCTCCGCTTAGCAAGGTCTGACTCAGACCGTTATCACACTGGAGCCGCGCCTGAACCCTTACCTGCATCCCACCTTTCAGTCCGATGACATCTCTGCCACACAGCTCTAGTGAAGTCGGTTGCCCTTCTTGGCCGAACATGTACAACAGGGGGAATTGCACACGCGCTCCCCAATCCGCTTCCTGATGGCAAGCGTCTGCCTGTTCGAAGTAAGCCAGCTTTTTTGCATCCGCTCCCTGATCCAGCATCTTCTGTACAACCCTTCTCACCTGTTCAGGCAGGAACAGTCCTTCGGTGTCTCCAATATCCACCCACATGTTCACATCCGGAATGGTATCCGGCAGTCGGTACATGTTTTTCTCCCGCAGTCCATTCTCAGCTTGTTCATCCAATTGTGCATCCACAAAGTACGGAGACATCATGATCAGCTTGCCAAACACATCTGGATGACGCATCCCGATATGCAAGGTGCATAATGCAGCCGCCGAGGAACCGAGTAATCCCGTGTTATCTCTATCTCTCTTTGTCCGGTATCGCTGATCAATCATCGGTTTAAGCTCATCAATAATAAATTGCTCGTATTCAATTCCGGAGCCTCCTATGCCGATTGCTTCCTGCTCAGCATCAACGTAGTGATAGAACTCGTTGCGGGTAACCGGACGAACGTGGGCAATGGCAACAATAATGATGGGTTCAATCCGGCCAGCAGAGATGAGTTCATCTGCTGCCAGGTCAAGTTGCCACGTTTCGTTTCCCGGACTGGATGGCCCAAAAGCCCGCTGTCCTGCATGAACGTACAACACCGGGTAATGCCGTTCAATCTGCTCCTCGTAACCTGGCGGAAGATATACGTAAATGTTTCTCTTATTGCCGAGCTGCGATGCCTGAATGTTTTTCAGACACGCTATAACAGATCCTGTGCTCACTGCCATCAACCGCCTCTCTCTTCCTTTTCCCTCAGGACAAACTAACTAAGCAAACCTCCCCCGGATTCTGCTGTGAATCCTAGGTGACAACAAACAACCCCGCCTCAGGAGAGACGGGGTTGTCCCGGATAGGTCAGCTGAATTACAAGCTGATCCGGAAAGCATAGCCCTTAATTTGATTGAATCTGCGAATAGTTTAAATCGAGCGGGATACTTTTGTAAATATAAAAATAGAAAAAAAATACTCAGAAAAAAGTTATTGACATAAAAACCAAATTTTCTTAAGATAGCGTTGTGATCATAACTCGAGGGCTATGCTTTTAAACCCCAGTGGTTTAGGACAACCCCGGTAACTCCCCATGGAGATACCGGGGTTGCCTGCGTTTGCGCCTGGAAGGAGGAATCCAAACATCTCAGTGAATCAACCTGTACTATTGTAAGCGCTATAATTCAAAGTCCGTTGGTTGTTTATCAAAAACTACTACATTCACGAAGGGTGGATTACCATGTTTCAACTGGCCAAACGCGCATTCCTCAGCACTACACTGACCCTCGGCTTGCTTGCCGGCAGCGCCCTGCCGTTCTTGCCAGCTTCCGCTGTATACGCCGATCCGGACACCGCTGTGACCAACAAACAGAGCTTCAGTACTGATGTGATTTACCAAGTATTTACGGATCGCTTTTTGGATGGCAATCCCTCCAACAACCCCACCGGAGCTGCTTATGATGCCACATGCAGCAATTTGAAGCTGTACTGCGGCGGAGACTGGCAAGGGTTAATCAACAAAATCAACGATAACTATTTCAGTGATCTGGGTGTCACAGCGTTGTGGATCTCCCAGCCTGTCGAAAATATTTTTGCGACGATCAACTATAGCGGCGTAACCAATACTGCCTACCACGGCTACTGGGCTCGAGACTTCAAAAAGACCAATCCATACTTCGGCACGATGGCGGATTTTCAGAACCTGATTACGACGGCTCATGCCAAAGGCATCAAGATTGTCATTGACTTTGCACCGAATCACACCTCTCCAGCGATGGAAACCGACACCTCTTTTGCCGAAAATGGCAGACTGTACGATAACGGTACACTGGTAGGCGGTTATACCAATGATACCAACGGGTACTTCCATCACAATGGCGGCTCCGACTTCTCTTCCCTAGAGAACGGCATCTACAAAAATCTGTATGACCTGGCCGACTTCAACCACAATAATGCGACCATCGACAAATACTTCAAAGATGCGATCAAACTGTGGCTTGATATGGGCGTTGACGGTATTCGGGTGGATGCGGTAAAACATATGCCTCTCGGCTGGCAAAAGAGCTGGATGTCCTCCATCTACGCACACAAACCCGTGTTCACTTTTGGAGAATGGTTCCTGGGATCAGCTGCATCCGATGCAGATAACACGGATTTTGCTAACAAGTCTGGTATGAGCCTGCTCGACTTCCGCTTTAACTCTGCGGTGCGTAATGTGTTCCGTGATAACACGTCCAACATGTACGCACTGGATTCCATGATTAACAGTACAGCTACGGACTACAACCAAGTGAACGATCAGGTGACGTTTATCGACAACCATGATATGGATCGTTTCAAAACAAGTGCGGTCAACAATCGCCGTCTGGAACAGGCTTTGGCCTTCACATTGACTTCACGTGGTGTGCCTGCCATCTACTATGGTACTGAACAGTATTTGACGGGGAATGGCGATCCGGATAACCGTGCCAAAATGCCTTCGTTCTCCAAATCCACTACAGCTTTTAACGTCATAAGTAAACTCGCGCCTCTGCGCAAATCCAATCCGGCCATTGCCTACGGTTCCACACAGCAGCGCTGGATTAATAATGATGTATATGTTTATGAGCGTAAATTCGGCAAGAGCGTAGCCGTTGTCGCGGTAAACCGCAATCTTTCCACGTCAGCAAGCATTACAGGATTAAGTACTTCCCTGCCTACAGGCTCATACACGGATGTACTTGGCGGGGTGCTGAACGGAAATAACATCACCTCCACGAACGGCAGTATTAATAACTTTACCCTTGCTGCGGGCGCAACGGCAGTATGGCAATACACAACTGCCGAAACAACACCAACCATCGGTCATGTTGGTCCGGTTATGGGGAAACCCGGTAATGTGGTGACAATTGATGGCCGTGGATTCGGCTCGACGAAAGGCACGGTCTACTTCGGCACTACAGCGGTTACCGGAGCAGCGATTACGTCTTGGGAAGATACACAGATTAAAGTAACCATCCCTTCCGTTGCCGCTGGCAACTATGCAGTCAAAGTTGCCGCGAGCGGAGTAAACAGCAATGCTTACAACAACTTCACCATCCTGACTGGCGATCAGGTCACCGTTCGCTTCGTCGTAAACAATGCGTCCACAACGCTTGGACAGAACCTCTATCTGACAGGCAATGTAGCCGAGCTTGGCAACTGGAGCACCGGTTCCACTGCCATTGGACCAGCATTCAATCAGGTCATCCATCAATACCCAACCTGGTACTATGATGTCAGCGTACCGGCAGGCAAACAGCTGGAGTTCAAATTTTTCAAGAAAAACGGTTCAACGATTACATGGGAAACCGGTTCTAACCACACATTCACTACACCAGCAAGCGGAACAGCCACCGTTACGGTGAACTGGCAGTAAGAACTTCATATCATTGAATACACAAGCTAACCCGGAATACGCAAATGTAGCGTATATTCCGGGTTTTGCTATGTGATCGGATTTGTGATAGAGAATGTTTCGTTAAGATCTTGTTGAAAAAACCGCCTGTCTTCATTTGTATGAATATCTAAGTATAGGTTCGAATGGACTTCAAGGTTGTGATGGCAACGATTCCTGTTGCAAGCAACATCATCCCTACGCCTTCCAATACGGCGGCGGCACCCCAGTGATCCGCAAAGATCGAGACTACTGTCAGCCCCAGAATCGGCGCTGTACTTGTAATGGTGCCAACGACACCATAAACGCTACCCTGCATCTCATCTGGCACAGCGGTGCGAAGCATAATCTGGGTGAGCATCGTGCAACAGGCAAACATGGCTCCTCCACCTATGATAAGCGGCAAGGCCATGAGAGGCGAGGATACATTCGCCATAAGCATATAAACAGGCCCTAACACAAGTAAGCCGATAAAGACCCAGCGCCCGCGATGTTTCAATCTTTTTCCCGAAGCGATCAACACTCCTGATCCAATCATGTATCCCAGCGGAATACAGGTCTCGATCAACCCGAATTGAACTGGATTTGCCTTCCATACGTTAACAGCCATCACCTGAATAAGCATCATCGCTGACATGAAAAAGAGAAGTATCAGCGGATTGAGTAATACAATAGAACGAATGAGTCGACTCCGATAGATGTAAGCAAACGAACTGCGCCACGCCTGTGCAAAAGATTTCGGGTCACCACTGGCACGCATCACCTGTGGAAAACGCCCTGCCAGCAGCACACAGATTGCAGACAATAGGAAAGTTGCCCCCGTGATCAGGATGGCGACAAAACCGCCGAACACAGCTACAGCGACCCCGGCGGCCGCCAAACCACTTATACGAGCCAGATTGTCCACCAGATGAATGGTACCCGTTGCCTGCTGGATGTGCTCTTTACCCACGATGCTCGCAGCGGAAGCATGAAATGCTGGAGCCTGAAACAAACTGGAAAACATCGATAAAGAGAGCAATAACAGCAATACAGGAAAAGGTACATGCCAGCTGAACAGGCTAACTGCAACCAGCAAAGCGATCACACCGCGAAACACGTCTGAAGCCAGCATCAGCTTCCTTCGATCCAGCCGATCGGCCACCGTACCCGCTACTGATCCAAATAGAAAACTGACCACCATATTGCAGATCTGCACAGCAGCCATGCTCTTAGCACTGCCCGTTGTCTGAAGTACCCACAGGCTGATGGCAATACTATTAAAACAGTCACCAAAAACAGATATGCCATACCCGTACAGGATTCTGCGGAACGTCCTGTTACGCCATAGGGTGCGCGGAGCTTCACTGCTCTGCAGAGTAGCTTGTCCCCCTGGATAGACTGTAGCTTCAGGCTCACTGGAAGGGTTCATGCCCATACATCACCTTCCTCCTTTTTCTTCATTAGAAGCCCTCGACAAGCAAGCCTTAATCAGAAAGCCTGGATTTAATTCTACATACCCCTAAGCACAAGCAGACACTTCCGAAGCATGGTCAGTCAACAAAGACATGACGTTGCGGAAGTGCCTGGTTGAATTGCCGCAACTGCGGCTTATCTTGCCATTGCTGCGGCTGACTATGCTGTTGAAGGCACGGTGTCTTCTTACCCTTTGGACGCCCCTGTGGTCAGCCCCTGAACGAGGAAACGTTGCAGGAATACAAACAACAAAGTAATTGGAATAGCAATCAGTACAGCTCCTGCAGCAAACATCGTGAAGTTACTGTCCTGATATCGATTCACGAGATCCCACATTCCTACAGCCAGAGTCCAATTTTCTTTGGTACGCAGCACGAGTCGGGCAAAAATAAAATCCATCCACGCCCCCGTGAAACTGGTTAAGGCGACGTAAGTTAGCATCGGCTTGGATAATGGGAGGATGATGCTTGTGAACACACGCAGATGACTGGCACCATCGATACGAGCTGCTTCATCCAGACTGCGCGGGATGGTGTCAAAGAAACCTTTGACGATGAATCCGCCCAGCACTGCCCCTGAGGAATAGACCAGAATAAGCGCAGCATGCGTGTCGAGCAGTTTGATTTGCAGCAAAATAATATAGATGGCAATCATGCTCATGAAACTTGGAAACATGCCCAGAATGAGCATGGTGGACAGAATCGTTTTACGCCCCCGAAAACGGAACCGGGATAACGCGTACATGCCCAGCGTCACCATTAATGTAGAGAAAATCATCGTGAAGAATGCGATTTTCAGCGTATTCATATACCATCTGCCGTACATAAAGGACGGATTGTTAAACAGCTCTCCATAGTGAGAAAGAGTGAAACTTTCCGGCCATAAGCGTTCACTGAACAATGCCGCGCCGGGACGCAGGGACGACAGAAAAATCCATAAAACCGGATATACGGATACGACGGCAATAATCACTAAAAGCACGTAACTAAGCGTCAAACGAATCGGATTGTTGCGTTTCTTCATTGGATCATGTCCTCCTCCTTGAATGATTTGGAGCGGCGGAAATTCCAGATGGAGAAGGTAGCAATAATCAGGAAGATGATAATACCTACCGCAGAAGCCATGTTGAATTTATTATTGTCTAGCGTGAGTTTGTAGAGCCAGGTCACCAGCAAATCTGTTGCCCCTGCATACTGATAGTCTCCGCGAAGCGGGTTACCGTTCGTTAACAGGAAAATGACGTTGAAGTTGTTGAAGTTTCCGGCAAACTGCATAATCAGAACCGGTGTCGTGGCAAATAAAATGAACGGCATCGTAATAATCTTGAACTTCTGGAATGCTGAAGCGCCATCCACTTCGGCTGCCTCATACAAATCACGCGGAATAGCGGTAAGCACACCCAAAATGAGCACCATGCTGACCGGAATACCGATCCACATGTTGACGACAATGACAGTAACTTTGGCCCAGAACGGGTCCGTCAGCCAAGGCAAGCCTTCCAGTCCGAATGCTCGCATATACGTATTGATCGGTCCAAACTGACCGTTGAACAGATTGCGCATCAGTAGCAGCGAGATAATCTGTGGAATGGCATAAGGCAAAATAAAAATAGTACGCCACAACTTTTTGAAGCGGATGCCTTTCTGTTCAATTAACAATGCTACAAGCACTCCGCCGAAGTACGTGGTTACTGTTGCCAAGACTGCCCAGATGACTGTCCAGGTGAGCACCCCGTAGAACGTCTGGCTCCAGGATTTGAGCTGGATCAGATCCGTAAATGTTTTGAACCCTACCCAGTCCACCAGTTTGGCTGGTGGAATATGATCCGGTGCGGCATAGTTCGTAAACGCAATCGTAACGGTGAACAGAATCGGCATGATGGTAAAAAACAGAATACCCAGTGCCGGGATGGACAGGAACAGATACGGAAAATTTTTGTCCATCACATTGCGCATCGTTGCCGCGGCTCCCAGCGTCGGTTTCCCTTGCTCTCTTGCAAGTCCAGTCATATACGCATCCCGGATATTCAGAATGTAAACAAGCACAAACACAAAAAAGACCAGCAGCACAATAATTCCGTCAAGCAACAAAAAGATAGAATGGTCGCCCTTTTGAAGCACCGTTGAACCATTCACTTTCACAAAACGCTGTGTATTCTCCCCCAGTGTCCATATTCCCCATACCGCTTGGGACAGCCGAGGAAGCAGGTATGCAAGCCCTGCTCCCTCCAGCAGCAATAGAATAATACCTTTAATCCACTGCCGATTGTATAACTGTCCGAGACCTTGCAGTATGATGGAGCATATGGCTGCTGTCATCCGGTGCTGATTTTCCCGATTGGGCTGGGCAGACACCGGGACATGCTGTTGCCGCATATGCTCCCTCCTCTCCGTTTGGTATCATTCATCGTTCACCGTTCATTCGTGTCATCGCTGTTTCGTCATTATTGTGTGGTTGCCAGGCTCTCCTTAATCTGTTTCACAGCATTGTCAAGGGAGGCTTTCACATCCTTGCCGCTATCCCAAATATCTGTAATAGCTGACGATATAGGTCCCCATACACTGTCCATGGCTGGAAGGGAAGGCATCGGTGTTGAGTTGTTGAATTGTTCAAGGAAGGCTTTGTTGATCGGATCTTCCTGTACTTTGGCGTCTGCCGCCACATTTTTGTTCGCTGGAAGCGTACCGTTCATGTCAAAGTTCTCCATCTGGGCTTCTTCGTTCGAGAGGAATGCGGCCAGCAACTTGGAAGCATTAGGATACTGGGTAAACGCATTGACGTAATAGGCTTTGACACCCGAGAAGGAAGTCATTGGCTTGCCATCAATAGCGGGAAGCGGAGCAACTCCAAAATCAATTCCGGCGTTGCGATAGTCGGCAATGGTCCAAGGTCCGTTAATATCCATGGCCAGCTTGCCGCTGGAGAACAGTCCCTTTTTGATATCGTAGTTCACATCGCCCATCTTGAGCGGCAGCACTTCAGCCTTCAGCTTTTGGAGGAATTCTCCCCCCTTCTGCGCTCCTTCGTTGTTCAAACCGAGGTCACTGCTATCCATCCCGTTGTCCCCAAAGATATATCCACCCTGAGACGCTAGGAAAGCATAGTTATAATAGAATTGTTGTAATTCCCACATCAGCGCATACTGATTGGATTTGGTATTGTTAAACGTTTTGGCAAAATCGATAATTTCATCAAAGTTTTTCGGTGCTTCAGGGTACAAGGCTTTGTTGTAAAAGAGGGCATACGTTTCGACGCTGTACGGATATCCGTATAAAATGTCTTTGAACGTCACCGCTTTCAGCGCATTCTCGCTGATATTAGCTGTGGTCTCAGCTTCGAAGATATCATTAGGCAAAATAAGTCCTGCTTCCGAGGCGCTTCCAATCTTGTCATGCGGGAACACAACGACATCCGCAGCAAGCCCGGCAGGGCCATCCGTCGTTAACTTGGTTACCTGATCTGTTGGCGGTAATTCCTCCATTTTGACCGTGACGCCATATTTTTCTTCGAATTTTTTGACTCGTTGCTGAATAAAGCTACTCTGGTTTTTATCCTCCCAGATCACCAGTGTTGCGCCCTCTTCTGGCTGGAGATTCTCAGCAGTCAGCTGCACGGTATCCTCTGGATTATCACTTGGCGCTGCAGGAGTAGAACTTCCTCCTCCTCCGGTTGAACATGCAGCTAGTGTAAAAGCCATTCCGATGGACAGAACTGTGCCTTGCCATTTTCTCATGTGAAATGTCCCCTTTCCCTCTGTGTAGTTCAAGAAAATTTTGCGCTTTTCACCCTTTAAACGCCGTAGATTGTCAGGATTTGTGTTCCATGTGAATCGTTGTACAAACGTTTGCTCAAAACGAAACACAATGTCACTGATGCATTCGATATGTAGGGGTAAATAAGTTAAAAGTATGTAAATTCAATGATGTAAGCGCTATAATATATACCACATCATACAATACCGAACTTTATTTGTACAAACGTTTGCACAAGCTGTATTCCTTCAAATTTAACCATATCCTGAATTTTGTTCACAGTAATTTCCTATTTCCTTGATCTAACTCTATCTTCCTTTATTTTGCTCCACTTGCGTTCCGGGTTAACGAGTTAACAATTGATTTCTGGTACCCTTTGCATTACCATAGGAGAATGTTGAAATGATTGAATCAGAAGGGGTTTTTTACATGATTACGATCAAGGATATTGCCAAATTGGCGGGTGTTTCCCCTTCTACAGTGTCACGGGTGATTTCAGGCCATCCCAGAATCAGTACGGAAACATCTCTTAAAGTTAAACAAATTATGAAAGAACTTAATTATCATCCCAATATGATGGCTAAGAGCCTTGTATCCAAAACAACACAGACGCTTGGAATTATGCTGCCCCGTCCTGCGGAGGAGCTTTTTCAAAATTATTTCTTTGGAGAGTTGTTGCGCGGCATTATTACCCACGCGACTCGTAACAACTATGAGTTACTGCTGTCCACCGAGACGTCCTCCGATGATGAATTACAGGCCATTTCCCGTCTCGTGCATGGTCGCAGGGTCGACGGTATTCTGTTGCTCGGTTCCAAACGGGACGATCCCATCATCTCTTTTCTCGAAGAGGAAAAATTCCCGTTTGTTCTCATTGGCCGAAGTGAGACGCATCCGAATGCCCCTATGGTCGACAACGATAATGTGCAGACCGCGTATGATGCAACGCAGCATCTTATTGCACAGGGACACACACGCATCGGCTTTGTGAGCGGCCCGCCTGATATTACGTTATCGCATGATCGCATGCGTGGATATCGGAAGGCTCTTGAAGAATCCGGATTAACGGCAACGAACGACTGGATCGTGGAGGGTGAATTCTTACAGGAAAGCGGCTTCCGGGCAATGTCCCTTTTTATGTCGCTGCCCGACAGGCCTACCGCCATTGTAGTTATCGATGACAATGTCGCTTTCGGTGTGTTAAGAGCACTTGCGGAGCTGGGATATCGAGTGCCTGAGGATATCAGTGTGGTCAGTTTTAACAATATCGCGTTGTCCGAACTTGCTTCACCTCCGCTCAGTTCCATTGATATTGGCACATACCAGCTCGGGTATACCGCAGTTCAGGTTTTACTAAAAATTCTCGGCAACGAGCCTCTCGCTCAGAACCCGGTTATTATCCCGCACCGCCTGATTGTACGTGAGTCCTCCCTATATTTGAAGGCAAAGCCCTTCCTGAGTTAAGCGCTCTACCTCATCTTTTGGGAAGTGCAAACGTTTGTCCTTTTAACAACTCAGGCAAGATCTGTGATGAGCACAGATGCCAAAGAAGCCGCATTTCTGCGGCTTTTTCTTCACTTTATTTCCCTGTCCTTGCTAAGCGTCAGTACTATTTCCCGTTCCTAAGCACAATTAATTTACCAACAAATTAATACGAACTCCAGCCTGCATCAGCCGTAATGACGGTCCCATTTACAAAACTGGACTCATCCGATCCAAGGAACAGAGCCACTTTGGCAATCTCTTCACTCGTTCCTACTCGTGGGTTGATCGCCATCCCCTGCTGCTGCCGTCCCGCACCGAACGGGTTAATGCCTGTCATGGATGCCCCGATGTTAGTCGCAACCGCTCCGGGTGCAATGGCATTACAACGAATGCCTTGCTCGGCATACATGTATCCTGTATTTTTGGTAAAGCCCACCACAGCGTGTTTGGAAGCGGTATATGCCGCTCCTGCCCGTCCACCGTGCAAGCCCCCTGCTGAAGCAATATTCACAATAACCCCTTGCTGTTTCTCCAGGAAAATTGGCAGTACTTTGCGTGTGGTTCGCATCACACTTGTTGTGTTCACGGCAAAAACCTTCTCCCACCGCTCATCGCTAATATCCGCAGCTGGCTCCATCCCATCCATGATCCCCGCATTGTTGACCAGAATGTCTACTGTACCGTATTTACTCACCGTTTGATCAATAAGTTGCTGTACATCTTCCTCTTTCGCTACATTAGCCAGAAGAACGAAGGCTTCTCCACCGTTTGCCTGAATCTCTTGAACGACAGCCTGAGCAGCTTCTTCGTTAATATCGGAAACAACGACCTTGGCTCCTTCTTGTGCATACAATGTGGCAATGGCTTTGCCCATTCCTGATCCTGCACCTGTGACAATGGCCACTTTATTTTCAAGTTTCATTTGATTATGCCTCCTTTAAAATGTATTCGTTTACATAAAGATAACAAACAAATGTTCATTATCTCTTATTCTTAGTATAATAAGTCATAGCTTTTCGATACAATCAGTAAAAACCGTTCCTAATGTACGTTAAACAACAGGCTCTCACCTGTTTGTACGTTATCTTTTAATAAATATCACTCGGGAGGAATTCCAATGTCTGAACCATCAGAAGCCATGGACCGGCGAATCCGAAAATCCAAAGCCGCCCTGAAGGAGGCACTGCTTCATTTGATGCAGAAGCGAAATTTCAAGGAAATCTCCATTTCGGATATCGTGCAGCAAGCTGATCTGAATCGGGGAACCTTTTACAGACATTATCAATACAAGGAAGATCTGTTCAACGAAATCCTGCATGATGTGACTCAGGATCTGGTGACTTCATTTCGCAAGCCTTACGAGGGGATGGAGGATTTCCAGGTGGGGCAAATGCCCTCTTCTGCCATTGCCATCTTCGCACATGTGCATCAGCACGCCCATTTCTACACTCTCGTTGTGCAATCGGAAGCTTCATCCAGCTTTCAGCGTATGATCTGTGATGTGCTGCGGGATCTGTCTTTGCAGGATCTGACTCATACTTTCCCGCCCCATATTAACCCGGAACTGCTCGCAAGCTATCAGTCTCATGCCATATTTGGCATGATCATGGAGTGGATTAGACAGGATTTCAAACACAGTCCTACGTACATGGCGGAAGAGTTATTTAAAATTATTCATTATACGCCCGCACAACGATTAAAAACTGAATAATTTCTCAAAATATGGGTATAATAATATAGTTATTATTCAATTATTTACACATTGTCTAGTGAATTCAAATTTGAAGCAGGAGGAATGATGATGAAATCTTTCAAGTATCGTCTTGAGCAAAAAGAACCTCGGACCGGTCCCGGCGGCATTACTCGCGGAGCCTCGGTTCATGACTTCCCCGCATCCATCGGTATTGCGGGAGTATCCATGCGCCTGGAACCAGGCGGCATGCGTGAACTGCACTGGCATGCAAATGCGGCCGAGTGGGCATATGTGATCAGCGGTTCCTGTCGTACCACCGTTATCCATCCGGACGGACACGCGTATACCGATACCTTTGAACCCGGAGATGTATGGTATTTCCCACGCGGATACGGTCATTCCATCCAGGGACTCGGGCCGGACGAATGCCACTTCATTTTGATTTTTGACAATGGGGATTTTTCGGAGGATCACACGTTCAGTATTACCGACTTTCTGACTCAGACACCAGATCATATCGTGGCACAGAACCTTGGTATCTCTCTCGAACAAGCAGGCAAGCTCAATCAGGGCGAAGCCTATTTTGCCAAAGGCCCGGTACCCGATGACAGTTCCTCCTCTGCGACTTATCGCCGTAACTCGGAACTGACCACGCCGCATCGTTATCCCTTGCATGCCAAACAGCCACGCCGCGCGCCAGGCGGCGGTACGCAGCGTACGGTAACCGTCGAAGATTTCCCCATCTCCACCACGATGGCGGGTTCTCTGATCGAGCTTCAACCAGGCGCTCTGCGGGAACTGCATTGGCATCCCAATGCGGATGAGTGGCAGTATTACATTAGCGGCAGTGCCGAAATGACGGTATTTCTCGCCGAAGGGCAGGCTGTCACTGAACAATTCGAAGCTGGAGATGTTGGGTACGCTCCGATGGGTGCGGGTCACTACATCAAAAACACGGGTGATGATGTCTGCCGTGTACTCATTGGATTCAACAGTGGACACTATGAAGCTATTGATCTGAGTGAGTGGATCTCAGGCAATCCGGTAGACGTGCTCTCCACGAATCTAGGCATGTCCCGTGAGGAAGCAGAACAGCTCCCTGACGATACGCTGTTTATTGCACCCGATCAGAACAAGGGAAAATAACCAAGAAGGCTATACGTGAGTGTTGCAAGGTTCATTCCCGGAGATTAGCTCAGTTAATGGAATGGTAACATAAACTTAAGCTAGATTAAGTGAACCCTATGGTTATCTGAAATTGGAGGACAGATGCCTATGCATTCCGTACATGACTCGTCTTCCCCGAACGTTAACAACGAGAGTATCGGACACACGGTAGAACGTTTAGAGCCGGGATTTTCCCGGCTTTTGTTATCTTCCGTTCTTGTACTGCTTGCCGGTTTCATCGATTCCATTGGATATTTGGGGCTGGGTAAAGTGTATTTATCCTTCATGAGCGGCAACAGCACCAAGCTGGGCATCGCTCTATTTGAAGCAGATTATGCGTTATGGGCAATGACAGGGACTGTCGTTCTTTTATTTATTACAGGAGCATTTGTGGGCACTTTCATTTCAGAGTCATGGGGGAAATGGCATCTGACCCTTATTTTGGGCGTGGAGTGTGTATTGTTTCTCTTCGCAATCCTGTTGTCGCTCCTGTTCCACACGCATTATATTATATTCCCGCTCACTATGGCGATGGGCATGCAAAATACGATGCACCAGATGGTTGCACATGCAGATGTAGGCAAAGGCTTTGTATCGGGTACGCTTTTTGGGATCGGTCAGGCTCTGGCCAAAGCTGTACGTGGCAAAGCTCCTGCATCGGAATGGGCCGTGCTGGCACTATCTTGGTTTATTTTTGTCATTGGCGCGGCGCTGGGCGCCTGGATGCTCGTTAATGGCGGTCTGCTCCTATCCCTCATTGCAGCTCTGTTGTTTCTTGTCCTCGTTATCCCCTATGTCGTTTATATGCAACGTCTGAAAAACGGTTGACCCTGAATAAAAGGACCAACCGTTTTGTACTTTAGTTCTAGGAGATCGCCCTCGGCTTCATGTATACTATAGAGGAGTGCAGAAATAGGATAAAAGGAGGTGACATTTCACATGAAAAAATCAAGTATTATCTCATTAATGACCAGTTTCATTTTGCTTGGCGGGGTGCTTCTCTTTCCTGCTCCTCAAGCCAATGCTGCCAAAGGAGAATTCTCTACATATTGGGATTTTAACGATATACCGGACGAATATTGGGATGATGAAGATCAAACAGACGAGTCAGACGCAGACGAAGAGTCTGAAGAAGAACAGGCATTAATTCAAGCACGAGCGGAGTTAAAAACCTATTTCGATCAGCTTTCAACTCTACTGTCTTATGAAAAGAAAGCAGTGGACTCCTTGCACAGTATTGCTTCTGAAGGGAATACAGCGAGTCGAAAATCGATATATCTAAAACTTGCGAATACGGTAGTTCCAAATTTTACGAAACTGGTCTCCAAGGCCAAACTTATCACGTCCTCCAATCCGGAAATCAAAAGATTACATACACATTTGGTGAGAGGACATTACCTCCAGCTTGAAGGATACATATTGTACAAGCAAGCCTTCTCCAGAAACAAAGTAAATCTCAAGACACTCCAACAAGGGAATGCAAAAGTTGATGCAGGTCGTGCTTTAGTCGAGCAATCTACAGAGTCACTGTACAATTATGCTGTGGAAATTGGATACGAGTCCTCATCGCAATAGCGCAAATAAATAAGCGACCATCTTCTGTTTAATTAACAGGATATGGTCGCTTTTATTAAGAGCAGTTGGGCATATGACTTTATGACTTAGTGTGAATTACAGACCAAGCTTCTGTCCTTTTTCTAATCGCTGAATCTGCTGTTCCCCGCTCTCCGCCAATTCACGGAACTGACCGATCGTCTCGCGCATTCTTGGCAAGGCCTCTTGTTTGTAGACCGAGATGGAGTCGAGCGCAGACAGCACATCCGTAAAGGCTTGCTTCATCGTATCCACCGAAATACTTGCTTCGTAAGCCTGCTTCTGGATCGCTGTTCCCTGATCTTTCAGCATTTTGGATGTGCCAGCGATCAGATCATTCGTGGTACGGTTAAGCAATTCGATTTTCTGCAAGACGATCTTCTGGTTGTATAGTGCACTGGCAACGGTGACTGCAATCTTAAGCGCGGAGATCGTCACATTTTTCGCCCGATCCACACCACGAATTAACTCTTTGTTGTTGCGAATGACCACTTCAATCGCCATGATTCCCTGTTGGTTTACGACCAGCATCTGTTGCAAATCCATGACTCGCTGACGCAGTGGAAACAACACTTCTTCGGTAATAAAACGTACTTTCTCGTGGTCTTCCCCGCGAACCTTGGCTGTCTCAATCTGTGTATCAATGGATTCATCCATTAACATACCAAGCTGGATCTCCTTCTGCAGCCGCTTGGTTAGTTCGCGCAGGCTCTGCTGCTCGATCTCAAGCGTGGTGTTGTCATTGCGTAGCGTGGCACGGCCCTTGTCGAGTGAAACGACAATGTCGGCGATGACGGCGTCGGCTTTCTGGTACTTGAGGAAATACGCGCGCAGCGGGTTGAACAGCTTGCCCAGAAAGCCTGTTTTGGCGAAATCGACCACGCTTGGGTCGAGATCCTTCAGTTGCATATGCAGCTCGGTCAAGCCTTTGGCGACCTGACCGCCCTCGTCTCCCGTCTTGGACAGATGTCCAACGGAGACTTGAAGCAGCGCGTTTTTCTCGGAAGAGGATCGCATGGTGTTCATGCCAAAGCCGTCGATGGATTGCAAAATTTCTTTGCGCTTCTCCAGAGATTCGAGGTCCAGGTTCATAATCATATCCACATTCGAAGTTGCTACCAGTTGCAATTCCGCGACCTCGGCGGGCACCGGTTTGATCTCTTCTTCAATCACCTTCTGAATTTCCTTCTGGCTCGGTATTTCCATCGTAAACGACATTCACAGTTCCCCCTTTTAGTTACATCCGTATCTGCTTACATCTGAACGTTAATATAGACTTACATCTGTACGTTAAACAGGTTTCCGATTTTGTAGACAACATCGTCGGTGTCCGCATTAATGCTCGCCGCCTCGTTAATGCTGGAGATGCTCTCCAGGGCTTTGATGTCGGCGTTATATCCAATCGTGTAGATCGGCACTTTGTACGTCTCCACCAGGTCTCGAATATCTTTGAGCGAATGTCCTTCGTTCGTCTCGCCATCACTCAGAACAAAAATCAGCGGTTTCACGTTAGGGTTGGCTGCTTTGTAATCCTCCAGCATTTTCATTGCAACCACGATGCCGTCGAATGTCGCTGTTCCCCCACTTGCTTGCAAACTATCCACCGTTCCGACAAACATGGATTGCTGGTTCGTATCATATTTGGCAATCGGCAGGTTCACGGTTACATCGCTGGAGTAAGAAACCAAGCCAATGCTGTTGTCGGTACCGAGATACTTCTGGCCTTTGCGCAAAGATTCTTTAAGACGGTTAAGCGGTTCCCCCGCCATACTCCCGGATACGTCCGTTACAAACACAGCGGCAATTGGATTACTGCCGTTCTTCTTCTCTTTCCAGACTTTCTGCGCGGACAGCAATGTTCCACCATCCACCGTAGCCAGCTCCGATTTGTAATCTTGCAGGCCGTTGAATCCGAACTCTACTGCCTTTTTCTGATACTGATCTTGCGTGACAAAATCAGCAAACTTCTGGATGATCTCCTGTTTGTTCTGCGGCAGTTGACCAAGAGCATATAGCGGGCTGTCATGTCTTACACCGAATGGGGTAAACACATATCCGCTCTTCAGATCAGCTGTATTCACATAGGTCTGATACTCCAGTACAAAGGCATCCAGTCTGCCCGACTTGGCCGCTTCCCTCATCTGAATCGTGGTGGATGCAGTGAATGGCACGTTCGCCTGGAATTTTTCAAAGCCTTGAATGGCTTTCTCGCCCAGCGGATTCGCGCTGTCATACGTATTTAATGCGGTAACCAGAAAGTTCAGTCCTGTAGAACTGGCAAACGGGTCGGTATAGCCCATCGTAAGCTCATTATTGGCAATAGCTTCGGTTATCGTTTTGACATTTACAGAGCCGTAGGTGTTCACCAGTGCATCATATTTGGCTTTGGAGATGACGATTCCCGGTACGTTGCCAACAAGCCGCTTCGAGATGAGCTTCGTCTTCACTCCGCTGGCTTCCACCATCTCGCCCCACAACTCATTGGACGGGGTGAAGGCATCGGGCACATACTTACCGGACTTGATGTAATCCGTTGCGGTACCGGAAGCAATATTACGGATTTTGACCGATACCTGTTTGCCGCCGGCCGTGATGTTCGCTTGGTTAAATGCCTTTGCGACCTCGGTTAACCATCCATCCACGCCACTACCCGACTTCTCGGTGGAGGAGAAAATTTCGACGAAATCATTGGTGGTGTTCTTCACTGTAACCGGGAATTTGGAAATGTCCGGAAGGGATTCTGCAACATCAACCGGATCAAGATCAATCTGTCCTTTCACCGGTTCCGCCGTAGCTGGTGCAATGTCCGCGTACAATTTGCCAAGTTCCTTACCTGCATTTTCGGTCGTGACCTGTGTGGTAGACTTGCCAAAGTTCGATGTCAGTGTGATTCCTCCATAAACGAGACCAAATACTAGGACTAACATGATCATGGATATGAGAAAAAACTTTCCCTTCTTTGCCATAGGTGCAACCCCTCACTGTCTATATAATTTGGTGTGCTTGATTAACTGATCAATCTCCTGCATACAAGGCATCTGCTCAATATCTCCAGCTTCAACACTGTCCAGGCGCGATATCTCCAGCAACAGCTGATCCAGCTTCAATAAAATCTCTTCATTCGTGTGAAGTGAATCCTTCACGTAGGTCAGGTAATCGTTGTACACTTTCGTTTTCTCCTGAAAAATCCTCTGCGGGATCGCAGGCGATTTGGCTTTCATCATGCTGGCATAATCGGCTTCATCGAAGACGTTCAGTCGATTCAGTATGCTGCGAATGTTCAGATATAACAGCTTCTCTACCTCTTCCGTGACCGAAGCGAATTTCTTAAAACTCAGCTCGCCGGGGTCAAAACGTTGATGAAGCACATTCATCAATGTCTCTTTCTTTTTTTTCATCCGGTTCAGTTGGGACAGCCCCAGCGTAATATCTTCTTCAAGGATTTTGATGCGTCTGTAAAAAGATAAAGCTTCTACATAATCTTCATGGGTTTCGATCTGTCTCACGGGTAAAACCACCGGCTGTTTGAACAATACATTGTAACTGCCATAGAAAAGTGCAAGTACGCTTCCGAAGAGTAGCGTCACGGAAAGTGCGGTCTGGAACGCATTCTCTCCGAATCCAAGTCCAGCAAAACCCGGGGAGAAGGCCAGAACATTCACGGCCACGATGCCGATGATGAGCCCAAACAATTGTATGTACCTGGTCATGGTCGATCCTAAGGCCTCCTTTCATGTTAGATATTAGGATTAAATGTCGTATATTCCCTGTCTCTCATCTTCTTATTGTACATGATGTGAACGCTCTCAGGTGGATAGGATTGGAAAATGGAAGGGATATTTACGTTAATATTAGAGCGCTATAAAGTAGATGTTTGACTTGTAGTTTGAGTGATTGTCCAGTGGATTTGAAAGATCTTTAAATGATTCTTGCCAGATATTTAAAAGAGAACTCGCGCTGGTATTGGTACTGTACTCCATAAGCTATGATGTCGGAGCAGTATTCTTCATAGTAATATACGTGGATAGAGCTTATCCCATTATCCTTTTCACGGACAAAACAGAACGAGCTTCACAACTTGCTGTTTAGAAGAACTGCTGGACAACCAGGAACTACGGAGGCGCGTTAGTGGTAAATGAAATGTTATCCGGTAATACGTGGAAAATCAGGTTACGTGTCATTTTTTATATAGACTTGTCTTAGCGGGCTGGAGTAGGATGCGCTGCGAGAAAAAGATTTCTTGAGGGAATTGCACGCCAAAAAGACGAAACGGCGAATACTCCCATTTCGTCTTGTGTACGTTATTGTTCGTCACATCTGAATCCACCTACTCACTACCCATCAGGCTAACGATCACAGATGACGCTATTTGGTGTACAGATGATTTGTTGTTACTGGACGCTCACACTAAAGAATTCGGTCTGCTACGTGTTGTACGAACCTCTGTCACTTTTCCCGCACAGCCCTTGTCCCCGATTGCCTGGAATGTTATGGTCACGCTCTCCTTGCCTCTGGTGACCTCTTCCGGAATCTCATAGCTGACACGGAATACCTCTCCGATCTTGTTCATATGAATGCGTTGTTCCCCGACAACTGTACCATCCACCAAAATGTTAAACTGCCGCTCATATCGAATTCCCTCTCGGTCAAAATGCAAATAATCCCCGCCCCAGTAGGCTACGCACAAATAGTTTATAGCACCCGAGTCTACAGCCAAGTGGTAGCCGAATGCTGCTTCGTTTACTCCGTAAGCCTCACGCCACATATACAGCCTGTTGCGTCCGTCTGTACCGGAGCCATTATATTGCTCCCCGCGGCAGTTGCTCTCCAATTGATGCCCGATCTCATCCTGCTGACCATCCGGCTGCACGCTATCGATGGTGATATCGTTCAACGCTTTCTCCAGCGCATCCCCTTCATCATTCAACGCCCAATACACCGTATAGAACTCATGATGCACCTCATAGAACGGAATTAGTTTCACCGCTTCAACCGTAGATGTCACTTCCTCACTAAGCTCAAATGTAAGCGTCTCTTTATCGACAACCTTGATCCACTTGCTCACATCCTCTTCTTCCGTTTGGATAATGGGTACGGGAGCTGTTTTTGGATTCAGTGCAGTTTCGTCGATAATGGTATCCTCGGGAAGTCCTTCACTGCCAAGCGCACCAGCTAACACAATCGGGCCATACTGGAATGCTACCTTGTGGGCATCATCCCGTGCTGTATATTTACGCAGTGCCATCGGTAGCGTAATAGTAATCGTATCGCCCGCTGACCAAGTGCGATCGATGGACAGATAGCCGGGTTCCAGACGTGTATACGACTGAGCCGAATCCCCGCCTACAGTTGCCGTCATCGGCTCCTGGAGCCAGGACGGCACGCGTAGTCTTAGACAAGCCGAGGCGCTGCCTTCGGTGATTGTCAGGGTTGCTTTTTCCGAATAGGGGAAGTCCGTTTCCAGCTTTAAGTTCAGTCCCTGTGATGCCCACTCCAGCTCGGAAGCGATGTAGAGGTTCACATACAAGTCTTGTTCATCCTCATAATAGATAGCTTCTGCATACTTTCCCGGGTTCTCCATGCCTGATCCGGTACAGCACCACCAAG
Organism: Paenibacillus intestini; assembly: GCF_030803945.1. Classification (NCBI taxonomy): domain Bacteria; kingdom Bacillati; phylum Bacillota; class Bacilli; order Caryophanales; family Paenibacillaceae; genus Paenibacillus; species Paenibacillus intestini. Next base: position 77,901 of record NZ_JAURUN010000015.1, on the reverse strand, counting down.
CCGTATCATGTGTGCCGTAGATTTTGTAATGCCCTTGCAGGGTGGAGGCAAAATAGGTTTTGTTGCCCGTATCCGGGTCTTGCGTGCCAAGGATATGGTTATAGACTGCATTCTCATAATAGTCCATGTAGGCACTGTCCCGGTTCCAGGCAAACAGCTGCTTGGTCAGATGCATCATGTTGTGCGTACAGCAACTCTCCCCGGTTTTGATGCCAAGGCTCTCCATGCCCTTTGCTTCATAATGCTCGGATATGCTCGTCGCGCCAAAGACATAAGAACGATGCTTCACGGTTGTATCCCAGAAAAATTGTGCCGCTGTCCGGTACGATGTCCGTGCAGGGTCTTGATTGTATATTTCGGCTGCGCCAATAACTTTCGGAATCTGGGTGTTGGCATGCCTTCCTTGCAACTCATCCCGCTCCTGCTCCAGCGGTTCCAGAATGAGTTGGTGCGTGAATTGACGGGCAGCCCTCAGATAGGCTGAGTTTCCTGTAATCCCGTACAATTGGGCAAACACTTCGTTCATCCCGCCATGCTCAGACATCAGCATCGTCTGGATCTGCTCCTCGGTCATGGCACTCAGTCCCGTCACTGCCCAATCCGCAAAACGTGCAACCACCTCAAGCGCCTGCTCATTGCCCGTCATTTGATAGGCGTCAATCAGACCGCGATAGATTTTATGTACGCTGTACCACGGAACCCAATATTCGCCGATGTTAAATCCGCCAATGTTCTCCGCACGAAAAGCCATACGGAAAGCGTCCTCGGACAAACCTCCGATATATCCGCTGCCCGTCGTCTGTTGAATTGCCGCCAGTTCATTCACAGCATAATCGAGCGTTTGCTTTAAAGTAGAATTACCCGTCGCCTGATACGTCACCGCGAGAGCCGACATGTAATGTCCGAGGGAATGTCCGCTAATCGAGCGTGCCTCCCAGCCTGCATATCGTTCCTTGCGTGGTGTTAATCCGTGGGCTTCATAACATGGAGCCAGAAAGCGGTCAATCTCCAGTGATAACAAGTAACGTTCACCGATATGTTGTGACGTTTGAAATGGACCTTTCAGCAAGTTAACCTGTGAGGGGCCCAGAAATCCTTTTCTCGTATCGATCATGTGGCTCGCTCCTTTGGCATATGAAATAACTTCATATGGTTTCTTTTCTTTTAGTAGGGCTGTGTTTAGAGATAAAGGATAAAATCCGTGTTCCACTCCGGCTAGAACTTATCTCTGCCATCTAGCTTTCACCCTTGAATGTCCTCATATTATCAAATAAACTACAGTTACAGCAGACTCAGAATCCAAGAAAAGGTGGATAAATCCGTTCTATGTCAAAACCATTGGAGCACTATTTATGTGGAAAATTCATATCAGAGGGCAACTGGAGTCATATGCGTCGAAGCATGCCGGTTCATGAGATCATTTTGATGCTGGAAGGTGAGATGTATATTGCGGAGGAGGACAAACGATACGTTGTTCGTGCGGATGATCTTTTATTTTTAAAGGCGGGCCGAACGCATTATGGTTACCAGATTAGTGACGCACCTGTGAGCTTCTACTGGATACATTACGGTACAGCACCTGGCTTATTCTGTGACTTTCCAACTCTTTCAACCATTCAGATTCCTTCTATGGCAAATCAACTGTTCAAGCAGTTATTGCATGTATCTTCCTTCTCGTCCGAAGAGGCGGATGCTGCTGCGCTATTACTTCTCAAAGAAATGGAACGTAACCTGCGCTCAGACTATCGCCAGCATAACGCCGTGGTGGATCATATCTGTAAGTGGGTCGATATCCATCTGCATCTGAATATTACGGTGAGTGAGATTGCGGAGAATTTTAATTTCAACAAGGACTACATTTCCAAAATGGTGAAGCGGGAAAAGGGGATCGGACTCAAAACGTATATTCTCACCGAACGCATGCGCCGTGCCAAACGACTGTTGCTCAATACCAATGCCAGTGTGAAAGAGATTGCAGCCCAATGCGGCTTTCGTGATTACAAGCTGTTTCTGCGTACCTTCAAGCAACACGAGGCAAGTACGCCAACCGAATATCGCAATCATCTATACAGTACACAGCTGAATCGGTTGTAAAAAAGATATAGAAATGTTGAAATCGCTTATAGAAGATTCTAATATAGAGGATTGAATCCCTTGTGTTATAATGCAAGGAAATACTATTCCCCACTTTACTCATAAGAAAAGGAGAATTTAGATATGACGACGGCTGCCATTACGATTCATCCCGCTTCCCCAGCTGACCATGCTGAGATTGTTGACATTCTGGTTGCCAGTTACGCGGAATACCAGAGCTCGTTTGAGCAATCGGATCGTTGGGAAGCCTACCTGAAAGATATCCGCGAATCCGTGGACAATCCATACTTGACTGAATTATGGGTAGCCAAGATCGAAGATCGGATTGTCGGTACCGTTCAGTTATTTGAAACGGCACATAAAGCCTACCCGAATTTTGATCTGCCGATTGATTATCCATTTATTCGTCTACTCGGCGTTGATCCCGAGTGGAGAGGACATGGCATTGCGCGTGAGCTGCTTCAGCGGTGTGTGGATTCCACGAAGGAGCTGGGCAAAAATGCAGTTTATCTCTATACGGGTAGTCAGATGGTTAATGCCATCCGGTTATATGAACGTTTTGGCTTTATTGAAGATCCGGAGTTCAGTCCCGTGGAGGGCGGAGGGCAGGCAATCTGCTATCGTTACGAGATAAAATAAGATAAGATAGGGCCTTAACGGACAACATAGACGTGCGGATTTACAAGGTTTATTAAAAGTATTCTTGCATTCTGGAGAATATTATGTCTCTTTATACCATAAAACATAGGGCTATTCTCCTGCCATCTGTAGATGACAAGAGGAACAGCCCTCTCGTTTAAACCTGATATCTTAGCGTTACATGATTAGTTACATGATTATCATGTTGATCCCGAGCTTAACCACCAATCTCAATCAGAATCTTAGCATGACTCTTGTCGCTCATCAACAGCTCAAGTCCGTCCTGCACAACATCATGCAGCTTAATTTTCTTGGTGATTACCTGCTTCACATCGAGTGCGCCTTCAGCAATGAGTGAGATGACCTCAGGGAAGATATGTCGGTAGGCCAGTGTAGCTGTCAGATTCGCTTCTTTTACCAGCATGTCGAAAAAGTTTACGTGAAGTGGGTTCGGAATTGCGGCGATCACCACAACTTCCCCACCTTTTTTAATCACGGATACAGCACTGTCCATCGTCGGTTGAACTCCAGCCGCTTCATACGCAACATCGATTCCACCGGATTGCTGCGTAATGACCTGTGTTGCATCCACCTTACTGCTATTTACCGGAATTGCGCCAAGTTTAGCCGCCAGTTCCAGACGATCTTCGAATACATCGACAGCGTACACTTCAGATGCCCCAGCTGCTTTGGCTGACAAGATGGTCAGCAAACCAATCGGCCCAGCTCCGTATACAGCAACCTTATTTCCCACTTTCAGCTTACTGTGACGTACGGCATGAAAAGCAACAGCAGTCGGTTCAACAAGCGCCCCTTCTTCAAAGGATACTTGATCTGGAATCGGGTGTACCATATAAGCCTCGACTACTACATATTCGGCAAAACCGCCATCCCCGTTCAATCCGACAAAACCAAATTGAGTACACTGATTGTATCTACCTTGAATACAGTACTCACACGTTCCACAATGGTAGAGAGGTTCCACCACTACGCGATCGCCAATGTTGACACCGTTTACATGATCACCTAGAGCGCTTACCGTTCCTGCAAACTCATGTCCCAGTGTCAGTGGTGCTTTTTGTCCTGAAAGCGGATGATTCTCTCCCTCTTGAATACCTACACCATGATGATACGCGTGTAAGTCACTACCGCAGATTCCGGCATACTCGACTTTGATCTGCACCTGGCCAGACTTTGCAACCGGAACCTCACGATCTTCCACACGCACGTCTTTATGACCATACCATACTGCTGCCTTCATTCTGTACATCCCCTTTTATCTAAACTATTAATACAAGAATGTTCTGCTTGTCTATATATTATATCGCTATTCAACCATTATTCATATTTATAGATACTTATGTTAACATTACTTATACTAATGCTAACAAGGGATGATCGCATGAATCTGGAACAACTCGAATACGTTGTCGAAATCGCCAAAACGCAATCGTTCTCCGCCGCATCGGAGCATCTTCATGTCACGCAATCTGCGATCAGTCAATCGGTTCATCGCCTGGAAAAAGAGCTGGGGCTGGTTCTATTCGAGCGATCCAGACAAGGCACTCATCCCACGCCGGAGGGTAAACAATTTATCGCCAAAGCGCTGGACATTTTGCAGCGAATTGATGAATTGAAATCACTAAATGCAACGACATCTACATTGACCGGTGATCTTCATGTGGCTACTTTCCCGAGTGTTATGCCTTACTTGGTGCAGTCGGCAGCAGATATGAAACGAGATCATTCACAACTGAGATTATCGATTGAAGAGAAAGGTTCCATGGAGATCATTGAGGACATCCGCAATAATAAAACCCATCTGGGCTTTATCGCCATTTACGCGAAACAACTGCGCGAATTGGATGGGTTACATTTTACACCGATGTATTCGAGCAAGCTTGTTGTATGCACCCATCAACTGTCTGAACTGGCTAAGCACGCACGCGTGACTCCAGAGCAACTAAAAGACTATAATCTAGCGTTATATCGGGACGGTTTCATTGAAGATTTTCTGCAGGAGTTCACCTACGAATATGGGCCTTTATCCATCTTATTTAAGACCAATAATTCGGAGGCTATCAGCACCGTGTTAACCAATAATATTGCCGCGACTATTGGGCATGATTTTTCCTTTCACCAACACCCGCTTTGGAAAGAGGGGTTAATTAAGATGGTCGAAATTACCGAGATCCAGCAGCCCAAAATGCAGATCGGATTTGTTCAGACGGAATTCAGGGAGGCTGCGGCTGCGGCAGAACAATTTGCCCGGCGCTTCAAGCAAGCGATAGAACTCGGTCATCTATGATCTGCTGTTCATGTATATAGGTTATATGCCCCTAGCAAAAAAAAAGCGCTTCGCCATGTGGCGGAGCACTTTACTTATTTCCTCTAAATTTAGTTGCCGCTTCACTTACACCTTCACCTTTTTCACCGCTTCACTCATCTCATGCGTCTGCTGTTCCAGCATCGTAGACGTTTCGGCCACCTTACGGAACATCACCGATTGATCCTGCATCAAACGGTATATCTCATCCGAGTGATCCGACACGCCTGCGGAAATCTGTGAAATCGTGTTGACCGAAGCTGCCGCCTCTTCCGATCCGGCCGTAATTTCTTCAGCCGCAGCAGAGACCTCCTGTATACGCTGGGTAACTAGTTGGAACGCATCCACGACTTGTGAGAAGGCTTGCTCTGCTTCAGTTGTAAATACGACCCCCTGACCAATCTCCTGGGTAGTAACCCCCATTCGGGAACCTATCTGCTGTGACTCCTGTTCAATACGAAGTAATAAGTCCGAGATTCGTTCCATAGACGAACTGGAGGCTTCGGCAAGTTTCCTCACTTCTTCTGCCACAACCGCAAAACCCTTTCCATGCTCACCCGCATGTGCAGCCTCAATGGAGGCATTAAGCGCGAGCAGTTTGGTTTGACTTGCGAAGTCACGTACCGTATGCAGTGCACCACCAATTTCAGTAGAATAGTTGTTTAACACCTGCACCATCGTGGTAACCTCTCCAGATACTGCAGAGATGTTTTCCATCTGTTTCTTCATAATCGTCATGCGTTGCTGCCCCGATTCCGCCGTAGTCAGCGCCATTGTTGCCGCATCCGATACCACATTGGAGGATTCAGATATATCGTTAATGCCTTTTGCAATCTCTTCCATAGCATGCGCACTGTCACTTGCACTCTGCTTCTGTGTATGCGCACCTTGTCTTATTTCCTCAACGGCACGATCCACTGTTTTACTCATCGCGAGCATCTCTTCGGTACTCCGATTAAACTCTTTCGTGGATTCGGATAACAATTCGGTTGTTAAAGCTACTCCTCCAACCATGTCACTTACTATTTTATTTAAATTCCCAGACATATGTATCATCGCCTGATACGTTGTTCCGATCTCATCTCTGCTCTTCAAACGATAGGCTGTCAAAATGCGATTAGCTTCGGCAAGCTCACCTTGTGCCATCTTTTCCACACTTGATTTCAGCGGATGTAGAGGGCGCAGTCCTCTAACGATAAACCACATCACTATAGCAATACCTGCAAGAGTAGCGAGCAGTAGGATTACATACAACGGCAGACTTGATCTCAAAATATCGGTTTCGATACCTCCGATAACAGAAATCCCTGTATCGATACCAATTACACCCGCAAGAGTACCGTTGCTATTCAGAATTGGAGCGTAGGAAGAAATATAATTACCGTACTCTGGATTGTTAATGATCGGCGAACTTGCTGTTTCCCCTTGTAGCAACTTCTGCACCGCATCTGGAGGAATGTCCGTTACTTCGTTAATTGCTGAAGCTTTATCCGCATCCTTCATGCCATCCACCATGATCAGCGGCGTTCCTTTATCATCAATTTTAACGAAATACACATACATAGCACCAATACGCACTCGAAAATCATCCAATTCATCCCGAATACGAAGATACTCCTCATTTTCCTTGGGGTCCTTGGCAAAGTCCACATATGATGCTGTATCCAATTGCTTCACATAACTCTCGGCAATCTGAATATTGTAGCTTGTGATAGCCCCCTGCGCAGCAAGTTTCACATTAGCGATCTGCGTCAGCATACTTCCCGCAGCTATAATCGTAATGACCAGTGTAACAATAGCCGCAATGCGCACAACCAGACGTTTCCTGAAAAAACCGATCATTTGCTCCCTCTTCCTCCCCACGAACCCAAGCCTTTTTGACTAGGCCGTACCCAAAAAACATATGTTTGAAGCACTAAGTATGGGAAAATAGTATACGAATATGTCGAATTACGCAAGAAAATATTGGATTTACATAAAAACGTTATCATTTCCGTATTCGCTTTGGTATTAGGGACTTTAAAAAGAGTTATTTAACGAGGTTTTTAGAGGATTTCAGGCAAAGAAAAACTCCAACATGGTAGTTGGAGGCCTGTAGTTACTTGGAACGATTAAAAAACATATACTGTTGAACCTATTGGTATATCTGCAGGATTGATCGAGTTACCTAAACATATGCCCACCATTTTTTTATCATTTGGTGAGTTGGATATTTGAACCGAAACAACTCTCAGATTCAGCATTTCATGCTCAGAAATTTGCAACACAATATCGTCACCAATCTTCTCTATAGCTGTAAGGACAGGTTCATTTCCAACAATAACGGTTCCGTTTCCATTGGATTCAAAAACATCGCCAACCTCCATTAACTTTTCCATTCAAGACTCTCCTCCAATTATCTACTTTGTATAAATAGTTCATCCTTAACTTCTCTAATACGAAGTCCACTGTTTCTAAGTCTTGTAATTGCATCTCGCAGTAATGTCACTCTTTCAATTGATGTCAAATCAGGAGCAAATCTAGCCGCTCTAATACTAGCCTGAGCTTCATCTAGAGCAAAATTTCTGGAATATGTTGCAGGATCGACATCATAAAGTTTAAATGCTTTCCCATTTAAATATGCTTCATAGTGTCCCACAATCTCGTGAGCTAGAGTTGCCTTACCTGAGACACGGCTATTAGCACTTGTAGTTCCTATTCCAGGGGAAGCACCAGGTAAAACATCCGTATTTATATACAATCTGTCATACATCATACCTGTATTCCAATTATCCCTAAATACAATATTATCCTCAGGAAAATCCAATTTTTTTGCATAATCAACCAATTCTATTTTCTGCGCCTTAGTAAGTTCAATTTCATTCCTCAATCCATCTGAAGAAATTTGACGATGAACTTCCACCTTTTCCCCCGCCTCCATCGAACGATTAAGCGCACTAACATTGGTACCGCCTCCTGACGAGGTCAGTAAATTATGCGGTTTGATCATCTTAGCGGTGAGGCCACCGCCGACCATCATGCCTCCCATGCCCATCATATTGGCCCAATGTTCGCTGGACCAGGCATTCGTGGGGAATATCGCTTCACGGATTGTACCATGGATGCCAAATGTCAGCCAATTGGCTGTATCATTGGCAGAATTAAAGGCTTTATCCGCTCTATCCATGTAACCTTCCACCAGACCACTTGGGATACCAAACGTCCAATAGTCCAGAAATCCGCCGACACTGTCGTAACGCTTCTGGTAGCGGTCATCTGCAGCCTGCATAAAACCAGTACCCAGTTCTTTCAAACTATCCACCGATTTTTGAAAAGCATTACGATTGTCTACAGTGGGAGCCCGGCATTCATCCGGTGGAGGCGGCGCGCAATTGGCATCGTAGGATTGCGTAGTCTGCTGATCCGCCAGTCTGAATTTCTCCGCATGTCCTTCAAGCGTTTTGGCAATCGAGAGGGAGAGTGAACAGAAGTTGTCCATCACTCGTTGCGCCGCGATGAAATCAGCATAAAATCGTTCCTTGGTGCTCCCGTTCCACTGCCTTTCAATTTCGAACAGCTGTTGTTTCAAGATGTGATTCATCTGAGCAATCTGACTTTGGGCTGTGGCGAACTGTTTTGAAACGGACAATAGCTGTTCCGGGGTTACTTTAATCGTTGTCATGGTGTACCTCGTTATCGATATCGTTCTAATTATGTATTTCGTTGTTACACGAAGATTCTGTGTTTCATATATGCCAGTTCATCCACCAGCACATGGGATTCAGTATAACTGGATTGAAATTCTTTTCGTAGAGACTCCTGACTTAATCCTTTAGTTCCTATTACCCCCAGTACGCCCTATTTGTAACAGTCTTTGTGACCTAGATGCCCCCCCACTGAACCGATTCAAAACTTACTATTGTCATATAAGATAGATTCGGCTATATTATTAATTAATTGATCAGTTAATTAATTAATGTTCAGATAAAAGAAAGGAGAATTTTTGTGGCTAGAACAGTTAATGAAGAGAAACGGCTTGAGCGACGTAAGCGCATCTTGGAGGAAGCTGTCATCTTGTTTGCTGAAAATGGATATTCAAACACCACAACGGCTCTTATTGCTAAAAATATCGGTGTGACTTCTGGAACCATATTTCAGTATTTTCCAAACAAAGAAGCTTTGTTTCATGCAGCTGTCCTGGAACCGCTTGAAGATATCCAGAAGAAATCACTTGCTCTGCTGCAACAAAACGGAACGCCAGCCGAATTACTTAAAAATATGGTCAAAGACCAATTCGATCATATTTACTTCTACACCAATGAGTTACGACTTGTTCAGTCTGTATTGGGACAACGAATAAGGTTCCCGGAGCTTACTCAGAAGGTTCTGGATAGTATAAAAGTAATGACAGACAAGATTGAATCCGTTTATGCAGAAGGACAATCCATGAGAGAATTCAACCCAGGTTTCTCACCGGCCATGATCTCACGGAGCTACATCTCCTTCTTAAATGGAGTGGCGTTAACTCTCGGAGAAGATATTGTTCATCATCCGGAATGGGAAAACCTGAAGGCACACGCCTATTATTTGTTTGCCCCCGTGCAACACAGCAAGAACTAACACTGGAGGAAATAAAATGAATCAACAACAACCGTCGATCGAACTCGATTCGACATTTAAAGATCGCATTAAAAAACATAAGAAACTATTATGGAGCCTGGCGATTGCACTCGTACTTATCTTAAGTGTTGTGTTCTTCATATCTTATAAAGTCGTAGACATCCTCTTACACCATCCAAGAGATACGAATGTCAGCTATGAATTGAACATGGATAGAACGCCCTATGAGGTCGTTGAGTTCAAAAGTTTAAAAAGTGATAATACGATAAGAGGTACCTTCTTCCCGGCGAACATTTCTTCAGGCAAAGCAAGTAACAAAACGCTTATTGTCGTGCATGGATATACAAGTAATCGTCTCGTCAAGGGACGTACGCCAAAATTGGCAGAGCATTTTATCCCGAAAGGTTATAATATATTGGCCTTTGATCTCAGTGCACAAGGTAAATCCGATGGCGAGATGATCACACTCGGTCTGCGTGAGAAATATGACCTGCTTGCAGCTGTTGATTATTTGAAATCCAGAGGCGAGGCAGGCGAGCATATTGGGGTCATTGGCTTCTCTATGGGTGCTGCGACATCCCTGCTAGCTACAAGTGAAAGTGATGATATTGAGGCTGTCGTGGCGGATAGTCCGTTTCGTAATGCCGGTTTATTTTTAAGAGAGGGTCTGCCTGTATTCTCCGGTTTACCAGCATTCCCATTCGGTTATACCTCCACATGGATGGCTAATTGGGCCTTCGACGTTGATCTTGATTCTGTGTCGCCTATGGATTCAGTGAAGAAGATGCAGAATAAACCGGTTATGCTCATTCACGGTACTGGAGATCAACAGATCAGTTATACAAATTCAGAAAAGATCTTTGAGAACTTGAAGGATAACCCGAATGCAGAGGTATGGTATCCAGCAAATACCGAACACATTGATGCTATCAATCATTATCCAACGGAGTATTTTGCAAGAGTGGACCGTTTTATGGATAAGTATGTAGGAAAATAAATTAATCTGTTAAAGTCATCAGTACAATCAAACATCATCTTTTTCTAAGAAACAACATAGATATGCTTATCAAAAAAGGTACAGACATCTCAACAATGTGAGATCATCTGTACCTTGTTTTTACTTAGCCTCTTTAAGCTGATTTGTTATTCATCTTGCGGAATCGAATCAAAGACCAGATCGTCAGCAATGCAAGTACACCGAGACAGATGCTAATACTGAACCGGTTGCCTTCATCAAACACAAACATCAGAGCAATGACGCTCAGGATCAAGACAACCGCCCCGGTGATATAAGGGAATCCCCATACCTTGAATGTAGGCTGAACCGGATACTTTTTACGTAATTTCAGCTGAGAAGCAGCGATGCAGATCCAGACCAGAATCACGACAAATCCCGGAACAGCAAGTAACACTCTAAACAGCTGATCTTGGGCAAACAGTCCTAACAAGGAACCTGCCAGCAGAACAACGGTACACACCAGCAACGTATTAATCGGGCTACCGTTGCGGTTGGTTTTGGCGAGTGCTTTAGGCGCCTCCCCGCCGACGGCCATAGAATGCATCATGCGGGATGCCCCGTAGATACCCGAGTTCGCTGCGGACAGCACCGCCGTCACCAATATAAAGTTCATAATATGTGCAGCACCCGGCAGGCCAGTTGATGCCAGTACCTGTACAAACGGGCTGCTTTCCGGCCCAATCTCGTTCCAAGGAATCAGACCACAGATAATCAGAATCGGCAACGTGAAGAACAAAATGATTCTGAACATGAAATTGCCCACGATCTTGGGCATCACTTTCTCCGCATTTTCCGTTTCCGTCAAGGTCAGGCCGATCAGCTCCGATCCTCCATACGAGAACATAACCACAAGCAGTGCAGAGAAGATCGATGTCAATCCGTTCGGGAAGAACCCACCCGCCTGCGTGTAGTTTTGTAAATATGGTGTGTTGTCACTTGGAATAATACCAAAGATCAGCCCTGCCCCGAGCACGATAAAAATAATAATCATCGCAATTTTGATCCCGGCCAGCCAAAACTCAAACTCACCGAACACACCCACGCTGAGCAAATTCACCAATATAATAAATGCCGCACACGCCAAACTGAGCATCCATAGTGGTACGTCCGCGAACCAATATTGCAGGAAACTGCCCGCAGCAATAACCTCGATGACACATACCGATAACCACAAGAAACAGTACATCCATCCCATAATAAACGAAACTCGACTACCGAACGCTTCCTGTACAAAATCTTTCATATTTCTGTTCTTGTACACCGTAGCCATCTCTGCCATCGCAGCCATAACCACAAGCAACAACAGTCCGGCAAAAATGTACGTTACAATAACACCTGGGCCTGCAAGTCCAATCGTACCTGCACTGCCTTTAAAAATGCCTGTCCCAATAACACCACCCATCGCCATAAAGGTAATGTGTCTGGGTTTTAATTTTTTCTGTAATGATTCTTCCGTCTGAGTCTGAGCCAATTGAAATCCTCCTGAGGTACAAAAACGTCTGTAATCCTTGTCTATTTTTGAGCAATATAAAGTCCAGTATACCCTATCCATGATGAAACAGCCCACCCAATCTGTATGGCCAATTCATCCCAAACTTATGACATGCCTATGATTTATACCCTTTAAGTGTACAAAGTAATCGGTATGTTGCCCATGTTATCAAACTATACCCTATTCCATAAAGTAGCCATGCATCCAGATTGGCGGTAAACGTCCCCCAATCACTGGTGATATACAGCAAAGGCAGCAAAAGAGATATACCCAAAGCAATTGTCCTACTGCACCATTTCGAAGCATACCAGCACACACCCAGAATCACAGCCAATATGGGACACAATACGAATCCAACGAACAATGGGTTCATTCCTTCAAACCACCAGTAGAGCATTCTCCTGCACTCTCCATTCTTTGGTGCGTCACAGCGTTCAAACCCCGAATTTTAGTTTATCACTTTTTACGCTGTATGAACTGTATCAAATGTTTCATTTTTTCTTCAAATCCATAAACACTTCAACACATAAATAAACGTCAAAAACCAGCCTCCCTATACTAGAGAGACTGGCTGTTTCCGTTTAGATTCATCATCTATAAGGTTATCCAATAACTTTGGTCATAAATGTACTATTCGGGTCTAAAATATAGTCCGCAAACGGCTCGCAATATGCAAAACCAAAGTCTTCATACAGCTTGCGTGCCGGGATAAAAGAATCCATTGAGCCTGTCTCCAGACTGATACGCTGATATCCGCGAGTTGTCGCCTCTGCAATGATGTGCATCAAAATGTGGCGGGCTACCCCTTTACGCAAGTGGGCGGCAGCCGTACGCATCGATTTCAGTTCAGCATGCTCCGCGTTCAGTTCCTTGATCGCCCCGCAACCGAGCAGTTCCTCTCCGTCCCATGCACACCAGAACGTAATCTCGGGTTTCTTCAGTCCATCCAGATTCAGTGCATGTATACTTTCCGGCGGCGAATCCGCTGCCATGCCCATCAAATGTTCCGCGATTAGCGCTTTTACCTGATCTCCATTCAAATCATCCACTCTTATTTCCATCGTTCCCACTCCTGCCAACATTTTGTAATTTATCTCTCTCCACGAAGCTGATCAATGATTATATATTACAACGATGTCAGGTTTTATGACAACAGTCACTTCATGCTGAAAAACGATAAGAAAGTGGGTGGATTATATTATGATTGCTGATACGATACTGCTGTCATCTGGCATGGCTCACACGCAAACATGTAATACACACCTTCCCCATTCTCCTGAATCATCTCACCGTCCAACTGTCCGATAGCTTTCATCGTAGCAGAGCAGGCTGGACATATTGGATAATCTGCATCTTGCACCCAGCCGGGGTGACCCCCAACCTGTGATATAGAAGGTTCCATTGCCCACTCACTGCCATGATAAGGCTGACGTGGTTCCGACGCGATACGGAACCAACGTCGCTGTACCTGCTCCTGCGCCCCTCCTGACCATTCTCCCTCGCCAGCAAGGCTACCTACATCTAAGCTACTCGAGCTAACTCCCGAAACATCTACGCTCATCTCTTCTACATCAATTTCATCAAATCCGTCGGGCTTCACATTATACTTGCTCCAGATCGGATTCCCTTCTGCATCCATTTCCATGTACACCACGCTGTAACTGCTGCATACCAAGCAAGTCTGCACATCAAGTTGTGGAGAGTTCCAGTGAACAGACCGAAGCGATGGATGTTTCACATGTAAATTCATTAAGCTGATAAATGAACTACCACACCATGGACAAAGCTTGGAGCTTGGCACAAGTAAAGAAATCGGAGAACCATTCAGGTTCTCACTCTCGCCTGCCTCTACATCACTGTGTTCTGCTTCATACAATGAATAACTCGGGGTGATGAACAATTCTCTGCGTTGACCTTCTTCGGTTAACTCCCAACCCGCCTGCAACGTGTAACGCTCAGGTGCGATATACAGCTCGCTGACCCACAGGGGCGGAGCCTCCCTCCACTGCAAGAACTGTTGTACAACCACTTCGTCACCGATATAAGCCAGCATGATCAGAAAGTGGTTACGATTCTCCCCATCGTTGTTCACCTGCTGAATCAGATGATCTCGCGTCTCGCCAGAGGCGCTTTTGAATAAAACTGCTGGATAAACGATATCCCGCTCCAAAAGTTCAGGAATTTCCGACGTCAAGGGCAGATCATGATAACAAACAAGATACAGCAAAATATCCTTACCGCCGTCCTCATCATCTGAGCGGATCAACTCCATTGCGTAACGCTTCATCTCATGTTGCTGCTCTGCTGTAAGGGACAGATACACTTGTTCCATGGAGTACCTATACGGTACATATCGAATAAGTTCGTTATATGTCCGAGGTTCATGCATGATTTTCAGAATCTGCACCGCATCCGTAATGCCCTCATACAGATTGACATCGCGCCGATTCGCCTCAATATAACGCTGGTGTGCCTCCCGTTCCATCTCCTGTTTACAAGGCATACAATACCCACCTGTTTTAGCTGCTGTTGCTGGTAAAACCATATGGTCGCATCCTTCGCGTACACATGGAATACGTTCAGTCATGCTTCCGCCTCCTTCAACCTTTAGGAATGGTGTCCAAGCTGCTCCTTGGTGAATTCGTAAAACGCAAGCGCATCCTCACTGCTCGCAAATCCTGCCTGAGCTATTTTCTCGCTGCCGCCACCTTTGCCTTGGTAAGCCCCGAGATTTCCTTTGAAAAACGGCCCGCACGCCCATTCTGGCGGCTGTCCATTCTGTGCCAGCACAACCTTCGCTTCCGAGATGCTGGCAAACAGCACCAAACCTTCATGCTCTTCCGTAAGTTTGGTAGCCAGGCTTTGCATGTCCTTGAGTGATTTGTCCTCGAAAATCTGGGCAATAACCAGCCCTTCACGTGCCGCAAGCAGTTCCTCTGCATAGTAAGCGTCGTTGGTGGATTTTACAGCATTCAGCTCGCTTTGCAGCTGTTTCTGCTCCTGTTCCATTTTCTCAATACGCTCCAGAAGCTCGTCCCGACTTGTCTTTAATTTGGTCGTAATGCCGTTCAGCACCTGCTGAATTGCCGCGAATTCGTTCAAAGCTCTCGTACCGCATTTAAAATAAATTCGTGTGTTACTCTTGATCTTCTCCGTTTTCAACAACTTAATGATGCCAATTTCGCCTGTTGCCGCCACATGTGTACCACCGCAAGCATTGTATTCCACACCCTCAATCTCCACGATGCGAATGTCCTCCGTCACCGTTGGTTGCTTCACT
This sequence comes from Paenibacillus intestini, assembly GCF_030803945.1. Lineage (NCBI taxonomy): Bacteria > Bacillati > Bacillota > Bacilli > Caryophanales > Paenibacillaceae > Paenibacillus > Paenibacillus intestini. Next base: position 62,453 of record NZ_JAURUN010000015.1, on the reverse strand, counting down.
AAAGGCAGTCGCGCCGCCTCTTCCGCGGTAACCCAAGATGAGCGAACCGGAGCATTACGAACAATCTGCCGATTCACCTCTTGCTCGACTTCAGCCAGTTGTTCCGGGTCAAGAGTCTCTGTAGCTACATCAATCGTTGCATAGTCCGTACCCAGGTGAAAACTGAGTGTCATCGCATCCGTCAGTTTTAGTGTAATTGCCGATAACAAATGCTGGCCCGTATGTTGCTGCATGTGGTCAAATCTTCGCTCCCAATCCAGTTCACAGTGCACTTCATCCTGCTCCGGGAAACGTTCCAGCTTATGCCACACTTCACCGTCTTCCAAGTTCACATCCATAACCGCAATGCCGCCAATCCGTCCCAGATCACACGGTTGCCCGCCTCCATGCGGATAAAATGCCGTCTCGGCGAGCGTAACGTATACGCCATCTTCTTTTGTCACTTGATTGGTAATATGTGTATGCCACTCGCGCGTGTACGCAGCGTCATAGTAAATTTTTTGAGTCATTGAATGGATTCGTTCCCTTCTCGTTCAAGTAAGTTACATCTACTCTCAGATTACACTATTTCCCATAGCTAAAGCCAATTTCGGTTAACTCTAATCACTTGTAGTATCACAAAAAAGACCGCTCTGTAAGCCAAGCCTACAGAGCGGTCTATATTCTATCCAACGTTTAATTTGAAAACGTTGGATATGGGAGTTCCTATCGATTACACCGGAACGGAGATGACAGACTAATGCCGGAGAAGCGGAGCGTTCGCCTTTATAACCCGATTTTCCCCTAAGGAAAAACTTCAATAAAATCGGGGGATAACAGCGATCGAAAGCATAGTCAGTCATCGGAGTGGTCAAGTGTAATCTAAGGCCACGCCATATCTTTTTTCACATTAAACCAAGTTCCAGAAGAGAACGGTATTCGCCACGGTCACCATCGTAAACAGCAACGTATTCACAAATGCCGCGAGCCATACATTGTTCGTTTTCTCAAACAATTTGCGTGCGTATACGGCAGCGATGATCAGACATGGCACCAGCGCGAACAACAGAATGCCGTTCAGTGCTTGAGTTGGATACAGCGCCACACCTGTCATAAAGTCTTTGCCATACTGTGCCAGCATCCACAATACCAATCCGCCAACATTCAGTACAATCGCAAGGAACATACCACCGCGTTTGCCGCGCGTATTGGCGTTCAGTGCAACGGCACTCACAAAGTAATAGATCAGGAACAGTGGTGCATAACGCAGTGCAGTCACGAAATGTGCCTGTTCAAACGTACGTACCGCAAATGTCCAGATCCGGAAGTCCGTTCCGAAGATCGCCTGTACCGCGAACAGTAGTGCATAGCCGATTACAATAGCCAGTACAGCTGTTACAAGGCTGGCAATGATGGTGCCGATATTCAAGCTAATTCCGTAATCACTGAAACGAGTGCCTGCATCCTTTTTGGAGAAATAGTGGAATGCAAAGGTCACCAGAATCATAATCAACGCCGATACCAACGCCCAGTATACGATCTGGTTCGTCGTTGGTTCATTGAAGTATGTGCCTGTAACGACAATTTTGCTCGCATAGTTAAACACAACCCACATGACCAGAGATACAATGGCCAGCAGCACGCTGCCTACGCCGATATTTTTCATCCGGCGGCTTGCCGCATAATCATTCTTTTTGCTTCCAGCCAAGATAAATCCAATGACTGCACCAAGCACACTTACGATCAACAAGATCAGAACAATGACACGCAATACATTCAATCCGTCTGCTGATTTATCCATTAGCGTTGGGAAAAGAATGGCCGGGATCAGCGTGCTGAACGCAATCGCGAGCCAGTAGATCGTTTTTTGCTTGCCACTTACGGCAGCGGAAACTGTTGCGATCTCGTTGCTAACCGCTTTACGCAGCAATGGCAGTCTGAGTAACAACGTAATCAAAGGCACGATCATCAGGAAGAAACCGATCAAGGCTACAAAGTTAAAAGCTTCCTTCGCCCACCAGATCTGATTTCCCGATCCCAGATTCACATTGGTCTGGTTCGGTGACGTTACCCCATTGAAAGCATGCGCGTAAAAGTCGATCAGATGTCCCGTCGTTGTTGGCGAGAAATGGTTCCACGGGTGAGTCTGATTCGGTGTGAACATGATGTGTTCGCCCGTTTGCGAAGGCCGAACCACTTTGCCATCAACCATCAAGTCACCGGAATTAACTTCCGTGAATTTGTCCGTTTCCGCTCTAGGTGCATCTGCCGCGAGTCCGAGGAATGCTTTACCCGAGATGGTTGCGGCAAAATCCTTACGCATTACAGTACCTTTGATTTCTTTTTCAGCGGCTGTCTTCTCTTCGTCGGATTTATTGAAGAAAAACTCGTCATACTTACCCGCAATCATACCCACTGTACGGCTACCAAAAGCAGCTTGCAGCTGATCCTGCGGAGCTACGGCAGCAGCATACGAATAATCTGCGCCTACAGAAATCCCTGTATAGATCATGCGGTGTCCTGTTTGCAATGAAGTCATCTCGTCCATGTACATGGAGAGCAATGTCGAGAATCCGCCCATGGAGTGACCGCTCACAGCAACATATGCGTTACCTTTATCATCTTTTTTGGTGAAATCCTGATCATAGATATATTTAGCCGCATCGAATTGAGAATAAATCCAGAACGTGCCGAACATATCTTTCACCGGAATAGGTGCACTCCAGCGGGAATCCCCATGATCATACATATCGAGTGCGAGCACGATGTAACCACGTCTCGACATCTCAATGGCAGGTGCATCCTGCATTTCTTTTGTGTTCAAATAACCATGCGTTGTAATGATAACCGGTCTTTTGTCATCAGCACCCGCACCTTTTGGCATGTACAGCAGACCCGATAACGTTCCGTGATCGGCCTGGAATTTGATCTCTTTAACCTTGACGGAATAGAAGGATGTGTTGAACATGCCGGCAAACAAGCTGCCGAAAATAACCAGAACGAGTGATAAAACCAGCAACCCCTGCGGTTTTTTCAAGAATGATGTGACTGTTCTCATTGGTTGGCTCCTTTAAGTAATATAAAATGCGATATAACTTGAACTCCATATATTTACACATGCACTTCGATGACAGAATAACCTTCCGATCGCTGTTATCCCCAGATTTTTTGATTCCCTTCTAAAAAGGGAAAATCCGGTGATAAAGGCGAACGCTTCGCTTCTTCAGGTTTTTTCTGTCCTCTCCGTTATTGTGTAATTTAATAGTTCAAATTATATAGATAAATAGATATCACTATGCATACGCTTCCCTCAAGGAAATGAGCGAAACAGCATGTCATAATGCAGTTAACAATACAAGCCAACAATAAACATAAATTTAATAATTCAAATTCGATGTAAATGAGTACATGTAAATATTGACTCACTATGGCCTAAAAAAGGCACACATAACGACGCCGGACTCCGGCGCCGTCACCTGTGTCAATTCGGTTCTGTATAGTTCTGTATAATCTATATCGTCATTCAAGCTATTTTAATGAATTCTATCTTACTTCAAAGACTCGGACAGTTCGGTGAAAATAACACCCAGCGCATACGCGCCAGCATCCGGATATCCCAGACTGCGGTCACCGACCGTACCTGCGCGTCCCATACGTGCTACGATATCTTCGGTTTTCTTCGCACCTTCAACCGCTGCGGCTGCACCTTTGGCAAACACAGCTTTGAAGTCATCGCCAGACTCTGCACTTTGCGTCCAGGCATCTGCGCATGGTACGAGTGCGTCGATCAATGTTTTATCCCCTACAACCGCTCCACGTCCGAAGGAACGCTCACCTGTTGATTGAATGCCTTGTACCGCTGCCTGCATCATTTCAGCAAAATCAGCGACATTCAAATGTTGCTTCTCACCTACCGCTTTGCCCGCTGCACGGAATGCCGAACCCCAGATTGGGCCGGATGCTCCGCCGCAATACTCCATGATGACGAGAGAGCATGCATCGAGGAATGAACCGATATCTTTTTTCTCTTCGTTAACGATGTGGTTCCACTCGCGCTTCAATTGACGGAAACCTTTGGCTACACTCATTCCGAAATCACCGTCACCGGCATGGGAATCCAGTTCACAGAACGGCACTTCGTTCTTGATGATGATCTCACCCATTTTATCGATCAGGTAAACCATGTTATCCAGTGAAAACTGATTATTTTCAACAACAGCTGCTGATGCATCCGTCTGCACTTCATAGGATACCTGAACATCCTCAGTCACAACTGCTTCGAGCGCTTCAGAATAAGAAACTTGCGCCACTGGAGGGCCGGATACTTTAAATGCAGGCGTGTCGCTTTCCTTGAACAACAACGTTTTCAGCTCATCATCCAGCTTCAGAAGCGTCACCGATGCACCCGCCATGTCAATACTGGTCATGTAGTTGCCTACAAATGTCGTCGCTACGTTAAGACCTGCATGTCCTGCAAGCTCACGTTGCACCGAGTTGTTGAGCAGGTACAGCTCTTGCAGAGGTGTTGCACCAAAACCGTTCACAAGCACAGCGATCTCGGCAGACGCATCCTGATCCAGCTTCATATCTTTGAGCAATGCGGACACCATACGTCCTGCAAGCTCATCTGCAGAAACAATTTTTTCACGACGAATACCCGGCTCACCATGGATACCTACCCCGAACTCCATCTCGTCTTCCGCGATTTCGAAAGTTGGTGTTCCCTTGGCAGGAACCGTACAAGACGTGAATCCAAAACCGATACTGCGCACGTTCTGCGCCGCTTTCTCGGCAACAGCCTTCACTTCTTCCAGGCTACGTCCTTCTTCTGCTGCTGCGCCGGCAATTTTATGAACCAGAACCGTTCCAGCCACACCGCGGCGTCCTACCGTATACAAGCTGTCTTGCACAGCAATGTCATCTTCCACACGTACATATTGCACGTTGATGCCATCTTCTTCAGCCAGATGTGCTGCGTTTTTGAAGTTCATCATGTCGCCGCTGTAGTTTTTGATGATAAGCAGTGTACCTTTATTGCTTGCCGTTGCTTTGATCGCTTGATATACCTGGATTTGGGAAGGGGATGCGAATACATCTCCGCACACCGCTGCATCCAGCATACCTTTACCGACATAACCAGCATGTGCTGGCTCGTGACCGCTACCGCCGCCGCTAATCAGGCTGACTTTATCCGCCTGAATCTCTCTGCGTTTAATCACTTTATATTTTTTCAGGAACTCTAGCTCCGGGTGCGCAAGCGCAATCCCGTTGCACATTTCCATGACAACATGTTCAGCTTGGTTGATGATTTTTTTCATTTATTTTGCCTCCTGGCGTGCTTTGTACTCCCGTCCGATTCGGTCAGCTGCTGCAATCGCTGCGGCTACTTCAGGAACAGTAATCGGGAATGGCATCGCGTGGATAGATTCCTCTGGAATGCACGCAATCTCTGCTACTTTCAACAATTCTTCTTGTGTAATGGTTTCTACGCCGATATCTGCCAGACTTACAGGCAATCCCACGGAAAGACAGAAATCCATCACTTGGTGTAATTCTTCGGTCGGTGCATTTTCAAGAACGAGCTGTGCAATCGTACCGAAGGACACTTTTTCACCGTGGAAATAGTGGTGTGTGCCTTCCAGAACCGTCAGACCATTGTGGATCGCGTGAGCTGCAGCCAAACCGCCGCTTTCGAATCCAAGACCGGACAGCAAGATGTTCGTTTCTACGATGTTTTCCAGGGCTTGAGTTACCACATTGCTGTCACTCGCTACTTTTGCTTTAGCGCCGTCCGTCAGCAACATTTCGTAACACAATTTAGCAAGTGCCAGTGCTGCATTCGTTCCTACAGCAGAAGGTGTGTACCCTTCACGGGAACCCATTGGCAGACTTGCATTCACACGGGAGTAAGATTTTGCTGTTGCTCTTGCCTCGAAATAAGTTGACAACGCATCTCCCATACCGGATACGAGGAAACGTGTTGGTGCATTCGCAATAACCGTTGTATCTACCAGCACCACGCTTGGGCTTTGTTTGAAGTATGCATAATCGTCAAAAGAACCTTCTGGTGTGTACAATACTGCCGAGTGGCTTGTCGGTGCGTCTGTTGCTGCAATCGTTGGGCAGATGATTAATGCATCACCTTCAGCAACACATTTTGCGGCATCAATGGCTTTACCACCACCGAGACCGATCGTGCACGTACAGCCTTTTTCTTTCGCAATTTCTTGCAAACGAGCAACTTCCTCACGTGAACATTCGCCTCTAAAACCGCTTTCAACAAACGTGATATTGAATTTTTCTGCTGTTGCATCCAGCTTGGCTTTAACACGCTGTACATCGTCCGGGTGTGCGATCAGCAATGCAGAATCTCCGAAGGATTTTACGAAATAACCCAGGTTCAACAATTCGTCTTCGCCTTGCACGTACTTGGTTGGGCTGATAAATGCTTTTCTCATAATATGATATGCCTCCTAAAAGTAGATTCGATAGAATGTTTTGCGCAGCAACGCTTGTCCTTCTTGACTTGAATTCAGAGGTTAAGGTGCCTCGCTCCGTGTTACATCAAATTTTAATTGTTGCAATTGACCTAAATATAACGCAGAAACAAGAGGTTTACAGTGGACTTTGATAACAAATTATTATAATTTGCAATCGTAATTTTTTGCTTTTTCGCATAATCGTGGTATGTTATTGTCATGAGATGGTTGAATTTTGACCTCCCATGTTCCATTACCCGTCCTGTTCACGTCTTAATATGTACAACTTTCAACTTTTTAACGACTCTCCAATCGATGAATTCGGTCTGCCACGGAGGTTTTTCACATGATTAAAGAATATCTGCACATCAATAAAATACTGGATCTGGACAAGTGGAAGCGCCTTCAGGATTCCCTTGCCACCGTTACCAAACTTGCCATTCTCACCGTTGATTATAAAGGCATACCCGTGACCAGCCACAGCAGCTGTCAAGCATTCTGCCAGAACGTTCGCAAAGATCCTGAGCTTCTTCCCTACTGCCAAAAATGTGATTCTCGCGGCGGTTTGGAAGCTGTCCGCCTTAACGAACCTTACGTTTATCTATGTCATTTCAATATCATTGATATTGCGATTCCGATTACGATTGACGGAAAATATATTGGCGCGGTCATGGCCGGACAAGTCAAACTGGCTGACCCCGAGAAGGGAAGCGATCTGGAGCAGATCGTGACGTCCAAAAACGTACCGATGCATGATGCGAAAATGAAGGAGTTGCAGGCAGATTACGATCAATTACCCGTCATGACGTATGAGGAGATCGTGAAGATTTCCAATATGTTATCCCTGCTCTGCAACTATATTGTAGAGGAAGCCTTAAACAAAAACTTGCTGGTGGAGATGTTTGAGAAAGCTTCAGGCAATCAGGAGTCCGTCAACTTGTCCACCATCCTGCCGGGTTACTCGATCCGTAACATCGAGTCGATCAAAAAGGAAATGACCAATGCCATTGCGGACGCTTATCTCAAAAATAGTCCAAGTGATACGGAGAGTCTCAATCCGGTAATCCAGCCTGCTTTTGAATATATCCATAGCCACAAGAGCGAACAAGTGTCTCTTAAACAAGCAGCCGATCTGTGCCACCTGAGTCCAAGTTATTTCAGTAGACTGTTTGCCAAGGAGACGGGTGAAAACTTCACCACCTATCTCGCCAAGCTCAAAATCAAGTGGGCCAAGCAACTGCTGGAGGTCACAGACATGCCCGTTTCACAGATCAGCGATGAGCTGGGATTTAATGAATCGGGGTATTTTATTAAAATATTTAAAAAGTTCGAGGAAATCACACCTGCCCTCTATCGTAAATATATTCAGGAGAGCTGATTAACCTGTGATATGTTTTTCATATCAATCATGCGCTTAATAGATATTTCACCTAATTATCTGCACTTGCTACAATGGAGTCCAGATGAGTAAGGAGGCATGACAAATGGAATATCGCAAATTGGGAAACAGCGGTTTAACCGTCAGTGAGATTTCGCTGGGCAACTGGATTACACATGGATCACAAGTTGATGATCCAACAGCACAAGCTTGTGTCCAAGCTGCATTGGAGGCAGGTATTACGACATTTGATACGGCAGACGTATATTCGGATACCAAGGCGGAAACTGTGTTGGGACAGGCTCTCAAGGGAGTACCAAGAGAGAGTATTGAACTATGCACCAAAGTCTGTCATCCAACCGGCCCAGGTCACAATAACAGAGGACTTTCCCGCAAACATATTATGGAAGCCTGCAGTGCTTCATTACAACGATTGCAAACAGATTATATCGATGTCTATTACGCTCACCGCTATGATACACACACTCCACTGGAAGAGTCATTCCTTGCGTTTGCTGATCTTGTTCGTCAAGGCAAGGTTCATTATATTGGGGTTAGTGAATGGACAGCTGCTCAGATTGAGCAAGGCTCCGCACTAGCTAAAGAGTTGCGTGTACCTTTCATCGCAAGTCAGCCGCAGTATTCGATGTTATGGCGTGTAATTGAGCAAGAAGTTGTGCCCGCAAGTGTACAGGCAGGTCTGGGACAGATTACATGGTCTCCACTCGCTCAAGGCATACTATCGGGTAAATACCTTCCGTATGAAGCAGTGCCACCCGGATCACGAGCAGCAGCCCAAGCAGGGAAACCCTTCTTCAACAAGCTCGCCGGTCGTTGGTTACACGATGATGTGCTGACTGCTGTACAACAGCTTCTTCCTCTAGCGAAGGAACTAGGTCTGACTCTTCCTCAACTCGCTGTTGCCTGGGTTCTTCATCATCCCTACGTCAGCTCAGTGATTATTGGGGCATCCGGGCCAGAACAAGTACTGGAAAATGTGAAAGCTTCCGGTGTGAAACTGGATCAGGATATCCTCACTCGAATTGATGAAATATTAGGAAAATGGATTGAGAGAAATCCTGTCCTGACGGGTTAATATAGTTTAGTCGCTCTTGTCCATGTGTATAAAACGGGTGACCACACCCTGATTCATGTCCGTCCGCCATGCCATGTATAAGGGCACGGAGGGCGGTTTTTCTATTAAAGGTAAAAATACCACACCTCTGCGCTGAAACACCTCCACCGAAGAAGGAACAATGGAAACTCCCATGCCTGCAGCAACGAGGTTCACAATCGTATACATCTGGATTGCTTCCTGCGTAATTCGCGGTTCTACCCCATGCTCCCTGCAATACTCCCGAACGAGACGATGAAATGGTGAGCCCAAATGGCTAGGGAACAAAATAAAATCCTCTTCCGCCAAGTCAGTAATCGACACTTGAATCTGCTCTGCCAAAGGGTGATCGTCTGGAACCACCACCATTAACGTTTCTTCCTGGAAGATCCGGAAAGACACATTTGGCGTATGCTCCTGATATCGTAAAAATCCAATATGGATCTGTCCATCTTGCAGTGCCTGCAGCTGTTCAGAAGATGTCATCTCACGCAGTGTAATTTCGATCTGTGGGTACGCTGCTCGAAATCGCCTTAGCATATCGACCATCATACTGCCTGAAGCCGAATCCACAAAAGCTACCGTTATATGACCAACGATGCCTTGGTCAACCTTCTGTGTGAGATAGATAGATCGTTCAAGCTGAGCCAAAATTAGTCTTGCCTGATCTAGAAATACGGCTCCCGCAGGTGTTAGCCTAACCATCTTTTTCGTACGTTCCAACAGCTTAACACCTAGTTCTTCTTCTAGATTTTGGATCTGTTGACTCAGCGGCGGCTGAGTCATATTTAATCTTTCGGCCGCACGATGGAAATGAAGTTCCTCCGCCACGGCGATAAAGTAGTGTAACTTTCGAATATCCATTACACCTGATACACCTCCCCTCTCCCCGTTACTTCATCTGCTCCTCCACCCAGATGGCAGACTCGGCATGCATCGTCATGAGTGCACAAAAATCAGACTCGATCTCTACTAAAGGAATATCGTCTCCACAATCATGTACGAGCATTAGCACTTTGCCAGAGGATTCATCCAGAACGGCTATGCTACCCTCACCAAATCCGCCGATTGGAAAAAGCTTCAGCCCGCCAGGCAGGTCGTATTCCTTCTCGTACTCTCGATATGCATCCAGAAACTCGGGATACGCCCAGTCTAGCTCTTTGACTGAATACAAAGCGGGGTCACCAAAGTTGCACGCCCCGAATTCTAGTAGCAGCGCACGGTACGCCGCAGGCAGCTTCACTTGGTACTTTTGCTCAAAATTCTCGATGTCCTGCTCGGTTTCAGGTTTACTGCCACTCCCCATCGATGTTCCATATGCCTGCACCAACAAATCCCGAATCGGGTCTAGCTCTACGAATTTCATCTGTTTTGCAACTCTCCGTCCAGCCAAGTTAGTGCATCTCGTAGCTTCTCCTGCGGCACCGTATCGTATCGATCCCCTGTCGACATTTCGAATGAGCAGCTGTTGCCTCCGGTTTTGTTCAGATAAGATGTAATCGCGATCTCAAACTTCTGCACCATCTGCACGAGCAAGGGTTCAACCTCGGAAGCTGCGAGTGTAAAGTGTACGTGAAACATATTGGATACAGGAGTTTCAGGGATCGTGTGAATCCCGTGGCATGCATTGAACAGCGAGGCAAGTTCCTTGGCCTGCTCGTAATAATGTCCCATTTTGCCAACACGTTCGTTGTAATAATACTTGGAGCTGAGAATATACGGATACAGTCCGATCAGATCGCCGCCATGCCGCCGTTTCCACACCTTGGATTCCTGCATGATGTCCGTATCCCCAGCAAGAATAGCTCCTGCAATGCCGCCAATACCTTTGTAAAAAGAGATGTATACACTATCAAACAAACCGCAGATCTCCGCTGGTGTTTTCTCGTAATAAGGCGTGATCTCAAACAGGCGCGCTCCGTCCAGATGTAACTTGATCCCGTGCTCACGGCAGTATGCCGAGATCGCCTCCAGTTCCTCATAAGCCGGCAATTGCCCACCTATCTCTCGCTGTGGTAACTCAAGTAACAAACAGGCGTATTTCTCCTTAATTGCTTTCACATCGCTGAGAGTAATCAATCGATCCGCTTTGCCAAGCAAAATGCTTTCGATCTGATGCAGCTCCTTTAGCCCATCTTCTTCATGAATCTCCAGGTGAGACAGCGGATGATACGCCACTCGCTTGATACCTGCCCGGTCACACCAGATGCGAAGTGCAATCTGCTGCGCCATCGTGCCGCTTGGGAAAAACACCGCCGATTCCTTCCCTAGCACATCTGCCATCTCCTGTTGAAACTCATCAATGATTGAGCCATTCCCGTAGTGGTCACTGAACGTTTCTCCATCCACCTGTTCCAGCGCTTCCTGCAGCACTTTCACTTTGCGACTGCCGTGCCCGCCTACAATGTACGCCGCCTGACCGAATGCGTCGGCAAGTGTTAATTTGTTATTAACCAAAATCAACCTCTCCTTTACTGTTCCGGTATCGTCATAATCTCCACTAGAGCCTGGAGCGCGTTAGAACGATGTTCACCATGAGCATAAACAAATCCTACTTCCAGACGAGAATACGGGTCAGGCAATGATACGAGGTGTACCTCATCTCTCGATGCCGCTTGAACCACCGAAGAACGGGGTAACAAGGATACGCCTAAGCCGGAAGAAACCCCATGGATAATGGTATCGAGTGTCCCATATTCCATGACATTTAATGAATCAACCCCTTGGGTTTTCAAAAAATCCTCCGCCTGAGCTCTGTGCGTGCATCCAACCTCAAAAAATAACATCGGCTTGCTGAGCAGTGTTGACATGTCATGTTCGCCCGGTTTAACGATGAGCACCAGTTCATCGTCATACATTTTTATATAATTCAGCTTCTCATGTTTGACCGGGCCATACACCAAAGCGCCATGTAATTCATGGGCTATAACCTTCTGATTCAGCTCGTGTGTACCACCAGTGACAAGGGAATAACGTACCTTCGGATAACATGCGCAGTACTCGGCCAAAAGCGGTGTCAGAAAACGAGAAGCCGCAGTCTCAATCGAACCCAAACGAAGATTTCCTGTCGGTGGACTTCCTTCCTGTGCGGCCTGCTCTGCTTCATCTAATAATTCCAGTATTCGATCTGCGTATCCCAGCAGGTTCTCCCCCGCTGGAGTGAGCAGCATGCCACGATTAGAGCGATGAAACAACGGCACTTGAAGCTGATCTTCCAATTGTTTGATTCGTGTGGTCACGTTGGACTGAACATAATTAAGTGCGGTGGCGGCTTTAGTGATACTGCCTTCGCGGGCAACCGCCTGGAATATTTTCAAATCCCCTGCATCCATTTTCTTCTCACCTGCTTGTCTTTATATCAGAGCATTCCGCTCTATTGAGATGTCGTACATCAGGCTAAACGCTCTTCATTTCTTCACGTATTCTTATCTATCATTATTCCTGATACTGACCTTCATTTCTGTTTATTTTACGTGTTTCCATCTCGCCTGTACAATGACTCCGTAATGAGTCGTCCATCTACTCTATAAGAGCACAAAGAACGATGACAGAGTAACTATATTATACAGGGAGGTAACATCCATGAACGTATCCAAAACGATGAATGCAATCATCCATTCAGGTCATCGCGGCCTTGAAGGTCTTCAATATTCAACCTGTCCAACACCTGAAGCAGGCCCCGGACAAGTCGTTGTAGAGCTGCGCGCTGCTGGACTGAATCACCGGGATCTCTTCATTATGTCAGATCGTACGCCTCAAGACACTCGGCTTATTCCCGGATCGGACGGGGCAGGCATTGTGGTAGAAGTTGGCGAAGACGTGCAACATATCTCCATAGGCCAAGAAGTCATCATTCACCCGACGCTCGGCTGGGAACATACCGCAGAAGTACCTGTCGTTCCAGGTATAGTCGGAGGCCCTTCGGATGGAACACTAGCGCAATATATTACACTGCCTGCCAGCAATGTGTTGCCCAAACCTGAACATCTCTCCTGGCTTGAAGCTGGTGTATTGTCTCTTTCTGCACTGACGGCGTATCGTGCGCTGTTCACTCGCGGGGGGCTGAAAGCAGCCGAACATCTTCTGATTCCCGGAATCGGAGGTGGTGTCGCAACGTATGCTCTTCTTATGGCTTTAGCTGCGGGAGCAAAGGTCACCGTAACATCTAGAAGTGAGGTTAAACGAGCTGAGGCATTACGTCTCGGGGCTCATCAAGCTTTGGACAGTCATGCGGATTGGAATGACACGATGAATTCTGATGAGCCTGTAGACATCATTCTGGACAGTATTGGACAAGTGATGTTCCCCAAATACGAAAGTGTCATCCGACCTGGCGGACGAATCGTCATGTTTGGCGCAAGTTCAGGCGATGACTTACATCTGCCGATTCGTTCGATCTTTTTTCCGCAGATCAGCTTGATCGGTACTTCTATGGGCAGCCGTGAGGAGTTTGTACAGATGCTGGATTGGGTAGATAAACATAAGATCCGCCCTGTAATAGACAGCATCTATCCACTGCAAAATACGGCACAGGCGTTTGAACGCATGGAAAAAGGCGAGCAGTTCGGCAATATCGCGATTACGATGCACTAAACAACGACCTTTTTACCATGAACTTTCCCCTTATCAATGATAGACTAATGCTTAGACATGGTCATCAGATAGGGGGATTTGTCTTTGACTCGTTTTCTAAAACGTCATATGAAACGAGCTATCCTTTTGCTGATTGTATTTTTGCTTGCTGCTCAGATCCCTGTGATGAAGGAATTGCTGGCTAGAGGAGCTACAACATTATACGCAGCTGTCAAGTATCCAGATCAAACGATCACATTTGAACACTTTGAATATGAGCCGCACTTTGGGGACTATATCATTTCCTATAAGACTCAAAAGTCAGATGCGCTACATCTCACATTAGCACCAAAAATGCTACCCATTTTCGTAAAATATGATCCATGGAGTGAGCCTATATTAGACTAAACGGGCCTGCACCACCTCATGCATTTAATCCATTTCAATATTCAGGAGGTACTAGCAATGTCCAATCAAGAACATCTCGTCCTATTAGTTCGCAAAATCATGAACGCGGAAGGAACGGAGCAAGAATTGGATGATATGCTGACAGAAGTGCAGAAGGCTCTTCCTTATGCGGAGGTCAGTAATCTGATTTTCTGGGATGAACGTGAGTTAACTGCGGAGCAGATTGTAGAAGAAGCACTTCAAGCTCGCCCAATACAGCTCCCGTCCCAATCTTGAACTTATTCAGGAGGTGAATGATATACATGTCTAATGAAGATAAAGAAATACATTATGCAATTGGAGCTCATCATTTCGATTCAGCGACTTCAGAGGAAAAACAGGAAGCGCTTCGTCAGATCATCGAATTACATGATGCAGAAATAACTCGGCAAGTCCTTGCTCTTGGTATGAATACACAGGAGGAAGATCTGGTGCGTATTGAAGCTTGGCGAGCCCTCGGTATGGCGGGAACTTCTCCACTTCTTACTGAAATTCTTGAAGCAGCAGGACAACTGGTACGTAATCCGGAAGAAGACGAAGATGTTCAGATTTATGCTTTAATGGCGTTAGCCCTGCTCCCCGTTACCGAGGCTGAAATTGGGCTGGCTCTGGATGTCATTCAGTCAGATGCCTACATATTGGTGCAGAGTGCCGCTTTCGATATTGTAAAAGCAAACAAACACCGGCCTCATGCTGTGCTGGCGCTGGAATCACTGCAAACGCATCCTGAGTTCGGTACTTCGGCAGCACGGGAACTTCAATCTATCTCGGGACGTGATCATTAATGAGTTCGAACGATAAACAGCAGTCACCAGAACAAGCCGGTGAACATTTAACAGAGGAAACGACTCAGGCGGTACATCTTACTCAAGGCGAGATTCATGCCATTCAGAAGGCACTTCTTTTTCTCAAGTTCGAATGTGAAGAGACCTCCTCTTTGTTGTATGCAGGCAGTCCCTTAATCAATAGTGCTCTTAGCAAACTGAGAGAGGCAGACATTCACGGCGATTTTTCCAAACAGTTTCACTCTCGCCCTAGTCCCCATGCAGAAGGCTTTATGCGCGATAAGCTGGAGCGCTCTTATAGCGAAGAGCATGTTCCACATGAACGGACAGAAGCACAGCTGAATGACATCTGGCAGAGTTGCATGTTTCCTTTTCCTGCAACCTCCTACAAACAAGATTCTGATCCTAAATAATTTAAAGTTCTCCCCCTGCGGAAGGGCACACCAGCCCACGGCTTTCTCGGGCGATCTAATAATGTATAGTTTAAATTCTTTCATTTCGGTCCACTATTGAAGCAAATTACAGGTATAATGTAGAAAAGTTAGGGCGTGTCTGAAAACGCTGAAGGAAGCAGATTTTGCTGATTTTTTGTTCCAAGCCAGGAAGTTTATCGCAGGCGTGCCGGGGCACGTCAAGGGAAAGTGACGCAGCAGGGGGCAAAAAGGCGGTAAAAGATGCACTTCAGCGGATTTCAAGACACGCCCCAGTTGATCCATTACATACAGGAGGGGAATTATGGAAACGGAAGGTTTACGGGGCGTCGAGCAGCTTGCTCTGAAGAAACACAAAATTTACAAGCAAAGTTTGTTGCGATATCTGTCACGCTCCATGCTGGCCAGCATGTTCATCGGCTTCGGGGTCATCGTAGCTTTTAAGACGGGCAACTTCTTCTATATGGAGAATTCCCCGTTCACATACCCTATGGCAGCCATTACGTTCGGTGCGGCAATTATTCTGATTGCCTATGGCGGCGGTGACTTGTTTACAGGCAATACGTTCTATTACACCTATGCAGCATTACGCAAAAAACTGCGCTGGTTTGAAGTGGTTAAGCTGTGGATTGCGAGCTACAGTGGAAACTTGATGGGCGCGGCGGTATTTGCCCTGTTGATTTATCTTACGGGACTATTCGATTCGGCACAGGTGAACGGTTTCCTACTCAGTGTAGTCGAGCACAAAATGGAAGCTCCAGCGATGCAGCTCTTTTTCCGCGGAATCCTCTGTAACTGGCTCGTGTGTCTGGCGTTCTTTGTGCCGATGTTCATGAAAGAGAATGGCGCCAAGATGTTTGCCATGATGCTTTTTGTATTTTGTTTCTTCATCTCGGGATATGAGCACAGCATTGCGAATATGTGTACGTTTGCGATTGCGCTTGTGTTAAACCACCCGGGCACGATCTCATTCGGTGGTGTGATTCACAACCTGGTGCCTGTGACGCTCGGTAATCTGGTAGGAGGCGTGTTGCTGATGGGCTTCATGTATTATGCGGTGAACAAACCTTTCCTGGACGATGAAGAGGCACATTAATTTTTTTGAAAAATAGCCCCCTTCCTTCCCGGTTCAATGACCACGGTTCACCAGTAAGGAAAACATAGAACCCCGTTAGCGTCTCCCATACAGGAGTCACCGCCGGGGTTTTATCTTTACCTAGAGAAGCATCTTAAACCGTTCTCACTTAAGCCTGACAGATGATTTCTCCTAATCAAGCTCCTGTTCGTTTCATCTCCAGATGAAGCAACGGAAAAGGATTACCTGAACTGTCCAGTTCGGATCGTCCTGTCTGTACAAATCCCATCTTCGCATAAAACCGGGCTGCATCCTCATTCTGCTCATTCACATCTACTCTAAGCTCAGTGCCTTTCATTTTCATCGTTTGATGAACCAGAAATCGCCCAACGCCTTGTCCCTGAAAATACTCGTCCACAAACAACATCTCAATAAAGCTATTGTCCAGACCGATGAAGCCAATCGGCTCTTGCTCGGTATCCAGCACTTCCCAGACCTCGACTTGTTTGAATTCCAAAGCTTCACCGACCATCTTTTTATAAAACAGAATGTGATGCTCCTCCAGAAATGTATGTGTCGCTCGAACAGCACGCTCCCAGATGGCTACTAACTTGGCGTGATCCTGCTCCCGATAAGGTACCATTAACATGTCTTATGCACTCTCCTCTGCTGAAAACATAATGTAGCGCAGAATCCCATCCGTACTTACTCATGTACCATTCGTATGTACCTTGATTCCTGCGTATATCTTAACATATTCTGTCATCCTCAACATCTGCAAACAACAGCATTATATAGCCAATCCAATCCATAGATTACACCACTGCTTCTCTCATTAGAAAGTGGTATGACCAATAGACCGCCCCAAGTGAGGCGGTCTATTGTCATTCGGTATATTAATGCTACACATATATTTTTATTGCTGAAGCTGTGCGAGAATCTGCGGATCTTTGATTTTCTTGTCCTCAGCCAGCAGTACGATTTTGGACAAAATCTCGGCGGTTCTTGGATCTTCATCCAGGAATGGCAGGAAGATTCTTCCCCGGTGCTGGCTATGCACAGGCACGATATACATTGCACCAGTGGCCCGCTTGAAGACATTACCGCTTCCCAAATGAACGGCATATTCACCCAGTTCACCTTCGATTCGTGCATAATTGCCGTCCAAACGCACATTATCCAGCTTGAGCAAACGCAAAGACTCATTCACAATAACATGTCGCATCTCTATGGTTGTAAGACTTGCCTCTGGGTCCACACCGCCAACGTGGGCAATGCTAACTACCAGATCAATATCACGCATGACCTCTGAGAAGAACACCTGTGGTACATCCTTCAATTCTACAGGTTTATACGTGCGACGATCATAGAATTGAACGGTCTCCAGCGTAGGTGCCTCTGTATCTGCTGGAGAGAACCAGTCCGCCATCGCATAGAGATTAGCGATCAAGTTATGCTCATAACTCACCTTTTGCAATCCCTCTTCATAACTTACCGTCCATTGACGGCTTTTCAACAAACTTACCGTTTTATTCGGCTGAATCTGATATCCTGCGTAGCGACGAGAGACCGTACCTTGAGCAAGTTCATCTTCATTCGGCAGGTAAAGTTCGCGGAAAACCTGTTTAAACGGCTGACGCTCCTGACGAGTAAAGAGATCGCGCTGGAATTCACTCCACTTGCCGCTCTCATACAAATGTAGCGGATGTGCAATCAGCAACTGATCTTCTTCCTTCAAGGTATAGGCAACTCCCTCTGCGACCGGGGCTAGCAAACCACCGGATGCAACATCAAATCTTCCAAGCTGTTCACCTGACTTGAAAATCAACGTGTTCAACAACGGTCGAATAACCGGATTGTTCATCAGACTTGCAATCTCCTGACGTGTGAAGGCTGTGCCTGCGACCATGGAGCGCTCCAGTTCCTGTCTAGCCCGTCGATACTGATCGACCAGATCGGATTTTAGCTCCTTCAACTCTGCAATATATCCGTCCTTTTTGAGACGAGCAGGAACGGACTTCAGCACTTTGCCTTTACTAACAATAACGAGATCAGCCTGCCCCTCCTCATCAATGACGAGTTGAGCCGTCGTTTCGTCATCCAGTGCATGCGGTTCGAAATACGATTTCACCTCATCCAGCTTACGCGCTTCCATATCCCACATGAGACGTGTTACATCAGCATAACCCGCATTCCGCGCAAGGTTACCAAGCGCAATCTGTGAAGCTAATCCTTCACTCGCGCGCCGCTGCGCCCCGAACTGCTTGCTCTGCAACTGAAACTTCTGGATAAAGTCGTAACGCTCTCTTACATCCCGATCCCGTTCCTCTGCCAGCGGAATCAGACTATAGGTCAGTAAGTGATCCTTATTCCGCTTGTCTGCTACCGAATCATACATGTCCTTCAGACTGAGTTTGCCGAGCGCTGCATCTGCGAACAATTGTGATCTGCGATGGTTGGCTCCGCCCGAGATGTACTTCGCACAATCGTACAACAGGTTGAATCGCTCTTCTCCAACCTCAGCGTAAGCCTCTTCAAACCAGGCGATATCAAAGGCCCCATCATTAAAGTCCTGCGGCGTAATTGGGGAGTAATGCGCAACAATTGTTTCCTTCTCCGCACTGAATTGTTCATTAATGTGAGCATGGAAGTACCAAGCCGCACTACGAAGCCCCTTCCAGCCTAGATGTTTCGCCACAAGTTCCATCCATTGCGGTGCATACATGGCGGCTTCCAGCAGCTTTTTCTCCTTAACCGGATACTTCTGCAGCAATTCCGCCAGCAACTGTTCATCTTCCCCAGCCCGTGGATGACAGTGCTTAATCAGATAACTGAACATTTCTTTACGCGTTGTATTCCCTTCACCATAACTATAAATATACCCACGAACAAACGTATCCTGATCCATGGCAGCAACCAGATGCACCCAATGTTCCATGCCTTCAATGCGTTCCAGTTTCATAGCCAGATTACTCACTTCAGTAGATAGTTCCCCCCGGGTCAGTTCAATCTCCAGAATGCGATTGACCACCGTATCGCGCAGTTGAATCAGCTTTGGATCATCTTTGATCCGCTCTGTGCGAGCCGAGGTCATGTCACGGATGAACAGATAACGGAACGGTCCAACCATCAGTTGACGGTAAATCTCCTGATCATCAATCAGCTCTAATTGGTAGGCTCGCAGGAAATCGTCAAGTGACAGGAGAGACAACGGATGGTAAGGCTCTACCAGGTAAGAGAATTGATAGGCTGTCTGGAAATATCGCTTAAAGCTCGCGTCGTCATACACGGCATTCCGGACAATATATTTCCACGGTTCAGTCAGAATCTGAAGCATTCCCATTTCCTTCTCCATATGCTCTGCAGGCATACTTAAAATAATGGAACCCCATGCCTTCTCTGCAATCTCGAAGATTTCAGCTGAATCACGATCCAGAAATGCAGCCGAGATCAATGCATGAACCTGATCTTTATATGGCAGTGTGCCCATCATCTCGTGCAGCTTCACCATCTCATTCAATGGATAGGTCTGTTCAGCAAATGTTTTGCGCCAACCCTCTAGTAATGGCATCTTTCTTAATTTGTCGTAATCATACTGCTCTCGATAAAAAGAGTAATGTTCATCCAATGTGCCGTTCAGCTTGCCTAACTGCAGTTCGACATATAGCTGTAACAGTTCAATACTGCTCAGACCGTTTTGCTCGAAATATTGCTTCCACACTTCATCCAGCGGAAACTGATCCAGTTGTTTCATTTTCGACCGATCGCCATAAGGAACCTTGGAACGAAGGCTGGTTCCGACTAACAGGGTATCTTTGTAACCTGCATAGTACTCCACCACATATTCATGATCCCTGTGCTCATGAACCAGTTCATTTAATCCTTTCATGAAGGCACTGATCTTATCCAGTGATATATTAAATATATCCTTCGGTTTGTTGCCAGAAAGGTCACGTTCTTCATCCAACAGCGGTTGCCGTTGATTCGGGTCAAATAGACCATAGCCATTGGAGGCCGTATAACGACTTCCTTCATTAAACAGTTTGTCGAGCAGCTTCTGTTCCTTGGCTGTAGGCTTCTCTAGTTCCTCTGCGAATGGCTTGAGCTGTTCCAGTTGCTCTGCACGTGCCGTATCCGTTTTAATCTCCGTTAACAGTTCAAGTGCACCCAGACGTTGCAGCTCATTCTTCGTTTTTAGTAATCGTTGAACTGAATCTTTCAACTTCTCAACAGGTTGCAACAACAGGGCTTGAATCACCTTTTGCCGGAGTGATCCCGTTTTGAGTTTTAACAGTACTTCCATCTGCTGTAGCTCATCTTCGGTTAGTACCAACTTTTTCACTTTTTGCAATGCACTCTCACGGTTACTCATGCTTTTGTCAGACAAACTTTCAAACACAAACTGGCGCTGCACCTCGTTATCAGGCTCTTGCACAAAATGCGACAGTAGCTCTCCGCGCATTTCGGGGCTTAATCGATCCTTGAGAGCAATGATCTCAGCAATCCAGTCCGCATCCATATCATAAGCAGCCAAATACAACATTTTTTTGATGACGTCATCACTATCGATCTGATAGTGCACAAAATCCAGCACACCTGAAGGCCCGCCTGCACCGCCCTTAGGAATGAAACCCAGCATCTGTTTGAATTGATCAAAATCATGGCGGCGTGCCTGTTTATCTTCAAGCACATCCCAGCGAGGCACATAGACACTGCGTTGGTGTTCTCCCTCTTCAAAGCTCCAATTGTGCGAATACGCCGCCGTATAATTTTTCACAACCCAGTGGATCAGTTCCGGATGCTGAACACCCAGATGATTACGCGCCATAGCAAGACGAAGCCCCAGGTACTGGCTGTTAGCCAGAACGTACTGAGCTACGATCTTCTGGTACATCTCACCCTGTTCCATGATCTCAGTAACCTTAGGCTGCAAGTCATTCTCTTCAATGACCGCCGTGGCCCACAGGCTGATGTATAGTTTATTAGCATTTTTCTCCTGTCTCCACGCCTCACGAATATCCTCATGTACTAGCGCTTCGTAGACCTGTTCAAGTAATTGTGTTGCCACACGCTGGTTGGCCGCTTCAATCCCGATCCCTGTCCACACGCCCAATGCTCTGACGACAGAGCTGAACCGTATCAGATTGTTGTCCAGAATGATTTTTAATATGTAAATATACGCTTCTAACGTGCCTTCGTCCATTCGTTCCACAATGCTCTGGCGAAGTCCTTCCTGCAGTCTGGCTGCAATCAAGAGTTCACCCACCATGTGATAGGCTTCGGCCTGTTCACTCATAAAAATGCCTTTAATCATCTCGTTTGTCAGTAACGCAGCCTGATTATCTCCATAGATAATATCGTGCAGTGCCTGCTTGACTTCAAGGTTCGAATGATCCAGTTCATAGGCAATACAGTCCGGCAATACCGCACGGAACTCATGCTGATGAAGCATGTTTGGCTCACGAATGGTTAAATACTCGTTCAAACTAAACCCTCTTGCCTCCATCCGGAATAGACCAAGCAACTTGCGCATCACATGAACAACATGTTGTCTTGGATCGGCGGTCCGGAAAGGTCTGCGCTCATAGCTTGTACTATATGGATACAGCGTCGCACCTTCAGCAATATAGCGGAATCTGGCAACAAACCCGTCAGAGGCCAAGTGCTCAAGCACCTCAAGGATCGGCTGGAATAATGGCTGTTGCTTCTCGATCGCAAGGTTGATAAGTTGTTTTTCTATATTAAAATAGTCCTCTTCATCCCCACGCAAGTAAGTTGATTCTGCCAACGTTATCACATATTTCGCTACGTCCAGCTTTGCCCCTGTAAGCGTAGCTGCTTTCTCCTGTAATCCCTCAATATACGCCTGTACCTGATCTTCCTGATTCATCCTGTTCTCCTCCTTGTCATACTACTTCTGCTCCCCTTACCACAGACGTCCGGCTAGCATCGTGAAGCGGATAAAGGTCACATGAGCTCCATCCTCTATGTTCAGTGGTTGATCCAAATCTTCCAATTCTTCATCATTCAGAAATACTTTGTACATTCCGTCTTCATAAGCAAGTATCGCGGCTTCCTTCGCCTCTCCAAGATCAGGAACGCCCTCGCCATGTATTGTGCCAAAACTCACTTTTCCCGTAGCACCCTGCGCGTCGATGTCTTGAGGCATCAGATAAGCAAGCATCCCCGCTGCGTCCTTCCTCTCTCGAAATGCTTGCACCTGTTGTCCAACCATGTTCTCGATAAGCAATCGCAGTGTGCTTGTTGTTTCCGGAAGTTCAGCGGCTTGTTTCGCAAGAGCCGGTTTGCGTTTGCCCAGACTTTTCACTGTAATCCATACATTCAATGCATCATTCCTCCTTTCATGACTTCAATTAAAACCCACTCAAAAAAACCATTTTATTACAAATATATAGATTCCTTATCCATCAACAGTTAATACCCTGTAGTGGCATCTTGCAAAACAGAACAAATACGTACATATGTACCCCTAATGAACATCATAACGAAATTACTCACCTCTTTCATGGGCCAATATTCATGTTTCCATCGAACCAGCGAACTAGGGCGTGTCTTGAAACCCACTGAAGTGCACGTTTTACCCCTTTTCGCCCCCTGTTACGTCACTTCCCCTTGACATGCCCCGGCACGCGGTTACACATATAACGCAAAAAGCCGCTCCATCCCGCAAACTTCATGAGATGGGCAGCTATTTATTCTTGGAACAATCCATTGATTCAATGATTAGACCAGTCGTAACGGCTGAATTTTCACGGCAGCTGTCTTGAATCCAGGCATTCGGCAGAAGGGATCCAGATCAGGCCTCGTTGCCCGGTTCACATTTTGGATTCCGCCCCAGTGCATGGGCACAAACAGCGTATCCTCGCGGATGGATGCCTTGATTCGCGAACGGACAGTGAAGCTTCCGTAGGCCGACTGGACCTCTACCCACTCTCCGTCACGGATGCGATGGCGAGCTGCCGTTGACGGGTGCAGTTCCACAAAGTTCTCTAACTCACGAGCAGCAAGTGCTGGGCTTCTGCGTGTTTGCACACCTGTTAGATAATGAGCGAGAATACGCCCATTCGTTAGAATCAAGGGAAAAGCTTCCGAAACATCATCCCACCCTAGACTGGCTCCCGGAGTAAACGTAGCTTTTCCGTCGACATGAGCAAATCGTTCATGAAACAACATTCCCTCGCCCTGCTCATCTAAAGAAGGACAAGGCCAGTACACTCCTTGTTCATTTCTCAGTCGTTCATAGGTGATTCCATAGTAATCCGCTACTCCGCCACGACTCGCAATTCGCAATTCATTAAAGATATCCTCGGCCTTCGCATATTGGAACAACGAACCTTTGCCCAGCTTCTCGGCAATGCGGCACAAAATGTCCCAATCGTCTAACGTTTCTCCAGGTGCAGACCTTCCTTGTTCCCGCAGGAGAACACGCCCTTCGAGATTGGTGAGTGTGCCTTCATTTTCCATATAAGCGGTTACGGGCAGTACAAGATCGGCCAATCTGGCCGTTTCAGACAGAAACATATCGGCTACGACGAGAAAATCAAGCTTTCGTAAACCTTCCTCTACCAAGCTTACATTCGGATTTGAAACGATCGGATTAGAACCCATCACAAGCAATGCGCGAATGTCCTGCTCATAGATACGTTCCATCATCTCATAAGCTGATACACCTTTGCCTGGCAAAAGAGTAGGGTCTACTCCCCAGACAGATGCTATATATGCACGGTCTTCCTCATTTTCAATAGAACGGTATCCTGGTAGCTGATCTGCCTTCTGTCCGTGCTCCCGTCCCCCCTGTCCATTTCCTTGTCCGGTAATTGCGCCATATCCGCAACCTGTTCTGCCGATCTTTCCGGTTGCGAGCACCATATTCAGAAAATGCCGGACAGCCATGTGTCCATCCGTCTGTTGTTCCACCCCGCGTGCCGTCATAATCATGCCAGTATGTGCTTCGCCATAAGCCATTGCCGCCTGACGGATCAAGTCCAGTTCGACCCCACATGCTTTTGCGGCTTGCTCAAGATTGAGACTTTCCATCTCCTGCACAAGCTGTTCATATCCGGTCGTACGTTTCTGAACAAAGCTGGAATCAGCCAAGCCCGCATCCATAATTACCTTCAGCATCGCATCGGCCAGCAGTGCATCCTTACCCGGTTTCACTTGGAGGTGAAGATCAGCAATGGCTGCCGTTGCTGTCTTACGAGGATCAATCACAATAATAAACGTTCCATTTTCCTTCGCTTCATTAAAATACGGTAAGAGCGTTGGCTGACACTCAGCTACATTCGTTCCTGCCAGTATGATACATGCTGCTTTAGGGATGTCCGAAAGCGGAAACGTTAATCCACGATCCATTCCGAAAACTTTGCTACCGGCAGAAGCTGCTGCTGACATGCAGAAGCGGCCGTTATAGTCGATGTACTTGCTGCCGAGTGCTACGCGGGTAAATTTTCCAAGCAGATATGCGGTTTCATTGGTCAACGATCCCCCGCCGTATACGCCTACGGTATCAGAACCATACGTCGTTTGAAGCTGTTGCAACCGATTAGCAATCGTCTGCATTGCCTCATCCCATGAGCACGGCTCCAATTCTCCCTGACGGCGAATGAGCGGATACATCAGACGCTCGGAACTGAACACTTGCTGATGAGCATTCATCCCTTTCACGCACAGGCGGCCCTGCGAAGCCATATTAGGCACGCCCTGAACCGTATACTCAGCCACTTTCTGACCCGCAACGGGAGCGGCAAGCTCTTCTACGGACATTTTGCATTGCACACTGCAATAAGGGCATTGGGTCTCTTTTACATATAACCTCGACTTAGCTTGGCCTGTATTTACCGCGTCTATCATCATGCTCTCCTGCCTTTCCGGGTTATTCATGTAAGCCTTCAAACTCTCACCTGAGCAATGAGGTTTTCAAAAAGTGTCTCCGTTCCGCGCTCAACATCCTTCTCGCGCTCCTGCGCACGATTAAACGTAAGTTCTTGCTGGAATTGTGTATCCAAAAGCGTTTCCCGAATCGACATCACTCCCAGACGTTCCGTCCACATCCATAAAGGTTCATCAAACCAAGCCGTTTGTCGATACCATTGCAGACAGGCCGAAGCGAGAATGAACGCTTGCTGCTCTGATTCCGTTGTGCCTAGCAGGGAACCCTCCTTCACCGGATGCCCGGCATGACCTCCGACGTAAATTTCCCATCCAGCCGGAGAAGCCTGCAGTCCTAGATCGGAAACCAGTACATTCACCGGGGATCGAGAACCCCATGCAATAGCGATGTTCACTTCGGAAGGCATCGCTGCAGTTTTCCAATCGGTACGAAGTCGCGTCTCCAGATCGCTTGCAGTAATACTAGAAGCCAATGATGGTACATGTCGCTCCGAATAGATGTGAACCATCTGATCATGTTCCTGCGCAAGTTCCCCTTGTAAATCTTCCGCTTCCAGTCCGTAAGGGTCTGTTTTCAGCTCTGTTTTCACATCATTTTCTGCGGAGGACTGCATTAATTCTGATACACAAACATAATAGCGAATTGCAGGAAGGCAGACCGGGCACCCGTGTTCCGAATGCCAGTTCAGCTCCCTCAACAGTGAATTGAACTGTGTGTTTTCCAATGGAAGGACTCCAGATCCAACGTTCGAAATGTCAGCTTCTTTTGCATATGACTCAAAGATAACGCTCACCCGATGCTTCAGCTCTGCGTGGCTCATCTCCGTACAGTGACATACAGGGAGCTCGGCAGGTTTTTCCTTCGTACCGCCTGATTCAGCACTTGTGCTGATACCTCCATCAACCTCCACACGTTTAGCGAGTTTCAGCAGAGCGCCCACCATAGGTTTACAACCACCGCATGAACCTGAAGCTTTGGTTTGTTGCTTCACTTGTTCTTCCGTTTCCAACCCTTGCTCCTGGATGGCTTTTAAGATCGCTGCTTTGGTTACATTGTTGCAAGCGCAGACCGTTTCCTGGCTTGGAAGCGCAGCTGCTGCTGTTACTGCAGGATCTGGCGTATCTTCCTTGGAGGCAAGCTCAGCCACATCGGCTCCACGTTGTACCAGACCAAGGAGGGCCGTGCCCTCAACCGTGTTGCCAAACAAAATAGCACCTCTAACCTTGCCAGCTTGCATCAGCACTTTTTTGTATGTGCCCTGAACACCATCCAAATGCTGAATGGCCGTCTGCAACCCTTCGTCACTGATGTCTCCTGCCGAGAAAACATCTACCCCCGAGACTTTCAGCTGTGAATACGGAACAGAACCTGCATAGCCCGGCACCTCCTGTCCGCACAATGTGCGAGCCAGCACCTTTCCCTGCTCATACAGCGGTGCTACCAGACCATAACTGATCCCCCGATGCTCTGCACATTCTCCCACGGCATATATATCAGGTACGCTGGTACGCATATGATCGTCAACCACAACAGCACGTTGTGTGGCAATGCCACTTCTCCTGGCCAGATCCACATTCGGGCGAATCCCGACAGCAACAATGACCAGTTGTGCCTCCAGTTTGGATCCATCTGTGAAAAGCAGCCCCTGCGCTTGTGAACGTCCGGTAACTTTTTGCGTATTTTTATTCAAAAAAAAGGACATGCCCTGATCTTCAAGCTCACGTTGAAGCATCGCTGCAGCTTCGTAATCCAGTTGTCGATTCATAATATACGGTGCATTATGGACCACCACCGCTTCCATCCCTAGATACAACAGCCCCCTTGCAGCCTCCAGCCCAAGCAATCCACCACCGATGACAGCCGCTTTGCGGTATTCTTTGGAGTAATCTGACATGCGAGTACAGTCATCAATGGACCGAAAAGACATTACACGCTCCTTATCAATGCCTGGAATTGGCGGAATAAACGGAGAGGACCCTGTCGCGAGGATCAATATGTCGTAGGTTTCCTTTTTGCCAGCTTCCGTCTCAATGAACTTCATACGGGTGTCAATCCGATGAACAGTCTCACCTGTGCACAGCCGGATATTACGCTCCGCATACCAGGTCCAGTCATTGATGATAATGTCCTGTATGGAATGCTCACCTTGAAGTACTTTGGATAACATAATTCGATTGTAATTAGGGCGAGGTTCCGTCCCGTAGATGACAATCTCATACCGATCCGGCTCCAGGTTAATAATCTCTTCTACACATTTCACTCCAGCCATGCCATTGCCGATAACCACCAGTTTCTTTCTACTCATGGGCCGCCCCCTATCCCTTTCACATCTGCAAACTAAACCGAATTGCCTCTCTCTGATTTAAAACGCAAAGACCCCTTTTTCGATTTAAAACAGAACAACCCCTTTTCTGATTTAAAACACAATAACCCCTTCTCCTTATGGGGAAAAGGGGCACCATTGCCTCCGAGTTCTACACGCCATTGTGCAGATTCTTATTAAATTCAGATTAATTGAATTTAAAATATATGTCAACTAAATTGACATGAAATAATGAAAATTGGGTCATGAAATAAATATTTTAAAATTTAATGTTATTTTTGTTGACATTACCTTTTTCCCTTTTTATAATTTGAATCAAAATCACAGCGATGTGATCATCTCAGAAGCGGGAGCACAAAGAAGTGTACCGCCTGTCGGCAACGGGGCCGCAAATCGTTCTAATTCAGGACGGCTTGCGGCCTTTTTCTGCCCGAACAAAAACATAGAGACATAACAAAGAACCTACTTGGATGAGGAGCGATGAGGAATGGTAGAGAGCAAAAGTTTTTGGAAAAGCGGGCATAAGCCCACACTGTTCGGAGCATTTATGTATTTTGACATCAGTTTTATGATCTGGGGTATGCTCGGTCCGCTCGCTGTTATTATTGCCATGGATTATCCGATGACCCCGTTGGAAAAAGCAAATCTGGTTGCCCTGCCCATTCTCGGGGGTTCCATCCTGCGGCTGGTGCTTGGCTTCATGTCCGACTATATTGGTCCCAAAGTAACCGCTCAGATCGGTATGTTATTCACCCTCGTTCCATTGTTACTGGGCTGGTTATGGGTGGATTCGCTCAGCCAACTCTATGTCGTAGCTCTTTTACTCGGCGTAGCGGGCGCCTCATTTGCAGCCGCGCTGCCGCTTGCAGGACAGTGGTATCCTAAAGAACATCAAGGTCTTGCCATGGGGATCGCCGGAGCAGGTAATAGCGGAACGGTTCTTGCTACCTTGTTTGCCAATCGTCTGGCCACTCATTTTGGTAGCTGGGAAGTTGTTTTCGGACTCGCGATCATCCCGATTGTTATCGTCTTTATCCTCTTTTCCATCTTCGCCAAAAACAGTCCGAATCGTCCAGAGCCTAAGAAGTTATCCCAGTACGGAACTTTGCTTAAACAAAAAGATGCCTGGGTCTTCTGTGCCTTCTATTGTGTCACCTTTGGCGGTTTCGTTGGACTGTGTAATTATCTGACTATTTTCTTTAATACCCAATATGGACTTTCTGCCGTTCATGCCGCTGACATTACGACGTTCTGTGTCATTGCAGGCAGCTTCTTCCGGCCTGTTGGTGGTTTTCTGGCGGATAAAATTGGCGGAACCCGGATGCTTACCTTCTTGTACTCCGGCGCCTGCATCATGCTTCTGGGTGTATCCTTCCTACCGCCGCTTCCGGTAGTCATCGTCATGTTGTTCCTCGGCATGATGTGCCTTGGGGCCGGGAATGGTTCTGTATTCCAGCTGGTTCCACAACGTTTTGGCAACGAGATTGGTCTGATGACAGGCATCGTAGGGGCTGCTGGAGGTTTGGGAGGTTACGCGTTGCCACTCATTCTGGGTCAACTGTACAGCTCTTATCAATCTTACACGCCAGGATTTGTTATTCTCAGTCTCATCGCTGCCGCTTCCATGTGCCTTGTTCTCTTCATGCAATCCCGCTGGCGGGTAAGCTGGCTGAGCAGAAGTGGCAAAGGCATTGCGGATTCAACTTCTCTGACGTCTTGATCCCTTGCCTACACATGAAAACAGCGCAGCCATATTGGCGGCGCTGTTTGTTTTATTCCTATCAATTATTCAATCCATTTTGCTCATGCTGAATACTTCTGAAGAATAATAACGGCATTATGTCCGCCGAAGCCGAAAGAATTGGACATCCCTGTCTGCAGGACTGCTTCTCTCGCGACATTCGGGACATAATCCAGATCACATTCAGGATCTCTCTGCTCCTGGTTAATGGTTGGCGGTATGATGCCTTGCCGCAGCGTTTGAACGAGAGATATTGCTTCTGCTCCCCCTGCAGCACCAAGCATATGCCCTGTCATGGACTTGTTCGCTGTTACGGGGATATGATAGGCCAATTCACCAAAAAGCTGTTTAATCGCTCTCGTTTCAGACAGATCACCCGCCTCTGTGCTGGTCGCATGAGCATTGATCACATCGATATCTCGAGGCTCCAGCTTTGCATCCCGCAACGCTGCCCGCATGGCAAGATAAGCTCCTCTGCCTTCAGGATGAGTGGCGACCATGTGGTACGCGTCGGAAGTAGCCCCATATCCGATAACTTCAGCGAGAATATTTGCTCCCCTTGCCAGTGCATGAGACAGAGCTTCCACGACCAGAATCCCTGCCCCCTCGGCCATAACAAACCCGTCTCTGCCTGCATCAAATGGTCGGCTTGCCGCTGTACAAGCTTCATTTCTGGTAGATAACGCTGTCGCATTGCCGAAACTCGCAAGCGATATTTCTGTGACTGCCGCTTCTGTACCTCCTGCAAAAATAACATCTGCTCCTCCGTGGCGAATCAGCCGGTAGGCTTCACCAATGGCTGTATTTCCAATTGAACAGGCCGTTACCGGGGAGAGCGTTGGCCCCCAGCAGCCAAACCTCATACTGACTGTGGCTGCCGCCATATTGGATATCATCATCGGGACAAGCGTTGGACTGACCCGCGATGCTCCTCGTCCTGACAAGACACTGCCCTGATCCATCAAGGTCTGAATCCCGCCTATACCTGAGCCAATATACACACCTGTCCGCTCCCGGTCCAGCGATTCCAGCACTAGACCTGAATCCGATAACGCCTGGTCTGCTGCTGCAACAGCAAATTGTACAAACCGATCCATGCGCCTGGCTTCTTTGCGTCCAAATCTGGCTTCACCATCAAAATCATGAATCAATCCGCCCATTCTTGTTTTATACAATGCGCTGTCCAGATGTTCAATCGGAGAAATTCCCGATCTGCCTTCCTTCAAAGCGCCCCAGAATGTATCTACATCATTGCCGAGTGGAGAGATCACACCCATTCCTGTAATCACAACACGTTCCATACTCATCCCGCTTAGTCCTCCTTATAACGTTCTTCATTCGGTTTCCTGATGCTTATGCATTCATAGTGCCATTTCTATATATCCTATTACAAGTTGTCATTTATCATAGTATAATGACTACCATGATAAACAGATTGAAGGTGATCCATTGAGTGATGTTATTCGACTACAGGCGTTATCCACTTTTCTGAAAACACAGCGTTCGAAACTCTCTCCAGAATCCGTTGGCTTGCCTGCCGGAGGCCGGCGAAGAACACCTGGTTTAAGAAGGGAAGAAGTCGCCCAATTGGCTAACGTCAGCACGACCTGGTATACCTGGCTGGAACAAGGACGAAGCATTCAGGTTTCACATGCTGTACTTGACAGCATTTCTTCTGCTCTCAGACTCACTGCAGATGAACGTAAATACTTGTTTTCTCTAGCTACGGAGCATTATTCGGATCTGCCCGTGCCGGAACCAGACACGCTTCAGCTTCACCCGTCATTGCAGAAAATCTTGCAGGAATTGCGCTATTGTCCTACCATTATCTCTGATCGGCGCTGTTTCATCGTCGGCTGGAATGAAGCTGCCGCACAAGTTTTTATGAACTTTGAACAGATCCCCTTAGAGCAGCGGAATATGATTAGTCTGGTATTTGATCGAAAAGAGTTGCGCAGGCTTGCAGTGAACTGGGAGGACTTCGTCAGCGGATTTTTATCTATTTTTCGTGGCTATTATGGTCGTTATGTCGACGATGAATGGTATAATTTATTTTTGAATGATATGATGAATCGCCACCCTGATTTTCAAGCATTGTGGAAACAAAGCAGCGTAAGCAGTGCTCCTGACGTATGGATTGAATTCAGACATTCGAAAGCAGGAAAAATGTTGTTTGATCTGACCTCACTACAAATTCAAGGTAATTCTGATTTGCGATGCAGCATTTATACACCCGCACCAGAAACGGCAACAGAGCGTAAACTCATGCAACTGCTTGATCGAAGTAATGAATCCTGAATTGCTTACTTGCCAGGGAGAGCGACATCCATTACCTAACATACCTATATAACGTGGATTTAGAAAGGAACACCATGACTAAAGTGCTTATTATAGAGGACGACAACATGCTGGGCGACACTTTATCCCTGTATTTACAAGGTGAAGGCTACGAAGTAGATCGTGTGGACACCATCGGGTGTGCACTTTTGCAGCTTGAAACCAGACCAGATATCATTTTAATAGACCTGATGTTACCTGATTCAGGTGGGAAAAATCCATGCGCAATCATGCGTGAACATACCTCCCTTCCGATGATTGTCATTTCTTCGTTAACCGAGGTGTCTGAACGTATTCGCTCCTTAACCGACGGCGCAGATGATTTTGTCTGTAAACCGTTCAGCATGCAGGAACTGAAGGCTCGCATCGAGGCCGTTTTACGCCGCTATGCTTTATTGGAAAACTCTGTAGTGACCGAAACCGAAAATGGGTTAAGCCTCGATGTCGCACGCAGAACCATTTTGCTAAACAATCGCAGAGTCGAAACCACATTTTCCGAATTTGAGATCATGAAGCTGTTTGTGCTTAATCCTGGCAAAGTGTTCAGTCGGTACGCTTTAATCGAGGCCATTCGCGGAATAGATGCGTATATTAATGATCGAACCATTGATGTACATATTACGAAACTTCGCAAAAAAATTGAAGATAACCCGAAAAACCCCCAATATATTCAAACCATATGGGGGGTCGGGTATAAATTCACACCTTAGCATGACCTCTGCTAGTCATATTTTCCATGGTAGTGACTCTGAAATATGATCAATTTCTTGCTGCACTTGTTCCAGGATGGAGGTCAATTCCCCTTCGAAGGATGGAACCGACAGAAGTGATTCCAGATGCAGAACGGCCTGCAGCAGTTTCGCAGCATGCAGGTGGGCTGCAACACCTTTGAGAGAATGTGTACTCCGTACAACTTCATTCATTTGCTTTTTCTCAAGATAATTCTGAATTTTTTGCTCAAATCCGCTATATTCTAGAGCAAACTTATTCAACGCGTACTGCAAAATGTGCGGTTTGTTATCCATCTGTTTCAGGGCTTTATCCGTATCAATCCCCCTGATGTCATGCAAGCCCTTCAGATCAATCCAGGCCGTCAATACATCTTGGAGCTGTTGTTCATCAATCGGTTTCGTCAGAACGGCATTCATACCCGCCTCTATATATTCCTTATGATCTTTCTTCATGCTATTTGCCGTAAGTGCAATAACGGGTAAGTGATCGTACTGCCTCATCTGACGAATGTGTTTAACAGCTTCTAATCCATCCATTCGCGGCATGAACAAATCCATCAAAATCAGCTTCCACGGCTGAACATGCAGCTCGCTCAGTACCTCTTCTCCATCCTTCACCACTTTCACTTCAAAGCCCAACTGCTGAAGCAGCGCCCGAATGGCGATCTGATTAATCTCATGATCCTCTGCCACTAAAATGGCTCCTTGATTTATTCGTTCTGAGGACTCATCCTGATTTGTAATTTGGTTCAAATTCTGCACTTCTCCATCCTGCAATGTCAACAAAGTCTCAAACAGCCCGACACGGGTAATCGGCTTAAACAAGACTGCCTTCGGATTAATAAAAGTCTGCTTAGCTACAAGAGCATCCTCACTAATACCGCGCGTATACCCAAACACCTGAATCCGTGTACCCCGGAGCCTATTCATTAAATACTCCCAGTCCGGTTCATCATGTACATGTTTCATATCCATATCGAGCATGATCAGGAGTGAAAACGATTCATCCCTTTCGTAATCATAGTTATCATTGACAAGCACTTCATGAAAAGAAGAATAGATTTTAGGTCTAAGACCAAATGAGCGCAACATCTGTTCCAGATTTTCTGCAACTCTTCTGTCACTTTCCACAATCATCACATCATTCACTGCATATAACAATGGATAGGTTGGCAGGAAAGAACGATCCTCTACTTCTGTCAGTTCATACACTAGCTCAAATGTAAACATGCTATATTCACCAAGTACACTTTCTACTTGCAGACTGCCGCCTAATGAAGTGATCAGGAGATAACAAATGACCAAGCCCAAGCCAGAGCCTCCATACTTTCGATAGGTCGATGGTTCGGCCTGACTGAAAGGTACAAATAAACGTTCCATCTGTTCAGGGGAGATACCAATCCCGGTATCCTCTACCTCGAATCGAACTTCAACATGTTGATCCTCAAGTGTGAGCACTTCTGCGTGAAATATGACATACCCTTCGTCCGTAAATTTAATGGCGTTATTAAGCAGATTAATAAGAACCTGTTCCAAACGGAACGGATCACCAATGACCGTTAAAGGCAGCTCGGGATCGGTATGAAAAATGATCTCAATATCCTTGTTACCGATAGCTGTACTGATCTGATCCGCCACTCGTTTAAATACATCCTCCAGAGAAAAGGGAACATTCTCCACATTAAACATTCCTGCTTCAATTCTCGAAAAATCTAGAATATCATTGACCAACGCAAGTAACGATTGTGAGGATACGGTGATCTTGCCTAGATAGTCCTGTTGCTGAGGCGTAAGAGGTGTTCGTTGCAACAAGGAACTGAAGCTGGTAATACTGTTCAGCGGCGTCCGCAACTCATGGCTCATCAAGGCCAAAAACTCACTCTTCGCCTGACTGGCTTTATCCGCTTTCACCCGTCGATACTGGTCGGTCATATCTTGAAAGACAGCCTTAATTTGCTCACTTGAACCGGATGACTTGATCGGATAAAGATGAACGCGAACATGCAATTCATCACTTTCACCGATCCGGAAGGTCAACTCCGCCTCATGATTGGTTTTAGACGAGACAACTTCTCGTAAAACGGTAGCCCAGCAATCTGATTTCTCCATCACAAGCAAGTCTGCAAGCGCACGACCAATGACCTGTTGCCGATCCGCCTGAAGGACATCCAGAAATTTATGGTTAACGGAAACGATGTTGCCTCTATTGTCCAATCCTGCAACCCAATTAGAGGACACTCGCTCCAGCAAACGATAGCGCTCCTCACTTTCCTGAATCCTTCGCCTGACAGCACGATGTTCTGTAATATCAAGTCCATACCCGATAACATACTTCACTACCTTGCCTTCCAGAAAAGGCCCGAGCTTAACCAGAGCATAGTATCCTTTATGCTCAATCTCGAAAAAAAAGTGTTCGCCTCTCCAGGCGCGGTTGAATTGTGTTTTCAAAAATTGAATTTTCTCCTGAGGTAGTGCATTAATAGTCCCGAGCTGGAAGCTTTGCTCCAGACTTCGCATATCCATACCTAGATGAGACAACATTTCCCCTTCGAGCAAAAGAAATTCAAACTTCCCGTTCAGCTTGCGCAGTTTAAATGTAAACCCTGGCTGTCTGCGTAGCATCTCCAGCATTTCCTGCTCTTTTTGTACCACCAACTGTCTATATTGATGATTCTGATTCAGGAAATAGATGAACAATACAACCAGCAGCATACATACAATTTGAGACAGTAAAGTAATCCCGTGACTATAGGGTGTCGCCGGATATGTCAAAACCATCGTGAACTGGTAAACCGAAATGAACAGGAGCGATCCGGAGAACCACCGGAGATTAAATTGGTGTATATACTTAAAATTCAGGGATGCGAATAGAACAAATAAAAGTTCGTACAATGCATAATCAAAATTTTCAATAGACGGCCAAAAACCAGCATTAATTCTAAACATCCACAATCCCGCAAAGGTAATAAACGCTGTTCCGCCTCCCCCATAATAGGCAGCAAGAAGATATACGATGGATCTAAAGTTTAACATCGAGCCGTCATCCAATATAATGGAGAAGTAGTATAACGCAGTACCTAACATGCTCATCGCTATCCCAATGATCAAGCGAGAGGTAAATGATGGCTTATTCCGATTACTCGATTGATTCAGATAGTGATGAATAAGGAAGACGAAAATTAAAATTAATGTAAAATTTAAAACGAGATCGCGTAGCAAAGTTCACCATCCAAGTTACGACTTTAGCGTTGTTTAACATACGAAAAAACAGGCCAGATTGGCCGATTGTATCTCCGCATTAATCAAATCATATTACGCGTCTCCCCCTTATTCAATTGCGGATATTGGCTTATTTCTCCCCAATTCCTCCTCCTTTCTTCTAACATTTACCCTTCGATACACATTCCAGAAACTCCCACGAAATTGCCAGACTAAATGTAAAAAAGGAGCCTCTCGGCTCCCTAGTACTTGAACTGCTGTATCAGACTTTGCAGATGTTCTGCCATACTTGACAAACTTCTTGCAGAAGCTGATATCTCCTCCATCGAAGCCAGCTGTTCTTCCGATGAGGCTGCGACCTCTTCCGAAGTTGAGGCATTCGCTGAAGCAATACCTGCCAGTTCGCTAGACACAGCCCCAACCTCCTGTACTCCAGCCGTAATCTGCTGTGAAGTGGCTGCGATCTCTTCAATCTGAGGTGTAGTCTCGCGCATACTCTCCAGAATACGTTGGAACTTCTGAATAGCTTCCGTGGAAACCTCCATGCCTTGTTCAACCTCTAATGCCACTTTCTTCATCATATCAACCGATTCCAATGTATCCTTCTGGACCGCAGATGTCAGGGCAGTAATATCTTGAGCAGACTGCTGGGATTGCTCTGCGAGCTTGCGAACTTCTCCAGCTACTACGGCGAACCCACTCCCGTGTGCACCTGCACGTGCAGCCTCAATCGACGCATTCAGAGCTAGTAGATTCGTTTGTTTTGCCATATTTCCCATCAGCTCTGTGATGGCGGAGATTTGCTCAGAACGTTGATCCAATGTCTGAATGATACGACTCATCTGTAAGACGGTCTCTTGAATTGATCTCATCTGATCTACCGTCTGCTTAACCGTGTTGCCACCTTCTTCTGCTTGTAACGTGGTCTGTTTGGCTAATTCGGACACATGAACCGATCTCTCCGCAATATTGGTTACACCAGACGTAATTTCGCGCATGGCCTCGTGATTATGCTCAATACCATGCATTTGTTTCTCGGCTCCCAGCGTAATTTCCTGAATAGCTCTGGCCACCTGTTCACTCGCAGCACTGGTCACTTCTGCGCTCTGCGTCATCTCTTCTGATGAGGTAACTACCTGACTTGCGCTATGCTCTACATTCTGGATCAGCAAGCGCAGATTCGTCTGCATTTTGCCAAAAGCGTCGCTAAGTTCACCAAGCTCATCCGAACTTTTACTTACAATAGTCTGTGTCAGATCTCCCTCACTCACTTGTATCGCTTGATTTTTCAATTCTCTGATCGGTTTAATAATAGATCGCATGACAAGCCAGATAATTACAGCCCCAACGCCAAGGCAAGATAACAGCACAATGATCATACGATGCAGAATCGGAGCTGTCGCCTCATGCACCTCGGAGGTAAACATCGTACCTGCGATTTTCCAATTGGTTGAACCATTCGTTAAATAATACATAACCTTAGGCTCATCATTATAGACATAATCAAATGTTCCTGATTCGTTATCAAATACCTCTGTCCAAAATGACTCTTTCGCGTCTGATCCAGCTGGGCTGTTCGGGTGATAGATATACTTTTTGCTACGATCCAGCAAGACCATATATCCCTGCTCCCCTACCTTGATCTTGCTTATACTATTGCTAATGTCGTTCAGATCCAGATCAAGGCTGACTACACCAGAGCGGTCGTCCAATGCCTTTGCAATTGAAACCGTAACTGAATTCGTTGATGTGGAGGTGTACGGGTCTGTGACGATAACCTGACCAGGTTGACTCATCGCTTCTGTATACCAAGGTCTGGTTCGCGGATCATAATCTTGCGGGGTAGCTGTATCCGAAGAACTTAAATATTTTCCATTTTCATTTCCTATACTGACCAAAACCACATCCGGGTTCTGCCCGATGAAACCCTTTATTTCCTCCAGCATGTTTGCTTCTGAATTTTTCATGGTGTCTGCAGTAAAAACTTTCGCATAATATTCAACCTGCTTGCGTTTTACATTGACTATTAAATCAATCGTACTATTAGCTAAATTCACGTTTTCCTCTGCACTATGTAGAATTTGTTTCGTTACTTCCTCTTTGGCATTGTTATAAGACAATACACCTATAGTGATGGAAGGGGCCGCCAAAAAGATAATGAAGGACATGATCAGTTTGACCTTAAAATCGGTTACAATCTTTCCTAACCAACCTGTTTTTTTGTTTTCCAACGACAATTCACTCTACCTCTTCCATATTAAATTGATATTTTCACTAACATACAAAAAATATATTAACTAAATTAAACGAATTTAACTCCGGTTCTATTAAGTTTCTAAATAGTTGTTAACAGAAGTAAGATCACAAACAAAAAGACCCAAGCATATTTGCTCGGATCTCAATGTTCGAATCTCTATACTCACCTATACCTTAGAATGCTGGAATGGCAATATCTGCGTAATTTTTTTCGAAAAAGGCTTTCACTTCAGGGCCAGCCATACGTTTAGCCAGCTTCTGGATGGCTTCGGAGTCTTTGTTATCCTCACGGGCTACCAACGTGATCGCAAAATGGGAATCGTCCTTCTCGGTCAGCAAAGCATCCTTTTTGGGCGTCAGACCGAGCGGGCTCGCATAGGCAGGAGTCATAGCTACCAGATCTGCATCATCCATCATACGGGCAAGCATCAGCAAATCTACTTCTTTGAACTTGAAGTTCTTTTTATTCTCTGTGATGTCCGCTTGTGTTGCATTAAAACCTACACCCTCTTTGAGTTTAATCAGGCCGTTTTGTTCCAGCATGACGAGGGAGCGCCCGATGTTTGAAGGATCATTGGCAATCGCAATCTTTGCTCCTTCTGGCAGTTCATCGATGGACTTGTAGGTTTTGGAGTATCCACCATAGATCGCGTTGTAGA
Organism: Paenibacillus intestini; assembly: GCF_030803945.1. Lineage (NCBI taxonomy): Bacteria > Bacillati > Bacillota > Bacilli > Caryophanales > Paenibacillaceae > Paenibacillus > Paenibacillus intestini. The sequence goes on along the minus strand of NZ_JAURUN010000015.1, from coordinate 24,013 downwards.
TGGGCTGAGCAGGAACCAGAGTTGCACTATTCGCCTCATTGTACTGTTTCATGTACGGCACGTGTTGGAAGAAGTTCGCATCCACTTCCTTGTTTGCTAGAGCCGTATTCGGCTGTACGTTATCTGACAGCACCACAACCTCCAAGTTTACGCCATCTTCTTTAAGAAGCGGTTTAACGATATCCAGTACATCCGTCATTGGCGGAATCAATGTCGCTACTTTTAGTGTAACTTCCTGTCCGGCTTGTGATTCTGGCTTCGCCCCCTCAGTAGCAGGCGTTTCTTCTTTTTTACCGCAGGCGGATACAACGAGCATAACCGCGAGTAGCATGAGCATCAATTTTACTTTCATTGAATATTTACCCCTTCTCTGTACATTCTGTAGTCATTTTTAGCGGGTTCCTCAGGATCTGCGATCCAACCAGCGAGACAGTCGGCTACCCGTGAATTGAATCATCTGTACCAGCACAATCATGATAATAATTGTAAATATCATAATTTCCGTTTCGAAGCGTTGGTAACCGTAACGAATAGCAAAATCACCAACGCCTCCACCACCCACAATCCCCATTACCGTAGAATAGGAAACAAAACTGATCGTTGCTGTGGTAAGTCCCAGCACAAGACCAGACCTCGCCTCCACGTACAGGAATTTAAGGACAAGTTGCACGGTTGAGGCTCCCATAGAAGAGGCTGCTTCGATGACACCTTTAGGCACATCGAGTAGCGCCTGTTCGACAAGGCGTGCATAATAAGCAATAGCAATGACCGATAAAGGCACCGTTGCAGCTAACGTACCGATGGATGTGCCTACAACCAACCGAGTGAACGGGATCATGAAGACGACCAGCAGCAGGAATGGAAAGGAACGAATGATATTCACAAGACTGCCCAGAACAGTGAACAAGGCTCGATTCTGGTATCGTTGCCCTTTACGAAACAGGTACAATAGCGTACCGAGAGGCAAACCGACCAGCACTGCTGCCGCGATGGATATCCCCACCATCACAAATGTTTCTCCAATGGCCTGCCAGATTTCATGCTGATATTTAAGCACCGACTCAGGTAACATCATCGCCCGTCCCCCTGTTCCGCCAGACGGTCGAGAGTAGTTCCCGTTACCTTTTCCGTTTCTGTTCCACCCAAAGTGTCGTCTGCAAGCAGTGAAGTAAGGATATCCGGCTGTGGAACCGGGATACTGCGAACTTCTGATTCAGATAGGGTACGCACAATCTGACCCTCTTTCATCACCGTAATACGGTGACACAATCGACGAGCGACCTCCATCTCATGGGTAACAACGACAATCGTCACCCCCATCGTTTCGTTCACATGACGAAGCACATCCAATATTCCCCCTGTTGTCTGCGGATCAAGTGAAGACGTTGGTTCATCGCAGAGCAATACAGCTGGATGACTGGCAAGCGCTCTGGCAATAGCAACGCGCTGCTTCTGTCCGCCGCTCAGCTGAGCCGGATACTGGTTCGCTTTGTCCTCCAGTCCTACGAATCGAAGTACTTCCAACCCTCGCTCTCGCCGCTGTGAACGTGATTTGCCGGCCAGTTCCAAGGGCATGCTCACATTGCTCAGCACCGTGCGATTGCTGACCAGATTGAAATGCTGGAAGATCATACCGATAGACCGACGTGCCTGACGCAAGTCTCGCTCGTTCATTCTGGTTAGTTGCTGACCATTGACGGTAACTTCTCCAGCATCAGGCTGTTCCAAACCGTTGAGCATCCGTAGCAAGGTCGACTTTCCTGCCCCGCTGGAACCAATAATGCCATGAATCTCACCTTTACCTATTTCAAGCGAGACGGATCGCAAGACCTCAAATCCCTGATCCGCACGGGAACCGCGCTCGTTGAACCGTTTGCTCACACCATATACTGAAATCATGGAGATTCCTCCCGTGAATGATCATGTATGTTCCCTCAAGTATCTCTCAAGAATCTTTCAAGAACACATGAAGAAAGCCCGCACAGCCGATAACCGGAGCGCGAGCAATCCTGTTCATTTATAATAAAACAACATGGCGACCCAGACAAGCTTTTAAAAAGAGATATCTCCTTCCAGCTGATCAACTGGAAAGACACGGAAACGTCCGTTAGCTGATCCGACATACACTTTATCGTCGATTCGGTTGATCATGCCATTCTTTGCATCCCGATCCCGATGCTCCGGAGTCCCCATGACTACATCATGCACACGCCCTAGCAGAATTCCATCCTTTTTATCCATCACAAGCAAGTTTTCATTTCGCGGAAGCAACAAACGATCTCCAATGATGAGGTAACTGCCCTGATTGGTCGAATATTGGTTTGTTCCAACAGATTCTTGTGCATCCCACCGTGTCTCCCCGGTATGGTAATCCACGGCGGCAGGATATCCATTTCTAATGACATACAGCTGATCCGCCTCTAGAAGTCCACGTTCAATCTTCGCATCAACCGTCCAGCGAATCTTGCCTGTATCTGGGTCAAATAAGGAGGTTGTATAATCTCCGTAATCACCGTACATATTTCCTTTTTTATTCTGACGAATCAGCACCATATCATCATTCAGTACTTCTATCTGCTGACCTATACGTGCAGGAATTAGAGATTTTTTCTTACCAGAATTCAAATCAAGCAGCACCCACTGATCATCCAGCAACATCCAACGCCCAAGGGGTGCTGAGCCAAACGGATCATAACGATGGATGCCGTCAAAATAGGAATCATTCTCGATATGATCTATCGCGGATGGTCCCGCCTTCACCTGCCAAACCGTTCGTCCCGTTAGAGGATCTGCGGCAACAAGCTGATTTTTCTCCTGATATAGAACATAAGGTTCGTCGGCATTCCGATTAAGCAATTGATATCCTGTCGTTAATTTCTTAGTCCATACCCGTTTACCGGTTGAACTATTAAGCACATGAATCCATCCATTGCTGGAGCCTTCAGCCGCAGGGATATCTACAATAACTACATTTCGGGCAGCTTTGATGCCGTTCAACCATACCATATCGTCAGCTGTATTCTTCTTGTTTGTGCTGTTATTCCGCTTATCTTGTACCTCAGGTTTATATTCCCATAGAAGCTTTCCCTCTTTCAGATTGATATGGCGCAAACGATCCAGATATTGCTTGCGATCGGTGTCATAACTTGTATATAGTGTAACGGCATCCCGCTTGGTATTTAAAACCGCTTGAGCAGGACCATATCCGTTATGCACTCTCCAGAGCAATTTCCCTGTATGTCGATCCAGCGCGTAGAAGGAATCATCATAATGCATGCCGCTAAACCCGCCATCATCTCCCTTCATGAGGAGCACATCATCTGTACCCGCTTGTAAAAAGGTATAGTTCAGATCTCCCTGATTCACCCATTCCGGTTTCCAGGGCAGCGTTGGCGGGAGCGACTTTCCCACAGCAACTTGAGTGAAATAAGTAAACGTGCCCATACGCTCATCACTTCGGAGATCTGCCTCATTATCCTGACTCGCTGGCATACTCCAATGAATCTCGGTCAGCTTGCCGTTATTATTAAAGGTTAACAATAAATGTGCATCATGCCGCTCATATCTCCAGGTCTGTCTAACTCGCATCGGATCACCTGGTTCATTCAGATTTCTGGACTGCTCCTTCCAATCCGGCTCCCCTAACCACTTGGCAACCTGCTTGGTGGTCGTCGTTTGATCCAGTTTGGTATCTACCAGATGGCGGAGCATAGAGATAGATAACGATGGCTCACTTACAAACCATCCATCGGAGACAGGAGGATGACCTGTAATATCCTTTTTCTTGATCCAGAGCATCACATGGTGATAACCTGTCCATTCCTTGCTCCAAATACGGGGAGCAATGGACACGCCGACCCACTCCTTCCACTCAGCCACGATGAGCGCCTTCTTCAATAGCGCCTGATCGGAAGGCCAAGTTATCGTACTGTCAGGAGTGAGGTACAATTTGCTATCCGTTTGAACAGTGAATGTATGAGGATCAGTTTGCGTTATGTTGTTACTCTGCTTAAGCGCATACCAGGCAGGAAGCCAGTAGCTATCTTGCTGCTGGTTCTTGACTTGCATCCACTCCCCCTGAACCCCAGTCAAAATATACTTTTCCTTCGGTATAGTGAGATATGTAATCTTCATCTGATCTACTGCAACGCGATTATCCTTCCGCCCACTGAAAAGAGGCAAGCCCTCTCTGAGCGTTACTCGTTCTCCCTTTTTGTAGGGGATCTTGGCGGAAATTTGCTGCGCTGAAAGCAAGGTTGATGAACCAGGCAACTGTAAATCGTTAAAAATTGTATCGGAGACTTGAATTGGAGCTTTCGTGTCAGTTGTCTGTGTTGTTGAAACCTGAGCCTGTCTGCCCGACACATCCGTTTGGGGATCTGGCATCATACATCCTGTTAGCAGTAGCACAGTTATTCCCGTTAAGGTAAAGCAGCGAGTATAACCCCATATGTTCTGATTAGGCTCCTTTTTCACACACATTCATCTCCCAATAGAAGTTATTTCCATATAAGACGCTCCCCATATCAAAAAGTTACCTGTTTTCCGAATGAATCTTGGAAAAAATCATATCCTTTCTTCCCTCAAACACAGCTTTATTTTATGCCTCAATTTACAGTTTAATATACAGGAATTAGGTTAATATCTTATGGATGTTCCATTAATATGCAACTTTTGGAACAATCCATCCGTCTAATGATCTGAAAGGAGATTGATTATGAAAAACACAGCACCATTACACCGCGCAATTTGGAAGCAGAAAAAATGGAAGATGCTGCTGGCCGCCTCCATTCTGACCGCAGGAGTAGCTCCTGCAATGTTCATGCCTACTGTAGCTGAAGCAGCCACTACAATGAAACCTATGGCATATATTAACAATATGCCTGCACAATACGATGTAGTCATCCGCCAAGGGGTCACATACATTGCCTTGACTGAACTGCAGTTTCTCGGAGATTACACCTTCGGTTATGATAATAAGAGCAAACAAATCAGTATTAAAACAGGCAGTGACCAATACGTGCTGACACCCAATAGTAAAACGATAAAAAAGAATGGACAGAATGCCACCCTTTCATCGGTTCCCATTCTCGTAAAAGGAAAAGCCATGCTTCCACTTCGTGCCATTGGTGAAACGTTTGGAGCACAAGTACGCTGGAATCAGGCTGCCAAGGAAGCTTATATTTACACCACGAATACTTCCATAGTGAAGGATTACAACGGTTCCGATTTGACGGCAGCCCGTGAAGCAGCATTGCAACTGCCGCGGCTTTCAAATTTCGGCCAACCGCGCCTACAGGTGAATAATCCGCTCGGTCCAGTAGATTCCTCTACAGCTTATATTTTTGAACAAGGCCAAAAGGACCGCTTCTTCGTGATTGAAGATAATGATCTGGTCAGCTATTATACAATTACAAACGGCAATGCCATGCTGAAATGGCAGGCTAATCTGGGGAAACAAGCCGGAACGATTGGTGATTTGTTCTTTATTAAAACCAAGCCTGTTGCCGAAGCAGGAACCCGTCCTTCTGTCGGTGATAAAACACTCGTATCCTTCAAATACTCCCGCATGCTAGAGGAAACCGCCTATGACATGATGAACAAGAAAGGCTCACTTGAAAGCGGCTCTGCTAAGCCAACCAAAGGCAAAGTTATCGTCGAAGTGCCAGGGGAGAAGTAGTTCGTTTGGAAATAAAGATAGGTTGAATAAAGAGATGCTTGCACTAAACATATCGCAATAACAACAAAAAAACGGGATGAGATAGCAAAAGCTACTCTCATCCCGTTTTCGTTGTTGTTCAGTTACTACCTCGGCAGATGCCCGTTTACTCTACAGTAATAATGTGTCACTATTTTGCACCTGCTTGCAACAAAATAGCTTCGATTTCCTTAAAGCCTTTTGCTCTGGCATGACGGAGGGGAGACACACCATCGCCATCAGCCAGATTAACATCAGCCCCATGATGAATGAGCAATTCAATGGTCTCCTGTTGCCGTTCATTGCCATCGTTTAGAATGATCGCCTCCAGCAATGCTGTCCATCCTAATTTATTCACATGGTTCACATCTACCGTGGTATTGGTTAGCAGCTCTCGAACCACGTCGACGTATCCATGCTCTGAAGCGGGGATGAGCGCCGTTCCTCCGTAGCGGTTTGTGATAGCAGGGTCTGCTCCTGCCTGAATAGTCAGCTTCAAAATATCCAAATATCCTTCAGCACCCGCATATAAAAAAGGACTATTCAACATGTCATCCTGCTGGTTAACATCCGCACCTGCTTCAATCAGCTTTTGCACAGATGCGGTATCGTGATTGTACGTTGCAATCATCAGGGCCGTTCTTCCGCTCTGATCTTGAGCCTTAACATCGGCTCCCTCCTGAATGAGCTTTTCGATACTCCCGGTATCTTTTGCTTCAGCTGCACTGAATAACTGTTGATTTAGTGAGGCCATACGGCTTCCCTCCTTTGAGTTATCTTCTTCGTTAAGCATACAGCCTTGAACGAACAGCACACTGCTGATCAGAATAATCAGCATCAGGGATTTGTTCATGGGTCCTCCTTACTGCTGTACCACCGTTACTGATGATGCAACACTCCAATCGCCAACTGGGTTCAGCGTATAGATTGTGCCGGAGATCAGCTTTTCTCCATTCGCAAGTTCAAATACACCTGTTGCATCTTTCCGGCTTGAATATTTATACGTCGCTGTCAGGACATGCCCATCTGGTGCTGTCAGGCTAACACTCCGTCCAGAGAATAGTTCATCTCCCGGATCTTGGGCAAGTTTCACTTCAATGGCACTATCACTTGCAACTCTGGCACTCTCAATGACTAATGATTCGAATGATTTCGCCGCAAACGAAGCATGTTCGATATTGGCCCACTCGGAAGTCACGATATAAGTTACTCCTGGTTTTAGAATCTGGCCTTCTGGCAATCGGAATTTGGGTTCTTGTCTGCCATCAGTGGATTGCGTAAACGGAACATATTTGGCAATGATCGGCTCGCCATTTTCCGGCGTAATAATCACTTGTCTTGACTGCATGGACGAAATAATTTGATATGTTTTGCCGTCTGCCTGCTCCTGATCGTTCAGAATGAAAGCATTAGCCCCGCGACCAGCGCTGTATGCCGAAATAATATAACCGTAATCCACCACACCTTTTTCCTTCAAAGCTTCAATCTCAAACGTATCATTCGTGACCTGACGCACTTGAGTCATATTTACTTTAACGTCACTGCCTTTGAATGAACCAGCATCTTGTCCTTTATATGTAAGGCTGTATGCTTCTCCAGCTTGTTGAACGGATGTCGGCACGATGTATGTAGCAACAGAGCCTGTTTTCAAACGTGGCATATTGGTTAAGGTTAGTCCCCCGCTGAATACAAAGTCTGTTCGGGATTTGGCAAACACTTCATCTTCTGCCGTAAGTGGCTTGTCGAAGGTGATCACAAGAGTCATGTTATTCAACGGTTTAATACTTTCAATGCGAGCTTGATCCGAAGGGATAGCTTGATAAGCCTTTTGCAGCAACACTGCCGTTTCGCCCCGTGTCACAGAGCCCGTTTCTTCATAGAAAGCACTCATCCAATGGTGTACGGACTTCACATCCCGTTTTAATGCTTTAGATACGACCTCTTCCAGCTCCGCATCCGTTACCAGACTTTGAGGATGGAACTCTCCATCGACGGACTGCATGATCCCTGTCTCCACCGCCTTAAGAGCATAAGGCGCATACCAAGCGTTCACCTGGATATCCGTTAACGTTACTGCACTGTCTCCTGTCTTGCTCTGCAAATCAAATGTTCTATATATCAATGAAGCTAACTCTGCGCGTGTGATCGCCCGAAGTTCACCCATCGATTGATCGCTATATCCGTTCATGATACCCAGACGGTTCAGTTCCTTGATGGCCGCCTGCACCTGTTGATTCGTAAGCTGTGTCGCTGTAGCGGACATAGAAGTTGTGAATCCAGCTGCCTGAGCTTGAGGTGTTGTGAATGGAAGTGTCGCTGTTCCCAATGCGGTTATCGTTAATAGTGCTACTAGTTTACGAGCTGTAAGATTCATGAAATGTTCTTCCCCTCTGTAGGTAGTTGTTGCATCTATCTATAGCGTAGGGGATAAAAAGAAACTCCAAAGAACAAATATATTAACAAAATATAAACTGCAACGAATCTTTCTCTAAACTTATATGGTGAAACGATACCCCGCACCCCAGACCGTTTCGATGTATTCGGGATGTTTCGGATCACTCTCCAGTTTCCCGCGCAGCTTGCGAACATGCACTGTTACCGTTGCAATATCGCCATTCGATTCCATGCCCCAGATCCGTTCGAACAGATCGGATTTGCTGAATACGCGGTTCGGATGACTCGCCAAAAATACAAGCAGATCAAATTCTTTGGTGGTGATGCCCACCTCTTCTCCGTTCAAAAATACACGGCGTGATCCCTTGTCGATGTGAAGTCCGCGAATGTGGATCTCATCCTGTTCAGCAGGTTTGCTCTTGCCGAGCAATCTCTCGTACCGGGTCAGGTGAGCCTTGGCTCTTGCGACCAGTTCGCTTGGGCTGAACGGCTTCGTAATAAAATCGTCGACACCGAGATTAAACGTGCGGATTTTATCGATCTCCTCTTTTTTTGCGGAAACGACAAGGATGGGCACTTCCTTCTCCTCACGAATGAGCCTGCATAATTCGAAACCATCCATCCCGGGAAGCATCAAATCTACGATGACAAGTCGGTAATTCTCGTCCAAAGCACGGCGCAATCCTTCATCCCCGTTATGACACAGCTCTACCGTAAATCCATGGAGTTCGAAATAGTCCCGTTCCAGTTCGGCAATGGTCGTTTCATCCTCAATGATCAGAATATCAGTCATGGCTTTCTCCCCTTTCTTCCATGAGGCGTTTCAATTGAATATGGATACTGGTGCCTTCACCCAGCTTGCTTTCTGCCCAGATTAAACCACCATGTCCAGCTACAATCTGGTGGGCAATGGCCAGTCCAAGACCGCTTCCGCCCGTAGACGAGTTGCGTGAATGCTCGGCTCGGTAGAAACGCTCAAATATATGCGGCAGATCTTCCTCGGATATGCCTTTCCCATTATCCTGGAATATGATGGTATTCCACTCTTGATTCGTTTCAAGAGTAATACGGAGTCGTTTGTCATCATCATTCATATATTTCAGTGCATTATCAACAATGTTGACAACCGTGCGTTTCAGTTTATCCAGATCCACAGCAGACAGAACGGAGCCCGAAGTTCGGTTATGCCACTCGAGTCCTACTCCTTTGTCCTCCAGATCATATCGCAGTTCTTCAATGCTATCCTCCATAAAATCAACCAGATCCACTGGGCTGAACACAAACGGTTCCTGATTCAAGTCCAGTTTGGAGTACAAGAACAATTCATCCACCAGTTTATCCATGCTAACCGCTTTGGAATGAATAATGTTGACGTAAGTGTCCATCTTCTCCGGTGTGTTCGCTACCCCATCCCGAATGCCCTCGATATACCCTTTAATATTAGTAATCGGCGTGCGAAGATCATGCGAAATGTTGGAGATCAACTCTCTGCGGTTAATCTCATCTTGCTGTCGCAACTCATTGGATCGTTGCAACTGATTCCGCATACTTTCAAATGCCTCACTAAGCTGTCCCACTTCGTCATTGGAGGAAGGTTCAAGCTTGAAAGACAAATTACCGTTTTTGATCTGTTCGGCCGAACTTCGTAACTGATGCAACGGTTGAATGAAACTACGTGTAATCCAGCGGAACAGAAGAAGGTTAGCGATGATCAGGACACCAATCAACAGGAGAGACATCACAGGCAACAGCTTGCGTGTCAGTTCTGCAAACGGACTTCTCTCCCGGATGACAAAGATACTGCCTCGTTCTCCATCTGAATACTGAAAATCAAACTTGGCATACGCGTAGAAGCGCTCACCGATGTTAAACGTACTTCGAATCTGGTTGTTGTTCAGATCATAGGCGGGCAGTGCCTGTCCCAATCCGGGTTGATGGAATGTCCGCGATTCAAAGATCGGACTGTCCTCACGCCTCACGTAGAGCCCGGATTTCTCGGCTCGAAGTTTCATATCGTATTCCCGAAGCAATACCTTGTCCTGCAGCTCGTCCGGATCACTTTTCGCTGTAAACTTCATCTCTTGAAAGATCGTCTCTCCCTGTTCCGTCAGTGGATTGATCTGATAATGGACTTTGTATATATCTCGGAAACTTTGCAAATCCCCTGTTGCCGCAATCGTATAGAGACTTGCTGTAAGCAATATAAACAGGAGACTGATAACAAGCATGCCTGTAAACGAAAGCAACATTTTGATGCGAATTGACATAAATATCCCCTCTTAACCATGCGATTGGTACAGTTAGTGCACATGTTATCACAAGAAGCTTCATATTGCCCATATGCAAATCAATTTGGCTAAATGTTGTCGTATGGCTATGAGCATAAAAAACAGGGTGAAGCAGCATTTGCTCTGCTCCACCCTGTATGGTGCATATGGCTTAGTTATATAAGCAACATGCTTATTCAAACGATTAATGGATAGATTATTCAATGGTTAGATTAGTGATCCTTACTGCACTGTTCGACAGATAAATTTGGTACACTGATCCAGTCTACCTGGTTTTGATAACTAAGCTCCGCACAATTTAATACTGCGTATTACCGGACTGGCTCGTTTTACCCGAAGCAAATCCTTTGAAAAGTGTTGGCACTTTGGAATAACGTGTATTCGTAATTCGCCCTTGTGTACTGTTGCTATCTGTACGCATAATGGAATCTTTGACATTGGATATGTTGGAATTATCAAGCGTCATATTAACTGCATAGGATGTTCCTCCATTTTGCCGAACCAGCTTACCGATATCATCTGCTCTGAAATTTTTGATATTAATCGTACCCGAAGCATTCATCTGGAACACTTTATCATAAGCCTTGTATGCCGCACCGCCTGTAATGTTCACCGTTCCTGACGATTTCAATGTCAACGCGTCCTCGCCCACATCCTGCCATACTACATTCGAAATATTACAGTTACCATAACAATGTACACCGTCTGCCGCTGGCGCACCAATGATGACATTTTTCAGTGTAGCACCTGCTTCCAGCCGGAAGACCGGCTTCTGATTCTCTGCTTGAGAACCGTCACCCAAGGTGGATGGATTAGCCACAAAGGTTTTCCCCTGTCCATCATACGTCGTGCCCTTAGGTACAACAATCGTTGAATTTACAACCGTTGGCGCAGCAGCTGCGGGCATAACACCAAATATGGAAGCGACCAGACCGGCGGACAACAACAGCGTTAACATTTTTTTCATCAAGAACATCCTCCCTTAATATAAGTGAATTTGTCTCCAAGCACGCTAGCTTGTCTGACAGAACCGCAGAAGTAGATCACTGCTCGGAACCTGTCCTAATCCTACAAAAAAAGGGAGATTACAGGAATAATCTTAAGATCACATTTACATTTTTTAGCATTCCTTCTGCATTGTTCGCATATATACATTCTGTTTTTACATTGATATGTACCGATATCAACTTCAAATATGCCGTCTTTATTGTCTGGATATCATCGTTAACCTAAAAAGAACCCCCTGTTTTTAAAATAACAGGGAGTTCTCTAAATATACTTCGTCTAACCAAAGATTATCCTATTCCTCTGCTCCATCTGTTCCTTGAGAAGAAGAATCTGGTGTTAACGTATAAAGCGGGTTAACATTAGTAAATTGATTCACAGTTTCATAAGTCACTGTACCGTTTTCAGCAACAATCATTTTCAGAACGATCCAGTACAATTCATTTCCGCTTCCTTCTTCAACCGTGTAGGTTGCACTTGGCGTTGGGACAGCTCCGTGGAATACATCAATTTTAGCACCAGACATCTTGATTGTACTTGTGCCTGAATAATGATGTACGTAGAAGGTATATGTTCCCGGAAGCAATTGGCGAATCGTCGTCGTCTCTGGTCCATAAGATGTAGTATCATCTAGATCCAGATCTACCATCAGTTCTTCATCATAATAATAACGTTTATCCACGTAGTAGGTATGGAACACTCCTCCATCACCTGCTGGGCCGATAAGATGTGAATCCAGATCTGCTGGATCTTTACCCCAGGTTAATACAAAACGTGTTTCATTAGCTGCCGGAATCTCAATCGCTGTTTGATTTTCATTTTGGTTTTTTACATTAACAGCCGATACACCAATAAGATATGTTCTAATGTACTTTGTATCTCCGCCTCCAAGCTCACCTGTATAGATGCCCGGTTGCAGATTAATGTAATAATCACCATAAGTGTCTGTCGTTACTGTACCAACAATATCACCCGTTTTGTTATCCAGACCTTTTCTAAAAGAAATCTGCAAATTGGCTACTGGTGCTCCAGCGACATCTTTAATATGTCCACCGAATCCTGTAAGTTTTACAGAAGCACTTTGGCTTCCTGCAAAATGAGTCTTTTCCGTATTGGAATCAACTGTAATGTACAATGTGGAACCGTAACTATCGATAGGGCTAAATGTAAATTCCCCATTGTGATACTGTAAATTATTCAATTCCCGCTCTTGACCGTTATAGTATGCATGTACCACAAAGTCTTCAGCAGTCAGTCCAGATGCATCCAGTCCATTGGTAAATGTCAGTTTAGCACTTCCATTTGTAACCTGAATCCCTTCAAGTCTTGGGTGTGTCAATTCATTATATACTGCAACAGTCACTGGAACTTGAATTTGATATTCTCCGTATTTAGCCTTCACAACGGTTGTACCGTTAGCTACAGCTTGAATTTTACCAGAGTTTACAGTGACAATGCTGTTATCTTCCACTTCCCAGTTTGCAAGAGAGGTAACATCTTTGTTCGCTGAGCCAGCTACACCTGTAAGTACAATTTGTTTCGTTGCATTTACAGCTGAAAGATCACTAATTTCAGGTAAGTATACCAAACTAGTCACTGTAGGATCTGCTTCAATTCTTGGATGCTGTTGCAACCCGCTAAAGTCACTTCCCTCTACATTGACTTGTGCAGAAGTTAACGCACCCGCTCCAGAGAATTGCACAATAGCGTCCAGTATTGCGCGATTTACGGTTGCACCTTGATTGATTTTGAAAACCGTATTCAGTGCTTGTTGGAACACCTCGAGATTCCCGATGCTGGAGTTGTCTCCAAACTCTACTGAAATCTGCTCTGCATGAACCATAATAGAGTCAAACGTTCCGTTCAACACTACCGCAGCATTATGTGGAATAGAGTCTGTCAATTCAATTGGACCAACATCACCTGTGGAATCATTCTTTACGATGGCTCCAGACTTGATCTCAATCTGTTGTACATCACTCGCACCTTCCAGAACCAAACGAACACTTCCATCTGCCTTATCCACAATTACAGTCGCAAGAACAGAGTTCAGTGCATGGATACTGTTAGGTCCTCCACCTTTGATGCTAGTTGTTCCTGTAACAGTAACGTGATCAAGTGTAACATCTCCATTAGCTACAGATTCAAGAACTTGAAGGTTACCATTGATCTTAGTGTCTTTCAGAATTACACCTTGAGAACCAATCGTGACATTACCAGTTACGTTACCCAAAGTGTATGTGCCTGGAGAAGTAAGGTTTTTGCTGGAAGTTTGTTGACCTCCTCCATTATTTCCACCTGTGTTGTTATTATTTCCATTATCCCCGGTAGAGCTATTGTTGCTACTGTTACCTTTATTGCTGTTTTCAGAAGGCTTCGTTGTTTCTGGTTTTGTGGGGTTAGAGTTGTTTGTATCTTCGTCTGTCTTCGCAGGAATCATAATATTATCATATGTAGACTTATTCATGACAAACTCATAAGCAAGTCTTGCTAATGCTTGTCGATCCGCTACACCCGTTGGATTAAACGTTGTTGTTCCGTCTTTCCGAACAATACCTTTAATAAATCCGGATTGATATGCGAGTGACACAGAATCCTTCGCCCAGTCTGATACTTTATCCAAATCAGCGAGCTGTGGCTTTGTTGTTTGAGTTGGTGCGTTCTTTGTTTCCCAGCCGAATGCTCTTACGAAAAATACAGCCAGTTCCTCTCTCGTAACTTTTTTATCTGGAGAAAACGTATCCTTCGAGGTTCCTTGGGCAATACCAGATTGAACGAGTGCAGATACATAGCCAGAATACCATTTGGATTGCTCCACATCTTTAAAGGAACTAGCTACAGTAGAGTCAGGCTTTAATTGAAGCGCACCCACCATAATCTTTGCCAATTGAGCACGTGTTACTGAATCTGAGGGTTTAAATGTTCCATCCGCAAATCCAGCTAAAATACCTTTTTCAATTAACTTCGTAATTTCTGTTTTGGCATAGGAGTGTTCAACATCCTTAAATGACGTTACAGATGATGGGGCCACTTCCGCCGAGGCTAGCAATTGCATAGAAAACATAGAGGCAATCAATGATGTAGAGAGTACTGCTGACAACTTTCGATTAAACTTTTTCCATTTTAAATTCAAAACTCGACACACTCCTCTTAAACGTCCGTTATTAACACAAAAGTGTAACTTTTGAACTACTCCCCCTTTTATGATCAGTAGGATAATAATACCATGTATATTTATAAAAACAAGATTAATAGACTATCATTTTACATAATAGTTGAAATCATGAATCAAATGGTGCCTATTCTTTCCTAATAATAAATAAAAAAATGTGCTACTCGGAATATTACCGAATAACACACTTGAGTTATCTGTCGTATGATTTTAGGCTCCTGCTCCAAAGCGCTGCCGGTATCCGCATTTGCGGCAAAGTTCTTCTACAGCTTCCCGTTTGGAAAAACCGTATACCAGATTGTTCGCACGCTCTCCATCCACAATATCGGAAAAAGACTTTTCATGGATGTTTCCAAGGTTGATGACACCTTCTCCATCCAAACAGCATGGAACCACGGTTCCATCAACCAGCACAGCTGCCTGACTGCGTAATGCATGACAAAAACCTTTGCCATCATCTTCAGGTGCATCGAGGCTTGGCCATTGGAATTCATGGTCCTGATTCAGGTATACGTTGGGTGCAATTTTCACGCCACTACCCGCAACCACCTTTTCTTCAATACGGAAGTCCAGATTGAATTCCTTTTCCAGCACCTCAAGCGTCTCCCGATTGCGATTCATCTGAGCATTGGTGAAGTTATCCTGAGTCAGATTCCATAGTCTGAACGAGACAATGACGTTATGTTTCACCGCTTCACGAACAAAAGACAAGATGTTATGCAAATATCCGTCACGATCCGTAGAACCTTCATGGCCGTCAAAGCTGTGCAGCGAGAAATTCATCTGTCTCAGTGCAGGTTTGCCCAATAATTTATGCTGTGTCTTTGGCAGTAGCGTACCGTTGGTCGTAATGTTCACTTTAAATCCCTTGGCATGAGCCATATCCAGCAACAGGTCAATTTTGGGATGAAGCAGCGGTTCCCCTTTGACGTGCAGGTAAATATGTTTTGTGTGTGGTTTGATCTGATCCAATATATTATTAAAGACTTCAGGGTCGATGAATCCTTTGGCTCGCTTCGTTTGTGGACAAAAGCTGCATGCCAGATTACAGATACTCGTAATTTCAATATATACTTTCTTGAACGTTTTCAACTCAGGGTCCCCATTCTGCCGGGAGGAACAACGGTCCTGCCCTCATTCGTAGTACGGCCATATGAGCCAATCCCCATTATATCGGGTTCACGAGCTAAGGTAAATCAGAATAGCGGATCAGTAACAAAGTCCAGTGTATTTTTCATCCCTATTTCAAGGCTTAAATCCTCGCCCTATTTACATTAAGTCAAGATGGATATATGCTGAGTACATAACTGCATATCTTGTACATTTGCACTGGGGGAGCCTTGCGGCTGAGACGAATACGACGATTCGGACCCTTTGAACCTGATCTGGATTATACCAGCGGAGGGAAGTGGAGCGGCTTTTATTGGCAGTAGGGGATCTCTATCCTAGATGGGGATCAACTTCAGTTCAAACGTATAGCTCTGCTCATTTCTCCGGAAATGGGTGGGGCTTTTTTGTATTTCAGCCAGTCGTCTCGCTCATAACCATATCCATCATTTGAAAATAAGGAGGTCATTTGGATGTCTTATCTTGAACGTGTACGTTCACTCAATCCTTTGGTTCATAATATTACCAACCTTGTGGTTGCCCCTTTTACCGCAAATGGTCTGCTTGCCCTCGGAGCCTCTCCGTTTATGGCCTATGCTCATGAAGAAGTCGCTGACGTCGCTCGAATGGCTGGCGCGGTGGTTCTGAACATCGGCACATTGGATGAAAAGGTCGTTCAAGCGATACGTCTAGCCGGACAATCAGCCAATGCACATCATGTGCCTGTTGTCCTTGATCCTGTTGGTGCAGGAGCCACGACATATCGCACCGATACGGTACAGATGCTGGTTCGTGAGCTTCGTCTTACCGTATTAAGAGGCAATGTCGCCGAAGTGGCTCATGTCATTGGTGTGCCATGGAATATCAAAGGTGTGGATGCGGGAGTTGGCGAAGGAGACCGGATTGACATTGCCGAGCGGGCAGCGCAACAGCTTGACTGTATTGTCGTTATTACGGGCCAGTACGAC
Source organism: Paenibacillus intestini (assembly GCF_030803945.1). Taxonomy (NCBI): domain Bacteria; kingdom Bacillati; phylum Bacillota; class Bacilli; order Caryophanales; family Paenibacillaceae; genus Paenibacillus; species Paenibacillus intestini. The sequence goes on along the minus strand of NZ_JAURUN010000015.1, from coordinate 7,381 downwards.
ATTATTACAGACGGATATCATACTTTCCTCACAAGCAACGGACATGCATTGCTCACCCAAGTTACCGGGGCAGGCTGTCTTCTCAGCTCAGTCATTGGTGCTTTTGCTGCGATTGCCGAGCCGGGGCGCGACATGCTGAACAGCGTGGTGGAAGCCGTCTCAACCTACGGTATAGCTGCCGAACAGGCCGCAGCACGAACGGCTCATCAAGGGCCGGGCAGCTTCCAGATTGAATTGTTAAATCAACTGGCGCAGGTGACACCTTCGCTGTTCTCCGAGCATGCACAAATCCGTCAGATTCGTGGAGGTGTGTGATGAATATTGCTCAAGCGTTAACGATTGCCGGGTCTGATAACGGCGGCGGTGCAGGAATTCAGGCGGATCTCAAAACCTTTCAGGAACTTGGTGTATACGGCATGACGGTCATTACTGCAATCGCCGCGCAGAACACTACAGGGGTTCAAGGCGTGTTTCCGATTGATTACGACGGCATTGCCCAGCAACTTGATTCAACGGGAGTCGACTTTCAGCCGCGTGCCCTCAAGACAGGTATGCTGTATAGTGCCGAGATTATTCGTCTTGTTGCGGCAAAATGTCAGCAATACGACTGGTCAAATCTGGTTATTGATCCCGTGATGGTTGCCAAAGGAGGTGCACCTCTGCTCCAGCAGGAGGCTGTGCAATCACTTGTGGAAGATCTGCTGCCTCTTGCTTTGGTTATCACACCTAACATTCCCGAAGCCGAACTACTTATCGGGAGTTCGATTCGGAACCTGAGTGAGCGCGAGGAAGCCGCAAAGCAATTGGTGCAGATGGGTTCAACATATGCCTTGATTAAAGGAGGACATGATACGGGAAGCGGTACGGTTATCGATGTCCTGTATGACGGGCATTCCTTTCATTATTTGGAGAACCTTCGTGTTATGACACGTCATACCCATGGAACCGGCTGCACGTTCTCTGCTGCCATTACGGCGGAACTGGCGAAGGGTGCCCCTATTCTGGCTGCCGTTACGACCGCGCGAGCATTCATTCAGGCAGCCATTGAAGATGAGCTGGGATTCGGGGCCGGGCACGGGCCAACGAATCACTTTGCGTACCAGCGCAGACAGCGGGGTGAACGCTGATGCGCAGATGGGATGCGGAAGCGGTCCGCCGCGCGCTGCAGTTGTATTTGGTGATGGGTAGCGTCAATACGACGCGAGACCCGGTGGAGGTGCTCCGCCAGGCGATCACTGGCGGCATCACGCTGTTCCAGTTCCGAGAGAAGGGAACTGGTGCCCTGGCAGGCGAAGCCCGCAGAACGCTTGCGCTGCGGCTTCGTGAGGTGTGCAGCCAGCACGGGATACCGTTCATCGTGAACGATGATGTGGAGCTGGCTGTGGCGGTGGAGGCCGACGGTGTACACGTCGGCCAAGACGATGCGGACGCGGCGCTGGTACGCGCCCGCATTGGAGATGGGCGGATGCTTGGCGTATCCGCCCACTCCGTCCTTGAAGCCCGCCGTGCCGTGCAGGCGGGCGCAGACTATCTTGGCGTCGGGCCGATGTACCCGACGCACTCCAAAGCGGATGCCCACGCTGTGCTGGGCCCCGCTGGGGTTGCGGAACTGCGCGCCGCAGGCATCGCAGTTCCGGTGGTCGGTATCGGCGGCATTACGCCCGATACCGCGGCCGCCGTGATGGCGGCTGGAGCCGACGGCGTAGCCGTCATCTCCGCCATCGCGGGCGCGGCCGATGTGCACGCAGCGACTGCACAGCTCGCTGCGATCACCCGCAGGGAGCAGGCGTAGCCATGCTCCCTGCCCGGATAATGCAAAGGCTGCAGCCACTCGGTCTGCAGCCTTTGCATTCTTGTTTTATTCTTCGCCTCCTTTGCCTCGTTCTGCAACCTATACATCCTCCTGAATCCTTTTTCATCCTTATCCTTATCCTTATCCTTATCCTTATCCTTCCGCAAACTGGTCATCCTGTAGCGCCCCATACCTCCTTCTGCATCCTATAAATCCTTTCATCTTTCTCACCTTCTTCCCACCTTGCATCACGCACATATGCTTTTCATCCCCCTCCCTTCCATCCCAAACATATTTAATATATAAATCATTTCTACTATAAAGCTTCACATTTACAAATCATTATCTTTTAATTACTATGAATATAAAAGCATCTCCGAAAAATCACCTATAGAATAAAAGGAAGTGAGTTTATGGATCAGATCGATAGAAACATCCTGTTTCATATGGAAAACCAAGCCAGATTGTCCATGACCGAATTAGGAAAATTGGTGGGACTTTCACAGCCAGCCGTCACGGAACGTGTAAAACGACTGGAGGAAAGTGGTGTTATTGAAGGGTACCGCACCATCATTAATCCGCAAAAATTAGGAAAACAGAGTACATCCTATCTACTATTTCAAACTAGAGAATGCACTGCTTTCCTTGATTTCTGCCGTATGTCGCCCGAAGTTGTAGAATGTTATCGCGTCAGTGGAGAACACAATTATTTATTGAAAGTCATGACAGATTCTATTGCAGACTTAGAGGCATTCGGAAATCAATGTGACAAATACGGAACCTATACTACACTTATCGCAATGTCCTCGCCTATTGCATCCAAAAACCTAATTGATGAACCCCAGTTCCTGATCTCAAAGGAATCCTAACCATTCATCTTTTCTATTTTAGATATCACCATTTCAAGGTGAACTAGGAAATCCTTGTTTTTTAGAGCACAACGCAATGAGAAGAGCAATAAACAACAATAGCACCAATGAACCCGGCAGGAATCTAGCTCCGATCCAATGAAGCAGGATAGCACCTGCCATACCTCCCGCACCGATCCCTAGATTCCATGCCGTTACCAACATCGATTGTGCGATATCGGCACTGCGGCCTCCTGCATGTGCAATAGCTGTTTGGAGTAACGTTGCCGCTCCGCCAAAGGTCAATCCCCATGCAATCACTCCTATAATGATAACAGCCGGCTGATTGCTCCAGATTGCCATCGCCGCTGAGGCAAAAGCAAATATCGCAACACTTAATAGCACCAGTATCCTTAAATAGCGATCAATCAGCAGTCCAATAATCCAAATGCCCATCACTGAAGTTACGCCAAATAGGAGTAAAATCAGATCAACTCTATCGGCCAGTGCTGTATTTGCCAGAAAAGGAGAAATGTAAGTATACAAAATATTATGAGCTAACACCCAGACAAGCACCACAAATAAAATAGGCCGGATTCCAGGAAGAAACAGGATTTTATGCAGTGAGAGTTGATTCTGCTTGACCTCGCCTTCATAATCTGGAACTTTCCAGAACACCCATACGATAAGCGCGAGCGTCAATATAGATATCGTTCCAAAGATTAAACGCCAGCCTACATACGTTCCAAAAAAAGTACCGATCGGAACACCAAGCGCTAATGCCAAAGGTGTACCTGCCATAGCAACGGCTATGGCTTTTCCTTTTAATGACTCGGGCACCATGCGACGTGCATATCCAGCGGTCATTCCCCATAGCACTCCCGCTGCTACTCCTGCACAAAAACGTGCAATTAACGTTATAACATATACCGAAGATAAGGCAGTCACCGTGTTAAATAAGAGAAAGCCTATAATACATAGCAGCAAAAGAGGTCTACGTCTCCACCCGCGAGTTGCCACGGTCAGTGGAATTGCCGCTGCCAGAGAGCCTGCAGCATACAACGTAACAAGTTGTCCGGCTTTTGCCTGCGTTATGCCAAGGCCCATGGCAATCTGAGGGAGTAGTCCAGCAGGCAGGCTTTCAGTAAGTATGCAGATAAATCCTGCCATAGCTAACGCTAGTAGAGCCGCCCATGGAAGACTTTGTTTTTGGACATATGTATCATCTTTAATAGAATACATCTCGTTTGAAATCACAATGAAAGCCCCTTTATTCTGTATTTTGGATAGCTCCAATACTCACTTGCTATCTTTATTAAGCTTACAGAAATAAGCAGAGGTTTTGCATACAGCATTAAAGGTACTTAAGCTTGTTAACGAAGAAAAACCTTGTTTTTCACAAGCTTTGCTTTGAATTCCTATGATGCTCCTTTTTCACAAAATTAACGTATTGACTCTCACGTAACGTGACATTGTACAATTCATGGTGTAAGGAGGTTTCACCCATGGCCATGAAAGTAAAAGAAGTCTCCGAACTTGCTTCGATCAGTGTGCGCACACTGCATCATTATGACGAGATCGGGCTGCTTGTTCCAGATCAGGTCACTGATGCCGGATATCGAATGTATTCGGATGCCAATCTGGAACGACTTCAGCAGATTTTATTTTTCAAAGAACTCGGCTTCTCGCTGAAAGAAATCAAAAACATTTTAGATGACCCCGCCTTTGATGCGGAGGAAGCATTGCATATGCACAAACTCATTTTGCTGGAAAAACGCCAGCGTCTGGATCAAATGATTACCACCATCGATAAAACCGTACTACATCTGAGAGGAGAGATTGAAATGACCCCTAAAGAACAATTTCAGGGCTTTGATTTTAGTCAAAATCCGTACGAACAGGAAGCCCGTGAGCGCTGGGGTGACCATGCCGTCAATGAGGCAAACCAGAAATTAAATGACCAGCCGGCTGACAAACAAAAAGAACGATCTAATCAGATGAATGATATCTTCAAACGATTAGCAGCCATTCGCCACACAGCACCCGAATCTGCCGAAGTACAGGGCGAGATTAAACAATGGTACATTTACCTGAATGAGATCGGGAACTATTCCCCAGAAGCCTTCAAAGGACTTGGTCAGATGTACGCAGACGATGAACGCTTCACTAAAAATATCGATCAGTTTGGTGAGGGACTGGCACAATTCATGTGTCATGCAATGGCTGTATTTGCCGATCAGAATCAATAACATCAAAAAGGACGTAACCCCTGAGGCGTTACGTCCTTTTTGATAATCTCTACCGATCCCTCGATCGAAATCCCGGCCGCAATGTGAACCATCCTGATGTTGATGTCCACTCCGAGAACTTCATGTTTTGCTTACGCTCTTGGTGCTTGATCCGAGGTCGATGCTTCTGATGCCATGCTTGTTTTCGCCATCCGGCCTGGAATTTGCCAAGCAGATACAATCGCCAAAACGATGAACAACCAGTCTGTAGGCTCGCTAAAGTATTCTTGAATTGTTTCTGCAAACGCACTAATCATTTCTCCGTCAAATACCAGAGTCAACATGCTCACATCGGTAAATAATTCAGATGTAAAATAAACCACCGTCAAGTATTTACCAAGCAAGATACCCACCATCGCGAAAACAACAGCAATAATCTTGTGCACCGTTGCGATTTTTTTGTTTGAGAACAACACGACAGCGTACCCGCAAAGCACGCCAACCAGTATCGCAATAAGTCCAACCTCATACTCCGTCATAGCTGCGATCGCAGCCCACACCACACCTCCCAGTATGGCAGCAATCAAACCACCGATAATCGGCACTCCAATCTTTACTCCTTGCTTTTCTTCCACGATGTCTTTCCCTCCTGAGTCATGCTTATACTATATTTCCAGAATTCACCTTTCTTATAAAACCACAAAAAGCTTCAAATTTCAACATTTTTCTGTATTTTAATAGCTATATACATACATATTCCAATAAAGCTTGATCAACTAAATCCTTTTTTTAGATTAACTTATATAAAAAACAAAAAAAGACACCCCTTCTACAGCCCGTATCACTGTAAAAGAGGATGTCTATTTTCCCCTAATCCTTGTCCTATATAGGATAAATATATTTAAATTATACCTGCGTTTCTTTGGAAGGCTTAATAACAGCTGCAATCTGCTCCAGAATAGCATCGACTGAAGCCGAATCATGCACATCATATTCATCAATGTTCAAGCGCAGTACTGGGCAAGCTGTAAACCGGTTAATCCATACGGAATAGCGCTCATGCATGTGCTCCCAATACGAGCGATCTGTCTGAATCTCCATTTCACGACCACGTTCGTTAATCCGGTTCAGAATCGATGGCAAACTGCCTTCCAGATAGATCAGAACATCCGGGTGTGGAAAATAAGGCGTCATGACCATCGCTTCAAACAAGCTACTATACGTCTCAAAGTCGGTAGCAGACATCGTGCCCTGATCGGCATGCATTTGTGCAAAGATGCCCGTATCCTCATAGATGGAGCGATCCTGTACAAAACCACCGCCCAATTCAAAAATCTTTTTCTGTTCTTTAAAACGTTCAGCGAGGAAATAAATCTGCAGATGAAAACTCCAGCGTTCAAAGTCATGGTAAAACTTTTCCAAATACGGATTATGATCAACCTGCTCAAGCGACGTTTTGAAATTCAATCGATCTGCAAGTGCCGCCGTCAGTGTGGATTTCCCCACCCCTACCGTTCCTGCTACTGTAATTAATGCATTCGCTGGAATGCCATAGTTATTCATATGATAAGCTCCTTTACTTGATTAACAATCTGTCTGAAGTCCTCAGGATGTTCCACAAAGTCAAGTTGCTCTGCATCAATCTTGAGAATGACTGGCGGATTCGTTCCATTGGCCAAATACTCCATCCCTGTTTTGTAGTCGGCAATTAACTGCTCCATATACGCAGGGTCCATGTCCTGCTCAAAGGAACGCCCGCGCTTATTAATCCGGTACATCAATGTATCCAGCTCAGCTTCAATGTAGAGCACCAGATTGGGTTTGGGCAGGTCATCCGTTAACAGATGATAGATTTGGCGGTATTTATCCCGCTTCGTTCCTTTTAAGGTACGTTCAGCGAAGATCAAATTTTTATAAATATGATAATCCGAAACGACTGGGCTGTTCTGTTTAATAAATTGTGCTCCGGTATCTTCTAGTTGCTTAAATCGGTTACACAGAAAAAACATTTCGAGTTGGAAGCTCCACTCGTCGATATCTTGATAAAAGGAGGCCAAAAATGGATTCTCCTCGACAATTTCTTTAACCAATGGGAGATTCAATTCTTGGGAAAGCATCGTAGCTAACGTTGTTTTCCCCGCTCCAATCGGACCTTCAACAGCTATAAACGGGGCTGATTTCATGGTGTTACGGTTCCTCCTCGTAATTATGCGTGTTCCGTTTCTATATAGACCTCACCTATTGTATCACAGCTTGGCACAATGGAAAGACAGTATTTTATGTATAAAACAAGTCAAAATAAGGGTGTTTCGTCAGACTTGTATCATATCATAACTGAAACTGCTTTTTCACTTAGCTTAGGTTTAATCGTTCACACAAAAAAACACACCTGATTTTCATCAAGTGTGTCTTTGCTTTGCTTGGCGGCGTCCTACTCTCCCAGGACCCTGCGGTCCAAGTACCATCGGCGCTAGAGGGCTTAACGGTCGTGTTCGGGATGGGTACGTGTGGAA
>NZ_JAURUN010000014.1:0-123722 GCF_030803945.1 Paenibacillus intestini | reverse complement strand
CATCTAAATCGTCTTTTCATGAACACTCTCCTCATTTCATTTAGTGTATCTGAGGTAGCTTCGAGTGTCCAATTGGATTAGGGGGCTTTAAAGCCTGTGATCGTTAGAAAATAAAACGGTGTGATTCTGCCCAAATAGCGTCTCTGGTGATCGTTAGAAAAAGGGACAGGTGGTAAGGGGATTGATTTAAGTTAGTGAGGCTTAATTAGAGAGTCGTGATTAGAGAGATAATACGGGGAACGTAAAACAGAATTTCAACTGGTATCAGCCATTTAGAGGTGGCCCGTGCGCGGGTTACCTTCTTTTTTGCCTTTTTTTGATACTGGTTTCGTCGTAGATCGTGAGATTATGTTAAGTTGCCATACGATAAAAGATTAATGCCAGATATGAAAACGTTCACTTTTTTGTTTGATTAGTTAGATTAAATTACGTTACAAAGATGAGAGAAATGGTATAATTGTTGCATTGTTAACTGGCGACAAGAATTTTTTGTCATTTTACGAAAAGGTTTTCGATTTGAAAGCGGAATTAGGCTGTTTAACGTAATAACTATTCAACCAGAAGAGAGTGAGAGATGGCATGAATGCGAAAAGACTTTTTAATAACGGATGGCAATTTGCCAAAAGTGATTTAAGCGTTACAAAGCGGACGGAGTCTAATACAGATACTGATCTTACTAAAGATGCGGATTCTACCGAGCAAACTAATCTCACTGAGGCAACGAGTCGTATTGGCCCTATTGATCTGACTGAGCTTTCCTTCGATGCGGTTGAGCTCCCTCACGATTGGCTGATCTACAATACGCTGGATTTATATGAGAACAGTATTGGGTGGTATCGCAAGACGTTTGAATATACGAAGGATGAGCAGCAGGTGATTCTGTGTTTCGACGGAATATACATGGATTCATCCATATATGTGAATGGGCAGTTTGTTGGGGAGTGGAAGTATGGTTACTCTGCGTTTGAGCACGAAATTACGAATGCGTTGTTGGACGGGGTTAACGAAATTTTGGTCAAAGTTGTGCATCAGAGTCCGAACAGCAGATGGTATTCCGGGGCGGGTATCTATCGTAATGTGTGGCTGAAAACGAGGAGTCGCAATCACATCGTAACGGACGGCATCTATGTTTCCATAGAGCAGCAACCCGATGGCTGGCAGGTGGAGGTAGATACAGAGCTGTGTCTGGAACAGAATCAGCGTGCGCAGTTGCTGCATACGATTCTGTACAACGGTGAAGTCATTGCATCCTCTCAGGCGGAGATAGTGGCGAGCGCTATAGATGAAGGTGTTGAAGCACATGAACACCCAATTCAGTTTACAAACAGCCAGCAGCTTAACGTCCTTAATCCCAACGTATGGAGCCCGGATAAACCCCATTTATATGATCTCGTAACAGAACTACGTCTGATCTCGGGAGAGCAACATGAGGAGCTTATCGAGTCTGTTCCACAGCGGATCGGGTTCAAACAGGTCAGACTGGATGCCAGCGAAGGCTTCTATCTCAACGGTGTCAAAATGAAATTGAACGGTGTCTGCGAACACCATGATCTCGGTGCATTAGGGTCTGCGTTTAATGTGACAGCGCTGAGAAGAAGGTTTGTTTTGCTGAAAAATATGGGAGTCAACGCGATTCGAACCGCGCATAACATGCCGGCGAAAGAGTTCATGGAACTGGCTGATGAGATGGGCATGCTGGTGGTGTCCGAAGCATTTGATATGTGGGAACGGGCGAAGACGCCGTATGACTATGCCAGGTTTTTCAAGGAGTGGGCACATGGCGACGTAAGAAGTTGGGTGAGGCGTGATCGAAATCACGTCAGTCTGATCATGTGGAGTATCGGGAACGAAATCTATGATACCCATGCGGATGAGCGTGGGCAGGAAGTGACGCGAGTGCTGATGGAGTATGTGCAGGAATTTGATCCGAAAGGTAACGCACGGGTGACGATTGGTTCGAACTACATGCCTTGGGAAAATGCTCAGAAATGTGCTGATATCGTGAAGCTGGCTGGCTACAACTATGCTGAAAAATATTATGACCAGCATCATGCCGAACATCCGGACTGGATTATCTATGGTAGTGAGACCTCTTCGGTGGTGCAAAGCCGTGGCATTTATCACTTCCCTTATGAACAACCCGTTCTGGACGATGATGACGAGCAGTGCTCGGCACTCGGAAACAGCACGACCAGCTGGGGAGCGAAATCGCCGGAGTATTGCATCATCGCCGAGCGCGATCATCCGTTTTCCTTGGGGCAATTCCTTTGGACAGGATTCGATTACATTGGCGAACCGACGCCGTATCATACGAAAAATTCGTATTTTGGACAGCTGGACACAGCCACGTTCCCGAAAGACTCGTATTACATCTATCAAGCCGCCTGGACGGATTATAAAAAAAGTCCAATGGTGCATATCTTCCCTTACTGGGATTTTAGCCCTGGTCAGATCATTGATGTACGTGTATGCAGCAACGCACCCAAAATTGAGCTGCAGCTCAACGGTGAAACCATCGGCACGTATGATATCGACCATGCCCATGGAACCCAGTTGTCCGGCTGGTGGAAAGTGCCGTTTGAAGAGGGTGAACTGAAAGCCATCGCTTATGATGAGCATGGTGCGGTGATTGCTACCGATGTACAGCGTTCTTTTACCGATGCGAAGAAAGTGTGCCTGTCGACAGATCGTCAGGAGTTGCAGGCTAACGGAAAAGACCTCGTTTTTGTAGAGATTACAGTAGAAGACGAAGCAGGCCATCCGGTACACAATGCCAATAATCGTGTGCAGGTGAAGGTGTCTGGTGCGGGACGTTTGCTCGGTCTGGATAACGGGGATAGCACGGACTATGACCCGTATAAAGGGCTAAGCAGAAGATTGTTCAGCGGCAAGCTGATGGCGATTATCGGCTCGACGAATGAGGCAGGAACAATTCAGGTCGAGGTGTCTTCGGAAGGACTAGAAGGAGCAACAGCTACATTTGAATCTAAGGTAGCGGATGTGGAGCGAGAATCCATAACAGTGGATGCAAAACCTGTCTTCATGAAAAATGAAAATTGCCCGGTACTGACGGGTCACGCTCAGGAGATCCCTCTGCGCAAAATTGAAATCATCAGTGAATCAGGACAGATTCTTGATGCCTCTAACCCGGAAGTGATAGTTACAGCCAAACTGTACCCGGAGAGTACTTCCTATCGGGATGTGGAATGGTCTGTTGTAAATGATGCTGGCATCGTGTCCAATATTGCCAAGGTAGAAGTGATCACTTCTGGAACGGGCGACGAGCCAGGTTCACAGAGTATAGACGTAGACGAGAGAAGGCATAGGGTCAGAGTATCAGCTGTGGGCGACGGGGCGTTCCGCCTGCGTGCAACCAGCAACAACGGTACAGACAAACCCAAACTCATCTCCCAACTGGAGTTCAAGGCAGAAGGTTTAGGTACAGCCTACAAAGATCCATATGGATTTATCTCAGGTGGCCTGTATGACTATACCAAAGGTGATGTGGGCAACGGTAATGAACGTGGCGTAGCTACCAGCAGGGACAGTGAAACTCACGTGGGCTTTCGCAATATCGACTTCGGCCCATACGGCTCGGATACGATCACGATTCCCATTTTTGCGCTGTCGAGTGAAACATATTTCCTTCAAATCTGGGAAGGCATGCCGGGTGAAGAGGGCAGTGTGATGATTGCCGATGTCGTGTACGACAAGGAATCGATATGGAATGTATACCAGGAGGAGACGTATCGTCTGTCCAAACGACTCAGCGGCATTACGTCGATCTGCTTTGTGCTGAAACAGAAGATTCATATTAAGGGCTTTTCATTTGAACGCCAAAGCAGGGCTTTTGAAACCAATGCGGCTGCGTCTTGCGATCATCTGTACGGAGATACGTTCACGATTGAGGACGACCGTGTGGCAGGCATCGGGAATAACGTTTCGCTGGAGTTTGAACAGATGAATTTCACAACTAAAGGTACGTCAAAACTAGTGATCTATGGCGCTTCAGCGATAGATAAAAACACGATTCATATCCGCTTCTCGGGTGCGAACGGGCAGAGCAACCAACTGGTGGAGTTTACTCAATCCGAAGGGTACGAGGAACGGACATTTGAATTAGAACCGGTATACGGGGAGCAAAAGGTAACTTTTATTTTTCTGCCCGGTAGTCAGTTTGACTTTGGCTGGTTCCGGTTCGAGAAGTAAATGAAAGACCGCCGCTTCTAACAAATAAAAATAAAAATCCTCCTGAAATCTTAGATGCTGCTTCTTAACAGCTACTGATTTCAGGAGGATTTTTTCAGTTCGTGTGTATGCTTAGCTTTCTAAGTTGGCTACAAGTGTTAATTAATTTGTCCATGTGCGGGTAGTGTCTTCCGTCAGTTCACTTCATCAATCGTTACTTTGGCGGTGTTACTATCCCAGGTTACGTCCAGCCCAAGCCCTCGCAACATGTCATAAGGTGCTGTGGTGGCTCCAGAGTAGTTGCCAATGGGTTCACGTAGCGATATAACCTGTTCTTCCTGCGGGTCAAGCTTATTTAAGGTGGATACCGTGTATTGCAGTTCATTCGGCTTGATCGTAATGATCCGATCGTTATATTTTAAGGTATAGTGACTTATTAATCCATCTGCGGTATGCACCTCAAATGTTGCTCCAAGTGTTAATGCAATCGTTTTGATCGGAAGTTGGAGCGTTCCGCTCGTTTCTACTGCAGGATATACGGATTGTAGTAACTTGCCATTTACATAGATATCTGTACCTAGCTTAGCTTGAACAGGGATGTACACCATGCCTCCCGAAGATGTGGCCGGCGCACCTGCCTCCTGATATTTGTCACCACCCCATCCCCAGACGTTTCCATCGGAGGAAAGTGCAAGACTATGGTAGTACCCGGCAGACACACCTTTGATATCCGATAACTGCTTTATTTTCCCTTGTTTGCCTGTTACGGTGTTCCCGAAGCTGTATACCTCGCCTTTTGTAGTCACCAGAAGGACATAATTGGAGCTTGCATCCAACGTTTTCACTTTAAGCTCATGGTGGTATGGAATCCGTTTTCCTTGCACATCCATTCTCCAGACTCTGCCTTTCGAATCGAGCGCCATCAGTTGTCCGCCTTTACCCGTGATGAACGTGATATTGGTGAGGCCTTTGACTGGCTTGGCTTTGGAAGGGGTACTGCCCGCTTCATCCGCTTCTTTCCATGTCCAGACAGAACCGTCTTTTTTCAACGCATATCCATCGTAACCAGATAGCGTGGTTTGCACGACATTTTTCAAACCGCTGATTCGGTGCAGGGTGGGCTTCTTCCCAGCCTCCTCGTTCATCATGTTAGAAAGCTTCTGAGGTGGGGTCTGCCAGGATTGAACGGTACCATCCCGAAGGAGGGCTACACTCATGAAAGATCCTGCGGTAACATGTCTAGCATCGGTGATGCCAGGAACTTGACTGGGGGTTCTGCCATCTCCCCACTGCCACACGGTTCCGTCTGCTTGAACAGCTAAACTGTATCCTCCACCGGAGTTAGAGATTGCTGTGACATTGGTTAAGTGCGGAATACGGACAGGACTGAATGTATGGCGATATCTCACCGTGTCGCTGATTCCCAGCTCTCCTAACAGATTTCGTCCCCATGTCCAGACAGAACCGTCACTTCTTAACGCCACCGTGTAATAGTACCCCCCTGCTACTTGAGTGTAGTGGAGCTCCTGAGCTGTATTTGAAGTTACAGAGGATTTAGGGGAGGAGCCTGAGGATGAAGCCGAAACTGCTCGATCCGGAGCGCTCCCTGTGAAAGCCTGCTCGTCCTTGGCTGCGTACGTAGTAGACACTGAAGGCAGCGTAGCTATGAGCAGAGTAGAGACAACACTAGCTGAAATGATGATTTTACTGAAGCGGCGAAGGGATGCACTTTGTTGCTTGCGGGCCGGATTGACCAGTGAGGAAGAGAAAGCTTTTTCTGTTGTTACATGATTAGCATGATTATCGGAATACATAAGATCGCCTCTTTTGGAAGATTGATGGTAAAAATGGAAGTGCTGTTAAATAAACGTAAGAACTAGCACGAAGGTTACATGAATTGAAGAGATTTCACTAAAAAAGTTGCAGGGGATGTTCCAAAGTTCGGACACTCATTTTCAAAAAATGTAACTTATCCAGTCCAGGTCACGTTGTACATATGAGGTGATTGCAATGGGAAAATATTTTATTATGTTATGTTTGGCAGTTGTACTCGCAACAGGCTGTAGTCCGAATGATCCGCAGCAGACTGTCGATCCGGTAGAGAAAAGAAGCCCTTTTCCTGCCATAGTTGAGCCGCATAACGGGGAACAAGCAGAAGAAAGTGGAGATGTTGTCTTCCTCCATGGAGAGATGCGAAACCAAGAGAAGTGGGAGTCTTTTCTGCAAAATGTGAAAAAGGATCAACCGGATCACGTCCGGGTCACCATGTATACGATTGAAGGGGATCCCATCATCCATGAGCTAATCTATGACGGTACGCTGTTTCAATCCACCTATGATGCGACAAGAGATAAGTATGGCTCCAGAGAAGAGATCATGACGAATACTTGCAAGGGATTGGAACTGACCAAAATGGAGCGAGGAGAGTCAGTGTACGTTTTAACCAATTGTGAGAAGCAAAATAGTTTCTACTTTCCAAAGATGTAGAAGAAAGATAAGAGTTACGAATGATGAATTATGAAACATGAAGCATGAAGCATGAAGCATGAAGCATGAAGCATGAATGATGAATGTTTAAGAATGAACACTGAAAGGCGCAGCGATGAAAAAGGGTGCTCTGGTGGGATTCTTTTGGGATATGAACAGGTTTATATAGAGTAGGGTAGATTGCCGAAGTTTTATTTTTTTCCTATGAAAGGGGTCATCACATGAGAGATGTACTAACAGATTGGCAAGCTTCATCTCAGTTCTATCATTCGGTTCTTGTCCAGAGACAGCTGGCCCCGATCTTGCAGGAGGCATGGTTGAAGCAGCTTATGGAAGGGATCATGTGGGTGCTTCTGGGTATCATTGTCGTTCAATTGCTGATCTGGGTGAGGGCTCGCTTGAGCAAGGGACCTTTCACAGACGAAGAAGTGGAGCAAGCAGACCCACTGTTTCTCGCCTATTTGCGGAGCAAGGGCAGGCTGAAGTTGAAGGACACACAGGCGACCATGTTCCAGTTAATTCGTAAAGGCATATTGTCGATGCGAGTTGTGAAAACCAAAGGACGATATCGGAATGACCTGGGGGAAAGCAATCCTCAACTTAGACCCAAAACAACGTTGGAGTACAGTGTGGAATCCTCGGTTACTAATAGTTCGCCGGATGAACAGGGTCTGTTGCAATGGCTATTCTCTACCTATGGTTTCGGTAAACAACGGCTGAGGCTCGATGCTTTGGCCGGACCAAGCGAAGGGGAAAGCAAGCGGAGAGAAGCCATGAAATATTACCGGCATAAAGAAAAGGCGCTGAGCGAAGGTGTTCAGTCGTGGAAGGAACAAGTCGTAGAGACGAGAGACTGGGGACAGTTGATTCGAACACCGTTGCTTTTGCGATTGCTTGTCTATGTCATGTTTCCTATTCTGATGCTCCTTACAGGTATCGTGTGTTTTGTAGAGCGCGTGTCTGTGCCGGGTGTGATAGGTCTGACAGTTACAGTGGTCATTTGGTTTTTGGTGATTCGGAAAATTCATGTGCGTTTGCTCTATCAGGCGGCTTGTGTAGGATTAATAATCAGCCTCACCGTGGCGATCAATGGCAATTCAGCGTTTACTTCATCGCTATATAGTATTATATTTCTGTCTATTTTTGTTCGTTTGTTCTTGCCTGCTAGAGAAGTGGCTCCATCTGAGAGGGATTGGGAGGCCTCTATGCGTCACTGGCGTAAACGATACAGAAAGGGCATTCCAGTCGAGCGCCTGAGTGAGTCGCCAGAAGTGTTGGAACAGATCATTCAGACCGCTCTGGTGCTGGGCATTGGATCACGATGTGTACGCAAAACAGATTGGTCTGTGTTACAGCAACACCATGATCCAGAGCTCAGACGCCTTGCGGATCGTGAACCTACATCAGATAACAGTGTACCTGGATCAACAACATTAAAACATACACCTCTATTGGTGCTAGCTTTGCATCTGCGAGGCATATTCAGGCCGATGTTCGCGGCAGAGTTTCCGTTTGATCGCACCAATTATGTCTTCGCCACGATATTCCCTGATTCGGGTGGAAGTAGCGGTCACACTTCGGTCAATACGGATAGCTACAGCGGGGACGATCATCATCACGGATCAGACAGCGGGGATTCCGGCGGAGGCGGGGACTCGGGCGGTGGTGGAGATTAATTATCATGGATTGAAATGATGCCTCCGCTGAACGCCTGTTCTTCATATGGGAGCCTAATAATACATCAAATTAGATAGGGTATGCGTACATGTGCAAGCTTGGCTGTGTAGAGCAGTTACCTAATTACTGAATCTTTGAGGGAGAAAATGATCCTTCTGTTCAATTTCAAAGATAAATTCCATTTGTTAAAATTTAGGTATAACGACTATGATCAGGTTTGGTGGTGAAAACGGCATGTTGCGGATTCAGGTACACCCCGATGAATTGGATGCCAAGGCACGTTATGTTCAGCAATGTAAATTGGATTTGGACCGAATGGTTCGTGAACTGGATAAATCGCTTAATATGCTACAATCCGAATGGTCGGGGGTTACACAAGAAAAGTTTTTCTGGGATTTCATGGAGGTCAAGCATGTTTTCCCGTCAACACTCGGCATGCTGGATAATATTCAGAAGGAGTTTACCTTCATTGCGAATAATTTCAGAACGACAGACAGCACAGGTGAGGTGGCTCTGTACATCCCCAATGAGTTGAAACCAAGTTTTTTCACTGGAGCAGTGGACAAAGCCATTGGTGACACCGTTACAGGTCTGGGCGAGACAGCCGAAGCACTCATCTATAATCCGTTAAGCACATTAGGCAGTTTGGCTTTGCGATGACTCTAGGTAAGGTAGTTGACGCTGGACGTGGACTCGCATTTGCTTGGGATGCAGCCTGGGGCAACGGAACAGCAAGGTCTGAGATCGAGCAGTTTGTGGATGGAAAGAAGAAGCAACTCGATGAGGACGAGTCAGGTTATGTTAAAGGTGCGATGGTCGGCCAAGCCCTCTCTTATTTGATCTTCGGCAGAGCCTTACACCCGAAGGAACGTCATGAATCGGGTGGAGGTGGGGGAGGTAAGAAGGAAAAGGGAAATGAAAAAAACAATGCAAAATCTGGTGTGATTAAGCCAAGTGGACTACCTAATCCAGAAGCTGTGCCAAATGGTACCAGAACAAAAATCCCCAATAATGCAGATAAGGCAACTAAACAGTCCTTAGAACTTGAAAATGATGCTGCTGATGTATTAGCGAAAAATGGTTATCAAATTGAACAAAACCCAAAAGTTCGCGAAAGCGATGGTATTGATATTAATAGAGATCCAGATTTTCGAATTGAAGATCGTATATTTGATTGCTACTCACCAACTGAGAATAAAGGTATCCGAGGTATTTGGAGTGAAGTAGAAGAAAAAGTCGTAGCCAAAAAACAAACTAAGAATGTGGTAATTAACTTGTCAAAGTGGGCTGGAGATGACGCTTCTTTGCTGAAACAATTCCGAGATTGGAAAATTGAAGGTTTAGAAGAAGTTATCGCAATAAAAAAGGACGGTAAGATAATTTCTGTATATCCATAAAGTAGGGGAGATAAGTCTATGGAGTATTCACTTAAACTAAACGGAAAACAGGATGCCTTACGGATGAAGAATCTATTAATAAGTAAAAATCTTAAGGTGAGTTATAAAAAAAATGAAAACAATGATGAGTTTGATCTGGGCAACGGTTTGAAAATAACTTTATATGATAATCATTTCCCGCGAAATCATCCAGCCGCTTCTTATGAAACGATGTTCCAAGAAGAGGATTTTATATATGAACAGACTATATCTTACGAATTAAAAAACAATCAACATTATGAAATCTGTTATAAAATGATGTACGAAATCTCATTTGCAATTCTAGAATCGCTCCATGTAAGTGGAATATTCTATCACACATCGGGAGAGGAAATATTTTTTTATGCAGAAGGAACGTATACGTTCAACATAACTTACCTTGAAATGCTTCAGACGAATTATGGAGAGCTTCTTGAGCATATTGAATATGAGAACTTTATGGAACGTTAAAGTTAGATTTAAAGGCAATTCTGCCATGTAAATGTAAGAGGGACTTCTTGTGTTGAATGTCTGTACGTTGTATTTATAGAAGAAGCGTTAATAAAGAAATTAAATAAGATTGGGTTTATTTGTAACGAGGTGATCCAGTTAAAGAAAGGAATTGAGATTGATGAAACGATTAGCAGATATGGCTTCTCTAATTCTTTAATTGATACGTCAGATGATCCCTTTGGATACGAGTCGAAATTCCTCTCTAGTGACTTTGAATATATTCTGAGTTTAAATTTTTGCCTAGATAATGAGTGGGATAGCATTACTTCGAAATCATTGATTCAACAGATAGTAATCTACTTTTTCCCCATAACGATAATGAATGCTTCTACAGAATTGACGGAATTCTGAGAATTAATAACGAAGAGGGATCTTGGAATCGGGAAGAGTACAGAACGTTGATTCAAAATCGAAACTATCAGGAGATATAGAGAATTTCAAGGAGGCTTAAAGGAAATTAGCTCAGTAATAATTCTAAAAAAAATATCAAATTATTCTCCAGAGCAGACCCTTGAGAACTTCAAGAAGGCAGCGCGGAGAGCGAATATTTTGTACTATTTTCACATTACAGTTGAACTTGATACAGATCAGAACTTTCAATCTGCAGAAGGCACACTATCCGAGGTAGACGAAGAGACTCTGTTGAGTTCCGAAGATGAAGATAAAATTAGGTACTTTACGTTTAACGTAAACAAGGTTGTTGAAAGTTCATATGATAGTTTCACGTGGCTCACCCAATCAACGGATTATTTTTGGGCATTGGATATTGTGAATATCAATCATGAGTATGAATTCATTTACAAGTTTGTAGTAGAGTATTTTAAAGATAATCCAGAAGATTACTTGTGGTTTGATGATGCCGAGTGGTACTACACGGCTGATGATATCTTAAGACTAAGTCAGGGACCTTATAATCCTAAGTGGTGTAGTGAAAAAGTTATTTGAGTTAAGAGGGCTGAAATAATGGGAATTTCAACTTTTGTATTATTTAGGCAAGGAGAAAGTATCTCGGCAAGCGATTTATTAAAAATTATTAGAGAAATATCTATTAATTACGGGCTCTACTTTGCTAACAATTATGACAAGTATGATGAAACTGGGAAATTAAAGTTTTGCTCAATATATATTAGTGACATTCCGTTTGAAGACAGTTATTCAAGGCAAATACCTTGGAATTTGTATGATGAGCCTTATAAATTTCAAACCGTAGATTTTAATTGGGATGATTCTAAAAGCCAATATTTTAAGGCATTAGTATCTGAAGATTTCTATGAGAATGAAGATTTATTATTTAAAGTACTTTATGGAATTCTAAAAATATATCCTTCTGCAAAAGTATGGATTGAAGATAATTGGTTTTATACAATAGAGGATTTAGAAAAAATAAAAAATAAGCCATTGGACAATGAATGGTGCTATAAGAATCCCATAGATTTGTAAGAGAACTTACTTGAATGATTTGCTAATTCATTAAGAGAGCGTAATATGAAGGCTCAATGATTTCCATAATAAATTGAATCATAATCCAACTAATCATTCCAAGGGAACATTGATTGGATTGAAATACCGACTGAAATAAAACGGGGCAAAGGCACTTCTACACATAAACATAGAAGTGATTCATCATTATAGAACGTATGTTTGAATGCGCAATCTTGGTTGTGTAGGCAGTTGCTTAATTACTGAATCTTTGAGGGAGAAAATGATCCTTCTGTTCAATTTCAAAGATAAATTCCATTTGTTAAAATTTAGGTATAACGACTATGATCAGGTTTGGTGGTGAAAACGGCATGTTGCGGATTCAGGTACACCCCGATGAATTGGATGCCAAGGCACGTTATGTTCAGCAATGTAAATTGGATTTGGACCGAATGGTTCGTGAACTGGACAAATCTCTTAATACGCTGCATTCTGAATGGTCGGGGGTTACACAAGAAAAGTTCTTCTGGGATTTCATGGAGGTCAAGCATGTTTTCCCGTCAACACTCGGCATGCTGGATAATATTCAGAAGGAGTTTACCTTCATTGCGAATAATTTCAGAACGACAGACAGCACAGGTGAGGTGGCTCTGTACATCCCTAATGAGTTGAAACCAAGTTTTTTCACTGGAGCCGTGGACAAAGCCATTGGTGACACCGTTACAGGTATGGGCGAGACAGCCGAAGCACTCATCTATAATCCGTTAAGCACATTAGGCAGTTTGGCTTATGCGATGACTCTAGGTAAGGTAGTTGACGCTGGACGTGGACTCGCATTTGCTTGGGATGCAGCCTGGGGCAACGGAACAGCAAGGTCTGAGATCGAGCAGTTTGTGGATGGAAAGAAGAAGCAACTCGATGAGGACGAGTCAGGTTATGTTAAAGGTGCGATGGTCGGCCAAGCCCTCTCTTATTTGATCTTCGGCAGAGCCTTACACCCGAAGGAACGTCATGAATCGGGTGGAGGTGGGGGAGGTAAGAAGGAGACTGATAAGGAGAGTGGCCTGAGTCATAACGGTAAAATAAGAATGGAAGGTATTAAAACCATATATACAAATTCATATGGGAATGAAATATCCTGGACGAATCAAGGCCCAAAAGATTTAGACGCAATTATTGAGAAGAATTTAAAAAGCTCGATCGATGGTGATATCTTAGAGGGCAAAGTAGCACAAACTGTAAAAGGTACAGGAAGGTTACAAGGAACGGCAATACAATTGCATATGAAAGATGATACAAAAGCAGGAGACATTGATATTTTGACCGATTCCCATCTTATTGAGGTAAAGAAATCGTTAAGCGCGGTAAGCAAAAAACAATTCAATAAACTTACTGATCCAATGGACGAAAAATTTTTCAATTTCAATAATAGAGAGGTTATTTACTATATCGAAGATACTACTGTAAAAAATAAAACACAGGAAAATATACTTAAAATGATTCATGATAAAGGGATAAGAATAATAAGTTCTACCGGTGAATTAGAGGAGGTTATGAGAAAGTGAGTTCGTTAATTATTTTGAAAAACATAGAACATTACGTCCCTGAGAAAGCTATTGAAGATTTTCAGAAGGCAGCTGATAAAGCAAATATGTATTGTATTTTAGTAAAACTTAAATATGATGGACAACTCTTTTTATCCGGGGAAGGAACACTTTCTGATGTAGATGAATCCACGTTTAAAAGTATACAGAATAAAGAAGGTTTGAAGTATTTCACTTTTAACGTTAATGCGATCGAAGAGGATTCGCTTGACAGTTTTACATGGCTTACACAGGACGAGAATTATTTTTGGGCATTAGACATTGAAAATATAAAATATGAGGATTATGAATTCATTTACAAGTTTGTAGTGGAGTATTTTAAAGATAATCCAGAAGATTACTTGTGGTTTGATGATGCTGAGTGGTGCTACACGGCTGATGATATCTTTAGACTAAGTCAAAGACCTTATAACCCTAAGTGGTGTAGTGAAAAAGTTATTTGAGTTAAGAGGATGGAGAATGAATGAGTATTTCATCTTTTATCGTATTTGAATGTATAAATGCAACACATGATCTGAAAATGGATTAGTATGAATTCATTTTTCTTCGTGTACATAAAAGTAAACATAAAATAAGAGAAGGGCTGTGTCGTATTGAAAAGTAAAGTATCCAAAAGATTAATAGCCATTTTTGTAGTTTTAACATTGTATTTAGCCAGTACAAATCAGACTTATGCAGAGTTTAAGGAATTAAGCTTAGAAGAGCACGGAGGGTTACAGCAGGAGTGGATACATACGTTTCCGAAAGAAATTGATTATCTGAGCTTTGATCTGGGTTACACTCCACTAGATATTATTAATCGTGCTGCTCAGCTTGTGATGGTAAATCCCGCCAAGGTATCTGGTAATAACTTCAGCCTATACACGATAAATAATAAGACAGGGAAACTAGCTTGGACGTATGACATTAAAAATAAAGTGAAGAACTTTTACCCTCTGAATCATACTTGGTTCTATAACGAAAGCGGCAGTATATTCTATCAGTATTCTACGAATCGCGGAAAAACGTTTAACATTCTCAGTTTAGATGGGAAAGGAAAGCGTCTATTCGAGAAGAAGGATATAGGTTTCTCCAATATCTATCCGTATAAAAATGGAATTGTTCTGCAACAAACGGATAGTCTTAAAGATCAGTCTCGTTTTATTACATTAAATTCCAAAGGGGTGATGACAAGCGAAACGGTATTAGGTTTTAATACGAAGGTATTGAATTCCGGTTATGTACTTCATTTTAAAGGTGAGAATAAAATCGAGGTTTTCAAAGATGTAACATCGTTGAAAAAGCCATTATTTACGATAAACACTCAAAAGTTCAGTGGATTCTACGCTACGAAGTATCATCAATTAAGTGGCGGTACACTGATTATAGAATATGCTAGAAACAATTCAGATGGTGGACAGAAATTAATGGCTTATGGATTGAATGGTAAACTCAAATGGGACACCGTGCTCGATAGAAACATGAGCATGTCTATGCATTCAACCGGAAGTAAACTATTAATTGATAACCAAACTGAACACAATTTCACGGTATACGACCATAACTTCAAAAAGCTGTTTTCACATGATTACGAAGGTGAGCTTAATGCTAACTATTTAATGAGCTTCTATCGTAACGATAGCTATATTGAGTATATTGATTATGGAACCATTAATGGCAAATGGGGAGAACGGTATACACTAATGAAAGATAATGGAGACATGTTGCTTAGTACATACTTTGTTTTAGATGATGTGCATAAGAGTAACTTCACATATGACGCGTCTGAAAATGTGGTCTATCGTACCGTGGTTAGCGACGGCCGATATCATCTGATCAAATACAAGATAACGAAGTAATCGTTGGTGTTACATTGATCCGAGAACGATCTAGATGAAATCTTACAACTAAAACGATGAAAGACTTAAGGCACTTCTACCCCATAAACGTAGAGGTGCTTCTTACTATAAAATCCAAGGGGAAAATCTCGCCATGATCCTTAAAAAACGGATTTTCAAGATCGGTTGCTACCTTTCGTTTGTGATCTTGCTTGTTCTAACTTACAGTTTCTACAAAGAAAAAAGAATGTATGAACAATACCTGACCTCGAATATCCGTCAAGATATGGTTGATATGAAAAGTACGATTATCACGAATGATCGTATTTTTGACCGCATACTGGAGGATGGCAAAATCATAAACGAGATGGTTGAGGACGGAGAGCAGGCAAGGCAAGTCTATTACGGTCTAATAGATATGATGCAGATCATCAATAAATATAACTTCATGAATCTCACTCTAAGTCAGCAAGCGAATTGGCTCGCTAAACCTGCGCCGTTATTTATCAATCATATAGAAGTAGGAGACATATGGCCGCAGGCACTTCGCCGGATGCAGATGACATTCGAAAGGCTGGATATCAGCAATTATCCTGTATCCGCTGAACTAAAAGCCAGAATACAGGGCTACCAAGAGTTAAATCAGCGGTGGTTGAATATCGTCGGAGATTTTGAAACGACAGTGATCGAAGAGAAGGACTGGCCTCAAATCCTAAATGATTTGGAGCAAGAGACACGATCTTATTTTAAGGAGAAAAAGGTTGATTTCGTGGAAGATGACGTTTGGAGAGATGCGTTGAATCCCAGGTACGATCAAAGCAAATAAGGGTGAAACAGGTAAGAGGGAGGACTATAGCAGAAGCTGTAGTTCTTTTTTATTGGGCTGTGGTCATAGTTATTCGCACACTCTCCGCATGTGCAGAAGACATAGTATAGGGCATATATACTGTGTTTACTGGCCTAAGGAGTGTGGCGACTTTGAAGCATACGAAAAAGGTGAAAACGACTCTTCACTCATTAAGAAAGAGACATTCTTCAACGAAACGCTGTAACAATAACCCGAGAAAACGTAAGAAACGGTATGTGATACGTAAAGCTGTGGGAAGAAAAAGATGTGCTTGCAAGCAACGCGTGAGACAAAAGAAAGTATCCCGCAGATACAGAAATAGCATATTCTCTGGAAGAAGAAATATTCCTCTCGCCTGTCCTGAGCCCACTTTGGATTTTACCCCCGCTAAAATGGAGGAAATAAAAACAGTCAGTTTTCCTGAAACGCAGGGACTGATCACACAACAAGGTTCCCAAGGCTTGGCAGGCCCAAGGGGAGAGCAGGGTGAAGCAGGCAGTTCAGGAGTACAAGGTGTCGCTGGTCCTCGGGGCGATCGCGGTGAACCGGGAAGAGCGGGAGCCCAAGGTCCGATTGGCCCTCAGGGTGTATCTGGTGAGCAGGGCCCCCCTGGAGTGCAGGGACTTGCTGGCCCTCGTGGTGAACAAGGCGAACCGGGAAGTCCGGGAGCTCAAGGTCTGGTTGGCCCTCAAGGTGTCGGCGGTGAGCAGGGGCCTCCCGGAGTGCAGGGACCTGCTGGTCCTCGTGGTGAACAAGGCGAACCGGGAAGTCCGGGAGCTCAAGGTCCGGTTGGCCCACAGGGTGTAGCTGGGGAGCAGGGACCTCCTGGAGTGCAAGGGCCAACAGGACCTCCGGGTGAGCAAGGCCCGCCGGGAAGTATCCCCGGAATTCAGATTATTCCTACATCAGACCGCTACTTTTATTTCCCTGACACTGATTTGGATTTATCGAACTCGGTTACGGTTGCTGCTAGTGAATTTGTTAATGATGAGGGAGGAAGTATATCTCAATTTGCAGGGATCGGCATGACGAGTTACTACAATCTTTATATTAATGGGATCGTACAACCTGGCAATTCGTATGTGTTAACTGCAGATGATTTATTTATTCCATCTCAAAGCGGTGTCCTGTTTGCTGAAACACCAGTCATTATTGAGATCGTTCAATTAACAGCGGTAATCCTAAATAATTGAAAATGGTTATATCATCTCATCCCTCTGCCTTCACTACTCTCAAATCTACTACATATACTATGTCAGGTAGGAGGTGAGAAACATGCCACTTGTTACACCATTTCAGAACAGTTTAAGATTCGCTGCGACTATAGGGGATGGAACAGGAACCGGAGCAACGTTTGCAATTGCTGCGACGGCTTTTACCGACGATGCAGGTACAGCCGCAACAGCTTTTCCAGGCACGTTCAATTACTATAATCTCTACATTAATGGCCTTATGCAAACAGCAGACACATCCTCGGTTACCACCACCACACTTACCATCCCCGGTGGAGATGCATTGAATGATGGCACCCCAATTGTCGTGCAATTTGTAGTGTCATAAGGATTGCTTGAAGTGATTTAACAAAGCATTGTACGGCTTCTATCTGTGATAGGAGCCGTTTGTCATACTGTACGAATTCAACTTACAATAAAGGTGGATTCTAAAGAGCTAACTCATGGAGATCATGAATTAACTCTTTTCTTTCTCTAGTACAAGTTCGAACGGGATAGAAATGTTATGTTGTTCGGCCGAGTTCGGACGTGCTTTAATCTCAAAAGTAAGATTCAATGTTTCTGGTAGATCACGGACTTGATCCGTTCTTGTTGTAATGTAATAATGTTTGTCTCCGAGTTTTAGAATGTCTCCACTTACAGTTTCAGCGAAAGGTTCACCTTCATTATAGAAGGTATATCCCAAATCATTCTCGGACTGTCCGCCTCCCTTTATCTCATATCCAATCTGCAAATCCTTGTTGTTATACGTTGCATTGAGTAACGTGATCGTGATGCCATTTACGGTTTTGGTTTGAATGGGGATATTAGGTTCAGGCAGCGCTGATTCTTCTGATGATCCAGTAAAAAAGTAAAATCCAGCGGGAAGAACCAATATAAGGATACCAATGATTAGGGCAATGACTATGCTCTTTTTATTCATAAAAATTTCGTGCTCCTTTCATGAAATAAAGAGTGTACAGTCTGTACACTCTTTATTACCCTAACTATATTAACATAATTACAACTTCAGACTAAAATACGGAGTAGGAGACTCAGTAACATACGAACTTTCAGAGGATATACTCAAGCCAACTGACAAAGGGTAACTTACAGATGGCGAGACAGTAAGCTTGCTAACTTTGTGTTTATAGTAACCTTCAACAGATGTTGTAAGCTCTGTGGAGTTACTCACAGAAGTGTGGTAACTAAGATACCCTCTATATGCAGCAAGGGAGTATGCTAAGGAACTTTGATCAAGCCGAAAAGTTACAAAACTTCCGCCACTATCTGTCTTTTTGCTAATGGGAGTAATATTAGCCTCTTTTATAGGTTGTCCCGCCGTCACATAATTATATTTACCAGTAAAGACTAGGTCATCCTGAGTACCTGTTTGGACTAACCCAGGTCCATGCCCCAATGCAAAGACATCTATTCCTCTGTTAGCAGGCATTTTCAACCATTCAAATCTCAAATTCAACTGATAATCTTTACTTCCAGTTTTAAATGCTTGCATAGTGTATTTCATATACCCGTCAGGTATTACATAATCCACTTCAGCATTTGCTGCCCGGAGAGCAGTAGGAGAGTTCTGTTGCTTACCTAGTTTAAGTATAGCTTGTGGGTTCCCCTCAGCTTTTTCGTATTCTTTCATTTCTTGATAGAATTCTTCTTCGGATAGAAGAACTCTTTCTTCAGAGCCTTCTACTGGAGTAAGTGTTGGTTCTGGTGCAGATTGTAGGGTAGACATTGCTTTACTGCTTTGATCTACTTTTACCTTAATGGTTTGCTTAACAAAATGAGTAGTTGTATCTGAAATTTCACCAGATGCATATTTTTGAATCTCGTCTTCTGATAAAAGGTCATTAATCTCTTTTTGTGACCATCCTGAATTCAATAATACCTCATTACCTTGGACTTGAGTCGATGCTGCACTAGAGACAGGCGTAAATAAGGATACTGACAAAACCATGGAAAGGGAACATTGAGCCAAATTTTTTAGTATTTTATTCAATTACTTTCTCCTCACGTATAGAATTTGTATAACAGTTGTTCATTGTATATACAAATTATGCACATGTAAAATGTGGAATATAGGTGTATTTTGACATATCATCCTGTTCATCCTAATGGTAGTACTGTATCCACGGCCTATCTTAAACTTGCTTCCATATGCTCCCTTATATTGATAGATATTATTTAAATCGTAAACTATAATGAAAAGTTCTCTTCATTTGTCGATAATAGTATAGAAGCCTTTAAAGATATTACATAATAGAGCGCAACTACATATCCACAACCATCCTAACCCTCGCGAGGTACATTCATGAAACAAGGCATATATGAACAGCTTATCAACACCATCACCAGACAAGAGATTTCGGCGCTCGACCCGGATGTGTATCACATTGGGACTGAGAAGTTGGATGCGGAGGAAGCGCGTAAACTACTATCTACGTATTTGGCAGCGGTGACACGGCGAGCGCTCAAGATTGTACGGGAACAGACGGAAGACAAAATGGCTGTATTAGAGCAGATTCGAACCTGCAATGAGATTATTGCGACCCTGAAAGACACGTTGGGGGAAGAGGAGTATAACGACTTGCAACTGGATGAGCAGGGTGAGGTGCTGACCCATGTGTATTCCAAGCTGAACAGCATTCGTGCCATTCGGGATACCAAAATCATTCGCCCGGATACGCCAATTGCCCAGAGCTCGTTATTCACAGGTGCCAAGTCTGAACCAAGTATGCTGCTCGAGTTGCAAAAAGAGATCGTGACCGCCGACCGGATCGATTGGCTGGTGTCTTTTATCAAATTCAGCGGACTTCGCCTGCTGCTGGAACAGCTCCAGCAATTCACATCGGGTGGAGGCAAACTACGGATCATCACGACCACCTATATGGAGGCAACCGACCTCAAGGCGATTACCGAACTCAGCAAATTACCGAACACCGAAATCCAGATTTCGTATGATACCAAAGTCACGCGGCTGCATGCCAAAACGTACATTTTCCACCGCGATACGGGATTCACCACCGCTTATGTCGGCTCTTCCAACCTGTCCAACCCGGCTCTGACCAGTGGCATGGAGTGGAATCTCAAGGTGACGGAGAAGGATTCCCTGGATGTACTGCGCAAGATCGAAGCAACCTTCGAGAGTTACTGGAATGACCGCGAATTTACGAGGTACATACCTGAGGATCAGGGGCATGAGGCACAGCTGAGAGCAGCCCTGAATCGCAAAAAAGACCAATCCGGACAATTCCACCTCGACATCCGGCCTTACGATTATCAAAAGGAAGTGCTGGAACAGCTTGACGCCGAGCGCATGCTGTATGGACGAAACCGTAACCTGATCGTGGCCGCCACAGGCGTTGGCAAAACGGTCATCTCTGCCTTCGATTACAAGCGATTCCGCACAAGCCGAGCGGGAGCCAAGCTTCTTTTTGTCGCCCATCGGGAAGAGATTTTGAAGCAAAGCCGCGACACGTTCCGGTATATCCTGAAGGACATGAACTTTGGCGAGCTACACGTCGGGAATCACCGCGCGGAGGCGCTGGAGCATCTGTTTGTCAGCATACAGAGCCTTAATTCCATGAAGTTAACGGACATAACCAGCCCAGACTATTACGACTATATCATTGTGGATGAATTCCACCATGCTGCTGCACCTTCCTACCAGAAACTGCTGTCTCATTACGAGCCACATATTCTGCTTGGACTCACAGCAACACCTGAACGGATGGATGGTAAAGACATAACTGCGTACTTCGATCATACGATTGCCGCCGAGATCCGTCTGACGGATGCCATCGACCGCAAGCTGCTTAGCCCGTTTCAATATTTCGGTGTCACGGATACCGTTGATCTGTCTCAGGTGAAATGGTCACGTAAAGGCTACGATCTGAACGAACTGGAGAAGCTCTACACCCATAACAAAATCCGTGCCAATCAGATCATGCAAAGTCTGAACCGATACGTCACCGACCTGGATGATGTTAAAGGATTAGGATTTTGTGTAGGGGTGGATCATGCGCTGTATATGGCTAAAGTTTTCAACGAAGCTGGTATTCCATCTATAGCTTTGCATGGCGGTTCAAGTGAACAGGAGCGTCATTCTGCAAAAGGAAAACTGGTGAACGGAGAACTGCGCCTGATTTTTGTTGTCGATCTGTACAATGAGGGTGTGGATATCCCTGAGGTGAATACGATTTTGTTCCTGCGTCCGACCGAAAGTTTAACCGTATTCCTGCAACAACTCGGTCGTGGACTACGGATGGCAGAAGGCAAAGAGTGCCTGACCGTGCTCGACTTCATCGGGCAAGCGCATCAGGAATACAGGTACCAGGATAAATTCCGCGCCCTGATCGGTGCGACCAAACATTCCATCTCGTATTATGTCGAGAACGGCTTTTCGAACCTGCCTCGTGGCACGTTTATTCAGTTGGAAAAACAGGCCAAGGATTACGTTATGCGTAATCTGAAGCAGATGAGCCGCAATCGCAGAGCGCTGATCCAGAAACTGCAAACGTTCCAGCAGGACACTGGACTGCCGCTGACGCTGGCTCATTTTGTAGAGCATCATGGAATAACACTATATGAATTGTATGGTGGACGTACAGGTAAAAGATATTTCCGCGGTCTGTTGGCCGAAGCGGGACTAACCGAGCCAGTAGAGGATGAGCAAGTGGAATATATCCGTAGATTGCCGTCGGTGCTGACGATTAATTCCCGAAGCTGGTTGAAGTTCCTGATCGACTATATTGAAAATGGTAAAGAGCCTACCACTGCCGATGAACAGCGCATGTTGATCATGTTCTACTACACCTTCCACCGGGCTGCACCGGAGAAGTTGGGGCTAAGCAGCATTCAAGAAGGGATTACACGTGTTCTGTCTTGCGCAGCATTCCGGGCCGAGCTTGTGGATATTTTCAAATATAACCTCACTCATCTGCGATTTGTGGATAAAAGCAACGCGTTCCCGTACACTTGTCCACTGGATATCCACTGTATGTACTCCATCGACCAAGTGCTCGCCGCTTTCGGCTACTGGAATGCCGAGCAATCGCCAACCTTCCGCGAAGGCGTGAAATATTTTGCCGATGAACAGACGGATATCTTCTTCATTACTTTGAACAAATCTGACAAAGACTTCTCGCCCTCCACACTATATGAGGATTATGCGATCAACGAGCGCTTGTTCCACTGGCAGACTCAGAGCAGGGTGTCGGAGCATACGGCTACCGCGCAGCGTTATATTCATCATCGGGAGACGGGGAACCGTATCGCGTTGTTCGTGCGGGAGTACAAGGAGGAGAATGGTTATACTTCTCCATTTGTCTTCCTGGGCGAAGCGGATTATGTGAGTCATGAAGGGAACAAACCCATGAGCTTTGTATGGCGACTGCGGGAAGAGATGCCTGCGAAGATGGTGGCGGTGGCGAATAAGTGTATTGTTTGAGAAAGCATTATTAAGAAACCTGCTATGTTAGCAAGTCTTATTCTGGTTGCTATTATAGGACATAATTTCAGCTTGGAAATAATACCTATAAATCTTAATTTTGTACCTTAAGAACCATAAGTGTGGTATATTTATCCTATAAATAGTCATTTATTGTAGATTAGTACTTCGCATTATTGCAGGTAATGAATTATTTTATTTCTAACTTTATGTATGCGGGACCAAAGCATGGTCTATTACACAGTAAACAGCGTATGATGACAGACATGGTTCCAATAGGAGAACTGTGTCTTTTTTTGTTGTGAAATATATTAAGTGTTTTGGAGGATGGGGCATGTCTATAAATACTCATTTCATTGATGTTCTTAAGCGCTGTAAACAGTCTTCTAAGGAAGCTGTGGAGAATCTTGAGGGATTTAGCGAATTTAAACAATATATGCATGTTCAGAGGCCAGTTGAGAAAGAACTTGAAAACTATATTTTAGAAGCTAATCGGACAAAAGAACCACAGTTAATATTGGTATGTGGCGGAGTGGGCGATGGTAAATCACATATTTTATCTTACTTAAAAGATAAGTATGATTTTTTAGAAGATCCAGAACGATTTTATTTACATAATGATGCAACGGAAAGTTTCTCTCCTAGGAAAACTTCAATTGAAACATTGGCCAAGATACTGAAGCCATTTTCAGATCAAGAGATTGGAAAGGGTTCGAATATAACCATTGTTTTAGCTATTAATCTGGGTGCTCTGAATAACTTCATTGATGCAGATGAAGGAAAAGAGTTCACACGGATTAGAGAATTTGTACATGCAAAGAGAATCATAGAGTCTGTGATCACGGAGGAAGTTTCTCAAGATGATCACATATTCAAATATGTGAATTTTAGTGATTATCATATGTATGAGTTAACGGAACATGGGCCTCGCTCTAGTTACATTAAGGGAATTCTAAAAAGAATTACTCAGAATACAGAACAAAACCCTTTCTACAAGTCTTATCTCAGAGAAAAAGATAATTATCCCGAATTAGCTTTAAAAAATCCAATTCTTCAAAATTATGAGTTGTTACAATATGATGATATTCAGGACAAGATCATTGATTTATTGATTCAAGCGATGGTAAAAGAAAAACTTATTATTTCTACTCGGGCACTGCTTGATTTTATATACAATATAATAGTTCCTTCTTCAATGGATAACATGGAGCATGAGAAATTGATGGAATTAATCATAGATCAAGATTTTCAATCTTACACGGCATGTTTACTGCCTTTCCAATTATTTGATCGTGAGGATGCATCTGCTATACATCAAGCTATAAATCATATTAATCCTACGCAATATCGTACAGAGTTGCTTGACCAGCACCTCATTGATTTTAAGTCTAGAAAGGACGGGGCATATTTATTTAGTCAATATATTGATGTAAATAGAGCACCATATTTTGCGAAATCTCTTGTTCCGCATTCTCCATGGAAAGATGAGGACAAAAAGAGCGTTTCTTTCAGAAATGAGTTAGTTAAGTTATTTGTATATTTATACTATTTGGTTCCCAGGGAACAACACGATTCGTTCAAAGATCAGGACTATGATCAATATATGAATTACTTGTTTCACTGGAATAGAAGATCATGGAGTATGTTATCCAAGCTTTACAGAGAGGACGTTCGTGATGCGATCTATAAATGGAATGGTGAAGGCCACGGCGGACTTATTTATGTTCAGATTGGACAACCGCAGACGCACTATTATGCTTTGCAAAAACTTGAGATTGAACCTGCGCTTGAACGAGTAGAGGCTAGAGCAGAAGATGTCTTAATGAAGTTTTTGCCGATGTTAACGATTGCCTTCAGACCTAAGGGTGGAGCACCCGTTGAAATAGACATCGATTTCTCATTATATTCTTTATTGATTCGAATCAAAAACGGTTATCGACCGAATAAAAAGGACAAATTCCAATATATCAAGTTTGTTGAATTCATAGATCAGTTGAGTAGTAAAGGGAACGACAAAAATGAGCTTATTTTTGAAAGCAAGAAGTTCGGTAAGTCTCAGCGTTATCGACTGACTTACGATGATTTATTCGACCAATATTCATATACGGAGATGTGAAAATATGGAGTTTAAGTTGGATTTAGAAACCATTATAGACAAGTTCAAATTTGATTCTTCCATCAGGCATAATCCTAAAATTTCTGTTGAACTCTTACCTTACAATACAAAATTTAAAGATATGCAATTTAACCTTAAGGAAGTTGTAGGTGAGTTTTTGCGTCTGGTGGGGCAAAAAAAAATGTCCTCAGAAGCGAATCCCGAACAACTAGTTGAAGCCGTATTAAAATCTATTGATTTCAAAGATATAAATCAAAAAAACGAATTCAAGCAAATGATTAGAACTTTATTCATTGACGAAAACAACCAACTATTCTTATTCCATCCTCAGACGCTTTATTACATCAATACGGTTGAGAACGAGAACAGAAAGTTGGCTGAGTTTCTCTTTGAGGTTTTATGGAATGGAAACGCTGCATGGGAAATTAGTAATGAAGAACATCAGACGGATGATTTGATGAGTTCGTTAATATTCAAAGCTTTACCAGAGTTGAAAAGTGAGGAGTTACAATCCCCTAAGTATGCGGTGTTATTACCAGAAATATCGGAATTATTTGCTGTTGATTTTGAATGGCTTTCTACGAAACAGGATTTGTTTACTCAACAATTTGAGAAACTTCTATCTTACTATTATTTTTTCTATATTACTCAAATGTTACGTAGAAATGAAGCTTTGTTTGCCAAATACGAGAAGAGTATAGTGCCTATTTATTTTACATTTGAAGAAGAAGAAAGATTATCGAAAACCAGAGTTAGTTACGAATACGGATGGAAAAACATTGAAAGATCGATTAATAGAATGTTTACACATGTAAATTTTCTTAAAATGCTTAATATTTCAGTGGAGGGAGTAGAGGAGGTACTTTCTTATCAAGAAATTGCTGAAGTACTTCGCACAGGAACAAATGAAGAAATTCTTGCAATCGAAGAAGCTGTGGATAAGGTGATAGAGCAATATCGTGAGGGGCTATCTGATGTGAAGTGGAGTCAAATGAGCTTAAATCCCGAAACATATGACCTACCTGTGTTAAATAAATTATCTATATTATTTCAAATGATTGAATACCAGTTCAATAATTCATTTCGATCCAAACCGTATAACGAATATAAAATGTGGTTTACACATTTTTGTCAGAGAACATTCCTCAAATCTAGGGGGAGATCTGGAAAAATGTTAATTCTGGATACAGATTATTTATTATTCCTGACTAAAATCATCATTAAAGATGAGCATAAAATCAGATTGAAGAAGCTATTTGAACAATTCGAAGTAAGAGGAATTATCTATGATAGGGATACTCAGGTTTCAATCATTGAGTATTTCGAGAAGTTGAATTTGCTAGAGAAAAAAAGTGATAGTGGGGATGCTATTTATGTCAAAGCATTTTTATAGTTATCTTGCTCAACTCGTGGAACGTTTTTTGAGTGACGTTAATATTCAGGCAGGAGAAAAATATCATATTCAATTTGAACGTGAAGAACAAGTAGTAAATCTAGTAAATCAAATTAAGGGTATGAATCGAGTTAGTCCGTTCTCAATGCCAACGGAGGATGGATTCTATCAATCTCAAACTTTAGATTATGATCAAACCAAGGTATTAATCGCATCAAATATTGAGGAGACCACTCCAGACTTTCTTACAACATTAAGGAATAAAGTTGGCATACATGAAGAACATTTTGAAGATCTAGCTATGCTTTTAATCCACAATTCAAACTTAGATAGTTTGGTTCAAGGAATGACTTCGTTTGCAAAAGAAGGTATGCCTTTTCATATTGATTCAATTGAAAAAGATTTGCAAGAAATGATGAAGCAAACGAATCTATCCTCAGAAGAGAAACAAGTTCTTAACTTCTCCATTGAGTCAATGAAAGCCCAACAAGGACTTCATGAGAGAGTGAACTTATTTGACTACGAAAATATACTTACTGTGCTGAACAATGAGAAATTAGAAAAGCATGAATATAAAAACTTTGGACTTTTTTATGATGCGGAACTTTTTAATACCCCTAGAACTCCTAAGGAAATTAAAGAAAGACTAAAGGAAAATCATTCTCTTTATAGTGACGTTGAAATTGCCCATCAATATGGTTCTGCTGAGGTCAGTCTCGAGCGGTACTTTGATGATCAAGGGGTTAAGATTTTATCGGAGTCAGAGACATGGCAGGATGTTGATTTTGGTTCAGTACGAAGATCGAATCAAAAAAAATTAGAAGGAAAAGGTCTAGAGTATGTAGAGGCTGGTAAGAAATTGACTCTGGAAGGATTAGAGTATTGGGAGAGAGCCGATGGCGAAACCAAGAGTAAGCAACGCAAACGAAACATTATCGTGTTCAATCCTGATCAAGAAGAAGATATCACATTAGAATTTACATTTAATGATTTTATCAAAAATCAGTATATCAATGAAACTAAAATTAAACATTTAATACTGGCGGAACAAGCAGGTAAAAAGATTCGCGTACGCTTAAAGCATGAAGTTGGACAAACTACATTTTACGGTGTGAAATACAAAACAGAGGTATCTCCAGCTTATGAATTTAGAATTACAGTGGTTGAGACTCAGCCCAAGTTTCTTCAGTCGATACAAACGGCCTATGCCATTACGTTATCAAAATCCAAAAGTTCGTATCTTTTAATTAATTCAGATGCGGAACGTTGGTTTTTCAATAAAGATGCATCAGAAATTACCAAAGTTAATTTAACAGAATCTCATAGCACATTTGACATTTCTGAGGACCAGGAATTAGAAGTATCTCGTAATGATGAAAATAATACTGATGAAGAAATGATTTATTTTAATATTAAACTTCCTCACACAGGCATTCCATTTGCTGTGCAGGATTTAGTTGAACGTCCTGTTCCGATTGGTGGTTTTAGTGTGTGGAAGCTAAAGCGTGAAAAGCAAGAACACTTCATCTATCGCATAGAGAATGAGAAGATGAAGATTGTACAAGGAACGAGAGAGACTTATGCTCAAGGAGAATT
This sequence comes from Paenibacillus intestini, assembly GCF_030803945.1. NCBI lineage: Bacteria > Bacillati > Bacillota > Bacilli > Caryophanales > Paenibacillaceae > Paenibacillus > Paenibacillus intestini. The sequence goes on along the minus strand of NZ_JAURUN010000014.1, from coordinate 95,975 downwards.
CAAGCGTAATTTAGAGAGGGAACGAAAACTTTTAGAAACCAATCATTTGTTTTTTCTAGAAGATAGCTTAGGAGAGATTGTTCCTCAATCGATCTCAGTTTCTGAACCGTTAAAAGAGGCATACTGCGATTTATTGCGATACTTCAGGTCTAACGGTTTACTCCCGAGTTTAGCTTATTTTGATGCAGATTATACTGCACTAGCCCGTAACTATATAGATGTGTATTTACAGGAGCTTGAACAATTACAAAACGGTCAGTCATTAAACCAGATCCAAAGAGACCTTGTTTTAATTGGAACTATTCAGAAAAGTCATATAAATCCAGAGTGGCTACTTACACCATTACATCCTCTTCATTTGGCGTACCAATTACAATTAAATGAAGTGGTGGGTGATGAGTTAATAAATGATGAATTGCTGCATTCCATGAGACCAACGAATTTATTGCCTTATGTTAATTTCAATTCCAAACTATACAAGGCAATTGAAATGATGGATTCATATGAGTGGGCTTCTTACTTGGATCAAAGTTTACCAAGATTCGAGTCATCCAAAACATTTGTAAGTAAATTGGTTCAAGAAAAAATCGAAGAGTTTACTGGCCATTTCGGATATCTTTTTGAATTAGATCGTCGTGCTCCCCTCAAAATTAATACTATTAATATGGGGGACTGTCAGGAAATTCTTCAAGGTCTTTTTGAATACTACAAGAAGCAACTTAAAGATAATTTGGAAAAAGGGAATCTTCTACCTATTGAAATTCACATCTATGCTGAAAAAGGTATCAACAATGTATTTGAGGAGATGTCACAATATACAGATGCAGAAGAGATTGCCAAACAGTTCAATCTTCGATTGGAATTGGATGGATATCATGCTGAAGAATTATTGAATGTTTTCCGAGATAAAGTGAAGTTTTATTCTAAAAGTTCGGATACTAATCATTACGAGTACAGTCACGTTACTTTCTATCAGATGAATAAAATTGAACAGATTGCTACTAGCAATGCTGCGGAAATTATTACTGGAGTTTCATTATTCGGTCTTGTTTCAGGTGTTCCTTCTGTATTCATCAACGAAGATTATAAAACGGGATTCGGAACGAGATATTATCCAATACAAGAAGCTCCGCTATTGAAAATGGTACCGAAGTTGAATTCATTACTGAGGGTTGCCCGAACTCTTGATAATTATCAAGAGGATATAAATATTGTTACTGCAATCTCTGCTGATCATAAACAGCAATTAGATCAAGTCTACGATTCCGCCCATTGGGTTACTTTTATTGAGCCTAAAGTAGATCTGAGTTTCTTCAAGAACAGTGATGCTCAAAAAGAGCTGCTTGTTATTCATTACAGTGATCAATATACATCCTCGAGTGGGTTTGATGCGATCACGGTGACCAGACGATCAAAACAATATCAACGCTTAATTAAAGAATTCCTTGGTCATCAGAGGTTGTATGTAGACGATCATGTGTTACCTCCAATCATTAATTTCTTCAATGCTATTAATGGGAATTGGTTGCTTCGATTGTTGGCTCAGAAGAACTATTTTCCAAAGGAAAAGATTAGTATTCTTTCAGCAGTAAAACTATCCCTTGCTGCTTATGCACACAGCAATATTATATGGATTCCTATCTCAATGGAAGAAATTCTTAGAATCTCAGGTGGGACTGGATTAAGACAATCTGAAGGTTTATTTTCTGCTAAAAAACTAGGGAAATTTGGTTCATACAGTGATGATCTGTTATTAATTGGGATTGAACCTTCTGATCAGGAGATGTTTGTTCACTTTTACCCTATTGAGGTTAAGATAGGACATAACGGTGCTAACGTGCGAGAGAAAGCGGTAAAACAAGTAAAAGAAACTAAGCAGTTATTAATGGAGTTTTTAACTGGTGATGAAAAGAGTTTCCAAGCTGTATTATATCGTAATTTCTTTATGCAATTAGCAATTGCAAGTGCAGAGAAAATGAAGCTTTATTCGGTGTGGTCTGAACAATCATGGAGTAAAATTACGGAAAGTGATGTTCGTGAGTATCTTCTTAATGATAAATACACGATTGTAAATACATTGGATCAGTATATTGGCCAAGGTGCTGTAATTTCATTTAAAAAGGATGTCGTGTTTACGGATATTAAAATGAACGACGATGTTATGGTCTATGACTACCCCGAACAAAGTGGATATGAATTCATACTCAAAAGTGTTGAAGAGATGAAGGAATATATACAGAGCGATCAAGGGGATTTGTCTCCTGAGCAATTACTGAGTAATCTATATGATCCTTCCAAACGTTTTGAAATAGCACAAGATACTGAGGAATCGACACTACTTGTTGCTGAGAATAGCGGGCATTATGAAGTGGGAATGTATGAAGTAGCAGCGACTATGCTTAGAGCTGATGAAAATTCAATAGATGAAATAAATGATATAAAGTCTCAGGGAACTGTAGATTTACAGGCACCGGCAAAACCACTAGAAGTCTTATTTGGACATAATGCAACTTCTAAAGAAGAAGTGAAATGGTTCCCCACTTCAACGGATAAAATTATGCACACGAATACAGGGATTATTGGAACGATGGGAACAGGCAAAACTCAATTCACGAAATCATTGATTACGCAGTTAAGTCGCAATAGCTGTGACAACGTGAATCAAACTCCTATTGGTATTTTGATTTTTGACTATAAAGGTGATTATATAAAGCCTGATTTTACTGAAAAGACAAATGCGAAGGTATATAATCTATTTCATTTACCGTTTAATCCCTTGTCTTTATACATGGCAGAGCCTATTAAACCGTTGCTGCCTCTTCATACAAGTAACTCTCTAACAGACACAATTGTAAGGTCTTTCAATCTTGGACAAGTTCAAGCAATAACATTGAAGGATTTAATGATGGAAGCATACGCTAATAAAGGCATTATTAAAGGGGATTCTACGACTTGGGATTTACCAGCTCCAACGATGAGTGATATATACGAACTTTATGCTAGTAAAGAAAACTCTAAAATTGATTCTCTGTATGCGGCACTGAAAGAGCTATATGAAACCGAAGTGTTTGAAACAGATTCCTCCAAAACCATCTCATTGTTCGACATGATTGATGGGATCACGGTAATTAATCTGTCTGGATACAGTGAGAGTATTCAAAATCTAGTTGTGTCCATTACACTCGATGTTTTCTACAATCAAATGCAAATGTTTGGACACAGTGCAATTGATGGAGCTTATCGTGAGATTACGCGAATGATCTTGGTTGATGAGGCGGATAATTTTCTCAGTAAAGACTTCACTTCGATTAAAAAGATTCTGAAGGAAGGAAGAGAGTATGGTGTTGGCACAATCCTATCTACGCAATTCTTAAGCCATTTCTCAACTTCTGATAATGAGTATGCGAATTACATTTTGACCTGGATTGTGCATAATGTGTCTGAAATGTCTGCGAAGGAGATTAGAATGGTTTTCAGCACGCAGAGTAAATCAGAAGAAGATAATATCATGAGTAGGATTAAATCGTTGCAGAAGCATTATAGTATCGTAAAGGCTGGTTCAGCACAGCCGATTTCGATGCGGGATAAGGCTTTCTGGGAGTTATAATAAATATAGTTTAGAAGGAGAAATATAATATGCCGATACAACGAAGTGGTCCAGTACCCCCATTCTACGAATATGTAACAAGTAAAGCATTAATTCCCCATAACGGAAGTGATGTTAGCACACTTATTGATCTAGGAATACATGAATGGATAGAAATTCCAAGATATCAAAGAGGGATTTCATGGGAGATTGATAATGTAGAGGAGTTTCTGGAATCTCCCTCTATTCTACTAGGGAATGTTATACTTGCTCAGTTCCCACATGAGGGACAATTTAGTAATTTACGTTCTCCTAACTATCTTATTTTAGTCGATGGGTTACAAAGATTCTCAGTAGGAACAATGATTTTATCAATACTACATGAAAAAGTTTTTTCTTCTGGCTCAGCAGCTCATTCTAGCTGTAGTCGTTATTTTACAGGACTTATTGCTAGAGTTTTATCTTTATCAGCTGTGTATTTGCATAATGACTATGAGTTTCTAAATCATCCTAGAATGGCAATTCAAACGCAATATCGGCTACTAAAAGAAAAAGTAGAAAATTATATATCTCAGCAATTAATTAGAGATAACGGTGAAAGATTGTCAAGATTAGTTCATTCTACTTATTTAAATAGACAAGTTGCATTAGATATCTATTTTAATTTTAATGGACCAATAGAAATAATGAGTACTTTCTTAGGAATAAATACTGTAAGGGTTGATTTAGGGCCTGTTGACTTGTTGAGAGCACTTATTGTAGAGCAAGGTGCTAGTGCCGGTTGGTCTGCAACTGATATAGATGAGATCGAGAACGACTTTACAGGAATATTCACAAATAATGATAAACCTGATACCAGTCTTTTGCCGTTTGTAAATGTTATACTAAAATCTTTAAATGAGAGTCCGACAAGGGTATTTCCAACTTGGGGAAGAGATCTTCTTATAAGTGATGTAAATAATTTTCTTGATTTTGTCGAGTATTTTAAGAGTCCCACAGGATTTAATGGTTATTTACAAGAGATTAAAGATTGTGGAAGTATCCCATTAGCTATATTAATCTCTCATTATTATATTCAATTCATTCATTATGATCTTCCTAAACCTTCCTTTTTGGAAGGAGGGACATGTGAAGATGAAGATTTAAAATCTCTTTTAATCTCAAGTTATCGTGTATTATTAGATGGGACAATAGGAAGGTCGAGAATCTATGCAGAAAGAATAATTAGTGGAACACAGGTAGGAACTCTTACTGATATAGCAAATCAAATATCAGTGCACTTTATAAATAGATCTATTTCCGAATCTGCGGATTTAAATTGGCTGCTTGCCTGCTTAAATAAGGTTGATAAAAATAAAGCTAAGCGGATATTCAATGCTATGTTGTTGCCAAATAGAGGTCAAGGAACAGATTACACACCGTTAGTTTTTGGACGTTCATCAGCTAGTTTTCATATAGATCATTTGATTCCCCAAAGTCTAATAGGTAGTTTGAATGAAGAGGGAGAAAGTTTGAGGAATTTTGCGCCTCTTCCTCAAAACCAAAACCGGGTAGCCAAAGCTACCTCTTGCTCCTCAAAGTTAGGGCCACAAGGTATATATATAAATTACATTCAATCAAACACACATCAGGTACACCCTTACTGTTTGTGGTTAGTTGAAGAGTTTACAAATTACAATCAGTCCTCTCAGCTTGATCAAATTGAACTGTTGGAGCCGAATAGGACACCGGATATTGGGGGAAGAAGAATCAATTATATCTCTTCACAACTTATAATGAAAATTTAAAAAAATGACGGTCAGGTTCTTTTAAGGCCTGACTGTCATTTTTTGTTATTTTATATCTCTAAATAAGTCCAGCTCTGTTTCACTTACATCAGCACTTAAAGTAATTCGTATCGTCTGGCGAACCTCCTCCAGCGTTTTACCAGCGGCACTCAGCACATGGCTAGGCTTACTTGAGCTGCAAGCAGACCCGGAAGAAAGAGCAATGAAGCTAGAAAGTTTCTTCAGCAATAATTCATTGTTTACACCAATAAATTGAAGGCTAATTAATCCTGGGATTTTATCGTGAACGTCACTGTTAAAACTAATCTTGTCTCCTAGATTAGTTTTTAGAATATCAACTAGATAGGTTTCCAATTGATTTAAACGTTTTGAGTTTTTCTCTAAATGCTGAGAAGCTAGCTCAGCAGCTTTGCCTAGTCCAACAATGTTGTGAACAGCAAGAGTTCCACTTCGATAGTTGTTCTCCTGTCCTCCCCCGTGTAAAAGAGGGGTAAGGCGAGTGAAAATCTCTTTCGACTGTTTCCGTATGATGGCGGCCCCGATTCCTTTGGGGCCGCCTATTTTATGTGCCGACATAGAGAGAAAGCGAATTCCACTATGCTTCCGCAAATTAACAGGTACTTTACCTATAACTTGTGTCGCATCCGTATGGAAGAATAGATCATTTGTGGAAAAGAAATTGGAAATTTCGTCAATGGGATTTAATGACCCGATTTCATTATTTCCCCACATAAAAGAAGTAAGCAGAGGCTGGGTCTTAGTAACTGTTTCAGTGACATTCTGAACATTAACTCTTGCAAAAGTATCCACTTCAAGGAATTTCGTTTTGTACCCACGTTCACCGAGAAACTCTACTGTTTCGAGTACAGAAGGATGCTCAGCAGCAGAGGTTAACAAATATTTAGAAGAATTGTTTTTATGACTATAATAATCAGCTACACCCTTAATAATCATATTGTTACTTTCAGTAGCCCCACTTGTGAATACAACCTCGTCCGGGTCACACCCTAAAAGTTGAGCAACTTGTTCTCTTGCAGTAGCCACCGCTTTTTTAGCATTCTCCGCCAAGGAGTAAAACTTGCTGGAGGGATTACCAAACTCCTCTTGGAGATAAGGGAGCATTGCTTCCAAAACCTCAGGATGGATCTTTGTTGTAGCGCTATTGTCGAGATATAGCATTAGGATCACTACTTTCGTTAAGATAACAAATTACGAATGAATTTCTCATAATTTCCTGCCGTTTTATATTCTGAAGCCAACATTCGTATACCACGTTCCAAATGAGCATTAAAATAAGCAGGGAAAAACTCCTCATCTGTCAATTCACAGCCTGCAGCCTGAGTAATCATCGCTCGGAAGGCATAGTCATATTCACCAGTAACAGTACTTCGATTCAATACTAAACCATCTGTAAAATCCTTTGTAATAGGCACAATCTCAGTAGTGTTTCTTAGGGATAAAGCAACAGCATACCGGATCAGGATATTAGGTGTGATTCCAGTAGAGGCATGAAGTTGCGTAAGAATTTCTTTAGCGTATTTTGATGTTTTTAAGGTGAAATTCATAATTATTGTACCGCCTCTCTAATAATATCAAAGTAGCGGTCTTTCACAATAACTGCACTTTCCTTAGAGGTATCATATTCTAAGGTGTAACAACGTGCCGTAATTTCTTCAATCACAGGAAACTGTTCTGACGTTATTTCAGAGTCCGTTGTAAACATAAGGACTTGTTCTCCACAACGAGGAATAAAATGTTGAATAAGTGACTTTTTGTGGTCTTGATCCAATCTCCCCATGAGTGTATCAAATACAAAAGGTAGCTTCCAACCCGATACTCGAAACATTGCCAATATTACAGTGAGCATGAGCATTTCTTTTTCACCAGCAGATAAGCGCTCTTTTGAAATTTCTTGATTCATTAAGTTGTACAGCTTTAATTCGAAAGAAGTGTGGTCGATGTGAATTCTTTTTATAAAACCTTTCTTTCGAAACAGTACGTCAATCATACGTACTGTTTCATTAGCTACATCATCTAGTTTTTTACGCCACTGCCGTTCTCTGAAACGTTGACTAACTGTCAGTAATTTCTCGGTCATTTCATATGACTTTTCTGATTTATGATATTCTCTAATTTTTTCTTCTACTTTATCTTTTTGAGACAGCTTAGTGTGCAAGGCTTCTGTAAGATTATTAATTTCCGATCCAAGCTGTTCAATTAATATCTTGTGTTGTTCAGATAGTTTTGTTTTTTGCTCGATACGTTCAAGAAGTTCCTTAAACTCACTGGCCTGATCATTGGTTTCCAATTTAGTCCTTAGTTCTTGAGATTCTTTTAATAGCAGAGCATTCTCATCAAAGCGGTTAATGTAATCTGTAATATTAAGAGATTCAAGTTGTTTATTCAAATTATGAATCTCGCTACGTTGCTCAAAAGATGCACGATGTATTAATTCCGTTTGATTCGGTTTGATTAAATCCAGGATACCTTCAAAAATGGACTTCATTTCGGAACTTTCAATTTCTTTAGTTTGTCCAAGAGTACTAGTCAGAAGTGAAGTTAGTTTGTCTTGTTTAAGCGTATTCGCAGCATACTCATATGACTCATATTGTTTTTCTGCATTTAACTGATGATCCACTTGTTGGAGCTGTTTTCTTGCTATAAAAAAGGGAAGAAGGGAAGAAACGAAATGGCGAACATGTTCTGAATTTGCTTTGCGTTTGTTTTCAATCACATTGATCCGTGAAACAATTTCTTGTCTTTTTTCTTGTAATAAGCCTCCGTGAGTCTCAAAATCTTTTTTATCTTGTTTAATTACATGATTCAGATTGTTGATCTCATCTTCATATGAAATTGAAAGTAGCTGCTTTTCTTCAATGGTCTCTTGGAGCTGCCTAATTTCATTCTCAAGTTTCTCATACTGAGCAACTTCTTCCGCTGCATTAGCATTTTGCTGAGCATATTGCATTCGATATGTGTTCAGATCTTTTTCAAGATTCACAAAGAGATCAAGATTGAAAAGAATTTTACCTGACTCTTTCAAGTATTCTGGAATTTTTTCTTCTGAAACGATCCGTGATATCTCTTCACCATCAAAAAGACAAAGTTCGAACAATTTTGGAGGCATTTCTTCCCTTAAACGACTCTGAAAATCAGAAGTCTGTTGTGCTGTTAAAAATTGATTGTCTCTTTTTACTGAAAAACTCTCACGAATACGATCATTCTTTATTCGCCAGCTTCTTACTAATGAATATTCATGCAATTCGAAATCCTCAGTTGAACTGTAATCGAGAGTAATCTGAAATTCATCATTTACATTTTCATTAATTGCTTTACGATTGAGCAATGTTCTAATTTTACGATAGTAGGGTTCATTTTCTGTTACAAAACCATATGCCATTGAACCAAATAAAACGATTCTTAAAGATTCTAATATTGTTGTTTTACCAGCGCCATTTTTACCGCCAAGTAGAATTACATTACGGTTAGTTGTTGTACGAAAATCAAATTTATTAAGCTCTCCATGGTAAGCTCCTATATTTCGAAGAGCCAGTTTTTGAATGTGCATTGATTTTTAATCCACCTTTATAAATGTAAGAAATCTTGTCTGAGTGTTTTATCAAATGCCTGGAATAAACCTCTTCTAACCTTTACACCTGAATATTCTTTTTCAACAGATATTAACTCTTTAAGCAAATTAAGATTGACCCCTTCTTCTTGACAGAGAGATTCAAGATCAGTAACCTGATCTTCTTTGAAAACAGGACGATCATTTTGATGCCAGTCGTAGGAAATGCCTGTTTCTTCTTCAACAATTAGTGGAAGTCGATCTTCCCACTGTAAGTCATCATGCCAGTATTTACGAATCGCCTTAAGTTCTTCAAATGTAATCAGTTCGACATTAGGATCATGCAAGCGGCGTATTTCTTCCTGAGTTTGCAATAGCTTTCTTAGGATTTCTTCACGTGCTTTCATTGTAAACGGACCAACACCAAAGCGTTTTGGAGGAGCATCTGGATTTGAATCATCAAAAATTAAAACATCCAATTCTTCAACTGAGGCAAGATCGATATTGTTTTCTTCAATGAAATGTTTGATTTCAGATTTGTAGATTCTTGGATTACTCAGATCTTCAGGATCTATACCGCCTAAATTGTTCGTTAAATAGACTTCGCCATTCATACGATGTTTTTGTCTTTTGGTACGATCCTCTCTGATTTGAACTAGGAAGTTTCTGAAATCATATAAAGGTCGTAACCAGTCCACGCCATTGTTAATAAACCCACTTAAAGCCTTATCTTCACTAACAACTGTACAAGTCCAACAACCGAAACGGCTATTGCCGCAAGATCCTGCACTTTCTTTTACCTCTTTATCTACGATGAGAGGGCATTCACTACTTGAATCTTGATAGAGTTGAAGTAACTCATTATTATCATCGCCCCAGGGCGATTCATGTTGCAATAAAAATTCCCATACATCATCTAGATTGTAGGAGCGGATCGGTGCAAAAACAAATGCATTACGAAGAGTAGAATGACGCATTAAATTTGATCCTTCTATAGTATGAGATTGCATTACTCCTGCTCTTGTAGAACTTTCTGAATCGCGAACTCCTAGTAGCATAACGACTTCACCAAACTGATCTACCTTATCCAAAATAAAACGGTTTGCAGGTTCGATTTTCAAGCGATCTGTGCACCATCTGAATTTTTGACGAGGAGTAGGGTACCCTTTTCCAATAATAGAGGCCCAAAATGTTTGTTCAACTTTTGGACGTACTTTGTGAGTTTCGATAGGCAAACCTATTGCAAGTGCTTTGTTTTGTATGCGTCCAAGAGTTCTAGTGATTTTGTCAATAATTAGTGGTGTTTCTACTTGCGTATCGGATGAAATTACGTATACCTTTTTCTTCAGAAGAGAAGGTTCCAATTCGGTCAAGGCTTGGAAAACCAGCTGTACAACTGCTGTGGAATCTTTTCCTCCACTGAATCCGACGACCCACGGCCGCTCATCAGATAAATAGACTTCTTTAACAAGCTCTTTGGCTTCTATAAACTTTGTTCCTGTATCAAATATATTAAACATCAGCAGATATACCTTCTTTTATTTTATTTTCAATTTTCTGCTCGGCTTCTGTGAGGGGGAGACCAAGTTTGATTTTTATAAGATTAGCAGTCAATTGAATGGTCTCATTAGTCTTATTGATACGTCCAGTTTGTCCGTAAGCTCGCCCTAGCCAATCCGTTTTATTATCTCGACTCCAGTCAATTTTTGAGAACTTTTTAACATATGAATCCCATTCATCTGCATGATAACGATAAAGATAGTGACCGACTATACCAACAGCTTCTAGAAATACACCATGAGCGACAACGGAGCCAATACGAAGATCTCTTGGAGAGGTTCGTTTATTAAATACATCTTGCCATTCATTAATAGAAACACAAAGAAGAGCCCAAAAATCGGATACGAATTTCTTCTCCGGTTCCGAAATCAACTCACCTTTACGTTTTCCTAAAAGCCTACATATTGTATTAAATATGTGATTCAGTGCAAATAATTTTGGAGAATTTTTAGACAAAGAAACTTTTTCACGATCTGTATAACGTTCTAACAATGGGATTTCATTAATTAGACTTTTGGTAATCAAGGATAGTTGATCTCGATGATCATATAAAATTCCGATCGAAGACGTAGTGTTTACCGCATGACGGTTCAGATCCGAAAACATTTGCTGGGAGCGCACCAGTCCGAGATCGTGAAAGAAAACTACAGAAATTGTCTCATCACCAAGTTCAGGTGAGATTTTGAGAGCTTCTTCAATAGCTGCTCGTCTATGTTGACCGTCATTAATGAGAAATTGAGCATCTAAAGAAATATTTAAATAACCAAGATCCTTAAACTCTTCCGATTGTGACTGGAAAATTAGCTCGCCGTTTACTGATGCAGTTAACGAAGAGAAAATATAATCTTTAGGATTCTCAAGAATATAGTTTGTAATATCCGGAATTCTTGATTTATTCATTAAGCGTTGTGCACGGTGGTCGGCCGGAATTTCCTCCTCATCAAAAAGGAATATCCTGGGTATTAACTTCAATGGACACATTACTGTATAGAAATCTCTTCCAGCTTGAATCCCGCGAATTGCTGGAAAACTATAACTAAAATTCATAGGCATCCTCCTATTTTACGTACGTAATAACGTAGAATGTATATTGATTTTATCGTAATACGAACGAATGTTCAATGTCTAAATTACATAATAAAGTAAATATAGTACGTAATTACGTGAATAAAAGATGAAGACATAATGAAATAACGAGGTACATTCGATCTTCTTAGATCGATGTACCTCGTTATTTTAGTTTTTATCGTAAGTATCGAAGATTTCCGTAATGACATTAAGCACCATCAGAGTGTGCTTAGGTTCGTGGGTTCTTAGAAGAGAAATAATCTTAACAATATTTTCATCATATTGTGAAAGCTCTTCACGCTCTTTAACATATGTAAATAGTTCGTATACGCCGACATCTAGGGCAGCAGCAATCTTCTCTAGATTTTTCAATGATATGTTTCGTTCTGCTCTTTCGATAAAACCAATGTAACTCGGATTAAATCCCGCATTTTCAGCTAATACCTCTTGAGAAAGACCTTTAGACTTTCTTAGATCTCTGATCCTCGCGCCCACCAGTTCCAAAAGTTCAGACATATGAACACCTCTCTTTAATTAGAAGTGTAGAGAAAGAACCATGGTTATTTAACCAATAGAAAATAAGTTATTTGTAATAAAAACTACTATGTAGTAATATTTCAGTTATATCTTGTCCAAAATAACAAAAAATCATAACAGGGTGTTCAATGTATTGTGATTTCTAAACTAATATATTGAGGAGTTGATTGATATGAATCATGTTTACTCCTACACGAATCGGCAGAATGAAGAATTTGCTATTGGCCTGAATGATAGTTCATCTCGTTTAAAGACTGAGGCAATTGAATATCAGAAACTTTCTAATCATCACATCAAACTTGCCAACATTATGCTTGCTTACAATCAGTTCCAAGCTTGTCTGATCCTCTGCGATTGGGCGCTAGCTTCCATGATCAAGGCATTATATATCCAAAAGTATCAGGTAGTACATCCACCGAAGGAGCTTACCATGAATGAGATTTTGCCTATAGTGCATACGGATACTGAGCCCGGACTGGATATTGCTATGTTCATCGGTACGATTCAACATATGTCTTGCATAGAAGAGTTTAACCAAGATCAGACGCTAAAACCAAACAACATCGAGAAGCTGCTTCAACGAACAGAAGAAATACTAGGGAAGTTAGAGAATCGACTGAAGAATGATGCAGAATTGAAATAAACTATTAATTGAATGTAGTGGTCAGCTTTATTAAAAATAGGACTTCAAGAGTACAGGTACTTAGCGAAAGTTTATTATAATAAGGAAAAATCAGGATATTGGACGGATGTATGTGTCTTATACTTCTGCTAACATAGTTAAATCATATTTATTTCGGAGAGAACCTTATGAGTACAATTAAAGTAACACCAGAGCAACTACTACATGTATCTAAACAGATTGAGCAGGGAAGACAACAGCTGGAGTCTATACGAAGTGATCTGACCGTACGGATCGATTTCATAGAGTCACAGTGGGCGGGAGCCACACAAGAACGGTTTTTCTTCGCTTTTCAGCAATCTCGTCCTGTATTGGATCGTGCATTGGAGAGTATGGTGAAGTCCTCTCAGGAACTCAAGGTTATTGCCGAGAGGTTCCAGCAAGCAGATCAGGAACAGGTTAACGTGGGGGCAGTTGCAGGACAGATTGCTGCCGGCATTATGACGAATCGTGATACTGGTAATCTCGAAAAGGAACGGAGAATGGTATATAATTCATTGTTTGGTGTTTACATGCCTGCCAGTGAAGCTGAGGATGGGATGCCAGGGCAAAAAGAGTTTGTTAAGTATTGGGAACATGGTGGCACCTATGAAGAAATGAGAGCAGGGCCGAAGCGACCGGCGTCAGGTGGGGGAGATATATATGATGAACAAATTAAGGCCTTTGAAGAAGGCCATCATCCTATTACAGGAGCATCTATACCCCCGTGGCAAGCAGGAGTTTCTATTGCAAGTTTACAAATCGGTAAGATCGCGATGGCTTTTACGGGGATGTATAATAGGGGCTATAGAGTTCCGAAAGACGGACTAGCCTTCACAAAGTCTAAGTTTAATAGTATGAGTGATAGATCCTTATCTAGTCGGAGATCCACGTCTGAACATGGGACAAAATCATCTCAAGATTCCACTACCGGAATTGGCAATTCAGCAGTTCTGAATACAATACAATCAAGGTCAAAATTTTATAAAAAAGAGCTAGCCTACGATTGTTCAGAGATTGCAGACGATTTAGCTCAAGCAGCAGGTGGAAAAGGTGAGATATTCACAATTAAATCTAGGACAGAATTGAAGGATATCCAAGTAAAAGAATATGGAGAAATGAAATCATATGTTTATCATACCGTTTATTCTGATGGTAAGTATATTTATGATCCTCGTCTAACTAATGATCCTGTGCCTATAAAGGAATATATGGACTCAGTTAGCAGACATAACAATGGTGATATTGTAGTAAGTAAACGCACTCTTAAGTGAGGTGAATATTATGTCAAAGAGTATTTATCTAAAGGAAAAAGAAGAGTTATTACCAGAGGAACTCATGGCTTATACATTGGCCAAATTGGGATCGTACGAATGGAATAGGACTGAGATGTACAATCCAAATCGGATCTATGAGCAACCTGCAGGTTTTTATTTTAGATTCCACAAAGCTGATCAGGTTTATGAACAATTAAAGCACTGCATCGAGGAATTTAAAGGTAGCCTAAAATGGGCAATACATTTAAGTTCTATATCTAAAAATAAAAATTATGTTATTGAGCCCGCCGATGTATATCATGCAAAACAAACGGAGGCATATCAGTTGAATTTGGAACTGGAAGAAGTGCTTCAAGCATCTTATAAAGAAATCTGTGAACTAGCGATTCGAGATATTCCTCTATTATGCAACCATATTGAGCAATGGTTCGAGTTGGAGCACAAACAACTCTATCCACCTACCATACCAAATTAGTGAGTAGGGGAGATTCTTTTGGCACAAAGTGCAATTCGCTATGCTCAGCGTACACGTTATATACATGATGCTCAATTAGGTGCAGTACTTCAGTGCATTTTTAAAGTAATGGATCAGAATTCAACTAAACTGTATACCGAAAATGGGTGGTTACTGCTTGCAATAGAAAAATGGTGGAGTGATTTTGAAGATATGCCACCAGGATTGAAGGATATTGAATTAGATAGGTGGTTGACAACTATAAGTCGTAAAGAAATCTTTGAAGACTTGTTAGAAGAGGCTCTTAAACAATGCGATGAGCAGTTAAAAGTTGAAATGTTTAAATGGATAGATATATTGAGATATTGAGCTGACAACACGAAATTTCAATTCAATCTCCGCGAACTTAACCAGAGTGGTTTGGACGAATGATCTTTACTGCCCAAAGGAGTTTTGGACATGGGAAAGTATGTATCTGTTAGAGGTTGGTTAGAGTGTGATGAGAATACAGTTAGCGAAGTGAAAAAGATAAGAGATGACTTCACAGCGAGTTCTAATGAAGGTTTACTAGATGAAGATAAATTGGCACTGTACCAGTTGGGCTGGACATTCCCGGAGAAGCAAATTAATTGGACAGCATATGTTTTTTATGGGGCAGATATTAGAGAGTATCACCTTGATTTTATGAAAAATCAACTTTCTGAGATGGCTAACATTCAGGATATAACAGGATATTTTTTGATAGATGATCATGATGGAGACTATCATTTGTGCTGGCAGATATATGAGAATAAAGTTTTTGAAAGTGAACAGGAGAATATCGTGTTTAACAAATAAATATTATTATAAGAAGCCCATTTCACTTTTAATAGAGGAGTAATGGGCTGTTTTGTTTGGAGGTACTGAAATAATGGCATCGGCTTTTGTATTGGTAGAAGAGAACAGCAATATACCCATAGATCGTTTGGTGGAAGATATACGACAAGTCTGTCTGGAATCAAACCTGCACTTCATTGATGGAATTCAAGATGTAGATTCAGAACAGAACATGAAACATTGTGCCTTAGGCATTTCACTTTCAAACCAAGAAGAGTCAGACCATGGCAAGGTAAATAATACGATCAGAGTCGACGTGTACGATGAACCTGCTCTACATCAATACAGAGAGTTGGAATGGAGAGAGGGTCGGCAGGTATACTTTAACACACTTATTATTGATGAGGTTTATCAAAATGAAGAGGTCACGCTGACCTTTCTGTATCATTTTCTTACGAGATACACACAGATGATAGTTTGGATAGAGGAAGATTGGGTGTATACATTGTCTGATCTCGATAAAGCTTTGAAAACTTCTAATCTGTCTGATTGGTGTTATGTGAACCCGAACTCCTTATAGGTAACAGAATTTGGAGGTTCTTATTCTAAGTTTTTAACTATCCTACGACTATACTTCTGGCATAATGATAATTTTCCGGATTATGATATAACATTATTTTGTAGTGGGAGGATTTTTATGAGAAGGACTTTTGTATTCATTCTGACTTCCATGTTGTTACTTGTGGCATGCTCAAACTCAGGGCACAATGAACTTCAAAGCTGGGCATTTGATGTCGTAACTTGGGAGAATGGGGTTTACAAGGTGACAACTGACACTGTTCCTACAACTGATGTGGAAATCGAAATTGGAACAATTAAAAAACACTCTACAGATGAGGGCGATAAATTACCCAATCTGTTCTCCAACAAGTATCAAAAAGGGACAAAATTATTTAAAGTAAAAAATGTAGAGACAAATGATTATATTGCAGTAGAAGATAATGAGATTTACTATAGAGCAGTAAAGATGGATGGAATGAATACAGCGGTCAATCTCCAGCATAATAAGAAGCATGAGCAGTTCCAAGCCACTGACAAGCTTTTGAATTTTTCTATACGTATCTGACAGAAAAGGAGATTGAGAAGCTAATCATTGACATGCCCATGTCCAAGTGGAGCGGGGCAAAGGGAAGTATGACGCGGTTCGAAAATGGCGTATTCTCGTTGAATATAGAGGTGCATAACTCAGAGGAAAGAGCAGTGTTATATCGCTGGACACGGGAAATATGTTTGTATCGGTTGCATGCGTATTTCGAGAAGGGAGAAAAATAAGAGAAAACTTAAAGGTACAAGGTATTTTATATAGATATACTTGCTTTTAGAACTTATCCATCAATACCCCTTTCAAGGTGAACAAGGGTATTGATGGATTTTTAATTAACATACTATTGGTATGTTGAAGTTATAAGAATGAATAAAACAGTGAGAAAATAAAATTATAAAGAGGTTAAATGGATAATTGTAGAATATATAATATTATATGGGAGGAGGTTTATTTGTTGGAGGTGATAAATTTAAGACTTTTTCTTACTAAAATAAATTATTCCGAAGATTAATACTCCTAAACCTATAGGACCAAGAATGAAGAATATTATATTGCTCCAAACAATATCCATTTCTAAACCCCTTTCATAATATAAATTTCAGGAGGAAGTACAATGAAGAAGATCAGTATATTTTTAATTATACTTTTTGTTTCTACATCTATTTCTACTATTTTTACGAATTCAGCATATGCAAGTGTTGGAGAAGAAGATATTACATCTACAATACAAAATATTTTGGACAAGTATGATATAAACGAACCTTTCTCCGAGGAGGACACACAATTTTTAATAAAGTATTCATCTTTAAACAATAATATAACATATAATCAAAATAAAGGTGAAGTTTCAATTTTATCTACATCAAAGAAATATTTCACAGGAAATGATAAAACATTAGCCTTGACTGGATATGTAGAGTATGAATCTAGTTTTGGTAAAAATAGTTGGAAACTATACATGGATGCATGGGACACTAGTGCAATAAAAAGAAATATTCGAGCAGAAATCAAGATTGATTGTGTAGGTATTGTCAACTTTGAAAATGGTTCAATGGGGAAGATTTATAATAATACAGTGAGTCAGGCTTCATCTGGTAAGGTAAGTTATCTGACGTTGAATAAGACTGATTCTTTCACTGGGTTACCTATTCTTGTGTTTTACTATCCTAAAGCTACATTCGATGGAGTTGATTTAGCTGGTGAGTTCAGATAACTACTAAAATTAGAGTGTGTAGTTATGGGGAAAATCGCTGAAGTATTTGTTTAATGTACAGCTAATTTTGTTTTTTTTGGAGATTCATATTTTTTAATTACAATAAAATGTAGATATAATTGGACTGATTAAAATAGGCCTTTAAGAAAGCTTATCTGTGCTTCATCATTAACGAAGCAGATAAGCTTTTTTTTGCAATAGAGCTTTGGCACATAATTATGAGCTACAAGGCTTGTAATTAGACTGGGGATTATAAAGTATGCTGTGAAACAAAATAGCTACGACTCACGTCTGAAACATAAATTCCAAACCGAGGATAAGCGAGAAAGGAGCACACTTTTATGAAAAAATGGATACTGTTTGCTACCGCACTATGCGTTGTCACCGTAGCCGGTGCGCTATATGCTTCAGCTACCAAAGTCAGTGCAGCGGCGGCCGCACCAGCATACACCTTAACCGTGAACGGTAAAGAGATACAGACGAGTAAAACGGAATTGATGCCTTTCGAGCAAAAAGGAACGGTCTTGGTGCCTTTGCGCGCTACGGCAGAGTCTTTGGGATACAAGGTCAGCTGGCTCGTAGCAGAGAAGGCCATTCGTGTAGAAGACAGCATTCAATCCGTTATCGTGAAGGATGGCAGTACGCTAGCTAAGTTTACGGGGAAACTGAAAGTCATCAATCTGACTCAGGATGTAGAATTGCCTGTACCCGTTCAATCCAGAAAAGGCATAACCTATGTGCCTGCTTCATTCTTTGAACCTTTTTTCAACGAGGTTATTGTAAAAGAGGGGAACGTGTCCATCTCAGCGCAAATGTCGAGCATCCAATAGCTTCATGTCCACAACGATGTTTGCAGACTGTTCATGGAAGGAAGTCCGATCCATCCGAACCTTACCTTTGAAGACATGCTCCCACAACGGAGCATAAGTCTTAAAGGTTTTTTCTTTTTTCAGGCGGGCAAACAAATTAACAAAACAAAATAAGATCAGACCAGATATGCAACCCAAAAGACTAAAGCACATCAGTATGTATATTACTCAAATAAATTCCTGTAGTCAGTACGTATATATCGGCTCCTTTTCAACAAAAATATGGAAGAAAATACACCATCAAGATTCATATTCCATAATCTCGTTCAAGTTAGGGATTATGCATTTTCCCAAATGGACACATGTTTCAAAAAACGCTTCCAAAATTTCAATTCTGCCCTACCTTTTCGGCTCAGAAGCTGAGATAATGGGGATGGCTAATCCGATGAAGGATTTTAGACGACACAAGGGATAGCGGTTACATACCGCTTGCATATGAAATGGGAGGAATAGAGATGACCACACAGGTAACAGAACTCATTCAATCAGCACAGGGACAGGCTTTGCTTGCGCAAATGTACGGACCACAGCATGTAGAGGAGCAGGGTGCCCGTTACGAGAAGCTGGATGCTTCGTTCCGCGAGCATTTCGGTGAGCAGGAGAAAATGCATCTATTCAGTTCCCCGGGCCGCAGTGAGATCGGCGGTAACCATACGGACCATAACCATGGTAAAGTGCTCGCGGGAAGCATTACGCTGGACACGATTGCCGTGGCTGTGCCGACAGGCGATAACGTAATTACGTTCTACTCCGAGGGATACGACAAAAAGTATGTCATCAACCTTGCGGACTTGAAACCTAATACCGAAGATGACGGTACTACCGGATTGATTCGTGGTATGGCTGCGGGCTTTGTAGAGCTTGGGTTCAACATTGGTGGATTCCAAGCAGACATCTCCAGTAACGTATTTGCGGCTTCGGGTGTAAGTTCTTCTGCATCCTTCGAAATGTTGATCTGTACGATCCTGAACCATTTCTATAACGATGGCAAACTGGATGTCGTAACGCTGGCAAAAATCGGACAATATGCGGAAAATCACTACTGGAACAAACCGTCCGGCCTGCTGGATCAGATGGCTTGTGCATTTGGCGGTTTGATCTCGATTGATTTTGCAAATCCGGCTGAACCTGTGATTGAGCCTGTGGAGTGGAATTTCCAAGAAAACGGATATTCCTTGGTCATCGTGAATACAGGTGGCAACCATGCCGATCTGACAGAAGATTATGCTTCTGTACCTAACGAGATGAGAGCTGTTGCGAAAGCACTTGGCGCTGAATACGTGCGTGAAATCTCAGAAGAAGATATTTATGCAAAATTGCCTGCGATTCGTGAAGCAGCAGGAGACCGTGCGGTGTTACGTGCATTGCACTTCCTGGCTGAGAACAAACGTGTGGATGGACAGGTATCCGCTTTGCGCGAAGGGCGTTTTGCTGATTTCTTGTCACTGATCACTGCATCGGGTAACTCTTCATGGAAATGGTTGCAGAACGTGTATCAAGGCGGGGCTTCTCGTGAACAGGAGATCTCCGTGGCGCTTGCCTTGACCGAGAACTACCTGAGCAACCTTGGTGATGGCGCATGTCGTGTGCATGGTGGTGGATTCGCAGGTGTTATTCTGGCGATTGTACCAAACGAGAAGGCAGAAGAGTATATGAACTGGATGCGCGGTATGCTGGATACACCAGTCATTGTCGTTAACGTGCGTCAGCATGGTTCGATCTGCTTGAATGCAGAACTGAATTAATCCGGCTTGATTATAGCTATATAAAGACAGAATGAATTCAAAAGCGGACTCGGGTAGGATATTCCTTCCAAGTCCGCTTTTTTGTTTTAACATGGAGATCCAACGATAGCCTCATGCTGAAACGATAGTTAAGATTGTCACTGTTTTCGAAGGAGCGAATCAACGATATGTGTATATTGACGATTGCTACTGTCACTGCTCAGCTACATTTCGCATTTTGGAAGCAAACAGGAAGCAGGCCAGGATGTAAACGACGCTAAGTAACAGATAAGGCAATTGCAGTGAGAACAGACGGTCGAAAAAGGTTTCGCTCACGCGAACGAGCAATCCGCCCAGCAAGGTGCCGATGGCGCTTATGCCAAACGACAGAAAACGGAACACACTGCCTACACGTCCGAGCAGTTCATTTGGAACGGAGCGTTGCAGGATCGACGAACGGACCACGTTGTAGACAACAATGAAGAAGGCTGCGCAGAAGTATAGACCACCGACCACATACGCATTGGACGTTAGACCAACAGCTCCATAGAGTAGACCCATCGACAGAATGGAGAGCAGAATGAGTTGCTTGGAACTCCAGCGTTTCCGCATATAAGCTACAGCCTGACTCCCCAGAATACTGCCGATGGTTGCAATAGAGATCAGAATACCGAAGGCATACGCTTCCAGCTGTAATACTTCACGTACAAAGAAAATTTGAGTGACCAGAATCATCGAGAACATTAGCGTAATCGTTACCGACAAGATGGCCAGGCCGCGAAGAAAGCGGTCTTGAAACACATACTGAATGCCGGACCACATCTCGCGTTTCCAATTTTTCATCGGGCGAGTTTCCTTCTCCGCCTTTTCTTCAACTTGGGATTCGTTTGATTTCGCGGGATGAAAGCTGCCGCGCAGACCACTAATAAGTAACAACGAGAGTATAGCCGTCACGGTGTCAATGGCAAAAGGGTAGACGATATGCATCGTAATAATGAATCCGCCAAGCGCTACGCCCAGAATATCACTGGTGATCAGTTGCCCGGCAGTAAATTGGCCGTTGGCTTTTTCCAGTTTTTTCTCCTCTACAACCTGGGGAATGATCGTCTGCACGGTGCTGTCAAAGACAACGCGGCTTAGACCAATCCCGAACATAAACAAGGCAAGCAGAGGTATGCTGATCCAGCCTCCCCAGATACAGATCGTCAGGAACAATAGAAATATCATCCGGGTAAAGCTGGCTCCAACCAGCATATGTTTGCGTGAATATCGGTCGATCAATACGCCAACCGGCAGGCTAAAAATCAGCCAAGGTAATCGCAGGGCAGTCATCGTAATGGATGCATATAACGTGTCCGTTGTTAGGGTGGAGACAAGCCAGGGGACGGCAGCGAGCGTTAATCCATCTCCTAGAAACGTAAGGGAAAAGGCACCGAACAGCTTGGAGTAGTTTGATTTTGATTTCATATATTCCTCCGTTCGTAGATATGGGACTGGTATGTAGCGTGTAGATCGGATTCTCATGTAATAGATTAAATTAAAGATTTTCTCTAGTACTAATTTATGTTATTTGGTAGAAATCCGCAAATTTTGGAGATTATATGATTCCTGTTTTCTTCAAAAGATATTGTTCATATGCGCATTTATTGTCGAATTATGATGTCGAATATTGTAATAAATTGTAGATAAAATGAATAAATTACGAATTATATTAGAAAAAAGTATGAAGTGGTATAAAAGATTGGTTTTTGTTTTTTATTGTAGAAAATTGGCACAGAAAAGAGTATAGTTGAGGAAGAATTTAACTGTTGATTTCTGACATTTAGGTTGTAAACAGTATACTGGAATTTTACAGTGTATTGACCAGAATAAATGCATTTATTATGAAGTTAACGGAGGGTACATATGAGTGCTTTTAAGAATTGGCTCAATTCAACCAAGCAAGGTTTAGAGGATCAAGTCAAGCGATTCAAGAACAAAGATTTCATGGATGCTGTAGTAGCTGGTTGTGCCCTGGTTGCTTTTGCAGATGGGTCCGTCGATGCTTCAGAGAAGAACAAGATGGCAGGTTATATTAACCTGAGTCAGGAATTGAAGGTTTTTGATATGACAACCGTGATTGAAAGATTCAATCATTATGTAAATAATTTCGAATTTTCCCCTGAGATCGGGAAGCAGGAAGCTTTGAAGGCGATTGCCAAGTTCAAGTCCAAACCTGAAGTAGGGCGTGTCATTGTAGGTGTATGCAGTGCTATTGGTGCTGCTGATGGTAACTTTGATGATCAAGAGCGAAGAGTAGTAGCGGAAATTTGTACAGTTCTGGGCCTGAATCCAGGTGAGTTTAGTCTCTAGAGTCTATTAGATAGAGAAGTTGAAAGGAGGTGAATATTAGTGGCCGGTATTAACTTGGTAAAGGGACAGAAAATTGATTTAACCAAAGGTAAAGCTGGATTAACCCAGGTGATCGCCGGTTTGGGTTGGGACCCTGTAGCCTCGAAAGGGTTTTTCGGGAGAAAAAAACAAGCCAATATCGATTGTGATGCCTCAGCTTTGCTATTAGGTGAAAATGGAAAGTTAACCAAAGAAACAAATCTGGTTTGTTTTCATAACAAAACGAGTTTATGTAGATCTGTCGTTCACTCCGGAGATAATTTGACGGGCGAAGGTGAAGGGGACGATGAGCAAATCAAAATTAACCTCTCCGTCGTACCTGCTGATGTTCATAAAATTCTGATCGTCGTGAACATATATGATTGTGTTAATCGTAAACAGGATTTTGGAATGATTGAACGTGCTTATATTCGTATCCTGGATGGTAGCAATTCGCAAGAATTGGTTCGTTTTAACCTGTCGGATAGCTATGCGGGTATGACAGCCCTCATCTGTGGAGAACTGTACCGACATGGTGGCGAATGGAAATTCTCAGCTATTGGTGAAGGTGCTCATGCTGTACATATCGATGAGCTTGCTCGTCGTTATACGTAAAAATGAGGATTACCTGAAATGAATTCAGTAACTAAAATTATAGTGAGCGGAGATGAATCTTGAATGGCTATTAATCTGTCTAAAGGTCAAAAGATTGACTTAACAAAAACAAACCCGGGATTGGCTAAAATCACTGTAGGTTTGGGTTGGGATACGAACAAATATGACGGCGGTAAAGATTTTGACCTCGATGTCTCCGTATTCTGCGCTAACGCTGACGGTAAAGTGAACGGGGAGAAAAACTTTATTTTCTTCAATAATCCTCAAAATGAGAACGGTTCTGTCGTGCACACAGGTGACAACCGCACTGGAGAAGGGGACGGCGATGATGAGCAAATTAAAATCGACCTGCCTAACGTTCCGGCTGATGTTGAGAAAATTGCATTTACCATTACGATCTATGAAGCGCAGGAGCGCAGCCAAAACTTTGGACAAGTATCACGCGCTTACGTACGTATTGTAAACGAAGCGAATTCCGAAGAATTGATCCGTTTTGACTTGGGCGAAGATTTCTCTATTGAGACAGGTGTTGTCGTTGGAGAGTTGTACCGTCATAGCGGTGAGTGGAAATTCAGCGCAATCGGTAGTGGTTACCAAGACGGTCTGGTTGGACTGACTCGGGATTATGGCTTGCAATAGAATTGTTAATCAAGCTGTGCATGTATAGCAATACCGGAAAGCCGTCGATCTGACGGTTTTCCTTTTCATTACATTAAAATCTTTTAAAATCTTTTGCTGAAAAGAAGGGCGGACGAATAGATGACGATTAGCTTGGCTAAAGGACAGCGGATTGATCTTACGAAAACAAATCCTGGTTTGACTAAAGTTGTAGTAGGTCTGGGATGGGATACCAACAAATATAGTGGCGGAGTCGATTTCGACTTGGATGCTTCAGCTTTCCTGCTTCATGAGGATGGCAAAGCCAAAGGAACAGATGATTTTGTCTTTTACAACAACCCAACAGGCGGCGCAGGATCACTGACTCACACAGGAGACAACCGTACGGGTGAGGGAGACGGGGATGATGAGCAGATCATCGTGGATTTCAGCAAGGTTCCTGCAAACATCACGAGAATCGGTATTACAGTAACGATCTACGATTATGAAGCACGCGCACAAAATTTTGGTCAGGTATCCAACGCCTTTGTTCGGGTTGTAGATGCTTCTAGTGACCGCGAGGTATTACGTTACGACCTGGGCGAAGACTTCTCTACTGAGACAGCTGTTGTTTTCTGTGAATTTTATCGGTCGGGTGTAGATTGGAAGTTCCAAGCAATCGGCAGTGGTTTTGCAGGCGGTCTCGCCGCGTTATGCCAGAATTATGGACTAGACGCGAAATAAGAGAAGGATAGGTGAATCTGTTATGGCTGTAACTGTCGTCAAAGGGCAAAAAACGGACCTCACTAAAACGAATCCCGGGCTTACCCGGCTGACGGTGGGCATTGGCTGGGATTCTTCTCCTGCGCTTGAACTAGACACATCTGCTTTTCTTCTTGGTGCTAGCGGAAAGGTATCTGGTGATGAAGATTTTATCTTCTATAACCAGCCCACAGGCGGTTTTATTACCTACAAAGACACACCGCAGCAATCAGATAAAAAGCAGTTCGATATCGATCTGAGCCAAATTCCTGCCCGTATTGAAAAGATTGCGTTCAGTCTGACGATTTATGAAGGGGAGTCCAAAAACCAGAGTTTTAGCCAGGTTCAGAACACCTATATTCGTTTTGGTCATGCGAATAGCGGACAGGAAGCGTTGCGGTATGATTTAGCGAGTGGTTTTACCGTGGAAACGGCGATCGTTATTGGCGAGTTATACCGACATAACGGAGAATGGAAATTCAACGCTGTAGGGGCTGGTTTTTCCGGTGGACTGGATGCACTGTGCAGTAACTTTGGCGTGAGTGTGGAGAACGACACGACCTCCTCACAGCCCGTCCCTCCAGTGCCTCAGCCACCTGCGCCTAAACCTCCTGCTCCACCAGTTCCACCGCCTCAACCCAAGATTGAGTTGAACCTGAGCAAGATTGAGCTGAAGAAAAAGGGCGATACCATCAATCTGAAGAAAAATGCAGGTGGACTTGGTGAGATTCTAATTAATCTGAACTGGAATCAACAGACGAGCAAGGGATTGTTTGGGCGAAACAAGAGCGTGGATCTGGATCTGGGTTGCCTTTTCGAAATGAAGGATGGTAGCAAAGGAGTAATCCAGGCGTTAGGTGAATCGTTTGGTTCTTTGAATCGGTATCCTTATATTGCTTTGGATGGGGATGACCGGACAGGTTCAGTGAAAACGGGAGAGAATCTGCGTATTAATGGTGCACGTATTTCCGAAATCAAACGACTCCTCGTATTCACCTACATTTATGAAGGGGTTACGAATTGGTCGCAAGCGGACGGTGTCGTTACCATTAACCAGAAGGACGGCCCGGACATTATCGTGCGAATGAATGAATATGGAAGTTCCTTAGGAATGTGCGGAATCGCTATGTTCAGCAACGTGAATGATGAAACATTTAGTATTGAGAGGATCGTTCAGTTCTACAATGGACACCGCGCTCTGGATGAAGCCCATGGATGGGGTATGCGCTGGACTGCCGGCAGTAAATAACAATTTGAGTTAGCGGAGGCTCTCTGTTCATGTTTAGTGATTTCTTTAGAAGTATTAGTGAGAATTACGGTCATTTTTTCTCTTGGACCGAGATTGTGGCTACTCTCTCCGACCCCGTAAGTTGGGGAATCATCGGCAGTTTGATCTTGCTGGAAGGTCTTTTGTCCGCAGATAACGCTCTGGTGCTTGCCGTAATGGTTAAACACCTACCTAAGGAGCAACAGAAACGGGCATTGTTCTATGGTATTTTAGGTGCATATATTTTCAGGTTTATTGCTATTGGGCTTGGAACATTCCTTGTCAAGATTACCTTGATCAAGGTACTTGGAGCGTTATACCTCCTCTACATTGCTTACAAGGGACTATTCAAGTCTCAGGAAGAGGAGAATCAGGAAGGCAAGCAATACTCGTTCTGGAAAACCGTACTTATGGTCGAACTGATGGACATTGCTTTCAGTATCGATAGTGTTATTGCTGCATTTGGTATCAGTGAGCAGATTTGGGTGTTGTTCCTCGGAGGGATTATCGGGGTACTCATGATGCGTGGAGTTGCACAAGTGTTCCTCAAACTCATTGACAAATTTCCTGAATTGGAAAAAGCGGCATTTATTCTTATCGCGATCATTTCCGTAAAAATGATGTTGAGTGCTTTTGGCTTCCATATCCCTAACGTACTCTTCTTCTCGTTACTGATTGTTGTATTTGTTGGAGCTATGCTGATAAGTTCCGCAAGAAAGAAAAAAGAAAATCAAGGTCAGGCTTAGTTTTAAAAATCGCAACACCTACTACCAATCCCTCCGCATCTTGGAGGGATTGGTTTTTATACCCCGACAGCATTCATTTTATGATGCAGAACTGACTTCAAGTCAGAAGTGCAAGGAGGAGAATAACCTGAAATATTTTAGTTTTTTGAATGCAGAGGAAGAAGAAGCTTTGTTTTTTTCTTCGCCCATATCGTTTAGTCATCGAACCTCCAAAGAAATGCTGGCATACGCTGTTGGGGCTGCTTTGTACATGCCAGCCACACGTCCGCATATAGCAGACGATATTCTACAACGTAAACATGAAGGACTTACAACCATCGTTATTGATCTGGAAGATGCGGTAGGCGACGAGCAAGTCGAATTTGCGGAACAATGTCTGTCTCAGCAACTTGGACTTATTACCGACTACATGGAGGCAGGAAAATTGCACACCAATGACATGCCTTTATTATTCGTCCGGATGAGATCCCCTGAACAGTTGGAACACCTTATAGAAATGTTGGGAGAACGAATCTCTTTATTAACAGGTGTTGTACTGCCGAAGTTTAGCTGTGAGAATGGACGTGCTTATTTGCAGCTTGTTCACCAGTATAATCAGCAGAAAGATCATTCACATCCACTCTTATATGCGATGCCCATTCTGGAGACGGCGGAAGTTATTTACCGTGAGTCACGTTGGCAGACATTGATGGATCTGAAACAGATTGTGGATGAGTATGCACCATATGTATTGAATGTCCGAATCGGAGCCACAGATTTCTCAAGCCTGTTCGGTCTGCGGCGAAGCCCGGAGCTTACGATTTACGACATTGCAACGATACGTGATTGCATAGCTGATATTGTCAATTTATTCGGGCGTGCAGATCAGGGATATGTGATATCCGGGCCGGTCTGGGAGTATTTTAGCCAGCGTGAACGTGTATTCAAACCCCAATTAAGGCAGACGCCATTCGAGGAATCTCTGGGCAAGACAGGGCGGAACCTCAGAATGAAATATATTACGAACTCCATGGACGGGCTCATGCGTGAAGTGATGATGGATAAGGAGAACGGCATTGTAGGTAAAACGATCATCCATCCGACACAGATCAAACCTGTTCAGGCGATGTATGTGGTTACGCATGAGGAATTCATGGACGCACAGGGAATTATCGCTCGAAATGATGGGAGCCTGGGTGTTTTTAAAAGCACGTATACCAATAAAATGAACGAAATTAAACCGCATTTAAGTTGGGCTAAACGAATCTTGATCCGATCACAAATATATGGGGTGTTACATGAACAGCAGCATTTTGTCGGGCTCTTGCCCAAACACGAACAGACTTACGTTTCCTATTCTTGATCAGTTCGAAGTCACCGTCGAGGCTACACATAATCCGCTTGCAATCCCATTGGAGAATCTGTTCTCCATGGCGG
Source organism: Paenibacillus intestini (assembly GCF_030803945.1). Taxonomy (NCBI): domain Bacteria; kingdom Bacillati; phylum Bacillota; class Bacilli; order Caryophanales; family Paenibacillaceae; genus Paenibacillus; species Paenibacillus intestini. The sequence continues at coordinate 67,977 of NZ_JAURUN010000014.1, read as the reverse complement.
CACGCCTGAATAAAAAGAGATCTTTTCTCTTTGTCAGTAAGCTGCTGGGCAAGCATATTGCCGTCAATCCATATACCTCACTTCTAAGCGGCGCTGCTCTGGCCGTTCTATTGTATGAGGATGTAACGCACGGAGAGGACAAGCGTACTATAGAATGGAAGCAACAAATGGTCCGTGGACTAATCGATCCAGAACAGGCCCGTGAGGCTTATGAATATCTAATGGGTGTGCAGATGAGTTTGCCTGAAGAGGTTCGCTTTGTTGGTTTTGCCGAGACGGCCACAGCTTTGGGACACAGCATGTACGAGCTATTTGCTAACCGTGCAACCTACATTCATTCTACGAGAGAATTCCTTCCCGAGATTGAGCCGGATATCCAGTTCGAGGAGGAGCATTCCCATGCCATGTCTCATCGCTGTTATGCAGTGGATTCTGCCTCCCTTGCTGAGGGCGGGCCGCTAGTCCTCGTGGATGATGAGATTACGACAGGCAACACCACGTTAAACATCATTCGGGATATTCAGCGTAATTATCCGCGTAAACATTATTATATTGCGTCATTACTGGATTGGCGTACGGATGCAGATGAGCAAAAATTTTCTTCATTAGAAGATGAACTTGGAATAACTATCACCCCTCTCTCTTTGTTAAAAGGAAAAATTCAGGTCACGGGTGAGCCAGCCATTGATATCTCGGGGGAAAAGAAAATCTCTGAATCCACATCTCTGATAAGTGTTATATCTGTAGCAGGCGAACTGGAGCCTCGGGCTATGGTGTCCGCAGATTCCGAGGGGAATCGCTGTTCACTGCCCTACCTGAAATATTCGGGACGATTCGGCATTCATTCCGGCCTTAATTCAATGCTGAGTGCAGGCATCTCAAGGATTGCATCCATTTTACGTGAAAAAAGAAAAGGACAACGAACCCTTGTCATGGGAACGGGTGAGTTTATGCACATTCCGATGCGGATTGCAGCTGAGATGGGCGACGGTGTTCTCTATCAGTCTACGACTCGAAGTCCGATCTATACGGTCAATCGCCCGGGATATGCTGTTGTTGCAGGTGAAGGATATGCTTCTCCAGAAGATCCGGCTGTCCGAAATTATATCTACAATATATTGCCTGGGCAATATGATGAGATCTTTGTTTTGATGGAAAGACATATGTCAGAGGAACGCATGCGGCCTATGCTTGATGTGTTGTTACAACTCGGATGTAAGCAAATACATGTGGTGTACTGCGGTGCTCCACAGGAAGGCTGAGAAGACAAGCGATGAACTTACCTGCTATGGAAAGCATAATCAAGAAACAGATTAAACCTCCTGAACCCATGGGGAGTTATGACCCGTCCGATGTTATATTTTTGTTGAAGGATCTAAGTAACATTTCATTAGAAAAAGAGACCGGAGAACGTGAACATGCCATTCAGTCGGGCGTGCATTATTCAGAGATGCTACCTGTCGAGTATCACCCTTCGGATGAATATATTGAGCTATTTCACGAGACTTTAGCACAATCCGCTGAAAAAGTAGCCAGAGCCGCCGCAACGGTAGCGGAGATTATTGTACGCAAGCGGGGATTGAACACCGTTCTTGTCTCGCTGGCTCGTGCAGGAACGCCCATTGGCATTCTGGTGAAACGTTATATTTCCATGAAATATAACGTGGACTTGCCTCATTACAGCATTTCGATTATCCGTGGCAAAGGAATAGATGAGAATGCCATTTTATATATTTGGCAACAGCATGGGGTTGATATGCCAATCCAATTCATCGATGGCTGGACAGGCAAAGGGGCTATTCGCAAGGTGCTGGTCGATGCCTGCGACAGCCTGGATCAACGTTATGGTATTCGGTTGAATGATAATCTGGCCGTACTCGCTGACCCCGGTCATTGCTCAGATACCTATGGCACTCGAGAAGATTATTTGATTCCAAGTGCCTGTCTCAACTCGACCGTATCGGGATTGATGAGTCGGACTGTGCTACGGGATGATCTTATTGGACCGAATGACTTCCATGGAGCCAAATGGTACAAGGAATGGGCTTCTTCTGATCTGTCGACGATGTATGTAGACAAGATTTCAGAATATTTTACCAAAGTTGAAACGGAGGCCTCGCTTCAAGCAGAGGATGCGCTAGCCGATCCTCCAGAAGTCACATGGCAGGGGATGAAGGATATTCAATCCATTCAACAGGCGTTTGATATCCAGGATGTAAATCTGATCAAGCCAGGGATTGGGGAGACGACGCGGGTACTGCTACGCCGTGTGCCTTGGAAAATCCTGATTGACCGTCCGAACAATCCTAACCTGAAACATATCATGCTACTTGCTCAAGATCGTGGAGTTCCCGTTGAGGTATTCCCTGGGCTAAGTTATTCATGTTGTGGCATTATTCGATCTGTAAAGGGGGGCGGCGAATGATCTATGCAAGTGATTTGGATCAGACACTGGTCTATTCTCGCCGTTCTATGGGCGTTGGTGAGGATGCGCCCGGGTTGGTTCCGGCAGAATGGATTCGTGGTGAGTTGTCTGCCTTTATGTCAGCCGAGACGTTGAATCAACTGATGACACTCCCCAAAGATATCCTGTTCATTCCAGTAACGACACGGACAGTGGCACAGTATCAGCGGATACAGATCTTTCAGCAAGAGGTTATTCCGTCCTATGCGATAACTAGCAATGGTGGCAACATTCTGATGAATGGCAAGGTCGATCCCTCCTGGAACGAACATGTTCGTTCCAAGCTTCAAGAGCATGCAGCAACGGCTGCCGAGGTACGCCAGATCTTTGACGATGTACTGAACAAGGAATGGATTGTAGGAGAGCGACTATGTGATGAGTTGTTTTTTGCTTTTGTCATCCATCGTGATCTCATGCCGGTAGAAGAAGTTACAGAGAAGATCAAGCATGTGGAATCCCTGGGCTGGGAGGCTTCCATACAAGGCCGTAAGTTATATCTGGTTCCCTCGGCGGTGAATAAACGAGCTGCGGTAGAGCATATTCGCTATCAGATTGGCGATGTACCCGTTGTTGCGTCCGGTGATTCTTTACTGGATCGTTGTCTGCTCGATTTTGCAGATTATGCGATTGCTCCACGGCATGGAGAGTTATACCGCGAGAAACAGCGGAATCCTGAAACGGTTCACTACCAGTTCACCGAACAATCCGGTATTTTTGCCGCAGACGAGATATTGAAATATGTTCGCTCTATACACCACGCTGCGATAGGAGATGTTGTCTCATGACCAAGACTCGTATATATTTTAACCGCTGGTTTTCGGTGGCATATCACTATATGAATATGATTCGGAACAACGAAGACGGGATGCAGTTCGAAATCTATGGCACACATTCTGATCCGAACAACATGGCGCTTCAGGCATGTGATCATGCAGAACTGGAGCCGAAGGTGACAGGAAAAGAGTATATTGATTTCTGTGTTGATTTTTGCCGCAGACATCAGATTGATCTATTTATTCCACGTCTCCACATGCTGGATATCAGTCGGAATATACATCTCTTTGAAAAGGTAGGAACCAAGGTTTTGGTTTGCAGAGATACAGAATTGATGGAAAAGTTGATGGAGAAGCATCACTTCTACGAATCAGTTCGTGAACTTGGAATCATGAGCATTCCCGATTATTATACCGTCAGTAATGCCTCTCAATTCAAACATGCTTATGAAGCACTCACTAACGCAGGACATGAAGTATGCTTCAAGCCTTGCAACGGTGAGGGCGGAATGGGATTCAGGGTGATTGACAATAGTCGTAATCCGCTGGAAGAACTGTCTGGACATACGCAGAATCGTATATCATTTGAAGACGCATTTCGAGCCTTCTCCTCTGTAGAATCTTTTCCGAATCTTATGGTTATGGAGAGACTTCAGGGATATGAGTACAGTATCGATTGTCTGGCTGACAGTGAAGGGAATCTGCTGGCAGCTGTGCCTCGCCGCAAAGCAGGTGGACGATTAAGAAAACTTGAGGAAAATGCAGACCTGTTGAACATTGCGAGTGAGGTGGCTAGCGCGTATCGCATTCCATATAACTTTAATATTCAGATGAAGTATCAGAATGAAACGCCCAAACTGCTAGAGATTAATCCAAGGATGTCTGGAGGGTTACATGTGTCTTGTCTTTCAGGAATCAATTTTCCATATCTGGCTGTAAAACTGGCTTTGGGTCATGAGGTTGGGCCTCTACACCCGCAGTATGGCATACTGGGAAGCCATGTAGAGCAGTCACTCATTATGGATGAGCAGAAGGTTAGGAATCATTAAAGAACCATTTCCAAACATTGACACCTTCTGACTGATTTTTTTACAATACGATTATATAGATGATCTTGAGAAGTACACCGCAGCGAAGTGATCAAGTGTAGTCTTCATTTGTTCATTGTATACGGTAGTGTTGTTACAGGCAGGAGGAAAATAGATGTTACGCAAAACAAAAATTGGATTAGGTGCACTGATCGGGTATGGACTTGCCGCTGTAAGCAGCTTTTTTGTCCCTGAATTTGTAACCTGGGCTATCCCGGCTGTGGCTACAATGGTTGGTGCCTTGATTCCATCCAGGCCGCATGAGCCCGTAGTGAAGACATTGGATTCAAATCGGTACCCTGAACCTTCGGCGCTCAATAGTGCATCCAGTGAGCAGGGGACAGTTGAACGTGTTGAACGTTCGGCTAATCAGCGAATCCATCCAACAACTGGACAAGCAGAGATGACCAGCACTTCCGAAGTCAGTTCAAAGCATAAACACACGGATATGGACCCTGTCTTTGGACCGGTCATTGAGTATCTTGAGGTGCTTGAGGATATGGTGATCTCCGAAGGACAAAAGAATGAACTGGACAATGAAATTGTGGAGAAGTCGTTAGCTTTGTTTGCCAGATTACAACGAGTCATTCCGGCACTGAAAGAGTTAAACAATGGTGATATTAACCATACGATGCGCAGATTGATTTTGAAAGATCTCAATGGATTTATTAATCCCTTCCTGCGTTTGAGTGGAGAAGCGAAGCGCACGAATCGCCGAATGTTGTTAAATGGTTTGAAGGATGTGGATTCCAAAGTTTCAGAGATTGTATCTACCATTGAACATAAGGATTTAATGGAGCTTCAGAATAAAGCAGAGCTTATTCATCAGAGGTATAGTAGCTCCGAATTATAGGAGGGATGGTCAGAGATGGCAACGGAATATATTCAACTGAAGCAGGATGATCAGCAGCGAATTAACCAGGAAGCAAGCCAATTAATCCAGAAAGTATCGCAGACGGATGTTGTTCAGCTAGATCTGTTAATGGATGATATCGGCAAACTGGGTGTCAAAACGCAAGAAAAAGCGGGTCAAACGCTAAAAATGCTGGACCGACCTGTTAATGATCTGATGTCTGGTAATCGGGCAGAAGTGTCAACGATGATCTTGAAGCTACGTGATGAGTGCGAAAGCTTGCAACAGAGCAAAAATGTGAGTTTTGTAGGACGGTTACTGCGCAAAAGCCCACTGAAAAACTATGTCTATCGCTACCAGTCTGTCAGAACCAACATTGATAGTATCATTAATGGGTTAAGAGATGGTAAGGACAATCTGGAAGAAAGCATTGTAAGCATGCGTCAGTTAAAACGCTCTTCGATTCAGGAAATCTATAACTTGCAAACCAAAATTGCTTTTGGTAATCAGTTGAAGGAACTATTCGAGGCGGAGATTGCCAAGCCGGAAAATGAGAACCGCAAGGCTCACTTGGAGCGCGGATTGCGAAAGGTTGTTACGCGTACACAATCCATGACCGAGATGATTATGCTCTATAATCAGGCGATTGCGGCTACCGATATTATTAATGATAACAATGATAAACTGATTGATTCCGTAAACAATGCGATTGATAAAACAGCCAATCTGATCACGGTATCCGCCATGATTGCAATGGCATTGAATGATCAGGAGAAGGTTATCTCGGCTGTGGAAGCCACCAATAGAACGATTGAAGAACAGTTCAAGGAGAATGCAAGATTGCTGCGAACCACGACCGAAAAGACAAATGATCTGTTAGCCAAACCGGCGATGTCGATGGAATCGGTTAATCAGGCTATTGGAGATTTGATGTCAGCTCTGGATCTCTCGGAGCAGTCGAATCGCCGTATTATTGAAAGTTGCAATGATTATACAGCCAAGATGACTGCGCTCAATGCTGGCATGAGTGAACGGTTAGGCCTGGAAGCTCCCAAAGCCGGCAGTATCCAGACTAAAAAGCAACCGGATGCGAATGCGTTAAGCTCTTATCTGGATTAGTTCGGTGCCTATATAAGTTGAACTAGAGAGTTTACACAGTCCACTCCGATGACAGAAGAACCTGGAGAGTAGCGGTTATCCCCAGATTTTTTGGATTTCCTTTCACAAAGGTAAAAATCCGGTGATAAAGGCGAGCGCTTCGCTTTTCCAGGTTTTTTCTGTCCTCTCCGTTAATGTATAAAAGAATAGTTCAATTTATATAGCTTCTAGTAAGTCAGTTCATATATTAATCATAATATAAGCAAAAAGAGAGGCGCCGTGGCGTCTCTTTTTGTTTTTCTGTAGTTGCATCGATGAGAAGAAACTCTCAAGTCCGAAATTGGCACAGGTTTATTCCAATCTCATGCGGACGATACTGGGCATACATTGAAGTTTGTTGGCATACACTGTGAACATGTACATCTTCATCGTGAAGGGGGCAGGGCATGTTATCTCTCATTATTGCCGGTATCGTGGGTGTTCTGATCGTCGTAGCTAGCAGTGAAAAAGCAGAGTCTATTGCGGAATTAAATGAACGTTAATATGCTATATTTTCCGGGGAGTCTTTGATAAAATTAAGGCAAACCTTGGAAGTCGAAGAAGGAGCCGCCTAACATGCTGGAGTTTACTTTCGAAATCATTGATGAGGCCAAAATTAACATTCAATACAAGTATGGTAGTCAGTTTTTCAACTTTAATCTGTTCTGTTCCAATGGAGAATGGAAGCTGCATCCGTTTGATGGCATTCTGATTGAGAACCGGGAGATGTGTCGTCTGGTCGTTTCGGATCTGTTACAAAACAAGGATTTTCATGTGATGCTTGCCAAAGAAAAAATCGTATTATCGCGTCTGCGAACCACGGTTAATCTACAATCAGATGATTCGGAAGAGTTCGAGAGGGATCATCGGTGGGATCATCGGTCATCACAGAACGATGAGTTAATGGATTACATAGAGAATCATAGTTTTGAAGAGGTGCTTGAACTGGAGAAACAGCAACTGGGTGCAAGGGTGGACTTTTTTCAACAGATCATTCAGAGAATGTTTATGGAGGGAATCGGGCCTGAAGATCCTGACTTTCGCAAGGTTCAGTCTCTCATTAAAATTTATAAAGATACCATAGAAAGTCTGGGTGATATTAACGGTCATCAATCTGGAGATCATCCGCGTAAGAGATGGTAGAACCCGATGTTAATTAACTTGGATTCGCTAAAATTTCAATATGCCTGAAAAGAAGTTAACAAGCCCAGGAACACTTGGGCTTTTTTCTATTATTAAAATGTTGAACGTATTGTCATCGACTTGTCTTTTTTATGAAATGGACCAAACTTTAGGGTGGGTTCGTTTGTTGAGTAGGTATAGGGATCATGATATGGGAGGTTAGAAGATGAGTAATCCACATCTAGAAGAAACAAGTCTGGAAGAGGCGCATTTATATGAGGAGCTTCGTCGTGCACTGGAAGACGTGCCGCAAGGGAAAGAACGGGAGCAAGTGATGCAGCGAATGATTCGTCAGTTAAAGTCCGCCAACTGGCGCAATGGACGTTTGAATGGGGTCAAAAAGTATTGGAGAGACGCTAGACCGGTTAAGTTATGGATATGGATTGCTGCCGGAGCGCTGGCTCCCGTTGTATTTTTCTGCTTATTTATCTGGGCATCCCTTTGGGTGGAGTGAAGCGCAAGATGTGGTCGATGAAGAAGTGTTGATAGAGCACGTGTAAAGATGCAATATAATATTAATATTCTGGTAACAACGTCCTATGAATAAATTTAATAAAGTAGGTTTAGATTAGGATGTTCATAATGACCTTTTACTCATTTATGGGCGTTGTTATACACGATATGTATTAGATGATCTATAATGATTCTACTTCTTTGGAAAATGCAGGATAGATTCAATCCTATACGTTTATACCAAAAAGAGCCTGATGGAGTATCGGGCTCTTACGCAGGGTCAAGCTGGTGACATTATATTCTATTTAGAGGATTTGATCGCATCAGGTACTGAACCGGTTTTTACCGTATACGTATCATAATCAACCATTGCAAAAATTTCCTGATCTTTGTGTCCTTGTACATACCCTGTCAGTGAAACCGTATGAGATAGATCCGCGGGGATGAACTTATGATCTGTAAACACAACGTCAATGCCGTAGGTTTCTTTGAAATAAGCCAAGCTTACTTCCTCGGCCTTTTGGATAATCTCCTTTTTTTCGCTGGACATACAACCTAATAAAGTAAGTGCAACCGTGCCTAGTATTAGAAAAAGAAATAATGACTTTTTCAATATTTCACCTCATATTCCTAATGTTGTCGTTAGATATTGTGCATTATACAACTTCTTCTAAATTGAGAAAAGGGTGATTTGATTGAATTCTTACAAGCCGGACGAATTATATATGAAAATATCAGAACTTGCTTATACGAATGTCCCTGCTGGAAGAAGTAATGTTTTAGATAAGGATGAATATAAAGATTGGACTACAGTCGAACCTGATGGTGCAGAATTGCATAGAAAGTATTCAGGATTTGATGCAGTTGTACTTGAGAATCCAAAAACGAATCAAGTAATTATAGGTTATCGTGGTACAGAACCAGGAGGTAATGTTACTGATATGGCTGCGGATTGGGAAACAGATGCCTTCGATGTTTTAGGTGGCAGAACTAGAAGACTCGAAGATGCAGTAACTGACCCGGAACGCCATAACATTTTTAAAAATAGTCCCTTCAAACTTCTTATGGATAAAATGTCTTGGGAGAACAATCAGTTTCACCAAGCTGAGGAACTATATGAGGTGGTACAGAAGACATATCCTGACTCAGATATTACGGTGACAGGTCATTCTCTTGGTGGTGGCTTAGCTCAATATGTTGCCGCTCGGAATGATGTATCCGGGATGACCTACAGTGCCCCAAGTGTGATGAATCTGCTGGATGATGCCAGCATTGCCAAGGTTAACGAAGGATACTTCGATAACAAAATACTTAATGTTGTTCATCCTAATGACTCTGTAGGTGCGGGCGGATTAGTCGAATATGACAGACATGTCGGTGTTACCGTATATAAAGGGCAAGATTTCGAGTCGGCCAATGCGATGTATCAGGATTGGAAATTTCAGTTACAGCTGAAAATCCCGTTTCAACCTCTGGGGGCGGGATCACCGATGCTGGTGCATGATTTAAAACTCGGTTTTGATCTGGATAAACTGCAAATGGGCAACATTGTCAGAATCATGGATTCCTTTTCCAAGGATGAGGGGAAAGGATATCACTCCATGAAACAATATAGTTTTGATGAACAAGGGAATTTGATTAGTCCATTAATTGATCGGAAAACAGGTGCTACCCTGGATATCTCTCCAAGATGGACTGCACACCAAGAGGCTCTTGCTGCCTTCTCTAAAATTACCTCAGGAGCAGTAGGCACACTGATAACAGCTATTGCTGGGAATCAAGGGGGACTAGGCGGAGGAAAGATACAATTAACACCGGAAGAGTTAGCACAGTCTGCTCGTGAAATGAGAATGAGTCTAACTGGGTTTTCCAGTGATGCGCAAGCTTCGATTCAGATGTTTCAGACGCATATTTCCACAAGCGAAAGTCAGTCTTTTACCCCAATTGCGTATAACGCGACAGCGACTCTGCAACGGATCAATCGTTGGTACCAGGAATCGATTAGTGAGATTGCAGATTACATTGAGCGTAAGCGAGAAGATTTTGTCATTGCAGACCAGCAGTAAAGCACAAGGCATCTTATTCAGACTAACAGGAGGAAGGACATGGGCAGAATTTCCGTATCCTTATCAGACTTAAGAAGAGCAGTTCAGCAATGTGAACAGTTACAACAACGGCTTATGCAACAGGAACAGAAAATGCGAACGATCCATGGAAGATTAAAGCAGGATTGGGTAGGGGTATCGGCAACCGAATTAACCTCCAAAATGCAGTCTTTTGTAGAAGGAGCCTCCACTAAACTTGCCGAACTTGAAGCCCATAAAGAGGAACTCAAACGATATATTCGTAAGATGGAGGAAGCAGATCGGGAAGATCGCAGAGCAAGACGAATGCCTCAATAACTATAGATATGACGATAACGAAGAAATAGTTAGAATCGGCAGATCAAAGGCTCCGAGTCTAACTATTTATAATATATGTGGCTGGCCTGAGATAAAGGAGGCTTGTTATTACTTATTCATCACCTTGACCTGACCTTGTACATATTCATGGTAGTCACGAAAACTGTTGATGTGTTGCAGGGCATCTGTCTTCGCAGACTGGATTTTAATTTTTCCGGACGGAGGATTGTTTTTCATTTCGGTGACTGCATTTTTGGAGCCCTCAATATCTCCTGACATTTCCTGAATTCGTTGTAACAAAGCAGGGTGGCCTTCATATTGGAGCATCTCGGCGAGTGGTCTCATCTCTTCAAGTTTTTGACTTGAACGCTCCAGCGTTGTCATGACCTGATCGCCATCCGTGTTGACGCTCAGAGAAACCATGCGATGGATATGATCTTTCTCCATTCTTTCCAGAGCTTCCAGGTGAGAAGCTTCTAACCGTTTGGGATCTCCCCAGCTTCGGGTTTGTTGTTCGTTCGTGTTCGTTTGCTCGGCAGTAGGCATGTTATTGCTGTTGTTGCCGTTACCGCATCCCCAAACTAGAGATGTACATGCCAGAATCGCTCCAATAGCAACGATGCGTTTTAAACTCATGTTGTCACTCCTTCAATATTTTCCTGAAGGTAGTATGAGCTATTTTTTCCAAAAACATGCCTGACTTTTAAGGATACATCCCTATTCGGAATGATTAGGACGTAACAATGCTAGGCATCGATTTTCAAGCACAGGTTAAACAAGGAGGAAGGTCAAATATGAGGATTTATAAAAATCCAATCTGGAGATGGACGACTATTCTTCTGTATCCCGCCATTATTTTCATTTTTCAGAGCTGGGGTCCTATCTTAAACTCATGGACGATTCCAATCTTATTTGCGGCTATATTTTGCTTTCTCTGGAGTGATGTGAAGGACATGCTGGCTTCGACAACATTAACATGGGTCGTGGCTATTCCAATATGGTGGTACTTTGTGGAGCGACCAAAGCCATCGTTTGGTGCTGAACATTTTGCCGCTCATCTGTGGTTAATTATTCTGGTGTATATTGTCTTTGTGTTTATCCCACAACTTATGATTCTTGTTACTCGATTACGAGTGATGGACTATTATTGGAAGTGAGCCGGGATAGGAGAGGAGAGGGTAAAATGAAGGTGATCAAACGCATTAACAAGCCGTATCTGATCTTCCTGATATGGAATGTGCTCATGGTTTTTGCCGTAGATGGAATGACGATCAAGCATGAAATGGGTAAAGGTGTATCTGGGAATGGCAATTTGGGCATTCTTGCTTTATTTCCATCCGTGCTTACTTTTCTGATCTTATGTTTCTGGACGGCATATGTCACGAAATGGTGGTTCTATGACCAACGCGAGTACTGGGGCAAATGGGGCAATGCGGCGGTCAGTATTGTTGCTGCAGCGTTGTGTGTATTATCTGTCTTCTGGGAAATCTACATCTTTGAAGACCTGCGTGTGCAGCTAAACGGTTATACACATGACCCAGAATCGGCAGTGTATCGTTTTGGCTGGCTGAACCAATATACGAATACGCTATACTACAACTTTCCGATTTTACTGTTTGGCGTATCCTTTGCAGTCATCATCGGTTGGGTGCTGGAGCTAGTGCAGCGTTTACGCTCGAAGTCTTGATGGCAACATTTTTTACGATGAAAAAAATGATGTCTAAAAGCCCTGCTGCTGAACATGTTTTGTTATCAGCAGCAGGGTTTCTTCCTTTACACTTTCCTCTTATATTTCCCAGTATACGGAATCGTCAGGTGGATATTTAAAGTTTCAATGGAATCCTCCGTGAGAATGAGGTTTTCCCCATCCCCGGATAACTTGTGCCACAGTTTCGGGTTTTTGCGATACAGTTTTTCTTGTAGTCCGTATACATCGACTCCCCGTTTTAATCCATTTCGATAGGTTTCCATGATCTGCTCTTTAAGCGTATCCACGCTTACTTGGGTCATTTCGTCATATGTCATGGGGACGAGATATTCATACAGTGCAGTCAGATATTTGGCATCAATCCGAAAGGTAACTTTCTCTCCTCGGATGATCGGTTCTATTTTTATTGTGGGCAGTCCAACACTGAGTGCCCCATAGATTACACCGTTTTTTTGAACCAATAGAGGAGCCCGGCGCATACCTTTAATCAACCAGTGATAGCCAGACAATTCGTCTCGCGACAAAAAATTGAACTTTTCACCCATCCTTTCAAAATAAGCTCCTTCAATTAGAAACAAGTCATGTTCCTTTTTATTTTGCAGCCATAAGTCCTTGTTTAAGGCAATGACAGGCAGATACGTCGTGGTTGCGGGATCATTGTGCTTGGCAATCAGTTCGAAGCTGAGTACAGGTGCAAACAGTGAATTTTCCATGTAGCTGGGCAACGGATTGTGCAGGATGCTGTCCAGTGGAGACAAGTTGTAGATTGAAGCGGTGCTCAGTATGTCCAGCAAAGGCTCTCGCGTACCGTATACCCATGTCGTATATCGTGCTTCCGGAAATCGTCCGAGCATGTCAAAAACGTCCTTGATGTGTTGGTTATTCAGCACGCTCTCTGCCATGACGATGGCTGTCACATGCCCCCAAGCAATGTGGAGCTGAGATGCACGCCATAACTCGTTCATGGCAAGACTCATCGTTTTCCCTTGAGCATGTCCGACCCAGATCGGAGGGGATTCGGATGATTTCCCTGAATTATCCGTTTTGGCTATACTTGAAAAATCAAGAGTTTGCACGTAGATATGATACATGCCGTCCTTATATTCAATGCCAATGGCCTTGGCATAATCCACCTGCTGAATCTCATATGCACTCCAACATCCGGTGGTCATGATGCAAAGCAAAAGACTCAACAAACTTAATAACCAGCGTTGTAACCAGCACGGTAGTAAGTTGCTCATCGACCTTTGCCATCCTTACGCGGTTTTTGTGTCTCCAGGTAGACAGGTCTACGTTTTCCCAAACCCGTCGGGACTTTGAACAGAGAGGCAATGGCTTGTTTGAAATTCAGCGGTGTTAAGGGTGTAAGATATGGGATTCCAAACGATTTTAAGTCCGTCAGATAGATTAGAAAAAGGATCATGGACAGAATGAACCCGTAAATTCCCAGTGTCGCTCCCAAGATAAAGCAAAGGAAGCGCAAAATGAGTATAGAACTGGTCATGACTTGATTGACAATGGTTGCTCCAGCTACAACGGTAACGGCGATGACGACAATCATGAGCGGAGAGACCATACCGGCCCGAATGGCTGCATCTCCGATAATCAGACCACCGACGACGGTTAGCGTCTGTCCAATGGCGCTGGGCAAACGGACGCCGGCTTCCCGGAACAGCTCCATAAGCAGCATAATGAGAAACATCTCAATGCCAGACTCCATAGGAAGCCCCATGCGACCGACAGATATCGTTGCGACGAGGGGAAACGGAATTTGATCCATATGGAAAGAAGTCAGCGCGATATAGAAACCGGGCAAAAATATAGTGACAAATAGACCGATGAATCGGAGCAAGCGCCCCATATTCACCGGAAGGAAGGGGAAGCTGGCATCCTCTGGTGATTTGAGCAACAGAAACAGGTTTACAGGCCCGATAATTACACTGGGATTACCGTCTACAATCAGAACGAAGCGGCCACTCATCAAGCATTCCGATGCAAAATCAGGTCGACCCGTGTAATGCGTTAAGGGAAACAAGGTGATCTTGGCAGGTGAGAGCAACTCTTCCAGATCATTCGCTGTCATAAGACGTTCGGTTTGAATGGTATGGAGACGATGTTTTATATCCTTGATCAACGCTGGATTGGCGATGTTTTTCATATACATCAGAGCCACTTTGGTTGCTGAACGTGATCCGATGAGTTCGATACTGCATGCAAGTTCGGCCGTACGCAACCGGCTGCGAATCAAGGATACATTGACAGCAAGTGGTTCAATAAAACCATCCCTTGCTCCGCGGATCGAGACTTCTGTCGTCGACTCTTCTGGTGTCCGTGTAGCCATATTGGAGATATCGATGCTCCACATGGTCTGCAGGGAGGGGAGGCCTAGGAGCAGATGCCCTTCAAAAACACGAAGGGAGATCAGTTCCGTTCCATACTGCGCATCATCAAGGTCAACGCTGTTCCATTGCAGGTTAATATTTTTTTCAATGTCAGACTTGCGTATGAAATGTGTGATCTCGTAGGTTCGCTTCATTTCCGGCAAGATGATGTCATGGATAATTTGTGTATCGACCATGCCGCTGCAATAAGCGACAATCAGCTTCATCTGTCCGTCACCAAGCCGGTGGCTGTCGATAATAACATCATCGGAGCCTGCAAAAAAAGTTTCCAGATGATGCTGATCGATACGGAACGGTCTAGTCCCTGGACGGGTTGGTTTCGTTCGCGGCGTTTGAGCCATGAGCAGGAGCCTCCTTGTCCTTTTTATGAATAAGAGCGGCCAGTGTCAAAAGAGTGGTAATGATTGCCACGTAAGAGAGCATGGCTGGAAATTGAATGTGATCGACATAATAATCAACGTAATCAATGCGCCACCACTGAATGGCCAAAGCGCACATGATCAGCGTGAGACAGAGGATGGTAATGTAGCGTTTCTTAGGTCTGCGGATATCCAGCAGATCAACAATCAGGTACATGGAGATGGCAACACGTGCAAATGAACCACTGAGCCATTGGTAGATCGAGAGAAAATCAACGTGCTGAAACAGTTTGCCGATATTGACGAGTTTCCATTGTTCATATGGACTATTCCGCTGTTTCGCCGCTTCTTCTGGCCCGAATTCAACAATGGCTCCGAGTGTAGGCCCCAGCGCCATGCTGATCATGAAGAGGCCAAGCAACAACACATGCCACCAGCGTAGTTTGCTTTTAATGTCATGTTGAAAGAGCATCAACACCCAGATCTCCATGAGTCCCGCTAGAGAGTAGATCATTCCTCGGATGACGGGAGTCCAGCCATGTTCCATAATGGGGAAGAGCTGACTGTAATCTTTGTATTTCATATTGGCTGACATAACAAAGTAGCCAAGCAGAATGACCAGAGGTAATAAAATACTGGATGTCATTGCAATCGAACGAATGCCTTTGGCTGCTGACCAGGCAGCAACCAGAGCACCTCCACCAGCCAGCACATAGGTCGGTGTAAAAGGGAGATAGGTGGATACCGTCCAGTTGGTGGTTTCATATAAGGTGTGTGTCCCAAGCGAGAAGAGCAACAAGACCGCAGTAATGCGAAAGATCCAGGAGGGAACGACGCCAAACTCACGCGTGATCCAATCGGTCAAGCGCTGTCCGCGAATACGGCGGATAATGATGTACATCATACCCAGGAACAGCATGAACAATGGCGCTGCAGCGAGAACAGAGAGCCAGCCATCTCTTCCGGCCACATCCAGAATGGCGGGGACAGACAAGACGTGACAGACCAGCCCGGCACTGAGCAAAATAATGGAGATGGATAACCAGATGGTGATCTGCCCTTTTTCCTGATCCATGTCCATCCCCTCCCATTTCGATGTGTTTTCGTTAGATTGTACAGTCTATGAGAAAATGATTCGTTTTTCAGATTTTTTCACAGAAAAATCAGCCCGAGATGGACGGAGGGGAAAGAAAGCTATAACATATACGATATAAGGAATAGGTCAAGGTAAGAGGTATAAGGGATGAGAAGTGAAGTGTGAGGTATAAGGTAGGTATCGTGTGTACGGCATAAGTAGTAAGCCATAAGGTATGGAGTGTAAGGCATAAGATAGGTATCGAGTATAAGGAATGAGCTACCTATCAGATTATGCAGGATGAGGATATTCGGGGAGGATTCAGAGTTTAGGAGTAATTTTGAATCGATTGTAGGTTTAGGGGGCACTCGCTCACCACTTAAATATTCTAACGATCTCAGATGAGCTTATTTAATCGAAATGGGGAGTTCTGGAATTCTAACGATCACCAGAAGCCTTATTTTGCTGAAAAGACAAGATTAACGCCCATTTTTGAACCAATTCTCCGAAATAAGGTCTCCTGAGATCGTTAGAATATAAAAAGGTGTGATATTGCTCAAATAGCGTTCCTGGTGATCGTTAGAGAATGATAGCATCAGTATCCACTTACTCACTCGCATCGGTGTCCCTGTCCGCGCTTGCTGCAGTATCCGCATCCGCTTCAACAGAGTATGGACAAGCAATTGCATCACCCAACATCGCTATGTAGCACTCAATATCACTATCGATCAATCAATCAAATTCACTATGGATCACTCAAGAACAGGGAGGAAACTTGCGATGACACAATCAACTAAATCACCTGAAGAAATTAAAGTAGGCTTTATTGGAACAGGCGTTATGGGAAAAAGCATGGCTGGTCACATTCAGCGTGCAGGCTATCCGCTTCATGTATACACGCGCACTGCCGCCAAGGCAGAAGCGCTCGTGAAAGAAGGAGCTGTTTGGCATGGAACGCCTGCAGAACTGGCTGCTGCTTGTGATGTGATCATCACCATGGTCGGTTATCCCAAGGATGTCGAGGAGATTTATCTCGGGGAAGGCGGGCTTGTTGCTCATGCCAAATCAGGTTCAACCCTGATTGACATGACCACTTCCAGCCCGCTGCTGGCTGCGCGCATCGCCGAAGCTGCGGAAGCCAAAGGTTTGCATGCCCTGGACGCGCCTGTATCCGGCGGCGATATCGGCGCACGGGACGGCAGGCTGTCCATTATGGTGGGTGGTGACGCGCAAGCTTTTGAAGCGGTGCGTCCGATCTTTGAGCAGATGGGCACCAATATTGTGCTGCAAGGCAAGCCCGGCGCCGGGCAGCATACCAAAATGTGCAACCAGATTGCCATCGCCTCTGGCATGCTCGGCGTATGCGAAGCACTCGCCTATGCCAAGACGTCGGGACTGGACGCGGAGAATGTGCTGAAGAGTATCGCGACCGGTGCAGCCGGAAGCTGGTCCCTCAGCAACCTGGGTCCGCGCATGATCGCAGGCGATTATGAGCCTGGATTCTATGTGAAACATTTTATCAAAGACATGGGGATTGCACTGGAGTCTGCTCAAGCGATGGGCATGAACACACCGGGACTGGCTCTGGCGGAATCGCTCTATCAGGAAATATCGAAGAATGGCTTGGATGAGAAAGGTACACAAGTGCTGTATACGTACTATCTCCAGGCTTAGAAGATGAACATGGGAAGACAGCAGCGGACTCTTTTGATTAGGGAAAAGGGGATGCTGCTTTTTCTTTATATTTTGGAATTGAAGGGAACTTCATATGGATTTGAAATGAACTTGATAGGGATTTGATATGGACTTATTATGGACTTGATGTGCGTCTAAAGTCGCAGGTTTGGGTATATACTGTCGTGCGCATTTAACGAAACAATGAATTTGGCCAATGTCTCTTTATTTTTGTTCGACTTTATCCGACATAAGGTATAGAAGTTTTCATGTAAAAGGTACTAAACATCTACATAAACCATAATTCATAAGCCATATTTCATTAACCATTCCAAATAGAACGGAGCTTGCCCATGTTCAAGAAAATTTGGTCTCTGTTCAAGACGCAGCCAGAGCTTGTGAGCCCGCTTACCGATTCTGTTGCAGCTTCGGCTCTGCCGCCAGTTACAGCAATTCCTCCCCGTCTGGCTCGTAGTCGGCGCCAAAAGAAGAAGTCTGAACCCGATTGGATCAGCACACCGCAAGAACCATCAACCGCCGAATTACTGCTTGGTTTGCCCAGTGAATATAAAGTGTTGAACGATCTGCTGGTTACCAATCCAAAGTCACGTTCGGGATATTCCCAGATTGATCATGTCGTGATTGGCCCGCGGGCAATCTTTGTCATCGAAACCCGGAATCTGACAACTGGAGAGATTCGTGGGGGCCGCCGCGAAGCGAATTGGTCCGTGAGCAGCAGCAGGGTCAAAATGTATAATCCGCTCATGCAACACCGCGCCCATGTTGAAGCGATTCAGGCACACCTCGGGGATTACAAGCGTGTTCGGCTGGTTTCCATGGTGACGTTCACGAATCGCTGCCGGATCAGTGTTGATCCAGCCGTAAGGTATGTCAATTCCGATGAAATGATTATATATGATCATGAATTGGTGGAGACCATTCAGCGCAAAACAGAACGACTGGAGACACAACTTCCGGAGACCTTATATCAAGAACAGGACACCCAGACGATCTGGAACATGCTGAACACAGTAAATTCAACGGATCATCAGATTCGGGCCGAGCACATGGCGAAGGCTAAAGGAATTAAATAAGCAATTATATAGACAATTAAATCGCCAGCACACAGATTAACGATTAACAAGTAAAGGTTCGCAAAAAAACATGAAACAGGGGTATTCCAGGCCATAGTGCCATTCTCCGGAATATCCCTGTTTGTGTTCTATTTTAACCATTAAGGTAAATGAAGCGTTTGAACATGGCTGGTGTGCATGAACCGCGCACTACCTTCAGCATCAATGAATTCAAGCAACTTGTCGTTGATACTTTTGAGCAATCCAGTCTGTTCGGGTTTGTAACCCAGATTTAAGATGACGAGTTCTCCTGCCATTTTTTGCAGCTGTTGATCGAGTGTGCGAGAGAGTGAGATGGATGATGGCTGTATGGGGAAATGTTGATGTTCCATCGCGAACGGTCTGCTATTGGAGGGAGACGGAATAATATATTTCAGATGATGGATGGAAACGTAGACCGAATGGTGCAAAGGAGAATAGAAGATGAAATAATCGTTCATGATGCTGGTGATATAACCATGCAGCGTTCGCCCACCAATGGAAATCTCACTAAATCTTCCGCGAGCATTCATTAGTACTTTTCGATAAGAGATGTTGTCATGGTCCATTTCGGGATCAGGTGCAGGTACGTTCAGGCTAGTTGAAGTTTCCTCTGATTTTGTAAAATGTAACGTTTGAATATGATGAAGCGGCACATAAATGTAGCGCTGATTCCCATAGACAACGATGATATCTTCTCCTGCATCAATGACCTCGCCCTGAATAGGCAACTTGCAGCCGGACAATTCAAACTCTATCGTTTTACCTAACCACGTTGTTGCAGATTTCACAGTATACCTCCTCTCAATACAGCATAGCCACCCAGATATATAAGGAAAATAGGCTGATAATTAAACTGATGGGTATCACAATGAAGGTTACTTTCATATACTGTTTCCATGAGACCCGAATATGGTGGGTCCGTAATATATACATCCAGATTAAGGTGGCAAGTGTGCCTATGGGTGTTAATAATGCTCCGATGTCACTGCCTAGTATATTAGCGAGATATGCTAGATGAAGTTGAGTATCGCTCAAATGAAGGTCTGTAACAGCGAATGTTCCAATCATGACCGAGGGCAAGTTGTTGAACAAATTAGACAGCACGGTTAATAGTAACCCGGATACAGCAATCAGACTGGCATTGCCTCTTTCGGCAATCGGGCCTGTGAATTCGGTAATCCATGTTGTCATTCCGGCTCGGTGAAGACTGTCCACAATAATATAAATGCTGAAGGCAAAGAGAAGAATATGCCACGGCGTCTGTGTGACGACATCTTTCAGTCCGGATCGTGTACGATACCACCTTACAGCGAGCATCAGGACCACACCGGTGATGGCGACGATCTCCATGTGTACACCGAATTGTTCAGCGAGAAAGTATCCTGCCCGGATCAATACAACAATCCCGATACAGACACGGAACAACCACCAGTCTACATTCGTTTTGGAGTTATCCGATTCGGATTCTGTTGTCTGCAGTGGGTGATAGCCTGATCCAGATGAACTTTGCATGGATACGGGGAACTGATGAATAACTTTGGGTATGCTTCTGCGAAAATAATAGAGTAACAGCAAAGTCATAGCAATAATTCCGAGCATGGATGGTACAAACATCATCTGAGTGTAGGTGTTCAGGTTTAATCCAACCATCTTTAAAGCAATCAGGTTAGCGAGATTACTGAGTCCGATCGGAGCGCTGGAAGCTGTGGCGATGAGTGCACCGGAGATGAGGTAGGGCAACTGCTGATGAATTTTGAGACGTAACATGGAACAGATTCGAATGATGATGGGGGTAGTGATCAGAATGCTACCGTCGTTGTTGAAGAAGATGGTCATGAGAAAACAAAGTAATAGAATCAGCCAGAACAATCGGAAGCCGGAACCTCGTGCCTTTTCAATCATGTTCACAGCGATCCAGCGAAAGAAGCCGATGCTATCCAGAATAATGGACATGACAATGGTGGAAAGAATCGTAATCGCTGCGCCAGATACAATTTCGAAAATGCCCAGGATATGCCCCAAACTGCTTACACCGGTCAGGATAAGAAGCAGCGCCCCAAGCGAAGTGGGAATAGATTCATTTAATCCGCCAGGCCGCCACATCAGGAAAATGACAGTGATGATAAATACCCCGAAGGTTAACCACAACTGGTAATCAGGCATTTACTGTGATTCACCTCCCAGGGGGAGAAGTCCTTGTGAAGACTGTTTCAGATGCTCATGAGTCGAAGTGGGCCTTCCCGGCATAACAATCCAATACAAAGGCACACCTGTCAAGACGATTGCGATAAAGATCAGCATGATCATTCCCCCCTTTAAACTGGTAGTAACTTAGCTCCTTGTGCTTCTCTAATTACCGTTTGCCACCAGACTTATTTCCGCGAGATTGATTTCCCCGTGATTTGTTACCACCAGACTTGTTACCACTCGATTTATTCCCGTGAGACTGATTGCCACGCGACTTGTTGTTGCCTGATTTATTTCCCTGTGATTTGTTTCCGCACGCTTGGTTGCCTGCACTGCGATTCCCTTGGGAACGATTGCCGCCAGACTGCGTATTTTGTGTTTTATTCCCTTGGCTTGTGTTTTTACCGTTGTTGCCGCTGTTATTGCTATTGTTGTTGTTGCTACTTCCACGAACCAGGGAGACGGATTTCACATGTTGTAAAGGAATGCGGATGATCTCCTGATTTTTCAAAGTCAGAATTAATTGACTCTGGTTGGCATCGGCCAGGATGCCTTCCACTTTTTCCGGGCCTCCGCGGTTGATCTGCACAGGACGGAAGCGAAGTGCCTGCATAACGCCAAGGAATGTGTTCGCCGGAATCGCATTCCCCATAGGTCCTCTGGCTCCGCCGGAACGACCTGTGTCTGTAATACTTTTGACATGAGCATCATTCACATACACCATACCTTCTTTGCAGCTCACAGCCATGTAGTCCCAGCGTACATCCATTAATGTGCCTTGGATTGCATCGGGTCCACCACGATTAATCTTGACTTCTCTTCCAACCAAACCTCTCATTCCCTGACCATTCATAGACATTGTATTTTGCCCCTTCCCAGATATAAGTTCAGATAGGCCGCTGACGGTTGTTCGTTGAATCCCTGCCACTCGTCATTGGAGTCTGTCTGTAGTTTAATCATATGTGTACCTAGCATCTGAGGAACCAGCAGACAACCATTTATATAGTAAATTGGCAGTAATCTATGAGAAAAATGGTGATTTATAGATTAGTGTGATATGTTTTCAGCAAATTTACATTGTGACTTCGCGGATGGTTCCATAAATGGGCTGTGCATTCGCCCTTACGGCCTGCTGTGCTTGTGCATAGGATGATGTAATAGCCTACGGGCTTAACTCACAGGTGACCGAAAGGCGGATGGAAATGACTCTACCTGTCTACCACATCCATGTGTCGACGAATGAATACCAGCGATTAACATCGAACATATGGTCAGAAGCGTTTGTAAACGGCACGATGCAGATGGACGGCAAGCAGCTTCCCATTCGAATTCGGTACCGGGGTGGGCATACACGCGCTTATGAGAAAAAATCATTCGAGATTCGTACGGCAAGCCGTACGTTCCACTTCAATGCGGAATATGATGACCCTTCACTGTTACGGAACGCACTTTCATTTCAGTTCTTTGAGTCCATTCGAGTTCCGGCACCTGCTACGCGCCACTGTGTGCTGTATCTCAATGATCAACTCGCAGGGGTGTATGTAAGAATTGAAGGCGTGAAGTCTTCTTTTTTTCGCCAGCGGAGAATGCCTGTCCGGAGTATTTTCTATGCCGTCAACGACAACGCCAATTTTGCATTATCAACCGGATCAACTCATTCAGAAAACAGCCAGTTATCTGGATACAGCCTGATCCGCGGCGATACAGAGGACCGCCGAAGGCTACGCAGGTTTATTCAACAATTGAATATGAAGTCCAAGATGGATCTGTTTCGTTTTTTACAATCGCGGGTGGATATCGATAACTATTTGCGATGGTTGAGCGGGGCTGTGCTGACAGGCAACTTCGACGGCTTCCATCAGAACTATACATGGTACGAAAAAGTAAAAAGTGGAAAATACGGTATCCTTCCTTGGGATTACGAAGGGACTTGGGGGAGGAATTGTTACGGCGCCAAGGTCAATCCGAATCTGGTTCGCATTCAGGGGTACAATAAACTTACGGGGCGTTTGCTCGCATTCCGCACGTTCCGTGAGCAGTATAAGAAGCTGATGAAACAACATTTGGAGGGTACCTTTACGGAGAAAAGAATCATGCCGCTAGTATATCGATTACACGATGGAATTCGGGAAGATGTAGGGAACGACCCTTATATGAAGTGGCCCATGAATGTCTTTCTGAATGAACCGGAGAAGATTCGCACGTATGTGAGAGAGCGGCGTGAGTACGTAGGCACCGCGTTGAAACAGCTGTAAAAGGGTGCCGAGGCAACGGGCGACGCTGCCTCGGGTATTTTATTCTGATAAGCCAGCATGTTTTTGAGCAGTCGATTGCAGCTTAAAATTTGAGGTTAATATTAAGAATGAGAAGAACATAACGGTGTGCAGATGGAAAATGCGATATAATAGTCGTATTGGTTACGTGAAATTTTACATAGCTTTAAAGAAAGAGAATAACGGAGCTGATGGTGTGATTGTAATGCAGTACCGCCAGTAACGTGCTCCGGGCCGGAGGAATGGGAATGCTCAAGCTGTTCGTTCACTTGAAAAAGTACCGGGTTGCCGCCATTGCAGCATTGGTTATGATGCTGATTGAATTAACGGTGGAGCTGGCTCAGCCTTATCTGATCTCCAAAATCATTGATAATGGCATTCAGCAGGGAGATCTGACCGTCGTATGGATGTGGGGGGGCGTGCTGGTCGGCAGTGCGGTTATCGCGTTTGCGGCCGGGATTGCCAGTTCATTCTTTGCCTCGCATGCGAGTCTTGGATTCGGGTATGATCTGCGAGAGAAGCTGTATGACAAGATGCAAACGTTTTCCTATGCCGTGTTCAACCGTTTTGCGACATCATCGCTAATCACACGGTTAACTGGGGATGTGACTCAGGTGCAGGATACCATCTTCATGAGTCTTCGCTTCATGACCCGTGTTCCGCTCGTGGTGATCGGGAGCATGATTATGGCGATTGTGGTCAGTCCGAGGTTGGGCTTGTTGCTTGTTGTCATGGTGCCGGTGTTGCTTGTTGTTGTGATCTGGATGATTAAAAAGGCAGCGCTGCTGTTCCGCAATGTGCAGCGCAGACTGGATGCCGTGAACGGTGTCATCCAGGAGAATCTGACAGGCATCCGGCTGATCCGTGTTTTTGTACGGATGGGCCATGAGATTGAACGCTTTGCCGGTTTCAGCGGCAAGCTGATGAAAGGCACGATCTCTGCGCTTCGCCTGACGGAGACCACGATGCCATTCATGTTGCTGATGATGAACGGTTGTATTATCGCCGTACTTTGGTTTGGACGGAAGGATATCGTATCAGGTTCTGCAACCGTTGGTGAAGTCGTTGCGGTCATTAACTATCTGTTGCGTACGATTGGAGCGATGTCGGCGCTCTCCTGGATTTTGGTTACATTCTCACGGGCAAGTGCTTCAGCACAGCGTCTGAATGAAGTGTTTGAAACCGAGGATACGTCAGAGACGGAGCGTACGAGTCAGCGGGAACAGGCCGGACACATGGATACCCAAAGCTCATTGAATCCTTTGCATAGCTCTGGTTCCTTACAGCATAAGCAGGAACAACGAGCCGTACAAGGTGAAGTTGAGTTCCGCGGAGTTGGTTTCAGTTATCCCAATAGTGAGATTAAAGTGCTGGAAGATATTACGTTCTCTGCAAAAGCAGGTGAGCGGATTGCGATTATGGGAGCTACCGGATCAGGAAAATCCTCTCTGGTGCAACTCATTCCACGCTTGTATACGGAAGAACAAGGTAAGGTACGTATTGATGCTGTGGATGCATCCGAGCTGGATTTGCCTACCCTTCGTAAAGCCATTGGTTATGTTCCTCAGGAAGTCGTACTGTTCACGGGTTCTGTGCGTGAAAACATTGCTTGGGGACGAGAAGATGCCACGATGGATGAAATTGTGGAAGCGGCAAAGCGGGCTCAGATTCATGAGACCATCGAGCAGTTGCCGAACGGATATGATACGTTGCTCGGTCAAAGGGGTGTTAACCTTTCGGGTGGACAAAAGCAGCGCCTCTCCATTGCGAGAGCTTTGGTACGCCGTCCGAGCATACTTATTCTGGATGACAGCACAAGTGCACTCGATGTAGCTACTGAAGGCAGGCTTCTAGGTGCACTGGAAGACCTCTCCTGTACGACGTTTCTTATTACGCAGAAGATCAGTTCAACCACTTCGGCTGACCTGATTCTGCTCCTGGATGATGGACGCCTGATTGGACAGGGAAAACACGAAGACTTGATGGAGTCGTCGGAGTTATACCGCCGAATTCATGAATCACAATATGGGGAGGGCGCACAGTATGTTCAAAGCAGTCATTGAGCCTTTCCGTCAGCCACAGCCTGTTCTGGATTCCGAGTCACTCCGTTCAGGGAGCCAGCGTAAGCCGAAAGTGAGAGCCAAAAACTGGTCAGGCACGCTTGGTCGGATCTGGAGTTATCTCTCACGCCGCAAAGTCAAGCTTTCACTTGTGCTTCTGATGGTATTTGCCAGCTCTGCGCTGGCTCTGCTTGGGCCTTATATGGTCGGTGTAGCAGTGGACCAATTTATCGCCGGAGAGGTGACCAGTTCAAGCTGGACCTGGTTTCTACTCGGACTGGTAGCGGTGTATGTACTCTTTTCACTTACATCCTGGCTCCAGAATATATGGATGATTGAAATTGCGCAGGAGACAGTATTCCGTATGCGTTATGATCTGTTTGCTCATCTACATAAGCTGCCGATTCCGTTCTTTGGGAAGCGCCAGCAAGGTGAGATTATGAGCCGGGTCACCAACGATATTGAGAACGTCAGCAGTACGCTGAACAGCTCAGCGATTCAGATTTTTTCGAGTGTGTTAACGCTAATTGGCACATTAGGTGTGATGTTGTGGCTCAGCCCGTTGCTCACGTTACTCACATTTATTGTTGTACCTCTAATGGCTCTGGGGATGCGCTGGATAACGCGCAGAACGGGTCCGCTTTTCAAAGAGCGGCAGCGAAATCTGGGGGAACTCAACGGTTATATTGAGGAAACGTTATCCGGACAGCGGATCATCAAGGCTTTTTCGCAGGAAGAACGGGTCATTCGCGGCTTTGAGGAGCGTAATATGCGCATTCGTATTTCCGCATTCTGGGCACAGACGATTTCAGGTTTTATTCCAAAACTGATGAACGGACTCAACAACCTGAGCTTTGCAATCGTCGCGGGGATTGGCGGTATTTTGGCGATACAGGGTTCCGTTACGGTAGGGGTTATCATTATTTTTGTGGAGTATGCGCGTCAATTCACACGTCCGTTGAACGATCTGGCAAATCAGTGGAACACGCTGTTGTCTGCGATCGCAGGGGCAGAGCGGGTGTTCGAGGTGCTGGATGAGGATGAGGAATCCAAGGATGAAGGGGCTGCAATTGCCTTGGATAATATTCAGGGCAACGTTCGGTTCGATAAAGTCTCCTTTGGATATGATGAGGGTCGTGATATTCTTCGTGACATCAGTTTTGAAGCGAAGCCAGGCGAGATGATTGCGCTGGTCGGTCCAACAGGAGCAGGCAAAACAACGCTGATTCAGCTCTTATCCCGTTTTTATGATCCGACAAGTGGAACGATTACGGTGGATGGGCAGAAGGTGACAACCATTCGGAGGGAAAACCTGCGGTCGCACATGGCGTTTGTGTTGCAGGATTCATTTTTGTTCCAGGGAACGATTCGTGAGAATATCCGGTTCGGACGTCTGGATGCAACCGATGAAGAAGTGGAGATTGCCTCCAAGCTGGCAAATGCACATTCCTTTATAATGCGAATGAAGAACGGGTATGACCGTGTGCTCCAGGCGGACGGGAGTGGCATTAGCCAAGGACAAAAGCAATTGCTTGCTATTGCCCGGGCCATCCTGGCTGATCCGTCCATTCTGGTATTGGACGAGGCGACCAGCAGCATTGATACGGTGACCGAGATCAAAATTCAGGAGGGATTGGAACGTCTCATGCATGGCCGCACCAGCTTTGTTATTGCCCACAGGCTGAATACGATTCGTCAGGCTGACCGCATTCTGGTACTTAAGGACGGGAAATTGCTGGAGCAGGGTTCACATGATGAGCTGCTGAAACAGGGTGGATTTTATAGTGAGCTGTATAACAGCCAACTGCGGAAGAAAGCACAGTAGAGTGTAGGCTGGCATGAAACAAGCAGGAGAGTCTTGGAAAGGGAGAGAGAGACTCTTCCTTCCGGTATACACAAGGTAATGCTAACTTAGGCTAGCGATGTAACAGCAGAAGGATTGGGGCCCGGAAGGGGGCTTCAATCCTTCTTTTGATATGTTGATATGTGCAGTAAAGAAAAAGATATTGATCCTTGACAGAGAGGAAGTCACAGGTGTATATTTAGTTCGTGAATAGTTAGATATCTAACATTTAGAGATTTGATCTGTTCGAGTAAGTAAGTAAGTAAGTAAGTAAGTAAGTAAGCGACCAGTGATGAAACAAATTAAAGAGGAAGAGAAACAGGAAGGAGAGAATTCATGCGCGAAAATACGCCGTATTCGGATCTGTTTCAAACGATTGGCATCAAGATCAAACGCAAAGCCGATGAGCAGGTTAACGAACTGGGATTGAACGCACAGCAAGGAAGAATCATTGGATATATCTACGAGCATCAGGACGAAGGATTAATTCAGAAAAATCTGGCTGACGCATTCAACCGCAGAGATGCAACGATTACAAGTATGTTAAAAGGACTGGAGAAGAACGGTTATATCGTTCGAAAAATTCCTGCTGACAATGAACGGCAAAAGAATCTGTACGTGCTGCCGAAGGGCGAGCAGGTGATTCAAGATATAGAGCAGATGTTTGCGACCGTGGAGAACGAGATTGTGAAAAGTTTGACGGATGAAGAGCAGGCAACATTGATGCGTTTGCTGACCAAGGTTAATCAGAATTTATAAGCTTGATTACGGTGACTGGGGATATATAGAGCAGATGAACTGCTCTTGGGTGGAAACTTAGATTTCGAACTATTAGTGTTCTATTAATCAAGTTGTAAATATATGTGTAATTATGGCTGTAGTTGTACCTGTAATATGAAAGTAATTATGAACGTAAATGCATCAAGCTGTATATTTCTTTGCAGAATATTATGAACTTAAATTCGTATTTTTTTAAACGAATACTTAGAACTCTAATTGTTAAAAGATTAAGAAAGGTGGAAGTTACCATGAAAGAAAAACATTCAAACTCCTATTATCTGGACAAAGCGCCTGTCCACAAGTCGATTATGCATCTGTCCATACCAATGATGCTTGGTATGTCTGCGGGAACATTGTACAACCTCATCAACGCGTTCTTTATCGGTCTGGTTCATGATACGGGCATGTTTAGCGCCATTACACTGGGACTGCCGATCTTTACGGTATTAATGGCTTTTGGCAATATGTTCGGGGTTGGCGGTGGCACATTCATTACACGCTTAGCGGCAACGGGAGAGCAGGAAAAGGCAAAACGAGTCGCAGGATATTCCTTTTACTCGAGCTTGGGCATTGGTTTAATGATTGCCCTGATCGCCTGGTTGTTCATCTCACCTATTGTTCAGGGACTGGGAGCGGATCAAGCTGTATATGAGTACACAAGTCAATATGCGATTACACTTCTGGGCGGAGGAGCTATCGTTATTCTTAATTTTGCGCTGGAACAGCTCGTTCGGTCGGAGGGGGCTTCGAAAGAATCCATGATCGGCATGTTCATTAGCATCGCAGCCAGCATCGTTCTGGATGTGCTATTGATTCTAGTGATGAATTGGCATGTGATTGGAGCTGCTTTATCCATTGTATTAGCCAATGCTTGTTCTGCGGCCTATTATGTTTGGTTTTTGTCCCGCCGCAGCGAGAATTTGCGAGGGTTTCTGGGACATTGGAAACTTCAGGTCAAAGACCAGATGGAAGTATTCAAAATCGGAGTTTCCGAATTGCTACAGACCTCTTTTCTAATTGTATCTACACTACTACTGAACCATTACGCCATGATCTATGGAGAAAGCGCAGTCGCTGGATTTGGTATTGCTTTACGGGTTGTACAGCTACCCGAGTTTCTGGCAATGGGTATCTTTATGGGGATTATCCCACTGGTGGCACACAGTTTCGCGAGTAAGAAGTTTGGTCGTTTAAAGGCTACGTATAAGCAGGCTTCGCTGTATATCATCGGTATTGGTGTTCTTTTCATAGGCATCGTTTATATGTTCAAGGAACCTGTAATTCGGTTGTTCTCTTCGGATGCAGCCGTACTGGAGGCGGGAAGTTCAATTCTGGTAGCAATGTTGATCTCTGCGCTGTTCACTGGATTAACAGGATTGTTTACAGGCATTTTCAAAGCTGCTGGAGAAGGCATACCAACCAATGTCATGGCGATATGCCAAGGCACGCTGTTTATCCCGGTAATTATCGTTTTCCATAAATTTTATGGCCTTACAGGTATCATCTGGTCTATGACAGTAACGGAGATCATTACAAGTGCGCTGGGACTCATCCTGTTCGCTTACCACTACAGACGCATGAATAGGATGCACCAACAGGTTGCTATTTGAAATGAGAGGTACATGGATATATACTGATGCTTTAATGGGAAAATATACCATGACGTGATAGGAACAGGTGGATATACTGAAATGAGTTTATTGTTCACAAGGAGGTTGTTCGTCTGGTTTGAAAAATCCCAAACTTGCATATCGGCTTATATTCTTCAATTCGATTTATGGAATAACCCTTTTGGCCTATCCGGTTGTGCTGATCATGAGTGTGTATTTATATGCCTATCGGGAATCAGGTGCACACCCATTGTTAGATACAATTGCGGCAGTCCTTATGGCTACGTATCCCATTGGTGTGTTAGCTTCCTTATTATGCTGGGCGTTCTATCATTCGGGCAAAAGCAAATGGGCAACCGCGACTGCAAATTTGTTTCTGCTCTGGTTAGGGGCTTTTCTCATTGTACTGCTTCTATCGGATTCCTTGTTTTAATAGAGCAATGTTGATCCTACCAGTGATTCCATAGTCTTCGTTCCATAAAAAGTAAAAAGGGCGAAACCGGATAAAGCCGGCTCCGTCCTTTTTCACGTACTCGTTTAATACATGTACTTGTTCATTTTTCGTTTTCCACAATCCAAACTTCAGTTGGTGACCTTCCAGTTATGCACTTCCCGAACTTGTAATGGCTGATTCCTGCGAATGAAATCTTCTACTAGTGCAGCCATGTCCGTGGCTCCTTCATGGAGTACCTTTTTGCCTGGGTACATCGCATAATCCCCACCGCCTGCCGCGCGATAACTGTTCATCACGACGGAGTATGTACCATCCATCTCCAGCGGTTTTCCATCACGTTCCAACTTCACCACACGGCTACCTACAGGCTGTGAGATGTTCAGTTCGTATTCGATGCCAGCCCACATGTCGTAATTGTAGTGTTGAGGTTTGGGCTGCATATACGCCGGATTTACGATGACTTCCCCCGATAAGTTCAGTTCGAAATAACGTGCAGTCTGCTCCAATGCTTCCCGAATATCCTTTCCGCTGAGTTCAAGCACAGTTAGAGTGTTGGGATAAATGAAGTTTGATAACACATCCCGCACCGTAATTTGCTTGCCGAAACCACGAGCTTCTTCGCTAAGCATAGCCGTATTGGAAAGCTGGGCTCCGGTTGCTTCCATCTGCACCTGATGTACAAAGTCAATAAAAGGATGCGCCTGCAGCCGTAGCTGTGTGGCACTGGATATTGATAGATCTCCGTCCCCGTCTACTTCGCCAATCGGCTGATCGAGCCAAGTTTGTGCCGAAGATTCCAGTTCATCCGTCAGCTTCATTACTGCTGGATCAGGCTTTAGATCAGGGTAAGCCTCAAGTAACAGCAACTTCGCTTTTTTCTCCGTTACCACCCATTTGCCCGTGTCCGGCGATTGCTTAAGTTGCACAGAAACTTGACCGAGTCCACTGCCATTAAACCCTGGTTGAATTACAGTTACCCCATGGATTTCGCCAGTCAATTGGCGATGCTGATGACCCGTCAGTAGTACGTCAATGCCATCAATCTCTCGGCAGATGGCATATGCCTGATTTTCCCCCGTCAAGCGCTCTGCAGCTTCACCCGTTTCCAGATCACACTCAAATCCCCCATGATAACTGACCACCAGTATGTCTGGTTGCTCATATTCTCGTATATACTTCACCCACGTACGAATCGTATCTAGTGCATCCATGAAATGCAGTCCTTCAATATTTTTCGGATGCTCCCAGTTGGGGATGTAATGGGTGGTTGCACCGAGCAAGGCGATTTTTACACCAGTCGAGAGCGTCTTAATCAGATACGGTTCGCCAAAAGCCGGAATACCTGCTCCTTCAGGAGCAAGCGGCAGTTCTGCAATATTGGCAGACAGCCAAGGGAAGGAGGAACCTTCCACCGCACCGCGCAGCAATTCCTGACCATAGTTAAACTCATGGTTTCCCATCACTGCGGCATCGTATCCCAGCTCATTTAACACGTGAATAAAAGGATGTGTCTGCGCTTTGGGTGCATGAGAAGCTGCATAAGAAGCTAGAGGGGAGCCTTGCAACAAGTCTCCGTTATCAATTAGCAGTAATTCAGGCGAACGTTCACGTTCCTGCCGAATCAGGGAAGCCAGCAAAGCAAGACCGGCATGACGATATGCGTTGGTATTGTAATGGATCGGGCGAATCGCCCCGTGAAGGTCACTTGTGAACAAGATATCGAAGTTTGTCGTAGGGGGAATGCGTGTCATTTTACAATCTCCTCTAATATATAAGTTTAGATATATGGCATAAACCGTAGAAAGAAGCAGAAGAATTAGCCTGAATAACGGGTGTTAAGCCTTACTCCAAGCGTAATTTCTCCGAATTCATCGACCATAATGAGCCTATTTTAACAGAAGAATGTCACGTTGACAGCCTGCCAAGAAACTTTACAAAACTCCAAATTTCGTTTCACATCACGCAAATATTTGCCAATTATAGTAGACAAGTATTGAAAATTAGAAAAACTTTTGGAGGGTGTTCGATTGAAGAAGTCTGCTTTATTTTTACCATTGTTGATTTTGGTACTGTTCCTGAGTGCATGTGGGTCTAATGCTACGTCCAATTCGTCAAATGGCGCTGAAGCCAATTCAAGCGCGTCCGGCACATCAACCGAAACAGCAGAGAAAGACAAAACCGCTGAAGGTTATGTACCTACGGAACTGACAGTGCAATTCGTTCCTTCACAGAATGCAGACACCCTTGAAGCAAAAGCAAAACCGCTGGAAAAACTGCTTGGCGACAAGCTGGGTATCCCGGTAAAAGTCAGCGTATCCACGGACTACAACACAATTATCGAAGCGATGGCTTCCAAAAAAGTAGATGTAGGTTTCCTGCCTCCGACAGCTTATGTACTTGCGAAAGAAAAAGGAGCAGCACAAGTCATTTTGCAAGCACAGCGTTTTGGTGTGAATGATGAGACTGGCGCTCCGACAGAGCAACTGGCAGATTCTTATAAATCGATGATTATTGTCAAAAAAGACTCTCCGATCCAATCGGTTGAGGATCTGAAAGGTAAGAAAATGGCTTATCAGAACGTAACGTCTTCCGCTGGTTATGTATGGCCTGCAGCCTTGTTGCTGGATCGCGGCATTGATCCGCTCAAAGATGTACAGCCTGTAACCGTTAAAGGCCATGACCAAGCTGTTCTTGCCGTATTGAACGGTGACGTAGATGCAGCAGCTATTTTCCAGGATGCCCGTAACACGGTTTCCAAAGACTACCCGAATGTGTTCAAAGATACACGTGTACTTGCTTTCACTGAGCCTATTCCTAACGATACGATTGCCGTTCGTACCGACATGAACGCAGATTGGACAGCGAAGATCAAACAAGCCTTCATCGATATCGGTAAAGATACAGAAGGCCACAAGATCATCAAAGAAATCTACACGCACGAAGGTTATGTGGAGTCCGATGACAGCAAGTTCGATATCGTTCGCCAGTATAACGAGAAAGTGAAAACCGAGTAGTTTTTCGTTCCAACAAGCCATTCGTGACTTTGCACAGTGAACAGGCCAGTTCAGCGTAATTGACGCTGTTCTGGCTTGTGCCGTTATTATAAGTTTCTGCTATATAAGCTGAACTAAAGTTTTTACACAATCCACTCCGATGACAGAATAACCCTCCAATCGCTGTTATCCCCAGATTTTTTGATTCCCTTTTTGAAAAGGGAAAATCCGGTGATAAAGGCGAACGCTCCGCTTTTCCAGGTTTTTTCTGTCCTCTCCGTTCAAGTGTAAATGATTAGTTCAATTTATATAGAAACAACGGAAACGATATAAAAACGATATAAATATTATGGATGAAAGAAGGATTAACGCGATGATTGAGCTTCACAACGTGACCAAAACGTATGCGAACGGCACGAAAGGCCTCAATAACATAAATTTGAAATTTAAGCAGGGAGAATTCATCGCGGTGGTCGGTTTGTCTGGTGCAGGTAAATCCACATTGCTGCGGTCGATCAACCGGCTGCATGATATTAGTGAAGGTGAGATTTTGATTAACGGTAGCTCCATCACCAAGGCACAAGGCAAACGCCTGCGTCTGATCCGCCGGGATATCGGCATGATCTTCCAGAGCTTCAATCTGGTGAAACGATCCAGCGTATTGCGCAATGTACTGGCTGGTCGGGTGGGGTACCATTCCACACTTCGTACCATTTTGGGTCGTTTTCCGAAAGAGGATGTGGAACTGGCCTTTGATGCATTGGATCGGGTGAATATTTCGGAGAAGGCTTACTCTCGTGCAGATCAGTTGTCTGGTGGACAACAGCAGCGTGTGGCGATTGCCCGTGTACTCGCTCAGGAAGCAAAAATTATTTTGGCCGATGAACCGGTGGCTTCACTCGATCCGCTGACAACGAAACAGGTCATGGATGACCTGAAACGGATTAATCAGGATCTTGGGATTACTACGATTGTTAATTTGCACTTTATTGATCTGGCGAGAGAATATGCGACACGTATTGTTGGTTTGCGGGCAGGAGAGGTTGTATTTGATGGTCCGGTGGAAGAAGCGACGGATGAGCGTTTTGCTGAAATTTACGGCAGACCGATTCTGGCAGATGAGTTGCTGGACAAGCAGGCTGTGCATGAGCAGGGAGAAGTGCTGGTATGAAAGGACAAACCAACGTTTCACTTGAACAGGAAAGGCGTGCAGGCGCAGGCAAGGAACCTGGCTCCAGCCCGAAGCAGATCGTGAATCGCCCCAAACCACCGGGGAAGACCAAACATCTACTGACGCTAGTCATCATTGTGCTGCTCTTGTGGGCGAGCGCCAAGCAGACGGATGCGAGCTTTACAGAACTGTTCACGGGTGGCCCGGAGATGTGGAAGCTGCTGAAAGAGATGTTTCCGCCGCGCTGGAGTTATTTTGACAATATCGTACAGGGCATGCTGGAGACGATCCGTATGGCTTTGCTCGGGACAACCATCGGTGCAATCATTGCTATTCCTATTTCCATCATCTGTGCAGGTAATTTGGCGCCGAGCCGCTGGATCTATTATCCGGCACGTTTTCTATTAAATCTGATTCGAACCGTTCCGGACTTGCTACTGGCAGCGTTGTTCGTTGCTGTATTTGGACTGGGGCCGGTTCCCGGGATTCTCGCACTAGCTGTATTTTCGGTAGGTCTGATCGCCAAGCTCACCTATGAAACGCTGGAGACGATTGACAAAGGGCCGCTTGAAGCGATGACCGCTGTTGGCATGAACCGAATTCAGCTTATTGTCTATGGTGTCGTGCCGCAACTGGCAGCCCAGTTCACGTCTTATGTGCTGTATGCCTTCGAAATTAACGTACGTGCCGCCGCGATCCTTGGACTGGTTGGAGCGGGTGGTATCGGACTTTATTACGAAGCGACACTTGGATTCCTGGAGTATGACAAGACGAATACCATTATTATTTTTACACTGGCCATCGTTCTGATTATCGACTATGTGAGCACTAAGCTGCGGGAGAAATTGTTATGATGAAAAATGAAGCGAGCCGTATTCGGCCAAGACCCAAACCACGGAAAAATCCGCTGCGCTGGCTTATCATTCTGCTGTTAATTCTGGTCTATGCGTGGGCGCTTGCGGGCGTACCTTTTACCGGGTTCAAAGAAACCGCCGGACAGATCATGAAGGCTATTATCGCGGGTATTTTCTCGCCCGACTGGAATTTCGTATATTTGCCGGAAGGCGAGGATTTGCTGCGCGGACTGCTGGATACGCTGGCGATTTCTGTGCTAGGTACGGTGATTTCCGCTGTGCTTTGTATCCCGTTTGCCTTCTGGTCTGCACGGAACATGAGTGGCCATCGGGCGATCTCTGGGGCGGGTAAAATGATGCTTAGTTTCATCCGTACATTTCCCGAGATTATTATGGCTTTGCTTTTTATCAAGGCTGTAGGTCCCGGATCATTCGCAGGAGTGTTAGCCCTCGGACTTCACTCGATCGGGATGCTGGGTAAACTGTACGCGGATGAGGTTGAAAATATTGACTACGGCCCGTCCGAAGCGTTACTGGCTTCCGGAGCGACCCGGATGCAACAGCTCTGGTTTGCCATCTTGCCGCAGGTTATCCCGGGGTTCCTGAACTATACATTGTATCGGTTCGAAATTAATGTCCGTTCTGCCACGATCCTCGGTGTGATCGGCGCAGGCGGGATCGGAACACCGCTGATCTTTGCACTCAGCACACGCAACTGGCCGCGTGTCGGCATTATCCTGCTCGGCATTATCGTGATGATCACGATCATTGACCTGATCTCGGGTTATATTCGGAAGAAACTGGTGTAGCTAACGGAATGAAGTGGTGGAGAGAAGGACTATCTTTTGCTGGATGATGCGGCATTAGGTAGTCTTTTTTGTTGGTTTAAAATAAACAGGCTCTAAATCTAGTGATATGTTGGTAGTTGCCTAATTTTTCACTTGAAATAATTTGTGAAAATAGTTGTACAATTTGCTTAATTATCTATTCAATAATTTGTAAGTTATTCCGATTTTAATATGAGAAGGAGGTGAATTTCATTTTGAGAATTATTTTACCTATTATTGCATCGATATTGAGTATTGGAGGAGGATGGATTTTTGCCTATTTAATAGTGCTATTGATGTTATCCGGAGACGGAGGCCTCATTATCTTTGACGTTCCTCCAGCAAGTCATACTCTCTTGTATCTTGTGTTAACACTTCTCCCGTTTGTTGTCGCGGTGTATGTACTTAACAAGAAGGAGAAGTCAGGAATAATTGGAACCATTATCGTTTCTTTTATAGCATCTGTTGTAATGTATTTTATAGTAGTTCCAAACCAAAGCGCAATTCTCGACTTCTTTAGAACGCCTTCGAAACATGTCCAATCGGAGATTCAGAGTCAAGTGCAGCACATTATTGATGAACAACAGTTGCCTTATGTCATAGACCAGAAGGAGAGTGAGAGCCGGACCGATCACGAAGTCATACGAACCGTTGTTTATATGAGAAAGATACAAGAAGGAGATATAGAAAAAAACGAGGTAAAGCCATTTGTTAATACAACATTTGAGACGGATGTTAAGCTAACTTTTAGGGGCCGATCGGAAGATAATTATGTCACAGTTTTCATTGACAAGGGCAAAGAAGTCGATTGTACAAATGATTCCTATTGTAGGTAGCTGAATTTAAAAACAGAATTAACTATACATATTTTTTCTCGATCGCTGGAATTTATAGTTTATCCGTACAAGATACCGATGCTCTAATTAAAGGGGGCGTGGGTTATTATACGGATTATTTGTTGATTCTAACGGGCATTCTGAGTATTGCTGAAGAACTCGTCTTATACTGAACATGGCGCTAACCCTGTTCCCATTTGTTGTTGTGGTGTGTTTCCTTAAGCGAAAGAAGAATATGTGTTCATCAAAATTATTGTGTATCTGTTTATCACATCCTGGATACTTGGGTTTATGTGGTTTATTAATTCTTAGAAATTAGATATATTGGTAAAATTAGATTGTTGCCTGATGAATATAGCTGCTGGAAAAGTTGGAACGTACATAATGATGTTGAATATGTGGCTCGAAACGTTAACTTTTAACGTTAAAGTTGGCCTTTTTGCAAGGGGGTAACTATGCTATGGAAAAATTTTATTTGATATGGATCGTGTTTATGGTGCTTATATTGCTGTACCGAATGATCTTTCAGAAGTTTAAAAAGCATAACAGGGAAAATATCGGACTCAGTGCAATTCTTATTATTTTTATGGGTAGCGGCGCTTCATTTACGCAGATGAACCTTATTTTTGTCATTGGGTTCCTGGCCTTTGCGGCTTATTGTGCGGTGTGGAACAGTATTCTTTATGTAAGGGACGGTTATGAGAAACCTCGACTGAGATGAGCTGATTTACGTTATGTGTAGGGAAAGTGTAGAGATATGTGTACATGTAGGTGAGTTAACTCTTATGGATTGAGGGGGCAAGGTCCTGTTGAACCTAGCTTGAATCGCTAACGATCACCAGAAGCCTTATTTAGCCTAAAAAGTCTGCATTAAAATTCTAACGATCCGCACAGACGCTATTTGTTGCAAATTGCCCGATTTATCCCTCAAAATATTGAAAAATAGCCAAATAGCGTCGCTGGTGATCGTTAGAATTTTAAATGTGGAAAAAGGGGGCAAATAAGCTCTCTCAGGATCGTTAGCGCTGAGGGAGTAGAGGTTCAACGGTTTAATGGTACGCCAGAAATGAAAACACAATGCAACCATAATAAAACCACAATAGAACATTCCAAAAACTACAAAGATCTAAAAATGACCTAAAAAAGACTACAAAAGACTACAAAAAAACCGAAATCACCGCAGCTTCTTTCTTGGCCGTTGGGTTGGTTTCGGTTTTTCGTTATGGTTTACGTTGCTACTTTTGTGGCTGTTTCATCACTGCTCTCATTACTGCTTTCGTTACTACTTAGGCTCTGCTCTTCATTAATTTCCGTTTTTCATTTCTACTTACTACGGTATTACTTACTTCCGGTCCTGCATTCGTTTCTATTTGGTAGTTACTATATTCGGTTTGATCTACGTTATGCCTAAGTTTCTGTTCATTTTCGGTGTGTTTACTTCTACTTATATTGCTACTTCGTTTCGGCACTTGCGCCTACTCTATTCCTGCATCTACATCTAATCCTAATCTTAATTTAGACTAGCTCGCCAAAGGCAAAGCTGCTTTGCTGACTTGTACCGTTACGATTTCCGTACTGGTCACACCTGCGGAATTAACAAGCTCGGCACGATACGTGTACGTTCCGTTCGCACGGTCACTTAAATCAGTCTTCGCTGTTTGGGCAGATGGTGTAGCAGCGTTCAAGGCTTGCGTATCGATCAGTACGTCATTTTCATAGAGGCGATACTCGGTTGCGTTGGTACCCCACCAGAGGTTCATCGTTACGGTGTAGTCGCCATCGCCGTCCCAGTTGTTTTGAGACAAAACGGCTTTACCTGGAGCCGCGTTCGCAATTTGAACCGTTAACTCGTCACTGCGAGTAGCACCTTTGTCGTTGATCAGCTCGGCAACATACGTATAGGTTCCGTTCGCTTTGTCTTTAATCGCCGTTTTAGCAAACTGTGAAGAAGGGGAAGTTGCTGTTAACTTTTGCGTATCCACAAGGGTACCGTTCTCATACAGCTTGTACTCGGTGGCATTTTCACCCCACCACAGATTCATGCTAACGTTGAACGAACCATCGGACAGCCCGGTGGTATGTCCGTTATCGGAAGAAAGCACCGGTTTGCCCGGCGCTCCTTCGGCTGGAGTAGAAGGATTTTCGCCTCCACCTTGTTCTTCCGAAGCTACAATGTCATCCAAGCTTCTTGGTTTCAACTGATAGACATCTTTGAAAATAGCAGACACACCTGTGATATCAATCTTGTCACCAGCAACATAAGGGAAAGTCGTTTCACTCACACCGGTACGCGTATCCACACGCACATGTGTGCTTGTTCCGTCCGCAGCTACCGCATCAAACTCAAATGAACCGGCAGGCGTAGCGCTGATGATATTTTGAATAGTTACATTTTTCAATTGAACGAGTTGACCTTGGTTCGCATCATTGATGGCTGTAACCAGCGCTGGAGCTGGAACAGAAGCGGTTCCAGTTTTCTCAATCGCAACCACATCGGTTAATTCGAACTCGCTGTTGTAGATCGTTGTGGGTGCAGTCACTTTCACTTTGTCACCTACATCGAATCCGCTCGTGTGCTGGAACACGTAGATTCCCGCTGTATCATCCTGAAGATAGAAGGCTTGTCCGCCAAAAGAACCCGGTTTCGTTGTGATAACACCTTCAACGGTAACTGTAGTGCCAACCGCTTTGGTGCGTGCTTCGGCTACGCTAATGGTTGCTGGAATTGGACCTTGTTCTTCAGGCAGTGGCTCTGCAGGTACGTTAGCAATGCTTACCGCACTAGTAATCAGGTTGCTACCATTCAGGCGCAGACGCAGGCTGGCGTTGCCATTCGTGCCTGGTTTGATGCGTACATTCAGATCTTTGATCCCGCGTCCTTTGCTATCCGACGTTACGCTAAACGCCGAGCTGTATCCGTATGAAGTTGGCCATGTTCCACTGTCATTCTGGATCATAGCTACCTGTGTTCCGCCTGTCAGATAAATACCGGCACTGTAACCGGAAACGGTAGTGTTTGGAGCCATATTTTCTACAACCACACGAATCTGGAAGTCTTCGGCATTAGGCAATGTATCTTGCTTCACGAAGCTGTACGCTGCGTTAGCACTGGATGCAGGGCCACCATAAGAGCCTGGCTTGAACGTTGAACGATCATACCATTTATATCCTGCCGCAGGTGCAGCCCAAGGTTCAGCTTGCGGTTCAGTGGAAGCCGCTGGCTCCTCGAATGGTAACAGCGCTGTAGCTGTATCCAATGTAAGGCCGTTTACTTCGGACAGCTTAGTATAGTTTTCTTGTGTCGCCAGCCAGTTTACCGTATTCACGAGTAATACAGCATCATCGACTTCTTTGAAGCCGTCATATGTTGTTTTGCGTGTGCCTGTTTCTTCGCGCAAATATTTCGGGGATGCATCTTCCACCGGGGAAGAGTCACCGATGAAGGCCGCTTTACCTGCACCCAGTTTGGATACAGCCACATAAGGACCTTCTTCGATCCCGCCACCGTTATATACACCTTGGTCAACGGCGTTATTCCATTTGGCATTGGTTTTTGGCAAGTACACAATACCTTTGGCTTTCTCCGGATCTGTGATCGCCAGCGTGGAGCCTGCGTGCATCGCTACAGCAGATACGCCTTCCGTAATACCGAATGCTTGATTCGCAGGTACGATGATATTGGCGTTAATATCCCCGAGTGCGTTATAACGGAAACGTACACCGAAGTTATCGGACAACCAGTCCGTGCTGGTTACATCTTGCATGGCTGCTGAATTGCGCTCATCTGTGCTCATGCCTTTGGTTGGATCTTCATATGCACCGCGGCGATAGCCGTTAATGACTTCAGAGCCATCCCAGCGGTTTTTGTTACGGTCGGCATTGTAGTGATCTCCAATGAAGAAGATGCTGCCGCCCGTTTCAACATATTGTTTTAATGCCGCTTGTTCAGATGTTTTGAAAGGAATTTGAGGTTCAGCAATGACAAATACGTTGTATTCTTTCAGATCATCATAGGTAAAAGGTGTCGTTTTGCGCAGTTCTTTCACATCATAACCGTCGTTCGCCAGAGCATTACCGAAATCCGAGAAGCCACCATCAATGACCCAATCAGCTGCTCCGGCAGTCTGACCGTGCGAATTGTCGAACAATACTTTCTTGCCAGCGTTCTCGTTAACGACCTTGGCTTGAATGAATGGTGCCGGGTCTGTCGGTCCTTCCGCATGAACCGAAGCATCTCCGTTCCATAATCCGATCTGAAGTGGCAAAGCCATGGATAATGCCAGGAGTGATTTTAACCAAACTCCCCGTAAACGTGTCAATTTACCCAACCAAATCCCTCCCAAATATTAGTTGATTCATGAGTTCGTCCATATTCTACCACATGAAAATCTCACATAGTCATAACAAATTGTAAAAATTAGATCGAAATTTGTAAAATTAGGTATTTCGGCATATGAATAGGTCATTTGGATTATTGGTTATTACAGGAATGGAAATAATAATGTGGTGGATAACGGAGTAGGGGAACACAAAGTAAAAAAGCCATCTCTACGAGATGACTTTGGCACGAATACGATTGACAGCGTGGAAAACGGAAGATTTGATCATGCCTTCACTGCGGTTCACCATCTGGGCTGTTTCTTTAATGGAATACCCATGGATCAGGCGCAGCTCCAAAATTTTGCGATGTTCGGTATTGTGGATATGGGAGACAATTTCGTTAACCCCCTCATTAATCTCCATCTGAGGAGTATCAACATGATGTGCAGGGGTTTCCAGCCGGCTGTCACGGCGTAAGGTCCGGGTACGTCTGCGAAAGCTGTCCATAGCCAGGTTACGGGCGATGCGTTTAAGATAGTAGAGAATTCGGTCTTCAGGAATATGGACAGTGACGTTCATGAGACGGATAAAACAATCCTGCGCCAAGTCTTCCGCATCCTGCGGCTGTTTGACGATTTGGGATAGATACCTGGTGATTTCTGATTTATAGTTAATGTAAGCATCGTTAATCTGTGTGTGGTTCATAAGATGTGAATCCCCCTTGGATATGGATCAAACCTTGGTTCCGGTCCGTTTGGCGTTCTATTAATGCCAGTATAGCGGGAGGTTGTTTCCAAAAGGTTCAGAGTTGTATCGGAGTTGTAACATTTCTTGATTTCCTCTGTTCAAGCAGTCGGCTTGGGATACAGAATATAGACAGATGAAATTCATAGAGCAGGGAGATTACGAATGTATTATGAGACCAAAAGAGATATTAATCATCGAAGATGAAGAGTCCATTCGCGATATATTGTCCTATTCGCTTCGCAAGGAAGGGTTCGAGATCAAGGAGGCGGCTTCGGGCAGGGAAGGATTGAATTTGCTGCGGGAGTCGAAGCCCGATCTGATTCTACTGGATCTGATGTTGCCCGATATGAGCGGCTTCGATGTGTGCAGACAGTTGTCTGTGAATTCCAAAATCCCGGTAATCATGATTACGGCAAAGTCCGATATGCTGGACAAGGTGCTTGGCATGGAGCTAGGGGCTGACGATTACATTACAAAGCCTTTTGATATCCGCGAAGTGGTTGCCCGCATCCGGGCGATTTTCCGCAGGATCGATCTCATCAGCGAAACGCTGGAAAACCAGTCTTACGAAGTCGTTAGACTAGGCAAGCATATCGAGATTCGTAAGGATGAGCGCGAGGTGTGGAAGGACGGGGAACGAGCAGGGCTCACCAACAAGGAGTATGATCTGCTACTCTTCCTCGTGAACCACCACCGCAAAGTACATACACGTTCAGAGCTGCTGGACAAGGTGTGGGGATTTGATTTTGCAGGAGATACGCGTACCGTGGACATCCATGTGCAGCGCATTCGCAAAAAGCTGGACAGCGGTGACCAAGGCATATCGATGATTGAAACGGTATTTGGCGTAGGGTACAAGCTGAATATTCAGGTGCAGACATGAAATGGACCATTCAGTTCAAAATGGTTGTACTGTTCTCGGTGATCGTTTTTATCGGTTTCTCGGCACTGCTGATCCTGTCCAACAAGGTCGCTCAAGAGAATATGTATCGTGAAGTGCGAGAGGATATGGTGCAATCCAAAAAAAATCTGGATATCGCCTTGAATCAGTATTTTCTCATCCATAACAAACGAATCAGTAAAGATTCGCTGGAGGCGGGCAGCCGGGAGTTGGAAGAGCAGATTGGCTCTGCTGTGGGCGGGGAAATTACGCTCTATCGCCCCGATGCCTCCACGTATGGCTCCAGTACTACTGCAGGAAAACTGGTTAAACACACCGACATAGAAGATTTGAGAGAAGCGATGCAATCCCGAATTGCCTATACGACAAAAGTCGATCAAGGACGGGTTGTAGCAAGCCTCTCTTTCCCAATTCAGAGTGACCAGCAACTCGTTGGCATTGTACAGCTCGAAAAGGATTACACCGACCTGTATCGGCGCAATATGCGCTTTCAGGATACAATTAAACTGTTTGCAGCGACGATATTTGTGTTTGTTTTCATTGCTTCGATTTTTATTTCCCGGAAAATTACACAGCCCATTCGTGTGTTGACGAAACGTTCTGCCGAAGTGGCCCAAGGTAGCCTGAATGCGGATATTCAGATTGCCACGAAGGATGAGATTGGGGAACTGGCGGCGAGCTTCACGGTCATGATTGACCGGGTAAGAGAGCAGATTGATGTGATTGAGCGAGAACGGGACGAAGTGAAACAAGTACAGGCACGAAGCAAGGTTTTTTTTGACAATGTGACACATGAATTAAAAACACCGCTGACGACTATTCTGGGCTATGCACAGATTTTGCGGGATAATGGATTCACCGACCCGGATTTCTTCGACAAGGGCATGAATTATATCATCAAGGAAAGCCGTCGTCTGAATACGATGGTTGCGGATATTTTGGAAGTGTCCGTGTCTTCGGCAGTGATTGAGAACTACCGTTTTGCACGGGTTGACGTCTCGGAAGTTATTCGGGAAGCGTGTGAGGACATGTCGATCAAGGCAGGCAAATACAATATCGGCATTCATTACGAACTTGAAGAAGAGCTATATGTACGGGGGGATCGGGACAAGCTGAAAGAGGTATTCCTGAACGTACTGGATAACTCCGTCAAGTATAGTGATGTGAATTCGATCATTGAAGTGCAGTCCTCGCGGGAAGAACAGTCTATTGCCATTATGATTCGAGATCAGGGTGAAGGCATCGGTGAAGAAGCCCTGAATCATGTGTTTGAACCCTTTTACCAGGATAAGGGCATGAACCGTGTCGAAAAAGGCAGCGCGGGCCTGGGGCTGTCGATTGTGAAAAACATTGTGGAGCGTCATGGAGGAACAGTGGAGATGAAAAGCATCATGCGGGAAGGGACGCAAGTCCATATCCGCCTGCCGGGGGATCGAAACACATGAAATATACCGGCTTTTGGCGTAAACATCGCGATAAGCTGATGCTGTCCGGACTACTCATTGCCTTTGTCGGGGGGATATTCGGGATTGGCAGCCTGTTCAGCATGAGTCACCTTAAACCACGTACTGTGATATTGCCTGGTGAGCAATTCAACAGTCGTCTCGCGCCCCCATCGAGCAGTACAATCCAAATCGAGTCAGCGACTAAAATTCCGAATGATTTTGTTATTTATGATTTTGATATGGGGGATCGGAATACG
Source organism: Paenibacillus intestini (assembly GCF_030803945.1). Classification (NCBI taxonomy): domain Bacteria; kingdom Bacillati; phylum Bacillota; class Bacilli; order Caryophanales; family Paenibacillaceae; genus Paenibacillus; species Paenibacillus intestini. Next base: position 23,734 of record NZ_JAURUN010000014.1, on the reverse strand, counting down.
ATTGTTGTTAACAGTACCGAACGTTCGTATACAGGACTGCGGTTGCTCAAGTTGCATCTGGATGATAACCAGGTGAAAGAGATCAGTGGCAACACGGATTTTGGCGTTGTACTGAGCCCCGATCGAACCAAGCTGATGTATGCTCAGTATCGTTCGGGACAAGCCCAGCGCACGGCTTTTATATACGATATGAAAAGTGGTGAACGAACCAAACTAGGCAAGGAACATTCCTATTTCAGGGAGTTTCTCAGTAACGACACATCCATCAGTCATGATGATCGTGGTTTCATTCAGACCGATCTGAGAACGGGCAAAGAAGAGATCCTGTTTTCCGATGAGGTCATGATGAAGAAAGTCGGAGTAGAGACACATGAGGATAAGTCGGGCAAGAATTACATCGTTATTGACAGTTTTGAGATTAGTCAGGATATGAAGCAGGCTTATGTTCTGGTCATGCACAAGGATGATTTTGCCGTCTATCGTGTGTCGCTGGAGAAAAATCCGGACGTGTCCTTATACCTGAGATCGAAGGATATCCAGCAATACCATCTGTTGAAAAATGGGGATATGATCTTTCAGGGTGAAGTGAATCAGGTGCAGGGACTATATCGATATCAGGTGGAAAAAAATAAGCTGAACTTGCTGGCCAAGGGCACATTCTGGAATTTTGATCTGAGCGCGGACGAATCCCGAATTGCTTATCTGAATACATTAGAAAATCAGAAAAATGAGCTTCATATTGCCTTCCTCAATGATCAGAACTTGTCCTCTGATACGGTGATCTACCGGAATATCAACAATTTTATCAAGCTGAAATGGTTTGAGGAAGAACTGTTCATGGCAAGCAGCACCGCCAGCAAGAGTGAGTTGTATCGTTTTAGCTTTAAGGCATGGTAGGTTTATGACAGGAGCACTACCCAGCGAGAGGTCGATTCATGTAGAGAATTTGCTGCCACAGCCTTAGTTTTATTCAGACATTAGAAATAACATATATCCCTGCGGGCAAGTATTGTACGCTCTGCCGCAGGGCTTTTTGTGTTGACATGTTACAAGTTGGATACAACTGCGTCCTGCCCCGATACATCTGCGCACTATAATAAAGTGAGATACACAGAAATACATAATCAGGAAATGGAAAGGAAGACAAGCCACGAATGCTTCAAGTTGAACAGGTATCCCATGCCTTCCGCAATGCACAGGGCGATGTTCCCGTGCTGCAAGATATTAATCTGACGATTCAAGAGGGGCAGATGGTTGCGCTGCTGGGTAGTTCAGGTTCAGGGAAGTCCACACTGCTGAATCTGATGGCTGGTTTGATGAAGCCAACACAAGGCAAGATTTGGATCGCAGGACAGGATATTGTGCGTTTCAGTGAGAATCGTCTGGCGGAGTTTCGGCGTAGTCACATTGGATTTATATTTCAATCCTACGAACTGTTGTCCAATCTGACGATCCGGGAAAATGTAGAGTTGCCTCTGGTATTTATGGGAATAAGACCATCCAAACGTAAAGAAAAGGCGCTTCGCCTACTAGAACAAGTGGGGCTCGGCGATAAGACGAATCTCTTTCCGTCGCAGTTATCAGGTGGTCAGCAGCAAAGGGTCAGTATCGCCCGCTCGCTCATCACGGAGCCTTCGGTTATCTTCGCAGATGAACCGACGGGTAATCTGGATACAGAGACCGAGGAAGAGATTCTTTCCATTTTGCAGCAACTGAACAGAGAGATGAAAACAACCTTTGTCATTGTGACACACGAAGCCGAAGTGGCCGAACAGATGCAGGTTGTACTGACGTTACAGCAGGGGAGATTGGTCGAACAGCAACAGGTTGCCCAGTTGCAGCATGTATGAGAGTTCATGTAAAAGGAGAGGAACAGTGAGAATACGGGACGTAGTGCGCATGGCCTGGGGACAAATCATTCGGCGCAAAGTGGTCACATTACTCTGCATGATCGGTCTGTCAATCGGTTCGGCAGCGATGATTATTGCACTGAGTGTGGGGCAGTCGGTACAGACATACAGCGAGAAAACGTTGAATGATAACTACAAGATGGACGAGATTACGATCAGCCCGAACGAGGGAATCAAAACGGGAAATGGAAGCGGCGGAGGCACGAAGAGTAAGTTTGAACGCGGCGCGCTGACGATGGAGAAAATTCGGATTATTCAGCGCCTTCCTCACGTTGTCGCTGTGGCTCCTATGCTGAAACTGGATGCGCTCGATATGGTGCTTCCGGATGGGCGCAGCTCCTACGTGGAAGTGATTGGAACCGAGATGCAGACGTTGAGCGGGTTCGGATACAAATATGCACAGGGCAGCGGAACTGGCAATGGCCGAGTTGCAATTGTGAATTATGGAGCGACCTACGGCTTTATTGATTCCAAAGTGACTCAAAAGCTGTTTGAGCAGTTGAATTCCGATCCCTATAACAATGATCTTTTGCAACAGTACAATGAGATGATGATGAAGCAGGATCAACTGATGCAGCAACGTATACAATTTCGGTATGAGGATTTTACGAATGGCAGAAAGACCAAGATGAGTGGAACGATACGTGTATCGGGTGAACTAGCCAAACCGTCCAATATGGATGATATGAGCGCTCAGAATGACAAAAAAGTATATGTTCCGCTGGATACGGCGCGTGCTTTGCAGGATGAGCTTGGACTACAACAGGCTGACAGCCCTGCGCTCAAACGTCTTAATTCCGCATTAGTGAAAGTGGATAACAAACGGCATGTGGCTCAGGTGGAAGAGCAGATCAAAAAGCTGACATTAAACACGCAAAGTAATCTTTTTCAGGAAGAGGCCATGGCAGGACAGCTTGCGATGTACCAGAAAGCAGCCATCGGTATTGGCGGTTTTATTATGGTGCTGGCTTCACTGTCCATTATTGTGGCAATGATCATGTCCACGCATCAGCGGCGTAAGCAGATCGGGGTTATGAAGGTGCTTGGCGCCAACCTGTGGCAGATCCGTCAGATGTTTATTGCGGAGGCAGCCATGCTGGGATTCATTGGCGGTGTGGCTGGGGTGGGGATTGCCTTTGCCGCGCTCGGCGGGGTGAACCAGCTACTCGCAAGTCAGATGGCGGATCAGGCGGGCGGACCGATGACAGTAATCATTCAGCAATCGGCATTGCCGCTGGGGATTGTTTTTGCCGTACTTGTCGGTGTGGTATCGGGTATCTATCCAGCCATCAGTGCATCGCGAACCAATGCGCTAAGTGTGATTAAATCGATGTGATGGATCTACGGAAAGGCTAACGTGCATGGCTGAACGTGGAACATTTGAAGATATGAACAGACTCAAACTTTTCAGTGGAAGGGAACTAAGCATGAAGAAATGGATCAGCATCATCACTACGATTGTACTTATGGTAGGTGCAGGATATTGGGTATATGAGAAATACAAACCCCAGCCGGAAGCGCCCGTTGAGACTCCACCGCCTATCACTTTTGATGTGACACAGGAGACGATGACACAGACCATCCAAGTGAAAGGGAAATCGGTCTATACCGAGCAGACGGACGTGTTTGCACCGTATGCTTCCAACATTAAACAGTGGCATGTCAAGAACGGGGAACAAGTGAAAAAAGGGGATGTTTTGTTCACGCTCGATACGTCGGCATTACAGACAGAAGTCAGTCAGATGCAGAGTGATCTGGACAAAGCACGGTTAGATGTGGAGATGAATCAGATCAGCATCGACCAGGCCGGCATGACCGAAACATTAGGTGTGACGGAAGAGGAACGTAAAAAAGCATTCGCGGACCGGGAGAGCAAACGTCTGGCGAACGAGCTTAGCCAAAAGGCTTTGGTTCTCAAAGAGCAGGAGATCCGCAAGAAGCAGGATGTCATGAGCAAGGCAGTGGTGCATGCCGCGACCACGGGGATCTTTCAGTTGAATGAGCAGGATAACAAAACACGAGCAGTTACGGAAGGGCAGTTAATCGGCTCAATCACGAACACGGGCAAAATGAAATTCAATACTATTGTTGGTGAGGAAGAGATGTTCAAACTGAAGGAGGGCATGCCGGTACAGGTGCGCATGAGTGCGCAGAAGGATCTGAAATTTACCGGAAAAGTAAGCAAGGTATCCAAATTTGCCCGGAAAAGCACGGATACCGATCTGAAGCAGGCCTCTCAGTTTGATGTTGTCATCGATCTGAAGCCGGATGCTCGCATGTATGGAGGTGTCAGTCTGGAAGGAGACATTGAAACGATGCGCAAGGACAAGGTGACTGCCGTATCGAGTCTCGCCATTATGCGTGATCAGCCTGAACCTTACGTGCTACTGGATAAAGGGAACGGACAGACGGAGCAGCAAGCGGTTAAGACAGGCATGGAATCCGGAGATAAAACCGAGGTTGTTAGTGGTTTGAAGCCAGGGGATGTTGTTGTTATTCCATAGGGGGATGTGAAGGTTCATTGCGGTCTCGTGCCGTAATGAGCCTTTTTTTGTTGCGACAGAGAGGAGCAAAATCCTTCTTTTTTTGTGGAAAAAAATATAATTTAATTTATATAATTCAATTTACAGTAATATTTACATGTCGTATAATCACACTATAAGGAGGTGAACAAGGAGTCATACGCGGGATCACATTTTTTTTCAAGTTTTAATGGAAAGCGCTTACGCAAAGTTAGTTTGTATCCAACGTTCTCTTCACACTTCAATTCCAAGATGATGATTTAACTACTCCACCACGGTTACTCTCAAGATTCAACCCCCACACAAGCTCACACAGCAATTCTACTGAAAACACCCGACGTTCGTTTTTATTTGCTCTTTGACTTCAGCCCTTTTAATTATGGAGGTGACCGAAACACCACAGATTCTTTCATGCACTTTGTGCCATGCATCCTGCTTCTACACAGAGGAACAGCAGACATGAGTCGAGACCAATCTTATCTAAGGGAAAGGTGGAACTATGAAGAAAACATTGAAAACCAAATCAAGAGGCCGGAAGCTGCTGCGTAAAGGTGTAAAACAAATGATGGCAGCTGCGCTGCTTGCAGCAGGGATCTTTCCTGGCATGTCTCCAGGTGTGACACAGGCAGCGGAGGCGCATGTGAACAATCCGTTTGTGGGCGCCACGGCTTATCTCAATGAGGACTACTCTGCACTTGTGGACACCTCTATTGCAATTACCAGTGATGCTTCGCTGAAAGCGAAGATGGAAACGGTGAAATCTTACCCTACTGCGGTATGGATTGACCGTATTGCAGCCATCTATGGCGGGGCCGAGAATGCTGGTCGCAAGAGCGTGGAAGAGCATCTGGATGCGGTTCTCGCTCAGAAGAAGCCAGGCGTACCTATTACGGCTTCCTTTGTCATCTATAACTTGCCGGGTCGGGACTGCCATGCCCTCGCTTCTAACGGGGAGCTTCCTTTAACCCAGGCAGCATTGCAAACGTATAAAACGGATTACATTGACGTAATCGCAGATATTTTTGCTGATCCTAAATATCAGGACATTCGCATTATCGCTGTTATTGAGCCAGATAGTCTGCCTAACCTGGTAACCAATCTCAGCACACCTGCTTGTGGTCAAGCGGCTTCAACGGGGATTTATGAAGCTGGGATTAAATATACGCTCGACAAGCTCCATGCGATTCCAAACGTATACAACTATCTCGATATCGGTCACTCCGGCTGGCTCGGGTGGGATAACAACCGTTCTGGAGCGGTCGCGCTCTATACCGATGTAGTCGGGGATACGCTGGGTGGACTGAGCAGTGCGGATGGATTCATTACGAATACTGCCAATACTACACCGCTGGCTGAACCAAACCTGTCTAATCCGGATCTGAACATTGGTGGACAACCGATCCGTTCAGCTAAGTTCTATGAATGGAATCCTTATTTTGACGAAACCGATTTCACAGCGAAGTTGTATGCCGATTTCGTACAGGCAGGATGGCCAGCGAGCACAGGTTTCCTCATTGATACCAGCCGTAACGGATGGGGCGGAGTGAATCGTCCAGCTACAGCTACAGGCAGCAATATCAATGACTATGTAAATTCAGGTCGTGTGGATCGCCGTGAGCACCGGGGTAACTGGTGTAATGCAAGCGGAGCAGGTATCGGAGAAGCACCGAAGGCAGCTCCGGGACCAGCGCATCTGGATGCCTATGTATGGGTGAAACCGCCAGGTGAATCCGATGGCTCCAGTTCCGAAATTCCGAACAATGAGGGTAAAGGCTTCGACCGGATGTGTGATCCAACGTATACAACGAAAGATGGCGTGCTGACTGGTGCACTGGCTAATGCGCCTGTATCAGGTCACTGGTTCCATGATCAGTTCGTACAACTGGTGAAGAACTCCTTCCCTGTACTCTCTGAGAATGGTGGAGGCAATCCTCCAGGTGGAAACACAGCACCGGCAGCTCCTGCTACACTAACAGCTGCGGCCGGTAATGCTCAAGTGACGTTAACATGGGCGGCATCGACAGGTGCGACGAGTTATACGGTGAAACGTGCCCTGACAGCATCCGGTCCATTTGTAACGGTTGCTGCCAATGTCAGCGGAACAACTTACACCAACACGGGCTTGACGAATGGGACAACGTACTATTATGTCGTGACAGCAAGTAATGCAGCAGGTGAGAGTGTTAACTCTGCATCTGCTATGGCAACACCGGCAGCAGTTGCAACGGCTCCGGCGGCACCAACAGCGTTGACAGCAACAGCTGGCAATGCACAGGTGAGTCTGGCTTGGACAGCTTCGGCAGGTGCGACCAGCTATAATGTGAAACGTGCTCTGACGGCAGCGGGTCCATTCACGACGGTTGCATCGAATGTAACTACAACGTCGTATATTAACACTTCGCTGACCAATGGCACAACCTACTATTATGTGGTGAGTGCGGTGAATGCAGCTGGGCAAAGTGCTAATTCTACTGTAGCCTCTGCGACACCAGCGGGTGTGGTTGTACCAACTAGTGATCTGGTGGTGCAATATCGTGCAGGGGATACCAATGCAACGGATAACCAGATCAGACCGTTGTTCAACATCAAAAACCTGGGCAGCACTGCAGTGGATCTGAGTGATTTGAAACTTCGTTATTATTTCACCAAAGAAGGTTCGGCGGCGATGGATTCTGCCATTGACTGGGCAGTGGTTGGTGCAGCCAACATCGACCGTACCTTTGGAGATGGATATGTTGAGCTGAGCTTTAAGTCCGGCGCAGGAAGCATTGCTGCGGGTGGACAATCCGGAGACATTCAGCTTCGCATGTTCAAAACGGACTGGTCCAACTTTGACGAGAGCGATGACTATTCCTATGACCCAACCAAAACATCCTATCAGGATTGGGATAAAGTCACACTCTATCAAGACGGCAGTCTTGTATGGGGAATTGAGCCTTAAAGGTCATACATTTGGTGATTTAGTGCTAATGTACGTGTGAGCGTACGCACAACTTATCAAAACAGAGCTGTTTTCTGGTCATTCATTGACCGGGGGCAGCTCTGTTTTTGTCTAACGATCTCAGGAGCTTGGGATGAATGAGCTTGGAGCGCTATCCGACGGTTTGGAAGAATGAGCTATAATGATAAGGCTTTGAAGATTGTTCATTTTTCATCATTCACTGTTGTACACTCTGACCGAGATACACTGAATATTGATCGTTTTGCACGGATATTTGCCTATGGTTAGGCGGTAAGGATGTCTATAATAGTACCCGATGGATGGTAACTCTTGCTACGAAGGAAGTAAAGAGAGTGGAAGGGGGATTGGAGGAACTGGAGAAGGAAGTATGTCAGGCCAACTAAATTCTTTCTTGAATTTCATTTCGCTTCATAATGTAAGCGCAACCATTTTTCCTTTGATGTATGAAAATGAACCTGACCTAACATGAGCACGAATCTGATCTTCGTATGAACACGAAATTGACCAGACCATTAACATGTTCAGGTAGAAGTATCATTACCCATTCTAACCAGGGAGAGTGAAGGTTGATGAACTTAAGATCAGTAGAAGATAATCGAATTAAACATAGTAACAGCACTGACGATAGAACCCATGTCAGTACGAATGTCAGCCAAAAGAAGAGCGCTAGCACTCATAGGGCAAAACGATCGCGCATGCCTCTTGGGGCCAAAGTGCTCTCTTCTGCACTCAGCTTGGCTTTAATTCTTAGTGGAACCGCCGGGATCAGTGGAGCGGATGCTTCACAATCCCAACCCCAATCGCAGGGGAAAAGCATTCAACTAGAGAAGCTGGATCGCGGGCTGGTAGCGGCTTCGACGTCCGAAGGTGTTTTTCTAAGCTGGAGATTACTTGGGGACGAGGCAACAGGGTACAGTGACAAGGGGCTGACCGGGACGGATTTCAACGTTTATCGGGATGGCAAAAGAATTGCAAAGGTCACAGACAGCACGAACTATGTAGACAGCACAGGTACGACATCTTCACGTTATGAAGTTGCCGCCGTTAATAACAAAGGTAAAGAAAGCAAACGAAGCGCATCCGTCAAACCTTGGGCGAACGGGTATATGGATATTCCTTTGCAAAAGCCGGCTGACGGTGTGACACCTGCGGGTGAAGCATACACCTACAGTGCCAATGACATGAGTGTTGGTGATGTGGATGAGGATGGTCAGTACGAGTTTTTTGTGAAATGGGACCCATCCAATGCCAAGGACGTATCGCAAAAAGGATATACCGGTAATACCTACGTTGATTGTTATACGCTGGACGGTCAGCTGTTGTACCGGATCGATCTCGGGGTTAACATTCGTGCGGGAGCGCATTACACGCAGATGCTTGTCTATGATTTTGATGGAGATGGCAAGGCTGAACTGATGTTCAAGACCGCTCCGGGCACACAAATTATGAAGTACAACAAAAAGGGCAAACCAACCTCACAAAAGTACATCACACTGCCGAAGGAAGATCGCAAAGCCGGGGTGACACACGAGGACGATTATCGCCTCAGTGCGGAAGGGTACTATGACCATGTGGTCGATATGTTCCGGAACTGGCATAAACACGAAGAGGTTGTAAAAGGAAACTGGCCTGCGACATTGGAAGAGGCGTTTGGGATCGAGAAGAAGTACAGCTATCCGTTATCCCAGCAGGACGCGGAAAGTCTGGCCGACTATTTTATAGATGTATACGCACCGCAGCGGAGCGCCCGCAATGAATTGCGCAAGTTCGAAGGGTTTATTGTGGACGGGCCGGAGTATATTACCGTGTTTGAAGGCAAGTCGGGAAAAGAATTACAGACCGTCCCGTATGAACCCGAACGTCATGATGACGGCCTGATGTGGGGCGATTATGCGATGGCACGCATTGAACCTGCAAACCGGGTAGACCGTTTCCTGGCCGGGGTTGCGTACCTGGATGGCAAGAAACCGTCTGCGATTTTTGCACGCGGATATTATACTCGCTCCACCATGGCTGCCTACAACTGGGATGGCAAGAAACTGAAAAAAGAGTGGATGGTAGACAGTGGCTGGACACCGATGAAAAATCCGTTCAATGACGGGCCACATGGTGTAGATGGCACAGACCCGCAGTACGGTTCGATTACAACACAGGGAGCGCACTATTTCAGTGTGGCGGATGTAGACGGTGACGGCAAACAGGAGATTATCTATGGTTCGGCTACGATTGACCACGATGGCAGTGTGTTATATAGTTCCACCGATGTGATGCCGCCCGAGAGTGCTGCACCGGGAACGATTGCTCGTCTAGGACACGGAGATGCACTGCATGTGGCAGATATCGACCCGGATCGCCCGGGACTGGAGATCTTTATGGTGCATGAGGGCGGACCTTGGGCGCCGTACGGATATTCCCTGCGTGATGCGAAGACCGGAGAAGTCATTTACGGCGGATATACAGGCAAAGATACTGGACGCGGTATGGTCGGAGATGTCGATCCAACCCGGCGCGGGCTGGAGACATGGGCTGTCGGATTATGGACGGCACAGGGTGAAAAAAAAAGTGATCAGGCGCCCGGAACCAATATGAGCATTCGCTGGGCCGCCGACATGACCACCCAAATCGTAGACGGTGCCATCGATGTTACGCCTACAATCAAAGACTGGACACGCGGCACAGTGCTGACCGCGACAGGAACCTTAACCAATAACCACACGAAAGGTACACCGTCGCTGGTTGCCGATGTATTCGGAGACTGGCGTGAGGAGATGCTGGTGCGTACAGCCGACAGTTCAGCGATCCGCATCTATTTGAGCACCGAGAAAACAGATCGCAAGCTCTATACGCTCATGCATGATGCGATGTATCGTGTAGGTATTGCTGGACAGAACAGCGGATATAACCAGCCTTCGTATCCTTCCTTCTACATGGCATCGGATATCGATTGGTCGAAGGTGACGTTGCCGAACTTCTATACTCCGGGGAAAGGCAAAGGGGATAAATAAGACTGTCCGCTCAGATTAGAAAGAGAAATGATGTAAGCTAACCGCAAATAGCTCTGGAATTCGCTTCTGTGTAATGATCACGCAGAGAGATTCCAGAGCTTTTTTGTACATCCAACTACTTCTCGATGTCTTCAGTCAAGTGTGTTGCGGAAGCAAAGGATTCCAGCGTATATTGACCGTCCTGAATCAGTAACTTGGTGATGGAACACTCGGGAACGAGACGTTTCTGCTCAACCAGGAAATTCGGATGCCATCTGTTCAGTTCTTGTTCGGAAAACGTTTGCACCAGGAAATCGGTAATCAGACCGCCATGGGTAGCCAATACAATATGACTGCCGGTTGGCGCCTGTGTTGCCAGTTCGCCGAGCAAAGAGGCCAGCCGTGTGCCTGCCTGTTTGGCAGAGTCACCAACATGTGGAATGAACTCCGGGTCTGCGGTACACTGGTCCCACAAAGCTACAAATTGTTCGAAAGTCTGCTCGGGATCATCACCCCAATTCGCTCGCTCACGCAAGCGTGCATCTTCCGAGACGTCAGACCCGGTAAGGGAAGCAATGGCTTCGGCGGTTTCTTGTGCTCTCCGGAGTGGACTCGCTACGATCCGGTGGATGGGATACGGAGCTTTCGAGAAATGCCGGGCGGTCAATTGAGCCTGACGGCTACCTTCGGCAGTAAGTGGCACGTCTCCAATATCACTTTTTTTGACACCATGTCTGACCAGATAAAAGGTTGTACTCATCGCATGAAATCTCCTTCAACATTGGATTTAGAAATGGCAGATCATGATATAATGATTTTATACTAAGCTTATAGGAACTGAACGTTTCGATCCATTACAATTTGGAGGATATTAATATGAAAAAATTGTTTCTGTCATCTTCTTTTGTTGACACAGCAAGCTTGTTGAACACACTGGAAGAAACGTTAAACGGAAGGACCGTTACCTTTATTCCGACAGCTGCCGTTCCTGAACCATATGATGCATATGTACATGCGGGCAGGAAGGAGCTTGAGAAGTGGGGACTTATCGTACAAGAGTTGGAAGTATCCACGGCATCTTCTGAAGAAGTAGCAACCAAGTTGCAACAAAGTGACCTGATCTACGTGTCGGGTGGCAACACCTTTTTTCTATTACAGGAGCTTCGCAGAAGTGGAGCAGAGAAGTACATACAGGCTCACATCCAAGAAGGGAAAATATACATCGGAGAGTCGGCGGGTTCCATCATTCTCGCCCCGGATATTGCCTATGTGAAAGCTATGGATGATTGCGCGGTAGCACCGGACTTGTCCAGTTACGAAGGGCTGAATGCGGTTGATTTTTATCCCGTGCCGCATGTGGGTTGTCCCCCATTTGTAGAGTCGGCAGCTCAGGTTATGGAAGAGTATCAGTCCGCACTGCCTCTCGTGCCGATAACGAACTCCCAGGTTATTATCATGGATGGGGAGCAGTACCGGATTAGTAGCATCTAACGTCAATTTTAACGATGTTTATTCAAAAATAGAGCGAATACATCTGTACGCCATATCGCGCTTGGAGGGAGGTTGTAGAGATGGGGACAGGATCAGGATCAGTAACGAATCATACACCATCCTTTTCAGGCAGTCTTTTTCAGGAACGCCTTCGCACCGAAGATTGGGGTCCGCGTTTTTTCGCTTATTATTACAAACAATGGGATGATTATCAGATGTCCTACCACACTCATGACTCCACGGAAATTATGTACATCATTACGGGTATGTGCCGAGTGGATGTGAGGATGGCAGACGGAAGCTCGGAACAGGCGGTGTTGAAAAAAGGACAGTTCATCCTGCTGGATGCAGGGGTTCCCCATCGGCTGTTGGTGCAGGACGGCGTGCCGTGCCGAATGCTCAATGTAGAATTCGGTTTTGCGCGTACTGCATCTGGACAACTTACCATAAAGCAACTTGCGCAGGAAGAGGATACGGTTCATGCTTTTCTAACTCGATCTACTCCTTATCTTGTTTTGCCTGACCCGGAAGAAGTGTATCACACGATGAAAAGCCTGGTGCTTGAACTGGATCAGCGTGGTTTGCTGGAGCAAAGGCAAGTACAGACACAGGTACAGGCACAGGGGCAGGGACAGAAACAGGAACTGGAACAATCACAAGAGCAGACGAATTCTGGACCTCCTCCTGTACACATGCGGGTGATTCCTGCCGAAGAGCGAATGCTTCATCGTGAAGCCCGAAACCTGAGCTCCCCGGAGCAGGGAACGCTGGTACGGACCCTTTTTATCCAAATGCTCGTTCGGATTGCTAGGTTGCGAGGCGAGATGGAACGAAGTGCACTGGATCAGACAGAGCTCTATGTCAAACGTACGATTGAATTCATGCATCACAATATGGATCGCAGTATTCAGATGAAGGATATCGCGGCAGCAGTCAATTTACATCCAGGGTATTTGCACCGCATTTTCCGTAATTATATGCAATGGACTCCGACCGATTATTTGACGATGCTACGGATGGAGAAGGCCAAGATGTTGCTCCAGCAGACCAATATTCCGATCTCCGAAATTTCAGACTATGTGGGTGTGGGCAGTCGGCAGTATTTTCATATGCTTTTCAAAAAATATACAGGCATGACGCCTGTTCAATACCGGGATTCCATGGAGCGAATTCAGTGGAGTTACCCGGAGGAATTGGAGTAGAAGCAGGGCCGCCGTGCTGGAACAGGCGGGTAGAAACTAAATGTTGAACTGAAAGGGTATTCATGATATCCTTTGTTCAGAAGTAACCCATTGGTTGATAATGTAGTAGTAATTTAATATATTCAGGATTGTGACTGTTCGGCAGGCGATACCTAAATTGTTCGTAGTAAACATGAGTTGTGCATGTTACTGCTTCAATTTAGGTTTTTTTTATAGAAGATTTTGATTTTTCGAAGAATTTTATGGAATATTAACGGGACGAGCATGTGATGAGTTGGGGGTGATGCAGATGAAGATTAGGAAAATTTTTAATAACAATGTAATTTTACTGACGGATGATAACGGGCACGAAATGATCGTGATGGGAAAAGGGATCGGGTATAACAAACATAACAGTGATGTTATCGACTTTTCACAAGTAGAGAAAAAGTTCGTCGTTGAAAAAGCAACGTCTGACAAACTGATGGGGCTGATTGGTGAGATTCCAACTGAACATCTGGAGTTGTCGAACGAAATTATTGAATATGCCGAACAACAGCTTGCTCTCAAATTCAGTGACAACATCTACATCACCCTGACAGATCATATCAGCTTCGCACTGAGAAGGTTCCCTGAAGGCATCATTGTAAAGAATGCTTTGCTGTGGGAGATCAAAAAATTCTATGCGGCCGAATATGAAGTGGCCTTTAAGGCGCTCCACATTATTGAACAGAAAACAGGTGTGAAGTTGCCAGAGGATGAGGCGGGTTCCATCGCCCTTCATTTTGTGAATGCACAGCAGCGTGGGCAGGATATGAAACAAACCTATCAGATGACGAAGATTGTTAACGATCTAGCCAATATTGTGAAATACCATTTTGGAATCAAACTGGACGAAAACTCGATTAATTACAGCCGTTTCCTCACACATTTGCGTTATTTTGCGTACCGAATTCTTCATGATGAGCTGATTCCGGAGGATAGAGATTCTTTATACGATCATGTAAAGGATAAGTACCCCGAATCGTACGCGTGCGCGAAAAAGATTAGAAACTACCTGGAGATTAACTACGAGAAGATAACAACGAATGAGGAAATGGTTTATTTCATGATCCACATTCACCGGGTCACGAACCGTGAGCATGATCTGGCGGAAGAATGAAGAAATATGGATACAAACTTATACATTAGGGATTGTGACTGTTCGGCAGGCGAAACCTGAACTAAGGCTTGTGTATTGACTAAGGTCAGTAGACGAGCTTCAGTTCAGGTTTTTATTTTGTCATCGTAGTATGTCATGCGAATGCATGAAGTGAAGATCTGAATTGTAGTGATTATTCAAAGTATGGGGGGAACAACATGGATCATCTCAAATTAGCTCAAAACATTGTGGACCGCGTTGGAGGAAGGGAGAACATTCAATCGCTGACTCACTGCGCTACCCGTTTACGATTTGTCTTGAACGATAATCGGAAAGCCGATGCAGACACACTCGAAAACACAGCAGGTATCTTGAAGGTGGTTGAAAGCGGCGGACAATTTCAGGTTGTTGTAGGCAATGACGTATCGGAGGTGTACAAACATATCGTTGCAGAAGGGAAGTTCGATGGAGCAGGTTCTGGTGCAAGCTCTGAAAAAGAAAAGAAGAGCATTCGTTCAGCCATCTTTGGCCTGATATCGGGCAGTCTAACGCCATTAATCCCGGTATTTGCCGGAGCTGGTCTGGTCAAAGCACTGTTAATCGTTCTAGAAAGAGCAGGCTGGATTGCTGTGGATAGTGGAACATACGCGATATTGGCTGCTGCGGGGAACTCGATCTTTTATTTCTTGCCGATTCTGCTTGGGATTACGATTGCTAAGGTTCTGAATGTGAACTCTTATGTTGCAGCGGCGATCGGTGCCGCATTAATGGAGCCGAATTTTACGGCTTTGACAGCAGCGGGAACTACAACTCATTTTCTAGGCATTCCAGTATCGTTAATGAACTACGCTTCGTCGGTCTTTCCGATGTTTATCGCTGTTAGCATCTACGCGGTTCTGGAGAAGTTTTTGAAGAAAATCATGCACAAAAATGTGCAGTTGTTCGCGGTTCCGTTCTTCTCTCTTGTCATTATGGTACCGCTCACGGCCATGTTGATTGGTCCATTCGGGCAATATGTAGGTCAGTGGATTGGGGATATTGTTAATTTCCTGATTAACAGCAACTCTGTCATCGCAGGTATTATTCTGGGAGGAACGTGGTCCTTCCTTGTATTGCTTGGACTACACTGGGCAACGGTGCCTATTATTATGGGGAATCTGAGCGCTGGGGGCGATCTCATTGCACCTCTTGCGGCAACATCCGTTGCGGCTTCGATGGGGATTGGTCTCGGGGTATTCCTGAAAACAAAGGATAAAGATCTTAAGGCTTTAAGCGGTTCATCTTTCCTGTCTGCGATCCTGTCCGGGGTTACTGAACCTATTCTGTATGGTATCATTCTGCGTTATCGCAAAACTCTCATCTATCTGGTAGCCGCTGGAGCCATTGCCGGTGGATTGATGGGATATCTCGGTGTGAAGCTGATTGTGTTCAATTTCTTCCTCAATGTGTTCACACTACCTGCCCAGAGTCCGATGTTGTATTACATTATTGGAGTATTGACTGCGATTGCGGGCGGAGCCCTGTGTGTGGTGCTGTTTGGTTACGAGAGCAAGAAAAATAATCAGGTTGCTGAAGGTCTGAAGGTACAGAAAGACGAGAATAACCAGCAATCAGCATCTGGATCGTCCACGGCGAAAATGGAACAAAATGCGGCTGGGATCGACGCGAACGTTGCGATGGAAAGCTTGATTACGAGTCCACTCGAAGGAACGGTCATTCCGCTTCATGACGTGGAGGATGTCGTATTTTCCTCGGAGTCGATGGGGAAGGGCGTAGCCATCATTCCGTCCAAAGGTCAGCTGGTATCCCCGGTAGACGGCGTCGTGTCGGTCACGATGAAAAGTGCACATGCCATCGCAGTCACCTCGGATGAAGGTGTCGAAATTCTCATGCATATCGGCATAGATACGGTGAGATTAAAAGGGAAGTATTTTACTCAGAAGGTCCAGCAGGGAAACCGAATCCGTAAGGGAGAGGTACTGATTGAATTTGATATGGAGCAGATCCGGAACGAAGGTTTTAAGCTGACCACGCCAATTGTGGTGACGAACTCCGATCAATTCCGTGTTATTACGCCGTTGCTGTCAGAAGGAACGGTTGCTGTCACAGAGGAACTGTTATCTGTTCGATCCTAAATGGAAACAGAGAAAGGACGGAGCAAGATGAAGCTGATTGTTAATGCAGATGATTATGGCATCACGATGAGAGTGAGCGAAGGCATCATTCATGGAATGAAACAGGGTCTGATTACAGATACCTCGGCGTTGGTGAATTCGGTACATTTTGAAAAGAGTAGCGCTATGGCCCTTGAAGCGGGCATTACGGCTATGGGGGTTCATCTGAACCTGACGTTCATGACCCCTGTGCTGGAAGCTTCGGCTGTTCAGAGTATCGTGGACGAGTCGGGCCGTTTCTATCGAAAACCTGGACTTATTCCTTCGACCTATGATCCTGGGGAAGTACGCGCGGAGTTGAAGGCACAGATCGAGAAGTTTCTCGCTTCCGGGTTAACGTTAAATCATCTGGATACCCATCATGGGGTGAGTGTGAAAGATGCACAAATGCTTGACTTGGTCATGGAACTGGCTCAGGAATATAACGTTCCTATGAGAAGAGATGATATCTTATCTCCGGAGTTGAACGGCAAGCTTGTGGATGCGGGGATTCGGTCTACGGATATATTGTGTGGTGATCCGGCTATGCCTACTCTGCAGGAATCATGGTTGCGCGAGGTACTGAATCAGTATAAGGATACGGAAAATATCGTTGAGATTGCTGGACATCCAGGTTATGCGGATGATGAACTGCGAAGTATCTCATCTCTGGTAGAGGAGCGTGAGCATGATCTTGCGGTGTTGGTCAATCCAGCGCTACGGGAATATGTGGAGGAACAAGGGATTCAACTCATTAGCTACAGCCAGCTGTAGTGGAGGAGATGAGAAGAATCGAGAATAATATGAGATGAGAACAATCAAGAGATTAAGTTAGGATTTTTGACACTCTGCCTCCGAACAGGTCATGATTTTGATAACGCTCTCCATCTTACTGTTGCTACAATGAACCCATGAAGCAAGTCATTAACCGAAGCCGGAAGGTTCGGATTACGGGAGGACATGTATATGTCGTTCAAAGTAGCGTTTATCGGGGCGGGCAGCATTGGTTTTACAAGAGGATTATTGCGTGATCTGCTCACCGTACCGGAATTTAATAACATCGAGATCGCATTCTGCGATATTAATCAGCACAATCTCGACATGGTCACCGAGCTGTGCCAGCGGGATATCCGAGAGAATGGATTGAATATTCAGATTCAGCCGACAACCAATCGGAGAGAAGCGTTGAAAGACGCCAAGTATGTTCTGTGTACGATTCGTGTAGGGGGACTGGAAGCTTTTGCAACCGATGTCGATATTCCGCTCAAATACGGGGTGGATCAATGTGTCGGGGATACGCTGTGTGCAGGCGGCATTATGTATGGACAACGCGGGATTGCCGAGATGCTTGAGATCTGCAAAGATATTCGCGAACAGAGTGCGCCGGATGTGCTGCTCCTGAATTACTCCAATCCGATGGCGATGCTGACCTGGGCGTGCAACAAGTACGGTGGTGTGCGGACGATCGGACTATGTCACGGCGTTCAGCATGGACATCATCAGATTGCGGAAGTGTACGGGCTAGAAAAGAGTGAAGTGGATATTATCTGTGCAGGTATCAATCATCAGACATGGTATATTCAGGCGTCCCACAAAGGCAAGGATCTTACGGGTGGATTGCTGGAAGCTTTCGAGAAGCATCCCGAGTACAGCCGTACGGAGAAAGTTCGGATCGATATGTTGCGCCGCTTTGGTTATTACAGTACAGAATCCAATGGTCATTTAAGTGAATATGTACCATGGTATCGCAAACGTCCTGAAGAGATTAATGACTGGATTGACATGGGAAGCTGGATTAACGGTGAAACGGGTGGATATCTGCGCGTGTGTACCGAGGGGCGTAACTGGTTCGAAACGGATTTTCCAAACTGGATGAAGGATGATCCGATGCAGTATTTACCGGAGAAACGCGGCGAAGAGCACGGCTCCTATATCATAGAGAGCCTGGAGACGGGACGTGTGTATCGGGGTCATTTTAACACTGTGAACAACGGGGTGATCTCCAACTTGCCGGATGATGCCATCATTGAAGCACCGGGTTATGTAGATCGTAACGGCATCTCGATGCCGCATATCGGCGAACTGCCTCTGGGCCCAGCGGCGGTGTGCAATGTGAGTATTTCCGTGCAGCGCCTTGCGGTGGAGGCAGCAGTGCATGGGGACGATAAGCTGCTACGACAGGCATTTATGATGGACCCGCTGGTAGGCGCGGTTTGTAATCCGAAGGAAATCTGGCAGATGGTCGATGAGATGCTGGTTGCACAGGCGAAGTGGTTGCCACAGTACAGTGATGCGATTACAGCTGCAGAAGAGAGACTTGCTACGGGTGATCTTATTCCAACCAAGGCATACGAAGGCGCAGCACGTCTGAAGGTCAAAACGGTAGAAGAGATGCAACAAGATCGGGAGGCCGCGAATAAAAACGCAGGTGAGTCCGATAAAGGCAAGGACCGCGAGAAGGTACAGAAGTAGAGAGTGCAGAAACAAAAGTCATTATAGCAGGATAACAATAACCAGCGCAAAAGCATAAAAACAGCATGATAATGAGGCATAGATAACAGCGTGAATGAAGCGGAAAAGAAGAGAAACGAGGACGGAGCAGCATTAGAGCTGCTTCGTCTTTTTGTTGTGGGCACATAAAACCAATTACAATGCACAACATATTACCTTTACAGACATAGTAATATGTCTTATAGTATACTCAGAGTAAGAGGGAGAGCGGTGAGACGCACAGATGGATGTTCAAGTGATTAACAGTGACCTGATTCGGGGAAATATTGACCCCATTATTTTGAGTGTGCTTATTCCAGCAGACAACTACGGATATGGCATTATTAAGGAAATATATCGTAAAAGCGGGGAGCAGTTTGAACTCAAGGAGCCAACGCTGTATTCCAGTCTGAAACGGCTGGAGAAGAGTGGGTACGTGGAGTCTTATTGGGGTGAGGAGACGCAGGGTGGAAGGCGGAAATACTACCGGATTTCCAGCCAGGGACGTGAAGTTTATCAATTGCAGGTTCAAGCTTGGCATGCAGCCAAAACGTTAATCGATTGCATGATTGCCACCGGTGAAGAAGGAGATGAGTAAGGATGACGCTCGAGAGACGGATGAATCGGCATTTGGAGAGTTTATTTGCAGGTGCACAGGATACACTGGAGCATCGGGAGTTGAAAGAAGAAATTCGTAGCAATCTTGCCGCACGAATACATGATTATCTGGCCGAAGGCATGAGCGAGGAGCAAGCTTTCCAGACAGCGATACAGCATATGGATGGTATGGAACAATTCATGAGTGATTACCGGCATGTGAAACGTGTTCCTTATTGGACAGCGCTGTGGCAATCGACCTTGATCTACAGCCTGGTTGCCTGGATTATCACGATTCCTACACGAGTGATGTTAGGCGGTGCTGCTCTGAACAATCTGCTTTTGATCATTAGCCTGATTGTGGGCGCCGTTTATGTAGTTTATTTGATGAGCAACAGAGAGAATGGCAGTGGATCTTCCGATACAGAAAATACCACACGGATTCGTGTGGTAGTGTTGAAGCAGTGGCAACGCAGAGCATGGTGGCTGTGGGCGGCAGTCGTACTTGCGCTTTGGGGTACGCAGGTAGCATTGCGATTTGGAAGCAATATTTGGTTTGACCGACCCATTCAGGTGAATGGACCCTACCAGCTCGCTGTCATTTTGTTTACTTTTGCGTTACCGCTACTTAGTATCCTCATTCCTCTGGTCGTTCACCGGGCATACCGGATCGTTAGCAAATACGAAGTGAGTGATAACATATGAACGGAAAGAATCGGTGGATTGTTTCCTTATTTATTATCGGGTTATTGGGTCTTGTCGTGGTGGAAGGCTTCATTAATCCTAAAATTGCGGCAGATCAGAGTCGATATGAAGCCGAGCAGAATAGTCCGCTGACGCATGATTTTACGGCCTTGGCCAAATATCAAAATGCGTACATGGGGAATTTCTCGAATCTAAGTCATCTGAATCAGAATCTGCCGTTACATGAGCAGTTGGATGGCTATCAGCTGTTTCCTGAAACATTGACCGCTCAGATTAATTACAGTCTGAATACAGATGAGATGGATGCGGTGCAGCTTGATCGAATCCTCGTATATAACGCGCTTGCGAATTTTGTACTGATCGATAATCTGGAGCAGGTTGTCTACCAGTTCAAAGACACACGGGTTGTGTTCGACCGCAAGCTCGCGCAGCAATGGGCTGGAACAGAGCTTAAAGCGCTACAAAAGCCGGAGCGCTGGGATTCTATCGTTCGCGAGAAGCTGGTGGAACCGGCTGACGTGCGGGCTTTATTTTCACAAATTGTTGACAATTCTTAGGGTTGAATTCGCTGGAAATGGGCAAGGTGCTCGACTCTTCTCTCATGCTATGTTATTATAAGTCTCTGATAACGTGGTAACGAACTAAAGCGTTTGAGCTTGGTCATAGACATGGAGGGGTACGAGAGATGAGAAAGAAAGCAATTCTACTATTATTTATTAGCATATGTATGATCATTATGGCGGGCTGTTCCAGCTCGGCAAGTAAAGACGAGAATACGATCATTGTAGGGATCGACGATAAGTTTGCTCCAATGGGATTCCGGGATGAGAAGAATGAAATTGTTGGATTTGACATTGATTATGCCCGTGCAGCTGCGGAGAAAATGGGTAAAAAGGTAACTTTCCAGCCGATTGACTGGTCTTCCAAAGAGTCGGAGCTGAACAGCGGCCGGATCGATATGATCTGGAACGGATATACAATTACAGATGAGCGTAAAGAGAAAGTGCTTTTCACCAAGCCTTATCTGGAGAACAGTCAGGTTGCGATTACTCTGGCAGACTCCCCGATTACGAAGCTGGACGAACTGGACGGCAAAAATGTAGGATTGCAGGCACTGTCCTCAGCAGCAGATGCGCTGGCGGCAAGTCCTTTGAAGGATAAAGTTAAAGCCTCCGAATTCAAAGATAATGTACTGGCGCTGACTGATCTGAAAACGAAACGTCTGGACGCAGTCATCATTGATGAAGTGGTCGCAAGATATTATATGTCGAAGGAAGAAGGTACCTTCAAATTGCTAGATGAATCACTGGCGCCAGAGCAATATGGCATTGGGATCAAAAAAGGCAATGAAGAACTTCTCAATCAGCTGCAAAATGCGCTGGATGAGCTGAACACGGACGGCCAAGCCGCTGAAATCTCTAAGAAATGGCTTGGTGAGGATAAGGTTCTGAAGTAAGAAGAATCATTTAGAATTGAATTTGCGAATTTGAAAGTAGCCAGGTGAAACACACCTGACAAATAATGATGTGAGCTTTTCCCAGTTGGGGAAACTGTACTCACGAAAACGATGACCCCGTATTCCATGATGGAGCAATATGCTTCCAAGGAGTGCGGGGTTAACAGATTAGAGGAGAACTAATTCATGAATTGGGACTATATTTCAACGATTATAAAACCGATGCTGGAAGGTGCACAAACGACGATTTTCTTATTTTTACTTGCGATTGTGCTATCGGTCCCCCTAGGATTCGCGGTAACGTTGGCGATGCGGAGCCAGTTCAAACCGCTGGCTTGGATTGCACACACATACGTATATGTGATGCGTGGGACACCGTTACTTTTGCAAGTATTATTTTTCTGTTTCGGCCTTCCATTACTTCCGGTCATCGGAGAGTATCTGGTCTTTGATCGTTTCATTGCAGCGGCTATCGCATTTATTCTGAACTATGCAGCTTACTTTGCAGAAATCTTTCGGGGCGGATTGTTGTCCATTGATAAAGGTCAGCACGAGGCGGCCAAAGTGCTTGGACTCACGAAGTGGCAGACCATGACGAAAGTTATCATTCCACAGATGGTTCGGGTGGTGCTCCCAGCCACAGCGAACGAGGCCATTACGCTGGTTAAAGATACGGCATTGCTCTACGCTGTCGCTGTACCAGAGTTGCTCTATTATGCGCAAGCCGCAGTGAATCGGGATTTGCAACTCATTCCATTTTTCGTAGCGGCGATTATGTATTTGCTTATGACTCTGGTGCTTACCTTGCTATTCAAGGTTCTGGAGAAGCGCTTTTCGTATGAATAAATCAAATCTGTTCAATCAAAGGACTGTCTGCATATGACCTATAGTATAGAAGTAAATCAGTTGAAAAAATCATTTGGCACACTGGATGTGCTGAAACAGGTATCTTTTAACGTGGCGCCAGGAGAAGTCATTGCGGTCATCGGGCCTTCGGGTTCGGGGAAGAGCACGATGCTGCGCAGCCTGATCCACTTGGAGGATATTACAGGCGGAACGATTCGAATTCAGAATCAGACACTGGCGGATGACGGAAGGTACGTAGGTGCTGCAGAGATTCGGAAGATTACCGATCGT
Organism: Paenibacillus intestini; assembly: GCF_030803945.1. Classification (NCBI taxonomy): domain Bacteria; kingdom Bacillati; phylum Bacillota; class Bacilli; order Caryophanales; family Paenibacillaceae; genus Paenibacillus; species Paenibacillus intestini. The sequence continues at coordinate 1,005 of NZ_JAURUN010000014.1, read as the reverse complement.
ATGGGCATGGTGTTTCAGCATTTTAACTTGTTCCCGCATCTGACTGTACAGGCTAACCTGGAACTCGCACCGAAGACGTTGAAAAAGGAAAGTACCAAAGTCATTCGTAGCCGCAGTGCGGAATTACTTGCCAAAGTCGGATTGTCGGACAAGGCCGATGCTTATCCGGCGAATCTGTCCGGTGGACAGAAGCAGCGCGTAGCGATTGCCCGTGCCCTGATGATGCAACCGGACATCCTGCTCTTTGATGAGCCAACCTCAGCACTCGACCCGGAACTGACGGGAGAAGTACTTCGCGTCATCAAGCAATTGGCACAGGAAAACATGACGATGATGATTGTCACGCACGAGATGAGCTTTGCTCGTGATGTTGCGGATCGTGTCTTCTTCATGGACAATGGCGAAATTGCCGAGCAAGGTCCGCCGGATCAACTGTTCGGTGCACCCAAGCTCGCACGTACCCAGACGTTTTTAAAGAGAGTAGATATGGGAGAGTAACGGTGAAGCTTGATTTAAAACAGGTGCGAATGCCAAGCTCCCATGAAATCCCTTGGGGGATTCGCACCTGAGAATAGGCTGATTTGAACCCTTTTGGCATATTACCTTGAATATTTTAAGTGTTTTATATTAAGATGAAACTAATTAGTAGAAGAATTAAACGAGAACACGTAATAAAGTATACAATCTATGCTTTTATTACGTGTTTTTTCGCTGTCTCACTTTGTATGGAGTGTGTGGATTGAAATCCGTTATTTCCTTGGTATATTTTGTTCGATGTCACGTCGAACTCCATACGGAGTACCTGAATTGAACTCTGATTTTCTCGGCTTCGCTTACAACCAACACGCTAACGATCACAGAGAAGTTTATTTTGTCGTTTCGGCGACCTTTGGAATTCTAACGATCACCATGGACCAATGTCAAGAAAGTAGACACTTACGCGACGGATTTGTCCGTAAACTTCTTCGCAAAACGAGTAGGGGAAAGATAACCTAGCGCACCATG
>NZ_JAURUN010000013.1:0-166189 GCF_030803945.1 Paenibacillus intestini | reverse complement strand
GTATCGTTGCCGTTGTTCTCCCATGTGGACACACCTCCGTTAGCCTTATTATCCTTCCGTCCGTTAACGGTTGTCCACTTTTTATTCTAGCTCCATTTTAATCCTTTATGAGACTATCGCTAATTCTCTATTATCAATATTATTCTCTTATTTTCCTTATATCAAAAATGCGTTCAGCACTGATGCTTACTGTCTCTTTTAGGTAGATCATTGGATTGTCAGACGGATAGTTCGTATTAATAAACAATAGTCGTTCAAATGCTTTCAGTAACAAATACGCTCTACCCCCTGTATCATCCACAACCGCCCATGGGAGTGTTGTAGGAACGATCTCATCGATTTTGACTTTTAAGGTAATGACAGAAGGGGTTGAACACTTAATCCATTCATCCTCCAGCTTGGAATCTCGTAAAAGTTCTCGTCCTATATGACTAACAATTTCAGGACAACGCTTAATGTTCGATATATTTCGATCGTTTTCTGGATCATCACCAAACATGAAACCATTGATGCATTTATCTTTTTCTACTCGGTAATTAAGGTAGTCAGTAGACGTCTTTTTCTCACGTACATAAATAGATATATTATCCTCTTCGACCTCAAGTGTCACCCCATGCTCTGCCAAAAACGATTTGAATGTGTTTTCGGTTGTAAACAGAGCTTTCAGGCTTAACATGCCGTGTTTAAAGAAGCTCTCCTTATCTAATATGGCGGCGATATGGCTTACGGTTATCGAATCGAAGGTGAGTTCTTCAATTGACACATTAAAGAAGGAAAGAATACTATTCAAATCCAAGTTATCGTAATCCCAACGATTACCATCTTGTTTCACACGAAATCTTTGACTAATTATAAATTTATCAATATCATCTGTATTTTTATTTAAAATAGTAGAAAGAGATTTTTTCAATAGATTTGGAGTCAAACAATTCAACATGTTTTTATCTTCCATTGGGTTACCTCCTGTAAGGATATTCTATATTAGAAAATAGAACTCTTATTTTTATATAATGATTTGTATGTAAGTAAAGGCAATTAATAGAATTATAACACAGGAAATAAGGAAGCTTGTTTTATATATAAGATGGGTTCGGAAAAATAGAATATTGACTAAGATAAGAATAAAAAAATGCTTAAAAGTTGTAGTCGGGATGTCACAAACTGAATCAGAACTGAGCTGAAATAAAATCACTTTGGGGACTGAGGAGCCATATTCCAAATGAAAGGAAGTTATTTTAGATGAAACTTGAAATAGAAAATTGGGCACAAAACAATTTGGAAGAAGATGCTCTAAGTCTAATGGAAGAATCAGTAGTTTGCTATAAAATAGGTGCGTATCGCTCGGCTTACCTTATGTCATATCTTGCATTCAAGCAAACATTAAAAGATAGAATTCTTAGGTCACCAGCACACCCAGAATGTTATGCAAATAGAATCGAGTGGGATAGAAGTGTTCTAAAAGTGCTTGAAAATGGTGACAAGTGGGAAAATTTCATTAATGATATCGTTGAAGCAAATACAGGTAAACTCAAAGATATTTTCGTTTATAGCAATAGGGAAAATAGCCTAAACAAATATAATTATTGGAAAAATATTAGAAATAGCTGTGCTCATGCAAAAGACGAGACTATAACTTCAGCCACGGTTGAACAATTCTGGAACTATTTACGGGATAATTTGAGTGAATTTTATGTTCTTGGTGGTAAAAAATATTTAATGAGTGAACTGATCGAGTGTTATAAATACTATATATCTGATAATAAGAAAGACATTGCTCGTCTATTATTGGATATAAAGATAGTATATAAACAAGAACTTAATCAGTTTTTTCTTGAGTTTTTAAATCAATTAATGGCAGAAAGCAGAGACATAATAGATGATGTAAATTATGAATTTTGGGGTAAGATTATAAACTGTGTTGAAGAAGCTATTACAGATGCTTTTGTATCGAGTATTTATGAGAAGAAAGAAATATTTCTTGATTTTTATAAATACTATCCAACACTTTTGAATTTAATAACAAGCATTGATTCAAGGTTTATTCAAGATTATATTAACCCATTACTGTGTAAAGAACTTAGATTCAATTATGCATATAAAACTTATTTTTGGAACATACTTATTAGTTCATTAGAAATACAGGCTCAAAGCATTGCAATTAATACAATAACATCTAACTATGAAAATTTTATATTGATTGAACATATTGAAGTGGATGGGTATCAAAAGGCTATATTGAATGAACACAATGTATTTAAGTCTTTTATTCTTGGTGCTGGTAGAGACTTGTTTAATAATGATTCTTCCGATCATTGGAGTTATTATGCCTGGGGTAATATAAAGAATGACATCTATGTGGTAAAATGTTTTGATTATGTGAAATGGGATTTAGAATTGCTTAGTCAGATTAATTCAAGCTTTGGTTATCTATTAGATAATGTTAAAAGCAGAAGCAATACTGATTCAAAAGCTAATGGTATGACAAGGATAGATACTTATAAGTCAATAATATCTAACTGTAGTGATAAAATTGTAAAGCTCTGTGCAGATCATGATATTAGCTTAGCGGATTATTCCCATATTAACGAACTGATTAATAATGACTAATTTTTAGGGGATGCTTGTAGGTAAATATTATGTACAGTAATAGGTTTCTGAGGATACGATAGAGTAAAAGAGGAGACCTTAATCCTCCTTTCAAACACTGAATCTTGTATAAGATGTTTATGTCGGGTGAACACAGCAACATCTCGTTTTATTTTTTATCTACCGTCAGCACTCAACACATGTGGAGTGTACAGTGTTACTTAAATTAAAAGGGGCGAACGATTAAGCCCCTTTAAGTAACTCGCCCATCCCTTGAGGTTGAGCGATGTTATAATGTATTCTTTTGATAGAGCCGTCTTGATTGACTTCTATCTTTTGAATGACCTGATGAAGCAATTGCTTTAATACCTGCCCATCATCAATGTCAAGTCGTGCAAATGAAGCGATTTGTTTTTGAAAAGCACGGAATTGCTGTTCCGTGTCTTTTTGTGTTTCGAGAATGGACTCCAGTTCCATCTTTCGTTTGGCAAGGGTTTGTTGCTCTGTCTGATTACGTTGATTTTGGGCGGTGAACTGCTCAAGAGTTACGGCTTGAGTTGAGAAAAGAGTAATGAGTCCTTGTAAAGTCTTCTCTAGTTTGCTCCTGTTGCTTGTTCAGCTTGTGTAACTCTTTTATTAGAGCAGATTGTTTTTGACCTACATTCCCTTTAGCAGCATCAATTAGTCTGTCCATTCTGACATTACTGCCAATCAGTTCTTTCAAGTCACTTTTCACCGCCGCGAGCAACGTATTATAGCCGATGATGTGGGAAGAGCAGAACGCCTTCCCACGTTTTACATAGCCACAGCAGACGTAAGCACCATTCTGCTTCTTTAGCCTGTCCTTTCGGAATGTCATTCCGTGCCCGCAATCAGGACACATCATAAGATGTGCAAAAAGGCTTTCCTGACCGTTGCTATGGTTCTTTCCCTTGGATTTCATTAGTTCTTGTAACGCTTGATAATCTTCCCTGGAAATCAAGGCAGGGTGGGCGTTCTCAAAGATAATCTGTTTATCTTCGGGAACTTTAACCCGTTCTTTAGATACGTGGCTAACTACCTCTCCCCGATGTTGGCATAAGGTTCCAGTATAGGTCACGTTGGTCAGAATACATTTAATACTCGACTGGTGCCACACTGTACCTTGATTACCTGTATTAGACACTGTTCTAGGCGTGGGGTAGCCATGCTCCATGGCGGTATTCGCGCAGTTTGAGAGGTCAATCATTCGAGAACGCACAGTAGCAGGGCTTGAAGCGGCTAGAGCGCGAGGGAGGAAGGGCGGTCGTCCAATGACGGATAAAAAGAAACTAGACAAAGCCATTAAGCTACATGCGAATGGAGAATTTACAGTAACACAAATTGAGGGAATGACAGGAGTAAGCAAGGGTTCGCTTTATCGTGAACTTAATCGACGGAAGCAAGAAGTAACGTAATGGACAGAGACCAGTCTGAGAGCCGTTTACTGGCTGTATGAGGACTGATATGAGCAGAGCCACCCAAGATCAGGGTGGCTCATTTTTGTGTTCTATGTGGCTTGTATGTCGTGTATGTCTTGTAATTTAGACCCCACCCGGTGGCGATTGATCTGCTGTTTTTATCCGTGACAGAGTTTACCTTCATTTGCTCTGTACAAAAATTTCCTGAAGTACCGTTGTACGCACATAAAAAGAGGACCGCACAATAGTTTGTGCAGTCGGATACTACATTGGAATTATAGATTTAATGTTATTTGTCCTTGCTCTTCATCCAATAGCTCAAGTCCTAATTTACAATACTCCTCTAGATAATCAATATTTATCGAACTATAGCCACATTCAAAAGCAGCCCTACCTGTAGTCATGCTTCCTGAAAAGGGGTCTAGAATTGTGCCCTTTTCAGGAAGCATGGAGAATAATAAATTAGGAATTTCCTTCGGATATGGGGCGGTATGCCCAAGGACATTCTTTCCCTTGACCATTTTTATTACTGGTCTTAAATTTAATATCTTTGGGTACTCCTTATTAAAGTTAGCTGTCTCACCTTTGGAGAATACAAAAATATGTTCCCAACTATTAAAAGGTGCTTGGTAGTATGGCGATAGGTTTCCTTGGTTAAAATTCCTTTTTCCTTCAATCTCGCCTTTAGTCCAAATGATATTATCTTGAATGGAAAACCCAATGTGTTTGAAAAGATGAATAATGTAAGCACCCAATATCATGCGTTTCTTTCCCATCAAAGAAAATACTAGGTTATTTTCATTATCAAAGTAATCAAAAATATTGAAGACGAAAGGAGAGCCTGGTTTTAGGACACGATAAACTTCCTTTGCAATATTAAACATGTCATAAAGGTAACAATAAATATTGGGCCATTGTGCATATTCTCGGGCGTTATAGTATGGTGGGGAAGTAACAGCGCCATCAATGGAATTGCCCTCCAATGTTCCTAATACATCAAAAGAATTGCCGTTGAAAACCTTAACTCTCTCCGTTGAGGACAAGTTTTCAAATTTAGTGGTTTGAATAGTTTCCTTTTCTAATCTAAACCGTTGAAAAAATGCACTGTTGTAAAAAGCACCTACGAGATTATCCACTTGCGATTCTTGTGGGAAATTTTCGTAAGATAAGTTTCTTCCTAGCAATTTATTACCTAAAGACAAATTACTGATAATTAAAACATTATCATTAAAAAGACTATAGTGCCTTAATAGCATGCTAAGAACTTCGGTTTCACTCTCAATAGCGGTAATGTCATGCTTCCATTTTCGAAGACTCTCAACTGGAATCAAGTTTTCATCCTTTTCAATTGCCTCTTGTTTGAGTAATGAAGCAAGGGAATACCTTTTACCTCTATTGTACTTGCTCTTGTCGGGGCAGAAGGTATTATTGCATTCCCAACTTCTTACATTGATTATTGGATAGGAGTTTCCTTGAATGTTATAACTTCTACAAGCAGGACAGGGTACGACGGTTTCATCACGTTCATTCTTTTCGAAGAGTAAGAGCATACTATAGTTCTCACCATACAACTCTTTGTTACTTAGAATAAAACAGTCCTTATAAGCAAAGCCTTCATTCGATATGTGAAAGTTAGCTTTATCGAGATTTAGTTCGCTGATGTATTCACTTGTAGTTTTGGAAATTTTTTCGGGTTTAAAGTATCCCTTCTTAAGTTCAACCTCTAGAAACTTTTCTGCATACAGTACGGTGTCGGAATATAAATCCCACTGAATATTCTTGTTATTATGAAAGATCGGCTTAATTACTACTCCCAAGTAGCAGTGGTTATTTAGTCGCTTGAAGCTATCTTGAATTACCTTGAATAACCTATTCCGAAAAATATCTATTGAGCTACTTTGGTTGAAAGTTTCTTGGTCTATCTCAAGATAAATTATTGAGCAACTGCGTTCAAAAAAAGAAGGATGGTGTGTCTTTAAATAATCATAAAAGTTGTTATAGTATACCTCATTCTCAGGTGAATTTGAGAAGTGTTTATGAATTTGTTCTAACGAGAAATAGTGGAAAACATATCCACTGAAAAGTGATTGAAGAATTTCTTCTCTTCTAGCGTCCGTTTCCAATTCTTCATTAAGTTTGTTCAACGTCTCATTCTCTGAACACGGCAGGAATAATGACATTAGTTTTTCAATTAAACTTAAATCTTCAGTCTTTCCTCTAATAATAGCCTGAAATGCCTTTTTATCATTGACATCAAGGCTCTTCATCAGTCGATCTTTTTCGTGAAAATTGAAAATGATACCAAAAGAAGCGGCAGTGTCAATAATTGATTTTGATACTTGTTTATTTAACAGGAGTTTGTGATTAATCATTTCAATTAAACTATTTTTAATTTTAGTCGGTGAATCAATGTGAAATATAAGATCTTTATTTAGTATCGATTTAAGTTCCAGTATATATTGTTCAGGTGCTGTCCAGTTTATACCTAATGTCTTGTTGAACTCTTGTAGGATATCTTGTGGAGTAACTTGTACCATTTTCTTAATGTCTCCATCCATCTTAATTTAATGATTATTTTATTATAACAAGACACACACTGCTGTCAATATGCCATTTTGGCATATTTTTTTTATTGCCTTATGATTGTTTATTAATCCCAATCGAGGTCGATGTATGAAATCAATTCATAGTGATTCCTATGCAGTGTTACTTGAATGCTTAAAGGAAATGCGAAGAGTGAAAAAGCTCACACAAATTGAGTTGGCTGGACTAATCAATCGTGATCAAACTTATGTGAGCAAGTATGAACGAGCGGAGCGCAGATTAGATGTAATTGAAATCAGAGCAATTTGCAAGGCATTAGGTATCCATTTTATTGACTTTATTAGCAACGTGGAAAATGAACTAGAAAAACGGGGGCTTTGAAGATGGCAAAAAATCCTTTCAAGAATTTTCCTTCCGATGATTCGAAATGGTCTGAAGATAATTGGAAAGCCATGATTGATTATCTCGTTGAAAATCAAATGGTGAATTATAAAGAAATTGCTTCACTTGTTCTTGGTCACTTAAATCCTTCACAAGTTGGTACTTCTATTGCAAGTAAAAAAACATTTCAGGCGCATTTTCCAAAACGAAAAACTTGGGAAGCTGTCAGGACCTGGCACTTTGCACAGATTGGTAAATGCCATGACTGTGGGACAAGGCTTGAACTGCAAGCAGATCACATTGTCCCAAGGGAAGTAGAAGGTGACCTTGCAGACCGTCTTGAAAATATCACCCTTAGATGTAGACGCTGTAATGTCATTAGAAGACCTTCACATAGAAATGGTGGTGTAACTTTCCTCACTGCTGAATCAGCTTTAATGTGGATTTTGCTCACGAAGAAACCTAAAACTTATCAACAATTCGCCGTTTTATGTAGGGAATACGGAATGACAATGGCAACTGTAAGATTTGAGGAAGCCTGGGCAATGGCTAGATGGTTAAATGCCGAAGGGCTGTATGAAATAGATGCTAATTCAAAATATTAATCATAATGTGAAACACGGTTTGTAGGACCGTGTTTTTTTCAATCCCTAAAATGTACAAATTGGAAGAGCAAACACTAATCCTTCGGACACATAAATTATTTGTTGTCACTGTCTACTCGTCACATGTGGAGTGCGTGGTGGGGATATGTCGAGTCGATACCTAGAAGTCTATAGTTTTCAGCATTCGGCGAAGTATTTTTCCTTTGTACAGGGATGAGAGTGACTATAAAAATAAGGTAATGAGGGATACGATTAAGGTTTCGGTTGTGCTGGATTTAAAATGGGTAGATATGACGAGCGATTTTTAACATACAAGGATCATTATTCTGATACTATTTATGACATGAACGTTGAAAATGAATAAGCATCAAAACGTTGAAAGACCACCTTGTAGGGAAAAACAAAGGTGGTCTTTCGTATAATACAAAATTATGCGAACCATTTTATGACCCATCAAAAAGGTTGAAATCCCTTATTCAATAAGGCGTGTCTCTATTCCACTACTTTGTTTTTCTCGCTTCGAATTCGCATAACTTTGAGAATAGTTGAAATGGCTATGGTAAGATAATCGGTGCACACCAAGCATGGCGATCAGAAGATCAAAATTCCCCATGATCGGCTGGACGGATTCGAATCTATCGCTAGTTGCAATTTGTCAAATTTTGCAGGACTTTGTACCCGTTTTATAGAAGTAATTCTAGCGGAATGGGTATTTTATAATTCTAACTTTAAATGAGTAAGTTTACTTCCAGTAAACTGTAAAAAAAAGAATGGAGGCAAGCACTCTTTGTGGTAAAAATTAGTCACCACAACTCCATTTACCCCAAAGAGAACCCGCAATGTCTCAAACCGCCATCGTACCAGATTAATTTGCGACTTTTTATTACACCACCGTTTTACGCTTAAGTGTTCTAAGTCGGTTTTGGAGCCCATCGAATCTTATATGGCGTATATGGCGGCCGCAGCGCGACAGGTTTTAACGGTAAAGTGATGGATTTCCAACAGGATCGCTTCCGAGTAGTTTATGAATGCGGACGAAACTGCTTTTCATTTCATGTCGATTGCGAGCTGTTCAAAATTGTATAGGCAATAGTATGATTTTAGCATTATTTTTGCCCATTTATAGAGTGGAGGTTAAATAATTGTTCTGTTTAAGAACAAGACTACTGAAGCTGAATAAATACATATTTTTATTCGTAAGTTCAAAGTAACTTATATCATTTCACTTTTTTTGGAGGAGGAAATATGGATAAAGAACATTTACAGAGAAGTATAGTGGAAGCAGATAATAATTCATTAAGAATAGGTGCTGCAAATCGTATAGTTCAATTACTAGATAAACTTCGACATAGCAATAACGAGAATAGTGCTAAACGATGGATTTGGGAGTTATGCCAAAATGCCAAAGATGTGAGTAACAATACTGGCAGAGTGAAAATAAGTATTAACTTTAATGAAGAAAACAAAATTGTTGCATTTAAGCACAACGGTAAAGCTTTTTCTATGATGAATGTGATGTCGCTCATTAATCAATCTTCTTCTAAGGATAGAACTGATGAAGTTGACAGAGAAAGTGGAAAGTTTGGAACGGGATTTATTACAACGCATTTGTTATCTGAAATAGTTAATGTATCAGGAGTTTTAGAATCCGAAACAGGCAAATATTCAAGATTTGATATCACTTTAGATCGCACTGGACACGAGAAAAATGAAATTATCAAAGCATTGGAAAGATCTGTTGAGCAGCTTCAGGAATGTAAGCCACTATTGGAGGATGATTTGGATTCAAATGCGTACAACACCATGTTTGAGTATGCGTTAGATGAGTATGGAGTGGAAGTGGCGCGGCAAGGAATTGAGAACTTAAGAGTCTCAGCTCCATATGTTTTGTCCATGCTCAAAGATATTGAAGAAATTACACTTGAGTCTACAGGAGAAGTGTATAGATATATAGATAAAAATTCATGTGGATTGGAAAATGCATTTATTCATGAAATATTGTATGAATCTTCTATTGAGAAAAAGAGTATTTTTGTTTTGAATTTAGAACAGGATGATACTACAATATCAATTGCATTGGATTGTTACGATAATACAATGAACATTATGCCATTTGCAGATGCACAATCTAAGCTGTTTTGTGATTTTCCACTGATTGGTACAGAGGATTTCCCTTTTCCAGTATTAGTTTGCTCGAAGGATTTTAATCCGACAGAACCAAGAGATGGTATTGTTATGTTCAATTCAAAAATGAAGATTGATAATAAAATAGAGCAAAATCGAAATATCCTTGAGAAGGCATGTGAATTATACAAGAAATTATTAGCTCATGTTGCGGAAGAGGAATGGAGTGGAATATACAATATAACTTGTATCAATCCATTTTTAAAAAAAGAATGGTACGATAAGGAATTTGTAGATAAAATAGTTGAGTGTTGCAAGGATACTATTCTCCATACACCTATTATCAGAACAGGTAGTGATTCTATGATGGAATTGCTAAATTGTTTTGATTCCGAGCAAGTATTCATCATTTCTGAACGAGATGATAAAATACGTGAAAATGTATGGGGTTTGATGCATGAAATAATGCCGGAACGCATTCCGTGTAAGGAAGATATTCACAGTTGGTACCATTCATTATGGAGTGATTGTAATAGTTATACTTTTAAATCGTTAACGAAGCAACTGCAGGATTATAGAGATGTAGAACAACTACAAAATAATATTGCAGATAAGAAATGGGAAACATGGTTGTCAGATTATTATAATTTGATAAGTGAAAATAAAAACTTTCAGACATATATCGCTTTAAATAAGATTAAGGTAATACCAAATCAAAATGGAGTGTTTTGTGGTATTGAAGAATTAAAATTAGATAATGAGATTTTGGCAGAGTATAAAGATATATTAAATATTCTTGATAATGATTGTAAGGAATGGCTTCTTGATTTAAATGTTGAAAACAGAGAGTGGTTTCAGTTTGAAGAATTTGATAACGAGCAGACTTTAAAGCTTATTGAGGGTAAATTAGATGACGCTGCTCGACAGCAAAAAACAGATATTTTTTCGAAATTGATTTATTTGTATAGAAATAGTCATGAACTTCTTGGTGTTCAGATGAAAATTTGTCAATATGCAAATAAAATACTTGTAACTGATAATCAAATGATAGAGGTACCTGTGATTTCGGGGAAATTATTGCAGGAAGCTTTAAGATATATAATGACCAGTGTGGCAGACAAAATCAGTGAATTTGGAGATGTTGCTGTTTTTGCACAATACATGAATTTGCCCGAAACTGACGCTATAGAAATATTGAAAGAATTTGTTGAATTTGCAGTACAACAAGGATATGACAACCTTATTAATAAGTCAACGAAACCTATTCTTCCAAATCAGAACGGAAAATTCATGATAAAAGATGACATTTTCCTTGATAATGAGATGGATGAAACATTGAAAGAATTAGCAGTCAGCGCAGGACAAGATATTAAGTCTGATTTACTAATAAGAAATATTTATCTTGATTTGCCTGAAAGTAGATGGAAAAATGATAGCGATGTATCGCAAGTGATTTCACAATATGTAAGTAAATATAGGAATTCAAAAGAGTCTGAAGTTAGAAAAAATTTTACGAAGTTATTAATGTGGTTATCTGATCATGAGGAGAAGGCAAAAGATATTTTTCCGGAATTATATCGTAATAAGCACTATTTATATGACGATGAAGAAATTTCTTTCAATATTAAGCAGGCTGAGATATTGCATAATATAATGAATGAGTTCGGTATTTGTAGTCCAGAAAAACTCGAGGAAATTATACGTAAGAGTCATGTCCATAAGAATGAGGATACTGATGTAAGAATTGAGATTACAGAAGATATACTATTACAATATGGTATTGACTCAGAAGATGCATTAGAAACAGCTTTTACTAGTGCTGACTTTGCAAGCCAATTTATAAGACCATCGAAACATAAAGTAGAGTCATTTGAGTATGTAAAATCTATACTTGATAGATCAACAGAGAGGATTCTTACATATCTGAAAAAGAAAGAGAAAGATGGATATGATCTCTCTGATATTCAACCTTTAGTCAACTCTACACTTGCGATTAACACGATATTTGTAATAAAGAAAGATGGAAAAGAAATATATTTACTGGCAAGACCATCAGATGGTGGCGAAGTTCGAATACATTACAGTACAGAAAAGGATATTCTTGATTACTCTATGGATTGGGAACTATGGGTCGAAAATGGAAAAGACGAACCGCAGAAACTTACCTTTGGAAAAATAATTAAGTTGACTAAACTAAACAGGATACCATTGAAGGGCATGATGGGTGAATGAAACTGAACGAAAAAGATATTATAGAAATAATTAATAAAGGAAAATTAGATAATTTAATCTGTAAACCATTGGAGTCTCGTCCCGGGGAATTAGCAAAATTTATATGTGGATTAGCCAATAACGAAGGGGGCTACATTCTTATCGGAGTTGAAAAAGATAATGGGATATTGAAACCAGTAGGACTACAACTTGCGTTTGACATGAATAGTATTATGGAGTCGACATATAAGAAATTGACAGGTGACGCCTATAGCATATATCAGTACGTTAGTGTAGCAGGGATAAATATTTTTGCTATTAAAGTTGAAAAATCAAAAAGAAAAATAATAGTGGATGGTACCTATTATTGCTATAAGAATAATGGTGTTGAGATAATTGGTGCAAAGGTATCAAACGAGCCTCCAACTTTGTTTATTTCATATACGGAGTGTGATACACCAATTGTGGATATTATTGAAAAGGGAATACGCGAGAAGTTGGAGAATGAAGTAGAAGTTTCACGATATACCGGATTGAGATACAAAGATAGTTTTATGGCATTTATGAATACATTGCAGGATCATGATTATGTATTAATAATTATAAGTGATGCGTATTTGAAAAGTCAGGCATGTATGTATGAGGTGGGTGAAACTTTAAAAGATCATCACTACAAGAACAAGCTTTTGTTTGTTGTTTTAAGCGAAAATGAAAGAAGATATTATGGTGAGAACGCTCCAGAAAAGATTGGAACAGGTATATATAATGGGGCTCAGGCAAAACTGGAGTATATAGGATTTTGGAAAGAAAAACATGATAATCTGCGGGAAACAATGAATAAAATTGGGGATTATGAAGCGACACGTCAGGCAGCTAAAGATCTTCAAATAATGGGTCAGATATACAGAAAGGATATGGGGGAATTACTGCAGTTTTTATCTGATGAGAATGGGAAAAGTTTTGAAAAGCTATATGCAAATGAATTTATAGATATTGTAGAGTGGATTGTTTAAAATTAATTTAATGATGAGCTGTAACAGGTTGATGTTTGTCGATATAGTTGTCACATTGCCTCAGAAAGAGATTAGAGAGTCTAATACGATTCTGGTTTCTATATAAGTTGAACGACAGCAAGAGGGCGGGGGAACGAAAGAGAAAGGTTGGAACTGGAGAGAGCTTCAGCTTTCCGTAGGAAAGCTACCTCGTAAGCATTGGCTTAGCGTCCGCTTAAAGCGTTCTATAAGAACGCAGCTTCGTAAGCATCGACCTTTCTCGCAGTGACGACCATCGCCCCTATGCGAATCAATCGTTCAACATATGTAAATTTAAATTGAATTACTGGACAGTGAAAAGTTCTAAAGTTAAGAAGCCAGCGAATTGGCGTCAAAATGAGTGCTGAAAATTTAACAAAACGGCAGTGTAGTACTCGCTTACCGAGTTTTATACTGCCGTGTCTGTATTTCTGTCGAAAATATCGCGGTATCCCGTAAGGCGTTTTGAAGTAGGGAGTACACGAAAAACAGTGTGTGTCCAAGATGAGACGCAGTACAACGCGCTTGATGCATCTGTTTGTGTCTGTTTCAATTTTCATGAGGATGAGTATGGATTGGCCACATGTCGGTTGCACTGTATTGATACAAGTGTCAATAAGCCGTCATACCGTTTCCGTTTCATCACACCAGACTTAAATTAAAAAGTCTCAATCTGTTTATCAATACTTCAGCATTTGGATATTGCATCCAAAGCTGCTTATCGCCCACAACAAAAAGTCGGTGTTTGGCACGAGAAACAGCAACATTTAGTAGATTCGGTTCATTCGTTGCCCATTGAACAGCAGGTTTTTGAGTGAAATCAGCACCCAAGCAAAGCACCACCACATTGGCTTCTTTACCTTGGAATGTATGTACTGTCCCGATTGAGCGATATAACCACTTGATAAACGTGCTTTTGATATGACACCTTTCGTAATGTGTAGGTAATGTTGTCTCAACAATTCAATCAAGTTTCGTTTAACTGCAGTAAATGGCGTGATGACGAATGAGTTAGGAAGCTTAATTTCCGTATTTTGCGCCGCCATAATGGCGAATGCTTCGCTAACTAAACGTACAATTTCCACTCCCTGCTGTGGAACATACTGTTTTGAGGTGGCTTCTCCAGCGATATCTATCCATCGGCTTTCTCCCAAATCCTCGAAGGTTTTCGCAACAGCTGACGATGGAGGCTGTTTATCAAGTACCATCCGATTGTCATAAGCAATTTCATTGCTAATATCAAACATTGGATTATCGCATCTGCGATGCACCCATAACGGACTGCCCAGCCAACTATCTTTTAGCCACGTTCCTTGCGAGTTCGCCGTATCCGCAAGCGTTTGAACGGATGCTTTGGAGGAAATGTATGCAGCATTTACGTTATAATACTGCTGCTGATCGGAGAAAATGGAGTCAGGTAGAGTTACAACAGGTTCGATTTGTTTCGGGTCACCGACAACAACTGTTTTCTGAGCCCGCCATATTGCACCAGCTGCCGCTTGAGGTACTGCTTGTCCCGCCTTGTCAATGAATAACCAGCCGAAGGATTCCTTATCAAGTCCCCGGAACATAGATTGGACTGAAGCAAATGCAGTGGAGACGACAGGCACGGCAAGTGTGAATATATCCCAGATTTCACGAATGACTTCAGGTTCCTCTGTATTAACCAATTTCCTCAAATTCAAAAACTCATAGAAGCTCCCTAGGATCTGAGGTTGTGCAGCAAATAAAAACTGCTCGTGAAGCCGCAGAGCCTCTAAAAACAAAAGTTCACGGGCGCTAGCCCATTCTTTCGTCATCCACGGTGTACTCTTCTGTTTGTCATCATGAGACAATTCCCAGAACACTCCATCCATGACAACTCTGCCAGTATTCACTTTATCCAGGTCAATAATTTGCCTGAGTTCACCTATGCGAGATTATGCAGCCGGGATTCCAATTGTCCCATGCTTTGCTTCAAGTCTTCGCACAAGCGTTTGGACTTCGTTTGATCTTGAAGTTGTTCCGACAACATAAGATTCGCTTCCCGATGCCGAATACGGTGAGCTTTAAATTCCTTACATTTCCATAACCTCTCCCAAAATCCATACTTCACCTTATCGAGCGTTCGGGCGACTTCCTTCCACTCTTCAACACATTCTGCCGTTGTTTAGCAAATTCGTTGTGTTCGATCTGCTTTTTATGTAATGCTTCTTTTTGTAATGAAAGTTTCTACCGGACAACACATGTGGAGTCGGTGGCGATGCTAAAATGGAAGGGGCAGAATTAATTCCTGCGCCTCTTGTTGTTCCAACTTTCTTAGGGTTAGGCACGGAGTTGTTCTTCCGTGTCTTGTTTTGTACCTGTAATAATGAAGTATGGCGGTTCGTGTTCCGAACGGATGAAAGAGATACTGGAAAAAGTGTTTACCCATGTGCTAGAGTTGCAACTGATTTTGATTGGACGTCAAGCGATGTATACTTCAATAACTCAGCTTTGGACGCCAATACACGTGATTCTGTATCGTGTTCAGGAGCGATTCCAGTTTGAAGTCGAGCCGTTATTCTTAAATGATTGACGTTCGTTCTTGATAGCCCCACAGACTACTTTGAAGATCTTCCTTGTCATCAAAGGTCTTTTTTCAAAACTGTTGACAATTGGCATATATGTAATTATATTTAATATATCAATCAATTAGTGCTGTAAATCACTAGTGTAAACGCTCTCTAAGCAAAATTTTACGCAATATAATTCGATTCCATCGAGGAAGAAAATGGAGAGGTGATGAGGGACTTAGTCCCAGTTTTGTACTAAACCTATCCATTTACGAATGATATTTCTCTTCGTTTTGTAAAGCATTTTCAGCAACGCTTCATTGCTTGGGAAAATGCTTTTTTTCTTTAGGCTTTGCGATGTTGACGATGGTAACCCTCAATTATTTCCGTCGTTGTACTCTTCGCGTCAAGCTGTTTATGTCTTGCATCGTGTCATACTCCGCCTCCAACATGAATTGCAGCATCCCTGCAAACAACTCTGTAAACAACTCTTTCAGTGCAAATTCACCTTGTTTATCGTTATGAACTTATTCACAATCACTCTCACTTGCTCATCACGTATATGATCCTCTTTAATTAGCCTTTTTCTAAAGATTATCTAACGGGGGAAACATGATGTCTAAATCAATAGAATTGATCTTGAAAGACGAAATTTTTGCTGAGCTGGACATCGAGTATCCGGAAGACCACGATACCCGTTTGTTGGACCAAGGGATCGATTCCGTAGGCTTCGTCAAGCTTATTGTTTTAGTGGAATCGAAGTTTAACATCTCGATCCCTGATGAAGATCTGTTATTTGAGAAGTTCTCCACGGCTGGATTAATCCTTAATTATTTGTCTGAGAAAACGCTATGATGACGATCATTGAGCGTCTATTTCTGGAGGCCTCTAATCGCCAAAATCATATTATCCTTGAAGATCTAAAGCAGCAATGGACTTACGCGGAGATGATGACAGAAGCTTACTTGATTGCTTTATATATCCGCAAGAATTTTCAGCTTGAGCCTGGAAGTCATATTGCTTTATACACAAATAATGAGCCCTTGTTCATTTTTGCGGCGCTTGGCATTCAATTCTGCGGTTATGTGTTAGTACCGGTGCCTTATTCGGCATCCAATACTGAGATTGAAAATATTTTAAATGCCAGTGACGCCAAATTGGTTATCAGCAAATCTGCACAGCCTGCTTATTTAAATTGTGACATTCCTTGGGTTACCGCTCAGGATGTATCGCAAGAACCCATGCCTTCGTTCGAATCGATCTCGTTAACCAATCAGTCCGATCCCAATCAATGTGCGGTTCTCCTTCCTACATCGGGCACAACCGGAAAATCTAAAATCGTTATGTTATCCCATCGGAATGTATTAACGAATGCGCTGGCACATGGCGGAAAGGTGGGGTATACGGATCAAGATTCGTTTCTGGTAACGATGCCCGTTCATTTCAGTTCTACGATTGTCACGCAATTGATTTCTTGCATGTTATATGGAACCCGAATTAAACTTATCAGCTTGCCCATGCTGCCACGCACCGCGTTTAAACTGTTTCAGAATAAGGCGGTTACGGCATTCTCGGCGGTGCCTACGCAATTGATGCACTTTGTTTCCGATTTTCATCAGACAAAGAACTGGAGTGCCTTTGATTCCATTGAATGTATTGTAATTAGCGGCTCGGCGACTCCCGCGAAATTAGTAGACCATCTTCAAACTGTATTTCCTCATGCGGACATTATTCAAACCTATGGATTGACCGAAGCTTCTCCGCGGGTGAGCATGATGGAACGGGGAGAGCGCTACTTATCCTGTGGAACACCCATCAATGACGTTTCGATTCGTCTTGTTGACGAAGAAGAGAATGAGGTTGAAGGAGCAGCAATCGGAGAAATTTGGGTCAAGGGCCCGAATGTGATGCTCGGTTATTACAAAAACCCGGAGTTAACGAACGCTACCATTGTCGATGGCTGGTTAAAGACAGGGGATCTGGGATATTGGAATGAATCAGGGTGTCTTATACTGACAGGCCGCAAGAAGAATATCATTATATCTGGCGGTATCAATATCTATCCGGAAGAAATCGAGGATTTTTTGTACGGCTTGAAAGAAGTGGAGGAGGTCATGGTTGTTGGTGTACACGATGATCTGTTAGGCGAGGTTCCCATCGCATTTCTGAAAGTTTTTAATGAATGCCTGATTGATATAGATGCACTGACACGACATTGCAAATTGCATTTGTCATCGTATAAAGTGCCTAGGCAATGGAGGATTATCGATAACATTCCAAAAACAAAAACAGGAAAACTGGACAGGGCAAGTACGAAGCACTTATTGCTAAATGAGATATACTGATTCGGAATCTTTAAGCCATTTAACCAAATAACCAGGGGTGAACGAAAGGTTGAAAAATTCAACTCAAACGTTAGGCAGAAAATTATTGCCGGTCAGTTATCCGATGATTACAACCTATACGCAACATGCTCATCTCTTGTCCATACTTACCCATTACGAGTGCGCTCACCCATGGATATTCAACAATTATATCCAATTATTCATTAACAAAGATTATAAACATCATTGGGGAGATTTTTATTTCCCTGTGACTTATGAGCTGCGGCCTTCGGATTCGTGCAAATGGATTACTACCCAAAAGATACATAGAGATACTGTAACAACTAAATGGGACTCTGTTATTCATTTTATTATAGAAAATATTAATGCGAATAACTATGTCCATACCATGATCAATTATTTCTACGTGCCCCTAAGCGATCGCTACAATAAACTTCAATTGCATCATGACATATTTGTATATGGCTATGATTTGGATAGAGAGATATTGTATGTTTCCGATTTTTTTAAGAACGGGGTATATAGTCAGGCTGAGATATCATTTAATGATTTCAATCTAGCGTTTGACATGAATCATCTAACAACGAATCATGATTATCTAAGAGAAATGGTTTATCTGTATACATTTAATAATCAATATCAGGATAAATTCAGTGCAGATACCCTAGTGAATTCGATAAGAAATTATTTCACTAACAAAACGCCGGAGTATTGGGAGATGTTCAACTATGGGGGCGACAGGCATAATCTTGACTTCGGCATGCAAATATACACAACTCTATTTAATTATGCGGAAGAGACATCCGAACATAAGGCTATGCTTGATATAAGACCCTTTCATTTACTTTATGATCATAAGAAGATCATGACGCTAAGACTCAAGTACTTGTACGATAATCGGCATTTGATTGAATTAAATCAAGAGCATATAGATGAATTCACAGCCATTGAACTTAAAGCAAAGATCCTTGTGAATCTAGCGATTAAATATAATTTGACAAGGGATACGAGTATTTCCGAAAACTTACAAACGCTGATTACGAATATAGAAAATGAAGAATCCATATTCCTTGAACGATGGCTGAAGAAGGTAGGCAGTTAGTAATGTTGCGGGAGCCAATGATGTTAATTGTGGATATCTCTTCTGCACTCGAATAGAATCCTTAACCCGAAGCCCGTGGTGAACAGGGCATATTCATGGAGGGAGTGATGCCGGGATTATAATCGTTGCGATACAGCGTATTGCGTAAGCCAAACCTTTGCTCTTGTCTTAAAGATTCCGTTTGCTGGCAGGCTATTGCCGTCTCAGCTTTCAACGATCCGCATTGCTTCAAGCGCTTTTTCCGGCACAACCACACCACAGAGAATCCAATCACCTCAAGAATCTCTCCTAGTATTTGACCCGACATCTTGTGAATCATGCATAGAACCATTCCTATTTCGTTTGGGAGCAACGCAACGCTCACCAACCTTACGTATGAACAGCCAGTTAATTTGAAGAATCTTCCGGAAGCCACCATCATGGACTTGGAACCGGCGATCAGTTTGCATAATGCACTCACTTGAACGATCCATTATCACTATATAAGTTTAACTATTCATTTACACGTGAACGAAGAGGACAGAAAAAACCTGAAAAAGCGGAGCGGTCGCTTAAAAGCTTTCTGCAAGAAAGCTGCATCGGAAGCATACGCTGTTCACCGGATTTTCCCTTTTAAAAAGGGAATCGAAAAAAATCTGGGGATAACAGCGATGGGAAGGTTGTTCTGTCATCGGAGTGGAATGTGTAAAATCTTTAGTTCAACTTATATAGGGTCAATTTATCCATTAAACGGGAGGTACCTATGCAGGAACAAATCATAGCGATGATAAGCGAAGTCAAGGATGACGCCCAGCTGGAGAACAGCTTGAATGGGCATTCCAGCATCATGGAAGACGGGGGAATGGACTCTTTACAGCTAATTACTTTCTTATTGAAGGTGGAGGAGAACTTCGGCATTGAAATCGATTTTGAACAATTCGACTTCGATTGCATGGAATCGGTTACAATCTTCTGCAATTATATCTCGGAGCTGCAGAAGACGGCATCTGTATGAACGATAGAGGCAAGTCCGAGCTCATTATCGGGATGTTTGACGCGGAACGCTTCTGGCGCGACCCTAATCAAGCCAAACTGCCGTCGGTTCACGATCCTGAAATGGAGAATGTCGTGATGGCCATGGATGAGCTACTCTTCCCATTTTGCGGGGCGCAGGATAGGCTCATTACCCGTTATCGAATGAACGCTTCTCATAAAGCGTATTTGCATGAGATCGGATTCCAATTTCTGTCCAATTCAAGCGATCTTGAGAGTCCTGATGGAGGAAGCGCAGGCAGAACCGCCAATATATTCGACCTGCTCACCTCAACGGATCAAGTGGGTGACATTGATCCCGATTGGCTAAACGGCGCTCGGTTATCGCCCTTTGCGGTCATTCCGGGAGTGGACCGTGCTGCTGCGCGTTTCGGGCTGGAACAGGATTGTCTAGCTGTCGAGACGGTTCAGACGGTTAATTCTAAGCTGTATTCAACCGAATTGAACCGTCGCCTGGGGCTTCAGTGTGACAGCCAGACGGTCTATTCCCACGAAGAGTTGCTATCAAGCGGCTTGGCTCTGCTGAAACAAGGCCCCTTTCTGATCAAAGATGAGTTTGGGGTATCCGGGAAGGGGAATTTGCTAATCGAGTCGGAAGCGATTCTGCAACGGGTCACCTCTTATCTCGCCGATCAGTGCAGAAAGGGAAGAACGGTTCGGTTTATTATTGAGCCGTTCCTCCTCAAAGAGCTGGATTTCTCTTGCCAATTCCACATCGATCCGGACGGTGCGTACCGTCATGTCTCTGTGCAGCAAGTGGTCAATCACAAATTCGCTTACCAAGGCTCCTATACAGCCGATGACAGGCTGCTTCATAGGCTACACGAAGCGGAGTACTTTGATGTAATGAAGCTGGTAGCCCGCGAGCTTTATCAGTCGGGTTATCACGGCGACGTATGCGTCGATTCGATGCTACTAAGAGACGGCCGTATCGTTCCGATTGTTGAGGTCAACGCAAGAAAATCAATGAGTCTAATCAAGCATTATGTTGACCGGTATCTCGAGAAGCACGATACGGCCGGCAGCATGACACATGCGACCTTACAGTTTGCAGGGGATGTATCATTTGATCGATTGCTGGAATTGCTGGACCGCGAGGGTGTTCTATATAAGCCTGATCGAGGGTTTGGCATGCTACCGTTAAGCGCGAATACACTCTTTATTAACAAGGCCGTCAGCGAGTGCAAGGGAATCCGGAATAAGCAAGTGAAGGGCAGATTGTATTATTCGCTGATCGAGGGGACAGGGGATAACGAACGATTGTCCGCGAAACTTAAGGAGGTTCTGTTGTCGTTATCCTTCAAGATCGCCCCCTGATGCATTCCGAAGTGCTTGAAACCATGGATGGAGGAAGAGAGTTTATGGGGAAGCGTAAAGTAACGATTCTATGCTCGGGTTTCGGTCTGGGATTCTATATACCCGGTCTGTTAGCTGCAAGCGAGTTCGGGAAAAGGGATATCAAGGCGGAAGTGCTCGTGTTCGAAAGCTTTTTGGAGCACGACAAGAGGGAGCATATTGCAGATAGCAGGACGGCTTACCACAGTAATTTCGCACTTGCCAATATTTCGGCTCGAATGCCGATGGATATCCGCAATAGTATAGATTATGCCCAGGTTGAGTTATTGCTGGAGACCTGGAAAGCGGAAGAACGCTACGAATTCATATCGCTATCCGGACACTGGATCTATATTCTGGATTTGTATAGGGAGAAGATGTTGCCGAATCCGATTCATGTAGACCTGCTCTACGTCGATTCAGATCTGGCTCCGTCCTGGAAGAGCCTGAAGAAGTTTCATCCCCGGTATGACGAGCATTATTACAATGCTTGTCTCTATGACACCGATAAGATGGCAATTCGATACGAAATCCCGGTTCTTCCTGGTACGACACTGCCTTTCGAATCAAGGAAGCGGCGGCTTGTTGTTCATGGCGGCGGTTGGGGGATGGGCACTTATCAAAGTACAATTCCAGAGCTTGCCAGTCATAACTATGGGCTTGATATTGTAGCTTACGACTGGAAGGAAGCGAAGCCCGATCCCGATCACCGATATTGGATGAACGATCCGGAATGGTGTTCTTGGGTGAAGAGCGCGAACGGTCTGCACGAATTTCCGCCATACATTGAAATAGCAGGAGAAGATACGAATTCATATACCGCTGAGGCTGATCATCATTGGTTATTTGACGTCGCTTCTGAGGCGATGGCTATCGTAGCCAAGCCGGGAGCGGGCACATTGATCGACTCGCTTGCCTCCGAAACGCCTCTTATTCTTCTGGAGCCGTTCGGCAGTCATGAGCTTAGCAATCTGGAATTGTGGGAGTCGCTTGGATTTGGAATACGCTACGAGAAGTGGCGAGAGATGGATTTTTCTGTAGATATCCTTAAAGAGATGCATCAAGCGATCAAGAACAGACCCGGTGAACGGACGAACTATGTGGATCACTACTGCTCAAGGGTTGCGTTAACGAAGACGTAAGATATCAATGGCAGAAGGGGTAATGCAATGAGCTTAAGTAAATTGAGTGTTGCCAAGGATACGGTAAGCTATCCGAGATGGATCGTCTTGCAGCTGCTAGAGGAGTGCAATTTACGATGTAAGATGTGTTATGAATGGGGACTCGAAGGGCCTTACAAAAGCAAAAAAACATTAGCGCAGCTGGACCCGGAGCTGATCAAAAAGATCATTGTCGAGTGCAGCCCCGGCAAGCCATATTACGATTTCTTCGGCGGCGAGCCGCTGATGTACCCTTGGCTGAGCGATATTCTCGCCATGATCAATCATTATGGAAGCATAGCGGACTTCCCCACGAACGGCACACTGCTTGAGAAGCATGCCGAGATGTTAGTCGAGACTCCGCCTAATAAGATCTGGGTGTCGCTCGACGGCCCTGAGGAAATCAACGACAGGCAGAGGGGCAAAGGCGTATTCAAGAAAGTAATCAAAGGAATCGAGAAGCTCTATGAGCTCCGGCAAAGCAAAGGCAAGCAATTTCCGAAGATGGGTGTATCCTTTATCATCACACCCTTGACCTATATGTACGTCGAGGAATTTTTCTTTAAGCATATCGACTTGTCAATGTTGGACCATATCAGCATGGAAGTGCAGCTCTATGCCACGGAAGAGCAGTATGCCCAATATGTGGAGGTTCTTCGTGAGGAATTCGGCGTGCATGAAGCTCCGTATGCCAAGGGGATGGTCTGGAAAGACAATAGTTCGTTCAGCCAGATCGATATTCCCGAATTGACGAGACAGCTCAATAATGTTAAAGAGTATTGCTTGAAAAACAGTATCGATGTGATTACCTATCCGAAGACGATAGATGAACAGAACTTGCACAACTATTTCTCGGGACATTTCCATCAGATGGCGGATAAACGAAACCGTTGCTCTCTTCCATGGACTTATGCGGAGATTACGGCAAGAGGTGATGTTTCGCCCTGCCATGCTTTCTATGATTTGACCTTCGGCAACGTGAACGAAGAGAATTTGCTGGATATCTGGCGCAGTGACAATTACAAAGAGTATCGCGCGTATATGAAAAAAAATATGCTTCCGATTTGTACGGCTTGTTCAAGGTATTATATCTACTGATTCATGTGAATGACCTATTACGTTTAAGAAGGGTGTGTTGATATGAATCCGAAATCTGAGATTAAGCATTCCGCTAAGGATCTGCAAATATTGAAACGTACGATCAAGAATACGGTGGAAACCAAGCGGAACATGGAGAAAATAGCGGGTTACGCGACACCGTTGCCAGAGTCGGTCGGGATTAAACTGACGAACCAATGCAACTTGCGCTGCAAACATTGCTATCAATGGAATGACACCGGCTACCATCACTTCATGACACCGGAGCAGCAACGCGAACAGCTCGACTACGGGCTACTGGAGAAGCTGATCCTTGAGACGGAACCAGCCAAGTCGAGACTCTATATCTGGGGCGGCGAGCCGCTCGTATACAGCCATTTCGACCGTTTAGCCGATTTGCTTGAAGCCCATCCTCGTGAGACGACGATCTGTACGAACGCGGTGCTGATCGAGCGAAAGCTGGACGCCTTGCTGAGAATCTCCGACAACCTGGAGCTGCTCATTGCGCTTGATGGATTCGAAGAAGAGAATGATGCGCTTCGCGGCAAAGGGGTATTCAGCAAGGCGATAGATGCGATCCGGAAGCTGGTCGAGCTGCGCAAGGAAAACCGGTTCAAGGGCAAAATTACGATCCATACCGTCGTTAACGATGGTATGACTGACAAGCTTTACGATCTACTGGACTTTCTGGAGGGCGTCGGTGTAGATATGGTCATGGTCTGCTTCCCGTGGTACATCTCGGACGAATGCACGCAGGGAATGGACAATTACTTTGACGAGAAGTTCGACTTCCTTCCGGCGAGCGAGCACAAAGGCGAACGAAGCTGGCACGCCTTTAACTACAAGCTCAATCCGGAGCGTATCCCTGCTTTGATGAGCGAGTTGGATCGGGTGAATAATCGGGTCTGGAAAATGCGTTTACGCTACCAGCCGAATCTGGATCATGACCAGATTGAAGATTTCGTGCTCGGCAAAGAGGTGAAGGGTAAAGGCACGATGAACAAGAAGTGCCTGGCGCTCTCGAATCGGATGGACATTACGCCCGATGGAACAATTATCGCATGCAAATTTTTCAAGGAGTTCGAGATCGGCAAATTACATGATACGTCTGTACAGGAATTATGGCATAGCATGACCTACAGAAGGATAAGGGAAATGATGGATGAACGACTGACACCGGCTTGTTCCAAGTGCAGTGTCTTGCATTTGCACGGTGTATAACGATTCTAAATTCACATAAATGAGGTGCACAAGTGAGTATTATCCAGATGGAGGGGTTATCCAAAAGCTTCAAGTATTACGAGAAAGAACTGGGGCTCAAAAAATCGCTCAAAAATTTAGTGAGGCGGAAATCACTGATCAAAGAAGCGGTTAGCGAAATATCCCTTGTAATCGAGCAGGGTGAGATGGTCGGATTTTTAGGCCCGAACGGTTCTGGCAAAACAACTACGCTTAAGATGCTGTCCGGCATCTTGTATCCGACAAGCGGGCAAGCGAAGGTATTAGGCTATGTCCCTTGGGAACGAAAAAAAGAATTCAAGATGCAGTTCTCAATCGTGATGGGACAGAAATCACAGTTGTGGTGGGATTTACCGGCGAACGAATCGTTGTACCTGAACAAATGCATTTATGAGGTCGAGGATAAGCCCTACAACCTTGTTCTTGATGAGCTTACGGAGATGCTTGACGTTAAAGATCTGCTTAATATTCAGGTGCGGAGACTCTCGCTGGGGGAACGGATGAAGATGGAACTTATTGCGTCGCTCATCCACCGGCCTAAGGTGATTTTCCTGGATGAGCCTACAATCGGACTCGATCTGATCTCGCAGAAACGCATTCGGGAGTTTCTGAAAGATTATAACGAGCAGACGAAGGCAACGGTCATTCTGACAAGCCACTACATGGCGGATATTGAGGATCTATGCAAACGAGCGATTATCATCAATCAGGGGAGGATCGTATACGACGGCGATCTTCGGCGTGTGAACGAGCTGTTGCATGCCAAAAAGATTATCAAGCTGCAATTTACGGATGAAGTGCCGAGGCAAGCGCTAAGCGACTATGGCACGATTACTCAACATGACGGCATGAATGCCGTCATGGAAATTGACAAGCATGACCTCCAGCGGCTTTCCAAAATGATACTGGACCGGTTCCCGATCCTCGATTTCACAGTTGAAGATATACCTGTCGAGCGAGGCATCGAAAGCTTATATCAGAAAGATGGGGTCAGACATGAAAGCCTTGCAGAAATATAAAAGGACGTACATCCTTGCGCTTCAGAACGCGATGGAGTACCGGACCGATTTCCTGATGGGCATTATCAGCGGCGGCTTTATCATACTCGTCCAATGCTTTCTCTGGACAGCTGTGTTCCGCAGTTCGCCGCAAGAGATTATTAACGGCTATACGTATTCACAGATCATCATTTATTCCGTGTTGTCCGGCGTCGTCTCCAAGCTGGTTTCTGCCGGCTTCGAGGGGGAGATCGCGAATGACATCAAGACGGGCGGACTAAGCAAATTTATCGCTCAGCCCATTCATTATTTCAGCTATCGGATATGCAATTTCTTCGGTGAGAAAACGGTTCAGACCGGGGTCGTCCTTGTCTTATTCGTCATACTGATGACCGTGTTTACTCAGATTTGGGGGTTTCAGCTTAGAGTGGGACAGATCGTTATGTTCCTGGTTAGTATTTTGTTCGGAATGCTCATCAACTTCCTGCTTTTTTATTCGATTAGTGCGCTCGCGTTCATCATTACTGAGGTTTGGGGCGTGTATATCGCGTTCAATCAAGGCGTCTATCTGCTCAGCGGCGCCATCTTTCCGCTTAATATTTTCGGAGATACGTTTGCCACAATCTCCAGCTATTTACCGTTCCAGTATGTCGTATTCTTCCCGGTTAAGATCATCCTCGGGAGCTTGGAGGTTCATGAGATCGTGAGCGGGCTCCTCTTGCAGGCCGTTTGGGTAACGGTGCTTTTGGTCATTTCCAAGTTGGCTTGGGATTCCGGGATGAAGAAATATGTAGCCGTTGGAGGTTAGATCTGTGAGTATCCGCTTGAGTGAGATTCGGAAGCACGTACGTATGTTTTTTATTTTCGCAAAGAACAGTTTGGTCGGTTATATGGAATACAAAGCGAATTTCTACTCCGGTTTGATCATGGAGACCGTATTTCTGTTTTCCAAGCTGATCTATGTCATCTTCGTTTTCCAGCTGGGGATCGAAATTAATGGAATTTCTCCTGACCAGATGATGATCTTCACCGGGACCTATACGATTATGATCGCAATCTATACCGGATTGTTTATGGATAACTTTTATAGATTTTCCGGCCATATCCGCAACGGAACGCTGGACTTGTATATGACGAAGCCACTATCGCTGCAGTTCATGATTTCGTTCCGAAACGTTAACTACGCGTTTCCGATTCCGAACCTGATCGCCGGGATCACGATGATCGTAGTGGCTTGGCGGCGTCTTGGCATCGAGCCAAGTTTCATGCACGTGGCCGGATATATCGGCGTGATATTGAGCAGCACGATCGTGACCTACTCGGTGCTTCTGCTTCCGCAAATCCTTGCTTTCTGGACGGTGAAGTCCGGTTCGATCTTCGACATAATTGATAAGTGTTGGGATTTCAACAATATGCCAATGTACATATACCCCAAATGGCTACAGAGGATAGGGCTGTATGTCGTGCCTATCTTGTTTATTACCAACATGCCGTCGGTTTATTTGATCGACCGTTTGGACTTCTTCCTTGGGATATGGATTTTTGTAGCTCCTGTGATATCGCTTCTGGTCGTCAGGCTGTTCTGGAAGCTGGCCGTCAGACACTATGAGAGTGCCAGCAGTTAGAGAAATGCTAATAACAAATGGTTGAGAGGGTGAAGTGCATGAGCAAGATGGAGTTCAAGAGCTTTTCGCCGCAGACAGAGACTACTACCAAGAAGCGGCTGCACAACGGGATCGAAATCTATCAAAACAACGTAGGCGAGACCGAGTTCCTCTACAACGAGATTTTCCAGAAGGAGATGTATTTTAAGCATGGGATTACGCTCCCGGATCATGGCACGGTCATGGACGTTGGTGCGAATATCGGCATGTTCACCCTGTATGTCAGCAGCAAGAGCAATTGCAGGGTATATGCCTTTGAGCCACTGCCTCCGACGTTTAAGCTCTTGGAGATGAATACGAGCTCGCTGCCTCGCGTAACAACAGTTAACGTCGGACTTTCCAATGAGATCAAGGAAGCGGAGTTTGCCTATTTCCCCACGATGTCCACGGATTCTGTCCAGATCAGATACCGGGAGAACCACGATCAGGATCTCCGATACGGGTTAATCAACCATTACCGGGATCATTTCGACGACCCGCGCATGCTAAACCGGTTTGTGGATCAAATGATGTCGCCGAAGTTTCTGAATGAACAAATCCATCGATGCAAGTTAACTACGATCTCTGAAATGATCCGTTATTATGATATGAACGTCATTGATCTGCTCAAAATCGATGTGGAAAAAAGTGAGTTTGAGGCGCTGGAAGGCATAGAGCTGGAGGATTGGGGCAAAATCAGGCAAATTGTAATGGAGGTGCACGGACTGGACGGAGAACAGATCAGCAGGCTAGAGAACATTTTCCGAACCAACGGCTTCAATGTCGTGATCGATTACTACGAAGATTTGAATATCCCCAATTACTTCAATGTGTACGCGATGAATCAAATGCATATATCGGCAGGGTGATAGTCATGATACAGCATCTGTATGCAAAGTTGGTATGCTCCAGCTGCAAGGGTGTGCTGGTCCAGTCGGAGGCGTTGCTGCAATGCTGCAACTGCGATGCGGTATATACGATCGATGATCGTTATGTATCGATGCTCGACCGGCGGGAGCAGGTTGCCCACCCTTCCGAATGGAACCGGAAAGAGGCTGAAATTCGGGATTATAGCGAGATTTCGCACTCCCTTGCGTTGTCCGGTATAGGCCGATTCGCCACCTTCTTAAATTATGGTTACGTCCCGGACGGGAGTGAGCAACATGCGGTAATCGAGCCGGGCGATGCATGGAATAGAAACTCAGTCAAGCTGCTGCTGGAGACAGTGGGCAGGACGGAGATTCGGGAGCGGCAGGTGATCGACATCGGATGCGGCAGGGGAGGGAACATAGCAGCTCTGTCTAAATATTTCAAGCCGCTGTCTATTGTCGGTCTCGACATCTGCCCAGCGAATATAGCCTATTGTAATGCCAAATCCCGAGGGGGGGAATCTTTCTATCTCGTCGGCGATGCGGAGAATATACCGTTTGCAGACGAGAGCTTCGATGTAGTGTTAAATATAGAATCCGCACATGCCTATCCGAACCGATCACGATTCTATGAAGAGGTGTATCGGATCATGAGAGTTGGCGGTGTATTTCTGTATACGGAGTTGATGCTGGGAGATCAGGTAGCGCAGAACGTCAGACTGTTAGAGGAAGCAGGCCTGTCTGTAATCCGTAATCAGGATGTGACTTCGAATGTTCTTCTATCATGTGATGAGAGTGCGAAGCAGCGTACTGGCACACAAGGGATTGCGAGCAACGCCAAAGCGAGCACGAATATTGGAGATATTAATGATTTCATCGCATTGCCTGGCTCGAAGAAATATGAAGAGATGAAGGCTGGAACGCGGCAATACCGTATGATGAACCTTGTTAAGAGGGAATAAAGCCGTAATATCAACAATAATTTTGGGCGTGTCTGAAAACTCTGAAGGCGGCAGATTTTGCTGAATTTTCGTTCCAAGCCAGGAAGTTTTCCGCAGGCGTGCCGGGGCACGTCAAGGGAAAGTGACGTAGCAGGGGGCGAAAAGGCGGTAAAAGATGCACTTCAGTAGGTTTCAAGACACGTCCTAGTATAGGAGAAATATGGTATGGAAGAAATGATTTCCCTGGACACCTTTCAGCCCTTCGACGGTATGACAAAAATGTTTCCTCATCATAATTTTCCTTATTTTAATTGCGGCTACAATTTGATGTTAACACTTGCTAGATATTTCAGAAAAAATGAATTGCCGATTTTGAATAATGTCATTAGTATTTATAGATTTAATGAACAAAAAATACAAACAAGAGGATATTTCAAGTTAGAGGTGTTGGATCTTGAGGAGGGAGATCAGATCCTTGAGGAAATGGGGATCTCTATTCGTAAAAAATCTCCTGCACTAGATACGTTACAAGATGAGATCATAAGCTCTATTTCTAGTGGTCATCCGATTTCCATCTTCATTGATTTATTTTATCAACGCGGGAGAGACTTTTATTATAACAAAAAACATGGATTGCACCCTGTTTTTGTCTATGGTTTCAATGTTACGAACGAGGAAATATATACGGTTGATGATATTACGGAATATAGACAATATTCTCTGCCATTTTCAGAATTTAAATCGTCATGCATGACTTCGGAACATGTAAAGATGCCAGACTACTTTTGGGAATATGCGCTAGTGCCCCCCGGTAATCATGAGATCTTGGACAATAAGAAGTCAGCAGACACAACCATCAATACATTCGTTGAAAATATGTGTAGGTATCAACATGAAATAACGAAAAGTTTGAATAATATACTGTTGCTCGCAGAAAATTACGAGCTCATTCTACAAAATGAAACGATTATAGAAACACTGAGTAGTACGATTTATAGAAAATGTTCTGAGAAATACAGGTTAAATACGCTCTATAAGTACAACATGGATCATATCCATGCAAAACATACGCTTGACCCGTTATTGGACCAAATTATTCATGACTGGAAGACAGTAAGAATCTATTCGAATAAAGCCATCATGTCCCAAAAGTTCACTGGGGAAATCATAGATAAGTGCATTGGTTTATTTAAAAAAATCTATACGAATGAAGTCCATTTTCATAATCAATTGTTTTTAATGTTAAAGGCTTTCAG
This sequence comes from Paenibacillus intestini, assembly GCF_030803945.1. Taxonomy (NCBI): domain Bacteria; kingdom Bacillati; phylum Bacillota; class Bacilli; order Caryophanales; family Paenibacillaceae; genus Paenibacillus; species Paenibacillus intestini. The sequence goes on along the minus strand of NZ_JAURUN010000013.1, from coordinate 135,716 downwards.
GTCGAGTCACGTCTAATATGGCTAGAAATAAGCCGTATGAACCTGATTAAATAGCTACTTTGCCCGAAGCTTCTAGCGTTCGGGCCATTGTTGTTTTTTACCAAAATAACATGTTTAGCGTAAAGCATCGGTTGTAGCTTCTGTTCGTCGGATGGATCAATTGTCAGTAACGTTGTGTCGTTGATTGTTTTCAAGAGTTGCAGTAAGACGGGGTAAAGATATTCCTAACTTTTTGGCTTCTTTCACAACTTCAATTACTGAAAAACCTGCTTTGGTATTGTTGTATTCAATGGAAAGTCGTGCTAGGCTGCCCTTTGCAAAAATAACCTTGTTAAAAAGCATACTGAGAAGTGGTGGTGGGATCTTAGTCAGAAGTAGAGAAATGATATCAATCTTAGCACCTCTTGCTCTAAGTACAGGTACAATTTCCCTCATATGTTTCCCCACATTGGCGAATGAGTCACGATGATTCAAAAGAGCTGGAAAACTTCCTCGTCTCAACACCTCGGCCTCCATAGCCGCATTCATGGCAAAGTGATTCCATAGCCAGTTTTGCATATCCTTGATCCAACTAATTTTAAAATGGGCACTTTCAAATAGTTCCTTGACCATGTTGTTTATTTGTTCCGTGCCAGCCCGTGGTTTTTCAAGAAATATCATTTTAAAAAAGCCGCCTCTAAGTGTATTGTCCGTGATGCCGCCTCCTGCTCCTGGGAAGCCAAAGACAACATTGTTCATAACCAAGGGTGAGATGGCTGATTTCAAATCTTGCCAAATGTTATTGAATATGAAGATAGGAGTGGTTCCTCCAACAGTCGACAGTAATTGTGTTACCTCTGGAAGATGTTCCGTGTGGACACTTACAATAATGAGATCATAATTAGGACGTATCTCTTCATGAAGTTGGACGTTCCAGCTTTCCTTTATGAACTGTTTTCCTCTTCGTGCGTCCCACATTTCAAGCTCAATATAGCCTCCGAAGGTTGCTTTTCTCCCTTTCCTAACATAGAACTCAACGGTATGCCCTGCCTTTTCCAAAGCCCAAGCATATTGGGTGGATATTAAACCTCTACCAAAGAATAAAATTCTCATATTGCCTCCCTGAAAATATATTTTAGCTCTTGTTGATGATCCAACAACGTGTTGTATAATGTTATTGTATGGATTCATTATATGGTCATCAACCATCAGAATTTTAATATCTGTCGTATCATGGGTTGAACAGATTGAACAGAAAATGGAGGGGAATCATGCATAAGCAACCTGAAATCACGGACAAAACGAGGCAGACGTTTGTAAATGTATTCTGCGATTTATATAGCCGGAAACCAATCGAAAAAATATCCATTCAAGAGATCGCTAACCAATCAGGATATAATCGCAGTACATTTTATCAATACTTTACAGATATCTATGAGTTGTTGGACTACGTTGAAGAGCGTATTTTGAAGTCCATTAACGAGGAAATGGCAGGCAGAGAGTTCTCTACACATACGTTCCAAGATGCACTTCAGTGCTTGGAAAATGCAGAGGACATTGCAATTCTGAAAGCCCTCTTGGGCGACTATGGCTCTGTTCATTTTGTGGAACGCCTAAAAAGGGAAATTCCCTTTGAACGATTGATTGTGGATTTTCCATCCGATGATGTTTTAGCACCATATATCATTGAGTTTTACATATCAACATTAATATCTATGTTTCGCCTTTGGATACGAAACGGCAAAGATCTGTCGTCAGAAGAGTTGGTCGGACTGATTGACAGCTTATTTACAAAGGGGATAACGCCATATCACATTTTTGGATCGGTCAATCCGCGGGGCAAAATTTGAGCAAAGGGGGAACACGCTACTTTTTGACATAATACGATAATATAATTACAAGTTCTCGGTCCATGATGGTAGTATATACTTAAATTCAATTTATTGAAGGAGGGAGTCTATATAGAGAGTCGCAATTCACCATTTCGTTCCGACTGTTGCGAAAAATGAATATGGTATGGTAATTGCGTTGTACATTTTGACGATAAGCTAAACTAAAGGGTGGCGCACATTCAATGAAGGCTAAAATTCTATACTTTTTATTATTAGTTTCTGTAGGAGTAAGTGTTTCGCTGTATGTATTAACGAATTATGATTTGGTTGAAAAGGGAAGTGCAAATAGTAACTCAGATTCACTAGAATTACCAGCAAGTGAACATGTTATAGAAGAAGAGAATACATATGGATCAGATGCAACAAACGAAATAGTTGACAAGAAACCCGAAACAGAACCAGCTGATACCGAATACATCTATTATTTAACAGATGATAAAATCATTGAGGCGATCAATGACGGAAAAGAAACGGATGAGGTGTTTCGTGAGAGTTTTAAATTACCTTTATTATCATCGACCAGCAAGGATAGTACGTTTGAATACATGGATGTTTTTATCAACACACCGTACAGATTGGTGACAGCACACTCATATAATCAATATATGTTGTACGATGAGACGGCATCTATTGATGATGTTATGAGCTTGATCAACTATAATTCTATTTCATTTGCTGCTTATGTGCAGAGAGGAACGGCTAGGATGCTAGCTACCGAATTGATACAGGACGGAACAGTCATTGAATCATATAAGATTAATAATACGGTGAAAGGAGATATGAAGATGATCTATTTTTCCGTAGATGCTATCGATTTCCGGGAACCCGCTATTCTGAAAATATTCGAAAAAAGTAATCCTTCAAACTATTCTGAATATCAGATTTCTTTTGAGGACCATGTTAAATAGAGCTTTATTGGAATAGTGAATGTAGAGTAGGTGGCGATGCTGGTAAGAAAAGGAGCTACCAATATGAACAGATTTCATTGCCCTTGTTGTGGCTATCCCACACTGGAGGAAAGACAAGGTTGGGAGATATGTTGTTTATGTGACTGGGAAGACGATGGGCAAGATGATCCGCATGCAGATGAAGTTTGGGGCGGACCCAATCAAGACTATTCACTTGCGGAGGCTCGTGAGAACTTCAAAAAACACTACATCATGTATAGAGATAAACAAACCATTTTAAAACAAACGGATAAAGAAGTTCAAACAAAGAAAAGATTAATTCATGCATTTGAAAAGCTTAGAAGCGCAGATAATAAATCTGCACAACAAATATGGCAGGAAATCGATTCCTTCGAAAAGGAACTGGATGATATTGTTCACGAAAGAGTAGAACGTTACAGCAACAACATAGAGAAGAATCAAGAGATTATAAACCGAATCAACTCCGAAAACCCTGACACAATCGTAAATGGCTTGTTATATCTAGCATTAAATGCGGATGATGGAGAGTTCGTACAAGAACTGATGGTGCCATATACTCGGCATAAAAATGAAAATATAAGAGGAATAGCCATTCTTTGTTTTGGCCATATCGCAAGAATACATGGGGCAGTGAATAAACAGTTGATTATTCCACTTATCCATGATGCATTAAGAGATGAGAGTTCATTGGTTAGAGGACATGCTGATTCAGCATTGGATGATATAAATATGTTTTGCAGGTAAGTAACTTGGAAATCGTAGAGAGGGGCGCTGAACCCCTCTTTGTTTCTATTATCGCGCTTGTTATATCTATTCTTGAAAAATCATTTTTGTGATATCATTTCTAATCCGTTCCACATTGGTCGTTGATAAATTGTTCAACATGATGATTGTAATCCTGTCATCGACATAACGGATGATCTCATTTTTGAATCCAACAATACCGCCGCCATGATAGACTCTTCTCCGATTCTTACCTTCATCTACAAACCAACCATAACCGTACCCAAAGCCATGGGGAGTGAATATTTTTTTGAGGCTTTCCTTTGTGACTAATCTCTCTGTATACAATGACTGGTCCCAATTAAATAGATCTTCTGTTGTAGAATAAAGATTTCCACCACCAATGGGAAAACTCATATCAATATACGCCGCATTAACGATATCATTATCGTATTCATAGCCCTGCGCCCTGTTAGGTATAATTTTCCCATGGTTATCGCAGCCTGAATTTTTCATTCCCAAGGGTGAAAAGATGTGTTTACTTAAAAATTGTTCATAAGTAAATCCTGTAATCTTTTCTATAATGTACGCCAGTAAAATATAACCTGAATTACTATACTGGAAAGTAGAATTTGGAACAAATTCAGGTTGTAAATCCGTGATCAAATGAACTATTTTCTCGGTTGTCGTGGGTTGCTTCATTAATTCTTTAATATTAGGGAGTTGTGTGATGTTGGGAATCCCAGATGAATGTGTTAATAAATGATGCAATTGAATCTGAGCACCGTATTTATACGAGGGTATGAACTTGGAGACCTGATCCAACACGCTTAATTCACCTTGCTCTTGAAGTATCATGATAGCCATTGCTGTAAACTGTTTAGTTATTGATCCAATCCTGAACTTTGTCTCAGTTGTATTCTTCACTTGGTGCTCTCGATTGGCATAGTTATATGCACGATTAAACCATATTTTATTATCCTTGGAGATCAATACACTTCCACTGTATTCTTCGTTCTTTTCCAAAGATATAAAGAAATCATGAATTTGGCTTTCTAGAGTTCGCAATGATTCATCCTCCAAGTTCCCAATTTGTATCTTTGATCATATAGGCATTTATTGGAAAAAACAAGTCTTATCGTTTTTTCACCAGTGTGGTAAAATAGAACGAGGAGGTCTGTAAAAACCTCCGACTAATAATTGAGATATAATGACGGAATAGTCAGAGACGAGCACTGGAGAATATCTCTTTCTGGCCCTTTAATCGTTATCATATACATTCAATAATAATATACTTACAATGTATTGATTATTACTCACCCATTGACTATATATCCCTCCATTTTCCTCAACAATTCTCGTGATATTTTTAATTCCTATGCCTTCTTTTAGTCTTTTTTTACGAGTTCTAATCTCGTTTAAGTCAAATACATTCGAAATTTCAATTAGTAAGTTTTTATTGAATTGTTTAATGATAAGGGAGATTTTTCTCTCATTTGGGTCATCTAGACGTAAGACTGCACTTAAAGAGTTATCTATTAAATTTCCCAGAACTATTGCAAGAATATCGTTATCTAATTCAATCTTTTCAGGAAAAAAAGATTCAATATTCAAAGATACTCCGTTCTCTTGAGCCACAGTCTTTTTTTGATTAAGTAGATAATTTAGTACATAGTTGTTAGTATAAAAATTGTTGATATTATGAAGCTTATTTACTGATTCCTGAATATATTTTTCAGCTCCGCTAATATCTCCTTGGCCTAACATCCCCGATAGAACGATGTATTGATTTTTCAAGTCATGCTTGATTGAATATAACCTAGACTGTGAATGTTGAAGTTGTTTAAAAAAGTTTAATTCTGATTCATAAAAATGTTTTTCTGCTCTCGTTTTCTCAAGTTTTTCGAAGGTGCTTCCAAGGGTAAAATATAAGTATAGTATGCATATATTTATAATAATGAATAAAATGCTACCATTAACATGATATTCCTCTTTCAGGTTTGCTACAGATGTTCCTAGGATCAGTAACGATATTAATGGTGTCAATATTAAGGTCATCAACAATGCGATATTTAATATTTTTCTTAAATTGTTTTGCTGTAAGTAAATGATCCTATAAATAGAAATGGATATTAGTTTCAAAATTACTGAAGAGAAAACCATTGAAAATACGAGAATGAAATTAAATTCAAATATTCCTGATAGTGACATTTTCCTTAAAAAAAAGAGAGGTAAAGAGTCACATAGTGAAAAAGTTAAAACTAGAAAAGTTAACTGAATAAATTTTTTCTTTGTTTCAAAATTATGTTTCTTAATAATGAATAATAATATAATAGCGGACATAAGATTCACCAATAAAAATGAATTATGAAAAGAGAATAAGCATAATAAGATCATCGAATAAAAAAAGAAACATAATAATAGTTTCGTCATGATTTTTTTTGAAAAAATGGTTTTGCTAGACAACCAATAATTAGTCAAAAATAAATTAATAAAAAAGTTAAATAAAATTGTAGTAGTATCGTTCATTACATAAGTTCTCTTATTTTCATCAAAATTTGCTTTTTAGCGCTATCAATAAATTTACGACTCATGGGTATTTCGACAGTTCTCGTATCATCTAAGTTAGCAGTAATTGAATTACTGCTAACTTTTTTTATATGTCTGGCATTCACAATATAAGAAGTATGAACTTGTACAAAATGATCATTGATTTTAGACAAAAGTGCATTGGTTTGAAGAAGTGTTTCATAAGTATCAGAAGCGGTATGAATCAGAACCCTTCTTTTGTTTTTCTCGAAGTATATGATCTCGCTGTGAGATAGACTATAGAAAATTTTATTGAATGTGAAAGTGAATTTTGAATCGTCTATGTTTAAATAATTTATAGTTCGATTTAAAGCAGGATATAATTTGTCTTTTGTTACAGGTTTTAAAATATAATCGAAAGTGTTAACTTTAAAGGCTCTCTCCATATACTCATTGAAACTTGTTACAAAAATAATTGGACAAGTGAGATTATTTTCTCTAATGGCCTCTGCGATTTCAATTCCAGATATATTGCCAAACTCAATATCCAAAATAAACAAATCATATGTATTCGATTTGAGGAACTCAATTAATCTAAAAGGATTATTAAATACATCTATTTCAAATAATGAAGAATCATATTCTAAAATCAAGTTTTCAATTACTTCTGCGAGAACTGGAACATCATCACATACTGCAACTTTTAACAACGTTAATACACTCCTTCAATAATGTGAACTGCAAGAGATTAATTTGGGAATATACAAACTACCATCAAAAATTTCATGTAAATCTTCTGAAAAGTTAGCTTTCAAGTCTCATTGGATAAATTCGATTCTATTATGTTTGATTGGAGTCAAACTGTAAATTAGGATTTTTTTTCCTTGGTAAAATTATTACACTACAATTGAATAAGTGTCAATTATTACATGTATATTGCATATTGTTACATTGATTATAAATTTTTTAATAAATAGTATACTATGAAATTACAAATAGATTATTTACTTTCTGTTTGTAAATGTATGTAACAAAAAAATATGATAATAAGGAGGTGGAAATCAATGAAAAATGTTTACTCCAAACCAACAATCGAGAAAGTAGCTGGTTTTAAAGAGTCTACTAAAGGTTTTTTTGCCGGTAAGTGGACAGATGTTTTTGGCGGTAAGGCTATCGTACGCATTGAGTTCTAAGATGGAATAAATACTTAATCTAGATTTTTTAAAAAGTGGTCATTGGACAATGAGAGAACGTCCAGTGACCATTATTTATGATAATAAAAATTAAATGAGAGGGTGGACTACTATTAGCATGTTGTTAAATGATATGGAAAAATTAAGCTCTGGTGGACTGCTTTATCAATTACATATAAAAAAAAAATGTGATGTTATGATTGTTTCTCACCAAAAGTATGTTAAGTACACTGATGGAGATATGGAAATTTATTGTATGTCTACTGAATACTCTAATTTTTCTGATTATGTTAAAACACATGAAATTACCCAATTGGCATTGATGATACAAAAAAAAATTACTGAGGGTATTTTTGTTCTGGTTAATAGTCAGGAAATAATTATAGGGGGTGCTTTGTTTGATACCTCTCTATGTTGGAGTAAATTAGATGGCACGATGGTTGTTAGTGATTCGGCCTGGAATATAGCACAATATTTTAATTTAGATATTTCAAAAGCAGCAGTTGCATTAAATCTGATAAGTAGTTTGCCTTATTATCCTTTCCAAAATGTACCCATGTGGGAAAATATAGAAAAAGTACAACCGTTTTGTGTTTTGAAAAATGGAAAAAATCAAACTTTCGAAGAAGTTAAAATTTGGGATGCACCTGGTTTGAACCATGACATGGATCTGACATTGAAAAATATAAGAGAGGGCTTTCTTGAGGTTATAAGAAGCAGTAATCGTTATGCCAATGTATCAGCGGATCTCTCTGGAGGTGTTGATTCGGCATCGGTTGCTTACCTTCTAAAGTTTTGTGATACAGATGTCAAGTTATACCACACAAAAACAGATAATAATTGGAATAGTGACTCTAAATGGGCTGCTTCGTTTGCAGAGGATATGAATACACCTCTAAACACGCTCTCATCTTTAAGCGAGTCTGGTAAGAGATATGATAGCAATACACCATACTCAGGATCAAAATTACCCGACCACCCAATTTTTTGGGCAGATACAGAGGGATATGTTGAAAAGATCGTTAGTTTAAACGAAAATCCCGGGAATTCAATTCATTTTACTGGTCTTGGTGGTGATGAATTGTTTACACCTATGCCAGCTTATGCCTGGACCCTAGTAAGGCAAAATAAATTAAGGAGTTTATCACTTGGCTTTAGATACTGCTTAATTTCAAGGATATCTTTTTTAAAGGGTATGTCTGATCTCATGAACAATATGCCTTTTAAGGAAGCAATAAAATCAGAAATAGGAATCCGATTTGGATACAATAGATCAAACAAAAAGGAATCGGCGTTGGATTGGTCCGGAAAAATAAATGTTCCAGCATGGATTAACAAAGACAGTCTTTCTTTGAGTTATAAAGCGGCAGTAAATGCTGTAGATAAAATTTCTGGAGGTCTTGATTCTGACCGTTCTAAACATCAAGCACTAGAGTCACTGCTGTTTCAAACACGTGTAATTGGTCAACTTAACCTGATTTACGGGGAAGAATACAAATGGAAATCTCCATTTTTAGATACAAAAATCATTGAATCTGCACTATCGATACCTATGCAGCATCACTTAAAGTCAGGGATAACTAAACCCATGCTTCATGAGGCTACAATGGGGATTGTTCCCCGTGAAGTTTTCACTCGAGGCTTTAAAGGAGATTATTCAACAGCTTTATATAGGGGCTATAAAGAGGCAGCGAATGCAATTATTTCTATCGTTAAAGATCTTAATGTTGTCAAACTAGGGGTTGTTGATCCAGACATACTGGTCTCTGAGTTATCTATGCCATCTGCTTTACACAACCGAATTATTGATTTTGAGAGACTATGCGCTGTGGAACGATGGCTCAAGAATACAATTGATTTCAACAAAAAAAAAGCAAAGGTGGTTAAGTTGTGAGAAAAAGAGGAATAAATGTTAAAATTATTGAACAAGAGAACGGGGCTATGGTTTTTGATAAAAGTATAGGGGTGTATTTTCAAGTAAATCATGTGGGAAAACTTTTATTAGAAGGATTAATTGATGGGAAATCGAGAAATGAATTAGTGGAAAAATTGGAAGAAACTTTCGCTCTAGAGAAACCTAATGCAGAGAATGATGTGGATGAATTTCTTTCTATGCTAAGAGAGGCGGGAATAGTGTAATGGACGTAGCACTTTTTTCAGAGAAACCAAAAAAAGTGTCAATGAAAATGAGACTCCTTGCCCTACTAGCAATTCTGATATCAGTGCCGTTGAATTGGCTTAGTCCAAATAGAATCGAAAAGATATTTTCTCGTATAACAAAAAATAAACCATCAGCTTCAGAGAAAGAAGTTTTAGAAATCCGTGATGCAGTATGTACAGTAAGCAGAAGGTGTAGAAGTCAAGAGGGGTGTCTGAGGCGTTCTATTGCTGTTGTAGTGGCAGCGTGGTTAAAGAGAAGTTCTGCAAGTTGGAATACAGGATTCGCTTTAGAACCTTTTAGGGCTCATGCATGGGTTGAAGTAAAGGGTAAACCTATTGGTGAGCCGGATGAAATTAGCTTGTATACTAAGGTTATTAGTGTGGCAGCTCATAGTGAGGAGATGCCTAAAAAAGAAATAAAGTCAGCACCTGAAAAAGTCCAAGAAGAGAAGGGGAAATCAGAGCATCGAAAATCAAATTTGAGAGAATTACTTGCTTTAGCTAATGGTTATAAATTAGAACTGTTCCTAGTAGTCATACTAGGTATTATTTGTGCATGTCTAACACTTTTGCAACCTAACCTAGTGGCAGATTTAGTTCAGCAATACAGTTCGGGTTTTGTAGTGAATTCAACTCTAATTCTTCTTGTGATTGTATTAGCAGCTTCCATGATTCTTACTACTATACAATATTATTTGTTGCAGAAGATCGGAGAAGGCGTTGTTTTTGAAGCACGGAGTAGTGTAATAAGTCATTTGTTAAAACTTCCGATAATTGAATATGATAAAAGAAGTGTAGGAGATTTAATAAGCAGAGTAAGCGGTGATACGTCTAGACTAAGAATGGCGCTGATTCAAGGGACAATTGCTTTCACTAGCGGTTCCTTTATTGTAGTTGGTGCTGCAATTGGTCTGGCGCTAAAGGATTTGGTTTTATTTTTAACTGCTTTATTTTGCATATCTTTAGCTTTTATTGGGATTTTTATGATGAGTAACCTTATACAAAAGTCTAGCTTCCGTGTACAACAAGAACTTGGGAAACTTAGCGGTATGATCGAGCGTGATTTACACGCAATCAGAACTATTCGTTCTACGAATGCTACTTTAGCTGAAGAAAATAAGATTAAACTACAGGCAGATTATTTAAGAAACTTAGGAATTCGTTTAGCAAAAATACAGTCATTTATGACACCTATTTCAAATATGAGCTTACAGATATGCGGTTTGATCGTCCTAGGTTTTGGCGGGTACCGTGTTTCTATAGGATCCATGTCTCTTGCAGATTTGATTGCTTTTGCTCTGCTACTTTTTATAATGATAGGACCATTGACTCAAATATTTGGAGCTTTTTCCGGGGTTGGAGAATCACTCGGAGCTTTTGCTAGAATTAAAGAATTGTTAGATCTTGATTTGGAAACATCTAAAGATGATAATCCTGCAAAAACATCCTATCCCAACTCTTCTAACGAAGATGGAATGGTTGTTTTTCATAAAGTTAATTTCGGGTATAACAAGTTAGATTTTGGAACGGATATAATCTCCCAAAATGATAATCTCATACTTAGAGAGATAGATCTGCATGCAGAGTTTGGAAAGCGAACGGCCATTGTTGGATCTTCGGGTGCAGGGAAAAGCACTATCTTACAATTAATAGAAAGATTTTATGATCCAGATAGTGGACATATTTATGTGAACGGAAAAGATTACCGAAGTTACTCTCGTGAAGATCTTCGGAAACTTATCACATATGTGGAACAGAATGCTCCTATTATTGCAGGAAGCTTACGAGAAAACCTTTTGTTAGGAAACCCTACCGTAACTGAAGAAAAATGTTATAATGTTTTAAAAGAGGTAAATCTTAGCTACCTGATAGAGCGATCTCCTGAAAAGTTAGATATGATTATTGGAGAATCGGGCACGACTTTATCAGGAGGGGAGCGCCAACGATTAGCTATGGCTCGATCTCTACTATCTGATGCGAAAATTGTTCTTTTAGACGAATTAACATCCAATTTAGACAGTTTAAATGAAATTGGAATGAAGAAGGCGATCGACAAAATGAGAGAGAATAAAACAGTTATTGTTGTTGCACATCGTCTATCGACAATAGTTGATTCCGATATGATATATGTTTTGGAACATGGAAGAATTATCGGGTCAGGTAGCCATAACGAGTTGTTGGAGAGAGTTCCCTTATATAGAAAATTAGCTAAAGAGCAATTCCTTGACAAAGTTATTTAAATATATGGTGATTGGAGAGTGATTACTGAGAATTCTATTTAAGAATAACTTGAAATAGGATGCTATAAATTTTCGCTCTTTTTTTTTACTTGCAACTGGAATTCTATTCTAAGGAGGCATTATATTGGTGAATAAAGAAAATAAAATTTTAATATCAAAATTATATAAGAAACATGGAGAGAGACAAATACTGAATAATGTGTCTTTTGAAGCGAAGGAAGGAAGAATCACAGCTTTTCTAGGACCAAATGGTGCAGGAAAAAGTTCAACACTTCGTATTTTGTTAGGACTTGATAATTCAACTGGATCAGCAACTTTTGGAGGACAAAAGTATGCAGCATACGATACTCCTTTGAAAGTTGTAGGAGCAGCTTTTGACGGGGTGGGTGGAGCTCCTTCTAGAAAGGTGAGAACTCATCTGAAAATTATAGCACAAAGCAATAACATTCCTAAGGACCGTATATCAGAGGTATTGGACATCGTTGGCTTATCAGATAAAGGTAATGCTAAATTAGGAACTTTATCACTAGGTGAAGGACAACGACTTGGTCTTGCAGCTGCACTTTTAGGAGACCCACAGTATCTTGTCCTAGACGAACCAACTAATGGACTGGATCCAACGGGGATTCGTTGGTTTAGAAAATTTATCCGCCAACAATCAGATATGGGAAAAACGGTGTTGTTGTCTTCACATATTCTTTCTGAAGTGGAGGCTGTGGCGGACGATGTAGTCATTATTAATCATGGGAAAATCATAACTACTGGTGAGATCAAGGATGTTATGAAGGACTTGGAATCATTGGAAGATGTATTTTTTTCTCTTACTGAGGGTGGGGTATAGTATGAACTCTTTTCTTAGAAGCGTAAGATTTGAACTAAATAAGATTATTTCCATGAGATTGTGGTGGATTATTTGTGTAATCGCACTTGGATTTCAACCATTAAGTGCATTAATAGCAGCGAGAAGCTATCTTAAAATTGGTTTAGATGCCACGCCAGAGACTCAACCAGGTCTAGTAAGTGCCTTACCCTCTTTGGATTATTTAGGTTTTGAATTAGCTCCTTTTGGTGTATTGCTTATGATTGTATTTGGGGGTGTGATTGGAGGGAGTGAATATCTACATCATCAACTACGTACAACATTACTTTGTCAGAGTAGTCGGGTTAAGGTGTTTGGTGCGAAAGTACTTGCAGTGGCAGTCTGTGCTCTATTTATTTCGAGTATAGCCGTTTATTTAACGATCTCTGTAATGCATCTCACCTTAGGTGATCAGGGGCTGCATCCCATTTTTTTGAGTCCGATAGCATGGCAGTATATTGGTTATGTTGTTCTAGATTGGATTTTACTTACTATACTTTCTTTTGGATTAGGCATGGTCTTTAAAAATGCTATAGTACCCTTAGCTTTTTTGATCCCGCAAGTCTACAATTTAGGTCTATACTTAGCCCAAAAATGGGAATGGGGGATATATCTTCCTGTGGCAGCGGGTAATCTTCTCTTTGCATCACCAACAGATCCTTTTGAGCATGATCCTTTAAAAGGGGTTGTTATACTTCTGTTATGGGTGATTGTAGCTTTATCTACTTCTTATTACACTTTTATTCGTAGTGATGTAGGGGGGAAATATTGATGTATGCTGCGTTACATAGTGAACAGACCAAATTTTTTTCATTTGGATGGTGTATTTTAGGTATATTTGGAGCGGTTGTTGTCCCTCTTTGCTATCTACTAACACTAAATGTACCCAAGACTGGGGGAGAGAAAGAAATTCTCTCTCTTTGTTTGCAAGCCCTCTATTTAGGTCACCCAGGTGTTATTTTTGCTAGTGCAGCCTATTTTGGCCAAGAATATTCGAATTCTGCGTTAAGAACAACACTTCTTACACAACCATCTAGGCTAAAAATAGTATGTGTTAAATTTCTAAATAACGTGTTAATTATAGTAATCACAGGAGTAGTTACCAGTGTAATTTGCTTATTTGTTCTTTACATTCAACATGATATGAAACTGTCTTCTGTCTATGAATTGATGATAACTGGAAGTTTGTCTGTGAGTATAATTAGTTGGGTTCAGATTGCTTTAATTACTTCAGCTATATCTGTAATTACAAAATCACTTATAGTGCCTCTTGCTATAATGCTCCCTCTTATGTTGGGGCTTAGTCACATGTTTTTTTCAATTAGTCAATCAGCAAAATTTTTACCGACGCTTGCTACAATGAATTTTTTCTCTATACCTGAGTCTAGTGTTTTTCTAGATAAATGGTCGGGATTGGGGATTCAATTTTGTTGGGTATTACTCATGGTAGTAATTGCTACTTTACTATTCTCACAACGTAGTATTCGTTAATTATACCAAAGTAGCGTATAAATCAATGTATCCAATATGTTACTGGAGCAGTCCAAACGAGGGGTAGGAGTTCTTTCCTACCCTTATTTGCTATACCCGCAACCCCAACAACAATCTATACTCCATTCGACGTTCCTTTAGATAATCTTACTACAAAAATATTTGACGCTACCGCGGCTATTTTTTATTATTTTATATGCTCATTTTTACAATTGACGCTGTCCTTCTATACCACCACCACCACCTTGCTGATTTTGATCAAACTTAAAGTTTTCTTTACAATCCACCAAAGCTCCCATTTCGCATGCTAAAATACGGAAGAAAAAACGACATGATTCGCCAGTGTGGTGGTCACCATTCGAAGGAGAAGAAAGGTGGCTTAACAACTTCAATCCATAGAGTTAGTAGCTTTAGGGAATCCATGCTGACTCGCTTGGAAGCACTCCACTCGTAATATGCAAGACTCCTGCCATTCCTGCGGTTTCCAGTGATTCTAGAGGACGCCCGTATCTTAAAGTAACCGAAAGCCCCTCAGCTCGGGTGCTCGAATGGATACTGGTGTCCCGAACGTGATGAACGCTGTAGCTTGGACAATGCCATGTTATGTAAAGGTTACCCCCGCTTGATCCCTACGTCCTAGCGAATATGAATCGCATGAGATCAGTGACCCACATGTGGGTCACTGATCTTCATTTGATTGTACATGTTGATCTGTTTGGTCAGAGAGTGGTTAGACAGCGGTAGAGTATTGCAAGTTTGCGATGGAGGGACTTCTCAGTTTTTTTAAGTCTGATCTATACATAGAAGGGATGAATGAAAGTGAAAAAAGTAATAAGACAGGGGTGGAAGGTAAGTTCGCGGATACTGGTTTGGTTGCTGGTCATCAGCTTAGTCATGTCTGCTATTCCTGTATTGCCAGAGCAGTCTGCAGCAGCAGCTGACCTGCCGATGCAGCAGACAACATTAACCAAATCTAGTGAATTCCAGGATGTGAGTCCAACAGATTGGTTCTACGATGCAATCACCAAGGTACAGGAGAAGGGCATATTTAGCGGTACGACCGCCAGTACCTTCTCGCCTAAAGGCACGATGACACGTGCCATGTATGTTACAGCACTCGGACGGATGGCCGGGGTAGATACAGGGGCGTATACGACTTCGAGTTTTGCCGATGTTCAGGTAGGTAGTTGGTATACGCCATATATTGAATGGGCAGTACAGAAAGGCATTACCGATGGTACAGGCGCAGGTAAATACTCGCCGAATGCCACCGTATCCCGAGAACAAATGGCAACAATGACGTTGCGGTATTTGGAAAGCGAAAAGATTCCTTATCAGACAGGCAATCCGATCACGACAAAACCCGCCGATCTCGCTAACATTTCGACTTGGGCAGCGGAAGCCGTTGTGAAGCTGTGGCAAGCGGGCGTGTTCACGGGTGATGAAAAGGGCAATTTTAACCCACGTGTGCAAGCGTCCCGCGCGGAAGCGGCGGTTCTGTTCATGCGCAACAATGCGGTCGTGGAGGCGTGGAGAAGTCAGAATCCATCGACGGTTACCCCTACACCAACGCCGACAGTAACACCGACTCCACAACCAACACCAACGGTGACGCCAAATCCGAATTCAACGCCAAGCCCTGGAGGAAACAATAGTGGCAGTGGCGGAGGAGGTGGAGGTGGAGGAACACCTAATGACAACAATGGTGTTGGAACACCAGGAGGCAACGATGGTGGCGGAACGCCAGGAGGAACCGGCGGCACGGATAATAAGACGTATACACTTACTTTCGATAGCAACGGAGGTACGGCAGTTAAAGCACAGAAGGTCCGCGGCAACGAAAAGCTAACGAACCTGCCTGTGCCGATCAAGGAAGGTTACATCTTCCAAGGCTGGTTTACCGAAAGTGATCTCTCGTCTATCTTTGCGGAAGGAAGCACGGTAACTGCAGATACCAAGCTGTATGCAAAATATACAGATAGCGTGGAAAATGCCGTACAGCAGACGCCGAGTTACTCTGTCTTGAATGTCAGGCCGGACTTCACTATCACGCTGCAAGATGCTTCGGGCAATTTGTCAGCAACGGATGTCCAAGCTGGACTTACATTTATTGACACAGCGAATCCTGATTTTGCAGGAGTAAAAGTCACGGGAGGCAACGGTCTCTTCACCGTCGCTTCCGGTGCTGAAGACGGCAAGTTTGTTGAAGGTAACACGTATCAGCTGACGTTGACGGATGAGAACTTGTCCTTCCAGGGCCAAGACGCAACCACAAGCATTTATGTGTTCAGTGTTGCCAAGCAAGAAGCCATGAACGTTCCGCTTAATGCGAATATGATCTATCTAGACTTCCAAGAAGTCACGGATATGATGCTAAACGGTGCAGAGGTGGGTTCACCCGCAATTCCAGTTATCACTACAACAGTAGGCGGTAGCGGGAACTCGCTTGGAAAAGCGAATGCAAGCGGAGGTACGTTTAAGTATGACGGTAGTACCTCGATCCAGGTTGGTGATATCGTAGCAATCTATCAAGGACTTCGCCCGGATAAACGTACAGTCAATACGACTGATGCGGATAATGGAGATGTGGCCTACATCCAAATTACAGCGGTGAATGGAACGACTTATACTTATGGACGAGCTAATGCCGATCAAGTGATGTTCAGACCAGATGTATTGCCAGTTAGCACAGAGGCGGATACAGATGGTGATCCGGACAACAACTCCATTACAATCAAACACACCGATATGAACTATAGCGACAGCCTGTATGAACCTTTTGGATTAAATGAGCTGACCACAGTCGATGTGGGCGATTTTATCGGGTTTTATAGAGGAGAATTCGCCGCAGAAGGTTCCGGGATTACTCATTATGGGCGCATTACATCAATAACACCTGTAGCAGAGATGGATATTATCACGTATGAGAACGTCACGATTAAAGACATCGAGAATGCCTTTAATATCTATCAGAAGCAGGCCATTGACGGCGATGATCTGTTATCGGACAAACAAATTGCACAACTTGAAAAGCAGATCGAACAGCAAGCAACCGCCAGTGGATTCGTCAATAAAGCCGCAGATTACCTTTCCAATTTGGCAATGGAAACGGAAGAACTGAAGGGCATCCAGAAGATTAAAGCTCAGTCCTCTTCCAGTAAAAATAGTCGAGTAAGCGTGGAAAATCTGGAAGTTGTTGCGTCGCTAGGCACACAGTTGAAACATATTAGCGGCCGGAGCTCCGGGGTGAGCGCAACCTTGCAAGTGAGTGCTGATATCGTCGTAGATGCTAATGAAGAGAATGATCTCGTCATCCATATGACGGGTGCTTTTGTTCAAGAGATGGGGCTCGATCTCGGCATTAACGGCGATATGCAAGGGCATTGGCTGAAAGCGTGGGGGATTCCGTATTGGTATAGCATTGATGATTATGTGATCACCGCGAATCTCGATGCTTATAGCTATACCGGCATCAATATTACCGCAGAGATAGGTTTTGTCGAAGTTGATAAGTTAGAAGCGGCATTAGACAATTGGTTGGATGCCAAGACTTCCGGCAAGTTAAGCCAAGTGCGAGATATCGCAACCGAGATCAAAGCCATCATGAATGGTGTAGATGATAAAGATGCGATGGATGAGCAGAAGCTGAAGGAACAGTATCAAGAGATGCTGGAGGATGAAACCGAATGGGTAACGCTAATCAAGAAGACGCTCATTGAAAAAAGCAAGCGAGTGGCTTACGGAATCATCGAAGTCAAATTCGAAGCAGAGTTTGTTGTCAGCGCTCAAGTGAATCTGTCCATTGGAGCGGATTTCTATTATAAAAGCGCCAAGCGTTACTCGGTGACTTTGCGCATATTAAGTTTTAGCGGATCGAGCAATACGGTAAGCTTGCCGGGGGACGGGGACTACCAGTTTACCTTCTATGTCATGGGTACAATAGGCTTACGAGCCGGTATTCATATGGAGCTCAAAGCAGGGATTGGTAGTGTTGATTTGAACAGCATCGGGCTCGCCGTCGAACCCGGGGTGTATGTGAATCTATGGGGTTTTTTCTACTATCAGTTGAAGAATGTGAGCGGGGTACAGAGCAGCAAAACGTTAGGTGCCTTGTTTATAGAAATTGGAATTTATTTGGAAGTTGAAATAGGTGCTCAATTGGGTGATGGGATGCTAGAAGATAGCCTTCCACTCTATGAGAATACGTGGCCGCTATATACAGCGGGCATGCAAGAAAGCATCGAGGACTTTGCCTACCCGCAGGATGATGAGCTTGGTTTGATCTTTAGGGGAGGGCCTGGCGGGGCCAGCATTATAGATTTGCCACAATCATGGCTCAAAATGAAAGGTTTCGATCTGAAAACAGGTATGGACATCCAGGAAATATTTGATATTTCGCATTTTGACATTCAAATTAGCGGCGATTTCATCTATAACCCGGAGAAGAAACAGATTAGTGTGAAAGACTGGAGAAAACAATCAAGTACAGGAATGCTGGTAATTACTTGGAAAGCAGCACCTCTATCATTCAAGCCCACTGCGATCAAGCGTACCATTCCATTGAACTGGATCAAGAATAAAGATGGTGACATTTCGATCCAATTCAATCCAACGAATGGAGAACCAACCGAGACCGTAACGGCGGCCTTTAATGCAGTACTCACGGTGAAAAACAAAATTCCTAAAAATCCAGGATACACGTTCGATGGTTGGTATACGGCTAGAGTTGGTGGTACCAAAGTAGACATTCCGAATCGGATGCCTGCAGGTTTATCCTACCTGTATGCACATTGGAAAGTGAACACCGATACACCGTATAGAGTTAATTATTATTTGATGGATCCAAATGGTGGTAAATCGCCAACGCTTGCAGATTGGGAAATGCAGTCAGGCACAACGAATGAACTTGCTCGTATCACCACTGACCGATACAAGGATCATGGTTATATGGAAGGTACGACACAAGGGATTATTAAGGGAGACGGTTCAACGATTTTGAACGTTTACTTTAAGCCAATCAGTAAGACGGTGACTTTCAACTTAGGTTATGAGGGTGCTTTAGAAAAACAAATTACCGACTTGATCTATACGAATATCGTAAGTCGAATTCCGGTCCCATCAAGACAGGGGTATAAATTTGCAGGATGGTCACCGTATATGCCAGTTACGATGCCGACAGAGTCTACGACTTTTACGGCAAAGTGGACAGCCAAGGATGACATGCCTTACAAAGTCGTATACCTGAAGCAAGATATTGGACAACCAACGTATACGGTTGCAGATACGGAAACGCGTTACGGTACAACCGATACAAAGGCAACACTGCCTGTCGAATCCATCAAGTCTTACGAAGGATTCACTGTAGACACAGCGTTTCCGGGTACTGTGCTGGAAGCCAACATTGCGGGCAACGGTACAACGATCCTAAGAGTGTACTACAAGCGTAATATGTATAAGCTGACAATGGATTATAAAGATCAAAGCACACCTAAAAAGGTAGTCGAAAACGTACCGTATGGATCAACGACTTCAATCCATATTGGTGATCCGATCTGGCAAGGCCATCAATTCAAAGGATGGTCGCCTGTTCCTCAAGCAACGATGCCTGCGCAGGATGTCGAGTATACGGCGAAGTGGGACATTGAACAATACACCGTCAGCTTCAATAGTAATGGCGGAGCGGAAGAAGTGCCTGATCAAATGTTGGATTATGGCGGAGCGGCAAGTGAACCAGAGCCTCCATCCCGGAAAGATTATACATTTGGAGGTTGGTACAGCGACAGTGCGTTGACGAAGCCTTACAATTTTGCGATGCCAGTGGTGAGCCCGACTACACTGTATGCGAAATGGATGAGCAGTTACACGATTAGCTTCGACAGTAATGAGGGATCAATGGTGCCTGACCAGACGGTTTACGGGGGAGAGAAAGCCGTAGCACCAAAATCGCCAACAAGAGCAGGATATGTGTTCGGAGGTTGGTTTAGCGATGCAGGTTTGACTAAAGGCTATAACTTCACGACCGAAATCATGAAAGGCAATATTACACTGTATGCAAAATGGACAATTGCTCAGAAAAATGAGTATCGAGTGCGTTTCTACGATGGCACTGCGATAACAGATCAGCAGGTGAAAGAAGGGGGCGTAGCAGAGGAATTTGCTCCAAAACCAAGAGAGGGTTATACATTCCTGTACTGGAGCCCGAAAGGAAACACAAGCAGGGCATATGATTTTACGAAACCGGTCAGTGAGAGCTTCGAATTGCACGCCATGTTTAAAATAAACGCTTATGAAGTGGATTTTATGAGTGAGGGCACGAAGGTGAGCAGTCAATCCGTGAATTATAAAGAAGCGGCCAAGGTTCCTTCAACGCCAACGAAGGAGGGTTACGTATTTAAAGGTTGGTATACCGATACGACCTTGACGAACGCATACAACTTCGGCAGTCAAGTCGTAAGCCCTATTACGCTGTATGCGAAGTGGGTGCCTATGTTCACGGTAAGCTTCGATAGTAAAGGCGGTTCGACAGTTAATAGCCAACAGATGGAGTACAATGCCAAGGCCGCGACACCTGCATCCCCAACGCAGGCAGGCTATGTATTCGGTGGTTGGTATAGCGATGAAGGTTTAACGGATGCCTACAATTTTGCATCGCCAGTGACGACAAACGTTACGTTGTATGCGAAATGGACACCTTTATTCACAGTAAACTTCGACCTTAAGGGTGGGGCACCAGTAGTCGATCCGAAGACCGTGGTCGAAGGAAGTTTAGTTACGACCCCTGTCGAACCGGTGCGGGAAGGTTATGTGTTTGGGGGTTGGTACAGTGATGAAGGTTTGACCACCGTGTATGATTTTGCAACTCCGGTGACGTCAAACATCACGTTGTATGCAAAGTGGAAGGCTCTGTTCACGATAAAGTTCGTTGCAGGTGTTGACTCTACCCCACCGCTTCCGAAGATCGTGATAGAGGGCGATGTGGTTCATGCACCTGACCCATCTGAACTTCCACCATACCCAGGGAATATAATCTACGGATGGACTAAGGATTTTACAACTAAAATTCCTTACGATTTCGAAACACCGGTGACAGGGAACTTTAACTTGATTGCAATGTGGAGTCAGATTTACACGGTGAATTTCGAGACTAATGGTGGTTCAGCAGTAGAGACTCAGATTCTCGGTAGCAAAAATTTAGTCAAAGTACCTGAACCTCCGACAAAGCCAGGATTTGTGTTCGAAGGATGGTACAAAAATTCAGGTTTGACCGTTCCTTATGATTTCGGGCAATTTGTCATAAACGGAAACACTACACGTACCATATACGCAAAGTGGACTGAACTCTAATAAATAGTTTGACTGAAACATGAAAAGTTAAATCAAAAGCCGATTGCTCTGAAACTCAGTGCAGTCGGCTTTTTGTATCATGTCATGGCTAATCACAGGAGTTTAAAAATCTCCAATGATCTTTACAATTGGCTAATATACCTTCACGTCCGTTCCAAGCACGGACTTGTTCTGCACCGAATTGCCGGACAGATATACTTTCTTCAGATTGGGCAGCTTGCTTAAGGTTTCCACAGTGGAAATGGCATTGTTCTCGAGATGGAGTTCTTCAATGGCTTGCCATTTGCTCATAAATCCAAGTGAAGCCAGGTTGCTGTCTTGCAGGGTGAAAGAACGCAGCGCAGACAGTTTGGAAAAGTAAGGCATTATCTGGTCAATTTCACTAACGGAGGTATTATTGATGTTAAAATAGGGCTCCTCTAAGGTCAGATGCTCAAGTACTTTGTTCTCCGCTCCTGCCTTTTGTTCGAAATTCAGCCTGCACTCCGAGCATACTAGCGATTTTACCTGCTTCAAACGAAATAAGGCATCACTTTCACTGTACAATGATGAATCATTAATGTTTAGTTTTTGTAAGCGAGATAAACTGTTCAGCGAGCTGAGTTGAGTGATTTCACTGATTTCCCAGAGGGAGAGTTGTTCCAGCTTCGGAAATTTTCCTAGGGCTGCCAGATTTAACTCCCCGCTTCCGCCACGGAGTGTCAGATTGGTTGTGGCAGGTGCCTTCAGCCCGGAGAGGAAGGAGCCAGGGATTTCTACCCTTCCTGCATTGGGTAATGTCAGTGCTTCTGCATTCTCGTAATAACCGGACAACGTTAATTCCCGCAATGAGGATAGACTATTTATGGCCTTTGTTGAACTAAGCTTGCTTAAGGAAGCCAGGCGCAGTTTGGTAATCGAGGTTTTACCAGCTAACGGTTCCAGACTGGAAAAGTTTAAACTCTCGATGTCCAGCTTCTGTAGAGCAGGCATATTTTGCACAAAGTCTATGGATTTCACGTTGTTTAAATAGGAAAGCTGAAGTTCTTGAAGCTGGGTTAACGCATATAACGGCTGCAAGTCTGTAGTTTCACTGTAGTTGATGGATAAGGATGTCAGCCCGGTCATGGACGACAACCATCCCAGTTCATTGACAAACGTGAGCGACAGGGACTTGAGCGGCAGTTTGCTTAACAGGTGAAAATCCGTTATGGACTCATCGACATAAGTAATCGATAAAGAGTTCAGGTTAGGAAACTCCAGCAGTAAGGCTAGTTCCTGATTGCTACGAAGCTGGGTAGTCAGGTGCGTAATTTTAGATTTGTCGCCAAAGTAGCCGGAAAACGAATTAAAGGATTCGTTAAAAGCGCCACCATAGCTTTTCAGTCCGGACATATGAGCAAACGTGGTTTGATCCGTCTGGGCAATTTCATAGGTTCCCGTCAGATCGAGTGCCGTCAGTCCCGTAAAGGCTTCAAAATCTCGCTGGTCAATCTCCTGTGTGTTCAATTTCTTGTCCTGAGTAACATAAGTGATCTTTTCAGCCTTTTCATCACTGAAGGGATCGGAGAAGCTATAGGTAAATTGCCATTGGTCACTATCCAGATAATCTACGGTCAGATAGCGTACACGAGCGAGTTCCTCTTCTGTCGGCAAGGCAGACCCTTTATCAAAAATATCTCGCAAAAAGGAGAGCAGAACCTCGCTTTCCGGCATCTTGCGTACAGGCAGATTGGCTTCTGTCTTCTGAAGCGTGGAACTTGTACTCGAGTAAAGGTAAGCACCGATGGCACCCGATAGGACTAACATCAGTATTAGTAATAGCCTTACGGAGACGTTCGGCTTTGGTGCTGCCTTAGGAGGCGTTCCGTGGTAATGATTAATAGTTTGGTCTACATAGTAGACATTATTTTGCTTCAACAAAAGCTCTGTCTCACAGTACGGACACTTTAAAACCTGCCCCTCCTTGTATTCAATTCTTCCGTTGCAATTGGGACAGTTTAACGGAATAAATGCCACGAATGCCTCCCCCTTCATGATGATGATTGTAAGATCATATTGAACTGGTATCTGATTTCATTATAACTTGTCTATTCTATCAAACCTTTTGTATGCCCGAATATCAATTGTGATTTTATCATAAAAGAGGAATTAGAATTTATATTTTTATACGCACATCATGCAGTCCGGATTCACCTTCTTTCTCAAAAGGAATTGACGAATAGGTTGTCCAATACATATCATGTGATATATATCGAATGAAATTAATCGAACGTTCCACTTCAGAAGGAGATCACACATGGCACCCAAAAAGAAATTTACTAAAGATCAAATTATTGATGCAGCATTCGAAATTGCAAGAATAGAGGGGGTTGATGCCATTACAATTCGCAGAGTGGCAGAGAAGCTGGGGAGTTCAATTGCCCCAATTTATGTGAATTTCAAGGAGGTAGGCGAACTGCTTGAAGGTGTGTATCAGAAAACCTTTGAGGTGAGCAGACAAATACTGCTGGAGCAAAACTCCGGGCATCCGTTTCAGGATATTGGGGCGGCCAGCATTCGCTTTGCCAGAGCATATCCTGTATTGTTTCGGGATATTGTGATGCAGAAAAATGATCAAGCGAAGCACAATGAGGAAGAAACGGGAAATCTCATACACATGATGAGAATGGACCCTGATCTGAATGGATTATCGGATGACGAACTGAAGACCATCCTGCTCAAGATGAAGACGTTTCAGGTTGGAATAAGTGTGATGGCTGCGAATGATTTGCTGCCTGAGGATTATACAGAGGAACAGATGATTCAGCTTATGAATAGTGCGGCTCAAGATGTCATCAGCACAGCGAGGGGGAGAATAGAACAGTCATAAATGGGAGGGGATTATCGTTAACATATTAGCAGGGAGAAGAAAGTTCAGTGTATTTGTATTCATCGCGGTGGTGTTAGCAAGCGGTTGGATTGGTGTATGGGTAGATACGAAGATGCCCGAACAACCGGAACAAAATTCGTTAGGCATGGGGTTGTGGCTGGTATTGCCGGTGCTCACGATGCTCGTGCTACGAATAGTGAATCGGGATTGGAAGGATATTGGCGTGAGGTTCAATTTTAAAGGGAATATGAAATGGTATGCTGCAGCTATTGCGATCTATCCGGGCGTAGCAGTTATCGTTGTTGGTCTTGCATTTCTTATAAATAGCGCCTCTGCTTCTGATATTGAAGTAAGCACACTTCTATCCCTCGTTGGTGTATCCATTGCAGGCAGCTTTATAAAAAACATATTTGAAGAGTTTGCTTGGCGTGGATATTTAACTCCAAAACTGATTGAGCTTAAGTTTAATGACTGGACGCTTTATCTCGTGTCTGGCCTTGTATGGGCTCTATGGCATGCTGCATATTATATGGTCTTCCTTCCGAATGCTTACTTTGAAACAACCACAAGAACGAGCTTTCTCTTCTTAGGCTGTGTGTTGATGGTTGCATGGTCAATCATGTACGTTGAAATATATCGTCTTACGAAATCAGTCTGGCCGTGTGTACTCATGCATGCTGTGGAGGATGGGCTACCTACCTTGCTAATATCAACAGCGGGAATCATTACACTAACCAAAGCAGGGGAATTTTGGCTCAGTCCAACGACAGGTGTCATTACAACAGTTTTATTCGTTGGATTCGGCTTATGGCTCAGATCGGTCCGAGTCAAGAATGAACAGAAACGAATCCTGTGACCATTAGAAAGACCTAGACAGCACATCGCCTGATTCCGGTGGTATTCAAGACACATCAAAAAGGAGCTGGAACTGTACTATATTGTACTATCCCTGCTCCTATTTGTGTATAAAATGCTGCTCCTAAGTATTAGCAACGA
This sequence comes from Paenibacillus intestini, assembly GCF_030803945.1. Taxonomy (NCBI): domain Bacteria; kingdom Bacillati; phylum Bacillota; class Bacilli; order Caryophanales; family Paenibacillaceae; genus Paenibacillus; species Paenibacillus intestini. Next base: position 110,530 of record NZ_JAURUN010000013.1, on the reverse strand, counting down.
TTCGCCATTCCAGTCCTGACTCTATGTGTAATAACAGTTCATGTTGCTCAGCCTATCTACCTTTATGCGATAGATGTAACTGGATGTTTAACGCGTACAGGATAGATATGGTCACCAGGTGTTCTTACAAATAAGCCCTCATCGGTCAGTGTACTTTTTAATTCCATATCTTTATTTTCATCCGGTGTAAAATGAAACGTTACTTTCTCGGTATCTGCATCAGCAATTTTATTCAGAATATCTCTCATATTGATTTCGTTTAAGCTGACAACATCGAAGAGGTCGATACTGCTGTTTTCTTTCTGATAAATAACGATGACCTTTTCGTTTTCCAAATAATAAATATCATTATTAAACACATTCAAGCAATAAAACATGAATATGCCAGGAGTATGATCGGTTGCAAACCGCTTGGAAACAGGCAGTCGTTGCGATGCGAATTGTTGAATAAGGTGTAAATCCTCTGCGTCAGTCACATCTAGTTTCCGCAGGTTCGCAGATTCTAATGGGGTAGCTGTACAATGAAAGTCTATTGAAAATAAATGTTCTTCTACAGCTTTGAACCCAAACTTGGGGTAGAAATCAAGAACGGATTCATTGGCAAAAAGGTACATGAGATCGTACTTGTTTTCGTATTCCTCCAAAATTTTGTTCATTAGACTTGCAGATAGACCCTTCCCGCGGTAGTCGGGATGTGTCATCACCGTGCCAATTTGGATTGCTTTTTTCTTCTCCCCCTCGATGATCAGTTCAAGGATATTCACGGATGCATTAGCAACAATCTGATCTCCATCTACAAACGAGAAAGGGATGTATCCTTCGCCCCAGCAACCCTGTTGGTACCAATTTTCAAAATGGATATCAAATGTACTTGCAGCGAGTTCGAAAAAACTGTTTCGAAGTGTATCATTGTTTTTAAAATTTTTCGTAAAGATTAATTCCTGCATGGTATGTTCTCCTTAGCTTTTTTTCTATGTATATCAATAAGCCCAATTACTCTTACATTTCTACCAGATATTATTCAACAAAAACGATTAAACCCCTTCATTCCATATCCTCATGTTATGTTAATAACATCTTTGATCACCATCCCAAGTCCAAGTTTGGTGTGTTATATTGAGGGAGCAACCATTCATTCATTACCATTACATAACAGGTGGGATGTAAGATGTTCTTTTTTGTTACATTACTCGTGTGTTTCATTGTATTCATGTTGCTGACGTCGTTCTTCAACAGGAAACATAAAGTGCTGATCTCGTTCGCCAGTGCTCTTGCGGTGAGCATGTTACTTCAGGTGTTGGAGCAATTTTATCTGAGCAGTATTTTGGTGGCGGCATTCCTGGTTTACTTTATCATCGGAAATATCAATACTCTGAAAAGTAATCAACTGAAGCTGAGCTTGGCGATATTATTCAGTACATCGATCGTAACGCTCGTACTTTCTTTTACATATTTTAATCAAAAGACAGCACCACCAGATGCCGAGATTCTTAGAGTCATGTTTATCTATTATCCGTTGCTTGTTATATTCATCGCGTGTTATGCCTATATGCTTCTTAACCTGTTTAATTTTAAAATATTGCAGGCGACCAATCCGCTCCTGTATATATTGAATAAATTTCGTGCGTGGCGGCGGATGATGTACATGTTCTGGATTATTTCACGCAAAGGTTTGGCTCATTTGATTCAGCAGGATCATGCCAAACTGCCATATGTTATTGCTGAGGTACTGGATAACATGGGTGGTGTATTTGTGAAGTTTGCCCAAGTGTTATCAACTAAAAAGGATATGTTACCTGTAAACTACATCCAAGCCTTCTCCAGTTTACATGATCAGGTGAAACCGCTAAGCCCACAGGAGCTGAAAGCGATTATCGATACCAAGATCGGCAATATGGATGAAACGTATGAATCCTTTGGCATGGAACCCATCGCAGCGGCTTCGATTGGACAAGTTCATCTGGCGAAGCTGAAATTGGCGGGAGAGATGGTTGTTGTCAAAATTTTAAGACCTGATGTGAAGCAGAAAATGACGGTCGATTTGGATATTTTAATCCAGTTTGTATCATGGCTATCCGAACGCTCTGTCAAAATCAAAAGACTTGGATTAATTCAGCTTGCTGAAGGGTTCAAACAGAATTTGATCGAGGAAACGGATTTTGATATTGAAGCTTTGAATACGAATCTGATCCGCAAAGCATTCGAAGAACACAACATTCGTATCCGTGTCCCCGAAATCTATTCGGAGTATTCGACAAAACAGATCTTGACCATGGAATATATCGAAGGAACCAGCTTCACGAAAGCGGTGACAAGCGATGTTTCGGAGAGGGTCATGCACGCATTTTTGGATCAGATTCTAGTGATAGGTATCTTTCATGCAGACCCGCACCCCGGAAATCTGATGCTGACCGTTGATGGAGAGGTTGCGCTGATCGACTTCGGTTCAGTGGGCTACTTAACAGATGAAGAACGAGGTGGGATGTTAAGCTTCCTGATGGGATACAGCAATCGAGATACGAAAGAGATGGCGGATGGTTTGACACGAGTTTGTGAGGATGGGCATCTGCTGGATGAAAAGTTGATTGAACAGCGTCTGGGCCGACTTTTGTCTGAAGCGTCTTTCTCACCAGACCCGACAAGTGTCATGATGAAACGAATGATGTCCATGATCACGGAGATGGGGATGTCATTAAAACCTACGATTGCCGGAGCATTCAGAGCCATCATTACGTTGGATGGCACGCTCTCATCTGTAGATGATACGTACTCTTTATCCGCAACCAGTCAATCTTACGCAACTCATATGGATAAAGGACAAGTAGTCAAAGAGCGTTTAACAAAGGTCAAAGAGCAGATTACGGACTACATTCCGAAGTTATTGGAACTGCCTATTCTGAAGGACAATAAAATTACGATTGCTCGTGAGGAAAATCATTCACTACATGATTTTATGGGCACTCTGACAGTGGGAATCTTCACGGTGATCTGTATGGTTGTCATGCTTGCCAGCTTTGTGGTACAGGGTGAAGCGATGCGATTTTTACTTGCCCCGCTATCGATATCTGGTTTTGGCGTAGGCATGATCATATTGATCATGGCTGTAATTAAACAGTTGAAACCGAAGGTGTAAGTAGGATGGAGAATGAGACAGAATGGAGTCTATAGCATGTCCGTATCGATAGATAAGGCAAGGGATTTTGTATATGCTAAAGGTGTGCTCTGGGAGCAAGCGTTATTTAGTTATCTTTTTGATGGCGGCTCGGTTGAACGACTGTATCAGTGCCTGCTTTGTTACAAAAATGCGGACGGCGGGTGGGGGCATGGTTTGGAACATGATATTAAATGTCCGGACTCGCATCCTCTTGCGCTGGAGTTTTTATTGACGATGGGCAGGGATATGAATCTGTCGCTGACCGAGGTGTTGATGGGTACGGTGAATTGGGTTGAACGCAATAGAAATGAAGATGGTTCTTTGAAAAATCCGGATTCCTTACATAAGTATCCCCATGCTTCATGGTGGAGTGATGGTGGGCAGTCCACACCCGATTCAATTACAGGTAATTTGATTAAACAGGGGATTTGCTCCGCTTCCTTAGCTGCATCGACATCAAAGTGGGCGAAGTCTAACCTCACGCTAGAGCACATTCAGGCCAATGATTGGCTGTTTATGGCGTACCATGCTCATGACTACTATCTCAATCTGGAAGATACCCCTGAGAATAGACCTTTTATAGAAGCAACGATCGATAATATTCTGAAATGTGCTCAAAGCGCAACGGAGAAAAATCAGTTTACTCTTTTCCAATTTGCTAATTCACCTGACACCAGAGTTGCTCAAGTCATGCCCAAGGATTTACTGAATAAGTTGTTAAATGATCTAGAAAACTCACAACGGGAAGATGGTGGCTGGAGTGATGAGCATGACTTGAAGCATTGGCAGGCGTATAATACGATTTTTACGTTATCGGTGCTGCGCAATTACGGAAGGTTGTAGTTCGCTTTAATCAGACCTCAAGCTTTTGAATTGGGGTCTTTTTGCTTTATTTTTTTTCATCGGAAAAGCAGTTAGGCCGTAACTCTATGGAAAATGAAGACGTCATATTATAGAGGAATAAACGCCTAGCAGTAGATTGTCTACAAAGGGGGATTGAAGCCATGCGGAAACCTATTCCGAGATCCAGACTGCGACTAATGTTGGGGAAAACATATTATACTTGGCGAAGGTATGCGAGATGGCTGGTTGACGGTACTTCATTTGCAAAAACCTTCTCAGCTAAAAATCTTCCACATGTTGTATTTCATCATGAAACACCCACCCTTCGAAAGCTGAAGGACGTGGATATGTGGCTACAGCATAACAAAGAAATCAATCTGTCGATCGCGATCGGGCGACTCAATGGACTTATCCTTCAACCGGGTGAAACGATGTCCTACTGGAAGCTGATCGGCAAAACGACAGCGCGCAAAGGTTATGTTCCGGGCATGATATTATTTTATGGTGGCTTCAAACCAGGGGTTGGCGGAGGACTCTGTCAGCTCTCAAACCTTATTTACTGGATAACACTGCACACACCGCTTGCTGTTGTTGAGCGACATCGACATAGTTATGATGTTTTCCCGGACTCAAACCGCACACAACCGTTTGGCAGCGGGGCAACGTGTGCGTATAACTACCTGGATCTGATGATCTCCAATCCTACGTCAATATCCTACCAGCTTCATCTGGAGTTGAAAGATCATGTGCTGAGAGGAGAATGGCGTGCAGAAGAGAAAGTCTTATATTCTTATGAAATCTACGAGAAACAGCACCGCATTGAACAACAGCATTGGGGAGGATATGTCAGGAGTAATGTGTTACATCGGCGTATTTTTAATCCAGAGGGAGAATGGATTGATGATGAATTCATCACTGAGAATAATGCCCTTATGATGTACTCTCCATTACTAACGGAATCCGCAAAAAGTAATTAGCAGTATATTGCTCGTGACGAAGAGGGTAGTGTAATAGTCCTTTTAACTTGTAATTTGACCGGATTCTAATCCGTTATACATCACCAGCAGGTGATCCATCTTGGAAGACCTGCTGGTTGTACCTCAATTAGATTATGCATTAACTTCGCATGAACCCATTAATCTACAGCAAAATGTACCACAGCACTGTACAACATTTTGTTCCGAACGGGATCAAACGTAACTTGATGTTGAACCTGCTTCACACGTAAAAGGAGGGCTTTGTTCACGCCCATTCGTTCATCGATCGCTCGTTCCAGTTCCTGAAAGTCATAAGCTTGAAGGCATTCAACCTTGTCCTTCATGATATCTAATGAAATTTCCATATGTGATGTAGACCTCCACTTTATATGAATGTTAATAATGAGCTACCCGAGTTTCATTGTAGTTGAGCCTCTGGGGATCAGCAAGTGAAAACCAGTGAAGCTGAATGTGATTATTTTATTTTAGATAAATTCATTTTAGGAGGAATGGTTCCGAGAAGTCTTGCGATTTTCGTAATCTGTCCTCGATGATGAAATTCATGGGTGGTGCAATGGGTGAAAAGCCATAATTCACTTAATTCAGCTGTTTCACTCATCCAACTGGCTTGAATGCCTGCGTCCCAATTGTCTTTGAAATGATGAAGAAATTCATCTACCAGTAAATCTGTCTTCTCGAACAATGCACGCATTTCCTGTACATCTCTGATAGATTCTGGTTTTAACTTGGGAATGCTTCGTCCAAGACCACGAACACCTAGCCATACACGATAACAATCCGAGACATGAACATGCAGGTTACGGATGGATTCTCCACCTAAAGCGTCGGCGGGTTGCAAGTATGATTCAGGGGACATCGTCTCACACATTTGGAAGAGGGATTCTCTTGTTCGTTTAATCATTTCATATTGATTCGTTAGTATATTCATTTTCATTAATCTCCTTTATAAGCGAATAACGATTCGCTTTTTTAATTAAAGACTAAACGTATCTATAATATCTTTATTGTATATTAATGTCAAATATTTTCAAGTTTACAGGAGAAGTATGCTTCGTTCAGGGGTGTGATATAATTGAGCTACAACTGATTGGTATTTCGGGATAAATAATTTCCCTAGTATGTATAGAGAGGTTTTGGATATGACGAAAGACAATTTTTGGCGTGAATTGCCACGACCATTTTTTATACTTGCGCCGATGGAAGATGTGACCGATGTGGTGTTTCGGCATGTGGTCAGTGAGGCGGGCAGACCGGATGTGTTTTTTACCGAGTTTGCGAATACGGAAAGTTACTGTCACCCGGAGGGCAACAAAAGTGTGCGCGGGCGGTTAACGTTTACCGAAGATGAGCAGCCGATCGTGGCGCATATTTGGGGAGACAAGCCGGAGTTTTTCCGTGAGATGAGCATTGGCATGGCGAAGGAAGGTTTCAAAGGCATCGATATTAATATGGGCTGTCCTGTAGCGAATGTAGCGGAAAATGGCAAAGGAAGCGGCTTGATCTGCAGGCCAGCTCTTGCCGCAGAGATTATCCAGGCCGCAAAAGCAGGGGGCTTGCCGGTGAGTGTCAAAACAAGACTTGGTTTCACCGAGGTCGATGAATGGCGCGACTGGTTAACTCATATTTTGCAGCAAGACATCGTGAATCTGTCCATTCACCTGCGCACAAGAGAGGAAATGAGCAAGGTGGATGCCCACTGGGAATTGATTCCCGAGATCAAAAAACTGCGGGATGAAATCGCACCGAATACACTGCTAACCATTAATGGGGATATTCTCGACCGTGAGGCTGGCCTGAAGCTGGCAGAGCAATATGGTGTGGACGGCATAATGATCGGGCGGGGAATTTTCCAGAATCCGTTTGCTTTTGAGAAGGAGCCGCGGGAGCACACGACGGAGGAGTTCCTTCATCTGCTTCGGCTGCATCTGGATCTGCATGATCAATATGCGGAACTGGAACCTCGTTCGTTCAGTCCCTTGGCGCGTTTTTTCAAAATATACGTTCGTGGATTCCGCGGTGCAAGTGAGTTGAGAGGTAACCTGATGAATGCTAAAACAACCGCTAAAGTACGTGATTTGTTGGACGAATTTGCAAGGAATGATCAGTCAGTTACAGAGGGGAACAGCATATAAAACAGTTGCATGATCACAGTAAAGTTCTGTTAAGTGAATCCTCGATACAAAATGGAACTGCTTGATCGCTATTTCAGAATGATGATGGCTGAATTGTATGCAAGATAACCATGTCTAAATGAACAGATATCTAACTTCTATAAGCTCTATAAATCGCTCAAGTGGAACGATCGCTTGGGCTTTTTATATGGTTTAACCATTTGACATGAGACCTTACATCTGCCTTCTGCAGCTTGGGTTAAGCTGATATAATGAACCGGATAGGCTGATCCCACGTGCCTTTACGCTAGGATATGAAACGGAGTAGATGGTTAGATGAGAAGAATGCTCGTGGCATTGGTTGCGGTTAGTCTTGGTTGTTATCTTTTGTTATTTGGATTACAGGAAGCAACGGAGAATAAAGGCATGAAGCCAGAGCCATCCAAGAATGGAATCCTGGATATGACCACATGGAATTTTAATTCCGATGAAGTAGCACCACTGGACGGGCAATGGGAATTTTACTGGAATGAACTACTGAGTCCAGGAGTTCACCCCGTTTCAAGTGCACAATTCATTCATGTACCCGGATTTTGGAGACATACAGCACAAGATGGGACTCTTCAGGCCAAGGGTGGTGGAACCTACCGTTTGAAGGTGAAGCTGGAGCCTTCTTCGAGGGTATATGGTCTAAGAATTTCGAACATCCGAATGGCGAGTACCGTTTATGTAAATGGCGAGAAGGTGGGAGAGAGCGGTGTCCCGACTTTAGATCAACATACATATGAATATGTGAACAGGCCGTATAATGCCTTTTTTACAGTACAAGGGGATACGGCAGAGATTTTGATTCATGTAGCCAATTTTGAAAATACGCAAGGCGGCATTCCCTATAGCCTTTACTTTGGAAGTGCGCAGGGCATTCAAGCTTTTAACATCAATACAACGGTCCTTAATTTAACGCTAATTGTATCCCTGCTGATGCTGGGATGTTATCAATTAAGTGTATACATTATTCGCAAAAAAGAACAAGGTCTTCTCTATTTCGGGTTAAGCTGTATTGTAATCGCATGGTCCTTTGCCAGTAACGGCGAACGGATTATCGTAGAATACTTTGATCTGCCCACCGAGTTTTATTATAAAATTCAGGCCATATCATTATATCTTTCTTTAATTACGATGGTGATGTTTATCCAATCCATGTGTGAAGGATTGATTGCTCGCTGGTTTACCAGAAGCCTTGTATATGGGATGGCCTTGTATATTGCATTTGTCCTGGTCACCCCGTTTCAATGGTATTCCGACTTCAATATCATCGCCAGTACCTTTCAACTTGGGGCTTACATCATCATGATTGGTGTTCTGCTCTATTCCTACCGCAAGGAACGATACGGCGAGTTCAGAAAAAAAAGTCTGGCGCTCTTTATCATGGCTTTATGCAGTTACTTGGTGGGTCTATTCGATTATGCTCTGTATTTGAGCAGTCTGACGACAAGTTACCAATTGGGGTATTATGCGATTTTGGCTTTTTGTTTCTTGGCATCGTTCATCATGTCTTACCGCTTCTCTGAAGCATATAATACCATTGAGAATATGGCGGCCAAACTCCAGAAGGCGGACAAGCAGAAGGATGAATTTCTGCTTCAGACTTCGCACGAGTTTCAAACGCCACTGCACGGTATTATCAATTTGTCCCAGAACATGCTGGAGACAGGTGCAGAAGAACTGAACAACGTTCAGATGCAGAATCTGTCTTTAATCCGGGATACGTCCAGAAGATTGTCCGCGCTGGTTCATGATATTTTGGATATGGAAAAAATTAAACGCAATGAATTGACTGTTCTTCCTGCCAAGGTGGATGTGCGCGTTACGGTGTCTCTTGTATTCCATTTGTTCGAACATCTCATCACAGGGAAGAAAATCAGGCTGGTTAACGCCGTACCGGATAAGCTGCCTCTGGTGTATGCAGATGAGAACAGGTTGAAACAGATTATCTACAACCTGGTGGGCAATGCGGCCAAGTTCACTCAGGAAGGTGTCATCACTGTGAGTGCACGGGCAACGGCTGATCGAGTTACCATTTGGATTGAGGACAGCGGTGTGGGAATTGCCAGGTCGGAATGGGATACGATCTTTCAACCTTTCGAGCAAGCCCACTCCCCGTATGAGTATAGTGGAACGGGCTTGGGATTGTTTATTTGCAGAAAGTTGCTACACCTGATGGATGGAGACATTTATATTGATTGGTCCGAGCAGGGAAGAGGAACAAGGATTGCTTTTACACTCCCGCTTGCGGATGAGAAATGGGATGGCAGTGCGGAAGCTGCTGCGACTTATGAGAATGATATACTAGAGCAGAAGCAGATCTCAGCAGTTACATCCATTCCAGAACATTCGGTTAATCCGTCTCCGTCTGTTGAAAGTAGGTTCACGATATTGGCAGTGGATGATGAAACCTCGAATCTCCATGTTTTGTCCCGGTTGTTCGCGAGTGAACCTTATCATATATTGTGGGCAAATAACGGAGTAGAGGCACTGGAGTTGCTTCATAGCCGCTCGGATATTGATCTGGTTCTACTGGATGTGATGATGCCCAGAATGTCCGGTTTTGAGGTCTGCAGAGAGATACGAAAGCAGTTCAGTCTGTTTGAGCTCCCAATTATCTTACTGACGGTGCTTCATTCTTCCAGCGATATTGAGGGAGGGTTAAAGGCAGGAGCGAACGATTTTATAGTCAAACCCTTTGACGCTTCCGAAGTACGGGCTAGAACAGAAACGCTACTGCGGTTAAAGACGTCCGTTGAGGATGCCATGAGGTCAGAGCTTGATTTTCTCCAGTCACAGATTAAGCCGCACTTTTTGTTTAATTCATTGAATTCCATTATGGCTTTATGCCGTATAGATCCGATACAAGCAGAGAATCTCATTACACATCTTAGTCATTATTTAAGAAGGAGCTTTGATCCCAGACCGGATCGTTATGTGTCGCTACGAGACGAGCTTCAGCTGGTTGAGGCCTATGTGGCGATTGAACAAGCCCGATTCGAGGATCGACTGACGGTTATATATGATGTACAGCCAGCAACGCTGGAGAAAAAAATCCTTCCGTTAACGATACAGCCTTTGGTGGAGAACGCGATCCGGCACGGTGTCATGAGAAGGGTCGTTGGAGGAACGGTTCGTTTGTCCATTACTCTGCATGATGATACGGTTCAGATCGAAGTATGGGATGATGGCGTCGGCATGACCCCGGATCAATTACAAAAATTATGGGTAGCGAGTAACTCTTCATCTCAACGAAGGGGAGTAGGTCTGATGAATATCCGCCGGAGATTGGCACACTTCTGTAAAGAAGAATTAAAGGTGACGAGTGTAGAAGGAGAATGGACTAGCGTCAGGTTCCAGTTCAAAATATAAACTCGTGTACTGTGAAGAGAAGGGAATGATATTCATGAGAGTTGTCATCGTGGATGATGAGCGACTGGCTATTATGCGGCTGCAACACATCCTGGAGGGCATCGAGGAAGTGGAGGTCGTCGGCACTTACACGAATTATATGGAGTTGCTGAATGATTTCCCCCGTCTGCAACCGGATGCAGCTTTTTTGGATATTGATATGCCCGGTATGAACGGTCTGGAACTGGCTGCTAACTTGCAGGGCATGGAACTGGATACGGAGATTGTATTTATTACAGCTTACGATCAATATGCACTGGATGCATTCCGGGTGAATGCGCTGGACTATCTCTTGAAACCTGTAGATGAAGTGGCGCTGCGTGATACCATTCGGCGAATTCTCAAGCGTAAAAGACGGGCTTCTATGAGGAAAAAAGAAACGCATGCCCGTATCCAATGTTTCGGTCAGTATATTGTCTCTCGTTTAAACGATGGGAGCCCGGTCGATTTCCCGACGGCAAAGACAGAAGAGCTTCTCGCATATTTTCTGATTCACAGGGATACGAGTCTTTCTAAATGGAGCATATGTGAAAGTCTATGGCCGGAGCATGAGCCGCAGAAAGCAGAACAAAATCTGCATACAACCGTATTTCGCATGAAGAAAACCTTGCTGGATAACGGCATCCATATTCAATTAAGCTCCAAAAAGGGTTTTTATCATTTTCAACTCCTCGAATCCTGTGATTATGTGCGCTTCGAAGAGCTGAGGAGGGGAGGATCTGCCCAGATTGATAGATATCCTGCGGATGCAGAAGAGGTTTTAAGGCAGTATAAGGGGCCGCTTTTTGACTGGAAAGATTACGCCTGGTGTGAAGCGGATAAGGAACGGGCTAATCAAAGCTTTCGAGATATGTCCAAAACGCTGGCTCGCTTATATATGAAAAGAGGAGAGTATCGGCAAGCACAGGATTTTCTGCAATTCTTTCTCTCCATCGTTCCTTACGATGAAGAAGGTCATGAAATGATGCTAAGGATCTTTATGCACCGGCAGGATCGAACTTCCTTTTCCATGCATTTTAACAAAATGAAAGAGGTGTTCCAGCAGGAAATGGGAATGGAACCGCCTGCCTTCATGGAGCAGATGTATGTGGAAATGATGGGAAAATCATAGTTAGAAGAAGCTTTGCGGTACTCCCTGATAAATGGGATTCTGCGGAGCTTTTTTTGTGGCGTTTTCTGAGGTTCTTTGTAAGTGTTTTGTAAGCGTACGTAAGTAAAATTAGTTCTCGGGACCCACGAATGTCGAAAGAAGGGGAATTACGCGACTTATTGGTGTTGAGGTGAATACAGCGATATTGAGAGGAGAGCACCTGAGGTGAGAGCAGGGAAAGGCCGGAGAAGGACGGGCTTGAGATGTTTGACTGTGTACCTGTACATAGATGGCACCGGAAAAATTAGATAGTAATGATATGAAGAAGATTACGAATGTTTAATCAGGGAGGAATACAGAATGATGCAACATGTTATGGGCAGGAACAAGCTTCGATCCTTGTTTTCTGTTGTTGTTCTTGTTTTCAGTTTACTTTTGAGTTCGTTTCCATCCATTGCTTTTGCGGATGATCCAGCATCACTTGAGATCGGAACTGCTTCCGGATCTCCTGGTGATATAGTAGAAGTTCCTGTATATATCTATCCGGGGGATTATAGTATATATGGCTATCAGCTTAATTTTACCTATAATCCTAATAAACTTGAGCCGATGCCAGGGGTAGCAAGTACGAAATGGAACACATCTACCTTTGATAAAGGTGAAATTCCAGCCAGTACTGAAGTTTATGTGAACTCCAGTTTCGGAGAAGAACACCCCATTAAGGATGGGAAGCAAGAGATATTTGTTTTACATTTTAGAATAAAGGAAACAGCGAGTGAGGGTTCAGCCCATGTGATTTGGAATTCAGGTACATACATTGGATCTAATGAATCCATAGTAGGTATTGACCATAATACTCCGGGTTCTGTCACAATAAATCCTGCCTCTGGAACAGGCACGGGGGACGTGGAACCAAAGGATGCACAATCACCTCAAATTAACCAGCAACCTTTGGATAAAGAAGTGAATTTGAATGATAGTGTGCAGTTGAGTGTAAATGCAACGGTAAGTGACGGCGGAGTGTTAAGCTATCAATGGTACAGTTTAATTACGACTGGAGAGAGGGCCATTGATGGGGCTACGGATAGTAGCTTTGATGTGCCGACAACGACGGCAGGAACAACGTTTTATTTCGTTAAGGTAAAGAACACACTCGGTGCCAGTTCCAAGATAGACTCTAGCCAAGTAGTCAGTGTAACGGTGAAACCCCCATTGGCTGAAGGGCATTGGCAAGATATAACGGGGCCAGAGATACCTGTTAATGGACCAATTGATATCGCAGTTGATCCGAATGGTACGGTGTACGTGGCTAGTTCCACAACAATTAAGATGCGGTCCAACAATGGTAACTGGATCGATATAACACCAGAAGAAGGTCTCGAATATATCTCGGGTATGGCTGCAGATAGCACAGGGGCAATCTATGTGTCGCGGAGCCGCAGTAGTTCTATTTTGAAATATATGGATGGTACTTGGGAAGTTGTTAATGGCACTAATGAAGGTCTCTCCACGCCAGTTGATGTGGCAGTGGATGAGAATAACCAGATTTTTGTAGCAGATAGAGAGTTCAGAAACGTTAAAAGACTGGTCGATGGAACCTGGGAAAGTATCAGTGAATTCAATGTCTCTACTCCTGTTGGATTAGCAGTAGGTAATGGGAATGTTTATGTAACATATGATAACTTTGTTGAATTTGGAGTTAAAACATTAATGGATGGTAGCTGGGAAGGTATCACAGCTGGCACAAAATTTAATATGCCACAAGGAATTGCAGCCGATGCAAGTGGGGATGTGTATGTAGCAGACTCATATAATCATGTTGTAAGGAAGCGGTCTGCAGGCGTATGGACAACGGTCAGTGAAGTAAGTGATTTCAGCCTTCCATATGGTGTAGCCATAAGTCACAATGGAGACGTGTATGTCACAGATTATGAGAGCGGACATATTAAAAGGCTGATTGTTAATGCAGCAATTCCGGTTATTCATGCACAGCCCATTGGCGATACGGTAGATCAGGGAGCTGAGCAACCGAAATTGAGCATTAATGCCACAGTTAACGATGGTGGTACATTGAGCTATCAATGGTACAGCAACACGAAAAATAGCGTGGAAGGAGCCTCATTGATTGAGGGTGCAACGGAGAGCAGTTATTCCGCACCGACAACTCAACCTGGCATTCTCTACTATTATGTGAATGTGAAAAATATGAATACTTTTGCTGCCCAAAATCAAGCCGCATCAGTCAATAGTTCCCTTGCGCTAGTGACGGTGAGTAGCGGCGGCAACACTGGTGGTGGAACAGGACCAGTGATTACGGAACCAGCAAAGGCACAATCCCCTCAGATTACCCGACAACCTGCGGACAGAAGTGTAAGCCTGAATGATCCAAGTCCACAGTTGAAAGTCGTTGCAAACGTAAATGATGGTGGTCAGCTATCCTATCAATGGTATCGCAATACGAAGAAAAGTGTCGAGAGTGGAAACATTGAAAAGATCGCAGGAGCAACGGAAAGCAGGTATGATGCGCCCGCATCAACTGTGGGAATAACGTATTATTTTGTTGAGGTAACCAATTCGCTAGGTGAAACTTCCACAACAACGCCGAGCACTGTAGCTACAGTACTTGTAAGTAAGGGGAGCTGGCAAGATATCACGGGGCCAGAGGCATCTTTTATTGGTGCAAATGGTATTGCAGTCGATCCGAATGGTACGGTGTACGTAATAAGTGGAATGAAAATTGTTAAGCGCACTATAGACAGTGACTGGCAGGATATCACTCCTGCTGATGGAGAGGAAAGAGAAGATTTTTATACAGGGATTGCAACAGATAGCAAAGGTACAATTTATGTGTCTAGGAGCAGTGACAGCTCTATCTTGAAATACGCTAATAATATTTGGGATACTGTTCCTGGTAATGGACTTATCAATCCATCGCATTTGGCAGTTGATGAGCAAGATCAGATCTATGTGGTTGATCGAGGCGACGTAATTAAAAAACTGGTTAATGGTACTTGGGAGAACTTCGGTTCAATTAATAGTTACATTTCTAGTTTAGTAGTGACTGGTGGGAAAATGTATGCTAGTCATAGTAATGGAGTTACGGTCAAAACGTTGTGGAACGATAGTTCGGAGGAAGTCGCACCTGGCGTACAGTTTATCATGTTAATAGGAATGACAGCGGATGCGAACGGTAATGTGTATGTTGCAGACAGTGAAGGCGTGAAAAAACTGTCAAATGGTGAAGCGACGCCAATTAGTACAAAAGCCGATTTCAGTATTCCGTATGGGCTCGCTTTAGATTCCCTTGGTAATTTGTATGCTGTTGATAATCAGCTCGGCAAGGTTAAGAAGCTCATCATCAACGCAGCAACTCCGGTAATTCATACGGATCTGGTGGACTTAAAGGTAGATCAGGGAAGCGAGAGCCCGCAATTGAGCGTGAATGCCACGGTAAGTGACAGTGGTACATTGAGCTATCAATGGTACAGTAACACAAATGATAGCGTTGAAGGCGCTACATTGATTGAGGGTGCAACAGAGAGTAGTTTTTCCGTACCTACAGATCAAGCAGGTAAGGTGTACTATTATGTGAAAGTGAAGAACACAAACGATTTGGCTGCTCAGAATCAAACGTCAACGGTCAATAGTTTGGTTGTGGCGGTGACTGTCAATTCAGCTAATCTTCCGGCTTACAATGTATTCTTTAATCGGCAGGATGGAACTGCTCCATTCTCAATGGGGGTAACACAAGGCTCCAAGATTCCAGTAATGATTGTTAAGGAAAGAGCAGGTTACACCTTTGAAGGGTGGTACAAGGATGCAGCAGGAACATTAAAATGGAATAACGATACAGATGTTGTGAATAGCGATGTTACTTTATATGCAAAATGGACTGCCACTAGCAACGGCGGTGGAACAGATCAAGGTGGCAACACTGGCGGCAACGCTGGTGGAAACAGTGGAAGTGCTGGCAATGCAGGAAGCAACAACAGTGTTAGCGCAGGAGCAACTCCTGCAGGCACGCCAGCCCCGACCAATGATGCGGTTGTAGTACTGGTGAATGGCAAAGAGGAGCGCATTGGTAAGTCTGTAGCTTCTAAAGAAGGTGAGCGTACGATAACGACGATTACTGTCGATCAGCAGCAACTGGACACCAAGCTGAATGCAGAAGGGCAAGGCGCTGTTGTAACAATCCCTGTTTCTGCTGAGTCCAATATCATTATAGGTGAACTCACTGGACAGATGATCAAGAAGATGGAAGACAAACAGGCGATTCTGGTTGTGAAAACAGGAAATGCAAGCTACTCGATTCCTGCGCAGCAGCTTGATATTGATTCAATCTCCAAGCAACTGGGTGAGGCGGCAACACTGGAGGACATCAAGCTCTCATTACGTATCGCTTCTCCGGAAGCAGCAATGATGAAGGTTGCCGAAGATGCGGCGAAACAAAATGCACTTTCACTGGTAGCACCTTCAATTGACTTTACAGTCAAAGCAGAGTATGCAGGAAAGTCAGTGGATATAAATAAGTTTAATGTGTATGTGGAACGGTCTATAGCTCTGCCCGAAGGTATTGATCCGAGCAAAATTACGACAGGGATCGTAACAGATCCAGATGGATCTGTACGTCATGTTCCAACCAAAGTAACACTGGAGAATGGCAAGTATTTTGCCCACATTAACAGCTTGACCAATAGCTTGTACTCGGTAGTTTGGCATCCGCTGACGTTCAAAGATGTAGAAAGTCACTGGGCCAAGGATGCTGTTAATGACATGGGTTCCCGTTTAATTGTAAATGGCAGTGGTAATGATCTTTACAATCCGAATGTAGATATGACACGTGCTGAATTCGCAGCTATCATGATGCGGGGCTTGGGATTGAAACCAATTGAAGGAAATTCACCTTTTGCAGATGTAAAAGCTTCCGATTGGTATCATTCCGCCGTGCTGACGGCTTATGATTACAAGCTGATCGATGGCTTCGAGGACGGGACTTTCCGTCCGCAAGAGAAGATTACCCGTGAACAAGCGATGGTGATTCTGTCCAAAGCGATGGCAATTACCGGGCTAACAGAGAAGCTTGCAGGTAAGGGCAGCGATGAAATGCTGAAACCTTACACGGATGCCTCACTTGTTGCAGCATGGGCGAAAGCTGGTGTAGAAGCAAGCTTGGAAGCAGGTGTCGTGAGCGGCAGAGGAGCAGAACAACTGGCTCCGAAGGCGAATATTACCCGTGCTGAAGTTGCGACGATTGTACAACGGTTACTGAAGGTATCCGGTTTAATTTAATGCACTTCAAAGGGTTGCTCCGTGCAGAACTAACTGCATCAGGGGCAACCCTTTTTGTGTATTTTGCATAATAAAAAAGACGTTACCGGAATGGCTATAAAGAAGCCAGCATGTATCCTGCTCCCCGAATCGTAATAATTCTCTCTGGATGGAGGGGGTCATCCTCTATTTTTTTGCGCAAATTACTGATGTGTACAGCGACCGTTCTCGTATCCTCCAGACTTTCCATGCCCCAGACAAGATTGAATAACGTATCGACCGAGATCACCCGGTTCACATTCTGTGCCATATAGGACAGGAGACTGAATTCTTTTTTGGATAAAAAAATGGTTTTACTACCTATGTTGACGGACTGAGCATAGAAATCCAGTTGCAACCCTGGTAACTCCAGCAGTTGTTCCCGCCTGCTTGACGATACTCTGCGAAGATGAGCCTTGATTTTGGCCATGAGTACGCCTGGACTGAACGGCTTGGTCACATAATCGTCGCCGCCATCCGTTAATGCACTGATCTTCACCTCATCTTCCTCATGGCTGCTCAGAAACAAGATCGGCGCATCAGTGTAGCCTCTTGCGTTCCTGCACCAGTCAATGCCGTTTTCATTGGCTAGCATCACATCCAGTACAATCAAATCAGGATTAAACGATGTAAGCAGCTGCATGGCTTCTGTCCCGGTATGACTATAAGTGCAATTAAAACCTTCACGTTCGCAATACGCCTGAACAATCTCACATATATGGGGATCATCATCGACGATCATAATTTTGTACGAGTCCTTCATGTGGTCACCTTCCTGCTATTGAATAGAGCGGCAGCGATATATAAAATATCGATCCCGTCTCGCCGTCGCTGTCTGCATGAACGCTTCCCCCATGTGCCTGAACAATTTCCCTGCAAATCGCGAGTCCGAGTCCACTGCCCTCCACTTTCATGTCCGTGCTTGGCCGATCATATCGGTAATTGCGATCAAAGATTTGCTCGAGTTGATCCGGGGGAATACCCATGCCAGAGTCTTGTACACTAATGATCACAATAGAGGGATCTTCTGTCTCATCCACGGCTAGAGCAAGACGTATGATTCCACCAGTAGAGGTGAACTTCATCGCGTTGGATACGAGATTAAACAAAGCCTGCTCTAATCTTTGCTCATCAATCTCAATGTGCGGAAAGTCAGCCCGTTGATCTTCCCCTCTGCCGATGTCCAGTGTGAAATCCAATCCTGCGTCAAGCACAACCAGCTCATATTGTTCAAAAAAACGATGTAAGAAGTCGGCTGCATGAACTGGCTCCATGTGGTATTCCACTTGTCCTGTCTCCAGATGAGACAAGAAGGACAACTCCCCGATCATATGATTAATCCGTATCGTGTTATCACGAATATACTTTAGGTACTGTTCATTGCGTTCTGGCTTCACCATGTCTTTTACCGCCTCGACATAACCAAGCATGCTGGACAGCGGCAGACGCAAATCATGTGTAATGTAGGCAAGTAGCTTCTTTCTGCCATGCTCTGAGCGGAGTAACTGCTCATACGACTTACGCAGGTCTTCGTGAGCCGCAGATAATGCATGTGTACGTTCCTTCACCAGTTGCTCCAGATTGGTATTCATATCGGTAAGCCTGTCATTCGCTTCCTGAAGCTCATGGGCAATCCGCACCTCGTTTGTTGCTGCCCTTGTAAATCTGGAAGAAAGCAGAATCAGCTGTGCAATCGTGAATATCAACAGACCTGCCGGAGAAGTATTTCCGATTGGCGACCACTCATTGAAGTATAAGAAGTCGTTAATCACCGTAACCAAAGCAACCACGGATACGAGCAGGAAAATCAGAGCTCCCTCCATATGCTGCATAGCCGCTTTGGCTAGCCCAACCATCAGATATGCCATATGAAGAACAACGACCGCACCAATCAACATTAACATTTTGGTATAGATCAGTGCAGGGGTTATGACAACAACCAGGCAGAGTAATCCCGTTACGATTCGGCTGCCAAGACGGAACCATCGTGAGACATAATTCGGGAAAATACATTCATAATACTTGGTAATGACATACCCACCAAGACAAAGAGTCAGATATTCCATTTTAAACTGCAATTCCCACGGAAAATCAGGAAAAAATTGTGTAAACATCAGCTCGCCATTCAGCATGGATCGGATGCCAAACAACAAGGTAAACAGACCAAAGTATAACGGTGCTCTGTCCTGACGGCGGAGCAAGAACAACATCAGATTATATAAGCCAATGACGAGCAGACTTGCTGTTATAAACATGTCTGTGGCAACCTTCAGTTTAGTCTGGACCGTTAATACGTTACTGCCACCTAGTTCTATTTCTTTGGTGATACCGCCACGATTATGATAGAAATTGGATACTTGCATCACGAGTTCTACCGTATCGCTCTCGGGCTGGAAGAACACCAGTTTTGTTGCCAATTGCGGTGTCATGTTACTTTTGTCCTGACCAACCCTACCTGCTTCTGCAAGCAGTTCTCCATTCACCCATAGTTTATAAGCATGGAAAATGGTAGGTAACCGCAGCGCAAGTCGCTCATTTCTGTCCTGCTCGCTAAGCTTAATGAGCAGACGAAAAGTGGCAAAGCCTTCTCCTGTCAGTTCTTGACCATCCGATTGGTAG
The DNA here is from genome assembly GCF_030803945.1 of Paenibacillus intestini. Taxonomy (NCBI): domain Bacteria; kingdom Bacillati; phylum Bacillota; class Bacilli; order Caryophanales; family Paenibacillaceae; genus Paenibacillus; species Paenibacillus intestini. The sequence goes on along the minus strand of NZ_JAURUN010000013.1, from coordinate 90,952 downwards.
CCTAGCCATGATCCAGGTATATTGATATATCGGTCAGACTGTTCACCCATTTCCATACGACTTCGTATATCCTCAGGCGAAAGCAACTGATGCCAGTAAAATGTCCATTCTCCCTCTAACTTTACAGGATTTGTACGAATATGACCCTGAGTTAAATCGAGTATGCCTTGTTCGCTTTTAACGGGAGGGGAATCTGGTGCAGACATCACGGCGTAGCTTATGACCAAACCGATAACAACGACAAAAATGATGTGAAGCAAGATCGTACGAGAACTGACTCGCAGAATATCCCTGAACATGAAGTTGACCCCAATCTACAAAATTCGCTATAAATATCTGAATATCTTCATGATAGCATCAACAAAAGAAAATGTGTGAGTCATGGAGATAAAAACTTCAAGAAAGACCCAGATGACTTCAAAGGTGAACTATTCTTTTGTGCTGTAGCTATTAGAGGGGCGTATCGTTGTGCTGTGCTATACTTTATGTAAATGTTCTGTTGAAGCTTTTCTGAGAATAGGAGGAACTATGTCCTGGAGTAAATTAAAACAACAATTAGAGAGTTTCCTTAGCCCCGCACTGGCCGGCACAGTAGCGTACCGGGCAACCAGTTACCGCTATTCACCGGATAAATCAGGGAGTGGTTATCTGACCGTGGATCAGAAGAATATCCTTAATATGGCGGATACGACGACACCCATACGGTGGTATCAGACCGATCAGGAGATCAAGAATGATCCCAATATCGTAATTCCTGTAAGTATGGAAGAGATTGAAGCCATTCGTAAAGAAACGAAAGGGGCTGTGCCGGAAGAACGACTTGAGATCATGGTGCGAGGTAGAAAAAGCACATCTCATGCTAAGGAACTGTTATCGGCTCAAGCCGCATTGAGCAAATCGAATTTTACGTCGGTAGCAACAATGTTTCTGGCCACTTCAATCGAGGACAATCTGGAGAGCAATGACATTCTGCTCAATATTTTGGCGCTGATCGACAGACGGGTGGGCAAAAAGCGGATTCTGAACATGTCGGATTCGATTAAAATGAAGCATTCTGCCGTGCAGTATTTTTACGAACTGCGCCGCAGGACAGTGTGAAATCGTTATTTCGCATGTTAAATCAAGCTTACAAACAGCTTATAAAGCAAAGAGAGCCGTGCTGTAACACGACTCTTTGCCGAAATAGCCGCTTCTAAGAGCGGTGGACTTCAAACAAGAGCATACACGACCAAGTAGACCGCGACCTTTGTAAGGGGCGGTCTACTTGTGTTTATCAGACCGCAACGCTGTAACTTAGCCAACCAAAGGTTATCATCGGCAAGCTCAAAGGGTAGAGAATGTAATGTAGAGCGGTTTAGAACAAAGTATTTTGTACTACATATTGTTTTTATACTTCAACAAAGATAAGATATAATAAGAACATACGTTTTGTTAATACTATATTTTATACATATTCGGGGGATTACTGTGGTTGAACTTGTTAAGGGGTGAATACGTCCAATGATACAATTAACCAGACGGCAAGCCAGGCGGTTTTTATTGTTAAAGCATGGGTTATTGGGGGAGCATCAATATGTCTTAAAGTCAGGGGTCATGGAATTTACAAGACAGGTTGGTTGCCTTCAATATGATCCTATCGATATCTGTGGAAAAAATGCCGAGTTAGTATTGCAGTCACGCATTCGTGGATTTAGCAAGAACATGCTTGAAGAGTTATTGTATGAAGATCGATTACTGATGGATTATCCCGATAAGAATCTCGCTATAATATCTATTGAGGACTGGCCTTATTTCGAACGGTACAGACAAGCGGCCAGACAGCATGCCGAAAGCTATCCCCAGATGGAGACGCTCACAAGGCAAGTACGGGATTATATACAGCAAGTTGGTCCGGTAAGTTCGAATGAATTAAATGCATTGCAACTAGAAGGAGATTTCACTTGGCGTTCAGCCATTCACTGGAGTAGTGGGAACAATGTTTCGCGCTCGGTGTTGGAGCAGATGTATTCGACAGGTGAACTGGTTATCCATCATAAAAAAGGAACACGTAAATATTATGATCTGGCTGAGAAGCACATACAATCTGATTTATTGCACGCTCCGGAACCGTTATTGAACGAATTAGATCATCACAAGTGGAGAGTATTGCGCCGAATCGGTGCGGTTGGTTTACTGTGGAATCGTGCATCCGATGCCTGGCTTAATATATGGGGGTTAAAGACAGAGCAGCGGAACAGGGCTTTTCATGAGCTATTGCTGGAAGATCGCATTATTGCTGTTGAGGTAGAACAACTCAAGGAACGTTTATACTGCCGGACAGAAGACTTACCTATGATTGAACACATACTGCAAAATCCGGAGTTACAAGAGCGTTGCGAATTAATTGCTCCACTGGATAATTTAATGTGGGATAGAAAGCTTATTTATGCATTGTTTGAGTTCGACTATAAATGGGAGATCTATACGCCAGCTCTCAAACGGAAATTTGGTTATTATGTGTTGCCTTTACTGTATGGAGACCGGTTCATTGGGAGAGCCGAGATTATCGTGGAACGGAAATCTGGAAGGCTTGTTGTTAAACATGTCTGGTACGAAAAAGACATGCAGCCAACCGAAGAACTTGTAGCCGTGGTGAAGGAATGTTTCGAGCGGTTTGCAATATTCAATGACTGTGAGACGATTTCAATAGAGGGAAAAGACTAAAAACTAAACATCAAAATTGAAGAGCATACATGTGTTTGTTCCCCAGTTGTTATAGCCTGAAGCTATAACCAGTCATACTTTTTTGGTATCTCTTCTAACCCCGCTCCGCGTGATATGATAATCATATACAACGAGGGGGTTATTTACATGACTGACAAGTTCCAGATCGTAGGCAGTTTATTGCGGCCGGAAGAGCTGCTGACATATAAAACACAGATTGAACACCGGGATGATATCCAGTATCCATTCTATGAAAACTTTCAAGGATACCAGCAATGTGAGACGAAAGCGATTGAACAAGTGATCCAAAAAGAGATCGAGAACGACTTGTCTGTTATCACGGACGGCGAATTTTCCAAATCGATGTGGCATCTCGATTTTGTGTGGGGATTTGGCGGAGTGGAGCGGTATATTGCGGATCATGGGTACTTTTTCCGGGATGTGGACGGCACTTCTAAATATGAAACACGTAAAGATATCGGGCTGCGTATTACGGGGCAACTGAGCGGCAAGAATCATCATTTCATTCAACTGTTCAAGCAGTTACAAGACCAAGCGGGTGACCAGCAGACCAAACTCTGCATTCCATCGCCGTCCCATATTTTCGGTGAATTATCGTGGTCGGACAACATTGGGGGCAAGGATGCCGTATACCAGAATACACAGGAGCTGAAAGCCGGCTTGGTAAGTGCTTATAAGGAATTTGTGCAGGAGTTTGCAACTGCGGGTGGTAAAATTCTGCAAATGGATGACTGTCTCTGGGAGCTGTTTGCCGATGACAATCCGAACTCGCCTTTTACCGGAGAGCATATTAATCAAGAGGAAGTACAGGGTCTCGCCACGGAGTTTATTGATATCAACAATACGGTCATTGACTTCGGTCATAGTCTGGGTCTGAAAATGTGGACACATAACTGCCGCGGCAACTATGACTCCCGTAACATGGGCGGCGGATCGTATGTGAAGATTGCGAATCTGTTCCTGAAGCAATTGAAGTATGATCGTTTCTTCCTGGAGTGGGATGATGATCGTGCGGGTTCCATCGAAGCGCTGGAAGTGTTCAAAGACAGACCGGATACAGAAATTGTACTGGGTCTGCTGTCCTCCAAAACAAGTACGCTCGATGATGAGGAGCGCGTGGTTCGTCTGCTGGACGAAGCCTCCAAGATCATTGACAAAGATAGGCTACTGCTGTCTCACCAATGTGGTTTTGCCTCCTGTGATGGCGGGAACGAACTGAGCGAAGCCCAGCAGTGGGCGAAGATTCATCAGGGTCAGCAAATTGCGAAGCAATACTGGGGCAACTAATTTCTATAACATATAGATATTTTCATAGGGCGATCTTTTCCGAGCAGGATTCGGGAGAGGTCGCCTTTTTATTTTAACTGATTCGTTGCCGTGTGATCGTTATGTCCGTTTTGTGATTCTTCTCACTTTCCTGACCCGACATCTGCTCTACACTTAATGGCATGTAGATAGGGGGAGAATGGATGACGATGCCACAGATCAAGGGGCAAATGCAGCAGTTAAGGCCGCAGATGAAGCCACGTGATTATACCCAATATCCGTTCATCGTGATCTGGGAAGTGACCCGGGCATGTACGCTGAAATGTGTGCATTGCCGGGCAGAGGCCCAGTATCGGGCTGATCCACGTCAACTGACCACCGAACAGGGAAAAAGGCTGATAGATGATATTGCCGCTATGCAGGAACAACCATTATTTGTTTTCACGGGGGGTGACCCGCTAATGCGGCCAGATCTGTTTGAACTGGCGGAGTATGCGATTCGGGAGAAGGGGCTACCCGTGTCCATGACGCCTAGTGCCACCCCGAAGGTCACTCAAGCGGCAATTATGCAAGCGAAGGAAGTCGGTTTATCCCGCTGGGCGTTTAGTCTGGATGGGTCAACGGCCGAGATCCATGATCATTTTCGCGGAACCAGAGGTTCTTATGATATGACGATGAGGGGCATTCGATTTTTGCAGGAAGCAGCCATTCCGATTCAAATCAACACGACCGTTTCCCGTTATAACCTCCACGATCTGGAGGCCATCAGCCGTAAGGTGAAAGAGATGGGCGTTGTGCTGTGGAGTCTGTTTTTCCTCATTCCGACAGGCAGAGCTCAGGAGAAAGATATGATCACAGCGGAAGAGCATGAACAGGTCATGAAGTGGATGGTGCAGCTTGCTCATGAGATGCCTTACGGTGTGAAATCAACGGAGGCGCCTCACTACAGACGAGTAATGATACAGCAACGGACAGCAGGAGCAGAACAGGCCTCAGAGCAGAACTCCAAGCAAGGCTTAGAACTTCAATCCGAGCAGAGCGCAGGAAATCATGCAGATCTTACCAAGGGTCTCGCCAAACGCAAAGATATGCTGGGACGTGCACCGCAAGGGGTCAATGATGGGGACGGGTTTGTGTTTATCAGTCACACGGGGGACGTCTATCCTAGCGGTTTCTTGCCCGTGGTGTGCGGTAATGTGAAGAATGAGTCGCTAATTGAGGTGTACCGGAATTCACCGGTGATGCAGACCTTACGGGATAAGTCGAAATTGAACGGAAAATGTGCAGTCTGCGAGTACAAAACGATGTGTGGTGGCTCCAGAGCAAGAGCGTACGCAATGACGGGAGATTATATGGCCAGTGATCCTTCCTGTGCCTATATCCCGGCGGCGCTGCGTTAAAGTTTATATGGCGGGAAGTGTAGCATGGATAATCAACGCACGAAACAAGTTGTCATCGCTGGCGGTGGCATTACCGGATTGAGCGCAGCTTATTATATCGAACAGTTTTGCAGAGCGAATGATGTTGCAGCAGAACTTATTATTGTTGAAAAAAATGATCGATTCGGTGGACATGTGCACACCGGTAAAAGGGATGGATTCGTGATCGAACGGGGGCCCGATTCTTTTCTCGCACGGAAAACCTCCATCATTGAGCTTATGCAGGAGCTCGGTATGGGTGAAGAACTCGTTGGTACGCGTCCAGGGGTGTCGCATAGCTATATCGCCTATCGTAATAAACTGCATCCGATCCCGGATGGCTTTATGCTCGGTGTGCCTACGAAGTGGAAACCCTTCGTAACAACTCGTTTATTGTCCCTTCGGGGCAAGGTGCGAGCAGCGGCAGATCTTGTTTTGCCGCGGAGGTCGAGCAGGGAGGATGAGTCCCTGGGGCAACTGCTACGCAGACGCCTTGGCGATGAAGTACTGGAGCAGATCGCCGAGCCGCTCTTGGCAGGCATATATGCTGGCAATGCGGACGGACTGAGTGTACAAGCAACGTTTCCAATGCTACAGGAAACGGAGCAAAAACACCGTAGCCTGATCGTGGGCATGCTGGGTGTGAGAAAAAGCCGCGCCCCGAAGCAAACAGTCAAGCCTACGGCTCAAACCACAACGGAGTCTACGTCACAACCTACAACTATATCGGCAACCCGTCCAGCTCCCAAACCCGCATCAAAACCATCGGGCACGGCCACTCGAAGCATGTTTTTGAGTGCACGGGGCGGACTGGAAGGTGTGGTAACGCAACTTGAACAGACACTTTCTTCCACAGCGCATTTGATCAGGAACACGGAAATTTCCCGTGTGTCGAAAGCAGAACAAGAGCAAGGAAAAGACACTATACGTTATACGGTTCAGTTTAACAATGGAACGACGCTTGCGGCGGATGCGGTAGTGATTGCGACTCCAGCGTATGCAGCAGCGGATATGCTTGCACATGAGCATGAGGCGATTACAGAACACCTGCGTGCGATCCCGTATGCTTCGGTGATGAACGTCGTACTTGCTTATCGCGAGCAGGATGTGGGTGTTTCCCTGAATGCATCCGGCTTTGTTGTACCGCGCAAGGAAGAACGCAAAATTACAGCCTGCACCTGGACATCATCTAAGTGGGAGCATACAGCGCCGAAAGGTCACATTCTTTTGCGAGCATATGTGGGGAAATACGGCCGTGAACCGATGAGTCATCAGCTTACCGATGAAGAAATCATTGCTGAAGTACGCCGCGAATTACAGGATACCATGGGGATCTCCGCAGAGCCTGTTTTTACAGAGATCAACCGATTACCGTTATCCATGCCCCAATATCAAGTCGGGCATCTAAAACGAATCGCAGAGGTTGAGAAGTTACTGGAAGATGTTATGCCTGGAGTGTACGTTGGTGGCGGAGGTTACCGCGGAATTGGCGTTCCGGATTGTATCTCTCAGGGCAAGGCTATGGCGGAGAAAGTCATTGGCACGTTGTTGGGAACTAGATAAACATAAAGAAGCGGCAGCCTGTCCCGAAATTCAATCGGGGGAAGCTGCCGCTTTTTTTATTGGCAGGGCGCTGAATTTACTTACGCTGTAATGATCGGCTCAAGGAATATATACACACGATCCGGGGATTTGGATCACGCTATTTCGCAGTAGCCTGCTGCGCCAGCCATTCTTTTTTTAATATCGCATATTGATACGTATTCTCGTATTTCGGCGTGCCGTCTTCATTTTTCACAAAAGAAATAAACTCAAGGAACAGACCTTCCCTGCGCATGCCGAGTTTCTCACATAGCTTCTGAGACCGGAAGTTATCGTCTTCCACGTAAGCGTAAATTCTCCGAATTCCCTGCTCCATAAAGAGGTATTCCATGAAGGCACGAGCACTCTCGCTGGCGTATCCTTTTCCCTCAAACCTCCCGTTAAAATTCCAGCCGACACTATACGTATCTGGGTCTGATTTTGAGTCTGAATTCGATTTCGAGTCCGAATCTGAATCTGAATCTGGATCATGGCCCTCTGTCATCCCAAACAATTCTCCAATGATCTCATTGCTGTCTTTTAGACAGACGGCGATATGGGAGTCGTCCTTGCTTCGTTTCTCTACCTCAGCGATTGCTTCCTCAAGTGTTGACAGCTGGTGATCCATAAAGCAGTTCACTCGTGGATTCGCGGTATACTCGAGCAATCCGGCCGCATCCGTTGCGGCAAAATTACGTAAAATCAATCGATCCGTTACAATGTTTTGCATATATGGTTCCTCCAATGATGACGGAAATAGATCATGCATATCTAATCCATATTCCGTATTTCGTGTTTTGTTGTGTGTGTGATGGCATCGTACATATTCAACTCTTCTGTCATCTTTATCCTTTTTTCGGTGCCAAGTCTCTCGGCTTAACTAAAGCAGGCGCAGTTTTTGTTTTTAACGTCGTGTTGAGTCCCTTTGTCTCGTTTATCTCCTTGATCTCACTATCTTCATTGTTCTCCATATTCTTAATTGTCGGATTCGTTTTATCCGCTTTGGAGAACAGATTCATTAATTTGTCCTTGTAGATGTATCCGAATATAAATCCAACGACAGCAATAACCGATATGATGATGGCAATGGTATATTGTTGCATATGAAGGTTGGAACCTACCACGGCCGAAGCGATAATCCAGGGCAAACGTCCAATCAGCAGAATAGTGAAGAAGCGTAAAGAGCTGATGGATGTCAGCGCAGCGACAAAGACGAGCATGTCTTTGGGCAACCCGGGAACGAGGAAAAAGATAAACAAAAAGGCAGCAAATTTTCGCTCATCATGCATGAATGACATCCATTTCATATTTTGCTTCCGTAGCAGGCGCGATACAAAGTCACGACCGATAAAACGGGTGAAATAGAATGCGATCGCTGATCCTATGATCAGACCGACCGTAGTATAGAAGGAGCCGAGTGCAGTACCGTAGATATATCCACCGGCAATCTGTACGACCTCTCCGGGAATAGGCGCAACGACGATCTGTAGAATTTGAAATAAAATAAACATGATCGGGCCCCAGTGTCCCGTTGAATGAATATAAGCTCTGAAATTATCCATCGACGACATGATTTTAATGATAGCTGGTGCATAATAGATCAGTAGAGCCGTGGATACGACAGCGATCAGACCCAGCAGTACTTTCATCACGATACGTTTTGAAGTTTGCGGCATAGCTGAGGACTCCTTTTTTAATTACTTTGACTATTAACAGTATAAAACGAAATCATGAAGAGATACCTACTTAACTTCTTAAGAATTCTTAAGGCGATCCTGATCCGCTGGCTCTGTTAAAACACGCAGACTATACTGGAATGAACGGAGGGATTTCGAATGAACAACAACAAGCAGATTTTAATTGCAGATGACAATAGTGAGATTCGTGAGATCGTGAAGATTTTGCTAGAAAGTGAAAGCTACGAAGTCATTGAAGCCGTCGACGGCCAAGATGCGGTAGATAAAGTAACGGAAGAGACAGATCTTATTATTCTGGATATGATGATGCCCAATAAGTCTGGACTGAAGGCATGTCTGGAGATTCGTGAAAAAACGAGTGCGCCGATCCTGTTCCTGACAGCAAAAACACAGGATTCGGATAAACAACTAGCCTTTTCGTCGGGGAGCGATGACTTTTTGTCCAAGCCATTCTCGTATACCGAACTGGTGGCAAGGGTCAAAGCGCTGCTTCGCCGATATTATGTCTACCGGGGCAAGGAGAAGATCGAAGAGGCTGAGAACATTGCGGTGAAGGATCTGACCATTCACAAGGATGCCAAATCGGTGTATATCGGTGAGAAAGAAATCTCGCTGACGGAAATTGAGTATCAGATTCTGTTGCTCTTGGCGTCCAAACGAAGAAAGGTTTTCTCAGCCGAAAATATCTATGAGAGCGTGTGGCAGCAGCCTTATTTTTATACTTGTAATAACACGGTAATGGTTCACATTCGGAATTTGAGAAACAAGCTGGAAGACGACCCGCAGCATCCTAAATATGTGCAGACCGTTTGGGGGAAGGGGTACAAAATTGAATAAACTGCTCATCGGAAAAAAACTGAAGCTCAAGCTGGTACTTGCCATTATTCTCTCGCTGTTCGTTGCCGTAGGTACATTCATCGTCTTGCAGGTGGTTGGTGAGACGGCACTGGACAGTTATCTCAGCAAATCGACGTTTATCGAAAACAGGCAGCAGGATGCGCTGAAACGATTCCAGACCATGGTAAGCAGTGAGCACTTGTCCACGCAGGATCATCAGAGACTCTCGGAATGGATTCGTGGGGAGCGGTACTTGGAGCTATTCATATTTGAACAGGATAAATTGATTTATGCATCCAACACGGAAGCGGATCCTGCGATAAATAAAGAGCTAATAACTCAGTTCTTACCGTCCAGAACACCGATTACAACCGTCCAGTTTGCAGATCAGCCGGCTCAGATTTATTTGGTTGGTTTCTATGAATATCAGTACTATAACTTGCTTTTGATTTTGACGGTATTCGCAGCTTTGATTGTGTTTATTGTTGCATTCTTGCTCATGATTAATCGGAAAATATCCTATATTGGCAAGCTTGAGCGGGAGATCAAAATACTGGAAGGCGGCAATCTGGATTATAAGATTACGGTGTCTGGTAAAGACGAGCTGTCATCGCTGGCATGGAGTATCGACGAGATGCGAAAATCTTTTGTGGAACGGCTCGGTAGCGAGGAGAGGGTGAGAAGTGCGAATCGAGAGTTGATTACGGCGATTTCTCATGATTTGCGCACACCGCTCACGATTCTGCTTGGATACATGGACATCATTGAACTGGGTAAATACAAGACACAGGAGGATCTGCACCAGTATATTCACAATAGCCGAGAGAAGGCGTATCAGATCAAGATTCTATCAGATAAGCTGTTTGAGTACTTCACGGTCTCTTCTGCATCAGAGGAAGAGGATGTGGAATCCGAAATCTATGATGGGCGAGAGTTGCTTGATCAGCTTCTGGATGAGCAACTGGCCTTAATGGAAAATTTCGATGTTGAGTTGAAGCAGAAATACGGGGAACAGGCCTTTTTGATCGAGTTGAATCTTGTAGCGATCCGTCGTGTGTTTGATAATATTTTCTCGAATATAAAGAAATATGCGGATCGTTCTCATCCAGTGGATATCGATTTATCTATCGAGCAACACACTTTAATCATGACCGCTCGGAACCGGATTAAACCTGTGGATAAAACGAAGGACAGTAACGAGATCGGACTCGTCAGTTGCCAGAAAATCATCGAACAGCATAACGGAACATTGAAGATATCTGAGCAAGAGGAAACATTTATCCTACAGATCGAATTGCCCGTTATTCTCAGTAAATGAGATCGGAAGTCGTATGGTTTCAAGACACGCCCTAGGCAGAAATAATACATTTTTGATTATTCGATGTAACTTCCAAGTGTTAGGAAGGGTTATATAAGAGAGTAGCAAAAGGGGAAAAAGTGTAAATGAAAATGATTTAAAAGTAAGGAACACAATGTGATTGAGGGGAGAGGCTTCATGAAGAACAATCATACTCCACTGAGTAAAACTCGAGTTTTAGAAGAACTGGACTCGCTTGGTTATTCGAACCGAATGAAAGAGATTGCACGACTGGGACGGCATCATCTGGCTGTGGGCGCGAAAGATTACGCTATGCTTCTGATTGAGCTACTGGACAGCGGGACAGCGTACGAGGCACATCTGGCGTTAACCGGAGCTGGCGCGGTAAAGGATGCACAAGCTGTTATACATGCGTTAAATCATCCCAAGGCTGGGGTCAGGGGCCGGGCTGCCCGGATGCTCGCAGAGGTGGTCACTGATCCGGGTTATGACATTGAAACCGAGATCGTTTCGATGTCGCACCATTGTCGTCAACAACTGTTGCGGAGCATTGTGAAGTATACCAGACAGGACTGGGCAGAACGGCTGTTGCCGGTCGTATTGGAACGTTGGGGCGCAGATGACGCTATTTTCCTGCTATCCATGTGTGGTGAAGCAACGGTTCGCACACGATTGCCACAGCTTGGATATGCAATTGATAATTGGCGAACCATAACAACCCGGAACCCGGACCTGGTCGCTGCTTACTTAGAAAATGCCTTGAATCAAGTATCGGAGAGCGACAGGTCCAGTGTGTGGTATGAGATGGGCACGGCAGTAGAGAAGCTGAGTATATTGAGACCAGCAGCAGTCCTGGAATATGCATTGTCTTATGGTCCAAAAGAACAGATTCATCCTGTGATTAAGAATCAACTGGGTATCCTGATTCGGACCAGCCCTGAGCAAGTATTTGAACTGCTCGCGAGGCAGGAGACAAGGGCATATCTGCTGAATAACGGAGTTCCGGCGGGTGTGTTGAAAAAGAGAAGATACTTCACCACTGCACAATGGACTGCACTGGTGACTATGCTTGCCGAAGCTCCTTTTCAAGTGGCAAAGGTGCTGGATACGCTCGCGCCTTCAAGCCGTGAAGCGTTATTTGATGCAGCGTACCCGGTGCAGGAGCGAACGAATCGAATGTTCCCTATGGCCCTGCTCGATGTACTGCCGCATCAGTTACGCGACAAAGAAGCGGTTCGCATGCTCACCCTGCGAGAAGTCCGGGAAGACCGGGGCAGAACGTTCGAAATGACAACACGTCGTCTGATTGCACAAGTTAGAGAGACGCTGGAGCAGGCTGTTCAGGTATCGAACGCGGATGAGCGTGCTATGGCTTGTTCCCGGCTGATTCAAAGCACGGCTCTGTCCCGTAGTGGGATGGAGGACACGTTACGGTTCCTGACGAGAGTGAAAAACGATCAGGACCCGGTACGTTTTATGGTAATGACAGAACTATCGAGATGTCCGGTCACGTTGTTTAAGGAAGAGCATGTGCCACATCTGACGATCCTGGTGGACAGAGTCATTGAGGCCAGAGATACTTCGTATGGAACCAGAACGGGAGTCGAGCAATTGGCTTTTGACATGCTGCTGGAGCATGCAAGTGAACCTGGGCGTCGCTTGTTCCAATTTGCGCTTAGAGCGATCAAGCGCATGGCGATGCGTGATGGGCAGTTTATGTTATTTTCCAGAGAGTGGAACAGTCTGCCGCAGGCCGCACTCGAAACCTTATTTGATGAGATCTATGCTATAGGTGTAGAAGCGAACAAGCGGGAGAGTGACTACGTCGTTCTACAGATGGCTAGTGCATTTGGCAAAGCGATTGATCGACTGCCCAAACTGCACGACCTGCTCGAGGAATTGGTGAAGAGTAAAAAGTCAGCGGCTCAAGCCGTCAGGTACTGGCTCGCTCCCTACAAGACCAGGGATAAACGGGTTAGGGAGCTGCTGGATCTTGATCCGACATTCATCTCATTTTATGAAGTGTTTGAGCATTTACACCGGAAACGTCAGGAGTGGCTAGATCCGTTTATCTCTGGCAAAGTCCTCAAAGGCAAGCATTTAACGGGGAAAACCATCTATCTGGTTCCAGCATATCATGGCTTTTATCGCTGGTTGCCTCGTCAGCAACAAGCGCTGGCTTCGCTACTTGACCGAGTGGCACAAGACAACAAGCGAAACTTCTATGAGCGTGCAAATGCGATGCGGAGTTTGGCGGGTATGCCGGATTATCGTTCGAATCCATTGCTAGAGAAGCTACTAACTGATCCGGAAGTACATATCGTGGAGGCTGCCCTGCATGCTTTTTCGTTAACGGAGGAACCGGAAGACGCCCTACCTGTGTTGTTAAATAATCTGGATGGAGATCGTGCACGAGTAGCGATGTACTCCATTCCGAGGTGCGCACGCAGGGTGAACCCGGTGTTGCTCACGTCCATGCTTTCGAGCCTGTTGGACCGGGAAAAACTCAAGATTACGGTGCGGAAAGAAGCGGTTCGGTTGCTGGGAACTTATAAAAGTAGTGAAAGTGTGACCTTACTCATCCGTGAATTTGAGAAGCCGAAGCGGCACAAGGATGTCATTATTGCCATTGGTCATGCGGCCAGACAATGTCTGGACGATGAGCGAAGCTGGACAATGATGAGTATCATGGCGTCCTCTTCGGATCGAGACATCGCGCGCAGTTTGCTGAATCAGCGTCCGGATGAACTTCCGGTGGAAGCGCGACTGCGATATTTACAGTGGATTACCGAAATTGCGGGGCATGATGACCCGATGGTATCGATGGAAGCCTTTCATGCGATGTCACGCTGGGGACATGTAAGTGCAGAGGTCATTTCACAATGTGCTGGCAAAGCACTAATCGATCTACAGGATGGTACGCGCTGGAAAGCCGCGATTCTTGCCTTGGTCACGGTTAGCAGGGACGGGAAAGTGAATGATGAGGTCGTACAAGTCATCCGGCAGTTGGCTGAAGTGGAGGCCCAGGACGACTGGAACGCAGGTAGAGAGCGGGATTTACCTCATCGTCAACGTTTGCTGGAGTTAATTGATCAGCTTGTCTCGGGTTCTATATCGGTGAAAAGGCGACTTGCTCCATTATATGCATCCATTATCAGGACTCTTCAGCATCATGAATCGCTGAAGCTCACGGCGATTCGTCTGCACCTGGCTGCAATGGATTGGAGCCAGCCGGATCAGGCGCTACTTCAGTTGTATCCTGTTATTGATATCGCTAATGCGCATCCGTATGTACTTGAATCGGTCGATCGGCAGATTAAGCGTACGGTGCTTGATGGGAAAGGATATTGGAAACCGGAGCAGCTACTCCACATCGTAGATGTGTTGAGAACGCGGACGGATATTGCTTCTTCCTGGATTGGACTATCTTTGCTCAAGGTCGCTGGTGAGGATTTACTATGGAATCAGGATTGCCGCAATTGCTTAAGAGCTTACCGACAGCATGAACAAGAAGCGGTTCGTCTGCTGGCGTTGGACAGTTGGACAATACTTGAATAACATCATAGTTTTCACTACAATCGAGTAGAATAAGTGCGCTGCCACTATATGCTAATGAACCGGGGGAGAATGAGGATGACCATGAACTCCATTGAAAATGAAAAAGATCTGTCACCGGAACAACGTGATGAATTGTTCAAGGCATTAAAGACCCGTTTTGAAAAGAATATGAGTCGTCATTCCGATCTGGAATGGGCTAACGTAGAGGCTAAACTGGAAGCAAACCCGGACAAACTATGGTCACTGCACGAGATGGAGAAGACGGGCGGCGAACCGGATGTTGTGGAGTTGGACAGTGAGACAAGTGAATATATCTTTATAGACTGTTCACCAGAGAGTCCCAAGGGTCGCCGTAGTGTATGTTATGATCAGGCTGCACTGGATGCACGCAAAGAGAACAAACCTAAGCATAGCGCTGTTCAAATGTGCATCGAGATGGGCATTGAGCTTTTGGATGAGACCCAGTATCGTGAACTTCAGCAACTGGGGAACTTTGATCTGAAAACATCCAGCTGGGTGGTGACACCTGAACATATTAGACAGCGGGGTGGAGCCATTTTTTGCGACCGCCGTTACGATACCGTGTTTATGTACCATAACGGGGCAGAGTCCTATTACGCTGCAAGAGGTTTCCGTGGTTTGTTAAGGGTGTAAATGAAATATAGATTGGATTATATTAGATGAAATGGGCAGTCCCAACAGGGATAGAGAGGAACGATTCGGCAGGTTGCGAATTGTTCCTCTTTTTGATTTAAATTAAGCCTAGTTAAGTTAAGCTATATCTCCTTTGTCATTTGGCTCCTCAATATGCACCATAACCCGAACCAGATAATCTTCCGCATGTTGCAGCACAATCTCATCCTGCATGTAATCCTCGTAAGCATCACCCTTAATGACATACTGTTTCTTCTCTATATGATCAAAGATTTGCGGAAAAAACCTCTCGGTATCTCCATAGTCGGCTCTGGCATAAGAAACAAGATAATATCCCTCCGGCATATACGCCTGTTCATGATGCTCTGTTGTCATATAGCTGTACATATGGGAGATCATATCTCCATCCTTGCGTAGCAGATCCGCTTTAGGAATGATGACGCCGCCGGGATAACCGAGCGGGGCATGTTCCTTGTTCAAACGTACTCGAAAATCCTCCCAAAGTTCCTCAGGGAACTCCTTTTTGGATGAGTAGATACGGCGGCTCAGCAGCAAGGGGGTTTCAGGTTGCCAGATGACATGCATTTGGCTGGTGTCGAGGTGCATGGATTGCTCTATATTTTCCGCACGTTGAATAATCATTTGTTTGGCCTGAGTCAGTTTGGCAATCTGCAACTGTAGATTCTCCTCCTGTTTGCGCAAAAGTTGAAGAGTCGTTTCTGGAGAACGCTCACCGAGATGTTGCTGAATTTCCTCCAGGGACATGCCAAGCTCTTTGAAAATATGAATAACGCCGATTGTTTCAAACTGGCTGTGGCTGTAATAGCGATAACCGTTATCTGCAACATAGGCAGGCTTGAACAGACCAATGCGGTCGTAGTAAATGAGGGTTTTGCGCGAAACCTCGGACAGCTTGGAAAAAGCGCTAATGGACAACATTTCATTGGAATGCATAAGTACCTCCAGGTCGAAAATAATGGATTGACTGTATAGTTGCTATACAGTTTATAATACAGCTGTTCTGACCGCCGATCTACCTTTAGATCGCAGATCAGGGTGTTTATTTTTAGATGAGGAGAATGCTTATGGTCAGGAAATTACTGCAAAGTGTACGCGAATATAAAAAGGATACGTGGCTGACGCCCTTGTTTTTGCTAGGTGAAGTGGCCATGGAAGTCATTATTCCGCTGTTTATGGCTGAATTGATCGACCAGGGGATCACGGGGGGCCAGATGAATCAGGTGACCAAGTATGGCTTGATTCTGGTGTTGTTTGCCCTGGTGTCTCTGGTCTTTGGAGCGCTGGCGGGTAAGCATTCTGCGATTGCGATGTCGGGGTTCGGAAAAAACTTGCGTTATGACCTGTTCCGTCATATGCAGCAGCTGTCGTACTCCAATATGGATAAATTCTCGACCTCAGGGATCGTCACCAGGCTGACTACGGATATTACGCATGTGCAAAATGCATTTCTGATGATTATCCGGATTGCCTTCCGCAGCCCGGTCATGATGATTTTTGCAACGATTATGACGTATCGTATCAGCCCGTCCATCGCTACATGGTTCGTGATTGTTATACCCGTGCTGGCAATTGGCATGATGATTATCATGAAGTATTCTTTTCCGATATTTGAGCGTGCCTTTGACAGTTACGATGATCTCAATAAAGTTGTGCAGGAAAACGTACGCGGTATCCGGGTTGTGAAATCCTATGTGCGAGAAGAGCGTGAGGTATCCAAGTTTCAGGTCGTATCCCAGCGAATATTTGCACAGATGGCTAAGGCAGAACGCATTCTGTCGTATGAACTTCCATTGATGCAAATTGTGATGTATGCCGTGATGCTGATGATCTCATGGATTGGAGCCAAACTGGTTGTGGGCGGAAACATGACTACCGGGGAGCTTACGAGTGTATTCGCGTATTCCATGCAAATTCTAATGAGTTTGATGACGCTGGGTATTGTTGTCATCATGGTTGCCATTGCTCGGGCTTCGGCGGGAAGGATTAATGACCTGTTAAGTGAACAGCCGGACATTACCAGTCCGGAGTCACCCGTTACAGAGCTACACAACGGGGAGATCGAATTCCGCAATGTGTCCTTCCGTTACTCAGGCAAAGCCGAGAATTATGCCCTGTCTGGCATCAATCTGCAAGTTTCTTCGGGACAGACGATTGGTATTATTGGAGCTGCGGGCAGTGCAAAATCTACCTTGGTACAGTTGATTCCACGTCTATATGATGCCAGTGAGGGTGAAGTGCTTGTCAGTGGTGTCAATGTGAAGGAGTACGATCTAAGTTTGCTTCGCAGCCAGGTCGCGATGGTATTGCAAAAAAACGTCCTGTTTGAAGGCACGATTAAGGAGAATCTGCGTTGGGGCAATGAACATGCTACCGATGAAGAGTTGATCGAAGCGTGCAAAGCAGCGCAGGCACATGAGTTTATTTCCACGTTTCCGGATGGATATGACACTCATTTGGCACAAGGCGGTACGAACGTTTCGGGAGGTCAGAAGCAGAGACTGTGTATTGCCAGAGCTTTGCTCAAAAAACCGAAGATTCTGATTCTGGATGACTCTACCAGCGCGGTAGATACACGGACCGACGCGTTAATTCGCAACATTTTCAAAGAAAGCATACCGGATACAACTAAAATTATCATTGCCCAGCGTATTGCATCTGTGGAAGATGCCGATCAGATTGTCGTGCTGGATGAAGGCAAGATGGTAGATATCGGAACCCATGAGGAACTGCTGGGTCGAAATACAATTTATCAAGAGGCTTATTATACACAGACGAAAGGCGGTGAAGCACTGGATGGATAACATTCAATATGGCCGGACGATAAAACGTCTGCTAACCTACTTTAAGTATTACAAATTCAGAACGACACTAGCGCTGATCCTGGTGCTGGTGAGTTCTGCCGTCTCTGTTGCTTCAGCGGCCTTTCTGCGATTGCTGATCGACGACTTTATTACGCCGCTACTTGGAAATCAAAATCCAGTATTTGATGCCTTGTTACAGGCTTTAATCATTCTGGCTGTGATCTATGCTGCTGGAGTCATCAGTACATTTGTCTCGAAACGGCTGATGATTACCGTCTCACAGCAGATTATGAAGAGGATTCGTGACCGCTTATTCGATCACATGCAGAAGTTGCCGATTAAATATTTTGACCGTAAAGCCCACGGGGATATTATGAGTCATTACACGAACGATGTGGATACGCTGAACATGATGCTGACGGATGGATTGCCCCAGCTGTTGTCCACTGCCGTGACAGTGGTGGTCGTTCTCGGTACGATGTTGTTTCTTGATGTGCCTTTAACGATCGTGGTTGTGCTAGGTGCACTCGCGATGCTTTGGGTTACCAAAACCGTCGGTACCAAGGCAACCGAGCATTTTTTTCAGCAACAGGAGTCTATCGGGGTTGTGGATGGATATATCGAGGAGATCATTCATGGGCAAAAGGTAGTGCAAGTGTTTGGTCGCGAGCAAAAAGCGATGGAACAATTCGCACATCTGAATGAAAAATTGTTTGACGACTCGGCGACAGCTAACAAATATTCGAATATTCTCATGCCAATCAATGAGAATCTGTCGACATTAATCTACGTGCTTGTGGCTATTGCGGGCGGAGCTATGTCCATATCGGGCTGGAACGCCGGTCTGAGTCTGGGGATTATTGCAGCTTTTTTGAGTTTATCCCGTAATTTCACAATGCCGATTGCCGAAATCTCCTCGCAGGTCAGCATGTTTGTCGTAGCTGTTGCAGGGGCTCAGCGGATATTTAACATGATGGATGAACAGCTTGAAGCAGATGAAGGCCGTGTGACCTTGGAAAAAAACAAGGATCAGGCCGGATGGGTCTGGAAACTGGAGGACGGAACAAGCGTTGTTCTGAAAGGCAAAGTGGAGTTTAAGGATGTCAGTTTTACGTATGGCGGAAAGAAACAAGTGCTCCAGAATATTACGTTATATGCCAAGCCTGGACAGAAGCTTGCGTTCGTGGGTGCAACGGGTGCAGGCAAGACTACTGTAGCCAACCTGCTCAATCGTTTCTACGATATAACTGAAGGTGAGATCATCTATGATGGCATCAACATTCAGCGTATTCGCAAAGCAGATTTGCGGCGTTCCTTGGGAATTGTACTGCAGGATACCCATCTGTTCTCGGGTACGGTCGCTGAGAATATTCGCTACGGAAGGCTGGAGGCCAGTGACGATGAGGTCATTCAGGCGGCGAAGCTGTCGTATGCGGCGAGTTTTATTGAACGTCTGCCTGACGGGTATGAGACCCGGCTGGATGGTAACGGCAATGGACTGTCACAGGGACAGAGCCAGTTGCTAGCGATTGCCAGAGCAGCGATTGCGAGTCCGCCGGTCATGATTCTGGATGAAGCCACTTCATCTATCGATACACGTACCGAAGCGCTGGTTCAGAAGGGGATGGATAATCTGATGCAGGGCAGAACGGTATTTGTCATTGCACACCGTTTGTCTACCGTGCGGAATTCCGATGCAATTATGGTGCTGGAGCATGGTAAGATCAAGGAACGTGGCGACCATGAACAGCTGTTAGCGGCGAAAGGTACGTATTATCAATTGTATACTGGAGCTTTTGAGTGGGATTAATGGGACTGATCCAGAGAGTGCTCGTAAAACAGTAAAACAGTAAAACAGTAAAACAGTAAACAGCTAAATGGTAAGATAGAAAAATAGCGAAATATAAGATAGACAAGACCAAAAGAGCCGTGCATATTGCATGGCTCTTTTTTGTCGGACAGATACTTGCTGAAGGAAGAAGCAGATATGCGTTTAGGACGGATACTCTGAAGTTTGCTCAAGAACGATGTGGTTTACAGCAACTACATCAAACTACAGGTTTAGTCTGCTTTTTAAAATACTGCTCAATGATCAATTCAAGCACACGTTCCGGTACGGCACGCTGTAGCTGGGCCAGATCACCAAATTCCATGCGATACGGCTGCTCGGTGCTGCTCGGAATCCAGTAGGGAAGTGGTTTACCGGTGGAGTCCAAGCCGTTGGGATCACCTGTCGCAATGAAGTTCGAGAGATAGTTACACATCTGGCGTGCCAGATCATAATGTTTACCCGTGAAAGGACGCCAGCATTTGGCGAGTGTTTCAAAAAAGAACCACAGATCGACCGAATGGAACGTGCCTGGTTGATCCCAGCCCGGAATGTCTGCGTCGAAATTATAATAATAGAGCGGTGTTTCCGACGGATGACCGCTATTAGAACGGATTACAAGCTGAATCGCATGTTCAATCATGCGCACAGAAGCCAGCTGTAAGGCATGATCCAGATCGCCAGTATCGGCTTCACATCGCTCTAAAAAGGAAGGAGCATCCTCGTCAAATAGCTCTGTAGCCATCTGTTTCAGTTCCTCCACACTGTTTACCGCAGGCCGGGTCCAGAACTCGGTGGACGTATGCCCAAGCATGACGGGAACAAGTTCACGCTTATGTTGCATGAAACGAGTGAACGGATCACCTATACAGAACTGATCATCAATGACCGTTCCCCAGAAGCTTCGATATTCCAGAATTTTATCCCGTAGTGTGACGGCATCCAGCTGTCTGGCTTCATCCAGAGAAGATACACCAAGGAAACGAAAAAATTCAACGCCTTTCTGCTCGGCATCTCGCAGCGTACTGCGAACAGCGGGTACAGGAACGTTTGGATATAACTCTGTTGCAATACCGCTCATGATGACAGCTCGCTGAAATAGGCCTTTATTTTGCGGAGAGGTCATCTGACTAAGAACACTGCCACCGCCAGCAGACTGTCCCCCAATTGTAATTTGATCCGGGTCACCGCCGAACGCGGCAATATTACGCTTCACCCAGGCTGTTCCTGCCTGCTGATCCAGATGTCCAAAATTCGCCGGTGCGTGAGGTGACTCCGCACTGATTTCTGGATGGCACAGAAAACCAAATGCATTCAAGCGGTAATTGATGGTCACGACCACAATGCCTCTGCGCGCAATACGTTCACCGTCAAATTCCATCTCGGCCGTGTGACCGACTTGGAGCCCCCCACCAAAGTACCAGACAAAGACCGGTAGTTTCTCATCGGTTCGTTTGGCAGGTGTCCACACATTTAGATACAGACAGTCCTCATTCATCGGCAGATCAGGATCAACCGCCCATTCTCGTGTATAGATGTTATTATCATCAATGACGGTTGGTGCCTGCATGGAGGTCGGTGCAAAATCAAAGGCTTGCAGTACACCATCCCAATCGGAAGCAGGCTGTGGCGCACGCCAGCGATTCCGGCCTACAGGGGGCGCGGCGAACGGAATACCTTTAAAGCTTGTAATACGTGGATCTGCGGCAGGCAGTCCCTGAACTTGACCATTTTCGACCGTAACAGTTCTAAGCACACAACATTCTCCTCTCTGAATTGAACATCGTTCATGTATGTCGATCCAAGATGTTTGGTTGCGCTTACAAATCTGCTGGGCAATATGCCCTCTGTTTCTATCATAAGCAACTTGAAGCGTTGTTTCCAGCATCGAAATTAAACCAATAACCCCTCATAATGATATATAATGACTGGGATCACGAAAGGAGTTGCTGACGTGGACACATTATGGCGAGACGGGAGCAGGGCGAGCCAGTTTTTTTTTATCAGCGGCGGACACAAACCTGTAAACCTTCATCAGTGGGGACCAGGTGTACGTGACGTCTATGCGCTACACTACATCATTCGAGGGCAGGGTACATTGGAAACCGGAGGCCAGCATTATCGGCTGGGTGCCGGAGAGAGCTTTATCATTTTTCCGCAAAAAGAAATCTATTACTACCCCGACCCGGCGGACCCGTGGGAGTACGTATGGATTGAGTTCAACGGACGAGACGCAGGGCGGATCGTAGATTTGACACAACTATCGGTTAAGCACCCTGTACTGCCAGCCGCACCGGAAACGATGGAGATGTGGTTTCATTTGGCCTGGAATGCAGGTGCATCACCAAGTGAAGTATTAAGAGCGGATGCACGTTTGCAGCTGTTACTGTCCTATTACATTGAATTTTTTCCGAGCGAGAAGCAGACAGAAACCAGAGATGAGGTATGGATGGCGAAAACTTATATCGAGCAAAACTACTGGCAATCATCCTTGACGGTAGCAGAGATTGTACAGGCCGTAAATCTGGAGCGAAGTTACCTGTTCCGCAAGTTCAAGGAAGCTACAGGTGAATCGGTGTCAACGTACATAACGGCATGTCGTATCCGGCGTGCCTGCGAGCTCCTTGAGTCATCTCAATTGTCCATTCAATCCATAGCATATTCGGTAGGATATAATGATCCGCTTTATTTTTCTAGGGTATTCAAAAAGGCAACATCATACACGCCATCTGCATATATGATGTTGCACCAGAAAAAAATAACTAGTAAGACATTTACAAGTAACGTTTAGCGAAAAAGTGCACAGTTCCCGGACTCACGAAAGTAACGAATGAGCTTCTCAATCGGCTCCCGCCCGCAATTCAGCTTCACCCCAAGACAGTCGATGCAGACAAATTGCCGGGCTGTTAATGAGACTAATTTCAGATAGATGCCGACATCGTCGGAAGTGAGCGGAACCTGACAGTTGGTGCACAGCCGGCTTTGTGCCATTTATTTCACCAGTTTGGCTCGCACGACGAGACAATCATGGGCCGCTACGACGGGAGCATAACGCTCGCGGAATACACCGAGTTCCTTGTGCTCCCAGCAGTCATAGAGAGACAGGGAGTAGCCTGATGCGTAAGGCAGTCCCATATCCCAAAATTGCAGGGATAGTTCGCGCTGGCTGTCGCTCAGATTGAAGAAACCAATCGCTAGATCACCGTCCGTAAGCACCTTCACCAGCATGAATACATCATCGGTATGGAACCATTGCGGCTCAGGTTTGATGCGGTAAGCCCCGCGTGCCTCTGCGTCCTGATTAATGGCAAGCAGATCGGGGTTCAGCAAAATGTCTTTGGTAACCTGATTGGCTTTGCGCACATCACACCCAATCATAAGCGGTGAACCCATCATCGACCAGAGGGAGAAATGGGTTTTGTACTCAATATCGTTGCAGCCACCAATGCTACCGATAAAGTCATTGTTACTCCCGCCGTACATACCAACGATGAGCATATCCATATCATTGTGGCAGAAGGAGCCCGTATAGCTTTGTTTTCCGAGCTGTGAAAGAGCAAGCTCTTTGACCGAATCCCAGTTATCACGGATATCCCCGGTGGAACGGTACATATGGGCCCCTGATTCACGAATCCATTCGTAGACATTGTCCTCTCCCCAGTTGCAGGCGGAGAAAAGAATATCGCGGCCGCAGTTTTTGAGCGCAAGACTCATGCGTTTGTATAACAATTCGCCAGAGATATGGCGCGGCTTGAAGCAGTAGTCATATTTTAAATAATCCACGCCCCACTCGGCGAATAATGCCGCATCCTGAAATTCATGCTCGAAGCTGCCTGGATACCCGGCACAAGTATGTGTTCCGACACAGGAGTACATGCCAAACTTCAAACCTTTGTCGTGAATATAATCTGCAAGCGCCTTCATTCCACTCGGGAATTTGGCAGGGTCTACGACCAGATTGCCGTCCGCATCCCGCTCCTTCAGGCTCCAGCAATCGTCAATGACAATGTACTCGTACCCGGCGTCACGATATCCTTCCGTTACAAACACATCGGCAACATCCCGAATCAATTGCTCATTGATGTCCCACGTAAACGTATTCCATGAATTCCAGCCCAGCGCAGGGGCAAATCCCATCATTGCATTGGTGTTAATACTCATGAACTGACTCGCTTCCTTCCTTGTCCTGATTCCTAAATTTTTTAAAAAAAACCTAATGCCATCTTCTCCATGTTACAAATAGGGGGATTAATTATCATGTATAACTATCATGAACTTAACGGATTAAGGGGCATTTCAACCATAGCCTGACGTTGCTTGGACATGGACAAATGTTGTTTAGGTTAATAAATGGTATATGGAAGGAGATAATGTATGTTGAGGGGAGCTAGTGTCCCACTGTTAATTCTGATCTGGATGTGTACATTAAGAGTAAAAATAAAGATACCGTGAAATACGATATCTCGAAAGGCGACAAATATTGAATTACCATCACTATGTAATATAACCCGTATAATTCTCAGAAAATTGCAGATGGTCAGGGATAAATTTTCAATTCCTTATGTAGATCATACATCATCTTTGTAAGAGGTTTATTTTTAAATTGGTCCTCAGTAATTTCGGGTCCGAAAATAATTTTTTTGATTTCTGAATCAGATAAATTGATTTTGCCCAATACTTTTTGAATTTCCTCGTTTTGTGTGTTGTTGTACATCTGTTTTTTTTCGATTAGTTCAAGTACCTCAGTGCTATGAATCTGATACGCTTCACGAATTCTCATTCCTGCAATATTATGTTCGGTACCACTTTCTGTTTTTACAATAATTTTCATATCATCTGAAGTGGTTCCATCATAAGTGAACGTTATATCATTGATCCAGTTGATTGAACTATCAAAAGGAGAGGAGAATTCTAATTTCTGTGCCCCCTTTATTCTGTTGCAATTTCCACACACTGGTATTAGATTATACAGGCAAATTGAAAACAAAGGAAATTTAGCTTTACTAAAGAAATGATCTAATTGTGCTCCTGCAACATTGTCTGCCCTGCAATTGATATAATCTCTATTGCAATAGGGGCATACATTAAGACCGGAACTTCGAACTAATCTAACACGGACAGAAACCTTGTTAACCTCCGAATTTGCAATAATTGAGTAGGAGTCATGTAGTTTTTTATATAATTTCTTCATAGGAGGATTATTTTTATCTGATTTTATAAAGGATTCTTTATTCATTATTTCAAGGCTATTTTCATTGATAAAGGAGTATGCTTCCTTTAACTTTTGCAAAGGTGCAAGAAGTAGGGTCTTAAATTCATCACTGCTCTCATCAAAGAAGTTAGTGGGTAGATATTTTTTACAACTTTTCAAAATTAGTTTTTGACAAGGGGTGGGGATTTTGTCAATAACAGCTTTCCAATATTCACTTTCAAACTTTTCTGAATAATTTTGAATTTGAATCATTCTGTCTCTTTCCTTTCTTTAATTAATTTAAACTGTTTAATCTTGAGATTTAGTTCATCTCTCTGTTTAACTAAAAGATCCAACTCAGCATCCTCACCTAACTTTTGGCTAAGAGTGAGCATCAGTTTTTCTCTGTATACTAGTTCACCAATTTTATTAATCAATTGGCTCATTTTTTCATATAATTGTTCAGATTCAAAAGGAGTGTCAAAGTATTGTTTTAGAAATGTGCTGATTTTGGGCTTAATGTTATTGTTTTCATCAGGACTCAGTAATTCACTGACATCTACAATGAATTTACGACTAAATTCACCTATGGTGTAATTCATAAAAAAATTATGTGTAAGGAGTTTGTGTATATTTTGGCCAAATGTTTGGTCAAACTCGGTATCTTCTTTTGAAAGATAAGAAATGTCCTCACTAAGAACATCAGAGATAATGAATGGTGAGTTTGTCGTAATAACGATTTGGAACTTAGATTCGGTTTTTGAAGCATGTATGAGATCAATAAGAATCTTAATGTAGTTTCGCTGCCATTCGGGGTGATAATAAAGCTCTCCTTCATCGACAAATAGAAGTGCAGTTTCTCCTTTTTGTAATGCTTGATCATCACTAAAAAGTTGGGTCCCAGCTAAATTCTCAAAAGTTTTTGAATACTTTCCATGCCCCTCTAGAAACCAGTAGAGCTTAGATAGAAAAGAAAATTTAGCATGCTGTCCAGATGAAAAATGTCCAAGCTTGGCATCAGGTAAAGTAAGAAACTGACTTATAGAGTTAAGATTTTCATCTAGATTTTCAACTAATATTTGTGTTTCAGGAGGTTCAGATAAGGTACTTAGCACAAAAAAATTCTTATCTTCTGGGAAATCAAAATATTTCAAAAGTTCCTCTTGTACCAAATAGTCTAAAAAAGCAAGTTGATAACATAGATCCTTGTTGAATGTTTCAGATGGCCTGTCTCGTGTATCTTTATTAATTATAGCGTTTTTTATAACATTTCTTTTTTCAATGAAACTTGAATTTTCAGAATAATCAACGTGCCTTGAATCAATAAGAGATTTGGCATAATCCTCTTCATTGTCTTCTTTTTCTCTTTTTATCAGTTCTTCAATATCAAATAGACTATCTTGATTAACACTGAGCATACTTGAGAAATATACAACTTTGCTTAATTCATTTCTACTTTTATATGCTTTGTGATTAAAGGAATGGGCACCTGAAGTCATGGTACTGTTTATATTTGTCAAATAATATGGTTGATCTCCTAAATGGAATACAATAAAAAATTCGATGTTATTCTCCATTATTTTATAAGGCTCATATTCAAGTTCATTTACGACTCCGTTATTACATGAAATACGCTTCTCTTTTATGATATGGATAAGACGGAAAAAAGTATCTCGTAAAAAATCTACCGTACTGGTTTTGCCCATACCATTCTTGCCAACTATACATGAAAGTGAGTAGACTTTATTTCCATAAAAGTTTGGGATCTCATCGGAGTTTAATGAAATTTTGAGTTCTTTAGTGTTAACGTCATAAGTGAATTTATGGTCAAAATCAATTAGCTGAGATTTAATACCTCTATAACGATTAAGATAAAGAAGTGAAAACTTAAGAGGCCTGTGAATGTACTCTGATTCTTTTGAATAATCTTCATTTATGAATTCCAAAACTTTTTGTTCTGATTCTATTGAGCGGTAGTTATCTAACATCCAATCTTGATAGGAGTATTCGAAAATTACCTCTGTACTAGGATTATCTATGTAGGTAATAGATACCTGTTTATTGTCAGAATGAAGATGCATATTAATAATTGCTTTTTCATCTATGATAAACTGTCTATCGAAAGCACAAGAATTTGTCCAATAGCCATAAATACTTTTTTTATGATTATCTATTATTAATCCAAGCTTGTCCGACGTTAGATTTTCATCGAGATGAAGATAATTTCTAATTAAATGTTCTTGGACTCCGTATTTTTGATAAAGACCAGAGTTCATTAAATCTGCTATAAGTAAACTGTCCAAAAAACTGAATTTATATTTTTGCTTTTCTGAAACAGGTAATGCAGAGTAATTAATGATGGTGAATACTTGGTTTCTGTATACACCTTTATTAACGATTTTATATAACTCGTACTTTTGAAGTAAAAGATCAATAATTTCTACAGGAAGATATTCTATATTCTCCCGAATACTTTCAATCCCACTGAAGGCGAAACCGAAATCACTTGGTGTTCCAGCATTAGTAATATGTCTATAAATTGCTTTAACTGTAGCATCTTTTTCTTTTTGTCCAATTGAACTGTTGTCTTTAGGATAAAATTTACAGAGAAATTTGATTGCTCTTTGATTATCCGTGAAAGTCCCAAAGTAATTTTGGTAGAATTTAACCAAGCCTGAGTAGAGCAAACTTTCTATTAGAAGGTCATCCAACACATCGACTACTTTTATACGTTTTTGCTCGATCGTATTATAAAACCCATAAGCCACATGTCTGTGGCGAAGTAAATTCTTATATTCATCATAGGTCTTAAGTTCATTGTGGCTTGATACCATGGAATCTAACAATTGTATAGCAAAAAACATAATATCATTCTCATAATCGTCAGTTACATATGGCCTGGAATGTACTACTTCTATAGCTTGTTCTTCCAATTCAAAGACATTATCTAAAGAAGATAACAACTCCTTTATATTCATAGAGTAAATCTTTAACAATTTTTTTTTTCCTGCGGGTATGTATTGTTGAAAATTCATTATTGCTTTTTTGATTTTTCTTAATTGTTGTTCCTCCATAATTGAAGATTCCTTTCTTTAATAAATTTAATTGCTTACTATATATTATTTAGGGTCATTAAAAGAGTGAAGTTAAAATATGGTAAAAATCGGTTACAAAGATTATCCTTCTGGCGAAGCTTTTTTTTATCGTTTATACTTGTAAAGCCAATTTACTTGAGGAGTTGTCTAACGAATCATGAATAAAAAAGAAGTCGCGCACATTCGCAAACAATTCAAGCTGGATCATGACCTGCTGAACATTTACGACATCCTGAATGTCTATATTACGAAAGAAACCAATGAAGTCTATCACTGGGAACGTCATCCGTTTGAACTGGTGGATCGGGAGAAGCAAGAGTTATACATGGGTAATTTCAAAAAATTGCTGACAGGTGAACTGGATCAGAAACTGTTCGAACTGAAGTTCCAAGAAGAAGCGGAGGAGCCGGCACAGGTGATGCTTCACCAGGCACTCGTCACAGGTGACCCGGATGAGTGGCAGGATCTGATGCTGTTGCTTGTCGATCGTATGATGGCTGATGCCAAGTTTGAACGGGATATGGTGGTTACGTTTATTAAAGGGCAGTATTATCTGCCAACGAAGGCGAGAAATGAGGCAACAGAGGAAAGCGAGAAAAATGAGGTCTTTGCTCATCCCTTCATCCTGTGTAGTGTGAATTCCACGGAGAAACAGCGGAAGACGCTGCTCTTCGATTATGTAGAGCGGGAATTCAAGTACAACATCATCGTTGATCCGATCATCAAATTAAGCACGCCGGAACAGGGTTTCCTATATCCAAGCGTTACGGACAACTATTCCGACGTAAATCGTGTGCTGTACTGCACGGGCAAATCCAATTTCCCGGACCCTCATTTTGTTGAAAATGTGCTGAATGGGGAACGTTCGGTGACGGCCTTGGAGGAGCGCGCAATATTCGAGGATATCGTCAAAGAAATCACGGGTGAGCAGATGGATGCCACAACCCTGGCTCATGTATATGAAGAGATCAACCGGGTTATTGAAGTGAACGAGGAATCCCATGAGGAAGAGCCACCGAAGTTGGATTACAAAGACGTAGAACGTCTGCTTACAGCCAGCGGCGTAGAAGAACTGACCACCGAGAAAGTGGAACGTGCATTCGAAACAATCGTCGACAATAAAAACTATGAACTGAAGGCGAACAGCGTGATGCCGAAGTACACTTCCAAATCAATCAAGATTGATACCAAGGTGGCGACCATCTCGATCAGTCCGCAGGATCTCAAATATGTGAGACAAGTCAACTATCAGGGAAGACGCTGTATTATGATTGAAGTGGATGAAGATGCGGTGATTGAGGGATTCACGCTGGCTACGGAGAATCTCTAAATAAACTTCAGCTTAAACATTCAAAAAGCCCAAGCTTGCGGTCATTCCGCCAGGCTTGGGCTTTGTTGTCTTGGTCTGTTTGTCTCTGTCTTTGTGTCTGTCTCAGCTAAGATTGACGTAACAACAGCTGAATATCGGCTGCTGGGCGGGAGCCAAGCTCCTCGTGAAGCGATTCCTCGAGTAACTGGTATTGCCACTGGGCTTCAGTCCGCCGCCCCAGCGAAAGATAGATCACGATTTTTTCACGGTGAATATCCTCCCGAATCGAATCGATCTGCAGAATTCGATCCAAATAATGCAGTGTACGCAGGGGTTGCTTTTGCTGGATATGATATTGAGCAGCCGTTTCCATCATTGTGATGAAGTCCCTCTCGAGCTGCCTTGACCATGCGAGTGCCCATTCATAATGCCGCCCTTTCAAAAGTTCACCCCGGTACAAGGTATCTATTCTTTCGAACATCTCAGGTGAATAGGTTGAAGTTTGACGGATCTGGCGAAATAACGCTTCAAACTCATACAGATCACAATCGATGGAATCCCGGTCAATCCGAATCCCGTTTCGATCCTTCTGGATAAGGGGAACATCGCTGTTATCTCCAACCGCACGCCGGACGTAGTAAAGTGTTGAGTTGATATTAGTCCAGGCTTTCTGCGGACTGAGATCCTTCCATAACGTATCAGCCAGTACATCACGGCTAGTCGATTTCGCACATAAAAGAAATGCGAGTAACTCCTCTGTTTTCGGCGTTCGTAGCTTCACAGGGATGTCCACATTCGCTCCATCAAGCACGGTAAATTCGCCTAACATCCGCACAGTCAGACGTGGGGATGGGGATACCGGCTCCGATGAGATAGCTGTGTCCCGGAGAAGTTGCTGCAAGCGCTGAATCGTACGACTTACACGCTCGGCTGTCACAGGTTTGATGATATAGTCGATGACTTCTTTTTCAAAAGCCTGTACGGCATATTCCTCATATCCTGTCACCAGCACGATCGGCAGGGAGGGGTGATGCTTGCGCAATTCGCCGATCAGTTGCATCCCGGAGATTCGTGGCATGGTAATATCCAGGAAAGCAGCATCAAAACTGTGATTTGCTGCATATTCGCAAGCTTTCTCGGGATCATGGAATACTTCGCATACCTCAATGGCTCCACTTTCAGTCAAAATCCGTTTTAGTCGTTTGAGCGATAGATCCTCATCGTCTACGATGATTACTTTTATCATGTAATGTACCCCCCGTTACCCTTCATACTCTGGTGTTGAATGGGAAGATCGAGCGTAATACGGGTTCCTTCACCATCATGACTTTCCATCCGAAAATCCCTGTTATACAGCAGTTTGAGTCTGCTGGATATATTCCATAAACCGACACCTGTGCTACCATCGGCGACCTGGCGGAGCTCTTTCATTTTCTGTTTCGTCATACCTATGCCGTTGTCTTCAATGGTAAATCTGGTTTCCGTTTCGCTGAGATTGCGAATAGATAGCATCACACGGCCGCCGCCAACACGGGACATTAGACCGTGCCGAATAGCATTTTCGATCAAGGGCTGCAGAATCAGCGGCGGAATCTGCATAGTTCGATCCACATCAGCATCTACATCAATAATGACTTCGAGTCTTGATCCGAAGCGTGCCTGTTCAATGGCTACATAGGCCTCGATCATACCCAGTTCGTTCTCCAGACTGGTCTTGGAATCCAGATGTTTGAAGTGAACACTGCCTCGCAAATAACTGGATAATTGTAAAATCAATCGTTCTGCCTCATCTGGCGCATCCACACATAATTCGGCAATGGCATTCAAGGCGTTATACAGAAAATGCGGGTTAATCTGGGACCGCAAAAAGGAAATTTCGGCATTGCGTGCAGCCTGAACAGATGTTTTCATCCGGGTTAGACCCCCGATCCGTGCAAGCAATTCCTCCGACTCAAAAGGCTTGGATACAAAATCGTTGGCACCTTTCTCCAGCGCAAGCTTTAATTGATGAGCTTTATTGCCTGCGGTTAGCATGAGCACAGGGAGTTCGGAAGGGGAGAAGCGCTCCCGAATCCGATCAAGCAATTCATAACCTGATATGCCTGGCATCATGATATCGGCAATCACCAGATGCACGGCAGGAAGTTTGTCCAGCAGCATCATTACCGATTGGGAACGGGATGTAACGGCATAACTGTACCCTTCCAGCTTCAGCATACTCACGATCGTTTGCAGATTGGCTGCATCATCGTCAACCACGAGAATCCACTCATTCCGTACCCCTTGCATAATGACAGGTTCTTCATATCTCAGTGCTCGATTTCCCGAAACCGTAGGCGCCATGCTGAAAGGCGTCACGTTGGCACGTTTCTCTTTTTTACCTTCAGCCAGTGGGAACGTCAAAATAAATGTGGCGCCTTGACCCAGCGTTGATTCGGCGTGAATGGTTCCTCCGTGCATCTCAACAAGTTTGCGCGTGATGCTTAGACCCAAACCTGTGCCTCCGGCAACCATTGGCCCCGCGTCTGCTTCCTGTTCGAAAGGCAGGAAGATATGCTCCAACTTGTGGGGGCTGATGCCGCGTCCCGTATCGGTAATGCGCAGTGCTGCTTTTCCCTGAACGAGTGTAGCACTTATCCGGACAGAACCCTGTTCCGTGAATTTGATGGCATTACCGATCAGGTTGTGCAGAATCTGAACAAGACGATTCCCGTCTGCATAAATTGCCGGGAAATAGGCTGGGATGTAGTTGATCAGTTCCACCTTTTTGGTACCAAGCAGGAAGGAGTGCATGCGCAACACCGATTCGACATAGGAGGACAGGTCTGTGGCTGAACGGTGCAGTGAGATGTCCCCATGCTTCATTTTGGAATAGTCCAGCAGCTCATCCACTAGGTACGTCAAACGTCTGCCACTGCCCGTCACAATCGCCAGATTATGTGCTTGTTCATCGGTGAGCGGGCCTTCCGAACCCTTGAGCAGACTTTCACTAATATTAACGATGGCATTGAGCGGTGTTTTGAGCTCATGTGACGTGTTGGATAGAAAATCATCCTTAACCTGATCGAGTAGGAGAAGCTGATCCTTCAGAGAGCGAACCGTAAGATAGGCCTCGAAGAGCCGCAGGACGGCTAGAAATAACATCAGGATGCTGAACAGTACGATACATACCTGTCCGATATTAACGTTTTCCTTTAGTGAGATCGAGAACAGGTTGATGTCCAGACAGTACAGCGTGATACAGAGCATGGCTGCGTACCATAGAAAGCTTGATAACCGTTCTCCCTTCTCGCTAAGCACAAACCGCAAAGCACATTGCACCAAAAGCCATAGCAGAATCAACGTGTACAGTCCGATAACATAAGGTGCGGTAAGCACGTAGACGGAGATAGGAAAGAGTACGAGCAAACTGATATATGCGCCAAAAATAAACAGCGTTACAGAAGTGAGAACCCCTGAGAACATGCCCGTTCTGAAACGGTAGAAATAAAAGATCAACAAGCCGAGACAGGCAACGGAGCAAAAATCCTTTAATTTATATAACGTACTAAATGAAAGATCTGTGCTTGCTGCTGCCAATACTCGTTCACTGATCATGCCATTGTAGAGGGCATACAACAGGCATACCAGGCCGAGCAGTAACAGAGAGTCATCCCGGTTTCGATATAGCGCAGATCCCAAATAACTGATGAGAAAAATGATGGATATGGTAGCCAATACAGCCATAGTTGCCAGTTCAATGGCTGTGCGGTTCTGATGGCTTTTTAGCATGGCAGCCTGTTCTCCAAAAAAAAGCGGACCCGAGATGCCTGCATTCGGATAGTCATAGTTGGCGACCCGAACCAGTATTTCAATATCACCGCCATGATACGGGAAAAATGCGATTTGTGGTGAATTGCCTGCCTGGTATCCTGCATTTTTTTCCACGGCTTGTCCGTCTTCCATCAGTTTGGTGCCATTGACGTAAATTTCACTGGCAAAGCGAATGTTGCTTTTCTTGATGGCAAGAGTGCCTTCAACGGGTGTATTTCTTAGGACAAGCCGGTATGTAGCAAAACCGTAGGACGGTAATCGTTCATCTCCTACCCAAACGAGTCCCCAAGTACCAGGAACCTCGGCATAAGCATCAGGGGATGCTAGTGTTCCTTGTTGTTTTTGATCCGCGATATGAGCTGGAGCTGGAAGTAGCTTCTTCCAATAAAATTCCCATTCACCGTCCAGCCTGATGCGATTCTCAAGTTTCGGATTCCAGGTCGATAGATCCAGAATGCCTTGACGGGCATGGAGCGCGGCAGCTTGCGGTTCTCTTGCCGTGGATAGAACCAGCAACGTAACAGCAAGTATCACGGTGAGAACAACACCTGAAATTCGTAATAACACGTTCTGCTACTCCTTTGGGAGATTACCAATCATCTCTAGTATTCTATCGGCATTGTAGCGGATATCCCCAAGGGGTGCAATTCAATATCGACAAAATTCTTTGTTTATTTTTTGTTTATTGTGATTTTGTATAATTCGAATGTGTGATATGTCGAAAGGATCTAGTGAAAGTATCCAAAGACCTATCTTTGCGCAACTCTGGACTTATGGGTCTGAGAGTATGGAGAGGGAAATCACAACATGGTGTTGACGGAACTTAATGATTGGGTGTACTTACAGCAGCCGGGGTTGTAAAGTGCAGTTACTTATGAAGCAGTGTTAATAAGATGGCTTTGTTCAGTGGCCATCTATGCAAATCTTTAAGTCTTTTTGATTTACAAATCAAACTTAGAAAGGAAGTAGAACATGAGCAAGAATCTGAATGCCAAAAAAGCTGTATCTATGATACTCACCTTTTTATTAGTCCTGAGCGGTATCCCCGGATTTCATAATTGGGGAGGAGACCATGCTTACGCAGCCACCGAGACTTGGGCTTCTTTAGGAGTTCCAGGTATTAGTACTGGAGAAGCTGAATACAATTCCGTAGCCTTAGACCCACAAAATACTCCTTATGTTGCTTTTGCAGATAAAGGGAACTCTGGTAAGGCGACGGTCATGAAATTTGTGAACGGCCAGTGGCAAACTGTAGGAAGTCCTGAAATCTCGTCAGGAAAAGCCTATGAATTGTTCCTTGGCATTGATAAGCAAGGTACACCATATCTTGTTTACACGGATGAAGCTAACGAAGGTAGGCTAGGCGTAAAGAGGTTCACTGCTGGTCAATGGGAGTATGTGGGGGGGAGCAATATTTCACCAGGATCAGCGATTGGTATGATTGCCTTTGACTCCGCAGATAATCCATATGTTCTCTATAGAGACTATCCAAACCAGAACAGAGCTAAAGTTGTGAAGTTCACGAATAATGTATGGTCTACCGTGGGAACGTGGGTGACTTCAGGCGACGCCAATGAGATGGCTCTCGCCCTGGATTCAAAGGATACCCCTTATGTAGCCTACAGTGACGGGACAGACAACTATAGGTTGTCTGTTAAGAAGTTCGACGGATCAGCGTGGAGTTACGTGGGAGCTACCAAGCTTACAACTGGTCAATCATCGAACCATGCGATCGCAATCGCACCCAGCGACGTTCCTTATGTTGCTTTTACAAATCAAGACAATTCTTATAAAACTACTGTACTAAAATTCACAGGTACCCAGTGGGAGAACGTTGGAAACATTGGTGGCATTTCTGTTGGCTCGTCCAGAGAAAATACACTGGCTTTCGATTCTATAGGAACTCCATATGTTTCTTATAGTGACAATGGAACCATGTTCGGACAGCGGCCTTTTGGAGTTGTCAAAAAGCTCAGCGGGAATCAGTGGCAACCTGTTGGAGGAAGTAACTTCACTGGACCGAACACCCTTAATCAAGTGCAGTATGTATCGTTTGCCTTGGGATCCGATAACATTCCATATGTCGCTTATCAGGATCAATCCGCTAGTAAGAAAACAACCGTGAAGTCTCTTACTACCCAGTATAACGTCAGCTACAATGGCAATGGTCATGAGTCAGGTAGTGTGCCTGTAGACATGCAGGGCTATTCTACGCTGTCGCCCCTTGTCACAGTAGCTGAAAACACCGGAAATATGGAGAAAGAAGGCTACATCTTCTCACACTGGAATACTGCAGCAGACGGAACAGGCACGGACTACAGTCCGAATGACACCTTCAACATTAACGGCGCTGACGTTACACTCTATGCGCAATGGGTAAATGGGAATTCGGATGTTACCTTCGTCACGAACGGAGGCACCCCAATCTTGTCGCAGTCAGTCGGCCATAATCTTATGGCAACAGAGCCATCGCCACCGAGTAAAGCTGGATACAAGTTTTTAGGCTGGTATACAGATATCGAGCTGACACAAGCTTATGATTTTCAGTCACCTGTGACTAGTAATCTGACTCTATATGCCAAGTGGCAGTCCGAGAATGCTACACTGTCCAGCCTGAATGTAGGTCAAGGCACTCTGGAGCCAGGTTTCTCGTCAACAGAGTTGGATTACCAAGTGGAAGTAGCTCCCGAAGTAACGAGTCTGGACTTCTCCTTCTCCAAGGCAGAGACCAGCCAGACAATCAGTGTCACTGGAGCAACCGAGCAATCCGTTACTGATGATGTGTATTCCTATACGGCTTCTAACCTGATGACAGGCTTGAACCCTGTACAGATCAAAGTGACGGCCGAGGATGGCAACAGCAATACCTATAACCTGAGCGTGAAACGTCTCGGTGAACCTAGTAACAACACCCAACTGGGTGGTCTTACACTGAATAGCGGTACATTATCTCCAGCCTTCTCGCCAGAAGAGCGAAATTACCAAGTGGAAGTAGCTCCCGAAGTAACGAGTCTGGACTTCTCCTTCTCCAAGACAGAGACCAGCCAGACAATCAGTGTCACTGGAGCAACCGAGCAATCCGTTACCGATGATGTGTATTCCTATACGGCTTCTAACCTGATGACAGGATTGAATCCTGTACAGATTACGGTGACAGCAGAGGACGGCAACAGCAACACTTACAATCTGATCGTAAAACGTCTCAGCGAGCCTAGTAACAATGCCGACCTGGGTGGTCTGACATTGACTAGTGGTATATTATCTCCGGTCTTCAGCCCGGATGTGGAGCATTATACAGCAAGCGTGAGCAATTCAACCCGCTCCTTGGTGGTTAGTGTCACCTCTGTTCAGGAGGGTGCGAGCGTTAAGATCAATGGTACGAGTGGAAAAAGTGCAGATATTTCGCTCGCTAACGGACGAAATACAGTAACGATCGAGGTGACTGCTCCGAACGGCAGCACCAAGAAGACTTATACATTAATCATTACTCGCAGTAATGAAGATAACGGTACTGGCAATACTGGAACTGGTGGAGCAAGTAACGGAGGTGGAGGCGTTACCTCACCAGTGACCAATAATAATACCAGCAGTAACGTAAAGGTACTGGTGAACGGCCAGGCACAATCTGCGGGAACCTTAATGACTTCGACAGTGAATGGGCAACAGGTCGTGACGATTTCTGTGAATGCGGAAGCGATCGCCCAAAAGCTGAATACCGAAGCCGCTGGCAGCGTAATCACGATTCCAGTTACGGGCAGTAGTAGTGCGAATACAGGTGTAATTATCGGTGAGCTGAATGGACAGACGGTGAAGCTTATGGAAGATAAGCAAGCGGTGTTGGTACTCCAGACAGATACAGCAAGCTACACTTTGCCAGCAAGTCAGATTCGGATTGGCAGCGTGGCTGAACAGCTTAAGTTGAATAGTAACGACTCCCTTGAGAGCATCAAGCTTCAAGTAGAGATTGCCCAAGTAGATCCAACTACGGTACAAGCAGCGAATTCCGTTTCACAGCAAGCTGGATATACGCTGGTCGGAATACCTGTGGAATTCAACGTAATTGCCAGCTATAACGGTAAGACTACACCTGTAAATGAATTCAGTAGCTACGTAGAGCGTACGATTGCTCTTCCGGCAAACATTGCTCCAGACCAAATGACAACAGGTGTCGTCATTGATAAAGATGGCAGCGTTCGTCATGTACCAACGAAGATTACAATAATAAACGGAGCATATTATGCGAAGATTAACAGCTTGACCAACAGTGCATATAGCATTGTGTACTCTCCTAAATCCTTCACGGATGTGGCTAACCACTGGAGTAATATAGCAGTGAACGATATGAGCTCACGTATGATCGTGAGCGGCGTATCAAACAGCAATTTCGAACCAGATCGTAGCATTACACGAGCCGAATTTGCAGCCATCGTCGTACGTGCACTGGGTCTGAAGCCGGGTGAAGGAAGCACTGGCTTCCGAGATGTGAATGATAAAGACTGGTTTGCAGATGTCGTGAAGACTGCTTCTAAATATGGTTTGATCGGCGGCTATGAAGACGGCACATTCCGTCCACAAGAGGAGATTACCCGTCAGGAAGCGATGACTCTGATCGCAAGAGCCATGAAAGTGACAGGATTGGAAGGTCGGGTGCCTGCTGATGCTGCGAAACAGTTGTCCAGCTTCACAGATGCAGAACAAGTAGCCAGCTGGGCAAAGGAAGCAGCCGCAGCCAGTGTCCATACGGGACTAGTAACGGGTCGCGGTTCGAACACGATTGCACCATTGCAGTCGATAACAAGAGCCGAGACAGCGACCATCCTGAGAAGACTATTGCAACAGTCTGACCTGATCTAAAGATTCGTTTGCATATTTGAGTTGTGAAATGGAGTCAGTCATAGGAATAAATAAAAAAATCCCGGAAGTCTGCAATGACTTTCGGGATTTTTTTATGTAGTTTAGACCCAGCCTGTAAATGCCAAAATAGATGCTTTGGCTGATTGGGCTTCCATGTGAGTACCTGTGCGCCAAGCCTTCGGCGACTCACCCATTAATCTGGCGAAGCAACGGTTGAAGCTGGAAATGGACCTGAACCCGACTTGCTCAGAGATCGAGAGCACCGAGGCATCGGTACTTTTTAATCGTTTGCAAGCCTCTTCTACGCGTGTACTGTTTAGAAAATCAAGAGGGGTCGTACCCATAATCTCATGGAACTTGCGGCGAAAATGGGTGGTGCTTAGATGACACAGTTCTGCAAGCTCATCAATCGTCACCGGCATCATGTAATTCCTCGTGATAAATTCCAGAGCAGGGGATATAACCAGATCAGGCTGACGGCTCTGCCTTTCCGTTTCCCGCATCTGTTCTAGTTCCAGCTTCTGCTCTCGGCTAAGCCCGTTCTCATCGCTCGCATGAATTCGTAGCAACTCAATATACAGCGACATTAATAATCCATACGCACTCTCTCGATAAAATGGGGTTTGCCGCTGGATTTCCTCTACAATCGATGTGGCCAGCATATACACCTTCGGATATTGATCTTTATGTAACACACAACGGCCTGCTTGAATAGCTCGGAGATTGGGTTCCATGTTACTCTGCGGTGTTTTTAATGAATGCTGGAACAGTTCCTCTGGCGAAAAAAAGAGATAGGCCCACCTGCTTGCCGTATTAGGTGAACTGTATGTCGTATGGGGCAGGTAACGAGGTAGGAATGTAACATCTCCGGCTCGAAAAGGAACGTTTTCTCCCTTGATCTCCATTACACCTCCATCGGAGTAACAGATGCCAATCTCCATATGATTATGGAAATGTAGGTGCTCACTCTTCATATCAGAGATTTTCCAGCGTTCCCCGCTGAGTAGCAGAACAGGAAAGTCTATGGGCAGGCTGTAATGGCGGTATTCAATGACAGGTTTTTTCGGTTTGGGCATGTCCGGCTGCTCCTATTCGTCGGATTATAAATGATCGAAATTGCGCAGTTTTGTTACGAATATGCTTAGATGCAAACTATTTTACTGCGTACAATGAAATAAGTAAAGCGTTTACATCACAGGACGGTCACTTCTTAAACTCAATTTAAGGAGTGTGCGCAGGAGAGGGGAATTTCAATGCTGCAAGTGAAATACGACCGTGAACAAATTTTAAACGTTATTCAGAACGTAACGAGAAAAACACTGGATATGGATTTGACTTGGGATTGGCCCTGCGGCGTAGCCTATTACGGAGTAGCGAGAGCTTACCAAACGACAGGTGATCAGGAGATTTTGGACAGGCTGGTGAAGTGGGCGGATGAATATATAGAGCTAGGCTTGCCAAGCTGGACGGTGAATACATGTGCAATGGGACATGTATTGATCACGTTATACGAAGAGACAGGCGATCAGAAGTATTGGGATACCGTCATGAGTAAAGTGGATTATTTGCAAAATCATGCGCTCCGCTTTGGCGATCGGGTGTTACAGCACACAGTATCAACAGCGAATGATTTTCCTGAACAGGCCTGGGCAGATACGCTGTTTATGGCGGCTTTTTTCCTGCTCCGAGTGGGTAGCAAGCTGAAGGACGAAGCGATGATTCAGGATGCGCTGAATCAGTATTACTGGCATATCAAATACCTGCAAGATCCGAGCACCGGCCTGTGGTATCACGGTTATAACAACGTGAACAAGGATCACATGTCCGGCTTTTACTGGGGACGAGCGAATGCATGGGGAGCTTATACGATGTCACAGGTCAAACCGCAACTCAAAGAGTGGTACTTGTATCCGCAATGTATGGACGTTGAATGTTCCTTGCGTGATCAGCTTGCGGCTATCAAGTTGCTGCAGACGGAAGATGGCTTATGGCGTACCGTTCTGGATGATGCGGAATCTTATGAGGAAGTTTCCGCATCATGCGGTATTGCAGCGGCTATGATTAATAACGGCAACCCATTGCATACGAAATATGTACAAAAGGCCCTTAGCGGCATTTTGCACCATATCAGCGAGGATGGACGTGTACTCGGGGTCTCCGGCGGAACAGCTGTGATGAAGGATCGCGATGGGTACCGCAACATTCCGAAAGACTGGATTCAAGGATGGGGTCAGGGACTGGCACTGGCATTTCTGTCGGATATGTTACGACAAGGAGAGTGAACATGTTGCCGAAATCAACCAAAGGCTCTTTCACGTTACCAGGAGAATCCGGTTATGAAGCACTGACGCTGGAGCTGGCTGAGCGGTGGGGAGCCGATGTGATCAGAGA
The DNA here is from genome assembly GCF_030803945.1 of Paenibacillus intestini. Classification (NCBI taxonomy): domain Bacteria; kingdom Bacillati; phylum Bacillota; class Bacilli; order Caryophanales; family Paenibacillaceae; genus Paenibacillus; species Paenibacillus intestini. The sequence goes on along the minus strand of NZ_JAURUN010000013.1, from coordinate 50,596 downwards.
TAGTGACGGGACAAAGTTGTCGGCTGAGATCATTCAGGCCGGATACGGCATTTATTCGACGATCTGTATCATTCGGGATCATAATGAGTGGGCATCAAGGAATAAGGATAAGCTCCAGCAATGTTTTCTTATTACTCAGCCGAAGGTAGCCGTTCAGGATTATATCTCCATCTATCTGATGGAGGACTTTTTTGCCGAACAATTCAAGGTGAACGATTCGAAGGAAGCGTTGAAGTATTGGCAGGTGTACGACCGGACGACCGGACAGGAAGTACCGAGAACACAGTGGAATTACGAAAGAGAATCCGGCAACGTGGTCATTACTGGCATCACCCCTTGGCATAAATACACGGTAAGTTTCATGGTCTATCGTATCTGGGAAGAAATATCTATGTATAATCACACAACCAACAACTGGGACAAAGAACACCTGATGCAGATCGACCCCATCTATGCAGACACGCAAACGTATCTATTGGATTGGATGGAAAAATGGTGCCTTGCTCACCCCGAAACAACGGTTGTTCGATTCACGTCGCTCTTCTATAATTTTGCCTGGATTTGGGGTAGTGATGAGCGCAACCGCCATCTCTTCTCGGATTGGGGTTCCTACGATTTTACGGTGAGTTCAAGAGGGCTTGATTTATTTGTCGAAAAATATGGCTATGCACTCACCGCAGAGGATTTTGTGAATGGCGGAAAGTACCAGGTCAGCCATATGCCTGCGGGGCAGCGCAAGCTGGACTGGATGGCATTTATCAATGATTTTGTCATTGATTTTGGCAGAAAGTTGATTGATATCGTTCATCGCCATGGCAAGCTGGCTTATGTATTCTATGACGATAGCTGGGTGGGCATGGAGCCTTACAATGACCGCTTTGAAGAGTTTGGCTTCGATGGCATGATCAAATGTGTGTTCTCTGGCTATGAGGCCAGAATGTGTTCAGGCGTCAAGGCTGAAACACATGAAATTCGCTTGCATCCTTATCTGTTCCCTGTCGGGTTAGGTGGATTACCTACCTTCAAGGAGGGAGGGAACCCAACGCTTGATGCCAAAAACTACTGGATTAACATCCGGCGCGCGTTATTGCGCGAGAAAATCGACCGGATTGGCCTGGGCGGATACCTGCATTTGGTAGAGCCTTATCCTGATTTTGTGGAATATATCGAGAAGGTCGCAGATGAATTCAGGGAGATCAAAGCATTGCACCAGGCAGGCAAACCTGCGCAGCTTCAAACTCGTGTGGCGGTGCTCCATAGCTGGGGCCAATTAAGATCCTGGACGTTGTCGGGACATTTTCATGAGACTTACATGCATGACTTGATTCATGTGAATGAGGCGTTAGCCGGGTTGCCGGTTGATGTACGCTTTATCGATTTTGAAGATATTCGCCAAGGCGTGCTGAACGAGGTGGATGTCGTCATTAATGCTGGAAGAGCCGGTTCTGCATGGAGCGGTGGCGAGCACTGGAATGACACGGCTTGTGTGGATCAGCTCACCCGTTGGGTGCACGAAGGAGGCACATTTATTGGCATCAACCAGCCGTCGGCTGTGGAAGGTTATGATACCTTTTTCCGAATGGCTCATGTGCTTGGGGTGGATGAGGATACAGGTGCGCGTGTAGTGCATGGAAAATGGGCCTATGACGTGCAGGATCGGCATGAGCTTGTGCCAGAAGGTGCAACAGTGAAAGGCAAGCCGCATCGTTATCTGACCGATGGAACGGCCGAGGTGGTGCTGGAAACGGAAGGGAACATTGCACTGTCTGTACATGTTTTTGGCAAAGGAAAGGGAATCTATCTGCCTTCGTTCGAATTCAACTGGGTGAATGCCAGACTGCTGCTGAATCTGATCCGCTTCGCCGGTAATGAGCAACACAATACCAAGTATATTACGGATAATGTGTATACCGAGTGTGCGTATTATCCCGAGAGCGGCAAGCTGGTTGTAATCAACAACAGTGATCAGGCGCAGACGACGACGATTGACACGGAACAGGGGATGCAGAGGTTTGATATCGCACCATTTGATACAATGATTACCCAGATTGGAGCGCAGGCTTCGGTATAATATCAGCTACTTTCCATATTGTACTGTTATCGAATCGACCTTGGAAATGATTAGTTCCCACACAAAAAAGCTCATGACCTGTAGCACATACGCTATAAGTCTTGGGCTTTTTGTGGCGCAAATAAATTTATAATGATGTCATACGTTACATGTATGGACATACGACCTGATGTGCTAGACTATTGAAAAACAAAGGAGCTGCTCACATGAATGTAAACGAGGTTATGCAAGAGCTTGAGGCTCTGGGCAAAGAACGCACGAAAAAAATATATCTCTCTAATGGTGCGCATGAACCCTTGTTTGGAGTTGCGACAGGGGCGATGAAACCGATGGCGAAGCAGATCAAGAAAAATCAGCCGCTTGCTGAGCAATTGTATGCAACAGGCAACTATGATGCCATGTATTTTGCAGGTGTGATTGCTGACCCGAAAGTGATGACCCACGCCGATTTTGATCGCTGGATGGATGCGGCGTATTTCTATATGGTGTCCGATTATATCGTTGCTGTAACTTTAGCGGAGACGGATATTGCCCAGGAGGTTGCAGACACCTGGATTGCGAGCGGAGAAGAGCTGCGAATGTCCGGCGGATGGAGTTGTTACTGCTGGCTTCTAGGTAGCCGTAAAGATAACGAGTTCGAGGAGGATAAAATCAGACAGATGCTTGAGCAAGTCGAACAAACGATTCACAGTGCGCCTGAACGTGCCAAAATAGCCATGAATCTGTTTATCTATACGGTTAGCATGTCCTACGTTCCGTTGCATGAGCTAGCGGTGGAAACGGCCAAAAGGGTTGGCCCACTTGAAGTGGGTCTGGACAAGCCGAAAAGCAAGCTAATCAGTGCTTCCGACAATATTCAAAAGGCACTGAATCGCAATCAGCTTGGATTCAAACGTAAATATGTAAGATGTTAGTCCGAAACGTGTATTCCATTATCACCATGGAACGAAAAATTATTGAAAACAGCCATAATTTCAAGTATTTTATGGCTGTCTACATATCAAAATAATACTGAAAATCACATAAGAATCACATTTCCTGAAAAACTCATATTTTTATGATGTCTGAGAAATGCTTTGTGATTTTTTAACGTGAGTATATATTTTGAGTGTGGTCTTTGCATCATCATGACCTACTCTTTCCATGATTATCTTTAAATCCACCTCAGTTATAGTACTTTGAGAGTATCCTTTGTCAAAAAGTTCATTAAGCATATTTTGATGCACAGAATATTAAATGTGATTAGCCCCAGACTCGGATCGCTGTCTGGGGCTAATTTTCTATTCTTTATCTAGATGTTTTTTGTGTTTCTTTCTAATTATATCAATTGAAAAAATTACAATTGTTATAAGAATAGAATGAACAACAGGCTTAATGTAACTTGGGTCATTGTAGATAAAGTAAGCGAGTATAAAGTTTAATATAAAAGTAATTAAGTACCCTAAAATAGTATCATCTCATTTCAGAACCAAGGTTCAACTACACTAGACTTTCTTGCGTCGTGTTCAATGTTACCGCCAGTATGATTAGAATTAGCTGTAACTCTGATTTCTTTCAAAATTTCATAGTCCCCAATAAAATTACCATTTTCAGTGAAAAATCCTGGCCCTAATGCTCTGTAATAGTATTTAATAGAAATAAATAAGTTCTCTTTGTTGGATGTAACGAAATAGTAAACCCCAAAGCCTCCAATTGCCGCAATACTTATTTTCCATGGATCAGGAATAAATTTCCCTTTAGCCCATTCAACGACGGCTGCTCCTAAAGCAGTTTTTGTTGCTGCTTGGAACTTTTCTGAAGTATAAATATCATAATTTTTCATATGTGTATATGGAGTTGGGTAAGTAGCAGCGAGGCTATTTTTGGACTCTGTTTTGAACTCTGAATTAAGTAATTTGTTTACAGTAGCAATAGCTTCAGGTGTAATTTCACTTAACTTAAGAGTACCATCTTGAATTTGATAGTCAATATTATTTTGTTCTAAAATATTGATTACTCGTTCATCAATAACAGGAGAAACCTTCTCGTTGTTTTCTGCAGATGCTGCTAGGGGAACACTTGATACCAATAAACAAATTGTAAGAAAAACAGTGAAAATTCTTCTCATTTGAAAGCTCCTTAAAGCTCCTTTTAGTAGTGTAATAGTAGTATTGGAGTTGGCCAACTTAAATCTTCTCTCATTATACTTTTTTTGAAAAAAATGTATACACTCATTATGTAAAAAAATTGAAAATAAATTTTACTTTTTAAGGGTTTTGTGGTTTCTACGAATAGTTCATATATACAGAGGTGATTACGATTAGTTTATACTTTAAGGAGCACGCTGACATACATATGGAAAGACCGATCAATTAGTCGGTCTCTTTTCTTAGCTTTCCTTTGGAATCACAAGATAACAATTAATAACATTTTCACCCAAAAATAAATATTTGTGACGATAATTATCGGTGTTATACCAAAATGTGTACAACACACCTGAGAATTTGATATCAACAACAACTACTTTGATATAATCCTTTCATACCAAACAAGTTTCGTATCTGTTTTAAGAAAATTGGATGTGAATGAAAATCACATAAAAATTCACAATCTCAGCGGATTTGTACGAATGAAATTATTAAAATAAGACTGAAAAGGGTTGTAATTATAGGCACACGAATGTTGTAGACTTCAAATGAGACATTATCACCATGGCTCGTTATAATGGTGGTAATGGATGACACGGGTGGGGGAGACAACAACGACATGAAACGCAAGTTAAAGTGTAAGCGTATTCAGTTACTGGATGATTGGAGTCTTAGAACGAAGTTATACATAATGTTTATTTTTTGTGTGCTTGTACCTGTGGTGGCAACTAATGCCGTGTTTTATCAAAGCATCAAAGGACAGATTGAAGCCAAAGAACAGGGCCGGATCAACGAAATGCAGCAACGGATTCGCTTTAATCTGCGGAACAGCTTGGATAACAGCCTGTACGTATCCAATTTTTTATATACGGATGCTACGCTAAATCGGTTTATGGAGTCCAAATACAACAATCAGGAAGACTATTATTTTGCATATTATGATATGCTGAGCGGCAACAATCTGGTTCGGTATTATTACAGTTATCAGCAAGTGAATCAGGTGACGTTTTATGTAGATAACGATACGTTTGTAAATGGCGGCAACTTTATCAAGCTGAATGATGACATAAGGAAAAGTGAATGGTATCAGGCGCTCATGAACACAGACGACCAGATGATGATTTATTCCTATTTTGACAAGCAGCAGGCAGAGATGTCGCAAACTCAAGGCGGCCGTAAGGTTAGCATTATACGCAAACTCAATTATTTCGGGAAACAACAGGTGGAAAAAGTATTGAAGGTAGATCTCGACTACGCCTTCATTAACAAATCGTTCAAAAATGAGGGAGCGGGCGGCAAAATCTATATCGTTTCGAATGATCGGATTATTTTCTCCAATGATGCACAGATGAATCAGGCAAGGAAGCCGTTCCATCTCATGTCTGGCATGTCGAAGGATGAGGGACAGTCCACAGAATTGATTCCTGTCGTATCGGAAAATTGGCAGATTATTGTGCGTGGAGAGAAGCTGGATTTTCTGACGGAGATCGTGGATTCCAGATTCAATCTGCTTCTGCTGATTATTGTTAATCTGCTGGTACCAACACTGCTTATCTGGCTTATTTCCAGATCCCTTGTTCACAGGGTAGGCCGAATTGCAACGCATTTGGATCAAGTTAAACAGGAAAAATTTGAAGTGATTGTAGAACCTGCAGGCAAGGATGAGATCGGTAGCTTAACCCATAGTTACAATATGATGGTCATCAAAATCAGGAATCTGATCGAGATCGTATTTAAAGGGCAGGTCGAACGGCAGGCGCTTGAACTTTCCAAGAAACAGGCTGAATTAAAGGCGCTACAGAGTCAGGTCAATCCACACTTTATGTTTAATACACTAGAAACCATTCGCATGCGGAGTCTGATCAAGGATGAACATGAGACCTCTGATATCATTCAGAAGCTGGCGTTGCTGCTCAGGCAAACGATTAATTGGGGCAATGATCTCGTAAGCATTCAAGATGAAATTCGTTTTGTCGAAAGTTATCTGGTGATCCAGCAATATCGGTTTGGCGAGAAGTTACAGTTCGTTATTGACGTTACCGATGCTGAGATATTGGAGATGAAGATTCCGAAGCTGACCGTGTTAACGTTTGTCGAAAACGCTTGTATCCATGGTATTGAAGGTGGCTTAAATGATGGAGTCGTGGAAGTCAGATTCCAGAAGTATAACGAGCAACTACATATTGTGATCCAAGATACTGGAGTTGGCATGGAGAAGGACAAACTGGAACTCATTCGAACGATGTTGCTTGATCCGAGTCTGGAACGGCTTAGCGAACTGAGCAGCATTGGAGTGATGAATGCATATATTCGGCTTCGAATGTATTTCGATGAACGTGTGCAAGTAAGCATTGACAGTGAAAGGTACAAGGGGACTACGATTCGCATACAAATTCCGCTTGTACAAGCATCTCAGGGATAAGGAGCGAGAATATGATCAACGTGCTGATTGTGGACGATGAGCCATTTATTCGCCAAGGACTGCTTTTGCTGATCGATTGGAATTCACTTGGGTTTCAAGTTTGTGGTCAGGCTTCTAATGGGGTACAGGCACTCGAATGTATCCGAACAATGCGGCCTGACCTCGTCATATCCGACATTAAAATGCCGGAAATGGATGGCATGCAACTTGCCAAAATCATCTATGAACAATACGGCGGCGAGATGAAGATGGTGTTACTTAGCGGTTTCTATGAGTTTGAGTACGCCAAACAAGCGATCAAATATCAGGTGAACGATTATATACTTAAACCGATTGTGAAGGATGAGTTGTTGCAAGTGCTGGAGGCCTTCCGCAAGGCTTTCATGGAAAGAACGGAAGAAAAGCGGCATCAGGAAAAACAGGAACATATCGTTATGACTCAACAGGTGCAATCGATTTTGATTGGAACGGCAGATGAAGATACACTCGCCAGTATCCAGGTCTCATATGGGGATGTAATGACGAAGTTGCGATGCTTGATGATTGAAACGGAATCGGAGCGAGAACAACAGCAGAACGATGGGAGTCTGCTCGTGGAAGCCCATATCAATCAGAATCATGTAGGCTATGTCCTGAAATCTTTTACAGGTGAGAAAAACCGAGTGCTGCATATTGTGACCGACCTGTTGCTGAAGCGTGAGGCATTATCACTGGAACAATACGTTACAAGGCTGTATACAGAGCTAAGTCAGATACAGGGTGCAGCCATAGCCATCTATGTCGGCAAGGAAGTGCACAGGCTGGAGGAACTGCACGAGTCCTATTATTCTTGCGGTAAGATTAAAAGTTTGCGTTTCTTTAGTGCGTACGGGCCGATTTATTATTTTGAACATATGGACACAAGTGTATTTACCAATCAACCAGCCGGACGGGAAAAACAGCTCTTTGACGGACTGATTAAAGCGATCGAGGAGCAACAGACTGAAGATATACGCGGTCATGCGCAGGCCATTTTTCAATTTTTTCTGGAGCAACGCATTGAGCCGGGCATCGTGGGCATTCATCTTCATTATTTGGCGTACACGTTGCTTGGATTGGTGAACAGGGACGATACTGATCTGAATTCAGATGAGGAATGGATGCAGTCCACATTTCTGCAGACGAACTATGCCATGCTGTCCATGGAAGAGAATATCGAGAATCTCTGCGACTTTTCATACACATGTGCGGAGAAGCTGAAAGAGCGTCAGAAGTGGAATGCAATGGGTGTACTGGCGCGAGTCGAGGCTTACATTCATGAGCACTATATGGAAAATGTCAGCTTGAAGCTGCTTGGAGAGCATTTTTTCATGAATAGCGCCTATCTGGGCCAGATTTTCAAAAAGCATTATGGCGTGAGTTTCAGTGATTACCTGAATCAGATTCGTATTGACGAGGCCATTCGATTGTTACGCAGAACGGATTATAGAGTCTATGAGATTGCAACGAAGGTTGGGTATCGGGACTCCGATTATTTCATTAACCGGTTTGAGAAAATCAGGGGAGAGACGCCTGCCCAGTATCGAAAAAGGGCACAAACGATGCATAACTCGGATTCATCATCCTGCGCGCCTTGAGGGGGAGCAGGATTTTTTGTATATCTGGAATTATTGGGATGAGGTCTATAATTTGTCCCGTTGAGCAGGACAGGTAACAATGATAATTTTAAATCAACCTTTGGAAAGCGCTTTCTAAAGAGTGTCTCTCAACATACTTCGCTGGAGGGGTCATGATGAAAAAGGATGTCAGAAAAAGATTAAGGCAACTCGTTCTACTCACGTTGATGTTTACGGTTGTGCTTGCCGGTTGTACGCCAGGGGCTTCCAAATCGGAGGAGAAAACGGCAGACGGCAAAGAACTGAAGCAGTTTTCCGCATTTTTTGCTGTACCAGGCAAGCTCGCACCTGATGATAACCGCGTAATGAAGGCTATTGAGGAAAAAACAGGCGTGCGTGTCACGATGGATTGGCTCACAGGCCAGACCGCCAAAGAACGAATTGGAGTAATGATTGCAGGCGGGGAGTATCCGGATTTTATTGATGGCAGTGATGGTACACAGCAATTAGTATCTGCCGGTGCGCTTGTGCCACTCGAAGACTACATCGACAAATATCCGAATATCAAAAACTATCTCGGTGACAATTGGAAGAAAATGAAGAATTCAACGGATGGTCATATCTACTTCATTCCGCAATTCGGGAATTTACAAGGCGAGTCTATGAAAGTATCCCATGACGGGGAAGCGTTCTGGATTCAAAAAGCGGTGCTGGAGTGGGCGAATTATCCAACAATCAAAACGCTGGATCAGTACTTTGACTTGATCGAAAAGTACAAAGCAGCGAATCCAACGATTAACGGCCAGCCGACCATCGGATTCGAGATCATTTCTTACGACTGGCGTTACTTCGCCTTGGAGAACCCGCCGCTGTTCCTGGCCGGCTATCCGAATGAAGGAGCCGCAATTGTTGATAAGGCTACGTTAACAGCGAAAAACTACAATACGATTCCGGAAGCCAAGGCTTATTTTAAAAAGATCAATGAGGTCTACAACAAAGGGCTCGTCGACAATGAAACGTTCACCGCCAACTACGATCAGTACATTTCCAAAATTTCAACGGGACGTGTACTGGGAATGGTCGATCAGGGATGGCAGTTCCTCGATGCAGAGGCTTCTCTGGTCAAACAAAAGCTGTATGAAAGAACCTATGTACCACTGTCCATTACGTTGTCCGAAGATGTAAAAGGACGTTATCAGCATAAGCCGATTCTGAACGTCAACGGCGGACTAGCGATCACGAAGAGCTGTAAAGATGTTGAAGGAGCGCTTCAATACATTAACGACCTGCTTGATCCGAAGACGGAAGTTCTGAGAACGTGGGGACAGAAAGATGTAGATTATCAGGTGGATGACAAAGGTGTATTCTCCCGTAACGAGGAGCAACGTGCCAATTCGAAAGATCCGGATTGGGTACTCGCCAACACTGGAAGCCCGCTGGTATATTTCCCTCACCATGAAGGCATGACAGCAGACGGTAAAAACGCGATGGACCCGAAAGAACAGCCTGAAGAATACCTTGCTACATTGAATGACATTGATAAAAAAGTGCTCAAAGCTTACGGATACACTAAATTCACGGATTTCCTGGAACCAGCAGAAGAGAATGAACCATGGTTCCCGATCTACACGTTCAATTTTGAACCGAATAAACCAGAAACGATTGCCAGACAGAAGATGGACGATGTGAAACGCAAATGGTTGCCTAAAGTGATCATGACCTCACCAGCAGAGTTTGATCAGGCGTGGGAAGAATATCAATCCACACTGAAAGAAAGTGCAGATATCAAAGCCTATGAGGATGCACTGACCGAAGAGGTGCGCAGACGTGTAGAGCTGTGGGGTTAAATAGGTGAAACAGATGCAAGTAGTGAGACAGGCTATACGATAAGAAGCAAAATAAGCAATACGATAAGCCTTACGAAAAGTACTGCGGTAAGAGAAATATGACAAATAGCATGATAAGTGGTGTGAGGAGTAATACGACTAGTAAGAAATCAATATCAGTAATCAATAGCTAGGTTTAAGGCAGAGAGGCTATGGGATATCCTGTAGCCTTTCTTAATCCACACATAAACGTGTAACCATTGGACAGGAATGGATTCGAAATCATCCGAATCCCGGTTCGGATGATATAGATAAAACTCGTAATCAAGGAGAGAGAAAAGCATGGCTAAAAAGGAGCTACAGTCCTCGGTCAACACAAGTCATATTCCTTCGGGGAAGAGCTGGATCGGGTATAACTTGTCCAGAATGAAAAGTCAGCGCCAATTGATGTGGATGTCATTCCCCTTCATTGCGTTTATTGCTATTTTTGCGTATGGGCCTTTATGGGGCTGGCTCATGGCTTTTCAAAACTATAGACCAGGCCTTGGTTTTATGGAGCAGGATTGGGCAGGACTGGATCATTTCAGAACGTTATTTACAGACCCGACTTTCTTGCGTGTCATTCGCAATACACTGGCGATGAGTCTGATCAGTCTGTTTCTTGGATTTGTCGGTTCAATTGGTCTGGCACTCTTGCTCAACGAACTACGGCTGGTTTTATTTAAACGTGTCGTGCAGACCGTTTCTTATCTTCCGCACTTTCTATCGTGGATCATTGTGACAGGCATTGTTGCGAATGTATTGTCTACGGAAAACGGGATTGTGAATGTGCTGATGACCAAGCTGGGGCTGATTGATGCGCCGATTAATTTCTTTGCCGAACCCAAATACTTCTGGGGCATCGTTGGTCTGTCGAGCATGTGGAAAGAGATCGGATGGGGCACGATTATCTATCTGGCATCCATGGCTTCCATTAATCCAAGCCTGTATGAGGCAGCCTCCATTGATGGAGCAGGTCGTTTCCGTAAAATGTGGAATGTCACACTTCCGAGTATCAAACCAACAATTATTATCCTGCTGATTATCAACGTCGGTAACGTACTGAATGCAGGCTTTGAGATTCAATATTTGCTGGGGAACGGACTGGTGCAGGATGTATCCGAGACGATTGATATCTTTGTTCTAAAATACGGGATTAATCTTGGAAACTACTCACTTGCCACCGCGGCAGGAATCTTCAAAAGTGTGGTCAGTCTAGTGCTCATCTTTATCGCCAACGGGATTGCCAAATCTCTTGGTGAAGAGCGGTTGATATGATAAGGGGGCAGCGCTGTGAATCGAATTAGCGGAAAACGAAGCCTGGGTGACTCAATTTTCTCTATCACCAATGGCATATTTATGTTGCTTGTTATGGTTGTTACGTTATATCCTTTTTTAAACACCATTGCCGTATCTTTCAATAACGGTCTGGATACGATTCGCGGGGGAATCTATCTCTGGCCGAGAGAGTGGACGCTGCAAAACTATGTTTCTGTGTTCCAAAATCCACATTTGACCCAAGCGGCATTTATTTCAGTTGCCAGAACGGTCATTGGAACCGTGGTACAGCTCTTCTGTACAGCCATGCTGGCTTATGTACTAAGCCGTAAGGAATACATGTTCAACAAGTTTGTAACGACACTCTTTGTGATTACGATGTATTTCAGCGGCGGCTTGATTCCTGGATACATGCTGATCAAACAAGTGGGGCTACTGAACAGCTTCTGGGTTTACATTATTCCCGGACTCATCGGGGTATTCAACATGATTGTCATCCGTACCTATATTCAGGGGTTATCCGAAGGGCTGATTGAATCGGCGAAAATGGATGGTGCAGGAGATTTCCGCATCTTTATGCGCATTGTGCTTCCGCTCTCTAAGCCGGTGCTGGCTACGGTGGCTCTCTTTATTGCTGTAGGTCAGTGGAACTCCTGGTTTGACTCCATGCTCTATACGGCAGGTAACCGCAATTTGACCACCTTGCAATATGAACTGATGAAGCTGTTATCTTCGGCAACGTCACAAGGGGGAACGGTCAATGTGGATCAATACAAAAATGTGACGAATATGGTCACCCCCGTATCCATTCGGGCAGCCATCACCATTGTGACAGCCATGCCTATTGTTGTGCTTTATCCATTCTTGCAAAAATACTTTGTCACTGGACTCACCATTGGAGGGGTAAAAGAATGAACAATGTTAATCAAGGCGAGCAATGCACGTTTAACAATCCGATCATGCCAGGATTTTATCCAGACCCATCTGTCTGCCGGGTGGGGGAAGATTTTTATCTGGTCACATCCACGTTTGCTTATTTTCCTGGCGTTCCGATCTTTCACAGCCGTGATCTGGTTCATTGGAAACAGATCGGCAATGTGCTGGATCGTGAGTCTCAGCTTAATCTGGAGGGCGCAGGGCATTCGCAGGGGATCTTTGCACCGACGCTTCGGCATCATGATGGACTCTTTTATATGATCACAACGAATGTATCTCATGGTGGGAACTTTGTTGTAACCGCTACCGATCCAGCTGGGCCATGGTCTGATCCTTATTTTATTGAAGGTGCAGAAGGTATCGATCCAACCATATTCTTCGATGAAGACGGCAAAGCATACTATTTAGGTACACGGCCTTGCTCGGAAGGCGTCCGTTACAACGGAAACTGGGAAGTGTGGCTTCGTGAACTGGATTTGGGTAGCATGAAGCTGGTCGGAGACAGCTATGTTCTGTGGCGTGGGGCGATGGTAGATGTGATTTGGCCGGAAGGACCGCATCTGTACAAAATGGGTGAGTATTATTACCTGATGATTGCCGAAGGTGGCACAGGTCTGAACCATGCGGTTACCATTGCACGCAGCAGCAGTTTGACCGGCGGTTATGTCGGTAATCCGAATAATCCGATTATTACGCATCGTCATATGGGCAAGCATTATCCGGTTATTAATGTTGGACATGCTGACCTGGTACAGGCACCTAACGGTCAATGGTTCATGGTGATGTTGGCTTCCAGACCATATGGTGGGGCTTTCAGTAATCTTGGTCGTGAGACATTCATTGCTTCAGTGGAATGGGAAGATGGCTGGCCTGTCGTCAATCAAGGGCTGGGCAAACTGGAGGAGCAGGGGGTATTGAATCTGCCAGCAGTACCTGTGGAACCAGATCTCCGCTGTGAAAATTTTGACAATGATGAATTGGGCCTGCAGTGGATGTTCCTGCGTAATCCTCAGGAGAACCTGTACTCGTTGACTGAACGCAAAGGTTACCTGCGCTTGAAGCTGAAACCGCAAACATTGAAGGAACTTGAGAATTCCAGCTTTGTCTGTGTACGGCAGCGGCATATGGATTATGTTGCAGCGACTGCGATGGAATTTGTGCCGCAGCATGAATATGAGACGGCGGGTCTGGTGGTTATCCAGAATGACCAGTATCACGTGCGAATTGAACTGGCATGTGAAGGTGAGCAGCAGGTGCTGCGGGTAATGACGTGGCTTGGTGGTGAGGAATCACAGGTTGGCCAAGTTGTGCTGGATGGAAAAACTCCGCGTGTTTACATTAAACTCGTGGCGCTAGGACAACAACTCAGCTTCTACTACAGTACAGATGGAAGTAAGTATCATTTGGTTGCAGGACAAGTGAATACGACCGGCTTGAGCACGGAAGTGGCTGGTGGTTTTGTTGGGTGCTGTATCGGCATGTTTAGTAGCAGCAATGGTGAGTCTTCCGATCAGGTGGCGGACTTTGACTGGTTCGAATATGGTTCGTACTGATATGTAACGGCGAATAACAAAATATCCATCCAAGAAAGCTCAGTCCAGTAGCAGATGCGCACAGGATTGAGCTTTTTTGATGTTCGTTGTGAACATATCTGGATTAGGATGCTACGTTTCCCCCGCAGGTATTGACCCGGTTTACATCCAAAATTTCGTTCACGTCATGTGCTTCAAATTGATCAAGCAGAGCGTCCAAGCCATACTCCAGCTTGTGTTCAAGCTCCTCCAGATAAATGGGAAGGATCGCATAGAAGTGCACAGTTTGCCCACCCCCCATGTCCAGTGTGAGGAAATCCTCTTCAACCTCAAGCGGAGGCAACACGATTAAGGCGCACATATCTGTATTGTTAGAAAATGGCGTTGCCGGGTCGCCATTGGGTACTGTATGACCCCAACTCAGCCAGGTATCATAGTCATGTGGCAGTCGAGCCATCGTTTTCAACCATCGGATCGGCCAGTAATTATCGGATTCTTCTAATTCTTCTTCTAATAGAGGCCAATCCGGAGGTAAACATATCATCAGTTCTGCATACTCATAGTCCTCTGCATCTTCAGGCGTATTCATTGGCAAGGCACTCATACCTGTGGTATACAACGTATAATAATTACGTTCTGGTGTTGGACGAATGATATGGACATCGATATGAACTCTATCGGACACCAGCTCATGGAACACAGAGTCGGCTTCGCCAAGATATGTATCCGCGTGTTTCTCAATCCGCTGCAGCCATTCGGTTGTTGCATAAGAAGTAGATTGCCACTCGCGATCCAAATCTTTATGACGAATAATAGGAACGCCAGAAGGCGAATATTCAGATGAATTAGACATGTTTACTGCTCCTTTGCACCAAATAATGTATTCGCTTTTTCATCATATCATATCGTGTGAATGGAAGCCCTCACTTCGTTCTATGGTATGATAGGGTCAGGTTGATGAGTTCGATTGAAGGAGCAAAAGGGTATGAATCAGAACGTACAACAGTTCAAAGCCGATTTCTTCAAAGCACTGGCACATCCGATGCGAATTCGCATTCTGGAACTGCTGAGTGAAGGAGATAAAAGCGTCAATGAACTGCAAAGCATTCTTGGAACGGAAGGTTCTGCGGTATCCCAGCAGCTGGCTGTGTTGCGTAGCAAAAATGTGGTACAGGGCATGAAAGAAGGTACTACAGTCACATACTCCCTTCGTGATCCGCTGATTAAGGAACTGCTTGCCGTTGCCAAGCAGATTTTTGATAACCATCTAGTCGATGCGATTTCGATGCTTGAGGATATGCGTAAAGACAGCTGACACAGGAAACAAGAGCAACCGGAAGTTTGAACGGGAGCTCTTGTTTTGATGTTTGCAAGATCAGGTAGCGGAAGCACAATTTTATAGGATTGTGATATTTGCGATTGACAGAGCATATATCAAGGAGTAGTGTTCACTTTATATTCAAATATTCAAATATATGAAGAAAAGAAGGTCATGGAGCATGAGAGGCATCGGGAGATATGCGGGGTATCGAATAGCTGATTTTCGCAAGGATCTGATATCGGGGCTGATTGTAGGTATTATTGCGATTCCTCTGGGTATGGCTTTTGCCATCGCCTCTGGAGTCAAGCCGGAATATGGATTGTATACCACCATTATTGCAGGTATTTTGATTTCACTGCTGGGCGGTTCCAAATTTCAGATCGGTGGGCCGACAGGGGCATTTATTCCGATTCTTTTTGCTATAGTCATGCAGTATGGTTATGAAAATTTGCTCATTGCTGGCATGATGGCTGGACTGATGCTCATTGTTATGGGGGTATTCAAACTCGGAGCATTAATTAAATTCATTCCAAGACCCGTGACGATTGGCTTTACAGCAGGCATCGCTGTTTTGATTTTTAGTGGACAGATCGTTAATGTGCTGGGACTTAAGGGTGTCACGAAACATGAAGATTTTTACTCCAATATGAAAGAGATCGGGATGCACATCGGGACGATTAATATATACAGTTTGCTGACAGCGGGGGTGTGCCTGGCTGTTCTTCTGCTTGTGCCGAAGTTTGCACCCAAAGTGCCTGCTTCCCTGCTGGGTCTGATATGCTCGACCGTTGTTGCAGCCGTCTTTTTCAAAGATCAGGTGGCTACGATTGGCTCATCTTTCGGTACTATTCCTGGAACTTTACCTGGATTCCGCTTGCCGGAGATCACATGGGAGCGTATCGTGAATCTGCTGCAACCTGCTTTTGTCATTGCTATGCTCGGTGGTATTGAATCGCTGTTGTCCGCTGTTGTCGCTGATGGTATGACGGGCAGCCGCCATAACAGCAACCGGGAACTGATTGGGCAGGGGATTGCCAACCTTGTCACACCATTGTTCGGTGGAATTCCAGCGACAGGAGCCATTGCTCGTACAGCAACAAATATTAAATCGGGTGCAGTGTCTCCATTATCGGGCGTAATTCATGGTGTTGTTGTTTTGCTTGTTCTGATTTTATTTGCACCGTATGCATCCCATATACCGCTTGCCAGTATGGCGCCGGTTCTGATGTTGGTGGCCTGGAATATGAGCGAACGAAAATCCTTTGCTTATGTACTACGAACCAAAACGGGGGATTCACTTGTGTTACTTTTGACCTTTCTTCTTACTATATTCACGAGCCTTACGACTGCGGTGGAGGTGGGATTGATTCTGGCGGTCATTCTATTTGTGAAACGAATGAGCGAGATGCTGAAAGTAGCCAAGGTGCTGCCTGATCCGGATCATAAACATGAGAAGGTTATGGCTCATATGGTACGGGAGGGACATGATTGTCCACAGATCAGCTTGTATACGATCGAAGGACCGTTATTTTTTGGTGCAGCGGATATGTTTGAAAAATCGGTTATGGATTCACTTCCGGAGCGTCCAGGCATGCTCTTGTTGCGCATGGGGAAAGTTCCATTTATAGATACAACAGGAGAGGCTAACCTGGCTAGTTTAATCAAGCATTTTGAACGTTCTGGTGGGATCGTACTGTTGTCGGGACTTCAGGAGCAACCGCTGGAAATGCTGAAACGAACAGGTTTGTTGGAACGGTTAGATTCGGCACATCGGTTTGAACATACGGGAGAAGCTATAACCTATGCATTAAGGCATCTGAACCAAGAGAAGTGTAAGGGATGCAAACATTTTGCGTTCCGGGAGTGTGCGGCTTTGTCTGGTTGTGGGTTGGAGTCTAAGCCTGAGCAGCAGCAAAAGTGGAAAGTTGTGACCGCTAAAG
This sequence comes from Paenibacillus intestini, assembly GCF_030803945.1. Taxonomy (NCBI): domain Bacteria; kingdom Bacillati; phylum Bacillota; class Bacilli; order Caryophanales; family Paenibacillaceae; genus Paenibacillus; species Paenibacillus intestini. The sequence continues at coordinate 33,510 of NZ_JAURUN010000013.1, read as the reverse complement.
CGGCTCCTTAATAAATGTTCCAATAAATCCCTTTATGATATATATTAAGTATATTAATGATATATCAGACAGGAAGGAACTTGACTATGTTTAATCATCCAACAGCTTTGCGTTCGGTGCTCAGCCCGGCATATCTGAAGTGGGCATTACAAGCACATTATGATATCGGTACTTGGAAAGAATGTAGATTTTGGCTGCGAGGTTTGAATGATACTTACCGCGTACGCACAAGCACAGGAACTTATATATTGCGTATATATCGTACCGAGGTGGCGGAAGCAGATGTTCGTTATGAACTGAGTGTTCTGACTGCACTAAAAGAAGGTCTAAGTTCAAGTGAGCATACGGAGGTGGGAGACTTTATCCCAACGAAAGATCAGACCGGGTATACAATGCTGGATGCGGCTGAAGGAAAGCGGGCAGCTGTGATCTTTCACTATATTGAGGGGACAGAAAATAATCTTGGGGATGAGGATTCCTGCTACTCTTTTGGCCGGTCTGCTGCTGAACTGCACCAAGCTATGGATGGGATTAAGGTGGAACAGGGGCAAGAACTTGCTTCAGCATCAGTAACGGAGTTGGAGTCAGTATATGCAAGGTTTAAGCTGGATACGAAATTTCTCATCGATGAGCCGCTTGAACGAATTCTGCGTTACATCGGAGAGGGTTCTGAGGAAGCAACATTTCTGCAAACGTTTGCTAACGTATTAAAAGAAAAGATTTTTACCGTCTCTAGTACCGGGCTGGATTATGGTTTGTGTCATGGCGATATGCATGGAAACAACAATGTGTTTGAGCAGCAAGAACGCTTCATCCATTATGATTTCGAATGGGCTGCTATGGGATGGCGTGCGTATGATCTGGCTCAAGTGAAGATTCGGAAACGCCAGTCGGGTGATGCGGAGAAGAAGCAGCAGTTATGGGATGCGTTGATGAAAGGATACCGATCCGTTCGGGACTTTACAGATGCAGATGTACAGGCGGTCGACTTGTTTATTATCGTTCGCAGGTTCTGGGTGATGGGTCTGGATGTGGCCTTTATTGATAGTGATATGGGCGCGCTGGATTATGGGGAGGATTGGTTGAATGACTTTATTGAGGAGTTTCGTGATACAGGTATTGTATAGGGAACTAATTCATATGAAATAAAAAAGTAACTGTCCTTAAAAAACGATTATGCAGGTTTACTCGCATAATCGTTTTTTTTACTTGTTGGTGCTTAATATGATCAATTAATATAGCAATATTCAATTTTGCGCTACCGATATCAACTATGATTGTGTGGAAGAGGCAGCAGTCGCGGCTGCCGCAGCGGCTGCTGCCGACATGGCGGCTTGCTGAGCGACGATAATGTTAGTAATCGTTGTAGACATAGAAGAAGTGAGGATCTCATTCTGTAGACTCTCCACATGTTGAAGTGCAGTCAATGCAGATGAGAACAGCAGCAACTCCTGTTTGTTTATAGACCACGCCCCAAAACCATTTTGAGTTCTTAACCAGTCATATGTCTCAATAACCTGATCCACCAGCAAGTCGATCTCTGCTGGCAATAGCGCAAAGAGTGCGAGTGAAGGCAATGTGTACGTTTTATCCATCCGAAGATTCCTTGAACGGAAAGCCTCGCCTAAAGCCAGCAAACGTTCACTGACCTGAGATCCGCCATCCCCGATAACGAGAATGTGTGTTAAGGTCTGCACGCTGTTTTTCGCGGAAAAATGAGGTTTTAACTCCCGATAGAGCTGCTCCATATGCGCGACAGCAGTGTCCACATCCAGATTCGAGAGGGCTAACATCGCTGTGAAAATATAGTCATCATGTCCTGTGAGGAAGGGATGCTCTTGTTTCATACGGTCATAGAATGCTTTGGCACGTTCCACGGTATGCTGATATTGATCAGGCGGCACTTGAGCAGCGATCTGATAGGCAGCCATCACCAGGTAATCGGAGTTGCGGAACTTGATTTGTTTCATCAAGTCATGGACTTGAATCGTATGTTGCAGTCTTGTAAGTTGATCCGTTGTCAGAGAAAGCATAGCTGCAAAATGAAAGGAAGAAGGGCCCCTAAATGCAGAGAAACGTTTGGTGTGCTGCTTCATCAAGTCGTTGCTTTGTTGAATGGCTTCTGGATCTATACTTTTATTCTCCACTACATATAGCAACGCCGCCAAACGGCGCATGATGGGGTTCTGCCATTTGAATGGTTTCTTGAGCATCAGGGTGTTAGAAACGAATAATTCGGCTTTTTCCAGCAGTTTTGGTTGCATGTGCAACCCTCCTAATGATTAGTAATGTTTATTTCAACATAAGAAATATTAAATGAATCAGTGCAATGCATCCCATTGGATAGATCAACGATCTGGAAAACCTATTTTTAAATTCGTTCTGAGGATGCTTTTCGAAAAAGAAGTGTAACACGGTATGTATGATAAAAAATACATCTAGTACCCAGAATGTTATGGTCTGATAGGAACTGAAAAGAAGTGAGAAGATGATCGTATACAGTGGAAGATGAATCCATGTGAAATATGTATATGCTTTTTCTGCTTCCATATCTTTTAATACGATAAACAATTTCCATTCGGATCGTCGGATCGCATCCATTTCATGTAGTAGAAATAGGGAAAGATTAAACAGAAATAAGATCAATAACAAGCTTGGCATCTTTATCCTCCTCATTTAATTTTCATGGATCGGTTGGCAAAGGCATTAAAAATCATACGTGACTCACACTGGAAAAGTTCCGGTAACATGAACAAAAGCGCTATTCACATCACAAAGAAATGATTAGATATTTGAGCAAATTTTGACATATGTACCTGTGAGTGCTTACTTCCTCATAATCCATATTGTATTTCTGCTTCACATCTCGTACAATTTGATGAAGTAATTCTGCATTGCGTTAATGTGAGTGGATTGAAATGGAATGATAATTGGAAGCTGTTTATGAGAAAAGGGGAGAATCACTTGGAATCAAAGGAACTATCGAGAGGGTTGAAACCCCGCCATGTTGAGCTGATTGCGCTCGGCGGAACGATTGGCGTGGGGCTGTTCATGGGATCGGCAAGCACGATCAAATGGGCAGGTCCGTCCGTATTACTGGCCTATTTGCTGGCCGGGATCATTATCTTTTTTGTTATGCGTATTATGGGTGAGATGTTGATTCAGGAGCCGGTGACCGGTTCGTTTGCAACATTTGCTCACAAATATATTGGTCCGCTTGCCGGGTTCCTCACAGCCTGGAGCTATTGGTTCCTATGGGTTACGGTGGGCATGGCCGAAGTTACGGCAATCGGGATTTATGTGGGGTACTGGTTCCCGGATATTCCACAATGGATTCCTGCGCTCATCGGGGTATTCATTATTGCGGCTGCCAATCTGGCAGCAGTTAAGTTCTATGGCGAATTCGAGTTCTGGTTTGCGATGATCAAGGTAACCGCAATTGTGGCTATGATTGTTATCGGAACAGGTCTTATTTTCTTCGGATGGGGTAATGGAGGACAACCGATCGGTTTGTCTAATCTGATTAGTCATGGAGGTTTCTTCCCGGGAGGTATCAAAGGATTCCTGTTTGCACTATGTATCGTAACAGCTGCTTATCAGGGCGTTGAAATGGTCGGAATTACGGCTGGAGAAGCAGAAAATCCGAAACATACACTGCGCAAAGCGATCAAAAATATTGTGTGGCGTATTCTCATTTTCTACGTAGGTGCGATATTTGTGATCGTTACGTTGTATCCGTGGAACGAGGTAGGAGAGACCGGAAGTCCATTCGTGCTCACCTTTGCCAAAGTCGGCATTGTTGCAGCGGCAGGAATTATTAACTTCGTGGTCCTGACAGCAGCGATGTCGGGATGTAACAGCGGGATCTACAGCGCAGGACGGATGTTATACACACTGGCAGAGAACGGACAAGCACCGGCTTTTTTCAAAAAGCTGTCCAAAGGTGGGGTTCCCCGCAACAGTATCGTGGTAACCATCTCGCTTCTTCTGATCGGGGTTGTACTTAACTATCTGATGCCGGATTCGAAGCTGTTCCTGTACATTTACAGCGCAAGCGTATTGCCAGGAATGGTGCCTTGGTTTGCACTGGCGTTCAGTCAGTTCAGATTCAGAAAGCGCTGGGGTAAGGAACTCGAGGAGCATAACTTCAAGTCCAAATGGTTCCCGATCAGTAATTACATCATTATTGTGTATCTGATTCTGGTCATTATCGGTATGGCCTTCAATCCGGATACACGTCTTCCGCTGATTGTGGGTGCAACGTTTATGGCGATTGTAGTGGTTGGTTATTATGTATTTGGCATCGGCGGCCGTCAGAACAAAGCTAACGATCCCAAATAAAAGGCAACAATGATGATGCATTTCTTGAACATACCTGTGACTCGCAAAGAGTCTGTATGTTCAAGAAGTGCTTTTTTCAGTTTAAATACCGGGCAACTCGGTTACAAAGGAAAGAGTGAACCTTTACACAGATGAAATTCACAACACAACACATACATTGAACCGAGGAGGAACCAAACATGGCTACGCAAGATCAGCATTCGATTCAAGATCCAACGACACAATATCCGAAGGCAACGAAAGAGTGGAAGCAACAGCAGGATGAGCCGGGATTGCAGCGTGAGATGACTCCTGTTCCGGATTGCGGTGAAAAAACGTATAAAGGCAGCGGCCGTCTAACCGGGCGTAAAGCGGTTGTTACCGGTGCGGATAGCGGGATTGGCCGGGCGGCGGCCATTGCTTATGCACGTGAAGGAGCGGACGTTGTACTCTCCTATCTGCCCGAAGAGGAAGCGGACGCCAAGGAAGTGGTGCAACTGATCGAGGAAGCGGGTCGAAGAGCCATTGCAGTTCCAGGCGATCTGAAGGATGAGAAATACTGTGAACAACTGATTGAAACGGCAGTCAAAGAACTAGGCGGCATCGATATTCTGGCGAATGTGGCGGGCAAACAGCAGTTTGTCGAGCAGATCGGAGATCTAACGACAGAACAATTTGATGCTACGTTCAAAACGAATGTGTATTCCATGTTCTGGCTTAACAAAGCAGCGGTCAAACATATGAAGGCAGGCGGCTCTATCATCAACACGTCATCCATTCAGGCGTACAAGCCATCACCGATTCTATTGGATTATGCAACAACAAAAGCATCCATTAATACCTTTAGTAAAGCGCTCGCCCAGCAAGTCGGCAGCAAAGGTATTCGTGTGAATGTTGTCGCGCCAGGGCCGGTGTGGACACCATTACAGATTGTTGGTGGGCAACCTGTAGAGAAACTGGCTGAATTCGGTAACAATACACCGCTAGGCCGGGCAGGGCAGCCTGCCGAGATGGCTCCAGCATACGTATTCCTGGCGAGTCAGGAATCCAGTTATGTGAGCGGAGAGACATTGAATGCCAATGGTGGTACGGTTAGTCCGTAATCGATTCATTCACGGGATTATGAATAGAGGTTGTCTATTGGCAGCCACATCACTTGTTTCAATTGTTACGTTATATTGTCATTAAAAAGGGAGAAAGCAGTCGTTCAGCTGCTTTCTCCCTTTTGCATGTCCCGAGGTAAACTCCAGACATTAATGATATTCATGAAGCAATGAATGCGTATTATTTCTGTTCTGACTTCGTTTCCAATAATACATAGCTACCCAAGGTGGCAAGCTGCGCGTTATCCAACAGGGCTTCATTTACGGCAGTCAATGCTTCACCTGCTGCTGTCATCAGTTCATCGGAGTCAACCGGTGAGGCAAAACGAAGAATGACAGAGGTCTCGCCTTTTTTCAGATGTGTTTCGGCCTTGCTTTTGTATTCACTAATGGAATCGACTTCAAGGTCGTTCTGCACATAATAATCGTTTGCGTCACTTTCGCCTTTGAACAACCCGAGTTCGGAATCGAGCCAGTAGTCCTTGTCTGCTACCGTCTTCTGACTTGCAGCCGTCTCATCATTGGCATTGTACAAGAAATAAGGAATACCAGAGTTCGTCAGGTTATTGGTTGCATCCACATTTAACCACTCGTTTCCGATTTTCACCTTGTTCCATGCATGCGGTACACCGCTAGAGGTTCCTGTAACCACAATGCTCTCCAAGCCGGACAGATCCGAAAGCAGCTTGTATACCGAAGCATAACTTGCACATACACCTACTCCTTTAACAAGAATACCGTATGTGGTGAATGAATCGTTAAACTGTGCATCCACGTGCTTAAAGTTATTTTGCTCTGCATTTTCAAGCGCAGCATCATCATATTTCGCATTATCATTCAAATAATCGTAGATGGCTTTGCGTTTCTCATCATCGCTCATGCCTTGTTTGATGATTGAAGCAACGACATCTTTGCCTTTGGCAATAATCTCATTTTGTTTCTTCTGGATATCTGCGGCCGTTTCGTTGTAATGAATTGAAAGGGTCAGTGTGCCATAGTTATATTCGAAGCCTTCTACCCCAAGAATTAGTGGATTCTGGTACATGACTTTCAAGACAACATCCGAGAGTGTTGTGAAATTCTGAGCTTCAGGAAAAGCTTTCAGGGAGATACTGTCCTGAGCAGCAATCATATTTTTAGCCAGAACTTCTTCCAGCGCAGAATCTGCATTCATAAAATCATTACCAGTAGCTGGCTCGGGCACGATCTCCTGATTACCTTGTTCTACATTTTGCTCGGTATTGGACTTCTGCTCGTCGACAAGGTTCTGCTGGGATTCTGTATCCAGAGTAGATGTCTCTTCCGAAGGATCACCGCCAGATTCGCTTGCCGTTTGATCGGTAGCTTCTTTGCTGGTAGTTTCATTGTTGTTAATAATCGTTGGTACATCCGGTGCAGGTACATAAGGTGTATTATTTTTAGGCTCAACGAATCCATTACTGGAGTCTGCCACACGTTGCTGTGTAAGCTTATCTAGATCTTCCTGAGTGACATTCTCTACGCGGACATAATTTTTAAGTGCTGTTCCTTTGACGTGAAAAGGAATGACGGTTTCATTGAAAGGTGAAATTTCAACATTCGCCGTATCATAAACAAGCGTTTCACGTGCCAAGGAGCCGTCATTGTACTCTACCGTTATTTTCTGTGGCAGGTCGTTAACGCTTTTCAATTTGTCTCGATAGAGTTCTTCTTTTAGTGCGGATGGTAACTGGGAGGCTAGTGGGGCCGTGGCGATTCCGTTACTAAAGTTCGATTCTTTGCCTTCCCCGAGCGCAGTAACATAATATTCTCCCTGAATACCGGAATTCTGATGTGTTGTAACGATGTCATTATAAATACCGAGGCCGCCTCTGCCGTCTTTCATAAAATCATTAAAGGTCGTCTCGGTTGTGGTTGCAATAACCAAAGGTGTACTTTCACTATAAGCGTTCTCGGCACCTTGAAGAGCAAGATTATTAGGATCGAAAATTCGATTTCGATCGATACGTTTATAAATTTTATATTGGGTGGCACCTTCAACTTTGTCCCATGTAAGCGTTAAACGTCTGTCTTTGTCGATTACATACCTCAATTTAGGTACGGGCAACTCCGATTTTACTGTAAACGGAATGATAAGTGGTTGATCAAGCAAGGTGGGATTCTCGGCATCCGGATCATAGTTTAGGCGAATATAATAGATTGGAGCTCCGCCCCAACCGCTACTTCCTTTGGTTTCCATTGCTTCAGAGCTTAACACGCCCCAGCTCAAGGGTTTAATCGATACGCTGCCATCATTAATTTCTGGAAGAGCATATACCTTACTTGCTTTTAGTGCTTTAATATCGGTATGTACGGAGATAACATCGTCTGAAGATAAGTTTAATTTTCTAAGATCACCTTTAAACTTAAATGTAAATTCTTCATCCTGCGCCACATTATACATAGGCATAATTGCTTTTTCCGAGGCTGTGCCATACTTTTCTTTCAAACTTAAAATGCTGGAGCCTTGCTTGGATTCGGTTGATTTGTTATCCGTGGGGCTACTTTCCTGATTATTACTCTGGCAACCAGCCAGAAGCAGGGTGAGGGCGAACATTATAAAAAATAGTCGTTTCATGGTACACCGCTTTCTACTTATTCTGGGTATAACTTATTTTCAATCCTCTTACAATGCGAACCTCCTATTAATTTCCTAATACTTTTGATAGTTTATGGTCATATCTACTTATTGTCAAGGTGGGTGTAGGGGGGGCATAGACTTGTAAATAGGAAGAATATACCAATGTTTTTTTATGCATAACGATGATAGAAGGTAAAATTATAAATCTCAACAATTGAGCAGAGGAGGAGAAAATAGAAATAGAAATAGCCTTTCTTAATATATAAGAGAGGCCTAATTTGGCTTTTTATAAATTACCCCACATGCTGGATACATTTCTATGTATAATTCTTAACCCGGTACCAATACGAATAGGCGTCGGTATATCCCAATTTTGCATATAGTCGCCGTGCCGCTGCATTGCCCTCGACCACTTGCAGATAACTTGAAGTAGCACCATGGCTTTTTCCCCAATGCAACAAATGCAAAATCATCTGCTCTGCCAGACCGCGGTTACGGTAGTCCGGATCTGTAATGATGTCATGCAGTCCAATGAATCCACGTTCAACCACACCTAGCCCACAGGCCACTATACAGCCGTCAACAGACAGTGTGATGAATCCCGTCATTGCGCGGACATTGAATAACATCTGTGTCATGGTTGCCCGAAACTCTTCACTGACCGCATTTAAACGGCAAAAATGATCTAACCATTCCTTCGTTAACTGCTCATTGATGTGTGCCTCCAAATGTTCAGGAACTTTCAGATCCTTCAGATCTCGAAGTTGTACAAGCGTTTTATCTACAACGACATAACCTTTATCTTGTAAAAGTTGATCCAATTCTTCGGGTTGAACGAACGGTGTCATTTTAAAAATGGTATTTAATTGGTTCGAGCTGTAGATATTCTCACATGCCTTGATCTTTTCATGCACATCCAGAGTAGAAGGGTAGAGCGGTTGAACGGAGTTGGCGCGTTTGGAATATCCTTCGGCAAAACGTAGCACCCAACCGTCATACAATGAGGTTGATAAAGGTTGCCAGTGGTTGAGCGTTAGTTCTTCAATCAGACGAAGTTTGTTTTCTGTTGCATACATGTGGCTTATCCTCCTCACATAGGATATAGACGATATAATATCGAATTAAATAATAATACATAATAATGTATAAAAATTCAATATAGATTGTTCGGATGTTATTCCTCTGAATGGTATAATCGATAAAGAGATCAATTTGTGGAATGGAGTACAAATAAACATGATTAACATAGAGATTCAGGGACACATGATTACATGTCATATCGAATTCGGTAAACGAAAAAAAGCCTCGATTACCATGGAACTGCCCTACATGGTCACCATTAAGGCTCCGAATGGCACGAGTGAGGAAGTGATCCGGCAACTGGTTATGCATCATGGAACTGAGATTGTACAAAAATCAGCTCGCATGCAGCAAGTCCTGGATGGTCCCCAAGCTAAGGAATATGAGAATGAGGGTAAGGGGGCATTTTTGCTCTTTGGCAAAGCCCATGCCTTGCATCAATTAATTCCGGTGGAGGGGTTAACAGAAGAAGAACTGCGTGCGAATTTGAAAAAGTTTTATTTTGCAGAATGCAAACGCATGATTGGGCAGCGAATTATACGTTATCAGCAGGAACTGAAGGTGAAGCCGAAGTCTATTGATATCGTAGATTCTCCTACGAAATGGGGGAGCTGTAGCTGGGACAAAAAGTTGACGTTTAATTACCGCCTTGCCATGGCGCCACCAGAGGTCATTGATTACGTTATCATCCATGAGCTGTGCCATATTCATCATATGAATCATGATCGCTCGTTCTGGCGGCGGGTAGGTAGTATTATGCCGGATTACAAGGACAAAGAAGATTATCTGATGCGTAATGGAAGGGCCATGACGTTGTAGAGTCCAATTAATTTGAAACAAAACAGGCTGAGGTTGCTGTCATTAGACATAAAGTACTCCTAATCCACATAAAATATTATCAAACATTCAACATTAATGTGGTTGTAAGTTCTACAGATGTTTAATAAAATGAAAGTAAGAAAAAATAAGAGTAGCCACGCCAATGGCTACTCCTGCACAGCATTTTGTGGTGTGATCACCTCAGAGTGGTGCATATATGACCGAAGTGACCCGCAACCTGGCGAGCAACCTGTGGCGGGTCACTTCTTTCTACGATCAATATAAGTTAACAATGCAAGAATGAACATTGCGAACACGAGTACGTCGTTGAAAGTGAAGTTCATATGATCACCTCCTTTCTCAGGAGATGATCAATACCCACCACAAATTGGCTGTACAATTTAAATTATACCAGTATAAAGGCACTCAGACGAGCGTCTTTTTTTGTTAGAATCTTTTCAACTTCAGCAGAAGAATATGGTCTGATGTAGTACAATAGAGCCAATATTACTCGCCGCGAACGACACTGAAACATACGTGGTGGAAGGAGCACAAGATGGATCAAAACGGACAGCACTCGGAACTGGTGAATGAATATATTGCTGCATTTCCAGCGGATGTGCAACTAAAATTACAGAGGTTACGGCAGATCATTCAGGAAGCGGCTCCGCTCGCTGAAGAAAAGATTAGTTACAAAATGCCTACATATGCGCAGCACGGGAATCTGGTTCATTTTGCCGCATACACGAAACATATCGGGTTCTATCCTGCACCCAGTGGTATTCTGGCCTTCAAGGAACAACTCTCCAGGTTTAAGGGCGCGAAGGGTTCCGTTCAGTTCCCACTTGATGAGCCATTGCCGGAGGAACTAATTCGCCAGATTGTTGAATTCAGAGTGAAGGAGAATGTAGAGAGGAGTCAGAAATGAAAAAATGCCTAATTGTACTTGATGTCCAGCGAGGACTTACCATTCAACGAGATGTATCGGCAACCGTATCAAAGATCGAATCGGTCATGGCCACTTTTGAGAGGAAGAATTGGCCCATTGTTTTTACTAAACATGTGGATGAGCAGGATGAAGAATCCTCACTCTACCGTGGGAAAGCAGATCATCTGGAGATTGTTGTGGATACGAAGCAACATCTGGTTTTGGAAAAGAACAAGCCGAGTGCTTTCAGTAATAGCGAATTGGAAAAATGGCTATGCGATCAGCAGGTTGAGCACGTATTCATTGTGGGCTTTAACATGGAGTATTGTTGTCTTTTTACAGCAATTACTGCTGAACATGAGGGATTTAAAGTAACGCTGATTGAAGATGCATCCGGTACGGTGAATACAGAAGAGACGTATGACATGGAGGGACTGGATATACCTGATTTTATTGGTTCGATTCTCAATTGGTCGGGTTGCATAGAAGTTTTATATACAGATGAATTTAGTGAAGTGTACTCCCAAGGAGTTGAAAAGTAGTATTTCTCTATAATATGGATGCCACTTCATTTCTGGTTAACAAAACATAAAAAAATCCGGATGAAGACTCATCCGGATTTTTTTATGTTTCTTGCTGATCTCTCACTGTTTCTACTCAAAGTAATAGGTAACATCGGAGTTGCTGGCCGCAGGGATCAGATACATAAAGTAGGGACTCACCTGTAGGTAGATGTTCAGATCAGACACACTGAGACTGCGAACCGTTAGATTGAAACGGCCATCTGCACCCACTGTGACGGTTTCCGTACGAATATGTTTTTCTTCTGGTGACGGTCCATGAATCTGAAAGGAGAACGTTTGACCCGCATATGCTGTAAGTGTTCCTCGTACGTTCAAGGTGCGCTCCGCTGTATATTCGAATTGTACATGACGATCATCAAGAATTACCTCATTACCGGTATCCGGTTCTTCAGGCTGTGTTCCGGGATCTTGGGGCTGCGTTCCAGGATTCTCTGGATCGGTCACAGGTTCCTCTGCGGACGGGCTAATCGTGAAAAATTGAGTTTGATAAACGATGTCTGCGTTGGAACCATCTTTTTTCTTCAATCCGGTAATTCGAACGGTAAACGTATCTCCATCCTTCAATGCGTTTAAGTTATCCGGACGGAAGATGATAGCATAGCTATATCCATATCCATCGGTATTTACGTTGAAAAACGCTTTGGCAGGATCACTGCTGGCAGGAGCTTTCCCACCGAAATTCCAGGTTTTCTGATCCGATGTTCGTGTAAGTTCTACCTGAACCTCCGAATCTGAAGGTTTTGCAAACACATCCGGGTTCAACTGTGCAGACCAGGCCTGCGACACATTGAAAGCTTCAATCGGAAACGCACCTTTGTTTGGATACAGGTTGTAATTGTAGCGCAGCTTTCCTGCCCGACTGGTATCCATCACCTGCATGGTGCTAAAATGACTTGCATAATTTTTGTTGTCCCGGGATGCGATTCCGAAGCCAACTTTTTTCAACTGCGGACTCAGAATCCAGCGACGGTGACCTAGTGCAGCAATGTTACTTGCGTCGGAGTCGTCCATATACGCTTCCACACTTTTAACAGCCAGATTGCCGGCAGCGCCATAGGAAGCATATAAATTGGAACTGGAGGCTGATTTGGCACCCAAGTCAAAAAAATCTTTTGGCATATCGGCAGGTCGAGCCGGAAAATGGCTTAGAGGACCGGTAGAGACAAGAACTGCACCGTGTTGAGCCTGAACGTTAAGCGTAGCATCCAGCACAAGATCGCCTTCCAGTCCCGAAAGGAAACGATAGAAGTTGGCCGCATTTAGTGCCTGTTGCAGAGACGATTCACTTAATACGCCAGCAACATAAGGTGCTGTGGTGGAAGGGGTTTGGATATATGTAGCGGGTTGATCCTTGTTCGACATCCATTGCGTCCATTTTTGATTAATTTCTTGCTGACTTCGCTCAGGCAACAAGCTGTCGACGGGGGCAGCTAAGGTCTGCTGTGCACCGAGTAGTACGAACATTAGACCAGCTAGAGGAAGCGTAAGCAGTGTGCGAATAACCTTTTTCCGAATAAACATCTTCTAATCTCCTTCTACTTCTAAAATGTAAATAATATACTTTCATTGTGTTTTATCGACAGTAGAGGATGTATTAGTTAGTTGATTCTAATAAAATGAACCTTTTGTACCATTGGATGAAGTTATGCGTAAATGAGCAGTTGATTCCATGAAAAAAGCACCTCTCGAAACGTACAAGCCGGATAACGATCTCCCATGCTTGCTTGTTCGTAAGGTGCTGTTTCAGTTTAACCGGAACCCGAAGTCTAATGCTATTTTAACGATGCTGTTCTTAACGTTCTTAATTCTCAGTGTATTCGTTAATGGCCATTTTTCCTTCTTCTACACGAATAAAGTAGGAGTAATCTTCTTTTACATTCAAGTACAGGTTAAGATGTTTGGTGTTTTGTTCATTTACCTTGACCGTTAGTTTGAAGCTTCCGTCTGCATCCAGCGTTACGTTTTCGGTCTGAATAGGCAGTACCTCTGGTGCTGGTCCGTTGATATCAATCGGAATGGTGTGACCGGCATAGGCTTTAAACGTACCTCGCAAAGTCAAGATGTGATCCACCGTATATTCGGCCTGAACTGTACCATCCGGGAGGTTCCCTTGTTTCTCATTGTCGCCTGTTGCGGTGACTTGTTCAGGTCTACCCCAAGGCTGAAATCCTTTTCCCTTCAAGTTCCTCAGAAATACAACAGCTTCTGCGCGTGTAAATAATTCCTTGCCAGCATAACCTTCGACTGTAGCTGATGTTTTGCCAGAGGAGTATCCCATGTTCAGCAAATACTGAATATTGTCCTCATCTTTAACATAGTTTCTACCGCCAAGACTGGCTACAATAATAGCAACCTCTGTTCTATTCAGCGCATGATTGCGTAGCTTAGGGTTTCGAATGCTGGCCTCTAGAGGAAGATTGAGTCTGGATGCATAGGTATAGTAACGATCACTCCAGTTCGCACCCGGAGCATCGGTCTTATCCATATACCGCAGGTATTTGGAGTCGGCATACATATTAAACAGCATGGAAAGAAACTCGGCTTCGCTCACCTGAGCATTGGGCCTGAAGGTGTCGTTTTCATACCCGGTAACCATATTTTGCTGAATAGCCCACAGTATATCATTTTTAGCCCAGTGAGCCTGAATATCTGTATAATGGAGCATTTTTTTGACTATGACCGTGACAACCGTTTCTTTCCCGGCAAAACGGATTCGTAAATCGGTTTTACCGACCTTTGTTCCGACAATTTTGCCATTCTGGATCGCGATCTTATCCGAAGATGTTGTGTAGGTCAGGTTGGAAAATGGAGAGTATAACGTTCCATCCCCAAGAATCGCTGTTACGGAGGGGGTGTCTACAGTGTCTCCTACTCGCAAAGTTAGATTTGATTTTGCAGGTGTAATCTTGGTTAAAGTCGGATCCTGCCCGCCGTCTACATGGAAGAAACGTGTCGTATAGGAGATTTCAGCGGGAGAGCCGTCTTTCTTTTGCAGACCTGTAATATGTACTTGGAAGGTATCACCGTTTTTCAACAACTGCACATCGTCAGGACGAAAAATAATAGCGCTGTTATCGCCGAAATTGGATGTCTCGACATTAAAATAGGCCTGCTCAAACCAGCGTCTATTGGAAGGGTCTACATTGTAGTATTCCAAAGGAAACTCAGACTTTTTTGGTTGATGGAACGTCCACTTCCGTTGATCAGAGGTTCGGATCATCTCAACTTGAACCTTTTCCAATTCAGGTTCTGCGAACACATTCTGGTTTAATTGAACGGACCAGGCTTGAAGCGCGCCGAAGGCTTCAATGGGAAAGTCGCCTTGGTTGGGAAACAGGCTGTAGTTATAAGGTGCAACTTGAGTTCTGCTTTGGTCAAAGACCTGCATGGCACTATAATAACGAGTTTGTTCTTCCTCTTGATGGGCAGCCAGTCCGAATCCGATTCGTTGCAACTTCGGGCTTAATATCCAGCGGCGATGCCCCACCCGATCAATATTGGATGCATCCGAGTCATTCATGTAGCCCTTGATGCTTCCGGCCAGTACATTGGATTTGCCATTGCTGGTGACATGCAGGTTAGACGAGGAAGCTGAGGTATAGCCTTTATCAAAAAAATCCTTCGGCATATCTGCCGGTTGTTCAGGGGAATGGCTAAGCTGCCCTCCGGTGGAGACAACAACAGCTCCGTGCTGGGCTTGCATATTCAAAGCCGGATCGAGTACCAGGTCTCCAGACATGCCTGCGATAAAGCGATAGAAGTTGGCAGCATTCAGACCTTGCTCCAGATATCTCTCATTGAGCAGTCCGGCAGAATAAGGGAAAACGGTGGAAGGTGTTTCGGTAAACATAGGGAGTGTTTGATCAACCCTCATCCACTCATTCCACTTTTGGTCGATTTCTTGCTGACTACGCTCGGGAAGCAAGCTATCGATCTGTTCTGCATGAGCGGTCTGCGTTCCGCCCAGAAGCAATAACAGGCCAGCGAGTGGCAGTGCAAGCAACGAACTGATTTTCATTTTTGTACCCATCATAAATCTTTAAAACTCCTCTCATCTTCAGTGCACACCCAAAGGGATACGCAAATGTAACTTTATGTATAGTAACTTTATGTATATATGTTATCGTCTGTTTCGTTGATTTTGCTTAGGGTGAATCCAGAATGAAAGGATTAAAAAAAGAACACAGGCTATCCTTAGATGCAGGATAACGTATGCTCCTCTTTCATATCGCTCATATCCAACTCGTTCATTCCAGATTTAAATCGTAATCGGGCTGGCACATATAGTCAATGGGATACAGGTCGTCCCTGGCCGAGATCAATGCACGGAAGTGAAGGGAGGGAGGCCCTTTCAGTTCAATGTCTTTACCTTCACGAAAACGAACCAGCTCAGCCACAACGAAGACATCCTCTGCATTCGTACAGCGGAAAATAACATTGTTCGGATTAATAACTTCATCCATATAACTGTAGGTCATCACATGAAAGGACTGGCCGCGCCAGTTCGTCTGAATGACCCGGTACGACTGGGTTCGAATCAGATCAATGTAACGTTCCAGTGGGAAGGTATGCTCAAACTGCGTGATATAACCTTTCTGATCTACATCGATCGTAAATTCGACGTCATAGCTTTCGTTGAATTCTTCCTGATATGTACCTTTCATGATCTTCATCGTATTAAAGTGTGATCCAAATTCCGGATCGGTCACATAGGGAATAGAAATCAGTTCAGAATCAACATACTGTGAAATTTGACTTGTCGTGGACGGTGGCTGGTTATGCTTGGTTGGTCTCAGATCAATGGAACCGATCATGCTTCCGGGAAAACCGGGGTTGCAACTTATTCGCATAGTCATCTCCTTTGAATTATAGTCATCTAGTTGGACGAAGTTTACGGGAGAAAGTTGCACCTTAATATGGAAGGAATATCAAGATACAAATTCATCAGTTAACTTGAAGCGGGAGATTTCAGAGGATATAGTGTAGAGGGTATTCTACATTATCAATGACATATACATGAGGTATGGCTTCATGAACGGGAGGGCTAGACATGTTATCCACTAAAGTCATTGAACATTGCCGCGTAAAAGGCTGGTGGCATGAAGACGTGCCGGCTGAATATGAGGAAGCATTGCGTAAGCTGGACATGGATCTGAACTCGGATTTTGCACAATTCTACCTTCATGCAGAGGATGGACCGACATTCTATAGTCGGCATCAGGAGCTCTACCAGATCTGCTGGGTGATCGAGAATACCGTATACCTGCAGGATATGCATATATCGCAACTTACACTGGGGTTACCAGAGGCATATATTCCGCTGGACAGCTTTGAAGGGGAAGGTGGATTTTTCTATAATCGCCAGACCGACGAGGTTGTGCTGGTTGAACTGGGGGAGTCCATCGAACGTTTCCTGAATGGAGAGAGCAAGCCGCAATGGGCGGATTTCAATGCCTTTCTGGAGTGGTATTTCGGTTTGGCGGAAGTGACCACACTGTAACAGTAAAAGGGTACTCCCGTGGCTATGAAGGCCAAGGCAGTACCCTTTTGCATGTTCCAACTTGATGAACGATATTTTACTTAGAGCTGGTGAATGGACCTTCTACGTTGTTCTTCCCGTAAGGGAAAAACTCATCGACGAGATCTTGAGGTGAGATCGATACGAAGACATGATCCAGGTCGGTCTTTTTCGCAAAATCTATAATGTCACCCGGATAATACCTTGGATCAATCAGATACACATCCGAGACAACCGTCGAGAGAAAAGAAATCATAGGTACGGCGAGGGAGTCCTTGATAAACATGACCTTGAGTCCGTTTGGATTGTCTTTATTCGTCACATGTACGATTCCCTGATTGCCATACAGATACGTAAAGTATTTGTCCGCTGTCAGGTCGTAGGGAGCACCCTTCACATTCAGGGGATATGTCGTAAGCAACGCATCCTCAAATCGACCATTTAAGGTAGCTTCCGTCTCACCTGTTTTAAAATAAAAAGAATAGTTGGTTTTGAATTTCGGATAAATCAGGTCAAAATCATCATCACCGGCGTACAATTTCCCGGTTTTGCGGCCTTGTGAGCCGATAAAGAAATCCTTATAAGGGATTACATTGTAGTTATTCATGTCTGTAAAATAATGCTCGGGATCGAGCGGCTTATGGTACAGCCCGTCCAGATGTTGAACCAGCTGGCCGAAGGCCCAGAAGGCCGTTTTGATTTTCCAGTGATGATCGGTTGTGAAAAACAAATCCTTCGCCGGTATGCCGCTCTCCAATAATCCTTCGCGCAGATCCAACGTGTCGATTCCGCTCTGCTTCAGATGATCCAGAAAACCATCGGCCGTTTCGTTATTGTAGTTATAAGGAATGCCTTCCGGAAATGTTGTATAGCCACGTACATATTTGTCAGGTGTCATAACATACGTAAGCTTGGTTTTTGACCCCAATTGTGCCCCTAGCTCGGCAACCCGATCAGAAAGTTCTTTCGTATCCGTTGGCCCCGTGGCGAAATACGTATAGTGAAGCTTACCCTCCGTATCTTTGACGACCTCGAAGTTGTTCTCTTCGTTCTTCCACATGAGTGACTGCAAGTATCCGTAGGCTTCCACGAATCCAAACTTTTCAAAAACGTGCTCATTGATATCTGCATCCAGTTCGTTGATGATACCTTTGGCATTGGAGAAGCGGTAGTCCGCTGACGCCAGTGTTTTTTTCAAAGGCTCGAAAGAATGAATCATATTCAAGATCGAGAACGTGGCGAGCGCAAGAATGAAGAGGAAGGCGGTCATTCTCTTTTTGGCAAAAAAGTTATGCATATGAAATCCTTCTCTCAGAAATTAAAATATATGAACGGGTTGTATGTTCCTTTGACCAAATAGGATACACATACAAGGAACAGAGCAATAATGGTCACCGGGTAAAGCAGTTCAAGCGGTTTACCGAAGCGTACACCATCCACCATCCATTTGTTCATCCGTAAGGCAAGTGGTGTGGAGAACAGAATGCCTAGAATGAAGAAAAGGGCATATTCCTTCATGAACATCCAGGTCGTATTACTCCAGAACCCGTTACCATACAGTCCGAACATATTGCCAAGGTAGTTGCCAGCCTGTAACAAGTCCGGTGAACGGAAAATCACCCATCCAATAACTACGATAAACATGGCATAGAAATGTCGGAGCGGAGCATACCGTGTGCTCTTATCCAGGTTGAAAATTTTCTCGAGTGCAATGAACGCGAAGTTGATTAATCCCCAGATCACAAATGTCCATTCCGCACCGTGCCAGATGCCCGTCAGTCCCCAGACAATCAGCAGATTGCGGATCATTTTATCCTTGTTGCTAACGCGTGATCCTCCCAGCGGGAAGTAGACATATTCCTTGAACCAGGTGCCGAGCGAGATGTGCCAGCGGCGCCAAAATTCGGTGATGGAGCGTGAGATATACGGATACCGGAAGTTTTCTTCAAACTTGAAACCAAACATAAGTGCGAGTCCAATCGCCATATCCGAATAACCCGAGAAGTCGAAATAAATCTGCAATGTATAGGCAATCGCTCCCAGCCAAGCCAGACTTGAAGCGATATCGCCTGTTCCGCCCATGCTGAATGCATGATCGGCCACAATGGCCATGCTGTTAGATAACAGCACTTTTTTACTCAAACCCACAATAAACCGGCAACAGCCGACCGCGAACTTGTCCCAGCTTTCCTTCCGATGCATCATCTGATCCGCAATCATGTTGTAACGCAGAATGGGCCCAGCTACAAGCTGAGGGAAGAAGGAAATATAGAGGGCGACATAAAACGGATTTTTCTGCACATTTCCATGTCCGCGGTACACGTCAATGACGTAGGAGATCGCATGGAAGGTGAAAAAGGAAATGCCGAGCGGCAACGCAATATGCGGAATGCTGAAGCCAAAGCCTGTACTTTCATTGACAATGCGCAGGGCAAACGCCAGGTATTTATAAACAAACAGCATACCCAGATTGGCAACTAGCATCACGGTGATAACGGTATAAGCGGCAGTGCGCCGATCCCGGTACTTGTCCACGAGCAGTGCGAAAACGTAATTCAGTGCGATGGAGACCAGCATAACCAGCACAAAGCGTGGTTCACCCCATGCGTAGAAGAACAGGCTTGCCACAAGCAACAACATATTTTTCAGCGTCACAGAAAACCGCAATATATAATACAGCCCGAGCACAAGCGGCAAGAAATAAAATAAGAAGACTACACTGGAAAAGAGCACTGCCTTTCCTCCTTGATGATGTTAATGATGAAATAAAAAAGCTACATTTTAAATATCCGCTTGGACCTGCGATGATTCATCGAACGTTGCTTCCCCGCTTGTGAGCCGTGCTGAAGTTTGCGCCAGAGCCAATATGGAATAACCACCGCGAGTCCAATCAGAAGAAGGCCGATTCGGATCATCCATTCCATCCATGGTTGTAACCATACGGTGGAAGGTTCAAGGACTTTGGGAACCTGATCAGGTGAGGGAATGAAACGCGGCGTTCCATCCGCTTCCTTCATCTGCATCGCCGTGGAACGATCAAGTTTAACGTTATAATCGAGATTCCACTTTTGATCCACCAGCGCTCGAATAGTCACCGAATCGGTTTTTGCGGCGTCCGTTCCAATGGTTAGTAGGCCACCCGTTGTGATTGTTACACCCTGTACAGGATGAGCAAGCTGGAAATTCACTTCTACTTCTGGCGTTTCCAAAGCTTTCGATGCTCTCGCCTGTAGGCCACTAACGGTATACGTTGCAACCGATTCACCGGCCACCGGTTTCACGACTCGTTCATCACCTTTGATCATTACAGAAGATAATTGGTTTTCTGCAACAGCTTCTTTCCTAGGTACCAGTTTGATATTTCCAACGCGGTAATTCAGCTGTGCGTTCTCAGTCGTGGTCATTGTGATGCCCCAGCTCAGCATTTTCTCTGGTGTGACACGGCCAACCGTAGCTGCATGATTTCGAACCATGAGGCTGGAAAAGGGAACACGAACCTCCCCCTCAAACCCGGGCTCCAGTCTTATCAACCCATCTACGGGATGAACCAGCTTCGGTTCTTTGGTTGCTTTGGGAATGAGGATGACATTGCGTTGATCCGCTACTGTTAGTGCCGATTGATCCGTTCGTGTAATGACAACGTTTAGTGGCAGCGTCTGATCGGAATCACTGCGAATCGAGAACCTTAATTCGCTGTAGCCTGACCAGTCCCTGTTCTGCAGCTCATACACATAGGCGGAGTAATAGCCCTTTTGTAGTTCCTCTGTCGAGGTGTTAATCTGTAAGCTGCCGTTACGATTCAGCTTGGACTGCACTTTGGCTCCATTATTCCATACCTTTATAGAACTCTCGCTCCACTGCAACTGATCCGGCTGAGCCAAAGCAGTAGAAGTGATGAGGTATAAGCTTGATAAACCTGATAAACCTGTGAGGATTGCGACAAGCAGCCATTGCTGCCATTTCGTACTCATGCGTTCTGTGCCTCCATGTTATAAATAGGCCATCTCGTCGAGTTCATCACTCGAGATGAAGCTTTTATTCTGTACTGGGCGTTTCGGTTTGTCTGCCTCGGTATACGCCACATTCCATTGTTTCAAAAGAGCTTCCAGTTCAGGCATTTGTCCATTTCGGGCAATGTCCTGAATATTTCTGATCCGGTACAGAATGCCATGTTTGCTTCGCATCGACTTTACCCACATACAGTCAAGAACGAGTCCCTCGGCAAGCGGCAAACGAAGCTCATAGACCAATTCCTGCCTTGATATGTTCAAAAGCAAAAATTCATAGTTAAAGTCCATCAGCATAACGGTTCCATATTCGGGTGTGTCCAGTTCATGGTTCAGCGGAATGCGTGCCAGCTTGCGGTTGGACATGAGGCCTACTTGTCCGCGTTTTACAAAATTCAGACGGATGTCCTCAAATGTACTGATATCTTTATCCAGCTTCTGCGGAAGCGTAGGCTCGCGGTCATACACAATATGTAACAACTGACGCTTATCCTGTTCTGTAATCTCGTGCACTTTAAATGCATACTTCCACTTATTACCGAATGAAGTTACGTGAGTTACCTTGGCTGTAAACTCGCTTGAATAATGATCCGTTACCAGACGTACAGCAAATTCGGCTTCGCTCGGGATGTATCTCGGTGTATCCAGTACGATGGCGATCCCGCCTTCCGAAATATCATGCGTAACCGTGGACAGCGTTTCACCTTCAGTCGTTAGTGTACAGTCCACAGCAGCCAGAATACGCTCATAGTTGCGGAACACTTTACGTCCGCTGAGGAAAAAGATCGACATCATAATGTTGTAGAAATTAATCAACAGCCAGTATAGAACAACGAGAAATCCAATGGTGCCCTGACTAAATGTCCAGTGAATGCAGTTGACGATGCCGATTATAGAGAGCACAGCCAAGATCAGATGCGGAATGATCTGTTTGAGCTGGTAGCTACGATCGTTATGAGCACCGTCTTTACGAGTCACTGCAAATTTATTCATGGTGATGCCCAGTGTTTCCAGAATGACCGCAGGTAGCAGTGAAGGAAAAAGAATAGTTTCGTATACATTCGTCCATTTCGTAGTTCGAATATTACCTGACAACATGCGCAGACACATATTCGTTAATAGATACATCGGCAGCCAGAACACGAGAATTTCCAAAATGGTACACTTCACCACGAGCACACCGAACACAGCAAACAGAATGGGTGACATGATATACAGCACTCGTTTAAGACCGGAATACCAATAGGTTATAGAAGAGATATAATTCAGTCTTTGGGCAAACGTAAGTCCGCGCTTGAACAAGATATTCATTTTTCTGCCCGTTTGAATACATCCGCGTGCCCAGCGTTGGCGCTGTTTGATCAGGCTTTTCAGATCACCGGGAGCAAGTCCGGAAGCAAGTACTTTATTGGTGGCAAAACAGCGATACCCTTTGCTCTGCATTTCAATGCCAGTGGCAAAATCCTCTGTAATGGAACCAGTATAGAAACCACCCACATCTTCGAGTGCCTGCCTCGAAAGTACCGTGTTGGTTCCGCCGTATATAACGGAGTTGGACTTGTTCCGCCCGACCTGCACATCGCGATAGAAGTAGTCCTGTTCATTCGGAATTCGAGCTTCGGAATACAGATTATATTGAAACTGATCGGGATTATAGAAGCTTTGCGGAGTTTGCACGAAGCCAATCTTTTCTCCTGTCAGAAAATAAGGCACGCAGGACGTCAGAAAATCATGCTTCGGAATCATATCGGCATCAAACGTGGCGATTAGAGGGGAGGAAGTATGTTTCATGGCGTTGTTCAAGTTTCCAGCTTTGGCGTGGATGTGCTCTGTCCGGGTCAGATAGTTAATCCCCATATGATCAGCCAGTTTTCGCATCTCGGGACGATTGGAGTCGTCACACAGGTAGATATGTACTTTGGAGCGGTCCGGATAATCCATATTGAGACAGCCGTTAATCGTTTTGAAAAGCAAGGATGCAGGTTCGTTATATGTAGCTATAAAAACATCAACGTCAGGATACAATGACTCATCAACGACAGGAAGTTCAGGATATTCAAGCCGGGTCATGTTATAAAAATGCACAGCGAGTTCAAACATACCAATGAGTTCGACAATCAGGAGGGCAAGACCGGCGGTCACGGCAAGCGGGCCATGGCCGAAAGGAATGGTGAAGAAGGTACGCCATATGACGTAAATACAAGACATGATCACCGTTGCGGTAACCAGCATTTTTTTGCGTGTGCTTAAACGATTCAAGGTGCATACCTCTCTCTATAATTGGTGAAAGTAATCAACGTTCATCAAGTCTAACCATATGTCTATCGTACAATAGCATTCTGAACGAATTCTGAACAAAAGAAATAAATGAGAATGTGAATTGATCCATTATATGTGATGGGAACGACATGTTTTGGTGTTTAAATACAGTCTTTTAATGACGAAATATGTCGAATCATGAAGATTACTGTATTTATTTCATGCGAAATTAGCAACATTTTTATTTTAAGTCCATAATATGGAAAATATTGCGTTGGTGGAATGATTACATATAAAAAGACGAGCCTATGGGCTCGCCTTTTTTGGTTGATCTTTTGCAGATACCGTAATCTCACTGTAGCACTTCCATGCTACCCGAGATTTATTAATCGGATATGTTGCGGGTGTAATATTCAATGATATCCTTACGACGAATGATTCCAAGAAAGACCCGATCTATATCCACCACGGGCACAAAGTTTTGGTCTGCCGCAAGAGTCAGCATATCCTCCATCTCTGCTTCGATGTACACGCACTCATTATAGACACGATGGCTAATCTCATCGACCTGCACTTGGTCCATATTATCAAATGTTAATCCAGGCGTATTACGCATTTTCCATAACAGATCACCTTCGGACAGAGTAGCAACATATTTTCCATCCGGATCAATTACGGGAATGGCGGTGTAGTGGTGCGATTCCAACTGCTCAATAGCATCTTTCATGGAAGCGGTAGACTCGATATAGGCCACTTCGGCTTTTGGGAGTAAAAAATAGCTGATTTCCATCATCGGGCTCCTTTTCAGCCTTTTGCATCGCAAAAAAGCTTTAGTATGTAATTCACTATTCTTATTTAAACATATTATGTGAGCTTAAGGCTATTTTTAATGACAAATTCATCAGATTTGTCACATTGTTTAATCGGCGCAGGAAATTTATAGTATAGAGTAGAGGTGATGTGACATGAAATCGAAACGTAAATTATTATATGGACTCTTGCCGATTCTATTTGCAGGCGGTATTGGAATGTATCTTTATATGCAGAATAGCAAACCGGAGGAACCGAAACCGCAGACAACTGTGAATCAGTACATAGAGCATTTACAAAAGAAAGAGTTCGGCCAGCTGTATTCGTTGATGTCACCTGCTTCGTTGACAGAGGCAGGCATGTCTAAGGAACAGTTTATTGAGAAATACAATGCAATCTACTCGGGTATGCAGGTCTCTGCTGTTAAAGCTGAGCTGACAGCAGCGAATACGACAGGAACGGAAGCTGACTCTGGCGCTCAAACAACAGGGACTGAAAGTGGAACCGAGACTAAAGTTGAATCACAAGCAACAACGGACAAAGAGGGAACGAATCAGGCAGAACAAGGGGCTAGTAATCCTGATCTTTATCAAACCGATTATGATATACAACTGACCACGTTTTTAGGCGAAGTCAACGAGACACATACGCTTAATTTAGTTCGACAGGAGCTGGAGGACGGGAGCAAAGTCTGGCAGATTAACTGGAAGCCGTCCCTGATCCTCAGTGACATGGTGAAAGGTAGCAAAGTTCGGGTGAAGACGTTATTCCCGAATCGAGGGGATATTGTAGATCGTGACGGGTTGCCGCTTGCGACCCAGGGCACAATGAATGAGTGGGGCATCGTACCCGAGAAGCTCGGAGAGAACTCGGATCAGATGATTGCACGCATCGCGGAACATTACAAGGTGTCCGTAGAAGCCATTCAGAAGACACTTGGTCAGACATGGGTGAAACCGGAATTTTTTGTGCCAATGGGCTCGACAGAGGAATTTGATGTACCTTCTTCTCTTAGCGGAGTTGCTCTGCAAAGTAAGGAAATTCGGTATTACCCGCTTGGTGAAGCAGCGGCACATCTGATCGGATATGTGCGTAAGGCCACGAAGGAAGACTTGGACAAAGATACCAAAGGGTATTACCGTGCGGAAGATTGGATCGGCAAAGCCGGACTGGAACAGTCTATGGAGAAGCAGCTACGCGGAGAGCGTGGCGGTTTAATTGAAATTACGGATGAAGCGGGCAACACGCGTTCCGAATTGATCCGCAAAGATGCAGTCGACGGTAAGGATGTGCAACTATCCATCAGCTCCGCACAGCAACAAAGATTGTATCAGACGCTGGCGGGTGGCGGCGATGCCGGAGCGATGGTGATGATGAATCCGAAGGACGGAAATATGCTTGCTATGGTGAGTGCGCCTTCCTACAATCCGAATAAAATGGTTACCGGTCTGACGCAGGCCGAGTGGGATGCCTATTCGGCGAACGAGAAGCTTCCTTTTATCAACCGAGTAACGACACGATATGCTCCCGGCTCAACCTTCAAGGCGATTACTGCGGCTGCGGGGTTGATGGAGAAGGTGACCACACCGGACAAAACCCATGAAATTTCTGGTTTGCAATGGCGGAAGAATGATAGCTGGGGTGGATATTACGTCAAGCGGGTGAAAAGCCTGAGTCCTGTAAATATGGTGGATGCCCTCGTATACTCCGACAATATTTATTTTGCAATGGAAGCGACTGAGATGGGGAGCGCCAAGTTTATCGAGGGCATTCAAAAGTTCGGGTTTGGTGACAATTTCGGGCTGGATGAACTCTATTTGAAACCTAGTCAGTATGCAAATGAGGCGCACAGGGATCTTTCTTCCGAGGTACTGCTAGCCGACACTTCGTATGGTCAAGGTGAGATGTTAATGTCGCCGATTCATCTTGCTACTGCGTTTACGCCGTTTGTGAACGAAGGCAAGCTGGTGAAGCCTGTATTGATTGTTGGAAAAGAGACCCCCGATCCTGAGGTGATTATCACACCGGATGTAGCCAATACCGTTACTGACGCACTGAAACAGGTGGTGTCTCGTCAAGGCGGAACGGCACATGCCCTCAGCTCGATTGCTGGCGGTCTTGCAGGCAAGACAGGAACGGCCGAACTGAAAGCGAAGAAGGGTGAGCAAGGTCAGGAGAACGGATTTTTCGTTACCTTTGATACCGAATCGCCGTCGTTCCTGTTGGCAGCCGTAATCGAAGAGGTGAACGGGCGGGGTGGCAGCCATTATGTGGTGGATCGCTTGAAGCCATTCTTGGAGAAACTTCAGCTTGAGCCGTGACTATGAAATCTGGCAACGATAAGAAATAACCAAAAAACGCGTTCTTGGCTTGAACCATAATGGTCGCCAAGACGCGTTTTTCATTTTACTTTATATACTAAAATTTCATAATGGATTTCAGATCATTTTCTGGCTGTAATCATGAACCGCGCCGAGTTGGTGCGAATCCCTTGCTCGTCGCGGTGATCTTGAACAAATTGTTCAAAGATATCCAGGTCGGACGCGAGTTCTCCGAATTGAGGAACGATAGGCGTGTGTGTCAGCAGGAACAAGAGATCCTCAGGTGTAGCGTAATACTCGGTTACATTATATTCACGGACCTCGATGTGCCGGAAACCTGCATGTTGCAGCTCTTGTTTGTATTTTTCCAAGAGTGTTCCGGGCTCTATGCCGAGATGTTGTCCACGTCCAAATGCTTGCTTTACATTCAATTTATCGTGCTCGCTGACCTGCTGGGTCAGGAATACACCATCCTCTGCGAGAACGTTGTACACTTCTGACGCGGAGAATGCGGAATGTCTGCAAGAAACAATATTGAAGAATGACTTTGGAAACTGTAAGTTGTCCGCATCCATCTGAGTGAATCGCACATTGGAGCATTTTTTAGTTCGCTTTAAATTTCGCTGAGCTGTCTCGATCATTCCATGAGCCAAATCGATGCCGACAAGCAGATGAGCATGTTCAGCAATGGAGAGCACGGCTTCGCCTCCACCTGTGCCGATGTCCAGCAGCAGATCTGATGTTTGGGTGCAACGAGTCACCTCATCATAGAATTCCCAGTCGGTGGGTTCAGAGATCACCTTCATCGTGCTGAAATCCCATCCATTTTGTTGACCGACACGTTCATAAAATGTGTTGTAATCCCACTGTTTTGTCATATTAATTCTTCCTCCAGTATGTGATGTGTTATTTAGGATTTGTTGTTTTCAACCATCGTTCATCTACACATCGAACAGGCTCAAAAGGACAGACCTACCCCTTGGTAGCTGGTACGCGTTTTGATCCAGCCCGACATTTAATTACTTCGAACGATTGGAAACAACATCCCTTTCACCTCACATGTTGGAATAGCCCCATTATACATAATTGACAGCGCATACGCGAGGTGATATTTTGGGGTGGAATCTATTCCAGGAATCCGAGGTGATCAATGGTGGCTGTTCGTGCTAATCAGATTTTTGTTAACTTGCCAGTTCAGGATTTGAAGAGATCGGTTGATTTCTTTACGAAAGTGGGGTTTGAATTCAATGCCCAGTTTACGGACGATAAGGCTACCTGTATGATTGTCGGAGAAAATATCTTTGCCATGCTTCTGGTGGAGGAACGTTTTCAATCCTTTATCACGAAAAAAATCGCGAACGCGGCTGAGACAACAGAAGTGATCGTCGCTTTATCTGTTGCTTCCCGTGAAGAAGTGGATGCGATTGTACAAGCTGCCCTTGATGCTGGAGCGAAGCAATATAACGAACCTCAAGATCATGGATTCATGTATGGACGGAGTTTTCAAGACCTGGACAACCATCTATGGGAAGTCTCTTATATCAATTTGAGCGCGTTCCCTTCGAACCAGCCCGAATAGATCAGCATGAATTGTGCCCTCTAACTATCGCTGAATGGATAAATGAATGAAACTAAATAGATCGGCATCAGATGGATTTGCGGAATATACATGAAGGCCTTCCTTGAAAACAGGAAGGTCTTTTTTTAGGCTACAAAATGAGTGATCAGCATGAATCCTTACTACATATCTTATTTTTCCTTCAGAATATATGGTGCATTTTACCTTTTTGCTATATGATAAATGTCGATTCACCCCGAGATTAGGCAACACATATTCTGGAGTGATATCAAGTAACAGAACGACAACAGAAAAAACAAAAGATAACATATATCTAAATTTACATACGTTTAGGCTGGAGGGATCAGGATGTATTGTCACATATGCGGCACGAAAAATAGTTCTGGGGAGGACCACTGTCAGAAGTGTGGAACCCGATTGAAACAAGATAGCTCCACAGAGAAGCAAATCTGGTCGGAGCCGTCAGGACTGGAGCCACGTAATGCATCTGCAACCGGAACGGTGAGCAAGCGCAAGAGCAGTCCATTTGTATGGATTATCCCACTGCTACTTGCAGCAATTATGGGGGCGTTGTTAGCGTATTATTATAATCAGGAGAATCTGATTAACGCTCATGTGAAGACACTGCATCTTGAGGCAGAGAAGGCTGCACTGGACGGGAAATATTCAGAAGCTCTGGATTTGCTGGACAAAGCCCTCGCTCAAAGACCTAATGTAGGAGCACTCGTTCAGGATCGTAAAATTACAGAGCAAGCAAATAATTTACTAAAACAAATGGACGAAGCCGCGAATCTGCTCAAAACAGGTAAGCTGTCGGAAGCGGACAAAATGATTCAAACCGCGACTAAAACATTAAACGAACGCCAAGAGCCGGTGTTTGATAAGGTAAGGTCAGCCTTGAACAATCGGAAGGTAACCCTGGCTGTTTTGAAAGTGAAAAAGGAAATTGATCAGTTAACAACCGTCGAGGCACTCGCTGAAAAACTCAAAACGATCTCCAAGCTGAACGGTAAGGAAGCCGAAGTTGTGAAGAAACAGATTACGGATAAGCTGGCAGGTATCAGTTACAAGCAGGCCGAGCAGCAGGTGAAGAAGCATGATTTTACAGCAGCGCTGCAAACCGTGGACAACGGATTATCTTATGCGCCCGAGGATCAGAAGCTGACGAAATACCGGGATGAAGTATTGCGTGAGAAAAAAGCGTTTGAGAAAGCGGAGGAAGAACGTATTCGACTTGCAGAACAGCAAGCAGCTGAAGAGGAACTTCGCAATCGTACAGGGGCTGTATACGTAACGGATCTGTCTGCTAAGCTGGATGAGTATGGAGACTTGTATATCAGCGGGGCGGTGTTTAATCAGGGAACACGCCCTATATCATCCGTGGCGCTTATCGTTAGCATCAATGCCTCCAACGGCGATTACATCGGTGAGACAGATGTTTATGTATACCCAGCTATATTGGATGTAGGCGAAGAAGGATATTTTGAAACCTACTATTATGGGGTATATGAAGCCGCGAATGTGACAGTTACGAATGCATCATGGTATGTGGAGTAGGAGGACGACAAAATGAGCAAACGTGTATGGGGAACGATCATTTCCAGTGCAATAATTATTGGTGCTGGTGCTGGAGGCGTATTCTGGATTCACCAGCATACAGCAGTTGAGATGGCGCTAGCTCCCAAACTGGCTGTGGCTTCCTCGAAACAGGCGGATCAACCCAAAGCAAAAACAACATCTAAAACCACAGAAAAGAAAACGCGTAAACAGATTATTGAAGATAGTCAGCGAAAAGTAGTTACGATTGAAAGTAGCGATGGTCTGGGCTCAGGCTTCTTATATAATAACAAGGGCGATGTCATCACTAATGCGCATGTCGTCGAGGGTTCCAAAGAAGTGACGATTCGCACCTTGGATCATCAGGAATATCGGGGTACAGTGATTGGTTTTGGCGAAGAGACGGATGTTGCTGTTGTCAGAGTCCCTGATCTTGTGAAAATGGAACCTCTGCCTATTGCGTCAGCCAAAGCGGAGGTTGGTGATGAAATTCTGGCACTCGGTAGTCCGCTTGGTTTTGAGAATACGGTGACTACCGGTATTATTAGCGGACTTGACCGCAGTTTTGAAATCCCGCCTTATATTTATACCAACTTGTATCAGATATCTGCTCCGATTACTAATGGTAACAGCGGCGGTCCGCTGATCAACGCCGAAACGGGAGAAGTGCTGGGGATTAATTCGACGGTGGTTAAACAGGAAGGTGGACTGGGGTTCAGCATTCCTATCATCAGTGTGTTGAAGCAGGTGCAACAATGGTCAGAGCGCTCACCTGATACCAAAGGGGCACAAACGGTAAGGGACTCATCTTCGCAGACGTCGTCCGCTGCTTTATCTGAAGCGGAAGCACTGGTTGCTGATTTTTACAACTACCTGAACATGAGTGATTATGTATCTGCCTATGCGTTGCTCGGAAGTGATTGGCAGAAGGGCACAAGTTACGCTAAATTTCGTGAAGGCTATACGTATACGAGCTATGTTAGTGTGGAGAAAATTTCGTCTGCGACTACGAGTAAGGAAGAGATGGAAGTGAGCGGTGTGATCGCTGCCGAGGAGCGCAAGGATGGGGAATACGTAACGACTCAATATAACGTGACATATCAGGTCGGATACGAGAATGGCCAATTAAAGATATTACATGGACAGGGTAAAAAGAAGAAATAAATGGATTCGTGAATAAAAGGAGGGCTTGCCACATGGTGGGTTCTCCTTTTTATATTGCGGATTAGACATATATTTGCTAGAATACAGAACGAATGTTCAGTATATAAGAATGGAGTGAAGTGAGTGAGTTTGAATAAAAAGCAGCTCCAGTCCGAGCAGACCAAGAAAAAACTTGCGGATGCATCCAAAGCCCTTTTTGTACAAAAAGGATATAAAGCAACGTCTATTGAGGACATCGTCGCGGCGACTGGAAGTAGCAAGGGAAATATATATTATCATTTCAAAAGCAAAGAAGGGCTCTTCCTCTATCTCATTGATGAATGGGATCGGGAGTGGGAAGCGAGCTGGAAGTCAAAAGTGCATCTGTATCACACTTCCACCGAGAAAATCTATGGCCTGGCGGAACAGCTCATTATGGATGATATCAACCATCCTTTAACAAAAGCGGCTGATGAGTTCTTCACTGGAGAGAAAAAAGAGAATGATATTGAAGAACGAATCGCAGTATTGTTTGAGCGGCACATCCAATTCAATAAGCAGCTGATTCAAGAAGGAATAGACAGCGGGGAGTTCAATGATCAGAATGTAGAGCATCTTGCGTTGATTTTGGAAAGTACCATTATAGGGCTTAGTCAAATGTCGCGTAAGCTGGAACCGGGCGAGGCTCTTGCGTTGTATCGTCAGGCCGCCAGTGTATTTCTGCACGGGATTGCCAAGGATAAACAGCATAATTAGACAACGATGGAGGATGGAATCATGGCTTTACTGACACGTAACAGGGGCGCGTTGCTGCTGTTGATGTTGAATATTTTTCTCGTATTTATGGGTATTGGTCTGGTTGTGCCGATCATGCCTGCTTACATGAACTTGCTTCATATTACGGGCTTTACGATGGGACTTCTGTTCGCGGCGTTCTCTTTCACACAGTTTTTGTTCTCTCCAGCAGCAGGTCGTTGGTCAGACCAGTGGGGACGCAAAAAGATTATCGTATTCGGGATGCTGATCTTTGCGGTATCAGAATTTATGTTCGGTGCGGTGAATACGCCTTATCTGCTCTTCGCAGCCCGAATGCTGGGCGGTATTGGCGCGGCGTTGATCTTTCCTGCGGTTATGGCTTATACGGCTGATATCACAACGGAAGAAGAACGCGGTAAAGGCATGGGGCTTATTAATGCGGCCATTACAACAGGTTTTATCATCGGGCCAGGAATTGGCGGTTATATTGCCGAGTTTGGCATACGGGTTCCTTTTTATGCGGCAGGGGTTGCGGGTTTGCTCGCTGCAATCATTACACTGATTATCTTGCCTGAATCCGAGCGTAGCGCGAGTGAGCAGACTACACCTGAAACTAGCGGGGCAAAAGTAAAAGCACCAGGTATGGTATCTCAGCTTATCAACTCTTACCGGGAACCTTACTTTTTCAGTCTAATCATCGTATTTGTTATGGCTTTTGGTTTGGCTAACTACGAGACGGTATTCTCCCTGTTTGTGGATCACA
The DNA here is from genome assembly GCF_030803945.1 of Paenibacillus intestini. Lineage (NCBI taxonomy): Bacteria > Bacillati > Bacillota > Bacilli > Caryophanales > Paenibacillaceae > Paenibacillus > Paenibacillus intestini. The sequence continues at coordinate 1,364 of NZ_JAURUN010000013.1, read as the reverse complement.
AGTTTGGTTTCACGACCAAAGATATCGCGTTTATCATTACATTTGGTTCCATTGCTGGAGCAGTTGTGCAAGTATCCCTGATTGGCTGGTTGCTGAACACATTTGGGGAAAAGAAGGTTATCACGGTATGTTTGCTGTTTGTATCCGTATTTGTACTACTAACCTTGTTCGTTCACACGTATTGGTTGATTGTTGTTGTAACGTTTATCGTCTTCTTGGGAATGGATATTTTACGCCCTGCAATCAGTACGCAGATGTCCAAGCTAGCTGAAGAACAACAGGGGTTTGTGGCTGGGCTGAATTCTGCGTATACAAGTCTGGGCAACATCGCTGGACCCATCGTAGCTGGAGCGTTGTTTGATGTGAATATTAACTATCCGTATGTATCGGCTGCGGCGGTACTTGGCATCTGTTTCTTATTATCCTTACGTGTGCTAAGAAGTGTTAAATCGGTGCAAGAACCTAAGGTTCAAGTGTAATTCTTCTAAATATAAAACGTGAACACTTCAAGTTTGGTATAATAAGAAATGCTGGAAGTGAACCACATGGGCTGAGTTACATTGGAACATTACCGAGGAAGATCATTTTTAGACATAGACAGGATTAATGGAGTGATAACATGAGCAAAGCAAAAGGTAAGGGCGGCACAGGCCGCGGAACAGGCAAGAAAGGCTGGAATCGCTGGCAAGCCAGTGCCAACCGAGCGAAGAGTGCTCCTAAGCCTTATAAAAGCAAGGGAACCAAGAATAAGGAAAACGCTGAGTCTGCTACGGATAAGTCCAACTAAATGGACAGGGGAAGAGGCGGAGTGGAATCAAGTGTGTAGTTTTTCAGAGAAACAGCAGTTTTTGGATGTGGTATTCATATCTGAAGAACTGTTGTTTTTTTATGCAGGCATAGGGGAAGGGGCATTTATAGGATCAGACATTTAAGAAGTTTCTACTATATAGAGAGATGTGAATATAAAGGTACACTATTTCGTTTAGGTCTTAAGGTAAGCGGCAGGTATCATAAGACAATGTGACTTTAAGACATAGTGTATTTATATGGAGTATATCCACCATCAAAAAGTAATTTCGTAATATGGAATTAATAAATTCATAAATAACACTTTACAAGAGGGATCGATACATGGTATATTCTTATTCCGGCCAAGAAAACACAGCTTACACGGTGCGGCAAGCCATTGAAAACAAGCTTCGAAAGAAACTTAAAAAAAGAACTTGCAAAGTTGGTTCGGACATGATATTATATAAGAGTTGCTGAAATGAACTGGTTTCGGTAGCGAGAACAAGTTTGATCTTTGAAAACTGAACAACGAGTGAGTAAACATTCTGCTTGCAGAATGACGTGAAGGTTTTTGG
>NZ_JAURUN010000012.1:0-174531 GCF_030803945.1 Paenibacillus intestini | reverse complement strand
GACCCCTTGAAGACGACGAGGTAGATAGGCTGGGGGTGGAAGTGCAGCAATGCATGGAGCTGACCAGTACTAATCGGTCGAGGGCTTATCCAATATGCAAGTTTTAAATCGCGTACGTTTCGTTTCGAATCTAGTTTTCAAGGAGCAATCCTTGTACAACGTTAAGATTGTCTTTGGAGAGATACCCAAGTGGCTATAAGGGGACCCTCTGCTAAGGGGTTAGGCTGAGTAATCGGTGCGAGGGTTCGAATCCCTCTCTCTCCGCCATCTTTACCTAAGGATGGACAAGCAATCGAAACATTTATAATATGGCGGTGTAGCTCAGCTGGCTAGAGCGTACGGTTCATACCCGTAAGGTCGGGGGTTCGATCCCCTCCGCCGCTACCATATTACCCAGGAGGCTTAGCTCAGCTGGGAGAGCATCTGCCTTACAAGCAGAGGGTCGGGGGTTCGATCCCCTCAGCCTCCACCATATACGCCGGTGTAGCTCAACTGGTAGAGCAACTGACTTGTAATCAGTAGGTTGGGGGTTCAAGTCCTCTCGCCGGCACCATTAATGCCTGGAACCGTGGTGTAGTTGGCCTAACATGCCTGCCTGTCACGCAGGAGATCGCGGGTTCGAATCCCGTCGGTTCCGCCATTAATCTAAAATTAAATACGGCTCGGTAGCTCAGTCGGTAGAGCAGAGGACTGAAAATCCTCGTGTCGGCGGTTCGATTCCGTCCCGAGCCACCTTTAATTCTTGGAGGATTAGCGAAGTGGCCAAACGCATCAGACTGTAAATCTGCTCCCGTACGGGTTCGGTGGTTCGAATCCATCATCCTCCACCAGTTTTGAGTCATTAGCTCAGTTGGTAGAGCACCTGACTTTTAATCAGGGTGTCGAAGGTTCGAATCCTTCATGACTCATCTTTAAATAAAGAGTGATCGATCATAATAATGATCGATCACTCTTTTTGTTTACACTGATATATTCAAGAATTGTGGATACAGAGCAGTAAACATCAAGATATGATAAAATGATGATAAAAATAAAGCAGAGTGGTGAAGTTCATTAGATGAAGCTCATACCTGATTTAAAACAGCAAATTGAAGTTATTATAGGCACCACATTGGATGAATATGAAATTACGATGCATGAGTGGATACAATCCATTGATCATTTAATTGGCTTGGATGAAAATAAACCGCAGCATATTCTAAATAGAGCGAGTAAAGGTGAGCGTGGTTCATTAGAAAGTTCTTCAATATCTTCTGATGTTCTGAGTTTACACCATGGTGAGCGCGTCTTTTTCAAAGTTGGCATAAATGAGCAGGTAAAAACCGTTCTGTGCTGGGGATGTGATGCGGCATCTATTACAATGGAGACTCGCCGTCTAATTGAATTACTGATTCTTAATAAGTTTATTATGAGTCAAGGCGAAAATTCATCGCTATTCAAGAATGATACCGATAAACAATTATCTTCGCTGGGAATATGGCTTAAGGAGCAAATTAAAGACTACGATGCGGGCAGTTTCGATCCATTGCCTGATTCGTTTGCTTCTATTGCAGGATTTCAGGAGGAGAAAGTTCTTTTTCTGTTGCAGGGTGAGACTCCGGATTCTCAACGTGTTGACTCTATAGTTTTGAATAAGTTGCTCGAAAGTTATTTTGGTGAAGACATCACACTAATCCCGTTGGGTGAGCAAGAATGGCTCTTCATGGGAGACGAAGAGATTGTTACCGGTGAGGCCGATGAAGATACAGCAGAGGCGAGAAAAGAGTCACTCAACGCTTTTTGTATGGGACTGTATGAGCTTGTGGCCAGTGAGTTCGCCGGCGTTTTCCACTTGTCAGCTTCGCTACCGTGTATTCCCAAAGAGGCGTTGCTTCAGGTGACATTCCTTCTTCAGGAAAGCATGGAGCTTGGTCGCTCTTTCCACGTTACACAGCATATCCACCTTCCTTGGAATCTGCAACTAGAGCAATTGGTGGCTAGTATTTCAGAGCAACAGCGAATGCGTTTTATTCGGGAAACGGGAAAGGATACGACGCTCTATAATGACAGCGAGACGTTGGCTACATTGGAGACCTTCTTCAGTTTAGACTGTAACGTCAGCGAGACAGCAAAGCGTTTGTTTATCCATCGTAATACGCTGGTGTACCGTCTGGATAAGATTAAACAAGAGATTGGTTATGATGTAAGACACTTTAAAAGTGCGATCGTTGTGCAACTTTTACTTCTAATGTACAAAGTGACGAAAAAGGCTTAATATTTTTGTGCAGTTTGCGAATAGTCAGATAACCAACCGATAGGGTATTATAAAACTACAAATTGTATTCGATTACAAAATGATCTCTGAGGAGGCAACAATCATGGCAGGAGTACGTTTAGAGCATATTTTCAAAAAATACCCGGGTTCTGATAAAGCAACTGTAGTTGACATTAACCTGGACATTAAAGATAAAGAGTTTCTGGTACTGGTAGGTCCGTCCGGTTGTGGTAAATCAACAACACTGCGTATGATCGCAGGCCTTGAGGAAATTTCTGAAGGTAAACTCTATATCGGTGACCGTGTCGTTAATGATGTTGCACCTAAAGACCGCGATATTGCGATGGTATTCCAATCTTACGCCTTGTATCCGCATATGAGCGTATATCAAAACATGGCATTTGGTTTGAAATTGCGTAAGGTTAAAAAAGATGAGATCGACAAACGTGTACGTGAAGCAGCTAAAATCCTCGACATCGAGCACTTGCTTGAGCGTAAGCCTAAAGCATTGTCCGGTGGTCAACGTCAACGTGTCGCTTTGGGACGTGCGATTGTCCGTGATCCACAAGTCTTCTTGATGGATGAGCCTCTCTCCAACTTGGATGCGAAACTTCGTGGACAAATGCGTGCGGAAATCACTAAGCTTGCTAAACGTTTGGAAACAACCGTTATCTACGTAACGCATGACCAGATCGAAGCAATGACGATGGGTGACCGGATCGTAGTTATGAAGGATGGTATCATCCAACAAGCAGCTTCTCCTGAAGAGCTGTACAACCACCCGGCGAACCTGTTCGTAGCTGGTTTCATCGGTTCCCCGACAATGAACTTCATCTCGGGTAAACTGGCTGAGCAAGGTGCGAGTCTTCACTTCGTAGCTCCTGGTGTGGATGTTGAAATCCCGCAAGGTAAAGCACAAGTGCTGAAATCCAGAGGATATGTTGGTAAAGAAGTTATTCTGGGTGTTCGTCCAGAAGACATTCACGAAGAGCCAGTATTCCTGGAAGCTTCCCCGAATTCTGTATTCTCTACTCACGTAGATGTAACAGAGAACCTGGGTCACGAAATGCTCCTTTACTTGAGCGGTGTAGGTAACGACACTACAATTGCACGTGTAGACGGACGTTCTAACACTCGTGATGGTTCCACAGTTAAAATGGCCATTGACATGAACAAAGTTCATATCTTTGACAAGGAATCCGAAGTTAACGTACTTCTTCAAGACTAATTCTACTGAAGGTTCCTCGGTAACGATGGAATCTGGAAGTAACGTAATTATATAATGTAAATCGAGCCCCTTCCGTTTTCGCTGGAAGGGGCTTTTTTCAAAAATGCAAGGGATGATGAATACGTTCGGGTGGAAATATAGTGCAGATAGAGCAAGGAGTCTGCGATTGCAATCGATCCCAAATTCATTTAAGATTATTTGAAGGTCTGTCTTCAAAATGTTGCATGTTGGAGTATTATTAGAGCGATATTTTACAGGCGAAGTGACCTGGTTATGAATGTTGTTGTGAATACGCTAATAATGGAAAGAAACGATACACGAATGGGTACATAGAGGCACAGCGAATGCTGAAAGGAAGAGACAAATGGCGAAAAAAGTGAAAGTATCCGAATTGGTACAGCAGTTTCAGATGGAAGTGGTGTCGGGGTCACAGGGTTTGAAAAGGTTTATCACGGTAGATGATCTTAACCGTCCTGGCCTGGAGATGGCCGGTTACTTTGAATATCATCCAAAAGAGCGGGTGCAACTCCTGGGAAGAACAGAGCTGGCCTTTTTTGCAATGTTGCCTGAACATGAGCGCCGTGAACGTATGCAGCGTCTATGCACAGAGGAAACACCTTGTATTGTGGTTACACGTGGACTCGAAGTTCCTCAGGAACTGATCGATATCAGTGAAGAACAGAATCTGGCTGTGCTTCGTAGCAATATGGCGACAACGATTCTATCCAGCCGCATTACTGGTTTTCTGGAAGGTAAGTTGGCGCCGACAGCCACCATTCACGGTGTATTGTGTGATGTGTATGGTGTAGGTATGTTGATCACAGGCAGTAGCGGTATTGGTAAAAGTGAAACTGCGCTTGAACTTGTTAAACGCGGTCACCGTCTAATTGCCGATGATGCCGTTGAAATTCGCCAAACCTCCGACTTTCAACTTCACGGTACCGCACCGGAGCTGATCCGTCACCTGCTTGAAATCCGGGGTGTCGGTATTATCAACGTCATGACTTTGTTTGGCGCCGGGGCTGTACGTAATAATAAACGGATTACATTGGTTGTACGTCTTGAAGCATGGCAGCAGGATAAACAGTATGACCGTCTGGGATTGGATGAAGAAACAACGCGTATTATTGATACCGATGTACCCTTGGTTACTATTCCGGTTCGTCCTGGACGAAACTTGGCTGTAATTATTGAGGTGGCGGGCATGAACTATCGCTTAAAACAGATGGGGCTTAATGCTGCACTCCAGTTCACGAACAAGCTGACTGCAACGATTTCAGAAGATATGGAAGATATGGACTAAGGTGGGCTAAGGAAAGTTACCCCGATCAACTGAATAGCAGGGTAGGGGCAATATTAAGCATCAAGCTATAAAATAAAGATTAAAGTTTTCATGAGGCGTGACAACTGGGGTCTGGACACCTTCAAACCGGAAGGTGGATAGCAGGCTCCAGACAGTCATGCTTACCGATGTGAATTGATTGATAGGAGTGTGAATGAATGGATACATTATTACTGTTGAACCCGATTGCGTTCTCTATTGGCGCTTTAAAGGTTCACTGGTATGGGCTTATCTTGGGTACTGCGGCGCTGTTAGGGTTGCTGCTTGTTATTCGGGAGGGCAAACGATTTAATATTCCGCAAGAAGTGTTCATGGATATGGTTTTGCTAGGTGTGCCTTCTGCAATTATTGGAGCCCGAATCTACTATGTGGCTTTTAAGTGGGAAGATTATAAGGACAACTTCTGGGATGTCTTTAAAATATGGAATGGCGGTATTGCGATCTACGGCGCACTGATTGGTGCCATTATATGTGCAGTCATTTTCTTCCGTCGTAAAGGATATAACTTCTGGCGTATGGCCGACATCTGTGCACCTGGACTGATCGTTGGACAGATGATTGGACGCTGGGGTAACTTTGTAAATCAGGAGGCGTATGGCGGTCCTGTAGAGGAATCATTTTTAAGAGACAAGCTGCACTTGCCAGACTTTATTGTGAATCAAATGAACGTGGAAGGTGTATTTCATCATCCGGCCTTTTTGTATGAATCCGTATGGAGTTTTGCAGGGCTGATCCTGTTGCTGGTGCTTCGTCGTCAGAAGTTCATGCGTGCAGGCGAGATGTTTATGTCCTATTTCATCTGGTATTCCATCGGACGATTCTTTATTGAAGCTGTGCGTACGGACAGTCTGGGTTTTCAGGCTCCAGAGTGGATCGCTTCTTTGGTGAACGGATTATGGTCTCCAATGACTGCACTCGGCTTCGAACAAGGTTATTTAGATCCAGCGTACGGTAATGTACGAATTTCACAACTGCTTGCGATTGGCATTATTGTTGCCGCTGTTGTGTTTATTGTCGTGAGAAGAGTGACAGGTAAAGCAAGTGCACATTATAGTGATCCGATTGTCTCGTCGAAAGTGGCTGCAGATGATATTGGACATTCAGAAACAGTAGCTGTTGAAGAGGACAAGGTAACAACAGCACCAAATCAGGCTCAAGATGATCCGAAGCAAGTTGAAGATAAAAAGGAGTAATGCAACGTGATTAATACGGTACTGTTCGATCTGGATGGAACGATTATTGATACCAATGAGCTGATTATCAACTCATTCCTGCATGTTATGGGAGGTTGGGATCATGCTGACCCGTGGACAAGAGAGCAGATTATTCCGCATATGGGAGGCACATTGGAGCAACAAATGCGAACCTTTTCAGGTCAGGAAGAGGTATCGGAGTATGTCAAAGGTTATCGTGCTTATAATGATATTCACCATGAGGCGATGGTCAGACCCTTCCCCCATGTGATTGAGGTTGTTGAGGCTTTGGATCAGGCAGGGATTACGATGGGTGTGGTGACGACTAAAATTCGTCCTTCTACATTAAAGGTGCTGGAGCGCTTTGATTTGCTTAAATATATGAAGTCCATTGTGACTGTGCAGGATGTCACTCATCCCAAACCTCATGCAGAACCGGTGCAAAAAGCGATGGCGGAACTGGGATCGAACCCAGCTCACACACTGATGATCGGGGACAGTCCTGTCGATATTCAATCGGCGCAAAATGCAGGCGCTCTCTCCGCTGGTGTGGCCTGGTCGCTTAAAGGGGAGCAGGTGCTGAGCGGGTATAAGCCAGATTACATTTTGCATGATATGAGGGATTTGCTGGATATGGTTCTTGCGGGAACGGGTCGTTCATGAGAAAAGTAACCCGCTATCCGGTAGAAAGTCAAAATGCACTTTGGCATATCTACAAGACAGTGAGCCCGTGGAAGGGCGTTCGTAATTTTATCTGGATTCATTTGTCACGGTACTGTCCTGTTTTGCCTCTCAAGAACTGGATTTATCGACGCATGCTTGGTATGAAGGTGGGGGAGCATACAGCTTTTGGCCTGATGGTAATGGTGGATGTATTTTTTCCGGAAAAAATAACGATTGGTGAAAATTCAGTGATTGGTTACAATACCACGATTCTGGCTCACGAGTATCTCATTAAGGAGTACAGACTCGGAGAAGTCATTATCGGAGACAATGTGCTGATCGGGGCGAATACAACCATTTTGCCAGGGGTAACGATTGGAGACGGAGCGGTAGTTGCTGCCGGAGCGGTAGTTCATAAGGATGTTGCTCCAGGAGCTTTTGTTGGAGGCAATCCCTTGCGTGATTTGTCACGTCCGTCAGGATCGACGGAAGAAATGGTGTTCAAGACGGAGGAACCTTCTCAGCGAAAGCTACATTAAGCGCGAGGATCATTGTTTGCAAGTGAACGAATGCATGGAGGGAAGAGCTGCTGAGGGCAGCTTTTTTCGTATACAAAACTTGAATTGAAGCAAATGGAAGGGGCCGTAAGACACGGACAACAGGACAAGTGGGTTTAGATCGGATAGGTCACCAAGAGCAGTCATAGCTTAAGATTGTTGACGATTCCGCAGCTTCCATGTTATCATATCCCATATCCTTTAGTTTGTTAGCACTTTACCATGTGAAAGCGAACCGGATGAAGGTGACAATTAATCTATAGAGTAGACGGGTTATTCTTGTAAAAGGTGAAGCCTTCGTTAAGCCAAAGAACATGCGGCTTTACTGAAAATTAGGGTAACTAACATAGAACGGGGATTTGTCATACATAAATCCTTTTGAGATAGAGCGTTAGAGACGATAGAGATGAAAATCTAAATTTAGTTATCGTATTTTAGCAGATGTGAAGATATTATAGTGCAACCTTATATAACAATCCAAATTCATGACTCGGGGTGAATCATTTCCATGTCCAAACCAAAAGGCTTTGAAAAACCAACTGGCTTCCGTGACTATACACCACATGTGGTGTCCAAGCTGCGTAAAATTGAACGAAATGTACTGGAGTGCATGGAGCGTTGGGGTTATCGTCAGATCATAACGCCAACGATTGAGTATTACGACACAGTAGGGGTGGCTAGCTCTACTTCGGATCGCAAATTGTTTAAATTGCTGAACAGCCGGGGAACGACACTGGTTCTACGTTCTGATCTGACAGCTCCGATTGCGCGTGTAGTATCATCGATGCTCAAAGATGAGGCTTTGCCGCTACGTCTGTCCTATCATGCGAATGTATTTCGTTCCATTGAAGAGGAAGCTGGACGGGAGGCTGAATTTTTCCAAACAGGTGTTGAACTTGTAGGGGACGATTCTCCTGAGGCGGATGCTGAAGTAGTTGCATTAGCGATTGCCTCATTGCAGGCAGCGGGTGTATCTTCTTTTAAAATAGCAATGGGTCATATGGGTTTTCTGAATGGACTGCTGGAAGAAGTGATTCCGGGTCAGACGGCTGAGCAGGAACAGTTGAAGGAAGGGCTATTAGGTCGTGATTATGTGGGCTACCGTCAGTCCATTGAAGCTTTGCAACTGGAACCCAAACAAAAACAGCAACTTGAAGCGATTTTACGTCTGCGTGGCGGGAAAGAAATATGCACACATGCGAGCGAACTTAGCTCAAGTGCTGAAGCGGCACAATCTATTGCACATCTGTGTGCAGTGTTTGAAGTATTGGAGGCCTATGGTGTCTCTGAGCATGTGCTGATTGATCTGACGATGATCGGGGATTTCTCCTATTACACAGGCATGACATTTGAAGGTTATGCGGCAGAGCTGGGATCACCTGTGTGTAGCGGCGGACGATATGACAATCTGTTGCAGCAGTTTGGGCGCGCTCTTCCGGCTACAGGATTTGCGTTGAAAACAAACCGGATTATCGATGGTGTTCATGGCATTACGATTGAAGAGACGAAAACGGTACGTATTGAATATAGCCCAGATCACCGTGCTGAGGCATTGACCGAAGCAGCTAGATTACGAAGTTTGGGTCACAATGTAGTTACATCTCTTCTTGCTAATGAAAAGGCAGAGACGACATCTGTAACAAGCGAAACGACTGCGGATCAGGTGGAGCAGGTCATCATCTATGGATCGAAAAAGGGAGGGAACTGAGATGTCGGATATTCTGAAGGTGGCCATGCCTAAAGGCCGCATCTATAAAAAGGCCTCCAAATTGTTCCGTGAGGCAGGGCTAGACATTCCAGAGGACGTGGACGATACACGCAAGCTGGTGATCGAGGTACCAGAAGCGGGTATGGAATTCATTATGGCCAAACCTGTGGATGTGCCAACGTACGTGGAGTACGGTGTTGCCGATATTGGCATTGTCGGGAAAGACGTGTTGCTTGAAGAGGATCGTGATGTGTATGAACTGCTGAATCTAGGCATTGCCCAGTGCCGTATGTCGGTTATCGGGCTACCGGACTGGAAGGCAGGTATCCAGCAGCGAGTTGCAACCAAATATCCACGAATCGCTTCCCAGTACTTCCGTGAGCAAGGACAACAGGTTGAGGTTATTAAGCTGAACGGATCAATTGAGCTTGCGCCTCTAATCGGACTGGCTGATCGGATTGTCGATCTAGTGGAGACCGGGCAGACGTTACGTGAGAACGGACTTGTGGAAATGACGGAAATTCTGAATATTACTAGCCGTTTGATCGCGAATCGGGTGAGCTACCGGATGAAAAACGCACGTATTCAGGCGCTGTGTGATGCACTTCAATCGGTCATCCCAAGTGGGAATGAGGTTACTGCGGGAAGTGCGAGAAGATAGCGAACAGATCAGTAAAGAACGATAGCGAATAGATTAGTGAGTCAATTGATATGTAAGGAGGTTGTACGCATGAAAATTGTACCGGCACGGGAATTTGATCTGAAGCGGGAAGTGGAGTATGGTACACCGGAGCAAAATGAATCGGTACGGCGAATTGTCGCAGATATTCGCCGGGAAGGTGATGCGGCCCTGCTGCGTTACACGGAGCAGTTGGACCGCACGACGCTGACGGCTGCGCAGTTGCGCGTGCCGCAGGAGGAGCTCCAGGCAGCGTATGCAGCCGTTGAGCCATCTTTTGTAACGGCGATTCGCCAAGCCGCCGTTAACATTCGTGCGTTTCATGAGAAGCAGAAACGCAATTCGTGGATTGACTGGCAGCCGGATGGCAGTCTGCTCGGCCAGGTTATTCGGCCGCTGAAACGAGTCGGCGTGTATGTCCCTGGAGGGAAAGCAGCGTATCCATCGTCGGTGCTGATGAATGTCATTCCGGCACAGGTTGCAGGCGTGCCGGAGATTGTGCTTGTCACACCGCCGGCGACGAACGGCGGTGAAGGTATTAACCCGTACATTCTTGTGGCTGCCGCGGAAGCGGGCGTGAACGAGATGTACCGGGTTGGCGGCGCGCAGGCGATCGCCGCCCTCGCTTACGGCACGGAGAGCATTGCCCCGGTCGACAAGATCTGTGGACCGGGTAATATCTACGTGGCGCTCGCGAAGCGCGAGGTATATGGGGCGGTCGATATCGACAGTATCGCCGGGCCAAGCGAGATTGTGGTGCTCGCCGATGATACGGCGAACCCGGTGTATATCGCCGCGGACTTGTTGTCGCAGGCGGAGCATGACGAGATGGCATCGGCGATTCTCGTCACGAGTTCGGCCTCGCTGGCGGCAGCTGTGCAGGCCGAGGTGCAGCGGCAGCTGGATGTGCTGCCGCGGCGCGATATCGCTTCTGCTTCCGTGGAGCAGCATGGCGCGATTATCGTGGTGGATTCCATCGATGAGGGAATCGATGTCGTGAACCGGCTTGCACCGGAGCATCTGGAGATCATGGTGCAGGAGCCGATGGCTTACGCTGGCCGGATCGAGAATGCCGGTGCGATCTTCCTTGGGCCGTATAGCTCCGAACCGGTTGGCGATTATTTTGCCGGACCGAATCATATTATTCCGACCAATGGAACTGCCCGGTTTAGCTCACCGGTAGATGTGGATGATTTTATCAAAAAATCGAGTCTGATTTATTATAGTAAAGAGGCATTGCTACAGAACGGAGCGGCTATTATAGAATTAGCCCGTCATGAGGGGCTTGAAGGACACGCTCGTGCAATCGCTGTACGTTTAGAACAGGAAGGAAAGGCGGAATCGGACAATGGATAATCAGAATAAGAGTACAGAACAGGGTGTCGAGCTTCAAAATAATGGTGCAGTTCGCCAAGCAGAGGTTGACCGCAAAACGAACGAAACCAATATCCAGCTGTCATTCAACGTAGATGGCACAGGGCAATCAAATATTGAAACGGATGTACCATTTCTGAACCATATGCTCGATCTGTTCACAAAGCATGGACAATTTGATCTTAACGTACAGGCTCGTGGAGATATTGATATTGATGATCACCACACGGTTGAAGACATCGGCATTTGTCTGGGACAGACGCTGTACCAGGCGCTCGGCGACAAACGTGGTATTAAGCGTTATGCGAGCGTGTTTGTACCGATGGATGAAGCACTCGCGCAAGTTATCATTGATGTGAGTAACCGTCCGCACTTTGAATACCGGGCCGAGTACCCGTCACATCAAGTAGGTAGCTTTTCTACAGAGCTGGTGCATGAATTTCTGTGGAAACTGGCGCTCGAGGCGCGGATTACGCTACATGTCATTGTGCACTACGGTCAGAACACACACCACATGATCGAAGCAGTCTTCAAAGCTCTCGGACGTGCGCTGGATGAAGCAACGATGATTGATCCACGAGTAACCGGCGTGCCCTCCACGAAGGGAGTGCTGTAGACGATGGCGATTGCAATTGTCGATTACGGTATGGGGAACCTGCACAGCGTCGGCAAAGCGGTCGAACGTCTTGGCTATGAAGCGCTGGTCACGGGTAAGCGGGAAGCTATTCTTTCCGCAGATGGCGTTATTCTGCCGGGGGTTGGTGCTTTTGGCGACGCGATGGTGCATTTGCGTGAGACGGGCCTGGATGTGGTCGTTAAAGAAGCGGCGGCTGGAACGAAACCGCTCCTTGGCATTTGTCTAGGCATGCAACTATTATTCAGCTCCAGTGAGGAGCATGGCGAGCATGAGGGATTGGACATTTTACCGGGCAAAGTAGTGCGCTTCGCACCAAGTGAGCTGAAGGTTCCCCATATGGGATGGAACCGTTTGGAATTTCTACATCCGGAAAATCCGCTCTTCGCAGGTCTGGATGCAGGGCATGTCTATTTCGTTCACTCTTATCATGCACTTACAGAGAACAAGGGTGATCTGCTCGCCGTTACGGATTACGGACATCCCGTTACAGCGATTGTAGGTAGAGGCTCGAACTTCGGCATGCAGTTCCATCCCGAGAAGAGTGGTGAGCTTGGCATGAAATTGCTGGGCAACTTCCTGTCTTTGACGAGCTCAGTAATTTAACAGCAATATAAGCCTAACCTTTATCGCATATAGCGGTTTTCCAGTAAGCTGTATGTACTGTTATACTCGTCTAAAACAAAACCAGGTTTAAATATATTCAACTTGAAGTTACATGAACGTTTGAGCAAATTTCAATCGAATCTACACTCAGGAGGACTTGTATGTCATCTTTTATCTTATATCCGGCAATCGATATCCGGGACGGCAAATGTGTAAGACTGGTGCAGGGAGATTATAATCAAGAAACGGTGTACAACGATGACCCGGTTCAGGTTGCGCTTAACTGGGAGAAGCAAGGCGGTACATACGTTCATCTGGTGGACCTGGATGGCGCCAAAGCAGGACACCCGGTTAACGATGAGTTGATTGGACGTATTGCATCCGCAGTGAATGTACCAGTACAGGTTGGCGGCGGGCTTCGTACAGTCACTGACGTTGAGCGTTTATTGGGTCTGGGTGTTAGCCGATTGATTATCGGGACAGCGGCGATTGAGGATCGTGCTTTTACGGAAGAAGTACTGGGACGTTACGGGGATAAAGTAGCGATCGGTATCGATGCGCGGGGCGGATATGTTGCCACTCGTGGCTGGCTAGAAACCTCCGAAGTACAGGCTGAAGTACTGGCGAAGGAGCTCGCTGCTTATGGAGCGGAAACGTTTATCTTTACGGACATCTCCCGTGACGGTATGATGCAGGGGCCTAATGTTGAGGCAATTGTGTCTCTTGCCAAAGCAAGCGGACGTACAGTTATTGCTTCTGGCGGTGTCAGTGTGATGGATGATTTGCTTCGTTTGAGTCGTCATGCAGATGACGGTGTTGGCGGAGCCATTGTAGGTAAAGCCTTGTATACGGGAAGTATTGATCTGGCTGAAGCGGTGCGTTTGGTTAACAAGTAACGGATAACCGGGTAGAGAGGAAGAAACAGTATGCTGGCAAAAAGAATCATTCCCTGTCTGGACGTGAAGGACGGCCGGGTCGTTAAAGGCGTGAACTTCGTCAATCTCCGCGATGCGGGTGATCCGGTAGAGCTGGCGGCACTGTATGACCGCGAAGGCGCGGACGAGCTCGTATTTCTCGATATCTCCGCATCGGTGGAGGGCCGTGAAACAATGGAGGAAGTCGTAAGACAGACAGCAGGCGAAATTGCCATTCCATTTACGGTAGGTGGCGGGATCTCCAAAGTGGAGGACATGAAGCGTATTTTGCGTGCAGGTGCGGACAAAATTGCGGTAAATACAGCGGCAGTACTTAATCCACAGATTATTGCGGATGGCGCACGCCGCTTTGGCTCGCAATGTATCGTGGTTGCAATTGATGCCAAGTATAACGAGGCGTGGGGCGAGTGGGAAGTGTACACCCACGGCGGACGGAAAGCATCTGGGATCAAAGCACTGGAGTGGGTTAAACAAGCCGAAGAACTGGGTGCAGGAGAAATTCTGTTAACCAGTATGGATGCAGATGGTACAAAGGACGGTTTTGATCTGAAGCTGACCGCTGCCGTTTCGGAATCGGTACGTATTCCAGTCATTGCATCAGGCGGTGCAGGCAAGGAATCGCACTTCTATGATGTATTCACAACAGGCAAAGCGGACGCAGGTCTGGCCGCAACTATTTTCCACTATAAAGAAATTGCCGTACCGGCATTAAAACAACAATTACGAGAGCAAGGGGTGGAAATCCGTGACTAAAGTGAGCGATGAAATCAAGGAGCAACTCTCCTTGGAGCAGGTTGTGGAACATATCCGCTGGGATGAAGGATTGGTTCCTGCCATTGTGCAGGATGTGGATACCCGTGAAGTGTTAATGATGGCTTATATGAACCGTGAATCCCTCAAGTTATCACTTGAATCGGGGGAAACTTGGTTCTGGTCACGTTCGCGTAAGGAACTGTGGAATAAAGGAGCAACTTCAGGCAATGTTCAGAAGATCGTTTCTTTGAAATATGACTGTGACGGCGATACACTGCTAGTTGAAGTGAAACCGAAGGGGCCGGCTTGCCATACAGGTGCAGTGACCTGTTTCCATAATGAAATTATCGGGTTGTCCGCAAATGAAATAGAACAAGACAAGAAAGAAGAGGCGGGAAGCAATGCAAACTCCAGCACGACCTCTTCATCTAATGCGGAAAGCCGCTTTGAGGTTCTGGCTGAACTGGAATCTGTCATTGCTGAGCGTGAGCGTGAACGTCCAGAAGGTGCGTATACCACGTATCTGTTCGATAAAGGTGTCGATAAAATTTTGAAAAAAATCGGTGAGGAAGCTTCCGAGACCATTATTGCCGCGAAAAATAAAGACAATGACGAGCTTCGTCTTGAAGTCAGTGACCTGATGTATCACCTGCTCGTGTTGCTGCAGGAGCGAAAGCTGCCGCTGGATGACATCATGTCCGAATTGAGTCGCCGTCACGAACGGCCGCGCCGCGATTAGGAGGCGAATGCTGAATGCGCATAGACTACCACACTCATCATGAACGCTGCGGACATGCGGTGGGCAAGCTGGAAGAATACGTGCAGCGCGGGATTGAGATCGGCTTGTCCCAGATCGGGCTATCCGATCATATGCCTCTATTGCACGTAGAGCCGGCTGAATACTATCCCGAGATGGCTATGCCTATGGAAGAGCTGCCGCGCTATGTCGAGGAATGTTTCACCTTGAAGGAACGGTACCGCGGGCAGATTGATGTCCGTGTTGGTCTTGAAGGGGATTATATCGAAGGTTGGGAATCGGAGATTCGTTCAATCATTGAACGTTATCCATGGGATTATGTAATTGGCTCTGTGCATTTCCTTGGTGAGTGGGATATTACTGATTTTCGGCAGACTCACCACTGGGAAGGCAAGGATGTTCTTGAAGTGTACCGTCAATATTATGATGCTGTAAGCAAGGCGGCAAGCACACGAATGTATGATATCATAGGACATTCGGATGTGATCAAACGTTTTGGTTATGTGCCATCTCCTGAGCAAAATGAGGAACGCATTGCACTGGAGGATGCGGCCTTGCAAGCTATTGCGAAGAGCGGCTGCGCTATGGAGCTGAATGCTTCAGGTCTGTCCAAACCTTGTGCAGAGATGTTCCCAAGCCGAAGAATGCTAACCGAAGCGATTCGATTGGGTGTTCCTCTGACGATGGGATCGGATGCACATGATCCCATGAAGTTAGGCGATTATCTGTCTGAGGCAGAAGCGCTTTTACATGAACTCGGCTGTAAGCAAGTGGCTGTGTTTGAAAGCCGCCAGCGCTCGTTCATTCCTTTAAATGTAGACAGCAGTGGAGTATAATAAGGGTAAAATAACCTTTTATACGAGTTGGGATTCTCCAACATAACTATATAAGGAATTATGATCGGGGATAACCCGCGGGAGGGCATTATGCAGCATTCGTTACGTATTTTTTCCGGTTCATCTAACCCTAAGCTTGCAGAGCAGGTATGCGACAAGCTGGGAGTACAACTGGGTAAGATTAAACTGTCCCGGTTCAAGAGCGGAGAAATATACGTTCATTACGAAGAAACGATCCGCAATTGTGATGTGTTTTTGATACAGTCTTTGTCTCATCCGATCAATGAACTGTTTGTGGAATTGCTTGTTATGATTGATGCGGCAAAACGAGCTTCGGCGCGCACGGTAAATATTATCGTTCCGTATTACGGCTATGCTCGGCAAGAGCGGAAATCTGCTCCACGTGAGCCTATCTCGGCCAAGATGGTTGCAGATGTATTAACGACAGCGGGAGCAAGCCGTGTGGTTACGATTGATCTACATGCGGCTGCAATTCAGGGCTTCTTTAACATTCCGGTGGATCACATGACATCACTCGACTTAATAAGCGAATACCTGCTTAGCAAAGAGATCAAAAATCCGGTTGTAGTTTCTCCTGATGCAGGACGAGCATCCATGGCGGAGAAACTGGCGAATCGTCTGGATTCACCTTTTGCCATCATGATCAAGAAACGTCCAAGTCATAATGAATCGATCATCACGCATGTTATCGGTGACGTTGAGGGACGAACGCCGATTATTATCGAGGATTTGATCGATACAGGCACAACGATTGTAAATGTTGTTGAAGGGTTGAAGGAACGGGGTGCAGAGAATGCATATGTTTGCGCAACTCATGGCTTGTTCTCGGATGGGGCAGTAAGCAAACTAAATCATCCATCGATTACCGAGGTTGTGGTAACAGACTCTATTGCACTGCCAGAGGATCATCCGGATTGTTTCAAAGTATTACCCGTTGCACCAATGCTCTCACGAGCTATCCGCATCATTGTTGATGGTGGATCTATGGCCACACTGTTTAAGGACTCCGGTATTTAGTTTCATTACCATAAATGGGCACTTTACAGCCCAATCTCGTTTCATGTTCCGTGTCTGAGTGCATTTGCTCAGCACGGTATTTTTGTTTTGACCCCACGAATTGAATTCTGTGCTTTGTTGTTTGGTCGCTTGTGATATAATAACTATAAATATTAAGAAATGATAGCGTTTTATTTATAAATGAATCTGGAATGGTTTTGTTACGGATACTAAACAGTAGAACCACGGCTGAGGGACATTGGCATCGTGGAGTGAGGAGTGGGGTCTATTGTCACGCACGTGGTATTATCGGTTACTCTTTTCGTATTTCCCTATATTTTTCTTTACGATGACGATAATCATCTTTATTGCTTTTGTATTCATTAATGATATTTCCAGAGAGGAAACCAGGAAAGCTGACCGTATATCCACCAGTTATCTGGCCACCACGCTGGATCATACAATCCGGGACATTGAACTGGCTGTGACAGAGAAAGTGCAATACGAACCGGCATACAGGCTTTATTTCAACGGAAACAATCCTAATAACTCGGATACAGTGTATACGATTGCACAAAATTTACGTGAGATGATTAATTCTTCTTCATGGATCCAATCCATATATTTGTATGACAAACAACATGAGCGCGTTATCACGCTAAGTGGTTCAAGGGACGTTGGAAATTTCTCAGACAAGGCATGGATTGATCGAATTCTAAGCGGTGGAACCGGTCAAGGCTGGCAGCCCGTTCGGGAGATGGAATCTGAAGAGTATCAGAGGACACCTATACAGGTGTTGACCGTCAATAAAGATATGCCTTTACCTTTTGGCTCACAAGGTGTATTGGTCATCAATATCAAGATGAGCAGTATCAAGCAGAGTGTCGATAGCATGGTCAATGGTAAACTCTCTTTCCTGACAATAAGTGATCAGGGGGGCAGGGTCGTCTATGATGCTCATTCCGATAATGAGAGTGCTATGGAAGGTACAAAATTAAATGAGTTACCCTTGGAAAGGTTGGGATGGACTCTTACCAGTGGCATCAAAGCTGGCAATCTGTTTGGTTGGGTGTCGGTTGTTTCATATGTTTGGGTGTTCATTGCTATTTTGACGGTGATCTGCGCAATTATCTACATCGTGTATGTTACCCGGCGTAACTATAAGCCAATTCAAATCATCATGAACCGGATTGAATCGCAACAGATTAAAGCATTTGAACAATCCGGTGCTCGTATGGATGAGATGAAGATGATTGATGGTGTGCTTGAGAACTTGATTAACCATATGATGGATTATGATAAAAAAAGCCGCGAGAATGTACTTATGCAACGTAGTAAGTTGTTTAGTGCTTTACTACAAGGTGAGCATGTGGACAATGCGGCTGGCCAGCTGTATGAGGTGTCTCCATTTGATGGAGCCCATGCAGCTTCTCGCTTTATCGTGGTTGTTGGGGATATTAACCGATATGAGAAGGGGTTTCAGGAAAAGTTCACCAGAGGAGAGCAAAACACACTGAAGTTCGCCCTGATGAATGTATTACAGGAGCTATCTAGGGATACAGAAGTGCAATGTTGGACGGAATGGATCAGTGCTGATCGGATTGCTATTCTTTTCTTTTCAAAGGAAGAGACACAGCAGGGACAGGATTTAGCCAAACAGATCCGATTGGTTGCTGAGGAATGTAAATCGTGGGTAGAGCAGAATCTCCGAATTTCCCTCAGCTTTGGCATTGGACCTGTTGCTGAAGGAATTCATGCGATCCATCAATCGTTTACAGCCGCTGAAGCGGTGATGCAACGTAAGCTGCTGATGAATGGTGATGTGGGTGAAGCAGAGGCAAGCGAGATGCAGCATCCATTGCTAGAGACCTACACGTATTTACAGATGATTGCAGACTTTGTCAAACGGTTCAGGATGTCGAGCGGACAGTGGAGAGAGCAATTGGAGGATATTTTTAAGGAGTTTGAGCGAAATAAACTGCCAGATGATGAGATCCGTTCCTTAATTGAGGCTATGCTTCAGATGCTTAGCCGGGAAGTCTCCATGATGTCGGAAGGATTGCAGAAAGAACTGTCGGAAGAGAATATTAACAATTGGCTCAATGCAATGGAAGAAGCAGAATCGTTAGAGGATGTTAAAGTACTGTTGTTCGATAGTCTTACCGATCTGTTCCGGACATACGTTGCTGTAACGGAAACGAAGAGTTATAAAGCTATGGTTAATGAGATGAAAAATTATATCGAGGAGCAGTTCACCAACCCTGAGCTGTCACTTAAACATCTGAGTGACCGTTTTCAGATTTCTGGAAAACATGCCAGCTATCTGTTTAAGACCGAATTCAATATGAAATTTGTTGACTTTGTGACTGAGCTTAGGATGAAAGAAACGGAGAAGTTACTGCTTAATACTGATTATTCTTTACAGGACATAGCTTTAAAGGTCGGATATGCGAATGGTATTACACTGGGACGTGTATTCAAACGTGTGACTGGTATTACACCTGGAGATTATCGCCGGATGAAAAAGGATCAAAAAGTGACTGATGAATAAGGGGCTATCTGTGCTTGTTCCAAAATGAACGAGTAAAAACATGTCATGTTTCCATACATGGTCAACAGAATGTTGAAATAAATCAGGGTGAACCGAAGATGTGAATCTCCATAATTTAGGAGGTTGTCATCATTTGGGGTTCGCCCTTTTTATGTTGTTTTGACAACGAAAAATGAAAGCGTTTGAAAAAAAATGAAATAAACATGTACGTTTCATGGTCATGTCAGAAGATGTGTCATAAAAGCTTTCTGATGTAACATACGAATTTAGTCAGTGCGAGAAAATGGTTTGTTTCCATCGTGTTTGGATAGGGGATGTAATGCCTCTAAACCCTTCTCCCATGCGGTTTTATGGAATTTTGGCAGTCTGCGAAAATAAGCTACCATGCAAACCATAACTCGTTTGTAGGCCCACCCGAATTTAGTATGTTGTCAGAGCGCACAATAGTATGGAATACTCAGGGCAAGCTTTAAAACATTCACGTAAAGCCAAAGGGGATGAACAGAATGACAAGAAAAGGGAGTCTTAAAAAGTTGATGGGTTTGGCGCTTACAGCAGTAATGGGCGTCTCACTACTTGCGGGGTGCGGATCATCAGACAACAAATCAGCAGAAGGCGGAGCAGCTGGTGATGGAAAACGTGTCACATTAAAAGTGGAGCTTTTCGACCGTGGTAACACCCCATCGCCTTACACAATCACGAACAGCTATCTCACGAAGATGATTCAAGAGAAGTTCGGCGATCCTAACAACATTGATGTACAATTTGTTCCTGTTCAACGTTCCGAGGAAGTGACCAAGCTGAATGTCCTGATGGCTAGTGCCTCAGATGTTCCGGATGTTGTCTTTGTTTACGACTCCACTGTGTTTTACCGTTATGCACAGCAGGGAGGTCTGACAGATGTAGGCGATCTGGTGAACCAGTATGGACCTAATCTGAAGAAATTCCTGGGTGAAGATACTTTAAAGTTTGGACAGTTGGAAGGAAAGCAATTTGCTATTCCGGGTAAACGTGCCATCACCGGCCGTTACAGTTCTTATATTCGTCAAGATTGGTTAGATAAGCTGGGAATGCCAGCACCTAAGACAACGGATGAGTTGTATACAACATTGAAAGCATTCAAGGAAAAAGATCCAGCGAAACTGGGAAGCAAAAACATCCCTATGGGCTTTGCGCTTGCACCGGCTCAGTACGAGACACTGATTTACTCCTTTATCAAACCTGTAAGTGGCGACAAAACATACGGTCAACGTTATGAATTGCCGCTCCATGAAGGATTCAAAGAGTCCATGCAGTTCCTGAACAAACTTTACAATGAAGGTTTGATCAGTAAAGATTTCAGTTTGGATAAAGACAAAACGCAACTGAATAAAGATATTCAAAATGGTAATGTAGGTTTCTGGTCTGAAGATGCTGATGCTATGTTCGGTAAAGAGGCTACTATGGATCTCATGCGTAAAAATGTAAGCGACGGCAAAGTTCTGCCATTAGATGCTTATACTAACCCGAACGCAGATAACAAACACATCAAGTCACGTTACGGTTCAAATGGTTTGTTCATTATGATTCCGAAAAGCAGTGAGCGTTCAGTGGAAGCAGTTAAATACCTGGATTGGATGGCGTCTGACAACAACCTGATGGATATCATCAGCGGTGTGAAAGGCGAGAACTATGATCTGGTAGACGGTATTCCGGTTGCAAAAGAAGATGTAGCACAAGATGCAGCAGATCGTTTCTATAATGCAAATGACTTTGCGATTATCTCCAATGGTAAAAACATCGGAGATCAAGCTACAAACGAAAAAGCATGGATTCTGGGTTACCCTAAAAATAACCAGGAGCTGTTGAAGCAATCTCTTGAGATTGCAAACACAGATACGGTAGGACCGATCATCTTTGATAAACCGATTGCTGCCGAGATGAAATATGGCACTACACTTAATGACAAGCTTGATGTCATTATCGTAAAATCCGCTATGGCAAAACCAGCTGATTTCGAATCTGTATTTGAAAAAGAAATGGCTGATTACATGTCCTTGGGCGGTAACGATTTGAAGAAAGAGCTGGAAGAAGCTTTGCAGGGTATGGGTGGAAAGTAAACCTTAGTACGCTTGGAACATGTTAAAAAAGAAACCATACAACTGTTTCAAATTAGAAAGGAACGTGTGCCGCCGGATAGGCGGCACAAACGTTTCTTATGATAGGAGGAAACCGTCTTGAACCTCACATATTTGAAAAGATATTGGCAGCTATATGCATTGATTTCTCTGCCTATAATCTACTTTTTAATCTTCCGTTACGGACCGATGTACGGTGTCCAGATCGCTTTTAAAGATTTCAACCTTTTTCAAGGTATCAACGGTAGTGAATGGATCGGTTTCGATGCTTTTCGCGAGGTATTCGCAATGCCCGATTTCTACACTACATTACGCAACACATTTATGCTGAATTTTCTTGATCTGATCGTTTCATTCCCTGCTCCAATTATTCTGGCGATTATGCTCTATGAGGTTAGATTCAAATGGTTTAAGAAAATCTCACAAACCATTCTGTATATTCCTCACTTTATCTCCTGGGTTATCATCGGGGGGATTGTGTACCAATTGTTTGGCAATCAATCCGGTATGGTAAACAATCTACTGCAGAGCATGGGATTTGATTCCATTCCGTTTTTGACAGAAAAAAACTCATGGCTTGTTACCTACCTGTTCACAGGTGTGTGGCAAAGCGCTGGGTGGGGAACCATCTTGTATTTGGCTGCATTAACAGGTGTGAACAAGGAATTGTTCGAGGCAGCTGAGATAGATGGTGCAACGCGGCTGAAGAGAATCTGGCATATTACAATACCAAGTATTAAACCAACGATTATTACCTTGCTTATTCTTAACCTTGGAAATATGGTCAGCATCGGTTTTGACCGGCCTTATGTTATTGGTAATACGGCTGTTCGTGAATATTCCGATGTACTTAGTACCTTTGTATACAGAATTGGTCTACAGTCTGGACAATATACACTTGCAACGGTTGTTGGCTTATTCCAGGCGGTTGTCGGACTGGTCTTCGTCCTAGGTTCCAACTATCTCTCGAAGAAAACAACGGGTGAAGGAATTCTCTAATTCAGAACAATAGTAAAGTGTACCAACTTTGTTGTACGTATAGATCATCAGTAAAGGAGTTGTGCGCAGATGAGTGAACGCACCTCGAACCGGATTTTCGACATTGTCAATGTCACTTTTATTTCATTGTTTGTACTATTCTGTCTTGCTCCGTTCTTACACACGATTGCGATATCACTTAGTTCAAACCGGGCCATAACGTCAGGTGAAGTAACGATTTTCCCGAAAGAGTTCTCTTGGGATGCCTATGGTCAAGTGTTTTCGGATAACTCCATGCTGTATTCACTAGGATTTACAGCGCTTCTTACGGTTGCAACAACGTTACTTTGTCTGTTGTTTACCATTGCAGCAGCGTACCCGTTGACGAAGAAAAAATTAAAGGGCCGTAAGCTGTTTATGTACATCATTATTATTACGATGTTCTTCAGCGGCGGGATTATTCCTGAGTATCTGTTGATTCGTGACCTGCATTTGATGAACTCGGTTTGGGCATTGATTTTACCAGGGTTGGTTAGTCCATTTAACTTGATTATCCTGATCTCCTTCTTCCGCGGAATACCGGATAGCCTGGAAGAGTCCGCCGAGATTGATGGAAGCTCTCATGTGCACACACTCTTCAAAATCATTTTACCGCTGTCTATGCCTGTACTTGCTACACTTGGTCTGTTCTATGCGGTCGGACGCTGGAATGGCTTCCAGGATTCCCTGATGTACATCACAGATCCAAAGTTATATCCTTTGCAACTGAAGCTCTTTCAAATGGTACAGAACAATATGATAAGTGACCTCACGTTGCTGGAGGGTGCTAGCCGTACAAGATTAACACCAGAGAGTCTTAAAGCTGCAGCGGTTGTCTTTGCGACAGTACCGATCCTGCTGGTATATCCATGGTTGCAAAAGTATTTTGTTAGTGGCGCAATGCAAGGAGCAATTAAAGGTTAATTCGTAGCCCCCATACGCGCTAACATCACAATTGGGGAAGGAGAAGGAATGAATTATGCAGGGAATTGACAAGGGAGAATACTCATTCTCGACATGCTGGAATATCAGGAGACATCCTGTAGGAGAAGACATGATTCGGGAAATTGCAGGACTTGGCTTTCGCCGGGTGGAGCTTAACTATAATGTAACGAAGGAAATGCTCTCTACAATTGAGCCGATGATTGAGCGCGGAGAGATTGGGGTGTCCAGTGTACACAACACATTCCCCCATGATCCCGATCCTGACTACGGAACGGACTCTGTGTTGCTCGGTTTTGAAGATGAAGTGAAGCGGAAGCGGGCCATTGATCTGTTAGTTGGATCAGCTGAATATGCGCATCGTTATGGAGGGGAAGCTGTCGTTGTGCACCCAGGTGAGGTGCCTTTCCCACATGATATCAGCAAGGATCTGGAGAAGCTGTACCGCGAGGAAGGAACGGATTCGCCGCAATATCGCAGCAAATGGGCAGAGCTAATGGAACGGCGCGAAGCTCTGAGTGCAGGTTATATTGAGAAAATTATCATCAGTCTGGATGAGGTTTGTAACCGGGCGGTGTCCAAAGGACTGAATGTCCGTTTTGGGATCGAAACACGCTCAAGACCGCAACAGATTCCCACGCTTGCCGAAGCGAAAACAATCATCCAGGCGCTCAAAGGTGCTCCGGTCGGGATTTGGTACGATACGGGTCATGCAATCATGATGGATCGATTGGGACTGTACGACAGTGTAGGTGAGATGCAGGGGCTGATGGATGATATCGTTGGTGTTCATATTCATGAAACGCTGGGGCTCTCCGATCATTGGTGTCCATACGTGCACAGTAAGGATATGCACTTCTATGATGCTTATCTTCCAATGATCCGTAAAGCACAGGTGAAGGTATATGAATTGAAGTCAGCCTGTGAACCGGAAGCGATTCACGAAAGTCATGATCTGCTAATGCAAAAACTGGCGAGTTTAGAAGCATAAATAGGTAAACGGATAAGATCGGTTGGCTTGGGCTGTTAGAGCGCACAGCCTGCTGATCTTATCTTTTGAATACGACTGTATTCGTATGAGTTGACGTTATTGAATGGATGGGATGGAGGGGGAATGTAGATGTATAGACAAATGGTAGAAAGCAATGACAGAGCCACGGAACGAGGCATAGAGCGGCAGGTGCTTGATTCGGAAAGCCGTTACTATGGTGGAACAATTGATCCTTTTTCGGGTGTGGCTTGGGTTAACCATACAACGGGAACACCTACAGATATGTGTTTTTGGGGAGCGGCAATTTCTAATCAGGACTCCAAGTATTATCGAGACGAGGACTTGCTGGAAAGATTGCGACTTGCTAGTGAGTTTGTGTTGCGTCATCAGCACAGTGATGGATCGATTTCCCCCGGCTGGACGAACTATCACTCCCCGCCAGACACTGCTTTTGTTGTCGTAGGATATTCGCAGTTGTATCAACTTTTGAACCAACAGGACTGGGCACCACTGAAGCCTGTGCTGGATAATATGCGACTGTTCCTGGAACGGACGATCCCTGTCATGTTAACGGGAGGCTGTCATACACCAAACCATCGCTGGGTGTTGTGTGCCGCACTTGGTTTTCTGCATGAGATCTTCGGCATAGAGGAAGCGGTACAACGCGCGGAACAATGGCTGGCGGAAGGGATTGATATTACCCCTGATGGAGAATGGACCGAGCGTAGCAACGGGATCTACAATGCGGTGAGTGATATTATGTTGATTCATGCTGCACGTTTGTTGAACCGTCCTGAACTGCTGGAGCCGGTACGTTTGAACCTCAGGATGATGGTATATTTGGTGCACCCTACTGGTGAAATTGTGACCGATTATTCAGGCCGCCAGGATCTCGGCAGTAAACATGGCTTGTCTTCGTATTATTTGCCCTATGCGATTATGGCCAAACTGGATCAAGATCCGATTTTTGCAGGTATGGCTGCTTGGGCAGACAGCGATTTGACAGACCCTGGTGTGTGTTCGGTGAATGCACTCGTACGTTTGTTGCTAGAGCCTGATCTTCAACAGGCTACTGGAACAAGGGATGCGCTCCCGAGTCAATATGAAGTGATGCTCAATGAGCATTTTGGACGGGAACGTTATGTGGACCAAATGGAGAATGTAGGCCATTATGGACGAATCTCGCACAGTCGCATGCATACGGATTTTGGTGCTCCTGTTGCCCGAATTCGCGATGGAGAGACCAGTGTAACGGTTATGACCGAGGTAGCTCCATTTTTTGCACTTCGTCACGGTGAGGTACGTCTGCTCGCGGTTCAGTTAGCGTCTTACTTTAACCCCGGATATGTACCGATGCAAAAGATGACGCGGTTGCCTCAGGGATATCAGTTGACCGGGGAACAGAAGAAAGGCTATTACGGACCAATTCCTTCGGCCGATTTACCAGCTACAGCTTCCTCATCGATCAGCCCGTGGTATTTGCTTCCACATCAGACCCGTACACTTACACATGAGCAGACATTCCGTGTTGATGCTGAGGTACTGCAGACAGATCGCGGTTGGACGATGCATCTGACTGGTGAGGAACCACAGGAAATCATGATGCAGTTATCCTTTGTATTTGGAAATGAAGGAGAGCTTAGCTGTGAAGATGGCATAGAAACCAGTGATGGAAGCATTCTGTGGAAAGGCGGCAAGCTACGTTACAGTTGCGGAGAAGATTGGCTAGAGATTGATGGAGGCGAGATGGGACATCTGGCTGCACATGTTCGTGAAGCTAAGACGCCTGAGAATTGCAAGATTGTACTGGTTAATTTCATGACTCCGTTTGATAAAACGCTAGATATAACGCTTTCACCGTCGCTGACGAAATAAAGGATAATCTTCACTCTTCAAGTAGCTAAATGGATTACCTATTAACCTTCAATAGAGATGATGTTTCATTCATAATTGGGATGAAATATCATCTTTATTTTTTGTATTTTTTTCATAAACGACATGAAACTACATATAGCGAAGAGGGCCTAAAGATGTGGTATACTGAAGAGTATGAATGAAAGCAAAGAGGAGGTGCCTTGGAAGATGAAGGGCAAGCTAGTGCGGACCGAGGGTCACCTTGCCAATATTATACCGATTCACTTGGATGCTTCTTTCTTTTTTGAAAGAGCTGTCCGCTCGCTGGACCGTAATCATGTCGACAAGGCATTGAAATATTTTCGTAAAGCTGTTGAGTACGAGCCGGATAATCCGGTGAATCATTGTAATATGGCAGGTATATTGTCCGAAAAGGGGGATTATGAAGCCTCCAACGCCATTCTGGCAAATGTGCTGGATGTGGTTGACCCGTCGATGACGGAATGTTATTTCTATATGGCGAACAATTATGCCAACATGGATCAATTCGAGGAAGCCGAGCGTGCACTGGTAACCTATCTGGAGGAAGACACGCAAGGACAGTTCATGACGGAAGCCGAAGAAATGATGGAGCTTTTGTATTATGAGCTGGATCGTCCGGCCAAATTAAATCGAATCAAGTCACGCAAAGGTGTTGTGGAGCACGATCAGGCACGCGAGTTTCTGGAAGAGGGGAAGTTTGCCCAAGCTGCAGAGTTGCTTGAAGGCATGTCGCCCGATTATCCGGATTATCTCGCTGCCCGTAACAATCTGGCTCTCGCCTATTATTATATGGGACTGTTTTCTAAAGCGAAAGAGACTATCGCTGAAGTGCTGGAACAGGAACCAGGCAATCTGCACGCACTTTGTAATCTGGCGATCTTCTATCAAAATGAGAACCGGACAGACCAAGTGTTGTTGTTGATCAAAAAACTGCGCGCGATCGTGCCATTCCAGCACGAACAGGTATACAAGCTCGCTACAACAATGGGGATTCTGGGCCAGCATGACGCGGCCTATATTCATTTCCGCCGTTTGCTTAAGGGTGAAGAGACCGCCACTGATCCGGCACTGGCGCATTACGCAGCAGTAGCAGCTTTCAACACAGAACGGTATGACATCGCAAAGCGGCTGTGGCATCACGTGAACAAGCTTGACCCAGGTTCTGAGGTGGCTCGTTATTATTTGGACGGCCTTGAAGCGGTAATTCAAGGTGTGCAGGAGCCGAGTAAGTTAAGCTATCACTACCATCTTCCTTTTGACGAGCAGTTCAAGCAATGGGAGGATTACGGTAATGGCATTCCGGAAGAGATGAAAAATGA
Organism: Paenibacillus intestini; assembly: GCF_030803945.1. Lineage (NCBI taxonomy): Bacteria > Bacillati > Bacillota > Bacilli > Caryophanales > Paenibacillaceae > Paenibacillus > Paenibacillus intestini. Next base: position 147,162 of record NZ_JAURUN010000012.1, on the reverse strand, counting down.
TCCACTGATTCGCTCATCGTTCTTCTGGGCTTTACGTCATGGAGATCAGGCAACCAAGTTGCAGGTTATTCATGCGCTTGGCATGATTGGCGATTACGAGGTGCAACAGGCCTTGCAATTGTTCATTGATGAACCTGGTGAAGAGCCTACCCTGGTCAAGGCGGCACAAGCCGTTTTACATGATCTGCAAAGGGTTGAACATCCTGAATTGAACGCTGAAGTTTCTCAACCACTTACCCCGGAGGCGGAGGCGTTAAAGACCGTACCTAAGGCGAGTAAGAAGGAAATTACAGGGATTCGACTCGGAAAAGAGACATCCCCTCATTGGCAGGCTGTTGTTGATCGTGCGCTTCAGATGTCAGAGGCGAGAGCCGAATTACAGCAAGAGATGGAGCGGATCTGGACGGATTATGTTTCCAGGGTTCGACCGGATCTATCTGGTTCCAAACAGATCGAAGGATGGGCTGCAGGACTGGAGTATCTGGCTTCCAAAAACCGTAGCCGGCCCGTTACGTATCAGAGTATCGCTGAACGTTACGGTATATCCGCATCTACCGTCAGCAAATATGCGAGGCAGCTCAATCAGATCTGTAGTGTAACTCCGCCTAACGGATAGAATTCAGAGATATAGGCTCTGTAAAACGTTGCAATTCAAGCTTGAAGCATGGTTGTCCCTGAGAGAAGGATACATTAACCGGGAAAACGGGTAAACTTAACGAATAGGTCTAAAAATGCCTGTAGATATCATCTTGGCAAGTTATTCGCGACCATTACACATCTGAACCTGATGAAGGAGGCTGTATCTATATGTCTAAATACAGAACGATTGTGATCGGAACTGGACCTGCGGGTCTGACAGCAGCGATATATCTGGCTCGTGCGAATCTGAATCCGCTGGTGATTGAAGGTCTTCAGCCAGGTGGGCAATTGACAACGACTACAGACGTCGAGAACTTCCCGGGTTTCCCGCAAGGTATTATGGGGCCTGAGTTGATGGACAACATGCGTAAGCAAGCAGAACGTTTTGGGGCTGAATTCAAGAATGGCTGGGTGGAAGAGGTTGACTTCAGTAAGCAACCTTTTAAAGTAAGTGTGGGCGGCATTGGTGAATTGGAAGCGGACTCCATCATTATCTCCACAGGTGCTTCGGCTCGTTATCTCGGTATTCCGGGAGAGCAGGAGAATGTAGGGCGGGGAGTCAGCACATGTGCAACATGTGACGGGTTTTTCTTCCGCGGTAAAAAGATCGTTGTGGTGGGCGGTGGTGACTCTGCTATGGAAGAAGCGAGCTTTTTGACTCGTTTTGCTACAGATGTTACGTTGGTTCACCGCCGGGACGAACTGCGCGCATCCAAGATTATGCAGGATCGGGCCCGCAGCAACGAGAAGGTGAAATGGGCTTTGAACCGTACACCTCTTGAGGTTGTACCTGAAGCAATGGGTGTCAAAGGGTTGAAGGTGCGCAACAATGAAACCGGTCAGGAAGAGTTGCTCGAAGCAGATGGTGTATTCGTTGCCATCGGGCACACGCCGAATACCGGATTTCTTGGCAATGCCATTACACTGGATGAGCATGGGTATGTTGTGGTGAAGCCAGGAACAACAGAAACCAATATCCCAGGAGTATTTGCATGTGGTGATGTTCAGGATACGAAATATCGTCAAGCCATTACAGCTGCAGGATCAGGTTGTATGGCAGCGATGGATTGCGAAAAGTTTCTGGAGGGAAGCGTCGTGCATGATTGGAGCGAAACGCTGGATAAATAATATGCATGACAGCCTCATGGCCAGGAATAAATAGTTATAAGAGACAACGGGAAGTCTCATGAACTGAGAGAAGCCGGAGGGCTTCTCTTTTTTTGAAACGATGGTGGGCATGATTTCGTATACATAAGGGGTATATTAGCTGTGAGGTGAAGATGTTGGGGGAAATGATAAAAGATTGGCTTCAGAATGCAACGGTTAGACGTTTTTTGATCCTGCTGTTGTTCTGTTTAATTTTGTTCAGTATGGGGAGTATGCTTCATATGATTCTGCTGTTGTTCCTAGTGACTTATGTCATGAACAGGCTACAGCATCTCATCACAAAAGGTTTGAATCGCTTTTTTTCAATCGACTATAAAGTCGTGGTCATTCTGCTGTATATGATTGTGATAGCCGGAATTGTTCTTGGTATTTCCAGATATTCACCACGAATTGTGGATCAGGTGGTGCAGTTAACCAACGAGATTATGAAATTTCTCGACACGGCGGATGGTGATAATTTTGCCTCCAAGATCGCTGGTTATCTGCAGTCCTTCGACATTAAAAATTATACCAACGAAGCACTGAAATACATTTTTGCCTTTAGTAAATGGCTGGAATTCATCCTGCTGGTTATTATTTTGAGTTTGTTCTTCCTGTTGCAGAAAAAAGAAATCTATAAATTCACATCCAAGTTCAAAACAAGTAAAATCGGTTGGTTTTATAATGAAGTGGCATACCTGGGAGACAAATTTGTATCTTCTTTTGGTAAAGTCATTGAAGCGCAACTGCTAATTGCCGTATTTAATACGGTGCTGACGATGCTCGGATTGTGGATCTTAGGTTACCCTTACCTATTCGCGTTAACAATTATGGTCTTCCTGCTCAGTCTGGTGCCTGTTGCAGGGGTTATGATCTCCCTTGTGCCGCTCTGTCTGATCGGGTATCAAATGGGCGGATTGCAGATGGCCATCATCGTGATCGTTATGATCATCATTATTCATGCGCTGGAAACATACTTCCTGAATCCGAAGCTCATGGCGCACAAGACCAAGTTACCGATGTTTTACACCTTTATCGTGCTGATTCTGTCGCAACATTTCCTCGGCATCTGGGGCTTGATTATTGGTATTCCAATCTTTGTCTTCATGCTGGATATTCTGGATGTAAACAAGATGGAGAAGACTGAGGAGCCTGTGCGAGTAGAGACGAAGTTGTAATTGATTCTTGAGAGTTCCTAAATTGTGCGAAAAAAAATAAACGCCTCCAGTGCTTCGCTGGATGGCGTTTTTTGTTATACCCACACCTGAGGTGAGGGGTATCATGGGGGATTTAGTTAACAATGTCATGGTGACCAGATGACCATTGTCAATTTTTATGAATGGAACGAGGGATAATGAAATATCATGAGTTTAGGCTACCCTTTCTATCAGGGGAGGAGGGAGCATGGCGTTTTAATAGATTAAAATGAGGTTGTATACGCATTCAAAAATGGTGTGTGATGTTGTTCACAACCCTGCCAAAGCATGTTGGGCGTGAGGTCTTCTCGTCTTGACCCCGGCGTATCCTTCAATTATAGTTGGTACGTAGGACTTAAACTATTTTAGATAGATAAAGGTGGCTTGCAGCATGTCTGAGAAAATCTACGTTGGGGTCGATCTCGGCGGAACAGCAATCAAGGTCGGTATATGTGATGATCAAGGTCAGCTTATGCATACGTATGAAGGACCGACTGAAGTGGACCAGGGCGTTGACACGGTTATCGCCAACATCGAGAAGTATGTCCGTCATATCGTAGCCGAATCGCCATACAGCTGGGAACAGCTTGAGGGTGTCGGAGCAGGAGTTGCCGGTTTCACGAATGTACGCGAGGGGATTATTGTTCATGCTCCTAACATCGGATTTCGGAATGTAGCCATTCGTTCGGTTCTGGAAGAGCGTCTGGGCAAGCCTGTCAAAATAGATAATGATGCGAACGTTGCTGCTCTGGGTGAAGCTTGGGCTGGAGCCGGCAAGGGTGTAGACAATTGTGTATGCTTCACACTCGGTACAGGCGTTGGCGGCGGTCTCATCCTGAACGGTAAAATCTATCAAGGGTTCTCCGGCATGGCAGGGGAACTGGGTCACATCAGTGTTGTACCGGATCTGGAAGCAATCAAGTGTGGCTGTGGTAAAATGGGATGTGTAGAGACGGTATCATCCGCAACAGGTATCATTCGTATGGCGAAGGATGCTGTAGAGCGTGGTGATCATACGTCCCTTGCTTTGGTAGACAAAATCGCTGCCAAGGAAGTATTTGATGCGGCCAAAGCGGGCGATGAAGTGGCACTGCGGATTGTAAACCGTGCGGCTTATTATTTGGGCAAATCCATGGCAACCGTAGCCGCTGTACTGAATCCGGAATTATTTATTGTTGGCGGCGGGGTATCCAAGGCGGGCGACTTCTTGTTTGATGAGATTCGAACTGTGTTTGCTCAATTGACTCCAGAGCCGCTGCAACAAGGTGTTCAGATTTTGGAAGCTACACTGGGTAATGATGCAGGTATCGTAGGCGCGGCAGGTCTCCTCTTACGTTCGTAGTACCTTTGTAACATGATATATCCGACAGCAATATGATAAGGAGGGGACATTTATGCTTGACGGTGAAGGCTCACCAGGCACAGGCGCCACGCTCATTATCATTACGGGCATGTCCGGAGCGGGTAAAACGATAGCTGTGCAGAGCCTGGAAGATCTGGGGTTTTTCTGCGTAGATAATTTACCGCCTGTTCTAATTCCTAAATTCGCGGAGTTGATCGAACAGTCGAATGGCAAGATTGGCAAGGTAGCACTAGTCATCGATCTTCGGGGACGTGAATTTTTCACAGCATTGTCCGAGTCTTTAAACTATATCAAGGATCATTTTACGATTCACTGCGAAATTCTATTTTTGGATGCAACCGATTCGGTTCTGGTTCAACGTTATAAAGAGAGCAGACGTAGACATCCGTTAGCGCCAGAAGGTATGCCGCTGGATGGCATTAAGCTGGAGCGCAAGATGCTGGAGGAACTTAAAAATTCAGCGACTCAGGTGCTGAATACCAGCACCATGAAGCCTGCTCAATTGAAGGAGCGCATCATCTCGCGGTTCTCTCACTTGGAGAGCCAGATGTTGTCCGTGAATATAACGTCCTTCGGATTTAAATACGGCATTCCGATTGATGCGGATCTCGTATTTGATGTTCGTTTTTTACCGAATCCGCATTATATTGATCATTTGCGGCCGAATACAGGACAAAATAGTGAAGTGTACGAATATGTTATGAAATGGCCGGAAACGCAAGCGTTTCTGACCAAGCTGCTGGATATGCTGCATTTTCTGATTCCGCAATACCGGAAGGAAGGCAAAAGCCAGGTTATTATTGGAATCGGCTGTACCGGAGGCAAGCATCGTTCGGTAGCAATATCGGAATATTTGGGCAAAATGCTCGGAAGCAGTGAGACTGAAGCTGTTACCGTAAGCCACCGCGACGCTGACCGGGACCGTCATTGAAGAGGGTGAAGGGATGAAAGAGGCCGGACCACGGAGAGAACGTCCGAGAATCGTTGTTATGGGCGGCGGAACCGGATTATCTGTGATGTTACGCGGTTTAAAAGAAAAGCCGATGGATATCACGGCCATCGTTACGGTTGCCGATGACGGTGGGAGTTCAGGGATCTTGCGCAGTGAGTTGCAAATGCCGCCACCAGGCGACATTCGTAACGTTCTCACCGCGCTGGCAGATGTTGAGCCACTGCTTTCGGACATGTTAAAGTATCGTTTCAATACAGGCGCGGGGCTTGCAGGCCACAGCCTGGGGAATTTGATATTGGCTGCAATGACGGATATATCAGGCGACTTTGTGACCGCTGTGCGGGAGCTTAGCCGCGTGTTTGCCGTTAGAGGTCAGGTGCTTCCGGCAGCAGGTCAAGCTGTTGTGTTACACGCTGAGATGGAGGATGGATCAATTATTACTGGTGAGTCCAAAATCCCTGAGGCAGGCGGGCGTATTAAACGTGTCTTTCTTGAACCGGATCACGTGGAGCCGTTGCCAGAAGCTGTGGAGGCTATACGCCAAGCAGATGCGATTCTTATTGGCCCAGGTAGTCTATATACGAGCATCCTTCCTAATCTGCTTGTGCCCAAACTGGCAGAAGCTGTCGTTCAAACGGATGCGGTGAAGATGTTTATTTGTAACGTAATGACACAGCCGGGAGAGACCGATAATTATACAGTGAGTGATCATCTTAAGGCAGTGCATGATCATATTGGTCACCAGCTCTTTGACTACGTGATCGTGAACAATGGTGACATTCCGCTACAAGTGCAGAATAAGTATGCGGAAAAAGGAGCAAAACCGGTTGTTCTCGATATGAATGTGCTGAAAAGTTCAGGTTATCAGGTTGTCGCAGATACGCTGGTTTTGTTCAAAACCTATCTGCGCCATGATGCTGATAAGCTCAGCCATCATATTTACCAACTGGTCCAAAATTGGATGTTACGGAAGAGGTGAAGTCCCATGTCATTTGCAGCACAGACCAAAAAAGAATTAACGATGATTGAAAGTGAAGCGTGCTGCGAACAGGCGGAACTTTCAGCCCTCATCCGTATGCTTGGTGCAGTGCAGTTATCGAATAAAAAAGTCATCTTGGATATTTCGACAGAGAATGCTGCGATCGCAAGAAGGGCATACTCTCTGCTTAAAAAGCATTTTCAAGTGCATACGGAATTGTTGGTTCGCAAAAAAATGCGGCTGAAGAAGAACAATGTGTATATTGTTCGTGTTCCGTCTATGGTTCAGGAGATTCTAAAGGAGCTGCACATCGTCTCTGAAGGATTCTTGTTTACTCCTGGCATTAATGAAGAGTTACTGGAGAAGAATTGTTGTAAGCGAGCCTATCTTCGTGGTGCGTTTCTGGCAGGTGGTTCCGTAAATAACCCGGAGGGCTCCTCATATCATCTGGAGATTGCGTCCATGTATGAAGAGCATTGTCAGGCACTGGTGGATTTGGCTAATGAATTTCATCTTAATGCCCGGTGTATAGAAAGGAAAAAAGGATTCATCCTATACATTAAGGAAGGCGAGAAAATCATTGAGTTGCTTAGCATCATTGGTGCTCACCAGGCCTTGTTCAAGTTTGAAGATGTTCGAATTATGCGGGACATGCGTAATTCGGTGAATCGAATTGTCAATTGTGAGACAGCTAATCTGAACAAAACGATTGGCGCAGCGGTTAGACAAATCGACAATATCCGTTTACTGCAAAAGGAAGTAGGTTTGGAATCTCTTCCGGATAAGCTACGTGAAGTAGCTGAGGTAAGGCTTGCTCATCCCGATATCAATCTGAAGGAAGTAGGCGAATTGCTAAAAGGTACGGTTAGCAAATCAGGCGTGAACCATCGCCTTCGGAAGATTGATGAGCTTGCTGAGAAAGTGCGCGCGGAACGTTAAAGTTGAAGGTTGAAAAGAATCATTTAGGTTTAAGGTTTGTTATGACCTTACCAGGTCGTGTTGGGTTACTCGTGCGGGTGAAGGAGAGGCTTCGGCTCTGGATTTTGGCCTAAGCCCGAGGGCTATGTTTTTTCTTCTAGTGTCCTGCACGGGTTAATGGTATAATGTTGTATAAATATAATTGTGTATTTAATGTCCAGATTTCATAATAGGGGGTAAGTTTCTATGACAAAGCACCCGGTAGTTGTCCGTTTGAAAACGGGTCTCCATGCCAGACCTGCGGCACTGTTCGTTCAGGAAGCGAATAAGTACTCATCTGAAGTGTTCGTCGAGAAGGACGATAAAAAAGTAAATGCTAAAAGTATCATGGGAATCATGAGCCTTGCGATCAGTACAGGTACAGAAATCCATATTAGTGCTGAAGGCGCGGATGCGGATCAGGCTGTAAACGCTTTAGTTAGCCTGGTGAGCAAGGAAGAGCTTGAGAACCAATAAGCTTCATGAACTCAATTCAATCCATGAAGAAGTCCCGCAAGGGGCTTTTTTGCGTTTTATATAAAATTTAATTAAACGGGTCCGTCAAGTGCAACATTATGGAATTTGTCCCGTCTGTTAAGGTATCAAATCGCTTCAAGTTTGAGAAGTTAACATATGAGGAGGTTATTCGTAATGGGTAAACAATGGATGAAACCGTTTGGTGCAGTGCTGGTGGCAAGTTCGTTGCTGGTCGGAGGAACGGCTTATGTAGCTCCAGGAAACTACGCTTATGCTGCCGAAGTTCAGGGCGTACAGCAAAATGTAATCAATGTCGTAGGTAAAGGTGAGATTCAAGTGAAGCCGGATATTGCCTATCTGTCCATCGGTGTGAACAGTACTGCCGATACTGCGGCGTCAGCACAGAAGGCAAATGCTGCTAAGATCCAAAAGGTTACTAATTTGCTGAAAAACACATGGAAGATCAGTGCAGATGATATTCAAACCAGTCAATTCTATGTGCAACCAAACTACACGTATAGCGAAAAAGATGGACAGAAAATTAAAGGTTACACAGCACATCACACGTTGACAGTGACATATCGTGATATGGACAAGATTGGTGAATTGCTGGATGCCGCATCCCAGGCGGGTGCCAACAACATCGAAAATGTACGCTTTACAGTAGAGAATCCGGAGAAATACGAATCCGAAGTGATTGCTAAGGCGGTAGCTAATGCAGATGTGAAAGCAGGAGCGATCGCTAAAGCGGTTAAACGTCAGCTGGGTACTGTTCTTTCGGTAAGTCAGCCAGATGCTAATGTTCCTGTGTTCTATGCATCAGAGCTCATGTCGCAAGCGAAGAGTGAATCAGATGCAGGTACACAGATTGAGGCTGGTCAGGTCAAAGTAAGCACCGTTCTGAATATCACGTATGAGATGAAGTAAGGAATTTTGCACATCACGGGATAAAATATTAAATATTAAGAATTTATAAAAATGACAAAAGCACTGTCCTTCGGGGCCGTGTTTTTTTGTTGCACATGCTGGCTTTGAGGAAGCGAGGGTCAGAAAGTACTTGTGTTACCTGTCTAAGAGATGGTCGAATCATGTCGTTTTTGTAGCATTGTTCGTGACAAAACGTTCATTTTCTGCGATTAATATCGTACGATTTTCATCAACATTGTAACTGGAGCTGTAAACCTTTCCGAAAAAGGGTTAATTATAATAAAGAGGCAAGCGTATGGCCTATGAAATCTAATTAAATTTACATACGCATTAAACCTAAATGAAATATTAGAGAGGAGTTTTACAGATGAAAACATGGAAAAAGTGGACGAGTGCATTATTGGCAGCAGGTGTAATTATGGGAGGAAGTACAGCGTGGATGGATCAATCGGTTCAAGCAGCATCCGTATCTTCCAAAGTAACTGCACCGGCTGAAGTAACGTTGAAATCAGGCGGTAAAACCCTCACGCAAAAAGGGTTGCTCCAAGGTGGATCTACATGGGTGTCGCTGACAGCAGTTAAGGATGTAGCAGGCGGGACATTGAAATATGATGCAAAAACAAAGTCATATACCGTAACTGCAGCGAACAATGCAATGACTGTTAGTTTGATGGATGGACAGCCGAACGTGTATATTAATGGTTTTTATCCTCAAGTGGAAGCAAAGTTGATCCAGGGTCGTTTGTACATCCCGTTCTCTGCAATGAGAGATTATTTGGGTGTACAAGGTAGCTGGGATGCCAAAACCAAAACACTGACCCTGAGCAAGGTGAAACAAAATAACGTACAGGTGAAATCGACCAAAGCGAATGTAACCGTTAAAAATGCTGAGGTGGATGTGCAGTACCCGCAAGTGAGCGGACTGGCGAGCAAAGAGGCAGAAGCTGCGATTAACAAGGTGCTCAAAGATGAAGTAGACACCGCTGTTGCGGCGTTCAAAAAACAAACGTCTGAATTTGGTGGAGCAACTGCAAATCGTCCATATGCATTCGAAGCTTCGTATGTGGTGAGTTACAATGAGAACGGCGTACTGGGTCTGATCACTCAACGTTATGAGGACTATGCAGGCGCACACGGTATGACTTACCGTACAGGTCACACGTTTGCACTCGACACTGGCAAAGAGCTGACACTGGATGATGTAATTGCTAATAGCAAGTCGATGCGTGAAACGATCAGCAAAAAGGTTGGCGAGCAACTGAAAGCGAACACGGGATACTTGAGTGGCTACAAAGGCCTTAACAAAGATCAGGATTTCTACGTGACGCCAACAGGTGCAGTGGTATTCTTCCAGTTGTATGAGTACACAGCATATGCGGAGGGCTTCCCTGAATTCAAGTTCACTTACAAGGATATTCTGCCTAAAGGAACCGCACCATTCAGCAACGTAGCTTCGGAGAAGTAAGTTCGTATTAGGTTAGATGAAATCATAAAATAAATTAAATTCAAGTCAAGAGCACTTATACCGTTTCTTCGTGAAAAATAATAAACCGGAAGCCTCCGTCGAAGCAAGAATGACGGGGGCTTCTGCTTTATGCAGGCAATGCACCCCAAGACCGGGTGGTGATATTGCCTGTTTATAATTAAAAAGCGCAGAGCGTGCTCACCTATATTCAGGTGATGCCCGCCCTGCGCTTATTTACGTTGTCTCCAGGTAGCTAAAGCTTAGATGCCTTGGGAGCCTACGTTTTGGATTACTTTATCGATGATACCGTAATCGGCTGCTTCAGCAGCACTCATGAAGTAGTCACGATCTGTATCTTTTTCGATACGCTCCAGAGGTTGACCTGTGCGCTCGGAGATGATGCGGTTCAAGGTATCACGCATTTTCAGAATGCGACGTGCACGGATTTCGATGTCCGACGCTTGACCTTGTGCGCCACCCAGTGGTTGGTGAATCATAATTTCACTGTTTGGCAACGCAAAACGTTTGCCTTTTGCACCGGCATTCAACAAGAATGCACCCATAGAAGCCGCCATACCTACGCAGATCGTAGATACATCCGGTTTAATGAACTGCATTGTATCGTAAATTGCCATCCCCGCTGTGATGGATCCGCCTGGGCTGTTGATGTATAGGTGAATGTCTTTCTCCGGATCTTCCGCTGCCAGGAACAACATCTGTGCCATGATGGCATTCGCTACAACGTCATTCACGTCGCTGCCAAGGAAAATGATACGATCCTTCAGCAATCTGGAATAAATATCATAGGCGCGCTCACCCCGGTTGCTCTGTTCAACGACCATTGGAATATAACTCACGTGAAAAACCTCCTCGGAAATGTAAATGTTAAATGGTGTTTATACTTAAACTGTTACCGTATTAACCACATCATAAACAATCTCAAACAAAAAGTCAAAGAAAGTCAAACTAAGTTTGAAAAAAAAGAAACCTTTCCGGTTTCGTTGGTTAAATGCATTATGAGCTGTTAAAAAATTAAGTGGCGCGCCCGCCAAGAATCGAACTTGGATCTCAGGCTTCGGAGGCCTACGTCATATCCATTGGACCACGGGCGCAAATTATGTGACAGCAATAATGATTATAGCTTATGCACTGGTGAATTGCAAGCAGTTGCTTTGCATGAACATGGTGTGGTTTTCCTTACGATTAATGGGCTCACGTTGTCTTTCATGAATGGGCTGAGTTATTCCGAAGATGGTTTGAATTGTTTCGGAAATGATCATGATGAAGAAAGATGGATAAAGCTTGTATTTCAGTACATGCTATAAGAAGTTTTGGACATGCCCTATGAAAATGAAACACAGCAAGATATAGATGTTATGTGTGGACTTCTTCTATATATGGTGTGAGATCCTCATTTCCTTATCTCGATGTGTTGAGGTTGTGAAAATAGGCGCGTATAAACGCCTGCTAACCTGTCGAAATAAGCAATTGAAACACTTGCATCTCGCGTCAGTTTTAGGTAGAATGAACGTGGGACTTAAAAAGTTAACCCGGGACATTTTAAGGCCATGCAGAAAGCTTGGAACATGAAGCTTGCGGGAGTGGAAAGCATGCGAACGATCTTGGAAGTGCAAAAGCAGCTTCTGCCCGATCTCATGGATGTCTTGAAAAAACGCTATACGATTCTGCACCAGATCATGTTATCGGATGTGATTGGGCGGAGAACGTTAGCCAATTCCATGCAGATGACCGAGCGGGTTCTGAGAGCTGAGACCGATCTGTTAAAGGCTCAGGGACTTATCGAAATTGACAGTGCAGGGATGAAGATCAGCGAGGCGGGTTATAATTTGCTGCAGCAATTAGAACCTGTCGCGAAAGAGCTGTTTGGATTATCCGAGCTGGAAGAGCGAATCAAGCAAGCCTACGGTCTGCAAAAGGTAGTCGTGGTTCCTGGTGATTCGGATATATCTCCTTACGCCAAAAGGGAGCTTGGAAGAGCTGGAGCAAAAGCTCTCAGCAGTATCATGAATGACAACGACGTTGTCGCTGTAACAGGCGGATCAACAACGGCCGAAGTCGCAGAACAACTCACACCACCGACTTCAATGAAGGGTGTCTGGTTTGTACCAGCACGTGGCGGGTTGGGAGAGAGCCTGGAAATTCAGGCAAATACGATTGCATCCACGATGGCAAAACGGACAGGGGCTCAATACAAACTCCTGCATGTACCGGATTTGCTTAGTGACCATGCCTATGAATCACTGATCCAGGACCCGGGAGTTCAGGAGATTTTACAGCTGATCAGGCAATCGCGCATCGTAATTCATGGCATTGGTGATGCTGTGGAGATGGCGAAGAGACGCAAGCTTGCACCGGAGATCATTGACGAACTTCAGGAGCAGGGAGCTGTATCGGAGTCCTTCGGGTATTACTTCAATGGTCAGGGTGACGTGGTACATACCATGCTTACGCTGGGCATGCGGCTTCAGGATATCGAACGCACCGATGTAGTCATTGGCATTGCGGGCGGCAAAAGCAAGGCAGCTGCCATCCATTCCGTACTGCGGTTCGGACAGGAAGATATTCTGATTATTGATGAGGCTGCGGCCGAAGTCATCGTCGCTGACATGGAAAACATCTAACTTTTCAGAGATGAAATGGTTTTATTTTGAACACAACTCTTGTTGTCTTGACGGACTTTACCGTCTGTCTTGAATATATAGCTTCATAAAAAACTAATCAAAACTTGGGAGGAACTTACTCATGATTAAAGTAGGTATTAACGGTTTTGGACGTATTGGTCGTTTGGCATTCCGCCGTATTCAAAATGTAGAGGGCATTGAAGTAGTAGCAATCAACGACTTGACTGACGCTAAAATGCTGGCTCATTTGCTCAAATATGATACAACTCAAGGTCGCTTCGATGGCGATGTTGAAGTACATGATGGTTTCTTCAAAGTAAACGGCAAAGAAGTTAAAGTACTTGCTAACCGTAACCCTGAAGAACTGCCTTGGGGAGACCTGGGTGTAGACATCGTTCTGGAATGTACTGGTTTCTTCACAACGAAAGAAGCAGCTGAGAAACACTTGAAAGGTGGAGCTAAGAAAGTTGTTATCTCCGCACCAGCTACTGGCGACATGAAAACCATCGTTTACAACGTAAACCATGAAATTCTCGACGGTACTGAAACTGTAATCTCCGGCGCATCTTGCACAACAAACTGCCTGGCACCTATGGCAAAAACACTGCAAGACAAATTCGGAATCGTTCAAGGTTTGATGACTACAATTCACGCTTACACTGGCGACCAAAACACATTGGATGCTCCACACCCTAAAGGTGACTTCCGTCGTGCTCGCGCAGCAGCTGAAAACATCATTCCTAACACAACTGGTGCTGCTAAAGCAATCGGTCTGGTTATCCCTGAACTGCAAGGCAAATTGGATGGTGCAGCTCAACGTGTACCAGTAGCTACTGGTTCCCTGACTGAGCTTGTAACTGTTCTGGGCAAAAAAGTTACTGCTGAAGAAGTTAACGCAGTTATGAAAGAAGCTTCCGATCCACAAACTTTCGGATACACTGAAGACGAAATCGTATCTTCCGATATCCAAGGAATCACTTTCGGTTCCCTGTTTGATGCAACTCAAACTAAAGTTCTGACTGTTGGCGACCAACAACTGGTTAAAACTGTAGCTTGGTATGACAACGAAATGTCCTACACAGCTCAATTGGTTCGCACATTGGAGCACTTTGCAAAAATGATCAAGTAATATCTGTAATAACATAGAGCGGAAACAGATTGTTATTGTTTCCGCTCTTTATATATGGATATTTAGTTAATTTCTCATGAACACCAGGACTGACAAGGGATTCAGCTCTTGAAAGGTTCACCAAATACATGGGTGCGGAGGAAATAGAGATGAACAAAAAAAGTGTACGTGATATCGAATTGAATGGAAAACGGGTATTTGTCCGTGTAGATTTCAATGTGCCGCTCGAAGATGGTAAAATTACAGATGACAAACGTATTCGTGCAACACTGCCTACGATCAACTTCCTGATCGAAAAAGGTGCAAAAGTAATCTTGGCGAGCCACATGGGACGTCCAAAGGGTGAAGTTGTAGAATCCATGCGTTTGACGCCAGCAGCTGAGCGTTTGTCTGAATTGCTGGGTAAACCGGTTACTAAAGCGGATGATTCCGTAGGTGAAGCGGTTAAAGCTCAAATCGCGGCAATGAACGATGGCGACGTATTGTTGCTTGAGAACGTTCGTTTCCACGCAGGCGAAGAGAAGAACGATCCGGAACTGGCAAAACAATTTGCTGAACTCGCTGATGTATTCGTTAACGATGCATTCGGTGCAGCTCACAGAGCACATGCTTCGACCGAAGGAATCGCTCACTTGCTTCCAGCAGTGTCCGGTTTGTTGATGGAAAAAGAGCTTGATGTGTTGGGTAAAGCAATCTCCAACCCTGAGCGTCCTTTCACAGCAATCATCGGTGGTTCCAAAGTAAAAGACAAAATCGATGTGATCGACAACCTGCTGAATATTGCAGACAACGTAATCATCGGTGGTGGTTTGTCTTACACATTCATGAAAGCTCAAGGCCACGAAGTAGGTCAATCCCTGCTGGATGAGTCCAAATTGGATGTAGCACTTGGCTTTATCGAAAAAGCAAAAAAACTGGGCAAAAACTTCTACCTGCCAGTGGATATCGTAATCTCTGACGATTTCAGTGCAGACGCAAACACAAAAATCGTTGAAGTTGGCGACATTCCTGCAGATTGGGAAGGTATCGACATCGGTCCTAAAACACGTGAGATCTACGCTGACGTAGTTAAAAACTCCAAACTGGTTGTATGGAACGGACCTATGGGCGTATTCGAAATCGAGCCATTCTCCCACGGTACTCGTGCAGTAGCAGAAGCTTGTGCTACAACATCTGCTTACACAGTAATCGGCGGCGGCGATTCTGCAGCGGCAGCTGAGAAGTTCAAATTGGCTGACAAAATGGACCACATCTCCACAGGTGGCGGTGCATCGCTCGAGTTCATGGAAGGCAAAGTGCTTCCAGGCGTAGTTGCATTGAACGACAAGTAAGCTTTAAGCTATAGCATGAAGGAGTTGAAACCAATGAGAACACCAATTATCGCGGGTAACTGGAAAATGTTCAAAACGGTTTCCGAATCCAATGACTTCATTCAGGAAGTTAAAGGAAAAGCGGAAGTCGCAGGCGTAGAAACAGTAATCTGCGCACCTTTTACAAACCTGCCATCCCTGGTAGAAGCTGTGAAAGGCACTAACATCAAAATCGGTGCACAAAATCTTCACTTCGAAGACAACGGTGCATTCACTGGTGAAATCAGCGGTATCATGCTGAAAGAACTGGGTGTTGATTACGTGATTATCGGTCACTCGGAGCGCCGTCAGTACTTTGCGGAAACCGATGAGACTGTCAATAAAAAGTTGCATGCAGCATTCCGTCATGGATTGACTCCAATCTTCTGCCTTGGTGAAACGCTTGAAGAGCGCGAAGCCAACCAAACAAAAGACGTATGTAAAGTGCAAACCGAAGCAGCTTTCACTGGTCTGACTGCTGAGCAAGCAGCACAAGTGGTTATCGCTTATGAGCCAATCTGGGCGATTGGTACAGGTAAATCCTCTACATCCCAAGATGCGAATGAAGTTATTGCTTACATCCGTACATTGGTGAAGGATCTGTACAACGAGCAGGTTGCAGATGCGGTTCGTATCCAATACGGCGGCAGCGTGAAACCGGAAAACGTAACAGAATACCTCGGACAAAGCGACATCGACGGCGCACTTGTTGGCGGTGCCAGCTTGCAGCCGGCTTCGTTCATCGCGCTTGTTGAGGGGGCGAAGTAAGATGACAGCTCCAAAACCTGTAGCACTGATCATTATGGATGGCTTCGGTCTGCGTAACACGGTGGAAGGCAATGCGGTAGCGCAAGCCAAAAAACCGAACTATGACCGTTACATGAGCCAGTTCCCACACACAACTTTGACTGCATGCGGTGAGGCTGTAGGTTTGCCGGAAGGACAAATGGGGAACTCCGAGGTAGGTCACTTGAATATTGGTGCCGGCCGGATCGTATATCAGGATTTGACCCGTATCTCCAAATCGATTCGTGACGGCGAGTTCTATGACAATGAAACACTTGTCAAAGCGGTGCGCGAAGCGAAACAGAACGGTAAAAAGCTTC
Organism: Paenibacillus intestini; assembly: GCF_030803945.1. Classification (NCBI taxonomy): domain Bacteria; kingdom Bacillati; phylum Bacillota; class Bacilli; order Caryophanales; family Paenibacillaceae; genus Paenibacillus; species Paenibacillus intestini. The sequence goes on along the minus strand of NZ_JAURUN010000012.1, from coordinate 130,835 downwards.
ATCTCTACGGCTTGTTGTCCGATGGTGGCGTACATAGTCACATCGACCACTTGTTCGCGATGCTGGATCTGGCTAAAAAAGAAGAAATGAATGAAGTATACATTCATGCCTTCCTGGATGGCCGTGATGTTATGCCGGATAGTGGTAAAGACTTCATGCAGAAGCTGATCGCTAAGATTGATGAAGTGGGTGTAGGTAAAATCGCAACGGTTCAAGGCCGCTACTATGCTATGGACCGTGACAAACGCTGGGAGCGTGTGGAGAAATCTTACCGCGCCATCGTTTACGGTGATGGACCGAAATACACTGATCCACTCAAAGCGGTTGAAGAATCGTATGAGAAATCCGTATTTGACGAGTTCGTTGAACCAACGGTTATCGTTCAAGCGGATGGTGAGCCGGTAGGTCTGGTAGAGAGTGGCGATTCCGTCATCTTCCTGAACTTCCGTCCCGACCGTGCAATCCAGTTGTCGCAAGTATTCACGAACTCCGATTTCCGCGGTTTCGATCGTGGGCCGAAGTTCCCTGTAGGCTTGCACTTTGTGTGCCTGACGTTGTTCAGCGAAACAGTTGAAGGTTATGTGGCTTACTCGCCTAAAAACCTCGACAATACGCTGGGTGAAGTGCTGGTACAGAATAACAAAAAACAACTGCGTATTGCAGAAACGGAGAAGTACCCGCACGTAACCTTCTTCTTCAGCGGCGGCCGTGATGTAGAGCTTCCAGGCGAAACTCGCGTGCTGATTAACTCACCTAAGGTGGCGACGTATGACCTGCAACCGGAGATGAGCGCTTATGAAGTAGCCGATGCAGCAGTCCGTGAGATTGAAGCGGATAAACACGATGCGATTATCCTGAACTTTGCTAACCCTGACATGGTTGGACACTCCGGTATGCTGGAGCCTACCATTAAAGCGGTTGAAGTGACGGATGAGTGCATGGGTCGCGTTGTAGACGCGGTACTTGCCAAAGGCGGCGTAGTGCTGATCACTGCGGATCACGGTAACGCAGATATGGTGTTTGATGAGCAAGGACGTCCGTTCACAGCTCATACAACGAACCCGGTTCCATTTATCGTAACTGATCCAAATGTAACTTTGCGTGAAGGTGGAATTTTGGCCGATATCGCGCCAACCATTCTTGACCTGATGCAATTGCCACAACCGGAAGAGATGACGGGAACATCCGTTATTGCTACCCGTAAGTAAGTTGCACAGCCAACATATATGAAATTGGGAAGTTTGGCGTTTGCCCCTGAACGGAGGCAGCAGAAATGGTCTGAAGAAGCGTGAGCGTTCGCCTTTATCACTAGGATTCCAACTTATGAGAATAAGTTCAAAGGAATCCGGGGATAACAGCGATCGGAAGACGATTCTGCTGATGTAGTGGATAAGGGGAAACACAAGTGGTCCTAATTTTTAATAAATTCAAAATTAAAGGAGATTATCACTCATGACTATTATTTCTGACGTGTACGCTCGCGAAGTCCTCGACTCCCGCGGTAACCCTACAGTTGAAGTTGAAGTATACCTGGAGTCCGGCGCAATCGGACGCGCAATCGTTCCATCTGGTGCATCCACTGGTGCCCACGAAGCAGTTGAGCTTCGCGATGGTGACAAATCCCGTTACCTCGGTAAAGGCGTTCTGCAAGCTGTTAAAAACGTAAATGAAATCATCGCTCCAGAAGTAATCGGTATGGATGCTTTGGATCAACTGGGTATCGACAGATTGATGATCGCTTTGGATGGTACGCCAAACAAAGGTAAATTGGGCGCAAACGCAATCCTGGCTGTATCCATGGCTGTAGCTCGCGCTGCTGCTGATGCTCTGGAATTGCCACTGTATGTTTACCTGGGCGGATTCAACGCGAAAGCATTGCCAGTACCAATGATGAACATCATCAACGGTGGTGAGCACGCTGACAACAACATCGACGTACAAGAGTTCATGGTATTGCCAGTTGGCGCACCAAGCTTCAAAGAAGCTCTTCGCGTAGGTGCAGAAATCTTCCACAACCTGAAATCCGTACTGAGCTCCAAAGGCTTGAACACAGCTGTAGGTGACGAAGGTGGTTTCGCACCAAACCTGGGTTCTAACGAAGAAGCAATCACTACAATTATCGAAGCAATCGAAAAAGCTGGTTACAAACCAGGTGTTGATGTATTCCTGGGTATGGACGTTGCTTCCACTGAGTTCTACAAAGATGGTAAATACACTTTGGCTGGTGAAGGTAAATCTTACACTTCCGCTGAGTATGTTGACCTTCTGGCTTCTTGGGTTGAGAAGTACCCAATCATCACGATTGAAGACGGTATGTCCGAAGATGACTGGGATGGTTGGAAATTGCTCACTGAAAAATTGGGTGACAAAGTACAACTCGTTGGTGACGACTTGTTCGTAACGAACACTGAGCGTCTTGCTAGAGGTATCGAGCAAGGTATCGGTAACTCCATCCTGATCAAAGTAAACCAAATCGGTACATTGACTGAAACATTCGATGCAATCGAAATGGCTAAACGTGCAGGATACACAGCTGTAATCTCCCACCGTTCCGGTGAGTCCGAAGACAGCACAATCGCTGACATCGCTGTTGCAACAAACGCGGGTCAAATCAAAACGGGTGCTCCTTCCCGTACAGACCGTATCGCAAAATACAACCAATTGCTTCGCATCGAAGATCAATTGGATGAGCTTGCTCAATACAATGGTCTTAAAGGATTCTACAACCTCAAAAAATAAGCTGCGTATACAGCTTTTCGGGCAAGCCGGGTAACCGGCTTGTCTTTTTTATGAACAAAATGGTGCTGTGGAGTGTGGATGTAGTAGCAATATGAATACTTGATGTCCAATTTTGAAATTTAAGGGAAATAGGGTGTGGTGTACTACTTGTATCACGCCTATAGCTATGCTACAATTAAAGCAACTGTTTTTATGGTCAGATGTTATGCCCACATGGGTAGGAGGTGGAAAGAATGGATATTGCTTTGAAATTGCTGCTCGTTGTTTTCTCGATCGGTCTAATCACTGTAGTATTGCTGCAGCACGGGAAAAGCGCTGGTTTGGCGGGTGCCATCTCCGGTGGTGCGGAACATCTTTTCGGTAAAACGAAAGCGCGCGGATTGGATCTTTTCTTGCAACGTGCAACGGTGGTACTGGGTGCAGGATTTATGATTTTGGCTGTTATTGTTACGATCGTTTCGAAGTAACTAGCAGTCAGCAAGAAACCGAATAGCTGAAGCCAATGGCTTAACGGATAAACCTTCGTTTCGTGCAGAAACGGAGGTTTTTTAGTAGAAATTTATTGCTCCAAAGTTTTCCATTTATATTGCTATATAGGCCATCTAGTCCTTCATGAAATTGAGGGATACTGCATTTTGCTTGTAACTTCTGTTCGATTCCCCCTTACTGTTTTAGAGACCCATTTCAGGCAGGTATGCCCCGGCGAGATGTAAAAATCCTGTGATTAATACTTCAAACGTATAGATAAGATTTGTGGTGAAACTAATTTTCTAAATGCTAATTTAAATCAGATCGGGCATATCACATACTGCATAAACTGTTTGAAGGAGCAGACTCAAACGGCTAACTTGGAACGTTAAGAGACCAAGGGTCTTTTTTGGGTAGCTACGGATGGGCTGGATTGAATTCGTGTATACTAGGGTATGAGATAGTAAGGGCGCGGTAATCATACGCATTTTACTATATGGCATCTGTACGAATACGGCACGAATTCCGATACATAAAGAGAAGAGATCAGACTATACTCTTACGTTTCCCGAGGTGAAAACTAATGATAACCGAACAACAATTGCTTGACTTCATGCGGGAGACCGCTTATAAACCGATGACTTATCAGGAGCTGGAACAGCACTTTCAGATTGAAGATGCTGCTGATTTCCGAGCCTTTTTGATTATGCTGAATACGCTGGAGGAATCCGGCCAAATTTTGCTGACCAGTAACAACCGCTATGGTATGCCAGAACGTATGAATCTGGTGCGTGGGCGCTTGCAGGCGCATTCGAAGGGGTTTGCCTTTCTGATTCCAGAAGACCGCGAACACCCGGACGTATATATCCATGCCAATGATATGAAAAGTGCAATGAATGGCGATATTGTGCTTGTGAAAGTAACGTCCCAAGGGCCGTCCGGTGGACGTCTGGAGGGTGAAATTGTACGGATTGTGACGCGTGCAATTACACAAGTTGTGGGTGTTTTTCAGAGTCACGAAGTGTACGGATTTGTCATTCCGGACGATAAACGGATTAATCGTGATATTTTTATCCCGCGTACGAATTTTGCCGGTGCTGTAGATGGACAGAAAGTTGTTGCCAAGATTGTCAGTTATCCGGAAGGCCGTGCAGCCGCAGAGGGTGAAATTATAGAGATTTTGGGTCACAAGGATGAGCCAGGCATTGATATTTTATCGGTCATCCGCAAACACCAGCTGCCTGAAGCTTTCCCGGATGAAGTGATGCAAGAAGCGGAAAAAGCACCGGACTCCATTACGGATGAAGAGATTATCCAGCAAGGACGTCGCGACTTGCGTGGTCTGAACATCGTTACGATTGATGGTGAGGATGCGAAGGATCTGGATGATGCGGTTAACGTGGAAAAACTGCCGAACGGCAACTACCGTCTGGGCGTGCATATTGCCGATGTAGGTTACTACGTGCGTGAGAACTCCAAACTGGATCAGGAAGCATATAACCGCGGATGCAGTGTGTATCTCGTGGACCGGGTTATTCCGATGCTGCCACAACGTCTGTCGAACGGAATCTGTAGTTTGCACCCGCAGGTGGATCGTCTGACGTTGTCTTGTGAGATGGAGTTTAACGACCAGATGAAGGTTGTGAAACACGACATTTTCACGAGTGTCATTAAAACGAAGGAACGTATGACCTATACCAACGTACGCAAAATCCTGGAAGGCGAAGAGCCGGAATTGCTTGAACGTTATAAAGACTTGGTGGATGATTTCCACCTGATGAAAGAGATTGCCTTGAAGCTACGTGCGATGCGCATGCGCCGCGGGGCGGTTGATTTTGATTTTGAAGAATCCAAAATCATTGTCGATGAGAACTGCAAACCGGTGGATATTGTGAAACGGGAGCGTTCCATTGCAGAACAAATCATTGAGGAGTTCATGCTTGCCGCCAATGAGACCGTAGCGGAGCATTTCCACTGGCTTAAAGTGCCGTTCATCTATCGTGTGCATGAAGACCCGGATCAGGAAAAACTGCAAAACTTCCTCGCTTTTGCGGCGAATTTTGGACACCAGGTCAAAGGGCGTGGCAATGCCATTCATCCAAGGGCGCTTCAATCACTACTGGAGGATATTAACGGTACGAAAGAGCAGACGGTCATCAGCACGATGATGCTACGTTCCATGAAACAGGCGAAGTATGACTCGGAAATGTCAGGTCACTTTGGTCTGGCTGCTGAGTTCTACAGTCACTTTACATCCCCGATTCGTCGTTATCCCGATCTGGTTATTCACCGGGTCATTCGTGAAGTGATTGAGAACAAAGGAGCATTACCGGAGAATCGCCAAGAGTATCTGGCAAGCCGGATGTCGGATATCGCCCAGCAGTCTTCAGAGCGCGAGCGTGTGGCGGTGGAAGCGGAGCGCGACACGGAGAAAATGAAAAAGGCCGAGTACATGCTTGATAAGGTCGGCGAAGAGTTTGAAGGCATCATCAGCAGCGTAACCAGCTTCGGTATGTTTATTGAGCTGGAGAACACGGTCGAAGGTCTGATTCGACTTAGCGCGCTGACAGATGACTATTACCATTTTGATGATCAGCATATGGCTTTGATTGGTGAGCGTACATCCAAAGTATTCCGTATTGGTGACGAAGTGAAGATTCGCGTAGCACGAGTGAGTATGGAAGAGTACACCATTGATTTTGAAATGGTCGATATGAAACCTCGCCGAGAACGCGATGGCGGTTTCGATCGTGGTGCTCGCGGTGGTAAAGGTGGTCGTCCTGGTAGCGGCGGCGGCCGAGGCGGAGCCAAAGGTGGCTTCGGTGGAAACCGTGGCGGAAAAGGCGGTGCTGCAGCTGCTGGTTCAGGCAGTAAACGTGACCGCGGCGGCAGATCAGCAGAAGAGAGTGGTAAAGGTGCCCGCGGTGGCCGTGGTGGAGCGGCAAATGCCGGAGCAAGCGCAGGCTCATTAACGGGTGGGTTTGCTGGTAAAGGCAGCGGCAGACCGAAAGGTGAACGTCGTGCGAGTGATGCAAGTGCAGGCACAGGCGCTTCAGGTAGTCGTGGTAAAGGTGCGGTAAGCTTTGGTTTTGGTTCGGGTAAAGGCGGATATAGCTCTGCCCCGGCTGGTCAGGATAGTGGATCAGGTGAACGTAACCAAGGAAATAGCCTGAATGGTAGCGGCCGTGGAGAAGGAAGCTTCAAATCCGGTAAGGGCGGTAGCGGTAAAGGTGGCAAAGGCGGAGGTAAACGTAAGAACACCTCACCTAGTGGTATTTATATCGGGGAAAATGCTACACCGGGCGGCGCGCAAGAAGGCGGAGCACCTCGCCGTAAACGTAAGAAAAACAAAGGCGGGGCCGGGAATGGGACAGCTGCTTTTGTTCGGAAGAAAAAGAAGTAAGTGAGAAATCAGGAGGGGCGGCGTAGGCTGCCTCTTTCTTGATTTTAACAGCCGTCCTTGCTACAATTAAGGTCTGGCACAGGTTTTTTGGTGCAACATGGATGCTATGCTGGTACAGCATGGTACGGGTTTATTTTACGAAGAAGGAGTGAGGACATGGGCAAGAATGATGGGCAGAACAAAGTGCTTGCACAGAACAAAAAGGCTTCCCATGACTACTTCATTGAAGATACGTATGAAGCGGGCATGGTGCTGACGGGCACAGAAATTAAGTCGATTCGTAACGGCCGTGCGAACATTGGAGACTCATTTGCAACGATTCGTAACGGTGAGATTCATATTCACAATATGCACATTAGTCCTTTTGAACAAGGCAATCGTCATAATCCGCTTGATCCAACACGCACACGTAAATTGTTAATGCATAAAGTGCAAATTCATAAGCTACTTGGGTTGTCCAAGCAGGATGGATACAGCATTGTGCCGCTGAAAATTTATATTCGTAATGGCTATGCGAAGCTGCTACTTGGCTTGGGTAAAGGTAAGAAGCAGTATGATAAACGTGACACTGCCGCGAAGCGGGATGCTCAACGTGATATCCAACGTGCACTGCGCGAGAAGCAGAAGGTTGCGCGTTAAAAGAGAACGACGTTTCGCAAACTCGGAATCGATGGAGCCTCGCAGTTTGCCTATGTATGGGTGAGTGTGAGGCTTTTTTATTTTGTAGATTGCGTAAATTTGTGCATCGGTGGGTAAATTAATTAAACCGACGGTTGTAGCTGGGTAAACTTTACTTCCGATGAGTCACGCGGTATAATATGTAGACGATTGAGCCTGATGGCTTGGTTAGTTGGATAGTCTGGATAACCTTTCATTTGCGCTCATTAGACTGGATTGCTTTCCAGCAATCTGCACTATATCGGTGATTCGGGCTGTGATATGATTATTCATGTAGTAGACAGGAATGCCGAGTATGTAAGAAACATCTTTTCACCTTGGAGGGATTAGATGTGCAGCACCTTTGCTCCGTATTCACGGATTAATCCTGGAGCCCTTCTTATATGAGGGGGCGTTTATGGATTCGACGGGGATAGTTCGAGCATGGGTAGCGGGTAGTGGGGACGCGTCCGCTTTATCAACGCTAAAGCCTATTAAACGGCAAACAACAAACAAACTACGCTTTCGCAGCCTAAGAAACTGTGTGCGTGCTTCTACCCTGCATCGCCCATGTGACAGGACTAGGGGCTAACAAGTAGTGGGATACGCTGTCACATCTCCGCCTGGGGTGTGCTGAAGAAGACAATCAGGCTGACCCAACGTATAGCCGGTTACGGGGCGATACTCGGGTGACATCAAAACTGTGACTACACCCGTAGAAGCTTATGTGTCGTTATCTTCGGACAGGGGTTCGACTCCCCTCGCCTCCATTAGTAGTATCCGGAAGACCGCCTGCAAAGGCGGTCTTTTCTGTTTCATAAGGCAAGGTTTCTCTGACGAAAAAAATGACTCCTGATAAATACAGAAGCCATCTAAGTCACTTGATGAAATTTTGCGTTAATTTATTCTACACCGTAAATATCAGCAAGTTCAAAGTATTGAGATGTTGCTTGAGAAACGTTACCCGCTTTCATATATTCAATAAGTTTATCGAACGCGTTCCAATCATAGGAGTTTACGTTGGTTTTAATTGAATTCATGCCACGTATGATACTTTCCAAGTCCTCTACAGACATCACACCACCTTCATCGAGATAGATTTTTGCGTAGCGTAAAACAAATCTGCCATATTTCTGTTCGGATTCACTTAGCTCAGCTACTCCAGGCCGATCAGGCTCGCTTATATCTTGATCCCCATCCAAGGCTATGTATGCTTCTCTCAGTTCATTGATCTGTTTGGTCCTCATCAATTCCGTAACCTCATCAAAGCGCTCTCTGTATTCTCCTTCATAGGTTATCAATGTTCCATGATTTAATTCAGAAAGTAACTGTGCCTGCTCATCACTCATGGTTCCGTACTGATCATATTCCGATAAGTAATGCTCAATGTTCGATTTCTCTTGTTCGAGATATGTATTATTACCACAAGCTACCAAAATCATTGACATTCCAATACATATCCATAATAGTTTCAAATGCTTCATATAGACTCTCCTTTTGTTTTTAAGATCAGTTAGTCGTTATCTCTTCATAAACTTGAAAAAATACCCTCCTTCATATTGAGACATGAGGAAAATACCCCCGTTTTTAGTAACTGTGGCTTCCGTGTTTTGAGCATTGTTAACGGGCATGATCAGTTTTGAATAGAGTTCATCCTGTTCACTTTTTAATAATGTGGGTATAGAATAGTTTATTTGGATTGTTATCAGGTTCGATAAAATTTTTTGCCAATCACGATCATCATCTGGGTATATGTATATACCAACTGTATCTATCTTTCGTGTCCTTCTGTAATTCTCCTATAATAGCTGCTGTGCTCCATTCAGATCGCATTTGAAAATATCAAAATCTTGATTAACCGAATTTATCTTCACCTTGTCAATATGATAATCTAAGCCAATCTCCTTTGCCGAAGCATTGAAACGTTGAGCAAATTCTTCAGGAGTTTGATTAAACGGTTTGATCTGCAAAGCTTGGCGTAGTGTTACAGATCCCATATACTCCTGCACAAAAAATGACTATAAAAACTCCCATAAGTATAAATCTTCTCATTGCTTTTCCATCTTTTTTCTTTACTGAGTATGCTCCTAAGGTTAGGCATGTTATTGAAGCGATTAGTCCGATTAAAAACAGAGTATGTACATGATTATAAGTTCCCTTTCAAGTCAACCTGTGAGAGGAGATGGTTTGCTTTTCAATTGTGATGTGAGTCACTCCTTTATTCATTTATTTCCTCTAGTATACTATGCTTTGATCTAAACTACTTCCAATTTTTCAATACCATTTAACTCTCCCCACATCACTAGCAAAAAAACGATAAAAATGGTTGAGCCTCCTCTATACACAGGCCTATAATATACAATTGTATAAAATCCGATAGGATGGTTGATATCTCAATAATTGATGATGCTTGATGTTGTCGGATTAGAACTAAAGGAGGGTCAAAGTGAACGAAAATACCGAGATAGGGGCGAAAGTAGAAGCTGAAAAAGATGTAAGAGTCACTTTCAATGAGCAACTGAGATTTCGTATCAAAACGTTTATCCTACGCAAACCCAAAACACTCGCCTTTAAAATTCCCTTTGCGTACTTTGTTATTATTCTGCTAACGGTGGCGTTTAGTGCGCTGGTGTTGAACCGTATTTCGGAAAATGATGCGCAACAGAAGATCAACGAAGCATCTCTGCAGACGATTACGTCGATCCAGACTAATGTCAATCTGATGATCGAGAATGTGAACAATTATTCGAAAATGATTTTCTCCGATCCGAACCTGCAGAACCTGCTAAGGCAAGGCAATGTATATGCTAATTTGCAGATGCAATCCAAGGTTAGTTCGTATTTGACCAATCTTATGCAAGCGGTTCCAATAATCGATTCAGTCTACATTTATGACAACTCGGGACACCGTTTTTCGGTGGGCACACAGCAATGGCCTGCTTTTCTCGAAGCGAATGTGAAGGATGCACCGTGGTATGAGCAAGCTCTGAATTACAAAGGGCGATACCTGCTCAGGCTGAATGGCGGTGACAGCAACGAAAAGCAAGCCGGAGTCGGAGCGGTGGCAGAGAACATTAACAACACTGTATACACACGGGCAGATGTAAAAGAAAATAAACTTCAAAATTCTCCTCATCATGATTCTGCTAACAAAGAAACAATCCAAAACGTGATTAACAAAGATCAAGGCTATGAGCAACTCAATAGAGAAATTCATGAAAACGAAAACACTAGCAACATGGACAGCAAAAATACCAACGATATAAACAATAGTCAAAATGTCGGCAGGCCCCCGGCCAACGGAAGAAGTTTAGAAATGGAGACTGAGAACGAAACAGAACAGGGAGAAGAAAAAGATAAAGAAAATGAAAATGAAAAAGAGAAAGAGAAAGAGAAGGTGGTCTCTTTTATTCGTTTAATGCGCGACCTGGACGATACCTCTCCACTCGGCTTTTTGGTCATGAACATCAAAGAGAAATCCATTGCGCAGGCCTACGCTAATCTACCGGCATCCGATTCATTTCAGGTAGCCATTCTGGACGAGCATCAGCAGATTATCGCATCGAATGCCACTACAAATACGGCAACAAACACCATGACAAATGCTGTAAAGAATGCGGCTTCTACAGCTTCTTCTTCAACATCTCTGGCATACACAGCCTCATCAAAATCTACCGCACATACAGCAACTCCAACAGCTACAGAATCAGAAGAGGCAATTCCATCTGATGCATCCTCGTCCACAGCTCAGAAACAAGCAAGTATGCAAGAGATTCTAAAGACGAATCAAGCGAAGTTAAAGCAGGCATTTCAGGAACAGCCTTCAGGCGTTCTGACTCTACATTCCGGAGGACAAGAATACGCGGTGACTTACCGCTCAGCAGGTGAAGATCAGTGGAAATACATCAGCATGAGTCCATATCGCGCAACAGATACCCGCAACACCTCTCTGGTTCTGCTTGCTTTCATGCTGCTGGCGGTGAATGGGTCTGTCTTTTTTATCAGTTCTTTTATTATCTCTCGTAGCGTCATTAAGCCGATTCATAAGTTACTCCGATCCATGCAAAAAGCACCCAGTGGCAACTTCCGCAAAGTTAAAGTGGAGCTGAACAGTTACGAATTTGAACAACTGTACAGTGGCTACAATCAGATGATTGAGCAGATCGAGCAGATGCTGAGTCGCATTATTCAGGAGCAGCAGACGATCCGCCGAGCGGAGTTGAACACGCTCCAAGCACAGATCAAACCGCATTTTCTATACAACACACTCGACTCGATTACTTCTCTGGCGATGTCGGGTATGAACGATAAAGTGTGCGAGATGCTGGAGGCACTCGGAAGTTATTATCGGCTGAGTGTGAGCAAAGGCAATGAGGTCATCACACTACGCGAAGAGGTTGAGATTGTACGTCATTATTTGACCATCCAGCAGGTGCGTTATCCGGGTGTATTTGAGGTGCAGTACGATATCGATCCGGAGTGTGAGCAGGTGCTGATTCCGAAACTCGTACTCCAACCACTGGTGGAAAATTCACTCTATCATGGCATTCGCGCCAAAGGCAGCTCGGGCATTATACGTATTCAGGCGCAGCAATCGGGAGATAGCATTACTCTAACACTTACAGACGATGGAGCAGGTATGTCCGAGGAACAAGTGCAACAGATTCAGCGCACAGAAAAGCACAACTTCATCCGACTCGTGCATGATCAGTCAGAGCCTAGCTCCTTCAGCGCCCCCGACCTAACTAATCTAGCTACTCTCTCGAGCTCCTTTAAATTCTCTTCTAACCCTAATCTCGCCTCTAACTCCAATGTGAATCAAAGCTTTGGTCTGTGGGGAACGATGGAGCGGCTGCGTATTTTTTATGATCGTGAAGATGTGTTGAATCTTAAGAGTGTGCCTGGAAAAGGAACCACCATAACCATTACGATCCCGAAGGGAGACGTTGGATCATGGAACCATTAAAAGTATTGCTTGTGGATGACGAATATCTCATCCGAAATCTACTACGTATGCGCATCGATTGGCAGGAACAAGGCATGCAGATCGTTGGCGAAGCCTGTGATGCGGCAGAAGCCTTAGAGCAGATAGAGTTGTTACATCCCGACATCGTATTCACGGATATTTATATGCCCAAGATGGACGGCATTGAGCTGAGTGGTCTCATTTTGGAGCGTTATCCGAACATCAAAATTGTAGTGGTGACAGGACATGATGAATTTGAATATGCACGTCAGAGTGTGAAGCTGGGCATATCCGATTTTATTTTGAAACCGATTCGAGCTACTGAGTTATTACAGGTTACCACCAAGCTGCGAGCGGCTATCGAGCAGGAGAGAGGAAGGGAATATGAGCTGACCAAGCTACGAGAGGAGATGAAGCGCAGTCTGCCGTATCTCAAGGAACGTTTTGTGAATCAGTGGCTACAAGGGGTGTTGCATGAGGAAGAGGTGCGGGAACAGTTGCATTTCTACCGCATTCCAATCGCTGCGGACCACCCGCAGTCTCGAGTAGCCATCATCGAGGTACAGGCCGCGTTACCTTCACAAGCGGAGACTTCTACAGAGGAAGTTCATATCCTGATGCGTATGGATGGTTTGAAGCACGTACAGGCCTATTACCAGCAGGATATATACAAAATCATTGTCATGGACACACACAATCGTATTGTCATCCTTGCGACCCAACCTGATGCTAAGCTAACCGAGCAGGCCGAGAAGCTTCTGGAAGAACTGCGATGTCTGCTTAAAGTTGACGGTTCCGAGGCAGACGTAACGATCGGGATTGGACAGCTGTACTCCGGGTGGGAGAGTGTCTGTATTGCTTACCGTGAGGCATGTCGTGCTCTGGATTACCAGACGTTTGTGGGGAAAAACCAGGTCATCTGCTTCGAGGATCTCGTGATCGAAAGCGATAAACGCAGTCAGCCGTATCGCTCGGATAAAGGGCTTCTAGAGCAGCTGCAATTCTGCATTAGCGTTGGTGCGGGAGAGGAGGCTGTGTCTTTACTTAAACAGATCCTTGCTACCCCATTCTCCAATACCGCACAGTTCCGCATGGCGGCTATGGATGTAATTACCGAATGCCAACGCGCCGCCATGGAGCAGCAACTTGAGGGGGAGCAGGTATTCAACCAGGAAGCTGTTTCAATAATGCTGATGGCAGAGCATTTACCAGACTTGAGAGCGATGCTGGAGCAATATGTCCGGGCCATATCGGGTGTGATTAAAGCCAAACGACAAGCGAAGGAAGTCAATTTAATCGATCAGGTCAAGGCGTACCTGGAAGAGCAGATGAGCAATGCAGAGGTGGGGCTGTCGAGTACAGCCGCGGCTTTTTACGTAAGTCCGGGTCACTTGGGGCGTTTGATGAAAAAAGAAACCGGGCAGACGTTTGTTGAGTATTTGACGCAGCTTCGTATGAAGAAGGCCGAATCCTTGCTGAAGCAGACGGATTTGAAAGGGTATGAGATCGGAGAGCAGGTAGGCATCCCGGACCCTCAATATTTCAGCGTGTTATTCAAAAAACAGTTCGGCCGCTCCATGAACGAATACCGGAACGTCCGAAATTAAGCCTTTTCTATTTCGAAATGGTCGCGCTTTCAATTGTGTTCAAATATTACAAGTCGATGCTTGTTTTCTAAATGGAGCGCAGTGCGAACCACTACTAAAATATGGGTACATAGTTGAATTACTTTTTACACAAAAACGGAGAAGACAGAAAAAACCTGAAGAAAAGAAGAGTTCGCCTTTATCACGGGATTTTACCCCTTCAAAAGGGAATCAAAAAAATCTGGGGATAACAGCGATCGTAAGGTTATTCTGTCATCGGAGTGTACGTGTAAATATCTGAGTTCTACTATGTACAGAACCAATAAAAAGATCAGGGAGGTCATATGATGAAAGCGCTATTAAAGAAATCTTTAAGTCTGTTTCTGGCTCTGGGACTTGCGGGAAGTCTAGCTGCATGTTCGTCCGATTCGTCTGGCGGAGCACAGGGGGGAAGCAATGGTAAGATCAAGCTGACGCTGTGGGATCAATCGGTTGGTACAACAGACCCGTCAGCCAAACTGCTACCTGAGATTGTGGAGAAATGGAACAGCGAGCATCCCGATATCCAGGTTGAACGTACAGGCACAACAGGTGAACAATACAAAACGAAAGTGAAAACATCCATCGCAGCTGGTGAGTCACCAGACCTGTTCTACGGAATGGGCGGGGGCAGCTTCATGCAGCCCTATATTAAATCCGGTAACGTACTGGAGATTACGAGTTATCTGACTGACGATATTAAGGAACGTATGGGTCCCGGGATGGCAGAAGCGATCAATATGGATGGCAAAATCTATACGTTACCTGTGTACACACACATCGCCAACCTTTACGTGAATACGGAACTGTTCGAGCAGGCGGGTGCCAAAATCCCGACTACATATAACGAGTTACTGGATGCTGTCACCAAATTAAAAGCGGCTGGAATTACCCCAGCCGTGATTGGTGAGAAAGACCGCTGGCCGGGCATGTACTGGTATGACATGATTGCGATGCGCCAAGCGGGGAATGCGGCAGTGATCGAAGCATTCAAAGATCCGTCCAAGTGGGATTCACCGGACTTTGTCGCGGCGGCGACCAAGATGCAGCAGCTGGCTCAAGCCGGAGCATTCAACAGCAGTATGTTCAGTATGAGTTATGACGAGATGCTTGGCGCATTTAATGCAGGCAAAGGAGCGATGATGTTCCAAGCCAACTGGGTGAATGCAGGTATCGAAGACCCGTCTGCCTCGGCAGTTAAAGGTAAAGTGAAGGTGATTCCGTTCCCGGTATTTGAGGATGGCAAAGGCACTAGCACTGAGATCTTCGGCGGAGCAGTTGACGGTTTCTACATCAGCCAGACGACCAAACATCCGAAGGAAGCTACGGAATTCCTCATGTATCTGAGCGAGCAACTCGGCACACAAGGTTTCCTGGCGGGAGCAGGACTGCCAAGCTGGAAAACCGATTCACTTGACACCTCCAGCTTGTCTTCTCTCGATCTATCTGCGGCGGACATTATGAAAACAGCCACCTCGTTTATCGCCTGGTGGGATAACATTTTGCCAGCCGAGTCTGCGGAAGCACATAAAAATCTGATTGCACAGCTGCTGGCTGGTGACGTGACGCCAGAGGAGTTCTGCAAACAGATGGCGCAGTTGAAACCAACGGAGCTAAGTCTATAGGTTAAAACCTCGTAGGCTTCCCCCGTCTGCACCTGATAACCATCAAAATAATGCCCAAACGAGGCGTGATCCGGGAGTTTCCGGTCACGCCTTTGAGAGGAGAAGAGTCATGAACTCTGTATTTTCCAATAAAGGTACGATTGCCGTTTTTGTACTACCTACACTGATTTTGTTCTGCGGCATTGTACTGATTCCGATCTTTGTCTCCAGCTATTACAGTCTGCTCGATTGGAATGGCGTGGGGAAAGGCGCGTTTATCGGTCTGGACAACTATGTGGAGATGTTCAAGGATACCCGAGTGATTAACTCGATCAAAAACTCCCTGCTATTTGCAGGAGCCTCCGTATTCATTCAGTTGCCGATCTCACTGGTGCTCGCGTTGATTTTGGCATCCAACGTTAAGGGAGAGGGTTTCTACCGAACGGTGTATTTCATTCCCGTACTGATCTCTACGGTCGTTATTGCCCAGTTATGGTCGAAAATTTATAATGCCGATTACGGTCTGCTCAACGTGATGCTGCAAAACATTGGTCTATCCAGCTGGGCGCAGGATTGGCTGGGTCAGAAGGAGACGGCCCTGACGGCCTCCTTCATTCCAACGCTCTGGCAGTACATGGGATATCATATGTTGCTGATGTACGCTGGGGCAAAATCCGTTTCCCAGGATGTCTTAGAGGCGGCACGAATCGATGGTGCTTCCCGGATGCGTGTGGCGTGGTCCATTATGATCCCGTTGATGAAGCCGATTCTGAAGGTATGTCTTGTATTTTCGGTAATTGGGGCGTTTAAGGTGTTTGACCTGATCTATGTGCTGACAGGCGGCGGGCCATTTTACAGTACAGAGGTGCCGAGCACGCTGATGTACGCTACCATTTTTGACACGTTCCGGTACGGATACGGCAGTGCTATTTCTGTTTTTATCATCGTGGAATGTCTGGTGTGCACCATCCTTATTAATTCATTGTTCAAGACAGAGTAGAGGGAGGGAAGACGTATGAGTACGGTTAACAATATCATGTTGCAAAAAAAGCCCCAGCCTCGGCGCTCCCTCACCGGAGCTATCGGCAAAGTGTTATTGCAGGCGTTTCTGATCCTGATCGCCGTCATTCAGATCTACCCACTGATCTGGCTGGCACTGTTTTCCCTGAAGGATAACAGTGAAATTTTCAGCGGTGACGTGGCAGGGCTACCCAAAGCCTTTCTGTGGAGCAACTATACCAAGGCACTGTCTGATGGGCATGTCCTGAACTATTTTATGAATAGCGTGCTGGTCACGGCGGTCTCCATTATTCTGGTGCTGATCCTGTCCTCGATGACGGGATACGCGATTACAAGAATGAACTGGAAGCTCAGTGGGCTGACGATGACGTTGATTCTGCTCGGAATGATGGTGCCGATTCATGCGGCGCTCCTGCCGTTATTTATTATTTTGAAAAACCTGAGTCTGCTCAACAGCTACTGGGCCTTGATCATTCCTTATGTAGCCTTCGGCATTCCGATGGCGGTCTTCATCCTGGGTAGCTTTTTCAAAGGTATCCCGAGAGAGATGGAGGAGTCTGCCGTTATAGACGGATGCGGGATTTACCGCACGTTTTTCTCCATTATCCTGCCTCTCGTAACTCCTGCGATCTCCACGGTAGCGATATTTACATTTTTGTCGTGCTGGAATGAGCTGATGTTTGCGGTCACGTTTATTAACAATACGGCGTATCAAACGCTGACGGTGGGCATGATGTCCATGGTTGGAACGTACATTACGCAGTGGGGCATCATTGGCGCGGGTCTAATGATTACAACCGTACCGACGGTTGTGATCTATCTGCTCCTGAACAAACAGGTGCAGAAGAGTATGATTGCTGGTGCGATTAAAGGCTGACCCGTGTGGCGAGTTTGCTTCGCGGGAAAGAGGCAGAGGACTCAGTGGTATTCAGAGAACGACTCCATAAAAGTGACGACTACACTAGACCCCAGCTTCCAGCCGTGGAATAATAAGGGGGAGTTGAACTGAGCAGTCAGAGAGGGGATTGTGGTTACATGATGGCGCAGTTAGTTGAGCAGGTATCTGTACAGGAAAAGGTTGTAGCTTTTACGTTTGATGATGGCCCGCATCCGGTGTATACCCATCAAGTGCTGGACATTTTCCGCCGTGCAGGCGGGCATGCAACGTTTTTCATGATCGGCAAGGAGATGGAGGCATACCCGGACATTGCGGCACAGGTGCACCGTGAAGGCCATGAGATTGCCAATCATACATACACTCATCCGAACCTGACCGAGCTTACGCTGGATGAGGTCGGCGAAGAATTGCGGCAAGCAGAACGCCTTGTTCAAGAAGTCACGGGCAATGCTGCCCGCAGCTTCCGTCCGCCTTATTTTGGCGTGAACGGGGACATTCTAGCTCTGGCTGCGGAACGTGGTTACCGGACGATCGGTGCGGTGAACGGCGGTGCACAGGATTGGGACAATCCCGGGGTGGAACACATTTTGGAACATACCCGTTCCGTGGTAAAACCCGGTAGTGTGTTGATCTTCCATGACGGATACGGGGAACGTTCCCAGACTGTTGAGGCAGTGCGTGTGCTGGTGGAAGAACTGACGGCAGAGGGGTATCGCATGGTCACGGTGAGTGAATTGTTAAGAATGGCCGAGTGACATAATGTAGGCTGTAAAATGAAGTGTCATAAAATAGAGCAGACCCGTCATTCTATAGATTGATGGGTCTTTTTGTTAGAGAGTATTTTGAAAAAGGAATATAAGGTTGATTTGTAGAAATTTTAGATATAACTTTAGAACAACATAGAATGTAGTGAGGATATTATGAATCAGGAAAAAATCATGATTATCATTAAAGGTAAAGAAGAGACAGAGCAGGTTGCAGATTTTGAGGTAGGTCCTTCTGTAGTAAGAATAACGTTTAAAACTTCAGATAAAATTTATACATATAAAATTCAAGACGTACTCATTTTACAAGAGCCAGATGTAGTGCAGGTGGAGAACGATTCTATAATCTATCACGACAGTATTCCGTTCAATAATGTTAAACAAGTCTTGGATTTTGGTATTAAAATTCGAGTGGTATTTGAAAATGGAAGTATGCGTACCTATGACAAAGATCGAATTCGGCTGGAGCAGAGTGTTTCAGGTCGGCCGGAAGCCAAAGCTGTTTTAGAATACTGGCGTGAAATATCGAAATACGTAAAAAGTAAAAGCGAGGATGAAGAAGAGGAGCAAGAAGATGAGAATCACAAGGATAAAGAGTCATTCCTGTCCAAAGAATTCGCCAAAATGAATTATGTTGATCCGAATAGTGTTTTAGGACAGATTATTCAAAAAAATCCGATCAAGCGGGAGAGCAGATTTACGAATAATCCTATTTTCCCATTCAATTTTAATCTAAGTCAGAAGACGGCTCTTGATCATGCTTTAACAAGCAACATTAGCATTATAGAGGGTCCACCGGGTACAGGAAAAACACAAACGATCTTAAATATCATCGCTAATTTGGCAATAATGCAAGACAAAAAAGTGGCAGTGGTATCCGGTAATAATGCAGCGGTCCTAAACGTGCAGGAGAAGCTGGAACGTAAAGGATATCAATTTTTTGTAGCTAGTCTGGGGAATCAAGAGAATAAAAGGAAATTTTTTGCGAATTTGCCGAAGTTGGACATGAGCGATTGGGAGACGGATATCTCGGAGGTCGCTTGTATGGATAGGATTAAAGAGCTTGATGATCAGATACAGCGTTTGATGGAACGTGATAGAGAAAAAGCACAGTGCAAGCAGAAGCTTTCAGCGTATCTACTTGAACAGGAGCATTTTGAAAATTATTTTGCTCGACAAGATGTCTCTCTTATGGAGAAGCTGTCATTCTACAAACAAACACCTAATAAAATTTTGGAGTTTATGAAGGACAGTTTTTTGGCCGCAGAGATTAAGAAAAGCTACAAGTTGTTTTATCCATTTAAGTTATTTTTCAAGCACGGTTTTACAGATTTTAAAAGGTTGAGAAAACAAGGTATTGAGGTCATATTAAATTATCAAAGGCAATTTTATGTTCTGAGGATAGCAGAGCTTTCAAGTCAAATTCAGAAGATTGAGGAAGAACTGGAATCGCACCATTATCAGAACCTGCTGGATGAACATCAGCATTGCTCAGAGACTCTCTTTAGACTTAAATTACATAAGAAATATCATCATAGAGCTGTCATTCAGTGTGACGAAAAATCGTATACTCGATTAGACATTTTTAGAGAGTTTATTGAGTGTTACCCGGTTGTACTAAGTACGACACATTCATTGAGAAACTGTGTACCACCTAACTATATGTTTGATTATTGTATTATAGATGAGTCTTCCCAAGTGGATTTACTATCCGGAGCCCTTGCTTTGTCCTGTTGTAAACATGCCATCATTGTAGGAGATACAAAGCAGTTGCCACATATCGTTGATTTTAAAATTAAAGAGAAACTCAAAAAAGGTCCATATCCTAACATGGATAAAGCATATGATTATTTTGATCATAATGTGTTATCATCCCTGCTGGCCTTATATAGAGATGAGATTCCGAGCGTTATGCTACGAGAACATTATCGTTGTCATCCCGCAATTATCGAATTTTGTAACAGGAAATATTACGATGGGGATTTGATTACGTATACAGATACCCAAATGTCTGATTCTCCGCTGCTGATTTATAGGACAGTATTGGGAAATCATATGAGAGAGTTGACGCACGGAAAGAAGGGGAAGTTTAATTCAAGAGAACTTGAAGTTATTGAGCAGGAAGTTCTTCAGGGTATGTCAGAAATTGATAGTGTTTACCCGGATATTGGCTTCGCCACACCTTATCGCAAGCAATTGGAAAAGGCATTGGAGCATTTTACAGTGGATATTGAGAGTGACACCATTCACAAATACCAAGGTAGAGAAAAGAAGATCATGATTATGTCAACCGTTCTTGACCAGACAAAGTTGGGTAATATGGGGATGAATTTTGTTAATAATCCTAGTTTGATTAATGTTGCTGTATCACGTGCTCAACATCAATTTATTCTTGTGACTGATCACTCAGCATTTCGTAAATACGGTAATGAAGTGGGAGATCTTATGCGTTATATGGAATATAGTACGCTGGATGACAATGTTGTGGATAGTGAAATAGTATCCATTTTTGATCTTTTATATAGGGAATATTCAGATAAGCTAAGAGATTTTAGAAATCATGCTAGTAGGTTTAACAGGTCGATACACAAAAGTGAAAACTTGATGGAGGCACTACTTTCTCAAATAATGGAGAGGCCCAAGTTTAAAGGGTTCTCCTTATCAAGTGAGGTATATCTAATGAATCTCTTCACTGATATTGATCGTTTAAGCGAAGAGGAGCGAAAGTTTATTAAAAATCGTTCTTCCGTTGATTTCGTGATTTACCACAAAATGGACAAATCATTTGCGATGGCCATTGAAGTTGATGGATTTAAATTTCATGAGAATAATCCGGAGCAGATAAAAAGGGATAAGTTGAAAGAATCTATATTCAAAAAATTTGGGTATACTCTGAAAAGATTTAAGACAAATGAAAGTGGAGAAGAAGAGAAGATCATCACCTCTTTGAATGATCTTATGGATTCAAACTAAAGTTTTTTCTACTTTATCTGAATATGAGCTGGATAAACCATTTTCTGTCCTTTTGCCTCAACCTCTAATCTACTCTATAATAGTAGGCTAAACTAGACTGCGTCAGGAGGAAGTTATGGATTTTATCAAAAAACAGTTAACGGAACTCGGTATGACTGAGCCTTCCCTTGGATACTTTTCCAGTGTAATTATGATTATCTTTATTGCGCTGATCTCGATGATTGCTAATTATATCGCCAAACGACTTGTGCTTAAGGCCGTGCATCGGATTGTGAGTCATAACCGGTTCAAATGGGGGCATATCGTTGTTCAGAAAAAGCTGTTCCAGCGACTATCACACCTTGTACCGGCTATTATCATCTATTATACGGCTTACATTTTCCCGGGTTATCAGGCTTTGATTGAAAAAGCGGCCATGACCTACATGATTGTTATCATGATTACGGTGCTGAATGCATTGCTGAACGTGTTCGATGATATCTATCGTACCTATGAAGTGTCTAAAATCCGCCCGATCAAGAGTTATATTCAGGTGGCTAAAATAGTACTGTTTATCATTGGCGGTATCATTGTGATCTCCAGTCTGGTCGGACAGAATCCGTTAATCATCCTCAGTGGACTGGGGGCTTTATCAGCAGTATTGATGCTCATCTTCAAAGATTCCATTCTGGGTCTGGTTGCGGGTGTGCAACTGTCATCCAATGATATGGTGCGAGTAGGCGACTGGATTGAGATGCCGAAATACAATGCGGATGGCGACGTGATCGACATTACATTGAATACGGTGAAAGTCATGAATTTTGATAAGACGATTACCATGATTCCGAGTTATGCGCTGATCTCTGACTCATTCCGAAACTGGAGAGGCATGCAGGTTTCCGGCGGCAGACGGATTAAGCGGAGCATTTTTATTGATATTAGCAGTATCCGTTTTTGTGACGAAGAGATGGTGGCTGAGTTTGAAAAAATCCACTATCTCACCGATTATGTCACGTCGAAATTAAAAGAAATCGAAGCGTACAACGTAGAGCATCAGGTAAATCGGGAAAGCAACGTGAATGGCAGACAACTCACCAACATCGGTGTGTTCCGTGAATATATTCATCAATATTTGCGACATCATCCGAAGATCAATAAGGATATGACGATGATTGTGAGACAGCTTGCTCCGGAGGATCGCGGATTGCCTCTCGAAATTTATGCGTTCAGCAATGACACCAACTGGGCTGTGTATGAGAATGTGCAGGCAGATATCTTTGACCATATCTTTGCAGTTGCATCAACGTTTGGGCTGCGTGCCTTCCAGAATCCAACAGGGCATGACATTGTACAGCTCAAGGAAAATAAAGAATACGTGCGCGAATATTAATGGGGTATCCTATCCATCAAGCACTTTTTGGGAGTGACTCTCCAATTCTTGCATAGTTTCATGATGTAGCTATACAAATAGCTCCAGTAAGTAGCGCTAATATAGTTACACTACGTAGTTCAGAAGATATTTAGAATAGCCATGAACCTCTCCGGTTGATGGCTTTTTGTCTGTGATATAATAGGGCATATTTTAAGCACATAGTAATGAGGCGAGCATGGGAAGATGATGAGGAATGGTAACGTTTCCCCTGAAAATCGCTATTGCTTCAATACACAGGTGAAGAATAACTCACTTCATAGAATTCGAGATACAGTACACGTACAGACAGGGGGGATGTTGATGGAGAGGATAATAGATTGGAATGCTTATATCGAGCAGTGGAGTCGATCGGCAGTGCGGTTGCAAAGTATTCAGTCTTATCATGCACAACATGGGGCAGTTCCGGATCTGTCCGAGTTTGAAGCACATACTGGGTTTTTCTTTATTCTTACGCATGGAGAGATTGGAGTGAGGGTGTCCGGTGAATTTGTTCATTGCCGCTCACCTTACATTTTCTATGGAGGAGAGAACAAGAACACGATTTTTGAAGTGCCGGGTCACGATCAGGAATGGGCCGGATATCTGGTTTTATATACATTTTTACCTGTATCATCAGAGGGTCAGGAGAGGTTAACCCATTCTTATGGGTTTACACCAAACGCAATGCTGCCAATTCAGGAAAAATGTGAAGCGATGGAACGTCACTGGAATAGCAATGAGCTTTTAGATCGGCTACAAGCCCAATCACTCTTTTTACCGATGGTATACGAGGTTTTGAGCCAAAACCTCCAGACACTTGCACATACAGAGAGTGCTAAAATCAACATCGTGACCGACGCTATCAAATATATTAAAGCGAACTATATGGAGTCCATTACAGCGGAGAAACTGGCGGGCAGATATGATTGCAGCACGAGTTATTTATCGCGTTTATTCCGCAATCAGATCGGACTAGGGCCAATCGAATATCTGATTCATGAGCGTATTCACCGTGCCAAACAGCTGCTTCTGAAGTCGGATGCACGAATCCAGGACGTTGCCAGCAAGGTGGGTTATGCAGATGTATATTATTTCAGTCGATTGTTTAAAAAACACACTGGTCGTTCCCCACTTCAGTTCCGCGCAGAATATCAACAAGCAGCTCAGGTTCAGAATAATCCATTACATGGGTTGGAATCGTCCATTGTCTCCCCTCCTTTTGATTCCCATAATGAGAATGAGTCTTATTATCAATTGAGTGAGGAAGGGGATACATCCATGTTTCGATTTTCAAGGCCTGCTTTTGGAGCCATGATGGTATTATGTACATCGTTGATTCTTAGTGCATGTCAGGCAAGCAATTCCACAGGAGGGGCTGCGGCAGCTCAAGAGCCTGCAAGCCAAACAGCAACGGCGACCGCATCAGACAGTACTGCTGCGGAAACGAGAGTTTATAAACACTTAAAAGGCGAAACAGCCATCCCTGTGCACCCACAGCGTGTTGTTAGTTTCTTTCATCTGGGTGAGCTGATCGCACTTGGCGTGAAACCGGTGGGCACAACGACATATGTTCTGGACAACCCGCATATTAGCGACAAAACAGGCATTACCGATATTGGCATACCGCCAGATGCGGAGAAGATTCTGTCCCTGCAACCAGACTTGATTGTAACAACACCTGCATTAGCCGAGATTGTGGAGGGTGGGTATGATGCACTGAGCAAGATTGCCCCAACCATTGTGATCGAGCAGAATAATGAACCCATCAAAGATATAGAGATGTTTGGGGATATTCTCGGTAAACAGGAAGAAGCGAAGCAGTGGAATGAGAAGTTTACAGCCAAAATCGCAGAATACAAAGCAAAAATCAGCCCTTATGTTCGTGCGGATGAAACGTTCTCTATACTAAACGTACGTCCAGATGCCCTTTTTGTATACGGAGATACGAATATGGGGGGCAATATTATTTATAAATATCTTGGATTGAAGCCGGCAGCCAAGGTAGAGTCGGACGTCATTCATGGCGAAACATGGGAGGTATCCAGCGAGGTGATTCCCGAGTTTATCGGTGACCGTCTGTTCCTGGCTGTGAATAAGGGAGCGGAGGACAAGCTTAAAGACGTACAGAAGCTGGTCGATGCTTCACCAGCGGGGAAATCAGGCCATGTGTACTCTATTGATTTTGATCAGTTCCTTCCGAGTGACCCTATTGCGGTAGAGAAACAACTGGACATCATTACAGATCTAATTATAGGAGATGGCAGATAGAACGGGAGTTGCCTGAATTGATTCAAGCCGGCGTGAAGGGGTAGAATAACGAGAGAATGCTTTATATTTCCAGTGCTGTTCAGGAAAGATCATACCACCTTTTACAAAGGAGAGTTCTCGAATGAATCATATCCCGGAATACACGTTGAATGATGGCTTGAAAGTGCCTGCGATTGGATTTGGTACGTACAGTTTGAAAGGGGAAGCAGGGGTTCAGTCCATTGCGTCTGCGTTTGATGCAGGGTATCGCTTGATTGATACAGCGTATAACTATGAAAATGAAGCTACCGTGGGTAGAGCAATCAAACAAAGCTCCATTGCGAGAGAGGAACTGCTCATTACCTCCAAACTGCCTGGCAGATATCATGCCTATGACAAAGCGTTGGTCGCAATTCAGGAATCGCTGTATAGAGCCGATCTGGATTATTATGACCTATACTTGATCCACTGGCCTAATCCGAAGAAAGACATGTATGTGGAGGCATGGCAAGCTTTAATCGAAGCGAGAAAACGCGGATATATCCGCTCCATCGGTGTCAGCAACTTCCTGCCTGAACACAATGAGCGGCTGATTCAGGAGACGGGCGTCGCACCAAGTCTGAATCAGATCGAGCTACATCCGTTCTTCGATCAAGCGAAGCAGCGGGAGCAGGATGCGAAGCATGGCATTGTGAACGAATCCTGGAGTCCTATCGGACGTGGGAATGATGCTTTACAGGACATTTTGAAGGACGAGAATATTGTTCGCATTGCAGAAACGCATGGCAAAACGCCTACACAGATTATATTGCGCTGGCATATTCAGCTTGGCTCTATTCCGATTCCTAAGGCAGGTTCCTTAGAGCATCAGCAAGAGAACATTTATATTTTTGATTTTGAGTTGAACAAAGAGGAGATGCAGGTCATCGCTTCGTTTAATCGTCCGGATGGAAGGTTATGGAATCAAGACCCGAGTGAGTATGAGGAATTTTGAGAGACTACCGAGATTACTGAGCATTTAAAATAGAACACATAGAAAAGAGTGCCCTCGTCCATAAGGACAAGCGGCACTCTTTTACATATGGAACGATGTACCGGCCAGCATCTAACCAGATTCCCGAACAGAACACATCTATGCTTTTACATTTTTTGGCATTCACCGCTTTATGACAAGCCTGCTCAGCCAGATGCCTTATACGCGCGGAATACGGAACGTCAGAATCTCGTAAGGCTTGATATCAAAAGCAATGCGTGCATTCTCCACGCGGCACTCCGCTTCAATGTTCTCCAGCAAATCAGTTGCGTATGCTGTGACGCCTGTTCCCTCAGGCAATTGCAGGGAGGCACGGCTACGGCGGCCATGGGCTTCATAGACACGGATGATCATGTCATCATTGTCCTCGGCCTTTTTAATAACCTCTAGCACGACATTCTCCTGATCCACAGAAGCGAGCGACCATGTACCCGGCAATGTTCCAGTTTGTGAACCTACTTCCAGACCAACCAGTGGACGGTTGAGATCATAAGCTGCCTGGATAACTCGTCCCTCACGGAAATCACCCTGATGCGGATAGAGGGAGTAAGTGAACACATGCTGCTCTTTGTCGGCATTTTCGTTCGGATAGGTTGCGCTCTTGATCAGGGATAGACGCATCACCGAATTGTGAATGTCATATCCGTATTTACAGTCATTTAGCAGGGCAACGCCGTAGCCGCTCTCCGCCAGATCAGCCCACTTCTGACCACATACCTCAAAACGAGCCTGATCCCAGCTTGTATTGCGGTGTGTTGCGCGTTCTACGTTACCGTACTGGATTTCATAGACGGCTTTTTCACTCCAAATATCAAGTGGGAAAGCAGCTTTCAGCAACAAATGCTCCTGTTTCCAGTCTACGAAGGTACGGAAGTCGATCCGCCGTGTATGTGCGTAGAAAATGATAGTTTGTTCAACGACAGAGTCCAGGAATTGTCTTTTCACTTGAAGCACGGAACGTACCGGGCCGCTCTCTACCCATTCCATCGACTCTAGATCATTGATCTCCCACATATGTTGTTCGTAAAAATCATCAATGTTCCATGCCTCATACTCCGCAGGACGATCCTCGAATACTTGCAATACATTGCCGCGCTCACCGGATTGAAGCAGTTCACGCCCCTCCAGCTTGTCCCACACGGATACAAATTCAGCACTCTCATTCAGGCGAATATCATACCAAGGGGTCTCGATGGATTGCTGCTCCGACTGCCACTGGGCAACCGATACACCTGCACTGCCAAGATCAGCGGCGGCATCCGGTATGATGCGGAACGTTTTGTATCCTGATGCAGGCACGTTTTCGGCAAGGAACACCAATCCGCCTTCTGGTGTGTACTGACTTGGTACAGGACGATCTCCATCATGTACGGTTACTTTTTTCGCAAAAGCGGGCAGTTCCACCACATCTGTCCGCGCAAAGCCGGTACTGTTAAAGACAACAATGGCTTCACCATCCGACGTAATCTGGCTTACAATGCCGTTCAAGGCGCTGCTTTTCAACTCGTCCGTGACACGCAACACCTCTTCATATTGTTCCTGCGAATCGATGTATACCTGCTCAATGGAGCTGCCTGGCAAAATATCATGGAACTGGTTCAGCATCGTCAGCTTCCATGCGTGTTCCAATGCTTCGGTTGGATAGTCGGCTTGGGCATCCGCCTGACGTTGAATCATAGAGAACAGCTCGGCATCGGACAGTGCAAATTCACTGTGACGGTTATACTTTTTATTACGAGCCATGGACGTGTACGTACCGCGGTGATATTCCAGATATAGCTCGCCCGACCAGCGCGGAACAGAACGTACGCCTTCTAAATTCTGCTCTAACTTTTCAAAAAAATCACGCACAAATGTACGTTTCACCGTGGGTACGCCGGGGAGTCCTTTTTCAAGCCGTCTGCCGTGCTCGAGCATTTCCTCCGTTGGTCCACCGCCGCCGTCTCCGAAGCCGAAGCATTGCAATACATCGGTGTTGATGGTTTTGTTCTGGTATCGTTGCCATGTGCCTTTCACTTGTGAAGCGTTAAAACGTCCGTTGTATGTGGTCTCGAAACGGTGCTTTCCAAATTCCGGATGTGGAATATAGTCTTTGGCCGTGATGAAATGTGTCAGAACCTCCGAACCGTCAATGCCTCTCCAGTACATCGTATCGTTTGGAATCTGGTTAGTGTCATTCCAGGCAATCTTGGTCGTCATAAAATAGTCGATCCCGCTCTTGCGCATAATCTGCGGCATCGCTGCGCTATAACCGAATACATCGGGCAGCCAGAGCACACGGTTCTCTACGCCGAATTCTTCCTTGAAGAAACGTTTGCCATAGATAATCTGACGGATCATCGATTCACCCGAGATCAGGTTACAATCCGCTTCCAGCCACATCGAACCTTCTGCTTCCCAGCGGCCTTCGGCCACTTTTTCTTTGATTTTCTCATATAAAGACGGGAAGTCGGCTTTCAAATATGCATAGAGCTGAGGCTGGGAGGACATGAAGGTGTACTCCGGGAATTTATCCATCAGATAAAGCACACTCGCGAAGCTGCGGATAACCTTCTCACGTGTCTGATCCAGCGTCCACAGCCATGCCACGTCAATATGAGTGTGACCAATGCAGTGAACGGTCGGGATATGATCACTGTCGGGGCGAGTTTCTCCATAGATATGGTTTTGCAGATACTTACGTGCTTTCAGTACGGATGCGTGAAAAGCTGCGCTGTTCTCTTGGCGTAAATCGAGCAAATTTACAGCTTCGTTCAGCTGTTCGATCAACTTCAGACGCTCCAGATCATCCTCGCGTAGCAGGTCTGCCGCATCCAGTGCAGCCTTCAGGTCATAATACAAATTCGAGACAGACTCATGATGCTCGGCAATATATACGTTCAGGAAAACATCGGCTGCGGACGTGCTACAGTAGGCATACAGCGCCAGCTCAAACTCTTCCCCTTTGACAGCGGATGGCGTCAGGTCAATCTCGGTATGATTCACATCCAGACCACAGATCAGTTCTCCGTTCAGGAAGGCCAGAAACTGCGGGTTATCATAGTTCCAAATATCTGTGGCACCGGTAACGATGGCGCAGACGACCTTTTTTCCCTCCAAATGGTCGGGAATGCGAATGCGGGTTTTGAAGCAGCTGTGTACATCTTTGCCGCCCCAGCCGTCGCCTTTGCGGAACACATTCCATGAGGAAGGGTCTTCATGCACGAGATCCCAGGTATGGTATCCACTCTCTTTATGATAAAGCTCGGGTATATATGTCTTTGACGTTAATCGTGCACTTTCCAAGTGTTTCACAATCGTATGGATTCGAGTAGACAAGGAATTCAATTTCATATGTGTTTCCCACCTTGGTATTTAGTAAGTACAGGCTGTAAGGGCTACTTCAACAACAATAGAAGCTTCATTATTGAAAACGCTGACATTTTAACTTTATCATATCAAACGAAAAATCCTAGAAACTACGTAATGTATGCTGGAAATGCCGTATTTTTATTGCATTTCATGCTAAAATAGACGTATGAATGATTAGGGCGTGTCTTGAAATCTACTGAAGTGCATCTTTTACCCCCTTTTCGCCCCCTGCTACGTCACTTCCCCTTGACGTGCCCCGGCACGCCTGCGGGAAACTTCCTTGCTTGGAACGAAAATTCGGCAAAATCTGCTTTCTTCAGCGTTTTCAGACACGCCCTAGGGAAGGAGCATGTCCATGACATCATCGGTTTTGACATATGAGAAGGGATATGCGATCCATGTGAACCAGCCAGGGGATTCGCTTTATTATTACCTGGATTACGACGAGCGTTCGCATGACCTCAATATGGAATTTCAGCATTTTCATGATTTTCATGAAATTTGCATTCTGCTGGATCGGACCGCTGCACATATTATTGAAGGCAGTTTATACGAGATGCAGCCCTATGATATTGTGTTGCTTCGGCCTGCTCTGCTTCATAAAACCCAATATCCGAAGGGTGTGCCACCCAAACGGTTAATGATTAATTTTGCTATGCCTCGCAGTGTGCCTGGACTTGAGAACGGTTACAGCGAGCTGTTTACGATATTTAATGCGCAGGTTCCCATTTTCCGCTTCTCGGAAGAACGGCGTAAGGAAATTCTTGCGCCCCTTAACGACATTTTTGCGATATCACAGCAGTTATCTTCTATTCAATCGGTTGCTATTCATCATAAGTTTGTCGAGTTTCTATGTGGTCTTCATCGCTATGCGGCTGAGAATAGTTATGTTCGCGAGGAAAAAGGATCATCCATGACTCAGCGGATGTATGCCATTGCTTCCTATATTCACAGTCACTATCAGCAGGAGATGTCGCTGGAGGACGTGTCCAGACGATTTTATGTCAGCGCACATCATCTATCGCGCCAGTTCAACAAAGTCACAGGCTTCACGTTTACGGAATATGTGCAGATGACCCGAATTCGAAATGCCCAACAAATGCTACTACATTCGAGTGAGAAAATTACGGATATTGCCGCCCAATGTGGCTTCACCAGCTTTTCGCAGTTCAATCGCATTTTTAATAAGCAGAATGGAATGTCGCCAAGTGCGTATCGGCGTAGCAGACCAGCACAGGATGAACGTCAGATGGTACTTGTAGGAGGAGGGAAAAGCGTAATAACCTAAGCGAGATGAAGAGAGGAATTGAATACAGAGTATCGTCTGAATTATGTGGAAGATTCGAATGAGGGGAAAATGATTAGCGTAAAAAAGGAAGAGTCAGCAAAGAGGTTATGATGCTGGCTCTTTGTTATGGAATGAAAAAGTTATACATAATCTTAATTTTATTTCACACATCAAAATTTACAATATATTCCATCTTATGTTTGGACAAAGGAGGACATGAAGGATAGTATGATGTTTATAAAAAAAATGGAGGTTTCGTAATGTTAAAGAAATTAAAAGGTTTCATTGGTCTAACGTAAGGGGCATCTTCCAATGAGGTTTCTGCCTCCCTTTTAATCATTCGAGAAAGAGCACTATTAACAATCACGTTGAACACGGGATTAGAGAAGGAATTTGATCTATCTATGCCCCAAGTAAATGCTTTTATTAATTGGTATGAAACAAAAGCTTCGGGTAATGGCCCCGTAATGTTTGCAGTCGATAAAGGCAAAAATAATATCGGGCCGTTTAAGAGTAGAAAAGACTATATCATTTTCGATAGAATCCTTACGTTTGAGGTTAATGAATATGTACCGACCCACAGAATAAATAACAATAATAAAGAGCAGCAGAACTGAAAATAGTTTCTGCTGCTTTTTATCTTGAAAATGCTAGATAGCTAAATGAAGCAGTTATCCTACTAAAATAGTAGTCATCGGTTAAAGTTCATTCTAAGACGTTGCAGCGAGCGTTAAAATTCCGTCATTCATTCGGTATACCTTATCGCAGTAGGCAAGCATACGCTCATCATGCGTGACCATAATGGCCGCTTTTTGGCGTGCTTTCACCTCTTGTGCCATGAGACTGACCACTTCATGGGCTCGCTTGGTATCCAGACTTGCGGTGGGTTCGTCTGCCAGAATCAGGTTAGGATCATTCATTAAAGCACGAGCAATGGCTGTCCGCTGTTTTTCGCCGCCTGACAATTCCTCTGGGAATTTCCGCAACTTCTGTCCGAGTCCTAGCTCTTCCAATAGCTTCATGGCAAATTGTTGATCCTCCTTACTGACGGTTCCGGACATTCGTTTTACGACAAGGAGCTGATCAAGAACATGCAGATAAGGAACTAGATTAGATGATTGCATGATAAAACCGATTTCTTTGAGTCGTATCGTGGACAACTGTTTCTCCGTAAGCGTCGAGATCAGATTTCCATTTAGTCTGACTTCTCCCTCAGATGCTTTAAGCATCGCCCCAGCGATCGACAAAAATGTACTTTTACCAGAACCGGATGGTCCAACGACAGCAGCAAATTCTCCTGGCTCTACGGATAAGGACACATGGTCAAGAGCCTTCATCTGATGACTTCCTTCACCGTAAACCATTGTGACTTCATTCATCTGCAGACCTGTAGTCATTATTCAACCCTCCCGAGCGCTTTGAGCGGATCAATCTTGGTAATTTTGCGAACAGATACCAACGAGCTTAACATTGCAATCACGAGCAGAATGATGGAATAGGTCACAACAAGACTAGTCTCCAGCTTGAATGGCATACCTTTAGGCATAATCGCAGCAGTTCCATAAGTCAGCAAAATACCGACCAGAATACTTGTTACCGACAGCACAAATACTTGCGATACGATCGTTTTACTCAGAAATTTATTGCTGGCACCTATGGCTTTCATAATGCCGAATTGATTCGTCTTTTGCATCGTGATGACATAAAAGAATACACCCAGTACAAAGGCAGATATAGCGAGCAAAAATGCTAACATCATTAGAATTGTACCGTTCTCTTCTTTATATCCTGGCATGCCTTGTACCGCTTCCGCCCGAGTAACGGTATCTGTGCCAGACAAGGTCGCATTGAGTTCAGCCTGATCGATATTTTCGCCCTGTAGCATGATGGCATTAACGGGCTCAGGCACTCCTTTATCGGAACCTGGAGCAGCAAAGGCAATCTTCCGCCATTGATCGATCGGTGTAAATACGGATGCAACGTGGTTATACGTCTCATTCTCCACAAAACCGATAATGGTTAGGGATTCGGTCGTACCATCTAATTGAAACGTATCTCCGATTTTGAAGCCCTCATCTTTAAGGGAAGTATTCACCACTACACTAGTAGGGTTATCCGAAGATAGAGGTTTACCTTCGACTACCTTCGGTTCTAGAAAACTTCCTGGAAGAATGCCTATAATCGCAATATCTACCTTATCTTCGTTCTTTGAATTTTCACCCTTCATTGCTGTCGCCATCGTGCTACCCATGGGTGCGGCAGCTTCAACATTAGGCAGCTTTTCAGCCTCCGGCACCCGTTGACCAGACAATAAAGACTTGCTCATGGAAGACTGGGAGCCTTCTTCAAAAATGACATAGTCCGCTTTCATATTCTTAAAGGTAGATGCAGCTAGCGTGGATAACCCATTGCCTAGACCGGATAAAATAAATACCAGCCAAGCGATCAATACAAAAATGATGATAATCATTAGAAATTTCAATTTACTGTGCATTAATTCTTTTACAGCTAAAAACACTCTCTCAACCCCTTTTATGACACTTGTGTCAGATTTGAAGTGTCGCGACACACGTTCTTATTTATTAAACAATATAATTGACACTTGTGTCAAATTAGTCCCAAGAAGAAAACTCATCTCTTGGCTCCTCCAATCCACGTTTGAAAAAGTAGTCTACCCCAATCAGCTGTAGGCAAATTCATCATGTTAGGTGTATTAAACAAGTTAAAAAAGACACCAATAAGTACAGGTAGAGGGATATCTTGGCGGAGAGATTTATCCTGTTGAGCACGTTCAAACAAACGTGATAATTGATGTTTGAGTGTCTGGTGCGCTTCTTCAATAAATTCAAGATCTCTTGCTGCTGCAGGAGAGTTGGAGGTATTAATTTTATTCGCATCCCCTAGAAGCTGATGGAGCGCAGCTTCTTCAACGTAAATAAGTAGCAGTTCTTCAAGCGCTTCTAATGGGTCGGACTCATCAACGGCTGATGCATGTTCCAATACATTAGCGATGACTCTTTTCATGCAAGCAGCCACAATCTCCTCTTTATTGGCGTAATACTGATAGATGGTACTCCGAGCTCCGGAGAGATGCTGCGAAAGCAGCTTGAGGTGGAAACCGTCGTACCCATGCTCAAGCACCAATTTTTTGGTCATATCCAGCAGCTCTGTTTCCGTAAACGATTGCTTTCTTCCCATGAACAATCTCTTCTTTCGTCTGATTTAAAACTAAAACGTGTCTTGTGGTACTACAATGGTGCAGCGACTGCAACACAATCTACTGAATATACTCAGTTTAGCATAAGATACCCGAATGCCGAATACAGACCATTGAAAATGACAGGGAATCCATCTTTATTCGTTGTCTCTAAAAGCTTTACCGCTTTAACGATTCTTTTCGCCCCACTCGCACAGCTGTTCCAGTACGGGTAAGAGTGTCTGTGCTTTCGATGTCAGTGAATATTCTACTTTGGGTGGAATCTGCGGAAACTCTTTGCGCTTAACTAATCCATCCGCCTCTAGTTCCTTGAGCTGTGCACTTAAAACTTTGTACGTGATCGCTCCAATCTGCCGCTGCATTTCATTGAAACGAACCGGTTGCTTGGCAGCGAGCAGATATAAAATAATCATCTTCCACTTACCACCGATGACAGACATGGTGTAGCCAAAAGGTGTATCTTGAATAGCTATATTCTCGCCGTCAAAGTCGGATATGCCCATGTTTACACTATCCTTTCAGATAGTACCTATCTTTATTGTGCGTACTATCCTAATCTTTTTGCCCAGTCTATACTAGCCTTAAATTAAAGTAAAGGGGCTAGGCATATGACCACAATTCAAACGTACAATCATAATCTCTGGGATCATGGTATCTCTCAAGGCTACCGCGTCAACAATACGCTGTACATCTCTGGACAATTTTCTCACAACGCAGAAGGCAGCTTTGTTGGGGAGGGGAATATTCAGGCACAAGTATTACAGACATTAGAGAACTTGGATATCGTATTAGCACAGTTTGGTGTAACTAAGTCTAATCTCGCCTATGTTGAAATTTACTTGACCCAGGCGCAGAAGCACGGGGAAATCGCCATCGAAATGTTTAAAGAGTATATTGGTGAGCATCGACCGGCAGGCAGTCTGATTGGGGTAAATTATCTGGCATTCCCTGAACAATGGGTGGAGATTCGAGGCGTTGCCCATGTTGGTTCATAAAAATGGGTGACAGAGGAATCGTAGCTGTTCTTTTCATTAGAGGTGTATGGATATAAAAAATAACAAGGCAAACCTTCGAATGAAGTAGGTTTGCCTTGTTTTATCTATATGATGTTTCATCTGTATCATTACCGCTTCAGGTGTATATACTATGTGTATACGGAAGGGCGGGGGGCGTGATATAATGAATCCAAAATCTCTGAATCAAGGAGGGTTTTCGATGTCGACTACTGTGCAGAAATGGGGAAATAGTTTAGGGATTCGAATTCCAAGCCATATTGCCGAAAAAATTGAGGTTTACCAAGGAACGGAAGTTGATTTAATTGTAAGTGATGATAACACACTTATCGTGGTACCTCAGAAGAAAAAGCCGACCTTGGAAGAATTGCTGGCACAGTGCAAACCAGAAAATCGCCATGATGAAATTGATTTTGGCAGAGAAGGGAAAGAATTAATCTAAATGAGTGCTGAACGAGGAGATCTGGTCTGGATCAATTTTAATCCACAAACCGGGCATGAACAGGCAGGCAGAAGGCCTGCTATTGTGCTGTCACCAGCAGCATTTAATGAAGCAACAGGATTTGTCTCGGTTTGTCCTATAACGCATACGGTAAGAGGCTGGGGGTTTGAAGTATTGCTGCCAGAAGGGTCATACTTTGATGGGGTTATTTTAACAGATCAAATTAAGAATCTGGACTGGAAAGCTCGTCAAATCGATATCGTTGCTAAGGCCTCCGATGAAGTCGTCAGAGAATGTCTGGATAAAATTCGTACGTTTTTGTAGTCATTTGAGTTATACATAGATTATATTCAGAAAAAGCAAACCCGCTAATCAACGGGTTTGCTTTTTCTAACTTACTCTGACTGTATAGGTGTACATGAAAATAGTACTCTCTTTACACCAAATCTTTCGGTGCAAGCTCAATGGCGGAACGAATGGCGGCCAGCATGCTTTTATCATCAGCGATGTTTTTGCCAGCGATATCAAAGGCAGTACCGTGGTCCACGGATGTGCGGATGATGCCGCCTTTCAGGCCTACCGTGATGTTTACGCCTTCCTCAATGCCCATCACCTTGATTGGGGCATGGCCTTGGTCGTGATAGCAGGCAACAACGATGTCGAAGTCGCCGCGGCCTGCGCGGAAGAAGAGTGTGTCCGCTGGCAGTGGACCAACGACGTTAATGCCTTCCTGCTGCGCACGCTCAATGCCGGGCTGCAACTTCTCTTCTTCTTCCCCGTTGCCGAATAGGCCGTTCTCTCCGGCATGAGGGTTAATCCCGCATACCGCGACGCGTGGATTGTCAAAGCCTGCTTTTTTCAACGTATCATGAGCCAGCTTCACAACCGTGTAGGTTCTTTCCGGGTTAATGCTCGCAATAGCATCAATCAGGCCCATATGAGTGGTCAAGTGAATGACGCGCAAGTTAGGCGTAGTGAGCATCATGGAGAAGTCCTCGGTGTCCGTCAGGTCTGCCAAAATCTCCGTATGGCCTGGATACAGATGACCTCCCAGATGCAGTGCTTCTTTGTTAAGCGGTGCTGTGCAGATCGAGTGAATCTGTTTCTTTTTCGCCAAATCAATGGCCTTCGCAAGAAACTGAAATGCCGCATCTCCCGCGACAGCTGACACTTTTCCGTACTCCAGATCAGCTGGAACAAAGTTCAGATCAATGACATCGACAGTACCGAATTTATACTTTGCTTCTTCTGGTTCCTGAATAGAATTCACTTTCAAGTTGGAGCCGATCACGGGTAGCACACGCTCCAAAATCTTTGCATCACCGATCACAAGCGGGTTGCACTGATCATATACCTCTTGATGTGCCAGTGCTTTCATAATAATCTCCGGTCCAATGCCTGCGGCATCGCCCATCGTAATACCTACTGTGGGTTTCATACGAGAATGCCCCCTTTTAATTTTTGAATCGCTCGGATAAAGACGTCCGGTTTGCCAAATCCGCCGGCTTTGGTAATCACATATAAATCTTCAATACCCATAAATCTGGAGATTGGCACGCCGATTTCGAGCTCGTCCAGCAGTTCGAATCCGCTAATATTCCATTTCAGACAAATCTGTTTGGCGGTATCACCGCCCGTCATGGATACTCCTTTGAAAAGTCCCTCTTCGAGCAATCTGGCGCATATTTCGCCTATCGCACGTACGATTTCGTTGCTGACTTGTGTGTGATTCAATCCGCGATTCTCACCTGTTGCCCGTGCCAGCTCAATATCGATGGATTCGGCAGTGGAGTAGAGCACAACATCTTCCCTCTCCAGCGCTTTGGTTCTAACCTCATCGTAGACACGTTCCATCTCCGCAGTACGATCTGCCTCTGCCGATACGGCTTTGAATGAATGAAACGATACGGACGCGATCCGAGACTGACGAAGCAAACGATACAACTGCTCACGAGAGTTTTTATTCACACTGCCCACGACGGTTAAGATGGGGCCGGTATTTTCCGGGATGGTGAGTGCGGCGGATTTGGATTCTAGCTCATAGTGAGCCGGTAGATAGTTCGCAATCCCTGCTGAACCCGCCCAAGCAAATGCATACGGCATGTCCCGTGTCATCTGCAAAATCTGCTCCAAATGTGCTTCCTCTGTGGAATCCACCAGTACATACGGAATGTTGTTTTGTTTGAACTGCTCCAGTTTGGCATGTAATTGCTTTTGTCCAGCTTCCAGATCACCAATTGTGATCTCGCCCACGCGGTATTCCGTCTGCTGTTTGAGCAGATCCGGCAGGTAAGAGAGCGTCACGGGTGTCTTCGGATCAAGAGCAATCTCTGTCTCCGCAAGTGGCACGCCGTTCAGATAATGAATACCCTCCCGAATGGTGCGGTTATTTTTCGGATATCCCGGGGCGATCATCATGAAATCAGGTTGTACAACATCATACACTGCATCGATCTCGATACCGATATTGCCTCGCATGGTGGAATCCATCTTTTTGAAAAGCGTATCGAACCCGTTCTCCGTCAGCAGCTTGGCTGCATGATACACGCGATTATAAGCTTCCTCTGCTGCAATAGAACGGCTATCCGTATCAAAAACAACGGTATCATAAGAGGCCAGTGAGGCCTCGTCCATATTAAATAGAACACTCGTCTTCAGGCCATGCCGGGCTAGCTGCACCCCGCTGTCATTGGCACCGGTCAAATCATCTGCAATAATGGCCAGTTTCATGCAGTCATCCCTCCTTTAGTTTTCGTTTGTTACATTAACCATATAAATTGAACCAAAGGTGTTTACACGGATCACTCCGATGACAGAATAACCTTCCAATCGCTGTTATCCCCAGATTTCTTGAATTCCTTTTCCAAAGGGGGAAATCCGGTGATAAAGGCGAACGCTTCGCTTCTCCAGGTTTTTTCTGTCCTCTCCGTTAATGTGTAAATAGATAGTTCAATTTATATGGTAAAAAATTCAAAAAAATTACTCAGTATTAATGCCCATTATTTATGTGGTCGGTCGTTCATTATATTTGGCGACCCCGCCTGATTTCTCCAGCCGTTTAGAGAGGAAACCGATAAAGATCGGCAACAAAATTGCCGTGGTCACAACACTTGCCGCAATCTGCACCGTAGCAATCTCCGCAATAGGGCCAAATGAAGCGTTGGCAGCTACGATGGCGGCTGGTGTACCTACCGCATTCCCTGCTGTAGAACCTTCGGATGCGCCAACAATGGGATTCCAGCCGATGGCTTTGAAGAGCAAGTATCCAACCCCGCCTGTAAGAATCACAGTCAGCACGCCGAGCAGAATTCCACCAAGTCCACCTTGGATAATGGAGGAGAAGTTGATGCCCATACCAAGTGCAAAGGCAAAAAACGGAACGAGCTTGTCACTGCCTTTGTGCAACCATTCAGCCATGTTACGATCCAGATTACCAATAATGACACCAACGATCAGTGGAAGCAATACCGCAACAAAGGACATCGGAGAGAACATACCGTTCGCAAAGCCCATCGCACCAAAGATCGAGAGCGCTACCATCGTTAGAAATGGACCGTCACTAAGTGCGAGGAACGGGTAGGCTGCTTTATCATCTTCTTTGCCATATTGACCTGCAAGTGCAATGTAGAGGCCGCCGTTGGAGTTCGTCATAGCTGCAATAATGGCAAGCGGAGCAAGTCCTAGAAATAAGCCGTTTGAGTCAGCGAGTAGAATAGCGATGAAACCAAGACCAGCACCGATTACCCACTTGAACGTAAGCAGGGTCAAACCTTTGCCGACAGAGGAACCAGCTGTTTTAAATGTGATCTGTGTACCTGCAATTAACAGGAATAATGCAATGAGTGTGCTCGCACTGTTTACAAAAAGAGCTTCTGTAAATCCACCGATGCGTAGAGCATTCGGGAAAAATGTATTGATCGTTGCACCTAGCAACAGGGGAACAACCATCATACCGCCAGGGATGCGATCGAGAGTAGCTTTAATGTTCATAGTCGTAGCTCCTTATGAAGTAATCGTTTTCTTAAGCGCTTGCAGAGACTATGTTAGCTTATGTTGTTTAAATTAGCAACAATAAATTATTGTAAATTTAAATTAAGTGCACTTATGTTTAAAAATGCAACACATTATCATACGTAGTCCAATATCCATTAAACGAGCATAAGGAGTGCTGCTTTTGAAAAAGAAACCCGCAAAAAAAGCCCATAAAAAAAGACGTAAACTTAAAGTTAATCTTTAAGTTTACGCCATAATGTGGCTCGGTTAATCCCCAGACGCTCAGCGGCTTTGGATTGATTATTATTTTCTTCCTGTAGCACTCGCTTAATGACTTCCTGCTCAATTTCTTTTAATGTGCCACCAAGCTTCATTGCACTTACATTTGCCGCAGACTGTTGATGAAGTAGACGGGTTAAAGTGCCCCTCGTAATGACATAATCCGGTTCATTCAGCGCAGCTTGTTTGATCAGATGTTTCAGTTGATTGACGTTCATCTGTGCGGCCTGATCCCGAATTATCTGTACTGCATCCTCCTTGATTCGTACAGCGGTAGTGCCGTATTTGTGATAATACCCCGTCAGGAAATGCTGCATCAACGGTTCAAGATCCTCCGTACGTTCGGCCAGGCTTGGCATCATGAGTGTGTTCAGCTTCAGCCGGAGTGTCCAATTCGGATCAGGCACTTGCTCACTTAGAATAAACAGACCGATGTTGTTTTGGAGACAGGTCTCGATGAAGGTAAGCAGCTCAGGATCGTTCAGGCGTGATTCGATCTGATTCAGCTCGACCGTTTTCACCTTGGTTAACGGGATTTTGTGCAAATGACCTGAAGGAACCTGGGAGAGATCAATTTGCAACAAAAGTCCACCGCCAGCATGTATCTGATGCATATGTTTGACCAGAAAGGATTTACCAGAGTCGGCTTCGCCCAATAAGTATATCGCTTCATTATGCGAATAGAGTGCGCGGATATTCTTTAATACAGCCTGCATGGCAGGTGATTCGGCAACGATGGGCTCCATCGAGGAATCGGTGAACGTGGTGATGCCGAATTGTGCAAATGCGTAAGGTTCTCCTTTTTCCAGCAGATACACCTTGTAGCTCTTGTTATCCAGCTTGGTTTCATAAGCCTGCACCGTCAATTGATAATCGTCTACCATAAACACGTTCTGAATTTTGGATTGATGGAACTCCAGACTTGTGTTCATTAGATACAAGTGATTTTCGGTGAGTGGATTATGATCAAAATCAGCCCAGTTTTCAAAAACTACTTCGTCCTGTTCGTCCAAAATCAGCAGATTCCGATGCTCTTGGGTCACGAGATCATGGAGTATGATGGAGACCGTCTGATTTTTGCTCAAATAACGGTAGACTAGCTGTGCATCCTCCATGGCTCTGAGAATGGATTCGGTGCCCGATTGAATCAATAAACCGTCCAGACCGTAGGCCTTTGCGGTATTCACGGTAATAACGTCACCCACAATCTGCTGGTACCCAGAGGCCTTCAACTCCAGTAGTAACCTGGCGACCTCTTCGGAGCTATGTATGGTGTAAACTTTGAGCGGCAGATCCATCAGGTCGATTATGGACTGTGCGCCAGATGTAATGTTGGAGAATCCAACGATAGCTGTATGTCCGTTAAACTGGCTTGCCAGTGTGAGAGAACGAATCATGTCATAGCCAGATAGCTGCACATCGATGACAGGAACGGCCACCGCCTGTTTAATAAGTTGCGCGGTTCCGCCGCGGCTAATAATAATTTCTGCACCGTTTTTCTCAGCTTGAATGGCCAGCTCTACCCCTTTTGCCAAGTCACCCACATCGGTCTGGATGGATAGCTCAGGATAGTGAGGTATGCATTCTTCTATAATAGGAATCATCGATTCATAAGGAGCGATGAAATGAACTCGTGTACGCATAGTTTTCCTGCCTTTTATAAAATCATTGATCCCTTTATTATAGCTAATTTGAAGAAGAAAGGCATCTTTGAAGAGGAGTGAAGCGAGGTATGAAGAACGATGTGACGAACTGCACTGAATCAAAACAACATGTATTTCAAAATTAAAGCATTGGGGAAGGGATTTACTAAGTGCATAGTTAGAGCGCGTTTGCGACATCAAAGCTAATTTATATAAAGGAGTCGAGACATATGCCCAATATACATAAAGCCGCTGATCCAGACCATATTATCCAGTGTGTGGTGGAGCGATTCCCTTGCAGAGTGCTGTGGAGCGAAGGCCGTCCGTGCCTGGAGTATCAGCGGCAAGAGGATGTGGCAGAGATTACAGAATACGTGCGGACTGCGTATGGTGTGGAGCTGCTGGATGTCTTTTTTACAGCGGTGGAGAGCCTGCCTGAGGAGATGTAGCCAGAGCTTAGAATCATTTTAATGAAACGTATGCGGTGTTATTCATGTATTATATTCATATGAACATACCCGAAGGAGGAACAAATGGTGGGAATCTTATCGAGGTTTAGAGACGTGATGAAGGCCAATGTGAATCATATGCTGAACCGGGCAGATGATCCGGAGAAAACGGTGAACGAGTACATGCGGAGCCTGAGCAGTGACTTGGGACAGGTGAAAGCGGAGACAGCCGCGGTACTGTCGGATGAAAATCGGGCCAAGCGGGCACTGGATGAGTGCCAAGCTGAGGTGAACAAGTTGCAACGTTATGCGGAGAAATCAGCGGAGTCAGGTGATGTGGACAAGGCACGCAGCTTTTTGGAGAAAAAAGTGAAGCTGGCTGACAAACGCAATGAATTACAAGCGGCATATGACCGGGCCTCCGCCAAAGCGCAGATGATGAAACACATGAACGACAAACTTGTTGCAGATTTGGGGACATTGGAGGCAAGACATGCAGAGCTGAAAGGCCGCATGGCTGATGCGAAGGCAAAGCAGCAGTTGAATGAACAAAATGCATCTGCGAGCCGTGCTGAATCTGCGTTTAAAGCGATGGAAGATCAAGCGAATCAGGCATTAAATGAAGCGGAAGCACTTGCCGAGCTTCGTGCAGGCACACAGGAAGATGATCTGGATGAACTTATTGCACAGCTGGAGCGGGATATGAACGCGGATGCGGGTAATAGGAATAGAGAGAATCCAAGTCCAAGTGCGGACGAGGAACTGGCAGCGATCCAGGAGAAACTAGGGAAGTAAGACATCCGATTTAGACACGGAGGTGAACAGATGCCGGTATTAGAGTATAAATGTCCGAATTGCGGCAGCGGCATGATTTTTGATAGTGTGTCCGGTGCATTATCTTGTCCGAGCTGCGGGCGGCAGGACAACATTGAACAGCTCCCTGATCCCTTGAAGAAGCAGGTGTTTACGGAGGGGGAAGTGAAGGAATATCACTGCAACAGCTGCGGAGCAGATATCGTGACCGAACCGGAGACAAGTGCAACGACATGCAGTTTCTGCGGTGCGGCGGTGGTGCTAAGTGATCGGCTGACGGGCAATTTGGCCCCGGCGATGGTGATTCCTTTTTCCATCAACAAAGATCAAGCGAAACAGGCGTTCAAAAAATGGTGCAGAAACGGTCTGCTCACGCCCGGTGGCTTCATGACCGCTGATCGCATCCAGAGCGTTACCGGCATATACGTGCCGTTCTGGCTTTATGATTTACATAACCGAATTGAGGTCCATGCTCAGGGTACCAAGGTACGATCCTATACGCAGGGTGACTACCATTATACGGAGACGCAGCATTTTGATATTTATCGTAAAATTCGGTTGGAATACGTGAATCTGCCCATCGACGCATCGGAAAAAATGAACGACGAGCTGATGGATAAGCTGGAGCCTTTTCCCTACAATGAGCTGAAATTGTTCAAAACCCCGTA
Source organism: Paenibacillus intestini (assembly GCF_030803945.1). Taxonomy (NCBI): domain Bacteria; kingdom Bacillati; phylum Bacillota; class Bacilli; order Caryophanales; family Paenibacillaceae; genus Paenibacillus; species Paenibacillus intestini. The sequence goes on along the minus strand of NZ_JAURUN010000012.1, from coordinate 87,892 downwards.
TCTGGCGGGATATATTGCGGAAAAATACAGTTATTCCGAAGATGAGCTTTTCCCACGGGCCAAGGATAAGACAAGATCCTACATTGATTCTTACATCGCCTCTACCGTATCGGGATATACAAGCGTGAGCTACACCAATAAACATATCGATACCACGCTCAAAAATGCAGACTATGTCCTGTTACCCGTATGGATGGTCAACTATGATTACAACCACAAACAGTACACCTTTGCCATGAATGGACAGACGGGTAAAGTGGTCGGCAAACCACCGATCAGTAAAGCCAAAGTGGCTGGATGGTTTACGGGTGTCGCCGCCGTTTCACTGTTGTCGCTGAAGCTGGTGTCGTGGATGATGGGAGGCGGATTCCTGTGAGCCAAAAAAGACCCGTAGTTGCGATGGCAGCGCTAATTGTACTTCTAGTGACCATGCTCGCTCCGATCTTTCCGATATCATCAGCATCCGCAGCCGAGAACAAAAACCTCATCTACGATGAGGCTAACCTGTTAAGTGAACAGGATCGAAATGAATTAAATGCACTGGCGAATCAGTATTCGGCGGAGCGTCAGACGGACTTGATCATTTACACGACTAACAACGAGGAACAGAAGGAAGATAAGCTTCTGACTCAGGAATTCTACGATAACCGAGCACCAGGGTATGATAAACCTCATGGGAACACCGTTATGCTGACATTGGATATGTACAATCGGAAGGTTTATGTGGCGGGTTTTTATAAAGGTGAAGAATACGTCGACAACGACCGAACCGCTAGAATTACAGACAAAATTTACTCGGATTTATCAGAAGGCAATTATCGGATCGCTTTTGAAAAGTTTCTGAACCTGTCTTACGAATATCTGGATCTCAAGCCTGGAGTGAACCCGGATAATATTTTATTCAAAACATGGTTTCAGCTTGCCGCATCTGTAGCGATTGGTGGTATTGTCGTTGGTGTCATGACCTATCGTTCGGGCGGACGTGTGACGGTGAACCGCGCTACTTATGAGGATTCGGATAACTCTCATGTGATTGATCGTCAGGATCGATATATTCGCACAACGGTCACGAAGACCAAAATTGAGAAAAACAATAACAACAGCGGAGGCGGCGGTGGTGGAGGTACGACCGCAGGTGGACATTCGCACAGTGGTAGTAGCCGATCGTTCTAACCGCAATAACCAGACATATCGTCAACATTTATTGAATGATGGCACAACGTAGATGAAGCTTGATAGGGTTACTATAGAAGGGACGGGATCGAACATGGGATTTTTCAGAAATCAGTTCTCCAACGTAGTGGAATGGGAAGAATTCAGAGATGATATGATCTTCTGGAAGTGGAACAACCGAGAGATTAAAAAGGGCAGTAAGCTGATTATCCGCTCGGGACAGGATGCGATTTTCCTGAATAACGGTAAGGTGGAAGGTATTTTTGAGGACGAAGGTTCGTTTAATATCGACTCGGAGATTATTCCGTTTCTGTCCACGCTAAAAGGATTCAAGTTCGGATTCAACAGCGGTATGCGGGTTGAGGTTTTGTTTGTAAATACAAAGGAGTTCACCGTCCGCTGGGGTACGCAAAGTCCGGTACTGATTCCGACACCGCAGCTTCCCGGCGGTATGCCGATTCGGGCGAACGGAACGTTTAACTTTAAGGTTAGTGACCATGTCACCCTGATCGATAAAATCGCAGGCATCAAACAGAGTTACCTGGTGGAGGATGTCAAAATCCGCATCACGTCTGTGCTGGATCAGCTACTGATGAAGTGGATTAGCCGTGAGGGCAAGGACATGTTCAATCTACAAGCGAATGCATCGGATATTGCACGCGGTATTCAAGAGGATCTGGATATGCAGATGATGGATATCGGGATTGGCATAACCGGCTTCCAGGTGATGAGCTTTAACTATCCGCAGGAAATTCAGGATATGATCACCAAAACGGCCTCCCACGAGATGATCGGCAATCTGCAAAAGTACCAGCAGGTGAGTATGACCGACGGGATCTCTTCCGGTAAAGTACAGGGCGGCGGTGCAGCTTCCGATATGGCAGGTATGATGATGGGTATGAACATGGCGAATGAAATGCTGAAAAACATGAACCAGAACAATCAGAACTCCAATCATCAAAATTCAAATAACCAAGGGAATAACCAAAGCAACCAGAATCAAAGTCAACAGCAGAATAATAATGCGGGTGCGCCTTCGTCTTCTGGTGAGGATGGCAAAAAGCCAAACTTCTGTCCGAACTGTGGTGCCAAAAATGAAGGAGCCAACTTCTGTCCGAACTGCGGACAAAAGCTGGCCTGATCGCTTGCTAAATCCGGATTCCCGAAGTAACGGGATACCTGAGGTTCAACTTCAATTTAAGCTTATCTAACTGTATGCTAAGCATAACTTCGAATAAAAGGTTAGTTCTACAGGAGATCATATCCGTAGGGCTAACCTTTTATTGATTTTAATTATATAGGAGCGATACGTTTGAATGCGAAGCAAACCCGCTTGATTTTTCATAAAAACAAAGTGTTGACAACCAAAACAAAATCAATTATCTTTATATTAAGATATTTAATTTGAATGAAAGTGACAGCAAGATTAACACAAGAATATACTCAAATAAATATCTTCAAATGATTGAACAGGAGGAGAGATCCAGATGATGATTCCAACATTGACGCGAATTAATGAACTCGCGAGAAAAGCCAAAGCAGGTGGGTTGACGGAGATGGAACAGGCTGAACAGACTCGCCTTCGCCAGGAATATTTGCAGACTTTCCGTGGTTCAGTCAACGACATTTTGCTGAATGCCACCATCTACGATCCAAACGGCGATGACGTGACTCCAGATAAATTGAAACAAGAACAGGCTTCCAGACAGAATCCATAGATTTTGTTGCAGAAGCAGAGGGGCACTAAACGTTCCCTGATTAGGGAGTTCACGATAAACTGTGCTACTCGTGCGGATGTTAGTCTCAATCCGGCACTAGTAGCACAGACCATATATCTTAATTTAAAGATAGTATGATTCCACTATAAATAAGCATACAAACCAAGGAGGAAATAATCATGAATATTCAAACGACAGGCATCCACCACATTACCGCTTTTGCTGGAGATCCGCAGGCTAACGTTGATTTTTACGCCGGAGTTCTGGGACTTCGTCTAGTGAAAAAAACAGTAAACTTCGATGCACCGGATGTATACCATCTGTACTTCGGAGATGAGCACGGCAGTCCAGGAACCATTATTACCTTCTTCCCGGCGGCTGGTTCACCACGAGGCCAGATTGGCGGCGGTCAGGTAGGCATCACTTCATATGTCATTCCACCGGGTTCTATGGACTTCTGGCAAAATCGTCTGGAAAGTTTTAATATCGAATTAACTCGCACTAACCGCTTTGATGAGGAATTGCTGCAATTCGAAGATAGCGAAGGCTTGCGTCTGGAGCTTGTTGAGCGGGAAGAAGGAGCGGCAAATACTTGGGTGCAGGAAGGTATTCCTGCTGAACATGCAATCAAAGGGTTCGGTGGAGCCGTACTGTTCAGTGTGAATCCGCAGCGTACGATGGATGCACTTGAGCGTATTCTCGGATTTGTGAAAGTGGGCGAAAATGAAGAATATGCCCGCTTCCGTTCCATCGGTGACATTGGCAATATCGTGGATGTGCCTGTTACCCGCGTGCCACTTGGTATGGGCGGCGCAGGAACGGTGCACCATATCGCATGGCGTGCAGTCGATGATGCACAGCACGCGCAGTGGAGCGAAGCCGTGCGCGAGTATGGCTACCAGCCGACTCCGGTACGGGATCGTCAGTATTTTAACGCGATTTACTTCAGAGAAGCTGGCGGCATCCTGTTTGAGATTGCGACCGATCCTCCAGGCTTTGCCAAAGACGAACCCGCCGAAGCGCTTGGACAGAAACTGATGTTGCCAGAGTGGTTTGAACAATACCGGACTCAGATCGAGGATAATCTGCAGCCGATTCAAGTCAGAACACTTACGCCTGTCACAGCTGTGACAGAGTGACTTAGAGAGATAAAGGAGCATTGAGGGATGATGGAGAAAAAGGTCACCTGGCTGGAGCTGTTCTATGATTTACTTTTTGTCGCGGCAGTCTCCAAAGCAGGCCATGTCTTGTTACATGCCGAGCATGGCGTCATTACATGGGAATATTTATTAAAGTTTGTGTTAATCTTCATCCCGGTATGGTGGGCGTGGGTAGGCCAGACCTTATTCATCAACCGTTATGGTCAGGATATTCTGAGCCATCGGATTTTCCTCATCCTTCAACTGCTGTCCGTACTCATTATGACGGCGAGTCTTTCGACTCATTTTGACGAACACTATCTGTCTTTCTTCGTAGGTTACATTGGTTCCAGAGCATTTACCGCGATTCAGTACCTGACGATCCACAAATCGAAAAGCGAGCATCAGCAGCAGGCCGCCCGTTTCCTGGGCCTCTCGTTTATCATTGGCATCGTGATCTCATCGGGTTCGCTGTTCTTTGATTCTTGGGTGCGGTATGTGATTTTGTATGCCGGAATTGCCGTGGATATTATTTTACCGCTGCTTGGTCGTAAAAATCTGGTGAAGGTGCCTGTGCAGACCCATCATCTGCTGGAACGTTTTGCTCTCTTTACGCTCATTCTGCTAGGTGAATCCGTTGTCAGCATTATCGCGGTATTGTCGGCCGACCACTGGGATTGGAAATCGATCTTGTTTGCTGTTTTTACGTCCCTGTTTGTCATCGCCATGTGGTGGCAGTACTTCGATAACGTGGAGAAAAAAGTGAGCAAAGAGATGCAAACCGCCGGGCAGGCAATTATCTACGGGCATCTATTTATCTACATCTCCCTGAGTATGATCGCTGCATCGATCCAACTGCTGTACCAGAACCTGCTGAGTTATGAGTTTATGCTTGCGTTTGTATTTGGCTCGGTGTTGTTGTATTTCCTGTCGACAACCCTTGTGTTTCATCGCTACAGACATCCGCATCTCCGTCTCCGTCCGACTCATATGGTGGTCATGGTGGGGCTGTTAGTGGCCTTTGTGGTGGTGGATCTAATCTACCGCGTTCCCGGATATGTCATCATGGGTGAGGATATGTTGTTCTTTTTGGTATATGCGAAGCTGACGACATGATCTACGTTTATATAAAAAAGAAGCGAGAGCCACGGACGACTTTGTTCGTGGCTTTCATTTTTGCTATAAGAACATAAATATTTCTCATATATTTTCATGTACGCAATCTGTTAAGATGGGACTAGGTACAAGTAAATCTGCCATATCCATGAAGTTCGTTCTATTTTTTAAATGAGCTTAGCTTGGGCAAGAGTAATTTTTAGATTATTTTTTCCATCGCAGAGAATTGGAGTACGATCTAATCTTGTTTATAAATAGCCGTTTCACACAGATATGGAGATAACATTTCAGGAGGGAAATCATTTGAGTACAAATCTAATTGGTGTTCCATTGGAAGGGTTTGCAGAGTTCAGCCGTACAGTGGCTGCCGAAGGAGCCGTTTTGCTTAAAAATGAAGGACAGGTGCTTCCACTTGGCCATTCCGAAAACGTTTCAATTTTTGGCCGGATTCAAGTGAATTATTATCGCAGCGGCACAGGTTCAGGGGGTAGTGTACATGTAGCGTATACAACGAACCTGCTGGACGGACTGCGCAGCAAAAAGAACATTACAGTCAACGAGGAACTGGCAGCGGTTTATGAGAAATGGATCGAGGAAAATCCGTTTGACGATGGCGGCAAAGTATGGGCGGCCGAGCCGTGGAATCAGAAGGAAATGCCGCTTACAGACGAGCTGGTCGCACAAGCTAGAAGTAAATCGAGTAAAGCCATTGTGGTCATTGGGCGTACCGCAGGGGAAGATCAGGATAATGCAGATGCACCCGGAAGTTATCGTCTGACAGACGATGAGAAGGCGATGCTGAAGCATGTGACGAACCATTTTGAACATACAATTGTAGTACTTAATGTCTCCAATATTATGGATATGAGCTGGCTGAACGAAACGGTTCTACATCCGGTTCAAGGTGTGATCTACTCCTGGCACGGGGGCATGGAAGGCGGTAACGCGATCGCGGACGTATTGGCTGGAGACGTGACACCAAGCGGTAAACTGACGGATACGATTGCCTACTCTATTGAAGATTACCCATCCACAAGCAACTACGGAAATGAGTTCAAGAACCTGTATCAGGAAGATATTTATGTGGGGTATCGTTTTTTCGAAACGTTTCGACCTGAAAAAGTACAATTTGAGTTCGGTTATGGCTTGTCTTACACCACTTTTGCCACACAAATCGAGGAAGCTCGCACGGTGACCGAGAACGGTGAGACATCGATCGAGGTTCGTGTGAACGTGACCAACTCCGGTACAACCTATGCAGGTAAAGAGGTCGTTCAGGTGTATTATGAAGCACCGCAAGGGGAACTGGGACAACCGGTGAAAGCACTTGCCGCTTTTGGCAAAACAGGACTATTGCAGCCCGGCGATTCCGAGCTGTTAACGATCCGTTTCCCGGTAAATCACATGGCTTCGTATGATGATGCGGGTGTAACGGGATATGCTTCCGCATACGTGCTTGAAGCTGGAACGTACCGTCTACATGTGGGTACGAGTGTGAAGCAGGTAGAGCATGTTGGCGTCGACGGCCAAGATGGCTACGTTGTGGACACGGTTCAACTGGTGGAGCAATTGCAGGAAGCGATGGCGCCAACGGAAGATTTTACACGGTTGAAACCGGGCATTCGCAAGGCAGATGGATCATACGAGTTGACTTATGTAGATGTTCCAAAGCGCAAAGTGTCTATCGCGGATCGCATCAAGCAGAACTTGCCGCAAACGTTGGAGCAGACGGGAAATCAGGGTTACAAGCTGAGTGACGTGAAGGCGGGTAAAGTGAGTCTGGAGGCCTTTGTAGCTCAACTGAGCGATCAGGATTTGGCAGCAATTGTACGCGGTGAAGGCATGAGCAGTCCGCTGGTTACTTCGGGAACGGCATCGGCTTTCGGTGGTGTGAGTGACAGCCTATTTAACTATGGCATTCCTGTTGCCTGTACGGCAGATGGCCCGTCCGGTATCCGTATGGATAGTGGGGAAAAAGCAACACAAGTATCTATCGGAACGCTGCTAGCGGCAACGTGGAATGCAGACTTGGTAGAAGAACTGTATGTGATGGAAGGACAAGAGCTACTTCGCAATCAGGTGGACACCTTACTCGGACCTGGACTCAATATCCGCCGCAGTCCGCTGAATGGTCGTAACTTCGAGTACTTCTCGGAAGATCCGCTGATCTCGGGTGTATTTGCCGTTGCTTGTACGAAAGGTATTATGAAGGGCGGATCTAACGCCACACTGAAACACTTTGCCTGCAACAACCAGGAGAAACACCGTAGCAAAGTCGATGCTGTTGTATCCGAACGTGCGCTACGCGAAATTTATCTGAAAGGGTTCGAGATTGCGGTGAAAGAGGGTGGAGCGAACTCCATCATGACCTCTTACAATCCGATTAACGGACACTGGGCTGCATCCAACTACGATCTGAACACAACGATTCTGCGTGGAGAGTGGAACTTCGACGGCATTGTGATGACCGACTGGTGGGCCATTATGAACGATGTGGTAGAAGGCGGAGAAGCCGATCGCAAGTTCACGAACTGGATGGTTCGCGCTCAGAACGACCTGTACATGGTTGTGCCAAACTATGGCGCAGAGATCAACGGCTGGGACGATAATACAATGGAATCGCTCGAAAATGGAACTTTGACCCGCGGCGAGCTACAGCGCTCCGCGATCAATATCTGCAAATTCATCATGAACGCGCCGGTATCCTCACGCAAACATGAGATTGTAGAGAACGTGGCTTCGTTCCAGGCGAACGCGTCTCTGACTGCGGCAAACGCCCAGTCGCTGGCTGAGAATGCACAGATAAAACCTGCGGTAACTGAGCCTGTATATATGAAAGTGGATGAAGCAGGCCAGTACCGGATTATCGTGCAGATTATGTCACCTGAGCCTGAACTGGCGCAAAGTGCATGTAATGTACTGCTGAATGGTCAGCTTGCTACGACGATTCAAACGAACGGTACTGAAGGCAAATGGATCAGACAAAAGCTGGTGAAAGTGCAGCTGGAAGCAGGGCTGTATGAACTCAAGCTCGACTTTACCAAACCAGGACTGCAGATCGATTGGATCGAATTCAAGCAAGTGTAGGTTAGGTTTTAACGGTATGCTTGCGATATAAAAGGTGACATGTAAATGGATTGGCACATGCATGCATTCGGGCCTCTTTCTAAGTAGGAGTGTAATAGTGTGGTGCTAGAACCATTACTGGGATAATAACAAAGGACACTGCGTGCAGTGTCCTTTTGTTGTCACCGGAGGAGCAGACTGTTATGATCGAGTTACGGGATCGTGGTCAAACAGAATAATGGGGTCAGGGGTGTGGCAAACGATGAAAAGATACAATTACTTAAGTCCGATTTTGCTGATTGTTGTTGCATTGATCGTACGAGGACTGGTGACCAACGTATGTATGTTGTTTGGCTTGTCGCAAGAGGTGTCCAGCAATATTGCGATGCTTGCCATGATTATTGTGGCTTTGATTATGTTCAACCGTATGACAAAAGCCCGGCGTAACAAGTAGATAGGTACGATATGCGATGAGTTAAGTAGATATAAAATAAGTAATTTTGAAAGCCCTTTATTTTATTTAAGGGTGAGGAACATGGAGGACTGGAACAGGTCACCAATACGGTAGATATGATACAAAGACGATGCAGAGATTCTTTTGCCTCGTCTTTTTTGCGTCATATGTGAGAATCTCTTTATACACAAAAAAAACGGCACAAGATATTTCCTATGCCGCTTCACGATTCAGATTTCATTTTTATGTTAGTTCTGCGTGTGAACTAAACTTATGACATTATTCTTGAAAACCATTTGTCTTGGATGGAGAAAGTAGTGTGATTATATTAAGTTCTTTTCTCATGATCTAACCGCCGACGAAATACCAAAGCCGAGACAGCAAATATAATAAAAGATAATGTTGAAGCAGCAGTAACCATCTTCAACACATTTCCTATCGGTGGATTAAACCATAGAGCAACAGAGAAGATTAAAACGGCACCAGTTAAACCCATTCCCAAAATTGAAAATGCTAAAATTTTGTTCATCAAATCACCTCACAGGTAATTGAAACAAGCTACTGCTCCAGCGATACCACCAGCACCAATAACTGCATATGCACCAATACATGCAGCACATATCGGAGCAGTCACTGGTGTCGGTACTGCACACGAACTGCCGCACGCCACCGCAATAATATAAGCTGCCGTACCACCAATACCAAGCACTGCCCCAAGACAACCTGCCACTGCGCCAAAACCATTCGGTTGAATTCCAGAGTTAACCGGTTCTTCTGCAAGCATTTCTTCATCTGTGATATAAGGTCTGTCAGTGTCCACAGATTTAACAACGGATCCATTCAGATACGTCTCAACTCGGAAGTTTCCTGCCTCATTCTTGGTCACCAACATTTCATTTGTCTGTAATACGGTATCGTCCTCATTGAAGAAAACTGTTACGTTACTAGGAAGGCTATACTCCCCATGTACAGGAACTGTGACAACCGTAACCCCACCGCCAACCGTGTACACACTTGATTTTTCCAAATCAAAAGCAGACACAGGGGCAACATTCCTTATCTCACCTTTTTCCACTCCAGATAGTGTTGCATTGATCAATTCCTTGGCTTCATTACCTATAACTACACTAATATTTTGGCTGTTATCCGCTTTTGCTGTAATACTCAAATTTGGAGATAAACTTAAACTGAAAATAGACAAAATCAATAATAATGGCAAAAAGACTTTTTTAGCCTTGGACATAATAAAACCTCCTATTTTATAAAAATTCATAGTAGTATTTCCTTTTCAAGATCGATATCGTCTGTAAGCAAATGCTTAGATACCAGCTCGATCATATATGCAAGTTCAACGGGGGTGCTTTCTCATTTTTCGGTGTAACCAGGAATGTCATAATCGAAAGAAATACTGCTAGCCTGAATCTGATTTCTTCCTCCTGACCTTATGTGGGTCTTAGCCTGACAAGTTGCTCATTAAGTTGAAGTTTAGGGCATACATACGTGGTTGCAATCAATAGAGTCTTCTTAAACATCAATAACATTCACGCTCCTTATAACAGGTTTTAGGATTAACCCTACATATATAGACGCGAAAAAAGGAAAATAGTTTCCTTTTTATCCAATATTTTGTTTAAAAGTTCGAAAAGATCGATTAATTGCCTCTAAAGATAATACATCATAGCAACGAATTTCATATCCTAAGTACGAGAACCCGTCTTAACCGATTGTTATGACTCCGCTCTTCAAGCATGCATCAAAATGAAAAAGTCCCTTTTAGGAACGCAAGCCCGAGCGGAATCCAAAGAATCCCCATTGCAGCAACCAAATTTAAAAGAGGAAGCCTCATATACGAGTATTGACGTTCAATACCTAACGTTTTAGACTGAATGTATAATTTAATAACAAATTAAATAACAAAAATAACAAATGAACTGTAGAAATGATAAGGGAGGAGGCTCACTCATGACGATTAAGGCCGGCAAACAATACGTTTTTCAAGCTGGGCAGCATTTTCAGAGCAGTCATGCATCTACGCTTGCTGTTTTGCCAACTGGTTTAGTTATTGCGGCTTGGTTCGCAGGCTCGTATGAAAAATCCAGCGACACTGCCATTTGGATGGCTGTTCAGGAGCAAGATGGCTTGTGGTCAGCGCCGCGCAAAGTAGCGGATGAAGAAGGTATTGCCCATTGGAACCCGGTGCTGTATGCACATGGGTGCTCACTTGTCCTCTTTTACAAGGTGGGACACGAAATTACAGACTGGCATACGCGCATCATGCGCTCGGAGGATGGCGGGCAGACGTGGACGGCTGCTCGTGAGTTGGTTCCCGGTGATGTGGGGGGCCGTGGTCCGGTGCGCAATAAACCTGTACGACTAGCGGACGGAACGATTTTGGCTCCAGCTTCTATTGAGCGAATGGACACGGAGAATCCGGGCAAGCAGGTGTGGGAAGCTTTTGTTGATATTTCAACCGATGAAGGCATGACATGGACGAAAAGTAAACCTGTGCCGATGAACCTGTCTGTTTATGTGGGGGCGGATCATTGGATTGCGAAAGGGCTGATTCAGCCTACTCTATGGACTTCAAGTGCTAATGATGTACATATGCTGCTTCGCAGTACGGAGGGGAAGATTTTTCGTAGCGACTCGGTGGATGGCGGCAGGACATGGTGTGAAGCTTACCCGACAGAACTGCCAAACAACAATAGCGGAATCGATGTCACACGCCTAGAGAGTGGCTTGCTTGCGCTTGTTTACAATCCCGTGAGCGGATATGCGACAGAGAGTCCCCGGACACCACTGGTGGTTGCTTTTTCGAATGACAATGGTGCGAGCTGGGGAAATGAATGGGTGCTTGAAGATGAGCCGGGCGAGTATTCTTATCCTGCCATCGTATCTCAGGAGCAGAACCTGTACATCTCGTATACGTGGAAAAGAGACCGAGTTGCGTTCTGGAAACTGAACGTTCACACATCGGAATAAAGCAAGGACCGCAGAAACGCTGATCAGGCGTTTAATCGGTCCTTTCTGTCGTGGTTACTTGTGAGGAGGTGTTCCTATGAATAGGCACGTCATTAAGAGACAACCGACTTTGGAAGTCATTGCGGTAGACGCAGCAGATGCCCAAGCGGCTGAGCAGGGGGGAGCCGATCGGATCGAGCTGGTATCGGCTATGAGCGAAGGTGGTCTTACGCCCAGTTATGGGCAGATTGAACAGGTTGTATCCAAGGTGTCGATTCCAGTGTATGTCATGATAAGACCCCATAGCCGCTCGTTCTGCTATAGCGTTGATGATCTTCATGCGATAATCCAAGACATACGTGTGGCGAGGGAGCTTGGTGCCGCAGGCATCGTGATTGGAGTTCTCACCAATGAGGGAGAAGTAGATCGCTCCTTTTTACAAACTTGTCTGTTAAGCGCTCAGGGGATGGGAGTTACGTTTCATCGCGCCATCGATTCGAGTGCACATGTGGTGAGAGCACTGGAGAGCATTGGTAGCGTCAATGGAGGGAACGAGGGCAAGGGCAGGTATGAATATGAGAGGGAGATGAAGAACAAGAGTGAGAGTGTTAGTGAAAGTAAGAACAGGAGCAGTAGCAAGAGTAACAGCAAGGACAAGTGTGAGTGTGAGAGCAAGAGCGAGGAGAGTGTCGTTGAGCGTGTACTTACATCGGGAGGGAAACTTACAGCACCTGAGGGTTTGCTCGAACTACAGCAGTTGCAGGAGATAGGACAGACGTTGAATATATCGATTATGGCGGGTTCGGGTATCACGATTGAAGGGATTCCAACCATCGTGAGCCGAACGGGGATTACCGAAATTCATATGGGATCGGGTGTGCGGCACAGAGGGAGTTTTGATCATCCTGTAGATGCTCAGCTTGTCGCTCAGGCCAAAGCAATGTTGATTCGTTCAGTACAAGAGTTGCAGTAATGGTAGCCATTGTGTGGGTGCTGTTAGAAACAGCCAACATAGCGGTAGTTAAAGAAGCGGATGGATAGCTATATCAGTTGGTGTAAAAGAATAGTTCAACTTATATAGAACAAAAAGCAACAAAAGCATAGTGCACTTTTCATATAAGGGAGTGTGGGCCATGAATTCAAAGCTTTCACCAGAATCAGCAGATTGGATTAAAACAGCGGCACAGGTCAGCCCATCCGAGCACCAAATGAGATGGCAGGAGATGGAGTTTTATGCTTTTATCCATTTTACCGTGAACACATTTACAGATCGGGAGTGGGGGACGGGTGAGGAAGACCCGGCAATCTTTAACCCTACTGAACTACATGCAGGGCAATGGGTGGAGGCATGTAAAGATGCAGGCATGAAAGGGTTTATTTTGACATGCAAGCACCATGACGGATTCTGTCTATGGCCCAGCCGTTATACAGATCATACAGTCGCAGCAAGTCCATGGCGGAATGGCTCTGGTGATCTGGTTCGAGAAGTTGCGGATACCTGTCGTGACGCCGGGTTGAAATTTGGGGTGTATCTCTCACCCTGGGATCGCCATGAAGCATGTTATGGAGATTCGGAGCGGTATAACGCCTTTTTTCTTCATCAACTGCGCGAACTGCTGACGAACTACGGTGACATCTTCTGTGTATGGTTTGATGGAGCTTGTGGCGAAGGGCCCAATGGGAAAAGGCAGATCTATGACTGGTCCGCCTATTATGCGCTCATTCGTGAGCTTCAGCCAGAAGCGGTTATTTCGGTCTGTGGCCCAGATGTGCGCTGGTGTGGCAACGAGGCGGGACATACGCGGGAATCGGAATGGAGCGTTGTGCCGGCGCATATGCAGGATAATGAGAAGATTCAGGAGCAGTCACAGCAGGTGGATGATGGAGCGTTTGCGAGGAAAATTAACACACAGGACCGTGATCTGGGGAGCCGGAGCGTCATCCGTGATTATGCTGATCAGCTGGTGTGGTATCCTGCCGAGGTGAATACCTCGATTCGTCCAGGCTGGTTCTATCATGCGAGTGAAGATGATCAGGTCAAAACGCTGGAGGAACTGCTTTCCGTTTATTATGGCGCCGTGGGCGGCAACGCCTGTTTTTTGCTTAACCTGCCCCCAGACAAGCGTGGTCTGATTCATGAAAATGATGTTCAGCGACTGCGGGAGTTAGGTTCAGCGCTGCGTACCACGTTCAGTGAAGACTTGGCGCAAGGCGCACAGGCGAAGGCTTCGGAGACGATGGACGAAGCACATGATGCTTCACAAGTGCTAAATCCGTATGGAGAGCGCAAACCAAAAGCTTATTGGTGCCCACGCGAAGGAACAGAGCAGGCGTGGATTGAATTGATTTTGCCGGAAGAAAAGACCTTCGACCGTGTGATGCTGATGGAGCACATCCAATCGGGGCAACGGATCGAACGATTCACGCTGGAAGTATGCGGTGAGGATGGTCGGTGGCAGGATATCTATGCCGGAACGGTGGTTGGGTATAAGCGAATTTGCTGTTTTCCAAAAGTGACTGCACGCCGGGTTCGAGTAACCATTCAGGAGTCCAGATGGTTCCCGACGTTATCTAGATTCAGTTTATTTTACAGTGAACGGGAGGACGTGTGAGATGGCGGTACTGACGGCTCGGGGGTCTCAATTTATGCTGGATGGAGAACCTTTTCAAATTCTGTCGGGTGCGATTCATTATTTTCGAGTGGTGCCCGAGTATTGGGAAGATCGGCTGCTGAAGCTGAAGGCCTGCGGGTTTAACACGGTGGAGACCTACGTGCCATGGAACATGCATGAGCCACAGCCGGGGATGTATTGTTTCGAAGGCATGGCGGATGTGGAGCAATTTATTCGACTTGCGGGGAGCTTGGAGTTGCATGTGATCATTCGTCCAAGTCCATACATCTGTGCGGAGTGGGAATTTGGCGGCTTGCCTTCATGGCTGCTTGCAGATGACCATCTGCGGCTTCGTTGCAATGATTCGGCGTTTCTGGCGCATGTGGATCGGTATTACGATGTACTTTTACCCACATTAAAACCTCTTTTGAGCACCTCTGGCGGCCCCGTTATTGCATTGCAGATTGAAAATGAATATGGCAGCTTCGGGAACGATGCGAGTTATCTGCAATATTTGCGAGATGGCATGGTGAGGCGGGGCATGGATGTGCTCCTGTTCACCTCGGATGGGCCAACGGATCATATGCTGCAAGCCGGTTCCGTGCCAGGACACTTGGCAACAGTTAATTTTGGGTCGGGGACAGAGTGGGCGTTTGCCAAGCTGCGTGAATATCAAGCAGAGGAACCGCTTATGTGTATGGAGTTTTGGAATGGCTGGTTCGATCACTGGGGCGAATCTCATCACACTCGGGAAGCAGAAGATGTAGCTAAAGTGCTGGAGGAAATGTTAGAAGCAGGCGCCTCGGTGAATTTCTACATGTTCCATGGCGGTACGAATTTTGCATTTTATAATGGAGCGAACTGTCAGCAAAAGGATCAATACGAACCAACCATTACGAGTTACGACTATGACTCTTTGCTTAGTGAATCGGGAGAACTCACAGCGAAATTTCATGCAGTAAGGGAGGTTATCTCGCGGTATAGCCTTTCTAAAAAACAGGATCATGGCTCTGAGCCGGGAGATTTAGTTTTACCGGAACCTATAGGGACGGCCGCTTACGGCAGGATCGAGATGAGGCAACATGCTAGTTTGCTTCAACAACTGAATGCACTGGCTATTCCAATGCACCGTACAAACCCGGAGCCGATGGAGAAGCTGGGGCAGGATTATGGGTTTATCAGCTACCAGACACGGATATCCGGGCCAAGAGAACGACAGGAATTCGTTGTTCAGGAGGTTCGTGATCGGGCAATGGTGTTTGTAGATGGCCTTTTACAGGGAGTACTGGAACGTGGGAATCCCACGGCGACAACGATATCCTTTGAAGTACCCGCGGAAGGCACGGAGTTGCTCATTCTCGTTGAGAATATGGGGCGAATCAATTATGGTCCGTACCTGAGAGATCCGAAGGGAATTACGGAGGGTGTGCGGCATGGATTTCAGTTTTTATACGATTGGACGATTCATTGTTTGCCGATGACCGATCTTTCGGGTTTATCTTTTGCTGTGCTGTCTGAGCTTGAGAGTAGCGTAAGAACAGTAACAGAGGAGCCATTTTTTTATCGAGGAAGTCTTCATATTGAAGATGTGTTGGATATAAAGGATACTTTCCTTCGTCTGGACGGCTGGACAAAAGGAGTTGCATATGTAAACGGATTCAATCTGGGGCGCTACTGGAATAAAGGCCCGCAACAGACGTTGTATGTCCCTGCGCCTCTTCTCCGTCTAGGGGAGAACGAGATCATCATATTTGAGCTTCATGGGACGGCAGATGCCGCCGTCATGTTCGTGGATCAGCCGGATTTGGGCTAGAAAAGGAAAATCGGTGAGCCATGCGATTATTGGCAATTGCTCTATGGACTGGAACAAGGTATACGTTGGGTATGGACACCCATCACAGGAGAGGGAGAGGATGAGGAAGATGAAAGTTGGACTCAGCACATACAGTTTGCAGCAAGCGTTGGATCGTAAGGAGCTGACTGTGCCGGATGCCGTTCGGTGGATTGCGGAGCAGGGCGGGCAGCATGTGGAGATTGTACCGATGGGCTTCAGTTTGATCGATAATCCAGCGTTAATTGAGGAAATCAAAGCTACGGCTCGGGAGGTTGGTGTCGACATCTCGAATTATGCCATTGGAGCAAACTTTGCGGTTCAGGAGAATGCCGAGACTTTGGAAGAAGAAATTCAGAGTGTTATGCGCCACGTGGATGTCGCCGCTGCCCTGGGTGTGAAGCTGATGCGCCACGATGTGGCTTTCCGGCCTGCACCGGAGGGGACTGTAGCACAGTTTGAAGCCGACCTGCCTGTGCTGGTCAAAGCCTGTCAGCGAATTGCCGAATATGCCGCAGGCTTTGGCATTACAACAAGTGTGGAGAACCACGGATATTATGTGCAATCGAGCGAGCGGATTCAGCGGCTGTTACATGAGACGGGTCGGGAAAATTTCAAAACGACACTGGACATCGGCAATTTCCTCTGTGTGGATGAAGATCCGGTGAGTGCGGTGAAAAATAACATTGCTCACGCGTCTATCGTTCACGCCAAAGACTTCTACTGGCGTCCTTCCACCCGGAATCCCGGCGAAGGCTGGTTCCAGACTTCCCATGGCAATTATCTGCGTGGTGCTATCGTGGGCCATGGTGATATCGACATGCCTGAGGTGTTCCGTGTGATGAAGCAGTCCGGTTACGAGGGATATATCTCGGTTGAATTCGAAGGCATGGAGGATTGCCGAACCGCCTCGCGCATTGCAATGGATAACGTGCGACGTTTGTGGGATGAGGCGTGAAACCGTGTCGGTATGTGTCTTGCTATGATATGGGATCGCTATGCTATCCCGTGTCGATTGGTTTAGTGCTGTGAGGTGCGGTTTAGGGCGTGGCGTATGTTTAAATAGAGTTCATCCAAAAATCGGCTGTTGAAAGCAGCCGCAGTCAATGTGATTTTTCAAAGTTTAACAAATATTAGCGTGATTTGCGGATCGTAAGACTTTTATTTCAAAGATGGCTCTGCCGAGCTGAACGGTATTCATTTTTAACACTGGAGGGGTAGTAAATGTCCAAATTAAAAGTCGCTGTCATCGGTGCCGGTTCGATATCCGATTGCCACCTGCAAGCGTATGCCAGTAATCCGGAAGTAGAGATTTATGCGATCTGTGATCTGAACGAAACGCGTGCCGCCGATGTGGCGAAGCAGTATGGAGCAACCCATGTGTTTACGGACTATAGAGACTTGCTCGCTCTGCCGGAAATCGATTCGGTTAGCATCTGTACCTGGAATGACTCGCACGCGGAGATCAGTATTGCTGCGCTTGATGCGGGCAAAAACGTGCTCTGCGAGAAACCCCTCTGCCAGACTGTGGAGGATGCATTAGAGGTAGAAAAAGCCGTTCATCGCAGTGGTAAGCTGCTACAAGTAGGCTTTGTTCGCCGCTATAGTGACAATGCTCAGATTTTGAAAAAATTCATCGACGAAGGTGAACTTGGCGAAATCTATTATGCCAAAGCCTCCAGTCTGCGCCGTCTGGGCAACCCTGGTGGCTGGTTTGCGGATAAAAGTCGCTCCGGCGGCGGCCCGTTAATTGATATCGGCGTACATGTTATCGACATTTGCTGGTACCTGATGGGTAGACCGAAGGTGAAATCCGTTTCCGCTAACGTCTCCAATCGTCTCGGCAACCGGGCAAACATTCGCAATCTTTCGTTCTATAAGGCTGCCGATTACGATGCAGAACAGAACACCGTGGAAGATATGGCGAATGCATTGATCCGTTTTGAAAACGGAGCAAGCCTGCTGGTCGATGTCAGCTTCACCCTGCATGCAAAGGCTGATGAAACAGCGGTTAAGCTGTATGGCGACAAAGGCGGAGCCGAGCTGGAGCCCGAGATTTCAATTGTTGGCGAGAAGTTCGATACCATTCTGAACATGACACCGCAGGTCGATTTCAAATCCTTTGACTTCATGGGCTCGTTCCGTAATGAAATCAATCACTTTATCGATAGCACGCAGGGCCGAAAAGAAACCCTTAGCCCCGTCGAGGACGGTGTAGAGGTAATGAAAATGCTGTGCGCCATCTACGAATCCGCGCGCGAGGGCAAGGAAATCACGTTGTAAAAATTCAATTTACACGAAAACGGAGTGACCAGTGTAAATCCGCCAATGATCTTAAATCATTTGTTCTACCCAAAACGGAGGAAAGAGGTAATCCGACGTAACCAGTTACCCCATCGACGAGGTGAAACCGTCTTTGGACGTTGTATCAGCATTTATTTACACGAAAACGGAGAGGACAGAAATAAGCCGAAGAAGCGAAGCGTGCGCCTTTATCCCGGGATTTCTCCATTAGGGAAATAGTTCAAAGAAATCCGGGGGTAACAGCGCTCGGAGGATTGTTCTGACCGCGGAGTGGCCTAGTGTAAATTTTAACTCGTTACAACGTCAGAAATTTCAACTAAAGGAGATGCTTTATTTTGACTCAAACCAATTCCCCCCTGCCAGAGCAGGAAGAGCACATCGTTGAAGCAGGCGTACACAACTTTAGTAAAGAGGATGAGTGGGTAAAGCCGGATGATCCACTGCTACTAGAGCGGCTGGAGTGGTTCAAAGATCAGAAGCTCGGTTTGATGATGCACTGGGGGCCGTACTCGCAGCTCGGCTTGGTGGAATCATGGGCGTTGAGTGATGAGGATGGCGACTGGTCACGGGATGATGTGGACTGGACGGACGATATGGAGGACTTCAAGCGTGAATATTTTGACCTGAACAAAACCTTCAATCCGATCCGGTTCCAGCCCGAGGAATGGGCACAGATGGCCGCCGACAACGGCTTCAAATACTTCCTGTTTACGACCAAGCACCACGACGGTTTCTGCATGTGGGATACCAAAACAACCGATTACCGGATTACGGGCAAGGATACGCCGTTCCACAAGCACAAATATGCCGATATCTGCCGTACGCTATTTGACGCCTTTCGAGCGAAAGGGCTCGGTATCTCTGCGTATTTCTCCAAAGCAGACTGGCACACCCCTTATTACTGGGCACCGGGCATGGAGCGTGGACGGCATATGTGGCGCGGGCCCTCTTATGATCCACACAAGTATCCATGGATGTGGGAAAAGTTTGTGGAGTTCACCCATGAGCAGATCATGGAACTGCTGACGAACTACGGACGAATCGAGTGTCTGTGGCTTGATGCAGGCTGGGTACGTGAAGGCCGCCACGGTCAGGATATTCGGCTTGGCGAAGTGGTCGAGCGGGCGAGAAAGAGCACGCAGCCTTGGCTTCTGTCCGCAGATCGCACCGTAGGCGGGCCGTATGAAAACATCGTCACCCCGGAGCAGACGATCCCCGAGCATCCGATGAATATCCCGTGGGAGAGCTGTATTACCGTCGGGCATTCGTTTGCTTTTGGCTTCGATGATCAATATAAATCGGGACGGCAGCTTGCACACATTTTGCTCGAGGTGGTATCTAAAGGAGGTAACTTGGCACTGAATGTCGGGCCGCAGCCGGACGGACGTCTACCCAAAGGGGCTATTCGAGGCATCCAGGGCCTGGGCGAATGGCTGAACACACACGGCGAGGGCATTTATGGCACCCGTATTTGCGCACCGTATTACACGAAGGAGTGGGCATTCACACAGAAAGAAGACATCCACACCGTCTATGCCTTCCGCATGTATCGCAACGAGAGCGAGACCCCGGAAGAGCGACTGATCATTCCTTATGTGGAAAAGGTGGAGCGTATTGAACTCATCGGTACGAATGACGTACTTTCGTTTCAGCAGACCGAAGAAGGGCTGCTCGTGGAGTTGCCACGATCCGCTACAAGCAACCAAGCACCGATCACTCATACATTTAGATTGATCACCAAATCATAAAAATGCATGTCAATTCCGGGGGAGATATCAGGGCCTCCGGAATTTTATTTTTGTACATATAAACATACAGAACCCCACAGAACATGGCTTTAAACACTTGCTGCACAAGGGTTTTTGGAATAAAGAGAGGTCAGAGAAAATTGCAAATTGATCAAAAAGACCTCGGCAAGGTACTATCAAATTAAGAAAGCGCTACCTGATATGATTGTTAACATTGATTAGATTAAGGGCAGCGGATTAGCATCAAAAACGAACGTTAAAGGGTTGTAAATGTAATGTATTATTACACTTGAGGCTGAGAAGGAGTGACGCAAATGAGTCGAGGTACAGATAGCATACCTGCGGACATAGAGCTGCAGCAATTACGTCAGACAGCGCCCAAGAAGCAGCATCCGTTTATCAAAAGCTTCAAAAAGCACTGGGAGCTGTACCTGCTTGTGCTACCTCCGGTGTTGTATCTATTGATCTTCAAATACATCCCGATGGTGGGTGTGCAGATTGCCTTTAAAGATTTCAGCGTAGTCAAAGGCATCTGGGGTAGCCCATGGGTGGGGCTCAAACATTTTGAAGCCTTCTTTAATTCCCCGAACTTCTGGCTACTGATCAAGAACACCATTGGCATCAGTTTCTATTCCCTCATTGCAGGTTTCCCTATACCGATCTTGCTCGCCTTGGCACTGAACGAGATTCGAACGGGTTATTTTAAAAAGACCGTACAGATGGTCACGTATGCACCGCATTTTATCTCCACCGTTGTCATGGTATCCATCATCATTCTAATGCTCTCGCCACATGTAGGCGTCGTAGACAAGTTATTTACCTGGTTGGGTTTCCCGATGACTAACTTTATGGGGATTCCCGAATATTTCAAATCAATCTATGTCTGGTCCGGGGTATGGCAGGGCATGGGGTATTCCTCCATTATCTACATCGCGGCCTTGGCGGGAGTTGATCCATCCCTGTACGAAGCGGCCAAGATGGATGGCGCCTCAAGGTTGCGGAAAATCTGGCACATCGACCTTCCCACCCTTGTTCCGGTGACCGTAATCATGTTGATTCTAAGTCTGGGTAGCATTATGGGCGTTGGCTTCGAAAAAATATACCTGATGCAGAATCCGCTGAATACAAGTGCTTCGGAGGTCATCTCCACGTACGTGTACAAGGTTGGTCTGATCGGAGCAAATTTCAGCTTCTCTGCGGCTGTCGGATTCTTTAATTCCATCATCAATCTGATTTTATTGGTCATCGTTAACAGCATTTCACGCAAAGTATCCGAGAACAGCTTGTGGTAAAGGAGGAGCATGTCCATGTTTAATCTGATCAATCGGAACCGAATCAAAGATCCCATTGGCGACCGTATTTTCATGACCATCAACTATATCTTTCTGATTGCCATTCTGTTAACGGTGTTCTACCCGCTCTTGTACATTGTCAGTTCCTCATTCAGCTCGTCACGTGCCGTAACATCCGGCCAGGTGTGGCTGTTCCCGGTTGATTTCAACATCAAGGCATACATCTCCATTTTCAAAAGCCAGCAGCTCATGCTCGGGTTTTACAACACGATCATCTACACCGTGGTTGGTACGTTCATAAACGTCGCTCTGACGGTTATGCTAGCCTACCCGCTCTCCCGTAAGTCGTTCTATGGACGGGGAGCGATCATTATTTTCATGATGATTACGATGTTTTTTGACGGGGGTCTGATTCCGACCTACCTGCTGATGAAAGACCTGCATCTGCTGGATACCCGCTGGGCGATGTGGCTGCCCGGAGCGCTTGCCGTGTTCCAGGTCATCGTTGCTCGCACCTTCTTCCAGTCGTCGATCCCCGAGGAGCTTGGTGAAGCTGCCGAGATGGACGGGTGCCGGGATATTCGCTACCTGATCAGCGTGGTGCTGCCACTCTCCAAACCGATTCTGGCGGTCATGACGCTGATGTACGCAGTAGGCCACTGGAATGCCTACTTTGATGCACTCATTTACCTCCGTTCAGAGAAACTGTTCCCATTACAATATGTGCTTCGCAACTTGTTAATTCTGAATGCGGCTGACCCGGCCATGCTTGCGAATACAAGTCAGCAGATGCGGGATCAGGGCTTCGAGCAGGTGCTGAAATATGCGCTGATTGTGGTCGCAAGTATTCCGATTCTGATTATGTATCCTTTTGTGCAAAAACACTTCGTCAAAGGGGTTATGGTCGGTTCACTTAAAGGATAGATGGTAGCCGGTTTATGAAAGGAGGTGGGGGCACACGCCGGCTATATCAACCCAACAGCTTAACCAAAGGTTTGTCGTTATGAATAAAAAGGAGGAGTCAGCTTGAGAAAATCCTGGATTTCAATTTTGTGTCTGATCTTAGCTTCGATAACGATATTATCTGCATGCAGTTCATCTGAAAAAGCGGGTACAGGTAGCGAGGGGAGCGGCGAGAGCGGCGGCCCGGTGACGATGACTTTTTTTGCCCCACAAGGTAAAGCACCGATGGAAGACAATGAATTCACCAAGTTTATCGAAAAAAAGTTCAACGTGACCTTGAAATGGGATCTGGCCCCGACAGACGCTTTGCAGGATCGCAGACAATTGCTGCTAGCCAGCGGGGATTATCCTGAAGTATTCCTGCACGGCAAATTCACCACTTCGGATCTTCAAACCTATGGTAAACAAGGCGTGTTCCTCCCGCTTCAAGACCTGATCAAGCAATACGGCCCGAACCTCACCAAAGTGATGGAAGAGAAGCCTTATTTCAAGGATGCCATAACGGCACCGGACGGTAACATCTATGCATTGCCTATTTTTAATGAATGTTACCACTGTACGTATGCGCAGAAGTATTGGATCAACCAAGAGTGGCTGGATAAGGTGGGGCTGAAAATGCCAACGACGACGGATGAACTGTATACCGTTCTGAAGGCGTTCAAAACCCAAGACCCGAACGGCAACGGCAAAGCCGATGAGATTCCGCTCACAGGTGCACCGAACAAATATGTGTGGAACGGCAACATCGATGCCTATCTGATGAACAGCTTCATATACAACGATAACGATAAATACCTGATCGTGAACGATGGCAAGGTGAGTTTTGCCGCCAACCAGGAGGGATGGAAGAAAGGGCTGGAGTACATGCACAAGCTGTACGCGGATGGCCTGATCGACCCGGCTTCCTTCACACAGAATGACCAGGCGATTGGTCAACTGGGGAACAAAGAAGGAGATGAAGTGGTTGGTTCCATTACAACGGCACTGGTGAGCTATCTGGTGAATACGTATGACAAAAAAATTACCCGTCACCAGCACTGGGAGATCGTGCCCCCACTCAAAGGACCGGATGGTGTGCAGACGACTGGAGCAACGCAAAGTGTAGGTGAGTTTGAATTTGCCATCACCAACAAAGCGACCGAAGCACAACAGATCGCAGCGATCAAAATTGTAGATTACATGTTCAGTGAAGAGGGTGCACTCTATGCAGAGTACGGCCCAACGGAAGGAAAGGGCTGGAAGAAAGCAGGCCCGGATGAGAAAAACATCAACGGCGAACCTGCCAAATACAGCTATTACAACCTGCCTGAACGTGATCCCAACGTGGTTGTGAACGAGAGCTGGTCACAGATCGGTGCGCATGATTTGTCCAATACGTTCCGTAATCTGTTTGCAGAGGGTCAAGATCCACTGTCTGCTGAAGGATACGGTACAAGGCTTGCTCAAGCGACGAAAGTATATGCACCGTACGCTCCAAAAGAAGTATATCCAGCCAACGTATTTATTCGTCCAGAAGATACCGAGACAGCAGCTCAACTGACCACCGCGATCAAAGATTATGTGCAGACGAATATGGCTCAGTTCATCATTGGCAGCAAGAGCATTGATAAGGACTGGGATTCATACGTCAAAGGTTTTGATGGACTTGGATTAAGCAATTATCTGGATATTTATCAGCGTGCAATTGAGAAAAAGTAAATCTAATACAGACTGTCCCGCCTGTCACCCGTGACCGGGGCAGTCTTCTCCTATGACAACCCCACGTCATTCGATATAATGAACGCATAATTATGAAAACTTTGTGAACAGAGGCAAGGTGCAAGTGGTTTGTCGTCATGCAACATGAAATGGATTGGTGGGGGGCGCGGAGATGAACAACAATTGGTTCAGACGTTTGCTGTTATCGTATTTGCCTATTTTTTTTATTGTGACGACGATTTTATTTTTTATTTTCTTTCAGGTATTTAATGAGCAGAACCGGAGAGAAGCGCTCAAGGCTAATGAATTTTTGGCTTCACAGGTGACACAGTATCTGGATAACTCTTTGCGGTCCATTGATTTCAAAGTACTGCGCGAGATTTTGACCAACTCGAATCTGAAAAATTATTTCTCGGTATCTGGCAGCGAGGATGTCTATGCCGGCATTCAGGCCGTTAAGGTCATCGATGAATTGAAGATAGAATATCCGCTGATCGACTCGGTCTACCTGGTCAGGTACAGCGATAACACCGTTTTTAGCAATGGCAAGTCCGTTCCGATCAACGAATTCCCGGATGCAGCCTTTATTGCAGACAGCCGGACGAAGGATGAGCAGAAGTGGGTCGGCGCACGATCATTCAAGGCGTTTCCTTCCCAATCGGCGGAGCAGGTCATTACGATTGTGCGAAATGTCGGGAACGGCAGAGGTCTTGTAGTGACCAACGTTGAGTTGAATACGCTGCAAAAGTCCATTATGCAGATGTACGACCCTGAATTTACGTTTGTGAACATCTATAACCGATCCGGGGGAAGTCTCTGGCATGGTGGTACGCCTGATGCTGAGATGCTTGCTTCCAAGCCAGCTTCCGCTTCGGGAGAGGTTTTCTCTGAATTCACATCCAGCTATAGTGGCTGGAAGGTGCAGACGGGGCTAAATAACGGGAAAATCATCAAGTTTACGTTGCAATTTTATAATATCTGGTTTATTTTCGCGGTCGCTGTTGTACTGATCGGGGTTGTGTGGGTCGTCTATGTGACGCGTAGAAACTATAAACCGATCCAGCAGATTGTTACCCTGATTCAGACGGTCTCCTCACAGAAACCGTCTGCACTGAACTATGGCAAGGAGAATGAATTCCGTTTCATTCATACCACGCTGGAGCGCATGATCGACCAGACGAAGCAATATCAGGAGGAGCATGAAGAGAATCTGATTTTGCAAAAGAAGGTCTTCTTTCAGGAACTGCTGGAAGGTACGCGGGATTACACATGTCATGAGTTATCTGCGGAGATGAGCAAGTTCAAGCTACCGGCATTAGAGCATCGCTGGGCGGTGATGGTGGTGGAGATGGATCGATACGACGTGTTTGTGGATGAGTATCATCAGCAGGATCAAGCTCTCCTGAAATTTGTGCTGTCGAGCATTTTGCAGGAAAGTGCAAGGCAAGAAGGAACCGAGGTATGGGCAGAGTGGGTCTCGAGTCAGCGATTGTATGCCATCCTCTGGTTGCCTGAGACGGAACAGTCCGAAGAGACAGAGCAACGCTTGCTCAGTGGTTATCTGGATCAGGTGGGTCAGTATTTGAACTTTACCGTCACGATTGGTGTGGGCCGGGTTGCTGTGGATATTCGCGGGCTTCGAGCTTCGCTTAAAGAGGCTGTGCACGCGCTGGAGTACAAGGCGGTTCTGGGCACCAATCGGATCATACCGTGCGGAGATGTACCGAGTTCGACGAATGACGTGTATGAGTTTCTTAAGACCATCTCCTTGCTCGTGCAGGCAATGCGGCTATCAGACGATGTTTGGGAACAGCACTTCGAACGGCTGTTTAAGCAGATTCGTCAGTCTGTTCTGTCTCGTCAGGAGATTATGAACACGGTTCAGCTGTTGTTCCAGCATTATAATCGTGAGTTTGCCGAGCTTCCGCGTGAATATCAGGAGTCATGGGCAGCGATATTTACGCCATTGTTACCACGGCTAGAAGGTTGGGAGACGCTGGATGATCTGCGCGAGCTTTGCCTGGAAGGGTTCCGTGAGTTGGCGAAGCAGATGGAGACACTGCAATGCTCTCGTAAACATCGGTCACATATTCTGGAGATTCGCAAATATATCGAAGAGCATTACAACAATCCCGATCTGTCGCTGAATTACCTTAGTGATCTGTTCGATATCAATCCGAAGTATCTGAGCAAGCTTTTCAAAGATGAGATCGGGGAGAAATTCGTGGATCTGCTCATCAGTCACCGGATCGAAAAAGCAAAACAGCTCATGCAACAGACGGACAAAGCCATTCAGGAGATCAGTGAGGAAGTGGGATATACCAATTACAATTCCTTCAATCGTGCTTTTAAAAATGTGGTCGGCATGGCTCCAAGTGACTATCGCAAGGCGATGTAAGCTCCACGTATGACCAACTCACAGGCAGGAGGAGAATGTGAACATGCAAACGCAAACGGGCTACAAAGATGCATCACTTCCCATTCAGGAGCGGGTACGGGATCTGCTCGAACGAATGACTACCGCAGAGAAGATCGGACAGTTGATCCAACCTATGGGGTGGAAAACGTACAAGAAAACGGCAGACGGTACGGTACAGGTAACCGAAGAGTTCGAGGCGGACATGGCGGAGGGTGGTGTCGGCTCGTTGTATGGTGTACTCAGGGCTGATCCATGGACAGAAGTTACTTTGGATACAGGACTGACGCCGCGGCAAGGAGCAGTAGCCACGAATGTGATTCAGCAATATGCCATAGAACATTCCCGGTTAGGCATTCCGATTCTGTTCGGAGAAGAATGTTCCCACGGCCATATGGCTATTGGTGCAACGGTCTTTCCTGTGCCGTTAACGGTAGGTAGCACATGGAATGCCGATCTATATCGCAGGATGTGCGAGGCGATCGCTGTGGAAACTCGGAGTCAGGGCGGCGCAGCTACGTATTCTCCAGTGCTGGATGTTGTACGTGACCCGAGATGGGGACGAACGGAGGAATGTTTTGCCGAAGATGCTTATCTCATCGGAAAGTTTGCCGTAGAAGCCATCTATGGATTGCAGGGAGAGCGTCTTAATTCAGACCGGACGGTGATAGCGACACTTAAACATTTTACAGCGTACGGCAGTTCAGAGGGAGGACGCAATGCGGCGCCAGTGCATATGGGGATGCGTGAGTTGCATGAAATTGACCTGCTACCGTTCAAACAAGCAGTAGAAGCCGGGGCCTGCTCGGTCATGACGGCCTATAATGAGATCGATGGTGTGCCTTGTACGTCCAGTACGTACCTGCTTCATGATCTTTTGCGGGAAGAATGGGGTTTTGACGGATTTGTCATTACTGATTTTGGGGCGATCCAGATGCTGGTGAACGGACACAACACGGCAGAGAATGGAGAGCAGGCTGTGACACAGTCCCTTCGGGCAGGTGTAGATATGGAGATGTCCGGATTCATGTACCGCAAACATCTGGCACAAGCGCTCGAACAGGGTTTACTGGAAGAGAAGGAGCTGGATGTGGCGGTACGACGCGTGTTGGAGATGAAATTCAAGCTCGGTTTGTTTGAGCGGCCTTATGTTGATCCTGATTTTGCAGAAAAGGTTATCGGGTGTGAGGAACATGTTCGGCTCGCACGGGAGGTGGCACAAGAGGGAATCGTCCTGTTGAAAAATGAAGGCCATGTGCTTCCGCTTGCTACTCAGGGAGCCAAATTGGCTGTGATCGGGCCGAACGCCAACCATATCTATAACCAGCTTGGAGATTATACCTCTCCGCAGCCAAGAGACCAGATTGTGACGGTGCTGGATGGTATCACGCGCAAACTCGGTGGGACGGATTCTGCTCAGGTGCTGTATGCACCCGGATGTCGGATTAAGGGGGATTCGAGAGAAGGTTTTGCGCAGGCGCTGGCATGTGCGGAGCAGGCCGATGTCATCGTTATGGTGATGGGTGGATCGAGTGCGCGTGATTTTGGCGAAGGTACAATTGATCTGCGAACAGGGGCATCCGTGGTAACCGACGATCCGTGGAATGACATGGAGTGCGGGGAAGGCATAGACCGTTCTTCGTTGAACCTGATGGGTGTGCAGCTAGAACTGGTGCAGGAAATACATAAGCTGGGGAAGCCGGTCGTTGTGGTGTATATTAACGGGCGCCCTATTGCCGAACCGTGGATCGACGAGCACATTCCAGCCATTCTGGAAGCATGGTATCCGGGGCAGGAAGGAGGCAATGCCATCGCCGATGTACTGTTTGGGGATGTGAATCCATCGGGACGACTGACCGTATCCATTCCCAAACATGAAGGTCAGCTTCCCGTGTACTATCATGCGAAACGGACGCGCGGCAAACGGTATTTGGAGATGGATCTAACGCCGCAATATGCTTTCGGACATGGGCTTAGCTACACGGACTTCAAGTACGACAATGTTCGAGTGACACCGGAAGTGATTGGACCGGACGAGGAGGCACAGGTGCAGGTCGAAGTGACGAATGTGGGTGCTGTGGCAGGCAAAGAGGTCGTGCAGCTGTACATTAGCGATGTGACGGCTACCGTTACCCGGGCTGAAATTGCCCTGAAGGGTTTTAGCAAAATCCATCTGGAGCCAGGAGAGACCCGAACGGTAACATTTCCAGTGCAAAAAGAACATCTCGCACTGATCGACTCCCGTCTCCAGTCTGTGGTGGAACCGGGTGAATTCAAGCTGATGGTTGGACGCAGCTCTGTGGACTGGACGGCTTGCAGTCTGCATGTACAACAGGTGGAGGTGAAGGTATGATCCGAATGCAGCGGTTTATCGAAGATTTGAAGCAGAAGCAGTGGCTGGAAGTCGTTGAGCTTCCCGAGTGGCAGATGCAGCGAGCCCGATATATTCGGCCGGGAGAATACGAGTATGAGCAGGGATATGCACATGAGCAGGGATATGCGTATGGTCAGGATCGAGCATCTGAACAGGAAGGGCACGAGGTAATCCAGCATTCCCTTAATCCCTTAAACAGCACACACGGAACGACGTATTTTCTGAGCAAAAGAGTGCAGATTCCTGAGACGTGGCAGGGTGAGGCTATCGGATTCATTTTTGAAGCGGGTGGGGAAGGGTTGATGAAGGTCAACGGTGTTCCGTATCACGAGCTCGATCGCAATCATACCTTCGTACCTCTTCCAAGAGAACGTGTGGGAATCTCGCCACAGCTGGAGATCGAGCTGTATGACCCTATCCCTGAACCGCATGATCCCTTGAATCGGCAAGCGGTAATTCAGCCCCCGATTCAGGGGATACGAGCGGCGCTGGTGCATGTGAATCAACCGTTGCAGAGCCTGATGTACAGCATAATGGTACTTTCAGAATCGCTGCAGGCTTTACCGGAGAAAGATTTGAAACGCACAACACTGGTTCGGTCTGTCCATCAGGTGATGGATGAGATGTACCATGATCCGGGACGCTGGCAGGATGGTGTATGGCTGCATGAGCTGGAGCAGAGAATCGTCCAGACCGTGGAGCGGCAAGATCCGGAGCAGCATCGAAGCGGGTTTATGCATCTGGTTGGACAGTCTCATATTGATGTGGCTTGGCTCTGGCCTGTGCGGGAAACCGTGCGCAAATCGAGCCGAACGTTCTCTACGATGTGTACGCTTATGGACACATACCCGGATTTTGTGTACTCCCAGAGCCAGCCTCAACTATATGCTTTTGTTAAGGAGCATTATCCTGAGCTGTATGAAAGGGTGAAGGCACGTATTGCCGAAGGGCGTTGGGAACTGGTTGGTGGCATGTGGGTGGAGCCGGACTTGAATATCCCAAGTGGTGAGTCCCTGGTGCGGCAGATTTTGTACGGACAGCAGTTCTATCAGTCGGAGTTTGGCAAACGTTCGAACATTGAATGGCTGCCGGATACGTTTGGATATTGTGCTTCACTGCCTCAGATTCTGAGGCTTGCCGACATTCCTTATTTTATGACGACCAAACTAAACTGGAATGATACGAATGTGTTCCCGTATGATCTGTTCGACTGGGTGGGGATTGACGGTACCTCCGTGCTGTCTTACCTGAATCATGGTGTAAACGAACATACACGTCCCAAAGATGTGCATGAACACTGGCAGTCCTACAAGCAAAAAGACGTTCATGCAGAGCAGATGTTGCTTTATGGACACGGCGATGGTGGCGGCGGTGTGACGAACGATATGGTGGAGTTTGCGGAGCGTTCTCACCTGATGGCAGGGCAGCCGATCAGTCAATTCAGCACGGCGAGCGCCTTTTTTGAAGGGATTGCAGCGAGTAAGCCAACACTGCCGAAGTGGCATGGTGATCTGTATCTGGAGCTGCATCGCGGCACATATACAACCCATGCGCGGAATAAACGCAGCAACCGCAAGGCCGAGGTGCTCTATCGCGAAGCAGAAATCTGGAGCCAGTGGGATCAGAATCGCGTCCGTATGTTGGATCGCAAGGAAGTGCTTGATGAAGGCTGGAAGCTGATCATGTTGAATCAGTTCCATGATATTATTCCAGGTACGTCGATTCCCGAAGTGTATGTAACTTCTGCTGAGGAGTATACGAAGGTGTTTGCGCTTGGTGACGACGTGCTACAGGTGTCACTCGATGCGCTCACGGATAACATTGCAACAAATGAAGTATCAGGTAAGCCTTACGTTATATTCAATAGTCTCGGCTGGGAACGGAGTGAAGTAATCTGTATCGCAGGGAATACGGATTGGGATGTCTTGGCGGCGTATGATCGGTATGGGAATCGTTTGATTAGCGAGGTTGAGAAGTGTGAAGATGGGGTTAGCCTGCATGTTCTTGTTCCTTCGATTCCTGCCTTCGGGTATATCACCATATGGTTGCGCGAGACAGAAGAAGTAGAACGATATTCAAAAGAAGAAATAGCGGTAACTGTAGAACAGGGAGCGGATAGCGCATTAGGAGCAACAGGTGAGGGCGACATTCCAGTAGGGAAAAAAACAACAAATGCAGATCTAGAAGTGAGTTCAGCGATCCAAAAGACAGCTAAGCTTGAGCAGATACCTGCATGTTGGGAAACCGAGTTCTATTTGCTCGAATTCAACGACTTGGGTGAGATCACAAGATGGTATGACAAGACGGTAGAGCGTGAATGGTTGAGGCCGGGCGATCGAGCAAATGAGTGGCAGTTTTTCCACGACAAACCGACGTACTGGGATGCATGGGATATAGACCCAAGATTTGAATCTCAGCGGGCGAGTGCTGTGCAGCTGATCTCCAGAGAGATTGTTCAGCGCGGCCCTGTGCAGGATGTACTGCGTTTCCGCTGGAAGCTGAATGAATCCGAGATTAGCCAGGATGTAATTTTGTTTCATCATCAGCGGCGTGTTGATTTTAAAACTCGGGTAGACTGGAATGAAAGTCACAAGCTGCTCAAGGTGGCGTTCCCAGCAGATTTGGTGGCGGCTAAAGCAACCTATGAGATTCCGTTTGGTGCCTTAGAGCGGGCAACGCATAACAATACAAGTTGGGAACGGGCGCAGTTTGAGGTGTGCGGGCATCGCTGGGCTGATCTCTCGGAGGGCAATAGTGGTATCAGTTTGTTGAACGATTGCAAGTATGGCTACGACATTAAGGATCGCACGATTCGTCTTTCACTTTTGCGAGCACCAAAATGGCCTGATGTACATGCCGATCAAGGACAGCATGCATTCACATATTCGGTACTGCCACATGCAGGAGACTGGCGTCAGGCAAATGTGGTGCAACGTGCGATGGAACTGAATCATCCGGTCCAGGTGATTGCACCCACACCACATGGAGGCACAAAACCCTCGGAACACAGCTGGGTTCAGTTCCATAGTGAACATGTCATTTTGGATACGATTAAGGTGTCGGAGGACGGAGCAGGAACGGTACTGCGTTTCTATGAATCGATTGGAGGCCGGGAAACGGTACAGGTGCAGTGGAATGAACGAAACGTGAGTGCTTCAATCATTAATCTGCTGGAAGATGAGCTTGTCCCGCTCACTTGCGAGGGTGGAGTGTTTAAACTGACGTTTAAACCCTATGAAATCAAATCGGTAAAGCTTGTACCATAAAAAAGGTAGCATAACTCATCTAATCTCATGGGAGGTACGACATGAAATTAACCAATAAGATCGGTGTAATCGTGGACAGTTTTGGCGTAGGTGTGCGGGAAGGGCTGTTGAAAACCAAGGATGCAGGTGCAGAAGGCGTACAGATCTACGCGGTGAAGGGGGAGATGGACCCGGCAAATCTGTCGCTAACGGCTCGTAAAGAGCTTCGTAGTTATATAGATGGTCTCGGTCTTGAGATCTCAGCATTGGTTGGTGATCTGGGCGGTCACGGATTTCAGGTCAAGGAAGACAATGCATGGAAAGTAGAAAAGTCTAAACGAATTGTTGATCTTGCTCTCGATCTGGGCACAAATATTGTGACCACACATATCGGTATTGTTCCACATGATCCTTCTTCCGAAGTATACGAAACACTGCACGCTGCATGTGAAGAACTGGGACAGTACGCCAAAAGTGTCGGAGCCTACTTTGCGATCGAGACGGGGCCGGAAACGGCTGCTGATCTGAAAAGTTTCTTGGATACCCTCTCCACGAACGGGGTGTCGGTCAATTTTGACCCGGCAAACATGGTGATGGTGACAGGAGATGATCCGGTACAGGGTGTTAAGCTACTCAAGGATTATATCGTGCATACGCATGTGAAGGATGGCTTGCGTCTGAAAGAGGTCGATCCACGGGACGTGTACGGTGCTGTGGGTTATGCTCCGATGGATCATGAGAAAATTGCCGAAATGGTAGCTTCCGGCGCCTTTTTCCGCGAAGTGCCACTGGGCGAGGGAGCTGTTGATTTTGATGCTTATTTTGCCGCGCTGCAGGAGATTGGCTATACAGGGTATCTGACCATTGAGCGCGAAGTAGGAGATCAACCGGAAGTGGATATTCGCAAAGCCGTGCAGTTCATCAAACAATATCGATAGGAGTGGAGCAGATGAAGGTAGGTCTGAGCACGTACAGTTTGTTGAATGATCTGAATTCGGGAGCCATGACGGTGCTGGATGTAATCGACTGGATTGCAGCGAACGGCGGGGAGCACATGGAGATGGTTCCCTACGGATACACGGTGGAGGATAATCATGAACTGGCGGATGCGATTCGGGGGCGCGCCGAAGCAGCTGGGATTGAACTGTCGAACTATTCTATGCCAGCCAACTTTGTGCAGGAGACGGAAGAGGCTTTTGAAGAAGAGATGGCTCGGGTCAAAAGACATGTGGATGTCGCACACCGGATGGGTGTCAGGCATCTGCGCCACGACGTTACTTCATTCAGGCTACCCAAGGAGAGCACGACCATTGCCTGGTTTGAACAGCATCTGCCTTTGATGGTTAGGGGAAGCCAGATCATTGCCGATTATGCTGCACAGTACGGGCTGATTACAACGATTGAGAATCATGGATTCAGTGTGCAGGCTAGTGATCGGGTTCAGCGAGTATTGCATGCCGTAGATCGGCCGAATTTTAAAACAACGCTGGATATTGGCAACTTCATGTGTGTAGATGAAAACCCGATTATCGGTGTGATGAAAAATCTGCCGTACGCTTCGCTCATTCATTTCAAAGACTTCTACTTCCGTCCGTATGACGAGCATCCAGGGGAAGGGGAGTGGTTTACCACAACTTATGGTAACTTCCTGCGCGGTGCGATCGTGGGTCAAGGTGATATCCCCATCCGTAAAATCGTCAAGCTGATCAAGGACTCCGGTTACGATGGCAATATCACGGTGGAGTTCGAAGGCATGGAGGAATGCAAAGCCGCTTCCAAAATCGCCATGGACAATCTGCGTCGTTTCTGGGATGAAGCATAGAGGGAATGTTTTTAATACGCCAAAAAGTCGTCCCAAAAAGCTATGGAGGCGTGTGATTAATTATGACCATGATGTTTGTGTCATTCTTAGGTTTTCTCGAAATCAAGCAACTTGGTTACTTAGGGGTGAACGTGTTTTTATATGTACGTCTACTTGCATTTTAGAGAATGAACTGTTGAAGGCAAGATGAGATTACCAGTCGTTGAACAAGTCCATTACGCATAAACTAAATGGATTAAATAAAAGAAGGCATTTATCTGAGGGATAAATGCCTTCTTTTTTGAAACTATAAAATTATATAGATAGATTAATATACCTTGGCAGCAATATAAGCGGTAGTGCTATTGTAAAAATTTTTATAAGTGCCTAGATCCCAAGAAAATGTACTTGGATTTGATATATTTGTGTTAATAGATGGTTGCTGTCCGTGTTTCTCTGACCAATTGCCTGTGCTGTTTTGTAGCATAAAATGAAAGTCTACCACGTCAATTCCTACATCCACTTTCCCATTATTATTAGCATCAATCCAGCCAACTCTATAAGCAATACGGTGTTCATCAGCTGTGACAGCTGCTGTTCTACTGGAAAGAATTTTCCAACCGGGTTTGAAATAAAGTCCGTTCGTGTTTCCATCTTTTACTACAAGAGCAGCTCCTACACTAGAATCCGTAAAAAAGTTCTTATCATAAACATTTGAGACTCCATCACCATCTCCAGGATTCCAAAAAAAAGGGGCTTTTACTGAATACCCGTAGCAATTGACCTTGGTTGAAGTGACAGCAGAATAAGGCCATGCGTTACCGTAAGCTGATGCAAATGGTTTTACAATATCGTTATGTGGAGCTAACTGAATTTTAATATTTGGTGGTGTTACATTAGAATTTGGATTTTCAGGTAACACCAGATTGGTTTGGGCTTTAAGTTCTCCTACCGTAAACTGGTTTCCTTCTTCGTCCATAACAATGGTGTTATCTCCTTGAAATTTGCCGACTTTTACTTTGTTTGTTCCAGAGGTTTGTACTTCAATGAATTTCTCGGTCGTATGCTGATCTGTTGTTTCGGGTGAAGCCATAGCTACTGCTGCAATGCTCAAATTAAGTATCAGAGTAAAGGTAAATGCTGCCCTCAGAATCTTTTTCAAGCTTGATCGTCTCCTTTAGATGGAATAAACAAATGCTAACATATAATTCCATTTAATTCCATAGCCAAATAGTCGCAGAATAATCCGAATAGTGAATACATTCTAGATGAGAATGGGTGTAATTCAACTTTGCCCCTCCTATACAGCATACGAACTAGGAGATCATTTCGTAGTGCCATAAAGAGGAATAAGTGACGATAATCACAAGTATGCTATACTGAATGTACGCAGCCTGAAAATAACTGGCTATGGATAGGAGAGATCGTGAATCTATGCAGGTATTTGAGGACTGGAACCAAAAGGTAAAGAAGACGTTCAACGCAACGAATCCCGAAGTGGTATTGACGGTAACTGAGGCGGGCAGCCTGCTAGGGCTGAGTAAAGACCAGATGAAGTTATACGTGGATAAAAACAAACTCACCAAAGTACCTATTATGAGAAGTGTGCATCGATATCTTTTGTTAAAAAGTGAAATCGATCGCATTGTGCAGGCACAATAAATGAGTAGGAAAAAGGCAAGCAGTCTTAGTTGACCGGGGTAATAACTGAATAGAACATTTATAGCCATTTTACCGGGCATTACTCGGGAGAGTGGCTTTTTTCTTGAATAGAGAGGGGGAGTCAGGCATGCTCGGCAGGTTATCATCAGGTTTATATCGGTATGTAAACTGGAAATGGGTTGTCGTTGCGACCATTGTCTTTGGGTGTTTTATCGCATTCGTTCTACCTTGGCAGGCGGAAAAGTCAAAGGAGGCAACAGGCGGCGGAGAGTCACCGGATTCGTCGTTTCTATACAGCGCCGATGATTTGTATCGGGTGGCTGAGCACTATGGAGAGAGCGGGCGAAGCGCTTATATTCAGGCGAGGTTTACGTTTGATATGATCTGGCCGCTGGTCTATTTGTTCCTGCTCGTCGTTTCGATATCCATGCTGTATCGAGTACTTCCAGTCACAAGCCGCTGGAGGTGGATAAATCTGCTGCCCTTTATGGGCTGGGGGATGGATATGCTGGAAAACTTGGGGGCATCTCTGGTCATGTTCCGGTATCCCGAGCGAACATCTGTGATTGCTGAACTGACTCCTGTATTCACGTTGTTAAAATGGTGCATCATCTACGCCAGTTTTGCCGTTCTTGTACCGGGGATTGTGATCATGGTTGTGCATTACCTTCGCAAGCGTAAGGTTTAAATGGTGAACTTGAATGAAGTAGAGAATGGGAGAAGAAGATGTTGGGAAATATAGCTCAGTAACGGTCACCGTATAGAGTGGAAATTTGTGCTTGTCAAAGGACAATTCATTCCTATATACTCATGTCGCAAGTGACCTGACCCATAAACTAAACGAATCCAGGGAGATGAATAATCCATGGCAATTAACTTGAATGTATACCTTGTTACCAATGGTAACGGGCGTGAAGCTGTTGAGTTCTACAAAGAGGCATTTGGTGCGGAAGTGCTCGCGATGCAGACATTTGGGGAAGGCCCTTCCAGCCCGGATCATCCGATTCCACCAGAAGCCAAAGACTGGATTATGCATGCGTCTCTGCAAATCGGCAGTTCGGTGTTGATGTTGTCGGATACGCTGCCTGGTATGCCTCACACCATTGGAGATAATATCACGGTGACGGTCAATACGGACACAGCTGAGCAAGCGAAGGACATTTTCAGTAAACTTGAAGTGGGCGGTAAAGTGAATATGCCGATTCAGGAAACGTTCTGGAGCCCGGCTTACGGTAATGTTACTGATAAATTTGGTGTGCAGTTCCAAATCAGTGCAACTCCTGGACAAGCATAGAGACAGTTATAGGTTGGGCGTATGTGCTAAGTATCAAGCATTAAACTATAAAACACGTAATAACTAAATAACTATCTGGGAAAAACCTCCATTCGCTACATAATGCAGCGTGGAGGTTTTTTTGCTGTTTTTTTAAAGAAAGACTAATCTTCCTTCTGAATCTTGGAAGGGTTGTTGATTTTGTATGGCACCGGATTACGGGTTAGCTTCTTTTTGATAATTTTAGCTTCAAAGGTTAGCACATCGCCAACTTCTAATTCCTGTTTCTTCATCGTTGCACTGTGACTGGACCAAGCCTCTCCGACCTCAATGACATCAGGCTCCGTAATGGTTACAGACTCATAAATGATAACTTCATCGTCATTGTCCGAGAAATGGTTGGGTACTGTCGTAAACTCCTTAACCACCCCGCTCATCTTCACTTTGCCTTCGGGCAGATCGATTTTAACGGCTTTTGTTTTCGGTGCAGCTTTGGTTTTGGATTTGGTTTCTGAAGTCGCATCGGCATTGCTGCCTGCCTGAGGCCCGATGTATTCCTCCACCAATCCGTCAGGATCACCTTTGAGCTCGGAGAAGGAATCTGGCCCATCCATGTCATCCTCCGGATTAACCAGCTCGGCTGACGAGTCTTCCTGGGCAGATGTTTCAGCGGAATCAGGGGCTTGTGCAGTGTAGCCCTGTTCCGTTCCCGTCTCTGCTCCCGCTCCGCTTAATCCTCTGGTGCTGTAGCTCGAAGCCTGCATTTCTTTGAGATAGGAGGGGTGAATGCAGTGTTTTTGCCCATTATCCAGCTCAATTACAGCCGTCATGTGATCCACAAAACCTAGAATGTTACAGGGCAGGTTCAGCCCGTTGCCTTTATAATAAAATGTTTTGAGTTTAGTTGCTTTCGCCGAAATCAGACCCCATTCCTGACACTTGGCAATTAACTCGTCTTCGTTGTCCAGTGCATAATATTCCGGTGGTTCAATCGTAAAAGCGTATGTCATATTGAATTTCCGCCTTTCAGTTGCTCTTATGTTCATCGTTTCCAAATTACCATCAGTGTAACACAATTATGTACCCGAAAGATGCAGATTCTGAAAGCTTGTGTGCAGGGGCTGTGCTATAATTTGAACAAAATATGAGATGAAAATATGATCATTGAAGTATTCAGGAAAAGCCTGTTTAGTCGTTCGACTTATATAGCTTCGAATCGCTTGATTCATACGTAGAGAAAGGATGACTTGATGTGGAGAAAAAGGTGAATCATCAGGCACTTTGGCTCGGAGTCGGTGTGGCCCTTGGTGCAAGCTTTGGTACAGCTACGGGGCAGATTGGACTGGGCATCGCTTTTGGTGCTGCTCTCGGCGTGGTGATCGGTTCCGTGGTCAGTAAACGTACAGGCGCCGATTCACATGAGATGTTAAGTGAGCATGTGCTGGAGTTGCATAAACTGGAGGATTGGCAAGAGGTGCTCCAACGTTCGCAAGAGAATCCGGTGCTTTTGCTGAAACACAGCACAACTTGTCCCGTTAGTGCACGAGCATATAGAGAGTTCATGGCTTTTGTCGGCACCAATGCATCCGATCCGAAACAGACGATGGAATATCGTATGGTGAAAGTTATCGAGAACCGTCCGTTATCCCGTCACATCGCCGAAGAGACCGAGGTTCGCCATGAATCGCCGCAGGTACTCCTACTCGATCAGGGGAAGGTTATTGAACACACTTCACATGGACACATCACCAAAAAACGGCTGACACAGTGGGCGCAGAATCCGTTTGGATAAGTTATGTGTTTATACAGTAAGTTTGTTCACTTTAAAAATAAAAGAAAAAATCATATCTTATCTGGGGTATATCATTTAAAATAAAAGAAGCCTTTATACCTTCTGAATCGGAGTGATATATATGGAACAATATAAATTCAAGCCTCAGCATAGTCAGATGATTGTTAAAGCTATTATCGAAGGGTACCGAGAATATATTGAGCACCGTATAGATCGACGAGATAACATGGAGATTAGTTCGGCATTTGCTTGGACAAAAGGTAATTTTATAGAGAGCAAAATTGCTGAATACTGTAAGGAAGATGATGGAAAGGTATTCACACATAAAAAGTCCAAAGCAGGTCTGACTTGGGATTATCTTCAGTTCACACATAAAGACTCCAAAGTTCTGTTTTTGATAAAAAATGCAGCTTACTTTAATGAAAAATGTTTTTCTCGGGCCAAACTGCCTACGGGTGATGACCGTAAGGGGGTAATGCGCACATATTTACATGACCTGTCCAAAATTAATGTGGATTTGAACTTTCCGATAGAGCCACCCCTGAATGATGCGGATCAGTCCGAAAAGGTAGTGCAGCTTTCCTTGCCTATTCAAGTAAGCCAGGTTACTCGTGTGAAAGAAGAACTTAAACAGCTGTCATCTCTGTATAATGAGTTTCACATCCTCACCTATGCTATTGATGATGCGTATCAAATATCTGAAGTAAAGCACTATTTGCCTAATCCGCATGATAATATAGCCTATTTTATAGAAGATTTGTCTGATCTCATCTCAGGTGCGGAACTTAGCGATCATGAACGTGAAGTTCTTGCTCCTGACGTGGACGATATACTTGATCCGGCAGCTTATGACATTGAAATTTTGGAAGAAGAACGGCAGGGGTAACCCCCTTAGTCTAGTAAGGAGGAAACCGTGTGTTCATGGGTGAAAATCTGACCAATCTGCGCATCATGCATGGTTATTCGAGAAAGGAGCTTTCCGAAAAACTGGGTGTGACCGAGCAGGCGGTCTGGCAGTATGAAAATGCGTACACTTCCCCCAAAGTGCCTATCGTTAATGAATTGAAACGGATTTTCAGTGTGAAGAGCAAGTATTTTTACGAGAAGGACAAACTAACGGAGCGCAATAACCAGGGCAACATCAACGTGATGAACATTGCGTATCGATCCAAAGTGATGAATGTGATCTCCAAGACACAGACAGAGGCAAAGCATGTGGAGTATCTGGATACCTTTGTAAACTATATTACTGCTCAGATCAGCCTTCCCACCTTGAAGATTATCCAGCTCAGGGAAGAAGCGATCCAGTACATGAATAACTCGAAGGATGATCGAAAAGCCCAAATTCAATATGTTGCAAAGCTTGCGCGGGAGCGACTGAATCTGGAACGGACAACGAATGAAAACCTGATGTTTTGGATTGAAAAAAGCGGAGTGTATGTCTTTGAGAAGGCCATGGGCGAGGGGATCGATGCCTACAGTTTATGGACGAAAGAGGATCGCCCTTTCATCATTTTAGGCAACATTAAACGCTCGGCCGTGCGTA
Organism: Paenibacillus intestini; assembly: GCF_030803945.1. Classification (NCBI taxonomy): domain Bacteria; kingdom Bacillati; phylum Bacillota; class Bacilli; order Caryophanales; family Paenibacillaceae; genus Paenibacillus; species Paenibacillus intestini. Next base: position 47,708 of record NZ_JAURUN010000012.1, on the reverse strand, counting down.
GAAATTTTGATATCGCTCATGAGCTTGGTCATTTGTTGCTCCACTACCGCCTGGAGTTCGTAAATCTGGATCGTAAAGAGCATAAGGGGATTGAAAATGAAGCCAATCTGTTTGCAGGTGCATTTTTATTGCCCGAAGAAGAATTCACACAGGATATGCAAGCCATTTCCCAACTAACCAATCCCGACCAATATCTTGATTTAAAAAATAAATGGAAGACATCCTTGCAAGTGTTAGGATACCGTGCAGCGGATCTGGGATTAATGGATGCCAAAGCACACCGTAATTTTTATGCTGCCATGCATCGAAGGGGATATTTGGAGAGAGAACCGTTTGATCAGACGATTCCTTTGCAGACACCTATGCGGGTTCGGACGATCATTGATCTTCTTGCGAATAAAGGGCTGGTAGATATTCGGTATATGGTCGAACAGGATTGGAAAGTGGAAACGTCGTTTTTTCATCATATGACCGGAATTAAGCCAGAGTTTTTCAACAAATATATGAAAAGTAGTCCAAATACCAAGATTCGTAAAATGCAGGGCAGGACTACTCGCAGTTCTTAAAAAAAAGATGACCTATTCAATGTAACCCTTAATCCTACATTGATATGTATTTACGTCAGACCCGTTCTTTCAGCTGATCGCTGAGAAGAACGGGTCTTTTTTACGCTTTTTTTACAGCCAGAGCGGCGATTCTTTACCCCCTTTTTACAGCGATTCGTATTACGATTTTACATGTAGCAAGCGAGAGGAACGGTAGAGAAGAGAGGATGAAGGACGCATGGTGAATGATGCAACGATGATTGGACTGATCGTACTGTTGTTTGCGGTGTTTTGGGGCTTTGTGAAATTTTGCGAGAAGGCCTGAAGGCAGGAAGGAAGGGCGAAAAAGATGATTTTCATCGGCGTAATTGTCATGGCTCTGATTGTCTATCTCGGGTACGTGCTGGTGAAGCCAGAGAAATTCTAACGTAACTGTTCAGATCATGTGCCTGAAGCTGAAGATAAAGAGTAGATTAGTGGGAAACACCAAGGTTGGAATTAGGGAGGATATGCAGATATGGGTATCGGTGTAGTGCAAGTAGCGGTCACGCTACTCATTATATTGTTGCTGGTGAAGCCGGCGGGCAGTTATTTGGTGAGGGTATTTGACAGGCAACGAACGGGACTTGATCGTGTGTTTGGCGGACCGGAGCGATTATTGTATCGGCTGATGGGGGTACGGGAAGATGAAACGATGGGGTGGAAAAAATATCTCGCCGCCATACTCATCTCCAATGCGGTCATGTTGATCCTGATGTTTCTGGTGTTACGGCTACAAAGATTTCTGCCTCTCAATCCGGATGGGATCGATAATATGCCAGCAGCGCAGGCATTTAACACAGCCGCATCGTTTATGACCAATACCAACTGGCAGTCCTATACAGGCGAGAATGCTCTGTCGTATCTGTCACAACTGCTCGCGGTAACGTTCCCGATGTTCACCTCGGCGGCAACGGGATTCGCGGTGGCGATTGCCTTTATTCGCGGATTAGTAGGCCGCCGGGATGATCTGGGTAACTTTTATGTCGACCTGGTTCGGTCGATTACTCGTATTTTTTTACCGCTCAGCTTCATTGTGGCCTTGTTCCTTGTATTTCAAGGGGTGCCGCAGACGCTGGCCGGTGCGGTGAACGCAACCACGCTGGAGGGTGCACAGCAGACCATCACCCGCGGATTAGTGGCTTCGCTGGAGTCGATTAAACACATTGGAACCAACGGCGGGGGCTGGTTCGGCACCAATGCCGCGCATCCGTTTGAGAATCCAACGGCGCTGAGCAATCTGGTGCATATCGTTTGTATGATGTTGCTACCGACAGCGCTGGTGTATGCATTTGGCTTGATGGTGAATAACCGGAAGCAGGGCTGGGCGTTGTTTGCTGCAATGGGAGTTCTGTTCCTAGTGATGCTGACGACGGTATTTATTTCCGAGTATCGCGGAGTGCCTTCGCTGGATGCGAATGGACTACAAACCAACATGGAAGGTAAGGAGGTCAGGTTTGGGATTCCCGAATCGGCTTTGTTCACGGCTGTAACTACAGCAGCAACAACGGGGTCGGTGAACAACATGCATGAGTCACTTACTCCGCTTGGAGGTTTGGTCTCTCTTGCTCAGATGATGCTGAACAATGTATTTGGCGGCAAGGGTGTAGGTTTGTTGAATGGTCTGCTGTATGTGATCATTGCGGTCTTTATCTGCGGGTTAATGGTCGGCCGGACACCGGAGTTCCTGGGCAAAAAGATCGAAGGCAAAGAGATCAAGCTGGCCTGTATCGCGCTGCTGATTCATCCCTTGATTATTCTCGTGCCAACCGCACTCGCTTTAATAAGGCCGGAGGCCGTGGCTTCCATTTCCAATGGCGGTACACATGGGCTAACCGAGGTGTTGTACGCTTTTGCCTCAGGAGCGGCCAATAACGGATCGGCTTTTGCCGGAATGAACGCCAACACGGACTTTTACAATATCGCTATAGGGATTGTGATGTTGCTCGGAAGATATATCTCGATGATTGCCATGCTGGCGATAGCAGGTTCACTTGCCGTGAAACGGGTTGTCCCGGTTACCACAGGAACGCTACGGACGCATACACCGCTATTTGCAGGCATTCTGGTCATGATGATTGTGGTCGTAGGCGCGCTGACATTCTTCCCTTCGTTGGCTCTTGGTCCTATTGCAGAGCATTTGGCGATGGTGCGATGAGCGGCAGGTGAATGATACGAGGTGGTGATGGCTGAAGAAGTGGCAGGCGAATAAGCCAGCGGAGCGACAGCGACACAGCCAATAAATATGGAAGCACGACAAAGGATTGAAGTAAGCACGTATAGTATGGAGGTGGCATTCACAATGAATGCAGTGGAACGAAACAAAGAACAAATTCATCAACGCATCAACCACGTTCAGCATCATCCCGGGTCGAAACGATCTTTAAATAAATCCATGTTGCTCCAGGCCATGCGAGATGCATTCAAAAAACTGAATCCGATGGTCATGATCAAAAATCCAGTCATGTTTATCGTGGAAGTCGGCACATTCATTACGTTGCTATTATGTATTGATCCCAATCTATTTACCGCTTCGGATGCAGGGCGAGGATACAATGTGGCTGTATTTTTTATTCTGCTCTTCACGTTGCTATTTGCCAATTTTGCCGAGGCGCTAGCGGAAGGGCGGGGCAAAGCACAGGCGGATACCCTGCGTAAGACGAAATCGGATACGATGGCCAATCTATTGCAGAAGGATGGAACTGTGAAACAGGTCGCTTCGACCGAGTTGAAAAAAGGGGACCTCGTCCGTGTGGAAGCTGGGCAACTCATTCCAACGGACGGTGAGATTACCCAAGGTTTGGCCTCTATCGATGAATCGGCTATTACAGGGGAGTCCGCCCCGGTGATCAAGGAAGCCGGCGGCGATTTCTCTTCAGTCACCGGAGGTACACGGGTGACCTCTGATTACATCATCATGCGAGTTCAGACCGATCCCGGCGAATCGTTTCTGGATCGAATGATCTCTCTCGTGGAAGGCGCACAGCGTCAGAAAACGCCAAACGAGATTGCCCTGACTACCCTTCTTGCCGTATTAACGCTAATCTTCCTGATCGTCATTGTGACGATGGTCCCTATGGCAAATTATCTCGGCATCCGGCTCGATCTGGCTACCTTAATTGCTCTGCTTGTGTGCCTGATTCCAACTACGATCGGCGGTCTGCTGTCTGCCATCGGGATTGCTGGCATGGATCGGGTGACACAGTTTAACGTGCTAGCGATGTCGGGGAAAGCGGTGGAAGCGGCTGGCGATATCGATACGTTGATTCTGGACAAAACAGGCACGATCACATACGGCAACCGGATGGCTTCTGAATTTATTCCGGTTCAGGGTGTAACTGTACCCGAGATGACACGGGCGGCGCTTCAAGCTTCAGTGCGAGATGAAACACCAGAAGGTCGTTCTGTCGTCGAGCTTGCAAGTAAGCAGGGGCAGAGCTGGGAGGAAGGCAACTACACCAATGCCGATCGTATCGAGTTTACTGCGGAAACACGCATGTCTGGTCTGAATCTGAGTGATGGAACGAAAATCCGCAAAGGCGCAGTAGATGCAATCAAGCGGTATGTGACCTCCGAAGGCGGACGTGTACCCGGTGATCTGGACGAAATCGCAACACAGATTGCAAAGGCCGGGGGGACACCACTGGCGGTAGCGATCCATAACCGAATCTATGGCGTGATTTATTTGAAAGATACCGTGAAACCCGGTCTCAAGGAGAAATTTGCCGAGATGCGTGCCATGGGTATCAAGACAATCATGTGCACCGGCGATAACCCGCTGACAGCAGCGACGATCGCACTGGAGGCGGGTGTGGATGATTTTATAGCGGAAGCGAAGCCTGAGGACAAGATTGCGGCGATCAAAAAAGAACAGCAGGAGGGTAAACTTGTCGCCATGACGGGCGACGGCACCAATGATGCTCCTGCCCTGGCGCAGGCCGATGTGGGCCTGGCGATGAATTCTGGAACGATGGCGGCCAAAGAAGCGGCTAACATGATCGACCTGGACTCTGACCCGACCAAGCTGTTGTCGGTGGTCTCCATAGGCAAGCAGCTGCTGATTACGCGTGGCGCGCTGACCACCTTTTCCATATCCAACGATATCGCCAAGTATTTTGCCATCATTCCAGCGATGTTCATTCTCGCCATGCCACAGCTTCAGGCACTGAACATTATGAATCTCTCTTCACCGCAGTCTGCAATTCTGTCCGCACTGATCTTTAATGCGATTATTATTCCGTTGCTCATTCCGATTGCGATGAAAGGCGTGAAATACCGTCCGATGTCTGCCGAACGGCTGCTGAGCCGCAACGTGTTCATCTATGGTATTGGCGGTGTGATTGTACCGTTTATCGGCATCAAGCTGATTGACCTGGTTTTGTCAGGTTTGATGTAAATGTCATTGTAGCTGTGAAGTACAGGTGATGTCATTCATGGTGAAGATGACGTGGTTGCCCTTTTTGACGAATACATTAAATCCATTCAGGAAGTGATTTGTATGAAGATGTTATTGCCCGCGTTGCGGTTGTCAGTTGTGCTCATGCTAGTCTGTGGTCTGCTCTATCCGCTTATCACAACGGGGATGGCCCACTTGCTGTTTCCTTCACAGGCAAACGGCAGTCTCATCATTCAAGATGGGAAAATCATCGGTTCATCCCTGTTGGCGCAGCAAGTGAAATCACCGGGATTGTTTCAGCCCCGCGCTTCCAATGCGAAATATGATCCGACCGCATCGGCAGGGTCTAATCGAGCGGTGGCATCTCCGGAATACATTGCAGAGATGAACCAAAAGCTGGCTACACTCCGCCAGGAAAATCCTACTCTGCCGCAACATATCCCTGCCGATCTGGTTACGGGTTCCGGTTCAGGGCTTGACCCGGACCTGTCTCCTGAAGCGGCTATGGCCCAAATTCCGCGGATCAGTCAAGCTACAGGACTTAGTAAGCAGAAGTTGACTCAGCTCATTCAGGATCATATACAAGGCCGCCAGTTAGGTATATTTGGGGAGCCTCGTGTGAATGTGATGGAGCTAAATCTGGCACTCACTACAGCACAGAAGAAGTAGAAGTGGAGTTCATTATAGGAAGGAGAGGAGGAGAGCGACAGCATGGAGGGCAGCTTCAAGCGGAAATCGCCGGAAGAGATGCTGCGTATGATTTCGAAGCTGCAAGAGGGCACGTTTAAAATCTACATTGGCCCGGTCAGCGGTTCAGGTAAAACGTATCATATGCTCAGAGACGGCAATCATTTGCGCGAGCAGGGCATAGATGTCGTCATATGTGCGGTCTCCACGATGAGAAGACCGGAAACGGTAGAACAGCTCGGTGAGCTTGAGCGTGTGCCCAGCATCCACTGGATTCGGAGCAGTGACGGAGCGGAGATGAAAGACTTAAATCTGGATGCATTGTTAATTCGCAATCCGGAGGTTGTTCTGGTCGATGGGTTGGCACATCGAAACCGGACGGGAGCAAGACATGTAACGAGACTGGAGGATATCCGTTTTCTATTGCGCCACAATATCAGTGTCATAACTACCGTGAATGTGTATGAGCTCGAGGGATATACCGAACTCGCCAGGCGGCTCACTGGAATTAAGGTGGCACATACCGTGCCGGCGGACACACTGGAACTGGCGGATGAAGTGAAGCTGATCGACGTTACGCCAGAGACCATTTTGAGTCGTCTTGCGGAAGGTCACCTGCAAGGGCACGGGGGTATGGACATTTTTCGCCATGGTAATCTTGGGATTTTACGTGAGCTGGCACTGAAACTTGTTGCAGAAGGGGTTAACGAGTCTTTACGTGAACATCGCGAGGAAATGGGTCTTCCGCCCGCAACAGGCATCATGGAACGCATTCTTGTCTCCGCGCAGTACCACTGGAACGGTTCGATCTACATTCAGCGCGGACAGCAGATTGCCCGTCGATTGAACGGGAGCTTGCATGTTGTTGTCTTCCGGCCCATGAAACAGCCACTAACGAAGGAAGCTACGGTATTTCGCCGCAGTATGATGAAACTAGTGGAGAAGATCGGCGGGCACATGGAGGAGCTTCCGGTCATACATCACCGCTATATCCCAGCCACATTGGCACAGTATGCGATCAGACAGCAGATTACCCGGATCGTTATGGGACATTCGCGGCGTACACGCCGGCAGGAGTTATGGCAGGGCTCTCTCATTAACTCGTTGCTTCGCAAACTGCAAGGAGTAGATTTACTACTGGTTGCAGATCGGTCGGCGCAAGAGGGCGAACGGGTTGTGCCGACAAAAGTAAGTGAAACGGAACAAAAAACCTATCGCAGACTCAGTGAGCAGGAGATAGAGGAACAGATTGGGCTGATTAGGCGCGGTACGTTCAAAATCTATATTGGAGCTGCTCCAGGGGTGGGCAAAACCTACATGATGCTGAGGGAAGGCAATGATCTGTTGCGCAAAGGCATCCATGTGCAAATCGGTTTGCTGGAAACCCATGGACGAGCGGACACGGTGGAACAAATCGGCTCTTTGTCCATCATCCCGCGAGCGCAGCGTGTGTATCAAAGCACATGCTTAGAGGAAATGGATACAGAAGCGATATTACGATTGCATCCCGAAGTGGTGCTTGTGGATGAGCTCGCGCATACCAACGTGCCTGGAAATGCTCGGCAAAAGCGTTACGAGGATGTGCTAAGGCTGCTGGACGCAGGCATATCCGTCATTACAACCGTGAACGTACAGCATCTTGAAAGCTTGAATGATGCCGTTGAGCATATTACCGGTGTTCGGGTGCGAGAAACGGTACCTGATCGGATCATTCAATTGGCAGACGAGGTGCAACTGATTGATGTCGCTCCCGAGGCCTTGCGGCAGCGCATGCGAGAGGGTAAAATCTATGCAACTGCCAAGGTGGAGCAGGCGCTTGCGAATTTTTTTAAAATGGGTAATCTGATCGCATTGCGTGAACTGGCTCTACGCGAACTTGCAGACGATGTGGATGAGCGGCTGGAATCGCAGCGAGCGGCGCGAACACTACGGGGCCCATGGCGCCGTGAGGAGTCGGTTTTTGTGTGTGTCAGCAGTGACCGTCACGCCGAACGGTTAATTCGTAGAGGTTTTCGCATGGCTTATCGGCTGAAGGCATCCTGGCATGTCCATCATGTACACATCGGCACAGGCATGGCAATGACTCCTGAAGTGAAGGAGCACCTGGCAGGATTGGAGCAACTCACTGTGCGGCTAGGAGGGCATTTTCATATCCATCAAAGTGCAAAGTTGCGGGAAGTACCAGGTATTTTGGATGCAAAGGCTACGGAAGCGAAGGCGACACAACTGGTAGTTGGGCAGGCGAAACGGGTATGGTGGCTGAATGGTCATCGTGGCTCGGGATCGGTGGTGAACCAGCTTGTTCGTCTGTCGAGACATCGTGATGTATTGATCGTAGCGGATGATGATTATAAATAAAGCGGGTGGAATTGAATTTGTCTGAACATCAGGAAGAGGGCAAAGATCAGGAAAGCTTACAGGGAATCTCTCGCCAGAAAAGGGTTCCTGCCTATATATGGGTAACATTTGCCATCATCCTGTTAACCGTACTGCTTCATACCATTGGGATGAGTGATGACTTGGTCAACGTTGCACTGGTGTACCTGTTTCCCATACTGATTAGTGCTGTATATTGGGGAATGGGGCCGGCAGTATATGCAGCGACCCTTAGTGTTGTCATGTTTGATTTCTTTTTTGTTCCACCTTATCTCAGTTTTACGATAGAGGATTTGCGATATCTGATTTCGTTTGGGGTGTATTTGGCTGTCGCCGTCATGACGGCAAGTCTCGCCGGACGTTTACGGCAACAGCTGGATCGGGTTAAATCTCGTGAAGCCACAACGAATGCCCTGTATGATCTTAGTCGACAGATCACTGCAATTACTAATCTGGATACCTTGTTGGATAACATGACGAGCCAGATATCCCTTATGCTCGGAAGTCCAGCCGCCATATATCTGCCGGATCAGCAGGGTGAACTGAAGCTTTGGACGAAACAGAGACCTGCGTCTGAGATCGGGACAGAGAAGAATGCCTGGGGAAGCCGTTCTTCGGAGCTGGCTATCGCGGATTGGGTCTATAAACAGGGGCAGATCGCAGGCAAAGGTACACCAAAGCTTGGTGAGTCGGCGGGGCTGTATGTTCCGTTACGAACAGAGAATCACATTCACGGTGTACTTGCCGTATACATGACTACTAGTGAGCCGGAGAAGCAACAGGAACAGGGCCAGCTGCTGGAAGCCTGCGGCAGTCTTGCGGCAGGTGCAATCGCCCGGGTGAAGCTGGCTGAGGAAGCGCGCCTTGCTCAAGTTACCGCTGAATCAGAGCGCATCCGAACTGCGCTGCTGGATTCGGTATCCCATGAGCTACGTACGCCGTTAACTGCCATTATCGGTTCAGCCACAGGGCTGATAGAGAATGACAGTCTTTTTACACCCGAGGATCGCCTGGAATTGACTGGTAACATCCGTGACGGCGCGTTGCGTATGAATCGTCTCGTAACCAACTTGCTTGGCATGGTGCGGCTGGAGAGCGGTATGCTACAACTTAATCGCAAATGGTGTGATGTAGGGGATATGATTAGCGTTGTTTTGGCAAAAGTCAGAGAATTCAGTCCTCATCGTGAAGTTACGGTACAACTGCCAGAAGAACCGGTTTTTTTTGACGGAGATGAGGTGCTGCTTGAGCAGGTACTTGTGAATATCGTCAGCAATGCATTCAAATATTCACCCGACGAGAGCATGGTGATCATAAGGGTGAAGAATGAACCGAGACAGCGTTGTGTGACCTTCATCGTAGATGATCAGGGTGTTGGAATTGAGGAACCGGAGCGAACTCGCGTGTTCGATAAATTTTATCGCTCACCCTCCACGCAGCATATTACGGGAACCGGACTGGGCCTCGCAATCTGCAAAGGGATTGTGGAAGTTCACGGAGGGACGATCCAAGCTGAGGGGAATCCGGATGGAGGAACAAGAATACGTATAGAGTTGCCTGTGGGAAGGGATGAAGTGCGATTTTCCTATACAGGGCAAGGAGAGGTTGGAGATTAGATGAATGCCGCATTAGGGGCTCGCATTCTGGTGATTGATGATGAACCGCAGATTCGCAAACTGCTAAAAGTGACTCTTCAGGCTCACCAATATGATCATTATGAGTGTGCTGATGGAGAGGAGGGTATTACGCAGGCAAGTGTGGTGCATCCCGATTTGATCATTCTGGATCTGGGTTTGCCAGGCATATCTGGCATGGACGTGCTTCACCGAATAAGGGAATGGTCACAGGTGCCAATTATTGTGCTGACAGCAAAAGATCAGGAGGCTGATAAGATTGCCGCACTGGATGCAGGTGCAGATGATTATGTGACGAAGCCGTTTGGCATGGGTGAACTGGTTGCCCGGATTCGAGTGGCGCTGCGACATGTGGCCAAAACAACGGATGAACCCATTTTGCGATTTGGCTCACTGGTTATCGATCTGGCTCTCAGGCAGGTTGAGCTGGACGGAGAACAGGTCAAATTAACGCCAACCGAATATGAGATGCTGAAGGTGCTTGCCTCGAATGCAGGCAAAATTATTACCCAGCGCCAGCTTTTACAGCAAGTATGGGGTCCACATCATCATGAGTCGGACAGCCACTATTTGCGAGTTTATGTGGGTCATTTGCGTAAAAAGCTAAAGGAAGATCCTACTCGTCCATTCTATATTCAGACGGAACCAGGGATTGGATATCGTTTTCTACTGCCTGCGGAGTAATGGAGTAATCTGAAAATAAGTGAAAAAAAACACCGTCCCTTCGATTTCGAAAGGAACGGTGCTACTTTTGTATATCTTGATGTTTTTATTATGAGAATTTAGGCAGCCAGTCGCCATGAGCTTCAATCAAATCGTCGCACATCGCCACGATGTCGTCCATGGACAGCTCAGCAGCCGTATGCGGATCAAGCATAGCCGCGTGATAGATATGCTCTTTTTTGCCAGTCATAGCGGCTTCAATGGTAAGCAATTGGGTGTTGATATTGGTACGGTTCAGCGCTGCCAGCTGTGGCGGCAGATCACCAATATATGTTGGGCTGATACCCGAACCATCGACCAGACAAGGCACCTCGACACAAGCTTCGCGTGGCAGGTTGGTGATGAGCCCGTTGTTTATAACGTTACCGCCAATTTTGTACGGGCGATCCGTCTCCATCGCTTCCATGATATGCGAAGCATATTCATGACTGCGGGTATGTTGAATATTTTCACTCGCAAACAGCTTCTCCCGCATTTCCTTCCATTCTGCAATCTGGTTCACACAGCGACGTGGATATTCGTCGAGTGGAATGTTGTAACGTTCGATCAATTCCGGGTAGTTGCGTTTAATAAAATACGGATGATATTCTGCACTATGCTCAGAAGACTCGGTAACATAATAACCGAAGCGATGCATCAGTTCATAACGTACCATGTCATCATGTGTCTCCTGCTGTTTCTGTCTGGCAAGACGTTTGATCTCAGGATATAGATCGACACCATCCTTTGTTACTTCCAGGAGCCATGCCATGTGGTTAATCCCGGCGATTTTGGCAACGACACCCGTCTGGTCAATCCCCAGCGTATCGAACAGATGAGGTACGCAGACTTGTACACTGTGACACAGACCGATCGTTTTAATTCCGCCATGCACGTTCATGACATTGGTGAGTACAGCCATCGGGTTCGTATAGTTGAGGAACCAGGCATCCGGGCACACTTCCTGCATATCCTTGGCGAAGTCCAGCATCACCGGAATGGTACGCAAGTTACGGAAGATTCCGCCAATGCCGAGCGTATCGGCAATCGTTTGACGCAGGCCGTATTTCTTCGGAATCTCAAAATCGGTAATCGTACACGGGTCATATCCGCCCACCTGAATGGCATTGATGACATATTTAGCTCCGCGGAGCGCTTCCTTGCGGTCATGGTATGTTTTAACGGAACAGCGGCTTCCCAGCGACTGAGCCAGGCTTTTTAACAAACGCTCCGAGTCACTTAGACGTTCAGCATCAATATCAAACAAGGCCAGTTCAAAGTCTTGCAAGGCCTCCGTCATCATCACATCACCCAATACATTTTTGACAAAAACGGTGCTGCCTGCACCGAGAAACGTAATTTTGTTCATTTCAACTTCATCCTTCCCGAAAAATGTTGTACCCCAACTATAGGCCGAACAGGCCCATATCACTATGGCTCAAACCCTCTCAAATATGGCATAATCCCATTTTTGTTTTCGTTTTCAGCAAGATTTCCTCTCTTCTACCTGTTATAATTTATTGTGTGTACTGGTAAGGGAATATGTGAGCTCACATTAAGATATCTTTAACCTCATCGTCGAAAGGAGGGGAAACATGAGTCGAAAAGTGGAAATGAATGTGGTCTCTGCCGGCTGGACGCAGATGGAACTGGTCTTGTTATTTTATGGTTGGGAGGCATGTGATCCTGCCCACTATTGGGGGCCGGGGGTGCGTGATTCCTATATTGTGCATTACGTACATGAGGGTCATGGTACGGTATATATGGGAGATCGGGAATATCCTCTGGGCGAGGGCCAAGGATTTCTCATATTACCCGACACGGTCATTCATTATGAAGCCGATGCTGAGGAGCCTTGGACATATTCATGGTTTGGCTTCAGAGGTGTACAGGCGAAGGCTTTTATGCAACGTGCGCAGTTAAGCGAGGAGCACCCGGTATTTACTGCTCATGATAAGAATATGATGGCAGCGCTGTATGACGAGATGCTTCAGGCCGGAACGAGCTCTGTTGCAGGAGGGGATGTGCTACATCAAAGTCTGTTATACCGACTTATGGCGGCATTAATCGCATCCTCACCGATCAAAGAAGAAGAAAATCCGCTCCTTTCGACGAAAGAGACTTATATTCGGCAGGCTGTGCAGTTTATGGAGAACCGGTATAGCCAGCGTACTTCTATTCTGGATATCGCACAGGCGGTCGGGCTGGATCGAACGTATTTATCGGGGTTGTTCAAAGAGCGATATGGCAAGTCGCTGCAAGCCTTTTTCTTAGAGTATCGCATGAATCGTGCAGCGGAGTTGCTTCGTAACCCGATGCTGTCTGTGAGTGAAGTAGCCCACTCCGTTGGATACACCGACCCGCTACTTTTTTCCAAAATGTTCAAACGTGTGACGGGGGTGTCACCCAAGGGCTCGCGAGTGCGAGATTAGCCGCAATCATGATTTTAAATTTTGAAAGAAAAGTTTTGAACATTATTCCGTATGCCGCTATACTGATACAGAAGTGTAACAGATACCAACTTTTAGTGAATTGAATACGTGGAACTTGGTGCTCTACCCGCTGGGGTAGAAGCTTAAAAGGGAAGTCCGGTGTGATGCCGGCGCGGTCCCGCCACTGTAACAGAGGAGTCAGGCAGCATATCCACTGGTCTTACGAAGACCGGGAAGGAGCTGCTATGGCAATGATACTGGAGCCAGGAGACCTGCCAGGTTGGACAAACACAGCAGTACCCTACGGGAGATAGGAAGGTGTTTAAAGAGCATGATTTTTTCTGAAAATCTGTTTATTTAAGGCGTCCTTATCCCGTGAAACGGAAAGGGCGCTTTTTTGGCTTGAATTGGCTTGTATTGAATGGAATGAAAATGAAGGCGTACACGCGCATTAAACCGGGAAGGGCGTTTTATTATTGGGCAGATATATCGTTAAACGGTTATTACAACTGGTCGCCGTTCTGTTTGGAATCACCTTCCTGACATTTCTATTAACGTATCTGTCTCCTGGAGATCCCGCCAGACTGATGCTGATGTCTACCGGAGTCACACCTTCGGATGAACTGGTCAGACAGGTGAGGTCAGAGCTTGGGCTGGACAAGCCATTTCTGGTTCGGTATGGCACATGGCTGGGACAAGTAGTCACTGGAGACTTTGGTACGTCGTATAAATATGACCGTCCGGTGCTGGATGTGTTAATGGCCCGCCTTCCAGCAACGCTCAAGTTAACCGGGAGCGCAATGCTTCTGGTGATTTTGATTTCCTTTCCGCTCGGAGTTCTTTCGGCTGTACGCCGGAATCAATGGCTGGATTATGTGATTCGCCTGTTTTCGTTTGCCGGTCTATCCATGCCGAGCTTCTGGCTGGGGATGTTGCTGATGCTGGTATTTGGTGTGCAGCTGAAGCTGCTGCCGGTCATGGGTAGTTCCGGCTGGAACAGCCTGATCCTGCCTGCTGCGACACTCGCGATTCCATTGATCGCCCAATACAGCCGGCAGATTCGTGCAGTCATGCTGGAGGAGACAAGCCAGAATTACGTAGTGGGTGCAAGAGCAAGAGGTGTGAAGGAATCAATGATTATTTGGCGACATATTTTGCCCAATTCACTGTTGCCAATTGTGACCTTGCTAGGCATGACAACAGGAGCACTACTTGGCGGAGCAGCAATTGTGGAGAGTTTATTCGTATGGCCGGGAGTAGGACAGATGGCGGTGGATGCCATTTTCACCCGCGATTACCCCCTGATACAGGGTTATGTAATCTGGATGGCAGTCATCTATGTCACCCTGAATCTGATCGTGGATCTCTGGACACATCTTCGCGATCCGCGCATTCAACTGGATGTGGATGTGTAGATGGTGATGAAGATTCGAGCATATCTGACACAACGTCGTCTATTTATTTTCTTGCTATCCCTGACCACAGGCTGGATCGTTCTGGCTCTGATTGCGCCGCTTCTGGCGCCTCACGATCCACTTGCTACGAATTTTGCCAAAGTGTTGCAGCCATCCAGCCCCGAATATCCACTCGGTACGGATCAGCTTGGGCGATGTGTCCTGTCCCGACTTTTATATGGAGCACGCACCTCTCTGCTGCTTACATTTATGATGATCGGTATTGTTTTCGGCTTAGGCGTAGCGGTTGGTGTCGTCGCAGGTTTTCTGCGAGGGCTGGTGGATACGCTGCTGATGCGGCTGTGCGATACGTTGATGGCATTTCCGGGTTTGATTTTTGCTATTGCCGTAGTAGGCATGTTAGGGCCGGGGTTATTTAACACGGTGGTCGCACTGTCAGTTGTCTGGTGGGCAAAGTATGCACGGATGGCCCGAAGCCTGGTCATTTCTCTTCAGCAAAAAGAGTTCGTCACTGCCGCCGCGTTCAGCGGTGCGCGTAAAATCCAGATCATTAGCAGAACGATTCTGCCGAATATGTTGCCCCCTTTGATCGTCATGGCGATGATGGACGTGGGCGGCATGATGTTGTCGATTTCGGGTCTGTCCTTTCTCGGACTTGGTGCACAGCCGCCTGATCCCGAGTGGGGAGCGATGTTGAATGAAGGCAGAAGATATCTGCAGACAGCGCCTTGGCTGTTAATCTATCCGGGGCTCGCGATATTTAGCACGGTTATCATTTTTAATTTGCTGGGGGACAGTCTGCGAGATGTGCTTGATCCCAAGAAAAATACAGTGTAACTGAGGGGAATGGGGAAGTATGGGTAAGTTTCAAAAAACATGGCTACTGGCTATCATATCAATGATGACTATTCTGTTGTTCGCTGCCTGTGGTAACGACAAAAATTCAACACCTTCATCATCCGATGCTACGGGGAAAAAGGCAGGTGTGAATGCGAGTGGTGCGGCTGGTGAGGACAAGAAATCACATCTGAATGTGGCCTTGTTCTGGCTGGGGAGTAGCCTTGATCCTGCGGAGGAATGGAACGGCTGGACGCTGACGCGCGCGGCTATTGGGGAGACGTTGATTCAGTTTGATGAGCAGATGAAGATCGTCCCCAAACTTGCCGATAAGTGGGATCGGATCGATGATACAACCTGGCATTTTCATATTCGCGATGGAGTAGCGTTCCATAATGGCAATCCCGTGACTGCGGATGCGGTAAAAAAATCAATCGAACGCTCCATCTCGCTGAATGAGAGAGGTCAATCCACACTGCCAATTGCGTCAATGACTGCCAAGGGGCAGGATCTGACGATCAAAACAACACAGCCGGATGCCTCACTGCTAGGCAATATTGCAGAGCCACTGTTTATTATCGTGGATACGAGTGCAGACACATCAAAATTCAAGAGTGAGCCCATCGCTACCGGGCCGTTCATGGTTACAGGATATAGGCCCGACCAGGAGATTCAGGTGAAAAAGTACGATAAATACTGGGGTGGCGCGGCTGATCTGGATACGATGACACTGAAATACATCAAGGATGACAATACACGGGCGCTGGCACTGCAATCAGGGGAAATCGATGTAGCGAGTAATGTGGGACGCAGCCAGATGCCTCTTTTTCAGGATAAAACACAATATACGATTGATGAAATTCCGAGCCTCCGTACGCAGTTTGTGTGGTTTAACACGACCCATTCACTGCTAAACGATGTAAAGGTTCGCCGTGCCATATCTTACGGAATTGACCGCGAAATGTACGCGAATACGCTGGTGGGTGGACAAGCAGCCAAAGGTCCGTTTACCTCTGCATTGCCTTTTGGGTACGACAAAATTACCGGATATGATTACGAGCCCGCGAAGGCAAAACAATTGCTGGATGAGGCTGGATATCAGGATGCTGATGGAGATGGCATTCGTGAAAAGGAAGGGAAGAAGCTGTCGCTAAAACTCATTCTTAACTCAGCTTATGAATCCGATTCCGTTGTGGCTGCTGCGATGCAGTCCCAGCTTAAAGAAATTGGGGTTGAGCTGGAGCTCACCTCATATGAGGATCTCACTGACCATCAGAAGAGTGGGAATTATGATCTGGCTCTGACGAGCATCAATACAGGCATCACGGGTGATCCGCAGTATATTCTCGACTTCTATTTCAAAACAGGTGCGGAGTGGAATGTCGGCGGATACAGCAATCCGAAGCTGGATGAGCTTATTGAGCGTCTTCACTCGGAGTTTGATGTGGAGAAGCGTTATGCACTTGCGGCAGAAGCGCAACAGATGATTCTGAACGATGCTGCTTATATGTTCTTGACATATACACCGATTAATATCGTCAGTAAAAGTAATGTAAAGGGTGCAACAATGTACCCGATCGACTTCTATCTGCTAGATCGCAACATTAAGGTCGAGTAGTGATGACGTCCTTGCGTGGGGGAACGACATCTTTGCTTGTTGAGATGAAGAATCTGTCTGTAAGTTACAAGGAAGGCGTGCCTTCCTTGCGAGATGTATCCTTTTCGATGAAGCCAGGAGAGATCATTGGCATTGTGGGGGAAAGCGGAAGCGGGAAGTCGACCCTGATCCGGGCTTTGCTGGGACTACTGCCTGTAGGCGGACGATACACCGGAGGAGAGATTATTTTTCGGGAACGGGTGTTGCTACGTGACTCGCAACAAGATTGGCAGGGGATGCGTGGCAAACGAATCGCGATGGTATTTCAGGACAGCGGTTCATATCTGAATCCGATTCGTAGTATTGGAAGTCAGTACGTGGAGGCGATTCGTGCCCACCTGCCTATGTCCCGTAAAGAGGCTTGGAAATTGGCCATTCACACTCTGGCCCGTATGGGGCTGGATGATCCAGAGCGAGTCATGCATGCCTATGCTTCCCAGCTTAGCGGGGGGATGAAGCAACGAACCTCGATCGCAATGGCGGCTGCGTTGGAGCCGGAACTGCTGCTGGCGGATGAGCCGACGAGTGCGCTGGATGTTACGACTCAAAATGAAGTAATGAATCAATTGAGCAGGCTTTGTGCGGACAAGGGAACGGGCATGATGCTCGTGACGCATAATATGGCGGTTGCGGCCCATATGGCTGAGCGGATCGGTGTGATGTTAGACGGCAGGTTAGTGGAACTGGGAGATACACTGCGTGTCATATCGAATCCTGACCACGAGTATACCCGCAAACTGTTAGAAGCTGTACCTGAACTGGAGGGGAACCATACATGATCAATGCCGGATCACCCATTCTGAAACTGAGTAACGTATGTAAAACGTACGAGATGAAAGGGCGGCAGGCTGTTCAGGCTTTACAGAATGTAGATCTTGCGTTATATCCCGGGGAGTGTCTTGGCATTGTCGGGCAGAGTGGAAGCGGCAAAAGCTCTCTTGCCAAGTGTGTAACTCATCTGGAACAGGTGACTTCAGGAGAGATTTGGTACCATGGGCAGGAGATTACCCGTTTGAAAGGCGAAAGTCTGCGCCAGATGCGTAAGCAGATTCAGATGGTCTTTCAGGAGCCTGCGGCGATTTTTAACCCACGCATGAAGGTGGGCATGTTTATCGGTGAGCCTCTGTTGAATTATAAAATGATGAAACGGCAGGCGGCTGCTCAGGAAACACGCAGATTGCTGGAGCGCGTTGGATTGTCTGCTATGGATGCGGATAAGTATCCACATGAATTAAGCGGCGGGCAACAACAGCGAGCTGTCATTGCTCGTGCGATTGGTTTACGGCCTGAGATCATTTTGTTTGACGAAGCTACCTCTGCTTTGGATGTTTCCATTCAGCAACAGGTTTTGGATCTGCTTATGGAACTACGTAGGGAGACGGGAGTTTCCTCCATATTCATATCACATGATCTTGCTGTGGTGCAGCAAGTGAGTGACCGTATTGCAGTCATGCATCAAGGAAGAGTAGTGGAGGTTGTGGACAGTGCCAAGCTGACCAGTTCGGCGAATCATCCGTATACCCGAAGTCTGATGTCCTCCGCTCTGTCGCTGAGAGAGCTGAAGGATGATATGCAGATGCGTGAGCGTGTGGTGGTACTAGCGGGAAGTAGATAGATCAGGTTAATTACGAATAAAGAGTAGATGAGAAAAGGGTTATCTGGAGTTGAATTCTGCTGATAAATGAATTCATTCGAGATAACCCTTTTGCCTTTTTTGATAGTTGTCATCTATACGGAATGAGAATGATCTTGCTGTTTCTGCCCTGGGTTAAACTTTATCCTGATATTCATTCTCCAGATATCTTTATCCGTCATCCGTAACTCTATTTCTTAATGAGGCACCTGGGACTGAAAGTCATTTCGACTGGACTGGTCTGCATGATAAAAGACAATATCGCCATCCTTCAAAGGCCACCTGCTGCTGTTAGTAGCGCTGTTATTGAATGCAGGTGGGTGGTTGAAACCCTCCAACTGCCACTGATTCATAAGTGGAGCATGGATATATTGCAGATGCGGTGCCTGAGTATTGCCGTTACGTAGACTCTCGATATTAAAGTTGACGACGATGTACCCATTTTTCAAAAAGATATCAGATTGTTCATCCAGCTTATTCTGTCTGGCAAGGGATTCAAGGTTCGTGCCTTTGGGAACAGCGTACACATCTGCCGGCAGACTGTATTCCCCGTACCACCGCTGGATTGCAGCATTGGCCCTGTCAACGTTAACGCTGGTAGGGATATTTGTTTTAGGCCCAATCAGTGTACGAAGCGGCGCCGTCAGAATCATCCAGTCATAACGGCCTGTCCAGGTTTTTTGGTGTGAAGTCTGGTTGGCGACTTTGACCATATGTTCTGCTAATGTGAGACGATTGCGTTCGTCTGGTGAAAATTCATACGTATATTGGTAACGTGCCGCGTCACTCAATTCTGTGCCAGGTACATTACGCAGTCGTGAGTTCAACACAACAAATCGTTTCTCCATATCCTGCGCTGAACCAATTCGAATAAGACGTTCCTGCCCCCGATGGTAGTATAGATCAACATCCTGACGGGAAGAGTTATCCTTGTTTATAAAAGAGAATGTGGGTGTTATTCGAATACCATCCTGTTTTCCAAACATATTACCCTTCGTCTTGAGATCAAACTTGAAGTGATAGCCTGTTTTCACAGCAACGTTCCGAAATCCTTCGACCGGATGACTGCCAGGCCGAATCGGCAATACAAATGGAGCAAGGTTTCCTCGGGGGTCACCATCGATGCCGCGTAATCCGCTCCAGTAGCTATGGCCTGTAGGTTCCGGGCTACCTGGTCGTTTGCGGAATACACTCTCCCAGTTATAGTCGGATACATCAGTCACATGAAAGTCATACAGCCTGCCGATTACATCTACAGGTATCTTATCGCTTGCAACATGATGAGTTAGATCGGTGTTGGCATCGGGTTGCTCTGTGAAGTTTGCTGGTGAATTCTCGGCGATGTTCCGAAATTCGATGGTATATTTCCCCTCGTCCACCCATACTGGCATATAGAATGTTGTATCCATTTGGTTCACCGGAATGTTGACCCATGTGTGGCTTGGGATGAACTGTGTTCGATCGGCTGTATAGACGTCAAACGGGAATAACACCTGTTTGATGCGAAAATATTTGGCATAGTCCCGATTGCCATATCCGGGATAACTGGACGCATCCAAGTGTTGCCCGGATGTAGGGATCCGCACAATGAAGGGACGCTCCAGAATAAGCGCAGCACGGGTAGGATCAGGTATTGTTTTCTGATTATGCGGTTGATCGTCGGACACCCATGCGTAGTTTACGACAGGGGTGTGCACCGTAACGGTGTTTATTCCATTAATCGGAAGTATCTTGTTGGCTCCGCCGTTCACGTTACCCGGTAGTAGATCATAATAGATTTGGCCAGAACTTTCCGTGTTGGCTTTGTTTCGCAGGGAACTGCTGATCCTGTGGTTGGGAGTGTACAAGACATCCCGTCCAATTGTTGTTGGTGAAGGAATGTTGTTCGGCAGTGGCCCATCCTTGGTTGTTTCGGTATCATTCATGATCACTGCATTATTGAACTTCACCAAGTCATTTTTCACGGTGCTTTGTGGTGTGTTAGTTTCGGCCATTCCCTTTAATAGAGCTGTGTCATCTGGCACATTCGGGGGTGCATTCAAACCACCTGTTAGTTTGGATGGAGTGTACGAGATGGATGACGTTTGTCCTGGCCTCACATGACGTTCAACGACAGAATCATTGCTGGATTCAAGTGTCGGTGGAACATAACCGGCAGGATTCATCGTAATGGTTTCGCCAGGCAGTGCATAATTTTTCATCGTTGCTTGGACGAGCTTGTACACTTCAAGATTGCTAATCATCCAGTAGGAATAGTTTCGTGTAATTTGGAAGTTGTATGGTTTAGGAACGGTATCATTTTTAGGTATAGGTGTGCCATCCCTACATCCTTCGTCATTACAGACCTGCGGTCCAGGTACGGTCCATTCTCTATCATAGGAGATGGTGATATTACAATCATATATAACTTTGCCGCTCATTTTGGTCCAGGCTTGCTTAAATAGATAATTGTCCGCGAAGGCGTTAGTGTATAGAGACTCGGAAGTAGGAATTCCTTTTAATACATTAAATGTTTCATTCCCCCTGTTATCTGACTTTATTACACCTGTAGCGTTGGGATCAAGGTCACTCATATTCATCGTTGTACCTGGAGATGGTGATCCAATCGTAGGCGTGCAGCCACCACCGCCTCCGCTATCACCCCCACCGGTATTCCCGCCTCCGTCGTCACCACCCCCACCGGTTCCCTGTTCAACACCGATGGTTGTTTGGGTCGTTAATTGAAATCCGTCTTTTTCCCATAACACCGTGATGGATGTAGTGCCTCTGCTAACCGCTTGTACCATCCCGGAATTACTTACCGTTGCAACAGAGGGATTGGAGGACTCCCACGTGGTCGTTCCTCCGCTGCCCGTGTTTACATTGGTTTCTGTACCAAAGTTACCATCCCCTGTTTTGGTTTTAACCATCGCATTGAGCTGTTTGGTTTGATTTAACCGAATTTGTCCCCCAGGAGAGAGGTTGATTTCTTTGGTGGTTTCGGCGACAGCCCGCCAATATATATCGGTATTAAATATGTAGTCAGCGGAGTACTTGGGTGGATTATAGGGTCTGTAGCCTGATGGTTGAATTACGCCTCCAATCTGCATTGTAAATTCTGCAATATCACCAGTGAATCTATCTACACTTACTAGTATGGGATTACCAGGTGTATAGTAATCTGAATTATCAATATAAATTGGTTTATTTGATGCAGAAACAAACTCAGAGTGATCATGTGGCTGGTCATTTTTATCTTTGTATTGTGATGGCTTATAGACTTCTTGGTCTAGAGGGAGATTTATACATACAAAAGAAGAATTAGGTTTGTTTGTTGTCGAATTATTTGATAGCTCTTGTCCATTACACTCTCCCTCTACTTTCCATTTCATATTATCTAATTGATATATGTATATGCCAATATTACTTGTACCTTTACCTTCTACAGGACTAATTTTCCTTTGGGATTTTGCTGGGGTAGAAGGCTCCCAACGAGGAGCCTCCAATGGAGGTTTTGTACCGGGGCCTCCCCCAGCGTAAATAAGATTCATAGGAATCACCAAGCTTAATGATATTATTGAGATCAGTGATTTATTTATAAAAGTTCTTAGATTCAAACTAGATCACCCTTCAAATTTATTAGTTTGCTGTCATGTTGAAATCTGTTCCATCCTTAGCGATGACTTTCACTTGAGTTGTAAGTGATTTATCGAAGTGCAACAATCCTGTAGACCAATATGTTGGATTCTTAACTTTAAATACTCCCTTATTACTTAGGAAATCATTAATGTGAGGTACCGAGTATTCCAAGAATGAATTTGAGTTTGGTGATTTCAAAGGGTTAATACTTGGTGACTGTAAGAGGCTCCCCGCCTGAAGTTGCGTCATGGAATCTTTGATATTTAAGTCAAATTCAGCAAAGGAATAGTAAGACCCACGTAAGAGGGAGTCTTTTTCATCAACAAAAACAGGGTAAAAGATACTTCTTTTCGATTCGATAGTGTATGGATTTACAATGATCCAGTTACGCAGTTTAACATCAGCATAATTCGTAATTGTAACTAAATCTTTATTTCTAACCTGTGAAAAGTCGGTTGTAACTTTGCTATAGTCATATGAATCAAGAAATTTATTTTTTGAGGTTTTCTGATACCTCGGTGCAATCACACTCAGATTGGTGCCTGTCAATCCCACCTGCCGCAGTTCATTCAGCCCTTGAAGATCGGCAGGTTTGGTTTTGGCAACGGACGCGTAACGACTGAGCAACACGGCGACTTCTGCCCGGGTTGTGGTGCGGTTTACGCCAAATGTTTTATCATTCGCAACGCTCATCAGCCCGGTTCCAAGGGCAACGGCGACAGCATTTTTTTGCGAGTCGGCCAGCTTGCCTGTAAAATATTCCTTCGCAGGAATGACGGTGTTTGTTACATCCGAGAGAGCCTGTCCATAGTCTGAATCTACTACACTCAATCCTTGTGTTAACCATTCCGCCATTTCGCCCCGTTCAAGTGCAGCTTGAGCACTTAGTTTGTCCTTATAGCTGGAAGGATGGATAAATCCTTTGGCAATCGCCGTAGAAACACCATTTTTAGCCCACTCCGGTACATCTGTAAAATGATTCGGTTCAGCAGTCGGTAGCTCCGGCTGATCATTCAAACGTGCTAAAATACTAGCCATTTCAGCTTTGGTGACGGGTAAACCTGGTTTAAACGTTCCGTCTGCATATCCCTTGAAATAACCTTTCTCTACTGCGGAATAAATTGCTGAGGATGCCCAGTGGGATGCGGGTACATCTTTAAATGAGCTGACGGCTTGCGCTGCTTCGACTGTACTAGTGCCGCCTATTCCCACCAAACTTGCATATCCCCCTACGAATAAAGCTAATGCTGTTAAACTGGAAATCATCTGTTTTCTCATGAATCTAACTCCTCTCGATGGATATAATTTGGCGCTGATATGTACTTACTAGGATTATATCTGCTAAATTTGTAATAATAATCAATATTCTACCATGTATATCCTCTCAAAACACAAAAAAAGGCCACGAATCCGCAGATTCATAGCCTTATGCTTTAAGGTCTCTCGAAATATGTAATTCATTTCAGTTATTGCTCAATACATAGAGAATACTCCATTTTCCAACATTTGAAAACCCCATGTACATAAAAATAAATTCAAGCAATCGGTGTTCCATTCGGTAACGGATGATCTGGGGAGAGCAGGACGACGTCACCTTCGCCGGGAACACCGCCCAGTACAAGTACCTCGGACACGAAACCGGCAATCCGCCGAGGTGGGAAATTCACGACAGCAACGACCTGTTTGCCAATCATCAGCTCGGGCGTGTAACGGTGGGTGATCTGGGCACTGGAATTTTTTAAACCGAGTGGCCCGAAATCTATTCTCATCTTAATCGCAGGAACACGAGCCTTCAGAAAAGGTTCAGCCTCCACCACGGTACCTACTCGAATATCATGTTGCGTGAACTCTTCAAAAGTAGCCATAAATAAACTCCTCTCAACGAAACGATGTCATATAGTATAGATGATATATCCATCCCCGAAAACAAAAAATCCAGATTACGCTGTATCGTAACCTGGATTAATCCCTGAAAAACTCTGTTTTTCTTTATGCAATTTTGATTAAGATCTGTTCCAGTTTTCTCCCGTGAGATATTTCTCGGTAAGAATGGACAGCATCTGAATCCCTACTTCATTATGCCCGCCCTCAGGGATGATGATATCCGCATACTTTTTGGACGGTTCGATAAACGCATCATGCATCGGTTTTACCGTTTCGAGATATTGTTTGTACACGGATTGAATCGAGCGTCCACGCTCTTCCATGTCCCGTAGTACTCTGCGCAGAATGCGTACATCGGAGTCGGTATCTACAAATACCTTGATATCCAGCAGTGTACGAAGATGCTCATCAATCAACACATGTAACCCTTCGACAATGATGATGTGGTTCGGCGCAAGCTCAATCGTTTCGCCTGCAGCGCGGTTATCTATGGTGAAGTCATACACGGGAGCATACGCTGGCTGGCCCTTTTTCAACAGGGTAAGATGCTCAATCAACAGATCGTTATCAAAAGCAAACGGGTGATCGTAATTCGTCAGTCTGCGTTGCTCAGGTGTGAGGTCTGACTGGTCTTTGTAATAATTGTCTTGGGATATGAATGTAACTTTGGCTGATCCCAGACGTTCAATAACGGAGCGAGCTACCGTTGTTTTGCCGGAGCCGGTTCCTCCGGCGATACCAATAATGAGCATGGTTGTTCCATAAACCTCCCTAAAGTGGCAGCATGATCAATCGATAAAGAGTGCCCAAAATGTTTTATTTTTAAGCGCGATCTGCATGTCTGTCTGCGAATACACAATTCCTTCATTGTATCACAGCTCGCGAACTTTTTCATCTTAAGGAACAGACCATGTTTTGCCTTCAAAGGAGGAAGCTCATTTTCAGATGTATCATTCTAACGTTGCGTAGAGTGTGATTTATGACCTGGCATTTTCCAAGGAAGAATCAGCTTTTGGCCGATCAGGCGGGTAAGCAGACTAAGCACAATAAACCCAAGCACACTTCCTGAAGTATTGGCGATCAGATCATTAATATCGGTTGAGCGGCCGTTGCCTACCGCAATTCGAATCACGAGTTGCAATAGTTCAATAGTTAAACTTACCGTTAAGCCTGTCTTCGCCACTTTTTTTATGGAGTTGACCGAAGGTCTCCAAAGAGGAAGCAGGAATCCTAACGGCATAAACAGCAGGATGTTCAAAAGAAAGCTTGGCGCATCCGCAGTCAGCAATGGAACCCACTGAATGTTTGAATACCAGGGTGTTTGGTTGGCATACATCCCGATGTTCACATCAATGGGGAAAAATACAAAATGCATCATGCCCAGCATATATATCACAAATGTCAGCATCAACATATACTGTTTGCCTGTATATCTGACTTTGCTCACCCTGGCATGAATCACCAGAGTGAGCAGGGTCAGAATAAACAGTGGCACAAGAACTACAAAGGATGAAATGGTAAACTGAATGGACATGCGATAACCCCTCTGCAAGGAAATGAAATTGAGCTATGGCAACTGGATTTTCATTTCCATTCCTTTAATGAATTGATCGTCCTTGACCTCTTCGGCAAAATCATCTTTCACCTTAAAAGGCTTCACAATCAGGTATTTCACATCCTTGGCTGTGGTAGCATAGATGTTTTCCCAGTTCAACTGGTTTGCTTGATACACACCTTCACCGCTCAATGCAGTCAATTGTCGGCCTTGATCATCATAGACAGCAAATCGGATTTCACGTAGCTGTTTCTCTTCTTTTTTACTTAACGTTTCTTCCCCTTTTAACGCGATCGAAGCAGTTAGACGAGTCGTAATTGGGGTGACCTCGGCTTTGTTCACAGTGACCGTGTACAGATCATTTTCTATCGTGCTATTCGGCTGAACGTTATGAGTGTCCGTTATAGATTTAGTGAACGGAACGGTCAATTCGAACTCATGATCCATACCTTGCAACTTCAACTTCACTTTAGCTTCGAACTGATCCGGGATGACGCCTGTGTGATCTGCAGGAATAACCTGTTCAAAAAGCAACGTATCAGGCTCGTTCGCTCCGGCTGAAGTATAGAACAGACCGCTATCTGGACGAGAACCGTTCACATCGAAAAATACATTTTCAACGCCACTGCTCAGCTTTACGATATCTTTGCCATTGTCGTACATGCCCTGATTGAGATTAGGTGCAGTAACATGAACGAGAAACGCTGCACGTGTGCCGTCATAGATCGTTTCTAATACTTTGAATTTCACATCCTGATAAGTGAAAGAGCTGTTCACTGGTGTAGTCAAACCTTCGTTGCCTGCTGTTCTCAGACCCATATCAGCTTCAATCGAGCTGAAGAGACTGCCTATCAGTGGAATGTTGCGCAACGAGTCAGCCATTGCTGGAGAGACAAAACCGGATGCAAATACCGTTAAGCCCAGCACACCTGCTGCGACAGCAGCTCCTGCGGTACGGCGTAGTGGCTTATGAACACGTTTTGATGGATGAGCCTGAACCGACTCCATATTCATTTGGCTAGCTGATTCCGGAAGGGAATCCAGTGTGGCATCAATGCGGTTACGTACGATTTTAGACATGGCAGGACGCTCCTTGGCTTGTTCTTTTAATTTTTGATCGAGATTAAACGGGTTCGACATGTAATTTTACCTCCCGAAAGTTTTTGAATTTTTGATATAGCTCTTTCCTTGCCCGGCTCAGCCTCATCTTCACGGCGCTTTCGGACAGGCCCAGTGTATCGGCGACTTGACGCAGGCTCATATCTTCAAAGTAGTGCAGTACAATCACAATGCGTTTGGCTTCTTCCAGCTGATCGACTGCTTCTCGCATATCCACCTCATCGTATGGACTGGATTGTGCCTGATGTTCTGCGGGTACTTCTGCGTAAGAAGTGGAGAGAGAGCGGCGGGATAACAAGGTATTGCATTCATTGATGAGAATACGGAACATCCAGGTTTTGAAATACTGTGGTTCCCGAAGGGTATGCATGGATTTATAGGCTTTCAGGATCGTCTCCTGAATCGCGTCTGCGGCATCCTCTTCTTTGCGCAGCATGGATATGGCGGTATTGTATAGGGAATTTTCGATCTCTCGGATCAGCCTGATGAAAGCTTCACGATCTCCCTGGATAGCCTGTGTGATGAGATCGGGTGAATCCATAGTTAACAGCTCCTTTCGTAACGGGTTTATATCGTGTTAGAGATACATCTCTTGGCCGGTTTTACATAGATTAGACTGCCGGGTGGGGCAGATGGTCACATTTATTTTTTTGTAGGATAAAAATGAAGAGTTACACTGAATGCTGCAAACTTCATATGTTAGACGTCTAAGGAGAGAGCCTGCCCTTCACTTGAAGCAGTATAAGGATAGAAGAAGTAGCGTCTGGCGTTTTTGGAGAACATAAAGAACATCACTAAAAAGCACGTACCTGTCAGATCTTGAAGGGTACGTGCTTTTTGTTAAAGTTTTCATTTATATAAAAGCTCATGGGGGAGCTGAGGTATCTTACAGACCAAGCAATTCTTTGACACTTTCAGCTACGGCTTTGCTGGATTGCGGGTTTTGTCCCGTAACCACACGTCCATCTGTTGTCACATAGGAAGTGTAAGGAGAGGATTTAACGTACTCGGAAGCACGTTCCCGAAGTGCATCTTCGAGCAGGAATGGAACATATTTCGTTTGTTGTGCCAATTCTTCTTCCTCATTGGTGAAGCCGGACACTTTTTTATCGTTAATCAGAAGCAAGCCATTGGACAGCTTCACATTCAGCAGGGCAGTAACCCCGTGGCACACGCCGGATACTACGCCACCTTTTTCATAAATATCACGTGATAGCGCTTGAAGTTCGGCATTGTCCGGGAAATCCCACATTGTACCGTGTCCACCTGTGAAGTAGATGGCATCGTAGTCGCTTGCGCTTACTTCGCTCGGTTTCAATGTATTTTTCAATTTGTTCATGAAGGATTCGTTCTCGAAATAAGCTTTGGTGCTGGCATCCAGAGAGTCGCCCAGACTTTTCGGATCAAGTGGCACGTTGCCACCGTTCGGGCTAACCAGATCAATCTGCACATTATCGTTATGGTCGAACTCTTCAATGAAGTGAGTGGCTTCACTGAGCCACAGACCTGTAGGTTCATCTTTGGTTGCATATTTATCGACATTGGTCAAAACAACTAATACTTTTTTCATCGTGAAAACCTCCTGTACATGCTTGTAATTTAAATTGTGTAAAATATAATCGTTAACAACTTCATGCAGACAATATATCATACTCATTTGTTAAAGTAAACTAAAACGATGAAATTCGTATAGTTCGTTTATTCTATCTATTTTGTCCAGGCATGGTATACTCATTATATTGTCCAATTTGGAGCAATTGACGCAGCATGAAGGAGGTACCCCCTTGAAACGTTTGGAAAATTCACAAAAACTACTAACCAAAATCATTCCGGTTCTGCGTGCAAAGTCCATCAGTTCCCTGCGCATGGATGACATCGCGAAACATATGGATATCAGCAAGGCAACCCTATATAAATATTTCTCATCCAAAGAGGAAATTATCCAGAACGTACTGAACGTGTATATTGAGGAGATTCATGATTCCCGGGCAACAATGGACGATGATACGATCTCGTACGAGCGTAGATTTCAGATCGCCTATGAGCATGCGATGACCCATGTGTTATATCTGCCCGAGTTCTTTTGGAACGAGGTGAAGAAGCTTTACCCGGAATTATACGAAGGCATTGCTTCCGCTTTGAGGCATCATAGTGAACAGTTATGTTCATTTTTTGAAAAGGGAATAGAACAAGGTATTTTTAATCGCATTAGCCCGGTGTTATACATGATTCAAGATGAAGCTGTGATCCGCAGAATCGCTGAGCCGTCGTTTTCCATCACGCAAGATATGACCATCCGTCAGGGCTTGTTTGACTTTTACATCCTAAAGAAACATCAGTTACTTAGCCCGTCACGGATCGAGAATCTGGATGATCAGCCAGTAAAAGCATACATTAACGAACTGATTCAACAGCTATCACGGACAATGTAAAGAGCGGACTGGAGAGGGTTATTGGATGGCTAGCTCTGGATATAACAACGGGAAGTATATATTTTATTTCAAATTTAAAATAAATAGATTTAAAGTCCTAGGTCTTCTGATATAATCATGTCGAAAGATGTCAATTATGACCAGATGTCTTCTACATATTTTGGGAGGTCTACCCTATGAAAAAGTCAACAAAGCTTCTCTCTTCAACAGCTATTGCTGCAATTGCAGCAGTATCGGTTGTCACTTCTGCATCGGCAGCAAGTGCAACTGTGGCAAAGCCCGTTTCTTCATTGTCCGGAGTAAACATCTCCTCGATGGATATTGAAACGGCCTTGATGATGGTGCAGCAGGAGCGCACTAGATTGCTGGATGCTCAATTGCAAACACAAATTCAAGAGGTACAGAACCGCAATCAACAGATTGCTGATCTCAATGCAAAATTGCAAGTGGCTCAGCAAAACGGAGATCAAGCCGCTGTGCAAACATTGAAAGGCCAGATTGATGCCCTCAGCAATTCGCAACAAATGGATATGCTTCGTCTGCAGTCCATGTCTAACAAGCGGAATGAAGCTTTTGATCTCATGACTAATTTCATTAAAAAGATGCAAGACTCCAGATCCTCCATCATCGGTAACATGCGCTAGGACTGGGATCCCAAAACAAGGTTTAGAATGGTACTTTCATCAAGAAGCACAACGTTACAAAAGCAAAAAGAGCGAAGCCGGAATCCACATTCCAAAGCTTCGCTCTTTTTTTATTTTACTCAGCCAGCTTAACCAGACCAGTCCCGGCGACGCGTGAACAAATCCTTCAGTTCATCGGTCGATAGTTCGGTAATCCAGTTCTCGGAGCTGGTGATGATGTTGTCACTAAGTTGTTGCTTGCTCTCCAGCATCTCGTCGATGCGTTCCTCCAGTGTACCGAGGGAGATGAATTTGTGCACCTGTACGTCCTTGGTTTGTCCCATGCGATAGGCCCGGTCTGTTGCCTGGTTCTCCACTGCGGGGTTCCACCAGCGGTCAAAGTGGAAGACATGATTGGCCGCCGTCAGATTCAGCCCAACACCACCAGCCTTGATGGACAGAATGAAGACCGAAGGCTGCTTGTCCGCAGGCAGTGTACGAGATTGAAATTCCTCAATCATGCGATCCCGCGCAGTCTTCGACGTGCCGCCATGCAGGTAGAGTACAGGTTCTTGCAGCTCCTGCCGCAGCACTTGCTGTAACATCTGCCCCATGCCGATATATTGTGTGAAAATCAGGCAGCGTTCGCCCTCGTCACGCAGCTCGCGGACAAGCTCCATCAGCCGTTCCAGCTTGGCCGAGCGGCTGATCAGCATCGCCATGTCCTGCGGACTGTACACGTCATAGGTTGATGTTGCCGGATCATCCGCAGGCAGTTCTTCAGGCAACGTTTCCTTGGTGAGCAACAGCGGATGGTCACACAATTGCTTCAATTGGGTTAACGCGGAGAGAATCGCGCCTTTGCGCTTGATGCCCTCCAGCTCTTTCATTTTATCCATCAGGGCTTGCACCGATTGGTCATATAATGCACTCTGTTCACCTGTAAGGTGAATATACGTTTTCATCTCATTTTTGTCCGGCAGATCGAGCTGGATATTCGGATCTTTTTTCTTACGGCGAAGCATAAAAGGTTTCACCAGTTGTTGCAGATCCTGCATGCGCTGCTCATCCTTATCCTTTTCAATCGCACTGATGAAGCGGGTTTGAAATGCCCGGGCACTGCCCAGATAACCCGGATTAATGAAATCATAGATCGACCACAGTTCGGATAACCGATTCTCGATCGGCGTACCTGTAAGCGCAATGCGATGTTTCGCCGGGAAGCTGCGTACAGCTACGGACTGTTTCGTCTGGGCATTCTTGATATTCTGTGCTTCATCGAGGCAGATAGCAGACCACGTGTAGGTTTCCAGCAGTTCCTGATCCAGCGTCGCCGTGGCGTAGGAAGTAATGATAATATCCGACTGTTCGGCTTGCTCCCGGAATTCTTCTCCGTTTAACCGGCGTGCCCCGTAATGCAGACTGACACGGATGGAAGGAGCAAAACGGCTGATTTCCTTCTGCCAGTTCCCGAGTACGGATGTTGGACAAATCAGAAGGGCAGGTGCTTGTCCAGGTAGTCTTGGCTCATGATCTTTAATGTGCAACAAATACGTAATGAACTGAATCGTTTTCCCAAGACCCATATCATCAGCAAGACAAGCGCCTAAGCCGAATCTGCGCAGAAAACCAAGCCAAGCAAAACCTTCCTTCTGGTAGGAACGTAGCTCTGCGTGAAGTCCCTCCGGAACGGGCAGGGAAGGGGCTCCGCCTTGTCCGCCTCCGAGCTGAGCGATGACCCGGTTCAGATGATCATTTAACTCCACCTCAAGCCGGATACTCTCGCTGGTCTGAGATGGCTCTGGCTCCTGTTCGCCCTCGGCCTGTTGACCTTCCTTCCATTTCTGCTTGGCGTATTCCCGCTGCTCATTGTGAAGTAGATGCAGATGCAGAATATCCTGGAAAGAGAGTCCTTGCTCCCGATCTACACCACCCATCGCTCTGCGAATTTGCTCCAGCAGATCGGGGTCGAGCGGAACCCATTCGCCGCGGAATCGGACGAGTCGTTCATTACGGGCGACGAGATCTGCAAATTCTTCTTCACTAAGATCACTATCCCCAATGGCGATGCGCCAGTCAAAATGAATGATGGAGTCCAATCCAAAGAACG
Organism: Paenibacillus intestini; assembly: GCF_030803945.1. NCBI lineage: Bacteria > Bacillati > Bacillota > Bacilli > Caryophanales > Paenibacillaceae > Paenibacillus > Paenibacillus intestini. The sequence goes on along the minus strand of NZ_JAURUN010000012.1, from coordinate 16,014 downwards.
ATTGGCCCCGCTCGCTGCCTTCCTCCGGTTTTACCTTGGCTCGCAGCTTCGGTTTTTTCTTCCGGGCGGCTTCCCACCAGCCCGGCAATAGAACTTGCCATCCCGCGGCTAGCAAGCGACCGCTCTCCTGGGTCAGAAACTGCCAGGCTTGCTGATCATCCAGCGGGTCGCTCAGAATATCTCGTCTGCCGCTGATCGAACTGCCAAGACGCGGCAGTTGCGCACGCAGCTGATCCAGCCAGCCAGCCGAGCGATCCAGAACAAATGGCGTCCAAGCTTCGGGCCATTCGCCCTCCAGTCGTCCGCGTGAATCCAGCAAGACCGGCACGAGAACGGCAGCGTCCAGCTTGTTCTGCAATACCAAACGCAGTCGCCAGGAGAAGTCGTCCTCGTCCGGCTCCTGCAATTGCAGCATCGGGCGGAAGGGTGCGGCATCGGCTTTCCAGCCGATGGACACCAGCCACGACCGAGCATCAAGGCCGCCTGTTCGCGGAAGCACTCCGCGCTCGGGGAAGAGCTGCGGGAACTCCCGCCGCAGGTCGGTGGCTGCTTCTTCGGAGCTATACCAGCGCTGGAACACAGCGGCAGAGTAAGCTGCGCCAAGTCCTTCAGCGAAACTTTCATCCGTCTGCTGCATGGCTTGGTGAAGTGCAGCCAGATCCTGCTTTTTCAGACTATCCGAGTCCCACGTCCATTGCAGTTGTCCGGCACGATAAGCCTCAAAGCTGGGTACATGCTTGCGATGATCAATAGACGAGGACAGTATAGGGGCTAGTCGGATCAGGTACTCAGCCTGTTCATCCCACTTCCACTCAATATGAATCAGAGTCTTCATCTCTGCAAAGAATGGGAGAACCTCTTCCGCAGGCAACACCACAAGCTCAATCTCTTCAATCTGCCGGATTTCAAGCTCCGTGCCGTAAAAGGAAGGAGCATGCCATGCGAATAGACGCTGCTTCAACGACTGGCCTGACACAAAGTGATGTGTATTCAGCGCACCGTAAAATAGCGCATCGCCATAGCCGGTCAACGCCACGTGTACCTCAATCGTTTCCGTGTATGGGTGAATTAGACTCATGGTATCAGTTTACCTTTCCGAAGTTCCTCCTGCAGAGCGCGCAATCGGCTGTTACGAACAGCCAGTGCAGTAATAAACTGCTCCCACGGCTCTTCTCGCTTCATTTTTTTATATATTTTGGATAGTCGTTTCAGCAGCTTTACTGCGGCTTTATAACCATCCCTGTTCTTGTGTGCGATATAACGCTCCACCGCCTGGTGATAGAACGGCAACAGCAATTCAGGGGCATCCTTCTCAATAGGTTGCAATACAGCTACTCGGAATTCGAGAGGTTCAGTGCCTGTGCTCAGCTGAAAATCAATCCACCTGCGCCACTGCCCCCGAGAATGCATGGCATCCTCATAAGCAGGCCTGGAGTGGGGAAGCATGCTGACCAGCGTGTCCCACATCCGGTGCTCTGCATCCGGGACATGCTGGATTGCAGTATCCCACAATCGCATATAGTCCTGTAAAGGAGCATTGCGGCGACCCGCCAGCAGGGACCCGAGCTGTACCAGCCATTCGGACAGACGTGTCCATTCAGCTGCATCGGTCAGTGTATGGAGAAAGTACAACAGATGTTCCGGCGGAATGCCATAGGCTGAGCTGCCATGGACAAGTTTCTGCCAAGCTGATGAATCCTGTTCCAGATGGTAGTACATCCAGCTCTGTGCCAGAACAAGCGGTAAGGGTAAAGATCCTTTTCTGACGTTCTTCTCTCCGCCGGGGACAGCTCCTTCTGGCGAAATGATCTTTGCTTCTGCTTCGTTCAGTAGATGAAGTTCTGACTCCAACATCGCCTGTTTACCTTGAAGCCAGGGCACAATCCAGTTCAGCCACAGCTTGGAGTAAACGGGTGAGAAGAACATCATATTAGCTGTCTCCGGCAACATCTCTGTCCGCAAATAAGCCGAAGTTTCTTCGAGCCTTGCCCAGACTTGTTCAAGTGCCGTGTCCTTCAATCCGGACAAGTTCAGCGACTGGAGCAGAAGGGCCTCAATTCCTTTTTGGAGAGCGTCTACCGCCAGCTGCGCAGGGTAACTTAAATACACAGGAGTATGCGTAATCGAGTTGCGCGCGGGTGGTATACAGTATCGCATGAGGTAAAGCTGAACATGCAGCTCAAACAGCTGATCCATCGCCACTGACATCTTGGGTTTGATCGCGTATAGTTCATCTGCAGCTTCCTGAATGTAGCCCGTCGTTGCCGTTCCTGTCCCGAGTCGCTTAAGGGTCGCTCGAAATAGTTCATGCCATTCAACAATGTCCATTCCAGCGAGTTCGGTTGCCCGCTCCTTAATTGTGCTATACTGGGGTCCATCCGAGGAGATATTGTCTTGGACAGCCTCCTCTTGTTCCGTAACATCGCTGAAGCTATAAGCTCTCGCAGATGTCGAACCTGCCGGTTTGCTGGTTTGTTTCAAGGCAGTACTTGCATGTGCATTGACCAGTGCAGGAACGGGGCGTCCTTGCTGTTCAGCATAACTCATCAATACAGCAGCCATATGTTTGCATGGAGAGTTAACCGGGCAGGTACAATAACTGGTGGACAAGTCCTGCATACGGAGCACAACCTCGTAAGATTCTGATCCTTGTACCTCGGCGGTAATAGCCTGAGCATCGTTGAAATTTATAGATATAACACGTTTCTGTTTATAATATTGGAATCCACGCATGATCGTCAGGTTGTTAAAAAGATCTGCAACTTCACGAATCAGTGCTTGCCACTGCGTGTCATCCATGATCTGATCCTTAGGTTTGTTCATCATTCCATCTCCTGGGGTATACATGGTTAACTAATGATGACGTCTTCGACGTCAAGGTCTAGAGTTTCAATGCTTCTATCATATCAGTTCTGGAGATGCTCGTGCAGACGTCATCGGAATCTACTGCACGAATACTCCATATTGTGTATGCTTATCTTATAACGTATGTATTCATTTCAGGAGCGGTACTGGCTGCGCGGCAGCCATATAAAGACTATATTCAACAACAGGAGCGAGCATAGAGATGAAAATCCTTACATTAAATGTCCATGCTTGGGCGGAAGAAAACCAACGAACCAAGATCAGTCAGCTGGCTGATTTTATCAATACACATCAATTTGATATCATATCGATGCAAGAAGTGAACCAGCCGATTCAAGAAACGGCTCTGACCCAAGAGGAATTGCAGACGTATACAGCAACCGAAGCGGATGTGACGATCAAAAAGGATAACTACGCTCATGTCCTGCTACAGCAACTAACCGAGACGTATTACTGGACCTGGATTCCAACACATATCGGGTTTCGTACATACGATGAGGGGCTGGCGATTCTAAGCCGGACACCCATTACTCGTTCATTCGGCGAATACGTGTCCCACATGCGGGATTATAACAACTATCGAACACGCAAAATCGTCGGGATTGAGACTACCCTGGAAGGTGAGTCCACATCCACATGGTTTGTGAACGGACATTATAACTGGTGGGATGATGCACAGGAACCTTTTAAGGGGCAATGGGATTTGACCGAGCGTGTGCTTGCACCTTATATGCATCAACCGTTGTATCTGATGGGGGACTTCAACAATGTCGCGGAGATTCGTGGACAAGGCTACGATTACATGATGGAACATGGCTGGAATGATCTGTATACGACAGCCGAACAAAAAGACGACGGGGCTACTGTGGTTAAAGCGATTGCCGGTTGGGCGAACAATGAACAACCGCTAAGAATTGATTATATTTTCTCGAATCGTCCTGTTCAGGCGCAGATCTCCAACGTTGTGTTAAATGGTAAAAAGGGACCTGTCGTATCCGATCATTTCGGTGTTGCGGTAGAGATATAAGGATATTCCGAGTTTATGCTTTTGCACGTACATTCTCTTTCTCGTGTACGCCTGAATGCTATATTCGATCATGTAGATAGAAAGCCTCCGCTCATATCCCGAACAGGGAATGACTGTGGAGGCTCTTGGTGTGTTATGAAAAACTCATTTCTTATGTAAATCGTGCTGCTTAAATTAAATTTTTCTAAGATTCATTGTTGATCAATAAATGTTTATTCAAGCGCCAGCATCTGCTGTACAAACTTTTTTAGATTTGCACTGGTCTCACTCAGTTGTTCAATACTTTGCATAAATTCAGTCACAAGCTTGGCTTGATCTCCAGTTGCTGTCGTAATCTGGCCAATCTCTTGCTCCATATATTTCATGGAATGCTGCACACTGCCCAGAGAGGTCTCTATATCCGACGCAGCTTGTTTCGTATGATCGGAGAGTTTACGGACTTCACTAGCTACGATGCCGAATCCGGCGCCTTGCTCACCGACACGAGCGGCCTCAATCATTGCGTTTAATCCAAGCAGATTGGTTTGCTCGGAGACTTCACGAATCACGTTAGTGACTTTTGTGACGTTAATCGAATTTTCGGATGCCTTTTGAGAATTTCGCAAAATTTCCTCCGAGGTTGTTGACAGCTGTTCCGAATGAGCTGCAATTTGCTGAATGCCACCAACAAGGGAGTTGATTGTTGTTTCGCTTTCGCTAATCAGCTTTTCCAGTGTAAGGTGATTATCAAGTGCGTAGTTGACCCCCAGTATGCCGACTACTTGTCCGTTTTCTTTTACAGGGATGAGGATGGAATCGAACGGCCTTCCCTGAAGATCACCAGGCATGCGCACAACGGTGCGGGAGTCCTTATTGCTCAGCATTTTGAAATGCTTGTAGTCATCATGTAGTTCGTCGCCGGCTTTTACACCAATATCTAGACTTTGGGCTTCGGAGAAATATAATACCTTTTCATGATCATTGATCGATATGGAGATATCGTCACGGAACATTTGACGTACAAAAGGCATCGTATTGACCAGAGATTCAAGCGTATTCAATATAAATCTGTCCTTTCCAAATTAGTATGGGTTGTTATTAAACTACCTAGTATATATCGGTTGCGTCTCGAATTTCTTTTAACCATGATTGTCACAGGTACCATATATTTCTTGGTTTTGGTAAGCGAAGCGAGGATTTGCGAATACAGTGTAAGCGTAAACAAAAATCTATAGCCACCATGAGCTGTGTCAGTTATACTAGGATTATTAATCGATACGAATGGTAAAAGAAATGCTGTCGCTTGCTCATAAAGGGGTATCCTCATTGAGGTTAAGCGCTATATCTATATCATGAAAATAAGTGAACAACGTCCTGTAAACAAGCATGGGCTTTTATAAGATTGAGAAGTACTTCAACATGAGAGGAATGTGGCATTCAATGACAACGTATTTCAGTGAACCGCAGAGCATGTATTATCGATTCGGAGAAGATCAGGAGCAGGTATTGAAGGTGCTTGCCGAGAGATATATTGGTGCCAATGCACAGGCCGATTTTGTGTACCGTGCGTTTCAGCAATCCGGCATTTTGCAAAATGATAAAGGGCTCTATGATCTGAATCTTGGTAAACGCTTTCCAGACGCGCCGAAAGATCATATCTCCTACGCCGCAGCGCTGGTATGGGGGGATGAGAACCGTAATCTCGATGTGCTGGTACGTTGCTATGGACCGGTACGTTTTTATTTTAACAACGAGTTGATCTACCGTTCTACGGTCATTGATGAGATAACGCCAGATGCCACGGTGAAGCTTGGAATCGACATCGAGCCCGGCTGGAATACCGTGTGGCTGGAGATGAAAAACACCCCTGCCGGATTCGGATGCCAGTTCGGTTCCGATGAAGGCAAAGTACGTATTTTGAATGTACTTGCTCCTTTTCAAGAGCGTTCGGGGCAAGCGGGATGGGTCTTCTCTGAACCTGTTACATCTGCACAAGCCCAGCCAAACCTGCTCGCGAGTCAAGGAGAGAGTAATCTAAAATGGTTGCCAGAGACCCAGTGGTCTGCTTCCGAACAGAATAAATCGGCTTTGGAACGAATCTATGGACTGCTTCCAGGCAGACACGCTTATGCATGGACGAATCTGAACAATCGTGATACCTCTGGACGTCCGGTTCGATTATCTGGACAATCCTCTGGTCCAATACAGATCTGGCTCGGGGACAAGTCAGTTGCAACAATAAAAAACGCAGGATCGTTCGAAGTGGAGGTTGAAGCCACATTTGGCCGAAATGATCTTCTGGTACGAAGTGAATGTCAAGCTGGTGCTGGCTCATGGGGATTTGACCTGAAAGCTTCTGTCGGTAAAGAGTCTCTTCAGTTGGAGCTTCCGCAACGAGTGCAGGGAGCATTGGAAGAATGTTGGTTCTATGCAGGTCCATTTGAATCTGGAGCCGAGCCAGAACTTGCAGATTTGATGCGTTTGGATCGTGTGTACCGGACTAATGCAGGACAACAAGGCACAGGAACGAGCGGCGTTTCGCAAGCAGGGCGGACGTACTGGCGTTTGGATCGGCCGGATACGTTCATCCGACCTTATTATGAAAATGCGATGCTGAGCAATAAATGGACCGTGGGTAGTGTAACCAACTATGGACGTTGGGATTACCCGCTGGGTGTTACCGTCTATGGCCTGCTCCAGGCAGGACGATATATGCAAAGAACAGATATTACCCGTTATGCCGCAGAACATGTACAGTCATGCACTCAGATGTATGAGTATTCTCTATGGGATCGTGAGCAGTATGGTTTTCCTTCTATTAATCAGCAGTTAATTATGTTGAAGATGTTGGATAACTGTGGTTCCTTCGGCTCAGCGATGCTGGAATCATATACGGAATGTAAGGAACCAACCTTCCTTCCCATTGCTGAACGAATCGCGGACTTTATGCTTAACCGTTTGGAGCGTCAAACGGATGGGGCGTTCTATCGAACATGTGCTGGGGAATATGCCGAGAATACGATGTGGGCAGATGACCTTTACATGAGTACACCGTTCCTTGTGCGGTATGCTCGTGTGACAGGGAAATCCGAAGCACTCGATGAAGCGGCCAAACAGTTTTCGTTGTATCGCAAATATTTGTTTATGCCTGAATACAAGATCATGTCTCATGTATATGATTTCAAATATAAACAGGCGACTCAGATTCCTTGGGGGCGTGGTAACGGGTGGACTCTTTTCTCCCTGACAGAAGTACTGGAGGCATTGCCTGAAGACCACGCGGAGCGTCCCGCTTTAATCGAGTTTTTCAACGAGCTATGCGAGGGTTATGCAGCACTGCAAAGTGAGAGCGGGCTCTGGCATCAAGTATTGAATCATTCGGAAACGTATCTGGAAGCCTCCTGTACAGCTATGTTTGCGTATGGTTTCGCACGTGGTGTGCGTTTCGGCTGGTTTAAAGATCCTTCGGCATACGTTACGGCAGCTCAGCGGGCTTGGAAGGGACTGGTGAGCAACGCCATTGACCGTCAAGGGAACGTTCACGGCGTATGTAGCGGATCAAGATATGCATTCACAGCTGAATACTACGATCAAGATTTGCGGACGGTTACCAATGACAACCATGGCATTGGGATCATGATGCTGGCTGGAACAGAGGTAGCCAAAATGGAGAAACATTTATCGGAGCGCACGGCGAAGTCTACAGCGTCTACTGTACATTCCGGATAGAACGAGGTTGTATCAGCTTCCCACCTGCTTCATTTTTTAGGTTTGTTCATCATGAAGAGATAAGCGCCACCGGGAATGTGGTTTCCGGTGGTTTTTCTTTCCTGTGAACCCCTTACTTTTTTGACAGGATAGCTTACTTTTGTTTATGTCATGTACAGAGACAGGCGATTACAATAGTTTTGTAAGCGATTTCATATAAGCAAAAAGGGGAGGAAATTCATTCATGATCATCACCAAAAAGTGGGTAACCCTGTTCTGCCTGTCCCTGTTATTATTCGCTACAGCCTGTTCTGGAGGAACCTCAAGCACACCGGCATCTTCCGGTGATTCAGGCCAAGGCGGTACTTCTGACAAAATTGAACTGCGCATGACCTGGTGGGGGTCACAGACCAGACATGATCTGACAACCAAAGTGATCAAACTGTTTGAAGAGAAACATCCAGGCATTACAATTAAAGCTGAATATTCGGGCTGGGATGGATATTTTGACAAACTTACGACTCAGGTTGCCGGTTCGAACGCTCCGGATATCATCCAGATGGACTACGCGTTTCTGACGGACTTTGCACGGCGCGGTGCTTTGCTTGACCTGACGCCATATGCAGATAAAGAGCTGCGAATCAAAGACCACGACAAGAGCATGATTACAGCCGGATCGATCGACGATAAACTATATGCCATCACCCTTGGGGTGAATGCGCCAGGTGTCATTTATGACGCAACATTATTCCAGCAACTGGGCATTGAAGAGCCGAAGGAAAGCTGGACATGGGACGACTTCTCAGCGATAGCAGCCAAGATTGCTGCAGCGAAGGGAGACGGATTCTACGGTTCGGCTGACATTTCCGGTGCTACGAATATGTTTGAGGTATTTGTACGCCAGTCCGGTAAAGGGTTGTTTGAGGATGGCACCATGACAGCAACAAGTGACCAATTGAAAGAGTGGTTTGAGATGTGGGCTGCATTGCGTGAGAACAGAGGAGCTACATCCGCTGAAGTCGCTGCTTCCACAACCAATGCACTCGAAACCAGACCGATTTCTTTGGGTACAGCGGCTATGGACTTTGCGTGGTCCAACCAACTGCTTACGTTCCAACAAGTGAACAAAAACCAGGATCATAAGCTTGGCATTCAAGTGTTGCCACATGGTGTGAACGAACAACGGATCGGTGAGTATCTGAAGCCAGGCCAGTTCCTGTCCGGTTATGCCAAATCCAAACATCCAAAAGAAGTAGCTATGTTCATTGACTTTATGGTGAATGACCCTGAAGCGACAGCGATTCTTGGATCAGAGCGCGGTGTGCCAGTCAATGCGAGTATCCGTGAGCAGATGCAGCCGAAGCTGTCAGATGCAGAGAAAGTCATTTTCCAATTCATTGATACGGTATCCAAACATTCCAGTGAAATTAGCCCGCCATACCCGCAAGGTTTTGCTGAAGTGGACACGAGTTTCAAAAGTGCAAGCGAACAGATCGCTTTTGGTCAAGGTAGTATGACAGACATCATTGCCCAGTTTATTGAGGGCGCCAAAGCAACGCTTGGATCAAGCCAGTAAAGAGAATAGAACTTGTAGCTATAGACGAGTTTTACCTGTATCTGTATTTGTAGATATGTCTACAAGATATATCTACAAATACACCTGGCGGAAACCGTTCCGATGAATTCAAATCCTGCGGGGAGGTTGCGAAAATGACGACATCACAGGTCAGTCAAGCCAGAATCGAGAAAGTAGCCGCCCGGCGCATGAAACGTCGATACGCCCATAATGGAGCCGCTCTGCTCTTTCTCGCTCCTTGGCTTGTCGGATTAGTATTTCTGACCCTGGGTCCCATGCTTGCTTCGTTATACATTTCCTTTACCGATTATAGTATTCTTGCCGCTCCAAACTGGGTCGGTCTGAATAACTACGTCACCATGTTTACGTCTGACAAGCTGTTCACCAAGTCACTTCAGGTGACATTTACTTACGTTGCTGTCTCCGTCCCACTCAAACTGATTTTTGCCTTATTTGTCGCGATGCTGCTCAACAAAGGCATTCGCGGACTTGGCATATACCGCACCGTGTATTACATCCCTACATTGCTGGGAGGCAGCGTAGCTATCGCAATGTTGTGGCGCAAAATGCTGGGCGGTGACGGATTGCTCAACAGCGTACTGGCGATGGTAGGCATTAAAGCACCTGACTGGGTGGCTAATCCGAAGTACGCACTGTATTCCATTGTTCTGTTGTCTGTATGGCAGTTCGGTTCATCCATGATCATCTTCCTGGCAGGACTCAAACAGATTCCACCGGAGTATGATGAAGCGTCTGCGGTAGACGGTGCGGGTCCGATGCGGAGATTTTTCTATATCACGTTGCCGATCCTGTCACCTGTCATCTTCTTTAACTTAGTTATGCAGCTGATTACGTCCTTTCAATCGTTCACACAGGCCTTCATTATCAGTAACGGCAGCGGGGGTCCTGTAAATTCCACATTGATGTACTCTCTCTATCTGTACAAAAAAGGGTTCTCCTTCTTTCAGATGGGTTATGCTTCTGCCATGGCGTGGGTGCTGGTAATCCTGATCGGCGTATTTACATTGCTCGTATTCCGCAGCAGCAAGTTGTGGGTACACTATGAGGATGGTGGAAAATCATGATTGGACAACGTAACTCCGTAGCATGGATTGTCACCAAACATGTACTGATTTCAGGTATTGCCCTTGTGATGCTCTATCCTGTTCTGTGGATGCTGGGCAGCTCGTTCAAGCCGGGGCACATGATTTTTACAGAAACTTGGTTCTGGCCAAAGGAATGGAATTGGCAAAATTACATGACGGGCTGGTCCGGCGCTCAGGGGAATGCCTTTTCCAAATTTCTGACCAACTCCATCGTTCTGTCGCTTGGAGCCGTGCTGGGCAATGTGATCTCCTGTTCGATGGCGGCCTATGCCTTCGCCCGGCTAAACTTCCGCTTCAAAGCAATCTGCTTCGGGCTAATGCTGATGACGATTATGCTACCGCACCACGTTACGCTAATCCCGCAGTATATTCTCTTTAATCAGTTGGAGTGGGTGAATACGTACTTGCCACTTGTTGTACCAAAATGGTTGGCAACTGACGCGTTTTTCATCTTCCTTATGGTACAGTTTTTCCGGGGATTACCGCGAGAACTGGATGAAGCAGCGACGATCGACGGTTGTGGCCCGGTAAGAATCTATACCAAAATCATTATCCCGCTCGCTTTTCCGGCACTGGTAACGACGATGATCTTTACGTTTTTGTGGACGTGGGATGATTTCTTCAGTCAATTGATCTACCTGAGCGATGTGAGCAAGTACACCGTTCCGCTGGGACTACGCCTGTTCCTGGATTCGAGCTCACAGTCCGATTGGGGTCCGATGTTTGCCATGTCTGTGTTATCCCTTGTGCCATGTTTTATCGTATTTATCGTGTGTCAGAAGTACTTCGTGGAAGGAATCGCGACCTCTGGGCTCAAAGGGTAATTCCAAGACGAAACGAGTTGATTCCGAGTGCGAAAAACAAGATGGTCTGCCTACATTCTTCAAAAGTTGCAACAAAGCAAGCTCTCCACATTGATGGTGACTTGCTTTATTGCGTTTAATTTACTGCTTGTCTCCATTATTGTATGGCTGGCTTATCAATCCTTCTCTGCGGTCACATTTACCGAAATCAGCAAAGCACGTCTTGCTCTTTTGAATGAGAGCACCAGGCGAGGCTTTGATTTTATTACTGGGGTAACGGGCACGTCCTATGGGCTCGCAAGCAACAGGGAGTTGTCTAACTTGCTGGATACATCCAATACGGGCAGGTTGGCACAAATTCATCAGCGGAGAGAGGTTTCAAAAATTCTGGATCATACCATGGTGGTGAGTGATGGGATTACCTCGATTGAGCTGTATACGGATGCTTTTAATGAAGTGACAGTTACCATGGCTGACCGTATTTTCCCTGTAGATGCTATATCGAATGATTCATGGTTTGCCGCACTGGAGAAGGCGGACGCAGCCTGGGTTCCGTTACGTGAGAATGAATCGGGACAATCCTTGGTTGGATATGCACAGCGGATCTATGATAGTCGAGGCGGGACGGTCGCTTATGTGCTCATTCGTCTAAGCAGAGCAGATATCGTACGCAGGTTTGCCGATGTTCCAATGGTGCTTGATGGCAAAGTGCTACTGGTGGATACCGCCGGCAATGTGGTGATGCAGATGGGGAAGGCTGATCCGTCAGGGGGAAGTACAGGTCAGTCCGATCAAGAAGATCAATCACGTCCCGAAGAAAAGCAGACCATAGCTCAAGGAACGGTGGACGGGACTGACTCATCATCTTCTATTATAGATAGTGCCTGGATTCAGGAGCATGCTCGCCCTGGAGAAGACGGATTCGAAGTAGTATCAGGTCAACCGGGAGGGGCACAACTGGTGCTGTACTCCAGACCTGCTATGCTTCAGTGGCGTCTTGTGCAGACCATTCCTGTATACACCTTGTTATCCCCGGTTCGCCAAGCAGGGTGGCAGATCCTTGGCATCGCTGTGCTTGGGCTTCTATGCTCGGCTGTGCTCGCGTATTTGTTTGTACGGCAGATTATCCGCCCTTTGCGACAGTTGATCAAACGAATGAGGCAACTCGAAAAAGGAGACTTCGACACTCGTGTACAGCTCTCCTTCACGGAGGAGTACGCTCATCTGGCATATGGTTTTAACCATATGGCTTCACAGCTTACGATGCTGATGGAGCAGGTCAAAGAAGAGAGTCGAGCGAAACGGGAAGCGCAAACCAGCTTGCTTGAGGCTCAGATCAAACCTCATTTCTTATACAATACGCTGGATATGATTCACTGGCGTGCGCTTGATTATGAAGCGAAGGACATCAGTCGTATGATTGTGCAACTGAGCAAGCTGCTGCGGATCGGGCTGAGTGGGGGCAGATTGTTTATCCGTGTAAGGGATGAATTAGAGCATGCCCGTTGTTACGTCAGCATTCAATCTGAACGCTTGCCATTCTCGATTCAATATGAGGAACGCATTGATCCACGTATACGTGGGTGTCACATCCCCAAGATCATCTTGCAACCCTTTATTGAAAATGCCGTGATGCATGGGCATCCATTGGAAGGAACGTTGCGTATCCAAGTATGTATTGCCCCGGCGGAAGGGTCTGTTGCTGACATCACCATTCGAATCATGGATAATGGGCAAGGTTTGCCGGAGGATTGGAACATGGAGGATGCACGAGGTATCGGTGTTCGTAATGTACATCAACGCATTCAGTTGTATTGTGGACAAAGGTATGGCGTGCAACTACGTAATGGAAGTTCAGGCGGTGTCGAGGTAGAGATCACACTACCGCGCATTGAGACCGAAGAGCAATTAAATCTGTGGCTGGACGGTGAAAAATGATGAAAACCATTATGCTTGTCGATGACGACCCGCATATTATTAAAGCGCTGACCGAGCATATTAACTGGCCCTCCCTGGGCCTGAGTATTGCTGGTACAGCTGCGAGTGGAGTGGATGCACTTGAGCTGTTCCAGCGCGTGCATCCGGATCTTGTCATGACCGACGTATACTTGCCGGGCATGACTGGACTTGAAGTCACGCAGGAGTTGCGGCGTGACTATCCCCACTTGCCGATTATCATCCTTAGTGGATATGACGAGTTCGAAAACGCCAGAGCGGCTATGCGCTGGGGCGTGAATCACTTTTTGCTAAAGCCAGCGGAGGTGGAAGAGATTGAGTCAGTGCTACGGGAAGTGTTGCTGGAACAAGACGTGCGAGAGCGGCGAGAGCGGCTGGAGCGGACGTATAAACAAGAAGCGGGAAGAGTGCTCCCTTACTTACGCAAACAGTTTCTTCATGAATTGCTGACCACACGTTATCGAGCGGACGAATTGCCCGAGGCACGGATGGATTATATCGGGTTTCAAATCTATGATAAGGTTCGTGCAGTCAGTTTGCAGTTGAATCGTCCAGGTTTTATGACACGTATGAGAGAGCGAGACTGGCAACTGTTACGTTATGGAGCGGCGGATATCATCCAAGAGACAGTGAAGCAACAGACTGCTGAGATGGCGAATTGCCAAGTGGAGGTTGTGGATTATTCGGATCAGGTATTTGTACTCGTTATGCTTGGAGACAAGGATTATTTTGAGGACTTGCAGGCTCTCGTAGGTCGGATGATTGATCAGATCTTTACGTATCTGAAAATTGAAGTTAGCGCCGGCATTGGTCGGGTGAAAGAGCATCCCTGCGAGGTCATCGATTCTTATCTGGAGAGCAGGGAAGCGGTAGAACGAGCGGAGTTTCAGGGTGGGAACCGCATTTATCATGTGGAGACATCGGAAGAGGTGGAGCGAAGCGCGACAGATTATTCATTGTTGCTTCATCAATGGGACGAGGCGTGGGTTGATCTGCGGATTAATCAGGCGGAGGAGGTCTGGCTTCAATTATTCCAATCGCTACAAGAGGGAAACTGTGCAAGCATTCAGGATGCCCAGGTGGTAGCGGTTAGTTTATTTGATACGATGATGCATAGCTGGAAAAAGCAACAGCCGATGCTGACACCGCCTCTCACGATGAGTGACTTCCTGCGTGAAATACAGTCGAAATATGCCTTGCATGATCTGATAAACTGGATGGATGGCGTCATTAAGGGATGGCTGGAGCAGATCCGCAAGGAGATGGGCGAGAAGAAAAGCAACAAACTTATCGCTCAAGTGAAACAATACGTTGAGGAACATTACGCAGAGGAGATCAGTTTCGAGGCCATTGCCAAAGGTCTTTTTGTGCATCCCAAGTATTTAAGTCAACTATTCAAAAGGGTAACCGGAGAGAATTTCGTCAGCTACCTGAACGGATACCGTATCCAGCGGGCAATGGAGCTTTTGCAGTCGGGACATTATATGGTGTACGAAGTTAGTGAGATGACGGGGTTCCGCAATGCGACGTATTTTAGTCAGGTGTTCAAGATGTTGACGGGGAAAAGCCCGTCAGAGATTGGTTGAGTGGATTAGTTGTCGGTCTGGCAAGTTGAAGATTCGTTATTCTGAGTCAGATCGAGTGAGGTTGGCGCACCGAACAGAGCAGTATATAGAAGAGAATAAGACAAGGCGAGTGTGGAATGTAGCCTAAACAGAGTTGATGATGTTGTTAATGTTAAGCGTGAAAGGTGTGAGAGAGGCGAGATGGTCATTGATGATCAGGAGTACCTAGTCAAAGGAAAGCAATATACCATTCGTTCAGCCGTGGAAAAGGATGCGGGTACGTTGTGCTCACTTCGTGTGCAGCTAGACGGTGAGACGGATAATATGGATCGTGAAGCGGGCGAAGCCTACATTGATGCTTCGGGGTTCCAAGAGTTGATTCGCATGGATACCGCAAAACGTAACAATCTGTTTCTGGTTGCTGTGGCATTAGGTGACATTGTCGGGTACTGCAGGTGTGCTGGATCTGAGTTGAAGCGTTTTTCGCATCAGGTCGAATTTGGGGTATGTGTTGCCCGTTCCTTCTGGGGATATGGTATAGGAAGAGAGTTACTGAAATCGTCCTTACATTGGGCGGATGAACAAGGGATCGAAAAGGTAACGTTAAAGGTACTTTCAACGAATGATAAAGCGATACGATTATATGAGAAAAGCGGTTTTGAGATTGAAGGTGTCCTTAAGCGAGATCGACGGCATGCGGATGGACAGTATTACGATACCGTGATGATGGGCAGATTTGCCTATGGAACAAGATAGCATATGAAATTAGGGATCTTAGTTTAGTGGCTAGAATACACGGATCAAATGTTACCACAGATAGTTTTATCCCTAATGCTAGCTGGAAGGGCTGTATGATTAATACAAGCTAGCTGAGAACAACCATTTAAATATATTAGCTGGTCTAGTATCACTGGATTCCTTGGATAGATTTAAATGATGAGTATTCTATAAGGTGTAATTCATGTGTAGCTGAAACGAGTAAAGGTAAGTAAAAGAATGTAGTGTGTGAGGACAGTTTCAAATATCATTATAGAAGCATGCTGATGTTATATAGTTTTGATCTAAAGTCGATTTAGAGATGGGATATTTTACAAGTTGCCAGCAATGTTCTATGTATGGTATATTCTAAATCCGGCCAAGAAAACACAGTTTACACGGTGCGGCAAGCATATGAAAACAAGCTTCAAAAGAAACTTGGAAAAAAGAGCTTGCAAAGTTGGTTCGGAAGTGATATGATATAAAAGTTGCTGAAGCGAATGAGTGACGGTGACTGAATACGTTTGATCTTTGAAAACTGAACAACGAGTGAGTATCGATCTTGCTTGCAAGATCAAAAATGAGATTTTTAATCTCGTCAGATTCAAAATGAGCTTATCGCTCTTTTCAATAACTTTATTGGAGAGTTTGATCCTGGCTCAGGACGAACGCT
>NZ_JAURUN010000011.1:0-178862 GCF_030803945.1 Paenibacillus intestini | reverse complement strand
AAGACGACGAGGTAGATAGGCTGGGGGTGGAAGTGCAGCAATGCATGGAGCTGACCAGTACTAATCGGTCGAGGGCTTATCCAATAGCAAGTTTTAAATCGCGTACGTTTCGTTTCGAATCTAGTTTTCAGAGAACAACACTCTGAATATGCGCTGAACCATTCATCCACACCGCTGTGATGGACCGAATGGAACGCGAATGCATTTGTTTCACAAATGCTCGTTTGGTGGCGATGGCGGAGGGGTTCCACACGTACCCATCCCGAACACGACCGTTAAGCCCTCTAGCGCCGATGGTACTTGGACCGCAGGGTCCTGGGAGAGTAGGACGCCGCCAAGCGAACTTTTTCATCTTACATAAAAAACAGGCTCTGCATGTAAACGTTGTACGATGAGTTGCATTTGCAGCCCAAATGCATATTATTCCCTGATAGCTCAGTTGGTAGAGCACTCGACTGTTAATCGAGTTGTCACAGGTTCGAGTCCTGTTCGGGGAGCCATTAAGGCCCGTTGGTCAAGGGGTTAAGACACCTCCCTTTCACGGAGGTAACAGGGGTTCGAATCCCCTACGGGTCATAGTTATTTTTAATAACTAAAGAGTGGGATGAGAATCCCAAAGGTTCGTCGGAGGATTAGCATCGATAGGAACTGCTTCGCAGTCTCGAACGAAGTGAGAGTATCCCTTACGGGTCATATTATGGAGGCTTAGCTCAGCTGGGAGAGCATCTGCCTTACAAGCAGAGGGTCGGGGGTTCGATCCCCTCAGCCTCCACCATATATGTTTTCTAATGACGCGGGGTGGAGCAGCCCGGTAGCTCGTCGGGCTCATAACCCGAAGGCCGCAGGTTCAAATCCTGCCCCCGCAATTGTAGCTTTCCTAACCGAAAGTGATCTGGAACCGTGGTGTAGTTGGCCTAACATGCCTGCCTGTCACGCAGGAGATCGCGGGTTCGAATCCCGTCGGTTCCGCCATATTTACATTTTTATCATGCGGAAGTGGCTCAGCGGTAGAGCATCGCCTTGCCAAGGCGAGGGTCGCGGGTTCGATTCCCGTCTTCCGCTCCAATATTTTGCGCCCTTAGCTCAGCTGGATAGAGCGTTTGACTACGAATCAAAAGGCCGGGAGTTCGAATCTCTCAGGGCGCGCCATTATTTTCATAGTTTGCCGGCGTGGCGGAATGGCAGACGCGCTCGACTCAAAATCGAGTGGGAAACCGTGGAGGTTCGAGTCCTCTCGCCGGTATATATAACGGGATGTAGCTCAGCTTGGTAGAGCACCTGGTTTGGGACCAGGGGGTCGCATGTTCAAATCGTGTCATCCCGATTTCTAAAAATCACTATCTAATCAGATGGTGATTTTTTGATTTTAATAGATATTCACTTCATAAATTTGGATCTCTTGATCTCTCGATTACCGCAACTTGTCAAGGTCAAGGCTTTCAAGAGTTTAAAGAGGTGGGTTTGCATAAAGGTTTCTCCATTAGGTCACAATAGGTTTAAAAAAGTGATTGAAGGGGTTTATGTGAACAGGTTCACCTTACGAAAACAATTAAAGAGACGCTGGCGACGATGGAAACGAACCTTGTGGATGGTTGCCGCTATATGTGCGGTTACAATATTAGCGTACCGTGGTTTATCTATATCAGCAGCAGTTGAGCGTTTACTAACGACCGATTTTGGTGAAGCCGTAAATGTTATGGGCCCAGTTAAACAGGATCAACGATCGGCACATGAGATTCAGGTGATTGTAGAGCAACTTGAAACGGGTGCAGACCAATTAATACGTGTTGTTTTACAAACCAAATATATTTGTGGTGTTGAAACTGAACAGCTGGGGAGAATGGATATCCCTCAATTAAAAATGCTGCTTGCTCAACATCCAGAGTGGGAAGCGAAGGTTACTTCCTCGGATACGTTACATTTGAATCAAAGCGTGGATGATCTTTCACCTGTTTGTAAACAAGAAGCCTACATCAGTATCGATGCTACAGGTCATCTCAATCTGTATGAGGGCAAACCCGCTGAAGAGAATGTTATTCGTACGTTTTTTCAACTCGATGTAGGTACATTGGAAAGTTCATTGCCTGAAGGAGTGCTGGAGCAATTGCAAGAAGGCATCCGAATACAGGATAAAGATGAATATGACAGTGTAATTTCGACGTTTAGTGACTTTGCTGTGGATGAAACGCATCATTTACTTCGGAATGGCGGATAAGCCAACCCGTATAAGGAATACAACCTTTAAGTCAAAGGTGTAGAGTTACCTTCGGGAAACGTGTATGAAGATAAGTGGATAGAAGAGATGGCTACGGAAGGACATCGTGCGGATGTCCTTTTTGTCGTTTTTATAAGTTAACTCTTCTATAAAAATGAAAATTTTGAAGAAAAGTCACGAATTACGATAGGCTTTGGCATAGACAAAGTTTTTCCTGCCGCAAGGCCTATCTTTTGTTATAATGAAATGAACGATACATATGTTCGCTTTTGTAAGGGAGAGATGGTTTTGCGTTTTTTGGGAATTGACCCGGGTATTGCGATTGTGGGGTTTGGTTTTGTAGATAAAATCGGGAACAAGGTTGTGCCCGTACAATATGGATGTATTCAGACGGAGGCACATACACCAGATGAGGATCGGCTTCTTCACGTATATGAAGGCATGGTGCAACTGATTGATAAGTATAAGCCAGATGCGGTCGCACTGGAGAAACTCTTTTTTAACCGTAACGTAACAACAGCGATGTCTGTCAGCCAGGCCCGAGGGGTCATGATTCTTGCTGCTGCTCAGAAAGGTCTGCCTATTGCGGAATATACCCCGATGCAGATCAAACAGGCGATTGTAGGCTATGGCAAGGCGGAGAAGAAACAAGTGCAGGAGATGGTCAAAATGTTCCTTCGTCTGCAGGTTGTGCCTAAACCCGATGACGTTGCAGATGCGCTGGCTGTTGCTGTTTGTCATGCACATTCTTATACATTAAATTCCAAGTTGAATGAGGTACTGCGAAAATGATTGATTTTCTAAGAGGACAGTTCATACATGTCGAGAGTGATTATATTGTTATAGATGTGCATGGGGTGGGTTATCGTGTGTTCTGTCCGAACCCCTATGCGTTTGCCAAGCAGGAAGGCGAGATCATCGTGTACACCCATCATCATGTGCGTGAAGATGCGATGCTGTTATTTGGATTTGTGACGAGAGAGGAACAGCGTTTGTTCCGTAAATTGATTGAAGTATCTGGAATTGGGCCAAAAGTGGCGTTAGGTATTCTTGCCGGTGGCACACCTGATCATGTGGTTACAGCCATTTATCAGGAGAATCTGACATTCTTGACGAAACTACCAGGTATCGGAAAAAAAACAGCGCAACGTATGATTCTGGACTTGAAGGACAAATTGGATGGTTTTGGTACAGCAGCCTATGAAACGGGTCTCTTTGCACCACCATCCGAGGAGGTTGGAAGTGGGTCCTCATGGGATGAGGCGCGTGAAGGTCTGAAGGCGCTTGGATATACGGATAGTGAACTGGACAAAGTATGGCTCAAGCTGAAAAAAGATGTGACGACCGCAGATTCTGTAGATGTGTTGATGAAACGGGCACTGCAAATGTTATTTACGGGTTAATTTATATTCATTTGTATCGTCGTACTAGAGTTGTAACCTGCAAGAAAAGGGTGGGAAGAACATGGATGAACGGATTATATCCGCTAACCTGATGATGGAAGATCAGAACGTCGAATTAAGCCTTCGTCCCCGATATCTAAATGAATACATCGGGCAGAATCAGGTGAAGGAAAATCTTAAAATATATATTGAAGCCGCTAAATTGCGGAATGAAGCATTGGATCATGTGCTGTTATACGGACCTCCGGGTCTAGGTAAAACAACACTCGCTAATATTATTGCAAATGAACTTGGCGTAAACTTGAGAACCACTTCAGGCCCTGCAATTGAACGTCCAGGTGATCTGGCAGCGCTGCTGACGAATTTGCAAGAGGGAGACGTGTTATTCATTGACGAGATCCATCGACTTCATCGTACCGTTGAAGAGGTGATGTATCCGGCGATGGAGGATTCTGCTCTGGATATTATGATCGGCAAAGGGCCAAGTGCACGTTCTGTTCGCTTGGACCTGCCTCCATTTACGTTAATAGGAGCTACGACACGCGCAGGACTTTTGTCAGCTCCGCTTCGAGACCGTTTTGGTGTGATTAGTCGTTTGGAGTTCTATACGGTTGATGAACTTGCGTATATCGTTTCACGATCCACTGATATTCTGGGTGTAGAGATTGTTGGGGATGCTGCGGAGGAGATTGCTTTGCGTTCACGAGGGACACCGCGGATTGCAAACCGATTATTAAAAAGAGTACGTGATTTTGCACAAGTACGCGGTGATGGCATTATTACACAAGCCCTGGCAGAAGAGGCGTTGCAACGCCTGCAGATTGATCC
Organism: Paenibacillus intestini; assembly: GCF_030803945.1. Lineage (NCBI taxonomy): Bacteria > Bacillati > Bacillota > Bacilli > Caryophanales > Paenibacillaceae > Paenibacillus > Paenibacillus intestini. The sequence continues at coordinate 174,416 of NZ_JAURUN010000011.1, read as the reverse complement.
TCGTGGGTTAGACGATATCGACCACAAGATGCTCAAGTCTATGATTAACAGCTTCCGGGGAGGTCCTGTTGGACTGGATACGATAGCGGCTACAATTGGGGAAGAATCTCAGACGATTGAGGATGTGTATGAACCTTATCTGCTGCAGATCGGTATGATTCAGCGTACGCCAAGGGGGCGTGTAGTTACTGATCTAGCCTATCATCATCTTGGTTTGCCTGTTCCGCCAAGAGACGGTAAGTAAGACTCGGCTTTTGCACGTCGTCTATGCGAAAACAGATATTAAACAGGAAGTTGAAATTCCCGTGAAAACTGACCGATATAAAGTGAAGAACATGTATGGAGAGGAGCCTGATTGTGGGAAAAGCAATACGCACGAAGAAGTGGAGTCGTCGATTGAAGGTACTGGCGGCTGCTCTGTTGACAGTAGGGTGCTTGCATGTGCCAGCTTATGCGGCTGGTGATAATGAGCAATTGATTCGAGTAGCTATGTTTGCGAATTTAGGGAGCACATATAAATCAACAACACCTCTAATTACACTTGAATCAGCAGGTTCATGGAGTATTCAGTCTGGTGGTGGTACCAATGTGACTCTTCCATCGGGGCAAACCCGTTTTAGTGCGGATGGATTCCGCGTAAAAGTATTGGAGACTGCTGATTTCACAACAGCCGCAGCGGCAGCAAAATTGCTTCAGGCTACGGCTGATAAACCTTTGCTGTATACGGTGACATTTAATGGAAAAATACTGCATCAGCTATACACCGGCAATTACGGTACAGCAGCACTTGCAGGACAAGCCGTTGCTCGGGTTCAAAAGACAGCTGCGACTCAATTAGCGGGACAGAAACCGGTTGTAACCGGAAGCGAACGTCTGTCTTCGGGGAACTACACTTCTCTTCAGGAAGCAGAAGCAGCACAGTCAAGTTTGCTTGCAGCGGGATTTACAGCTTATCCTGTATTGCAACTAGATGGAAGCAATCAAACCTATACCGTATGGGTCGGTGAAGCGATATCTGCGACGGAGTTATCTACGTTGAAGCAACGTGTAGAATCCAGTGTATCTGGCATTAGCCTCTCTCCTGTAGGTAACAGTCCAGGTTTGATTATTCGTCAGGACGCAGGATTGAGTATGGATGCCTTTAAAACGGCCCCACATTACACGATTGCAGGCAATGACTCCAAGGTAATGATACAAGGAAGTGGCAACGGTATAAAAGTTGTAGAGCGCTCCCAGCGTACATATCGCGGAGATATGGAGATCAGCATCGTTAATGGGGATCTAGCTTTAGTTAACGTCGTGCCACTGGAACAGTACTTGTACTCGGTTGTTGGCGCAGAAGTGTATTCTTCTTGGCCAACGGAAGCACTTAAAGTGCAGGCGGTGGCTGCCCGTTCCTATGCGCTCCAGCAGGGCGAGCGTTTCAAGATCGCCAATGTTGTGGATACCACACTGAGTCAGGCATACAATGGAATGAACTCTGAGAACGACAAAGTAACGAGTGCGGTGGATGCAACGGCTGGAGAAGTGCTCAAAAGCGAAGGCAAAATTGTAGAAGCTGTATTTTCATCTAATGCTGGAGGGCAAACGGCTCATCCTTCTGAAGTGTGGAACGGTGGGGCAGGCGTATTTACAAATGTGGACAGTCGTGGCGATCTGTCTGCGCAGGCTGGACTGCATACATGGTATCATGTGCTGATGAGTTCAGGTGTGAGCGGATATATTCGTGAGGACAATGTAAAAGAATTAACAACGAAGACGGATGCTGGACTTTCCAAAGCAACCGTAACGGCTCAAAATACAAATCTTAGACCGATCCCGCTCATTCAATCCAATGTTGAGCCAGTTGCCAAAATCAATCCTGGAACGGAAGTTGTTGTATTGGCAAAAGTGGCTCAATCCAATGATTATGCATGGGTGAGAGGGCCGTTTACTTCGGCACAACTGGTCAAGACATTGCAAGGTAAGACAACTGTAGCCGCCCCAGCTTCCATTTCAACGTTGGAAGTAACCAAGCGAGGACCTTCCGGACGAGCACTGGAAGTTACGGCCAACGGGCAACCGTTGACTGTTAAATATGCGGATACGTATCGCTCTGCACTCGGCGGATTACCAAGCACTTTATTTGATATTGCAGGGACCGGAAGTTATACTGTATTAGGCGCTGACGGTCAAAAAGTCAGCAAAACCGGATCACAGGGCGCTTCAATATTGTCTGCCTCAGGCACAGGCACCTCATCCAGCAACGCACTTGTTGTGATGAGTGCAGATGGTCAAGCGAGAGCCGTGACACAAGGCCAGACCTTTATGTTTATTGGTCAAGGGAATGGACATGGACTTGGCTTATCTCAATGGGGTGCCAAGGGTATGGCTGACGAAGGGTATGATTACCAGACGATATTGAAACACTATTATCAAAACGCAACTATTGTTAAGGAATAAAAGATAATGATGGTAAGGAATAAGAAGAATATCAAAGCCTTAAGGAATGAATAGAACATGAATGTGAACTTATATGATTTTGAGTTACCAGAGGAATTAATCGCTCAGACACCGTTGCTGGATCGTACCGCTTCTCGTCTGCTGACTTTAAACAAAGAGACAGGGGAAGTTGCCCATCACCATTTCCCTCATATTATCGATGTACTGCAGCCTGGAGATACACTGATTCTGAATGATACACGTGTATTGCCTGCCCGCCTGTTTGGTACTAAAGCGGACACAGGGGCAAAAGCCGAGGTGCTTTTGCTTAAAAACGTCGAAGGTGATAAGTGGGAGGCACTCGTCAAGCCGGGCAAAAAGCTGAGAGCTGGCTCTGTCATTGTGTTTAGCGATGAATTAAAGGCTGTCATTAATGAAGTAGGCGAGATGGGCGCACGTACGTTAACGTTTGAGTACAATGGTATTTTCCAAGAGATTTTGGATCGCCTTGGTGAGATGCCACTACCACCCTATATCAAGGAAACGCTGGATGATCGAGAGCGTTACCAGACGGTATATGCCAAACACGAAGGTTCTGCAGCTGCACCGACAGCAGGTTTACACTTTACGGATGAGTTGCTGGAACAGATTCGGGCTAAAGATGTGAATGTTGGATTTATTACCCTACATGTTGGGCTTGGTACATTTAGACCGATGTCTGTTGATATGGTTGAGGATCATGTTATGCATGAGGAGTATTATTCTTTATCACAGGAAACGGCTGAACTGATTAATCAGACGAAAGAGCGTGGTAATAAGGTTTTTGCAGTGGGCACCACCAGTTGCAGAACGCTGGAGACGGTAGGAAGTAAATTTGAAGATGGTGTATTGCAGGAAAGTAGCGGCTGGACGAGCATTTTCATTTATCCTGGCTACTCCTTCAAGGTGATTGACGGAATGCTAACGAATTTTCATTTGCCCAAATCAACACTGGTGATGCTTGTTAGTGCTCTTGCAGGCCGAGAACACATTATGCATGCTTATGAGGAAGCCATCAAGGAGAAATATCGTTTCTTTAGCTTTGGCGATGCAATGTTGATTTATTAATAAACCGATTAACTTTTAGAGGATGATTATAACCAATGGCAGCAATTACGTACGAACATATCAAAACGTGTAAACAATCAGGTGCGCGTCTGGGACGTGTGCATACACCTCATGGTGTTATTGAGACTCCAACGTTCATGCCGGTCGGCACTCAAGCAACGGTAAAAACGATGAGTCCCGAAGAACTGAAGGAAATGGATGCTCAGATTATTCTGAGTAATACGTATCATTTGTTCTTGAGACCGGGTCATGAAATTATCCGTCAAGCTGGCGGTCTGCACAAGTTCATGAACTGGGATCGGCCTATTTTGACAGATAGCGGTGGTTTTCAGGTGTTCTCCCTTAGTGAGATGCGTAAAATTACCGAAGAGGGCGTACATTTCCGCTCCCATCTGAACGGTGACAAAAAGTTCCTTTCCCCGGAAGTGGCTATGGAAATCCAGAATGCTCTGGGCTCAGATATTATGATGGCATTTGATGAATGTCCTCCATATCCAGCTGAATACGAATACGTTAAGAAATCACTCGAAAGAACAACTCGCTGGGCGGAGCGTTGTATTGAAAGTCATGCCCGTCCGCATGATCAAGGATTGTTTGCTATCGTACAGGGTGGCATGCACGAGGATCTCCGTCGTCAAAGCGCGGCTGATTTGACTTCCATGGATTTCCCGGGGTATGCTATTGGTGGACTGAGTGTTGGAGAACCGAAACATTTGATGTATGGCGTATTGGATTACACGGTGCCTTTGCTACCTTCCAATAAACCAAGGTATTTGATGGGGGTAGGTTCACCCGATGCATTGATTGAGGGATCGATTCGTGGAGTGGACATGTTTGACTGCGTGTTGCCAACCCGGATTGCCCGTAACGGAACAACGATGACAAGTCAGGGACGTCTGGTCGTTCGCAATGCCAAGTTTGCAACCGATTTTGGGCCGCTTGACCCGGAATGTGATTGCTACACTTGCCGCAACTATTCCAGAGCGTACTTGCGCCATCTGATCAAAGCAGATGAAACGTTTGGCTTGCGTCTCACAACGATCCATAATCTTCATTTCCTACAGAACTTGATGCGCAATGTGCGTAAAGCCATAATGGAAGATCGTTTGCTTGATTTCCGGGATGAATTTTTCGATCAATATGGTCTGCATGACAATGACAAAGGTTTCTAATTGAGGTTTTTGCGGAGCCTATGCAACAAGCAGTAACTGTACGTATAGTCGATAAGGGGGAGTTTTGATGTTTCAAGCAATGACTGCTCAAGCTGCAAATCCTGGTGGTGGAATTTTTTCGTTGATCGTACCTTTGGTATTGATGGTCGCGATTTTCTACTTCCTGATGATTCGCCCACAGAACAAAAAGCAAAAAGCACGCAATGCGATGTTGGGCCAGTTGAAAAAAGGCGATAAAATTGTAACGATCGGTGGTCTGCACGGTACGATTGCTGAAATTACAGACGACGTGGTGGTATTGCGTGTAAATGACGTTACCAAGCTTACGTTTGACCGTAATGCGATTAGCAGCGCTGTAAGTCGTGAAACGGCTGAATAATGGTATACATGATGAGAAGATGAGAATATGCGCGGGCATATTCCCGAACAGAGAATCGGATCTGAAGTAGATCCGGTTCTCTTTTTTTTGTGAGTTGATTATGAGCGTTGTGTGTTGACTCCAAAGATGCCGCCAAGAGCCGATATAAAGAATGCGCTAAGGAGTTGCAAGCTGTCTTTCCAGTTAAATGAAGCGTCCAGTGCCAAGAATCCGATGAGCAACACGAGAAGCCCATAAACGATCCCTGTGAAGCCACCGTAATACCATCCTTTCTCACCCGAACGTTTCCCCGCAATGAAACCACCGATGAGCAATGACAAAACGTGAACAACATAGGTATAGGTGGAAAGATCCTGTTCTCGCATGCCGCTCATCCACAGGAAGAAAGAAAGTATTAATGCTCCGATAAACATCCAGACAAAAGCGTGACAGAGGCCAGACAGAATTGGGTTGGACATCCGAAATGAGAATAAGCGGCGAATCAATTGCATAAAGCAACCCCCTTGTACAAGTTTGAAATTATTACAGTGTATGGTCAAGCCTTCTGACTTATGAACCGATTTCCATTAAATGAACGGATTATTTCTGCATGAGCATGTGAGGTTCAGGTCAAAATAGGGATTGCACTTCAGATCTCTGTACAATGCTGAAATTCGAAGGAGGTTCCTGTTATGAATTTCACTGATTTTGGCCCTCACATATATCGAACCATACTCATGTATTTCCTGGTGTATTGCGCTATTCGTGTGATGGGTAAACGTGAGATCGGCAAGTTATCTATGTTTGATCTGGTCGTGTCCATCATGCTTGCCGAGATGGCTGCTTTTGTGATTGAGGATATCAAAAAACCGCTATCTCATGGTATTGCTCCGATGCTGACCGTCATTGTTATGCAAATCGGGATGGCTTATGTCGGGTTGAAAAGCCGCAAGCTTCGTCTGATGATCGATGGAAAACCTACGGTTTTAATCTCCAAAGGCAAGCTTCATCGTGATGAAATGCGCAAGCAACGTTACAATCTGGATGATCTGTTACTGCAGCTTCGGGAACAAAATATTGACAGCATCGGTGATGTAGATTTTGCGCTCCTTGAAACAACCGGGAAATTGACTGTATTTCCGAAAGATCAGAGCTCTGATGGCTCTACTTCCAGTTCCGGTTCTTCCAATTCATCTGCACGGCAAAAAGAAAATGTTAAGCTGAAAGGTTTCCCCAACATTAAATATGAGGGTTTACCCGTGCCCCTGATTATGGATGGGAAAGTACAGGATGAGAATTTGGAAATGATCGAGAAAACACGTTTCTGGTTAAAAAATCAAATTCAACAAAAAGGCATTAACGATTTTAAAGATGTGTTTATATGCTCAATTGATCACAATGGCAAGTTATATATAAGTGCTCGTGAAGACAAAAAATAAAACTATTTTTTTTCAGATCGACGTTTGAACCATGAGCCAATGAGGGGAGCACGTGATAGGTCATGAAAGTCGATCATTTTGGTTAAACCCATGACCATAAAGTAAACAAGCAGACCGGCGGAAGTCGCAAGGATCATTCGAAACCAGAACGGAAATAGCGCAGCTGTGTGTTCATAGATAAGCAAGGTTGCAGCACCCATGATGAACATGCCAGCTCCGGTTTTGACCCAATCCATCAGCTTGAAACGAAAATTTAATAACCGGCGCACACTGCCCGCGTGTAGCAAAGTTACAACCATCGAATTAATACAGATGGCAATAACGGCACCGAATATACCGTATTCGGGCTGCGAAGCCAGCATCAGAATTAATGAAATTTTGATGACAGCACCGATAAACGTGTTTAATAATGCTTTACCCGGACGGTCGAGCGCCTGCAGCGCAGCCTGTAGTGGAGCTTGAATATAGATAAACAAGGCAAAAGGAGCCATCAGCTTTAGCATGCTTCCAATCGATGCATCATCATAGAGCAGCAGACACATCGGTTCGGCAAGCACATACATAAAAACAGAAAAGGGTGCACCAGTGACTAGAGCTAGCCGCAGAGCCTGGTGCATTCTTTTATGAATGAGCGCACGGTCACCATTGGCTGAAGCTTCTGACAGAGAGGGCACGAGTGATGTTGCGAGAGAAGAAGTCAGTGCTCCCGGAAGTAGCAACAGTGGGATTACCATTCCTTGTAATGCACCATATTGAGCTGTAGCTAGCCCTTTAGCAATACCGGCAATGGCGAGACTCTGGGCTGTCACGATCGTTTCAGCGAGATAGGATAAAGAACCGACAAGACGACCTGCTGTAACAGGGACAGATATAGCCAGCAAACGGCGGATCAATCCTCTCTGGGAAGAGGCAGACGCTGTAGAAAACTCATCTTTCTCTAGCACTTTGGAATGGTCATCTTGTAAAGACTCTGATGAAGGAGAAGGAACCTGCTTTATACGACTACGACGAGAAAGAGGCAATTCTTTTTTAAACTTTGCATAATTCCACAGCAGAACCAGCATACCGGCGAGTTCCCCAACCATAGCACCGAGCATTGCCCCAGCGGCTGCATGTTCAATCCCTTTAGGTAACAAAAGCCATGCAAACCAGATCACAAAAATGATACGGATGATGGTTTCAGTAATGGATGAAATCGCTGTAGGCATCATATTTTGCTTACCTTGGAAATACCCCCTGTACACCGCTGAAACTGCGATTATAGCAATCATGGGGCTCATACTGACAAACGTATGATATACGCGCTCATCCGTGAGGACATATTGGGTGATCCATGGGGCAAACAGGATGCATAAAAACATAAAAACGACACCGAGAGTAAGCGTGAAGCTAAGGCTGATCTGCAAAATACGTTGTGGCGAATAACGGTTAGCACCCGTCTCGGCTTCGGCGACAAGCTTGGCCACAGCTAAAGGAATACCTCCGGTAATCAGTGTCACCAGCACGATGAAAAAGGGATAGCTCAGTTGATAGATACCTACACCCTCTGCACCGATTACTCGTGGCAGTGCGATTCGTGGAATGAAGCCGAGAATCCGGTTGATAATGCCTGCCGCGAGCAGGATCATGGCCCCCTGAATAAATGTCTGTTTCTTCAAAACTACCCCTCTTTCCCGGTTGAAGGTACAGGTTATCCTCATTGAAGGTACTGGTTATCTCATTAATGGGACAAAGCCGTTGTACTTCATCCTATGCCGGTCTTTCATCATCTCATGACAACTTGGACACGATTAACAAAAAGAACCATAATCAACAAGAAGGAATATGATCAGGTGAGGTCGAATGATGTAGTATTGGTGCCGCATAAAGGCTCGGATGTAAGAAGGGAGGCTCCCCGTTGGAAGAAATGAATGATGTGGAGTTGGAACAGTCAATAGAGATACTCTGCCGAAGTAAGGCGGAGGAATTAAGGCTTGTCGGTTACGAATATGTCACCAGCCAAGATGTCTGGAATTGTGTCAGTCATAAATACGAAAAACAGGGTATTCCACCGCTTCACCAACTGGTGAACGACATATTGTCACTGAAAGCAACAAGCTTTATGAACTTTATGACGGTGTCTGCATACCGGGGGTCCACTTTCTAGTTGAAAGGGATCTTTTTTGTTGAAAATTGACTGCTTTTTACGGCATCGCTATAATAGGAATATTGAGAACGAAAGGGGATCTAGGAACGGCATGAAAAGAATTATCAGTTTCATTCTGGTCGTGCTTGTCACCACAGGGGTTATGGTGGGTACAAGCCCGGAACTGCTCAAAAATATACGCTTGGGCCTTGATTTAAAAGGAGGCTACGAGATCTTATATGAAGCAGAGCCGCTCGAAGCAGGGCAACAACTCAGCAAAGCTTCCTTGGTGCAAACAGCCAAAAGCCTCGAAAGCCGTGCCAATGCGCTCGGAACAAGTGAGCCGGAAGTAACTACAGAAGGAACCAACCGGATTCGGTTGAAACTGGCAGGGGTTACAGATGAGGCTGAGGTTAGAGCCAAAATGAAAGAACCCGCTGTTCTGACATTCCGGAGTAAAGCACCGAATGACAAAGAAGGCGAGTACTCCAAAATTGAGCTTCGCGGTAATGAGTTTGTCGAAAATGCAGCGAAGGTGGTCTTCACTCAATTAAATGAGCCGATGATCGACATTAAAGTAAAAGACAAAGCCAAGTTTTCTGAAATCACAAAACGTCTGATCAATAAACCTCTTGCGATCTACTTAGATGATCAATTGCTGTCAGCACCTGAAGTTAGACAACAATTGACTGACGGATCTGCTCAAATCTCAGGTTCCTATACACGTGAAGAAGCGAATCAGCTTCGTGATACTATTAACCTGGGTGCACTGCCGCTGAAACTTACGGAGAAATACTCCCAAAGCGTAGGCGCAACGCTCGGTAAGTTGTCTCTGGATCAGACGATCAAAGCCGGTTTGATTGGCTCTGTCATCATCCTGATCTTCATGATTGGACTGTATCGCATCCCAGGTATCATCGCGAGCTTTGCACTGATCACCCATACATGGTTAGTCCTTGCCATTTTCTATCTTGGAGAATTCGTGCTTACCCTACCGGGGATTGCGGCCTTCATTTTGGGTATAGGTATGGCGGTTGATGCAAACATCATTACGTACGAACGGATTAAGGAAGAGATGCGTAGCGGCAAATCCATTTTGTCATCCGTTAAAGCCGGCGGTAAACATTCCTTCCGTACGATTATCGACTCCAATATCACAACCATTATTGCGGCAGCTGTAATGTTCTTCTTGGGTACTGGTGCAGTTAAAGGTTTTGCACTCGTACTGATTTTCGATATTGTGACCAGTATCATCACGAATATTTTCTTCTCCCGCTTCCTGTTAGTCCTGCTTGTACGGGGTAACGTAGTCAAGAAGCCTAAGTATTTCGGAGTGAAGGAGAGTGAAATTCGTGCGCTTTAATTGGAATTATGATTACGTAAAAGGCAGTAAATTTGCCTATATCTTTTCGATCATTTTGACGGTGGCGGGGATCGTAAGTATTCTCGGACTGGGGCTTAATTACGCAGTTGATTTCAAATCAGGTTCCAATGTGGATATCACAGTATCCAAAGCAATCACAACGGAGCAGATTAATCCGATCATCAAGGACATGGGTGTCAAGGAGGGTGATGTGCACATCACGCCGGGCGCAGATCGGGTAAATGTTCGTTTCTCCAATGTTCTGGTTGAAGATCAGGAAAGTAAGTTCAAGCAGGAATTTAGTAAACTTGATCCAAAAGCATCTTATGAGGTCAATACAGTTGATCCTGAGATGGCGAAGGAACTGGAACGCAACGCAATCTACGCAGTGCTTATAGCAAGTATTGGGATTATGATCTATGTTGCGATTCGTTTTGAATGGAGATTTGCAGTTGCTGCTGTCATTTCCATTTTCCATGATGCTTTTGTCGTTATCAGTGTATTTTCCATCTTCAGACTTGAAGTTAATCTGACATTTATTACGGCGGTTCTGACAATTGTCGGCTTCTCGATCAACGATACCATCGTTATCTTTGACCGGATTCGTGAGAATCTTCGTTTTGCTAAAAAATCAACGAAAGCTGATCTTCGTGAAGTAGTGAATCATAGTTTGGCTCAAACGATGACTCGTTCCCTAAACACAACGTTTACTGTGTTTATCGCTTCACTCTGTTTGTTTATCTTTGGTGGTGAGTCCATTCGCATGTTCTCTCTTGCGATGGTGATCGGAACATTTTTTGGAGCGTATTCTTCCATCTTCATCGCGGCTCCGCTATGGTTCACACTTAAAAGTAAACAGGTCAACAAGCCAAAAACAGCGGCTAAAGCTCCTAACTAAACATCGGAATGTAAAGCCGCGTCTGCCAGGCGCGGTTTTGCAACGTTAAGTACAGAATTAAGGGGGAATCAACATGACAAGAGAAGCTGGTCGGTCCGCACAAGCGGCAACATGGAGCGGGATCGTCGGAAACTTGGCACTTGCAGTCATCAAAACAGGAGTAGGGTACATGGCGAATAGCAAATCTTTATTGGCCGATGGTTTGTATTCTGCCTCTGAAGCTGCCTCTTCTCTGGTTGCTCTTTTTCCCTCACGATCTGTACAACCCAAAGGCAAGATACAAAAGGAGCGGCTAAGAGAACATGCAAGGGCTGCGAAACCGGGCATGACGGTTCTGCTAGCGGTGCTTATTTTGATGGGAGGCCTACAGCTGGCTATCTCCGCATTAAGCAGCCTATCGAGTGGTGAACTCGAAGCACCTGGAAAGTCTGTTCTTTTGGTAGCTGTTGCTGCGTTAGCTGTGAAAGAAGCTATATTTCAATTTCAGTACCGATATTTCCGTAAACGAAATCAGTCCCAAGCTATGTCGTATGCCTTGCAACACCGACGTGCATTATATTGTTCACTAGCGGTTTTAATAGGTATTATCGGCGCGATGGCAGGGGAAGAAACCGGTTTGAGTCTGCTGTTGTACCTCGATCCAACCGCTGCTCTTATTGCTTCTGGTTTCATTTTGTATAAAGGGTATCGAATGATTGTAGACACGGTCTATGGTTCACTTGTTCAAGAACTTGAGCAGGAGGATGCTACGGACTACAAAGAAACAGTACAACGGGTATACGGTATTATCACGATTGAACATTTGGTTGCACGGGAGCAGGAACATGATGTTACCATTGAGTTAGTTGTTAGTGTGAATCCCAGAATCTCCATATTGGAGGCGCAAGAAATTGCAAACCGAGCCAAGACATTGCTGTTAACACGTTTTAGTCATGTAAAAGAAGTTCAGATCCAGGCTATACCCTATGATCCTGGATATCCTTATAAATCCAATCATGAACTGCCTGATCATGAAGCGACATTAATTCAGTGATGGCGCTGGGATCTCGTAGATCAGGAAAGGAGCGTTAGCGTTGCTATATTCGCAATATCGGTGGAATACACCACATATCAATCTGGAGGCGGCTGCGGCACTATCGCAGGCGCTTTCCGTTTCCCCTCTAGTAGGACGTTTGCTTGTAAGCCGAGGTGTGCACAATGAAGAGGGGGCAGAACGTTTTTTACATCCTGATTTGAATCAGATGCATGATCCTTATCTGCTACTAGGCATGAGTGAGGCCATTCCTCGAATCAAGCTGGCATTGGAGCGAGAAGAACATATTTTAATTTATGGAGATTATGATGCCGATGGAGTATCCAGTACATCGCTCATGATCCATCTGATGCGTCATTTGGGGGCCTCATACGATATCTATATTCCTCATCGCTCGAATGAAGGTTACGGTCTTCATAATCATGCTTTGGACTGGGCTCAACAGCAAGGAGTTACATTAATTATTACTGTCGATACGGGAATCAGCGCTGTAGAACAGATTGCTTATGCTGCGACACTGGGGATCGAAGTGATTGTCACGGATCATCACGAACCCCCTGAGATTTTGCCAGAGGCGTACGCACTGATTAATCCGAAACTACCGGGGTGTCCGTATCCGTTCAAGGGCCTGGCTGGGGCTGGTGTAGCGTTGAAGGTTGCTCAGGCATTGATTGGTGAGGTGCCAGGTGAATGGATGGAGATTGCGGCGATTGGAACGGTAGCTGATTTGATGCCGCTTGAGGGCGAGAATCGGGTGATCGTCAGTTACGGGATTGAATCTATGAGAGGTTCCAAACTTCCTGGAGTTAGTGCCTTACTTGAGATTAGTGGTGTGGATCAAAGCCAGGTGACATCCATTAACATTGCTTTTGCCATGGCTCCACGTATTAATGCTAGCGGCCGATTAGATCATGCGGGAAGAGCGGTATCGCTGCTCACGACGGAAGATTTGGATGAAGCTCATACCCTTGCGGGACAGCTGGATCTACTCAATCGAGAGCGGCAACAAGTCGTGGAGGGTATTCTACAGGAAGCGACAGCACAACTGGAACAGAAAATTGAGCAACGTTCCGGAGCTGTGCCGGATGTTATCGTACTGGCGGGTGAAGGGTGGAATGTCGGTGTAGTCGGCATTGTGGCTTCCAAGTTGCTGGAGCGATACTATCGTCCAACACTAATTCTGGGAATTGATCCCGAGAGTGGCATCTGCAAAGGATCCGCGCGTTCCATTGAGGGTCTGGATATTTATGAGGCACTTACCGTGAACAAAAACAGTATGGATCATTATGGTGGACATCCTGCGGCTGCAGGAATGACGTTGCATCGTGATCAATTGGAAGAGCTTGAGGCGGGCTTAAATGAATATGCCGCGACGGTACTAACAGAAGAAGACTTTGTACCTCAGCGCTTGGCTGATGATGAATGCAGAATTAGTGATGTGCCCCTCAAGGTGATTCAGGAGATTGACCGATTACAGCCGTTTGGTATGAGTAATCCATCGCCACGTTTTGTATTGAGAAAGGTGACTGTCAAGGAAACCAGAACCATGGGGCGGGAAAAGCGCCATTTGAAGCTGGTTCTTGAACAAGACGGTCAGCAGTTGGAAACTGTTGCTTTTGGTAAGGGAGCACTGGCTGAATTTCTCTCCCCCGGTTCTGTCATCGATGTGATGGGGGAACTGTCGATCAATGAATGGAATGGCATGAGAAAGCCACAGATGATGCTTCAGGACATCCACGTTCCTGGGTCACAAGTGTTTGATATGCGTGGACATGCTGAGCCGCTGATCGCAATGAAGCACTTCCTGAGTGCGCTTGACGTACATCTGCGATATAAAGCGGGGTCGATTGGGGCCATTGTTCGAAAAGAAACCAATGTTTCTGAGGGAAATTCATTGTATGAACCGTGCCTTTGGGTATATGATAGAAAGGTCGGGTTATTTCCGTGTAATGCTGCCGCAGAGCAGTATGGGCAGGAAGAAGTCCGGACGTTATTTGTGTTTGATACGCCGGAAACTCCGGAACAACTTGATGCAATGCTGGCTTTGTTCAGCGGAGCTGAGAATATCATCCTTCTGCATGGATCAGGCAACCGTCGAGACCGACTTCAGATGCCTTCCAGAGAACTGTTTAAGCGATTTTATATGCTGGTGTTCAAATGGAAAGCGGAACCTGTGGAGGAACAAGAGATAACTCCTGTGCTCAGTCGTCAGTGTGGTTGTTCTACGCGTATGATCACGATGATGCTTGATGTTTTTGAAGAGCTGGCCTTCATTACTCGGAAGGATGGCAAAATCGTGGTTGCGGAAAGCCCGCCAAAACGTGATTTAACTTCAGCACGTCATTATCAGGCGCTGGAAAACATGGCCGAGACAGAACAGGTGATGCTAGATGCAGCTACACCTCAACTGACACAATGGATGGTATCCCGGATGAAGGGCGTATCTTAGATGGAAGTTTGTGTATTTATTTTAGGAGGAGATTATTTTGGATTTTAAAGAGTATATTCGTGTCATTCCTGACTTTCCACAACCGGGAATCAGCTTCAAGGACATTACAACATTGTTGAAAGATGGAGAAATGTACCGCAATGCGATCAATGAACTGAAACAGATGGTATCTGAACTGAAAATTGATGTCATTGCTGGACCTGAAGCACGCGGTTTCGTTGTGGGCGCCCCACTGGCATACGCTCTTGGCGTTGGTTTTGCTCCAATTCGCAAAAGTGGAAAATTGCCTGGAGCGACAATCGAAGCAGGGTATGATCTCGAATATGGCAAGGATACACTTGCAATGCATACAGATGCAATCGAGAAAGGGCAAAATGTCCTGATCGCAGATGATCTGCTCGCAACGGGTGGAACCATTGCAACTTCCATTAATCTGATTGAACAATTGGGCGGTAATGTGGTAGGTGCTGCATTCCTGATTGAATTGACAGATCTGAATGGCCGCGGCAAATTGCCTGAGAATATGAGTGTATTTACGTTGATGAACTACTAAACGTAAATCAACTTATGAGTTGCTGTGAGTTATGAAAGTTGACTTCCCAAGTTTCCCGGGAAATTATATACAGCATTAATGATTAGCAAAAAGCCTGCTTCTCCAACGTCTTAAGTTGGGGAGGCAGGCTTTTTGAATTTACTTTTTTTGAAGAAGAAATACGTTCTCTACATTGAGATAAAGCACACCCGAACTTGCATTCTTTTCATGTGATGCTTAGTCAGGTGTTTTTTCGATAATTGGTTGTTTCTTACTGTCTTCGTTCAATAAACCAAGTACCTCAAACAATTTGAACAACAGACTGAGAAGCATTCCGGCAATCGTAGCCAGCGCCATGCCTTTCAGATGTACACCATAGAAGGAAACTTCCGTACCGCTAAGTCCGATAACTAATACGAGTGTAGTCAGGAGCAGATTTGTTGGTTTGGCGAAATCCACTTTTTGTTCAACCAAGATGCGTAGACCGGAAGCCGCAATGACTCCGAACAGAAGCAGGGAGACACCACCCATAACCGGTACTGGAATGTTCGCAATAAGTGCTGAGAACGTGCCGGAGAAAGAGAGCAGGATGGCAATGACCGCTGCACCACCGATAACATAAATGGAGTAGACACGAGTCAGAGCCATAACACCGATGTTTTCGCCATATGTTGTATTCGGTGTGGACCCCACGAAACCGGATAGAATTGTAGACACACCATTACCAAGCAAGGAACGATGCAGTCCAGGGTCTTTGGACAAATCTTTGCCCACAATGCTACTGGTGACAAGTAGATGCCCGATATGTTCGACGATAACGACGAGTGCTACCGGTAAAATCGTGAAGATGACGGACCAATCAAATGTAGGTGTAGTTATAGTTGGCAGAGAGAGGAAATCTGCGTTAGCAATTTTATCTGTGTTCACTTCTTTTAAAAAGTACCCGAGGGCATAACCGGACACAATACCGATTAGGATATGAATAATTTTAGGAAAGCCGCGGAAGGTTACAGCACCGATGACGGTGATTCCTAACGTGACCATGGATAAAATAATAGGTTTGGCTTGAGGAACCCAACCGGGGTTGTTCACAGGATCAGAATTAATGAGACCCGCCATTCCGGCGGCGACAGGTACAAGCTCCAGACCAATCAAGGCAACGATCGCGCCCATTACTGCTGGAGGAAATACAACATTAATCCAGCTTGTGCCGGCATATTTAATGATGAGTGCTACGAGGCAGAACACAACTCCTGTTACGATAAAAGCTGCGAGAGCCATGGAGTAACCATTCTCTGGATGGCCTTTCAAAACAGCCATAACCGGTGCAATAAAAGCAAAGCTTGATCCGAGATATGCGGGGATTTTTCCTTTACACATCAGAATGTACAGTAGCGTACCAATTCCGTTCATCAACAGAATCATGCTAGGGTCCACTCCGAACAAGTTAGGTACAAGTACTGTACTGCCAAACATAGCGAACAAATGTTGCAAACTCAATAATGCACCTGGGCCAAAAGGCATCTTCTGATTAACTTGAATTTCGCGTTGCAACGAATCTCATCTCCTTTTCCGATACACAAACTTTCAATAGATTACAGAGTTTCTTTCAAATTAGCAATAACAATTTTCAGGATTGGACTGTAAATCACTTATTTTCTCAAATTTCCCTTCTATTTCAGCAATTATCGGCAATAATGGATAACAACTGAGACTTTTTAAAAATTGGATAAACGCTCTTATTCGTCAGCAGTTGACGGGAAACGGGCAAGGCGTCATAATTATAGGAAATTACTTTTACGGGGAACCTGTGTTGATGTATTGTCACGGGTTCCATTTTGTATAGAAAGGACACGGAACAGATCAGAATGGGCATAGAGCAATTACTCGAGAAGGCCGGGGCGTATATCAAAGAACCCGATCTGGTGCGCATAAGAGAAGCTTACGAATTTGCTGATCAGGCTCACCACGGACAGACGCGAAAATCGGGAGAACCGTATATTCTGCATCCGCTTGCGGTTGCCGACATTGTTGTGAATATGCAGATGGACACCATCTCCATTATTGCAGCACTTCTTCATGATGTAGTAGAGGACACTACGGTGTCGCTTGAAGAGATCCGCACTCATTTCGGCAATACGTGTGCCATGCTTGTTGACGGCTTGACGAAGCTGGAACGCATCCAGTTTCGCTCCAAGGAAGAACAGCAGAACGAGAACTACCGCAAAATGTTCATCGCCATGGCGCAGGACATCCGTGTCATCGTGATTAAATTGGCTGACCGTCTGCATAATATGCGGACCCTCAAATTTCAGTCGGAAGAGAGCCAGCGCCGGATCTCGTATGAGACACTGGAGATTTTCTGTCCGATTGCAAACCGTTTGGGGATCTCTGCGATCAAATGGGAAATGGAGGACATCGCCCTCCGTTATTTGAATCCGCAACAATACTACCGTATTGCAAATCTGATGCATAAGAAACGTGCAGAACGTGAGCAGTACATCGACACGGTAATGGACGGTATTACAAGTAAGCTCGAAGAGATGGGCATTCAAGCAGACTTGTCTGGCCGCCCGAAACATATCTATAGTGTGTTCAAAAAAATGACGACCAAGAACAAGCAGTTTAACGAGATTTATGACCTGCTTGCGATTCGTATTATTGTGGATAATATCAAGGATTGTTATGCTACGCTCGGCATTATCCACACATTATGGAAGCCGATGCCTGGACGATTCAAGGATTATATTGCCATGCCAAAAGCCAATATGTATCAGTCCTTGCATACAACCGTGGTGGGGCCTAACGGGGAGCCAACCGAGGTGCAGATTCGTACCTGGGATATGCACCGTACAGCCGAGTTTGGTATCGCGGCACACTGGGCTTATAAAGAAGGAACTGCGGCAGGGCCTCAGTTTGAAGATAAAATCACCTTTTTCCGGGAAATTCTTGAACTTCAAAATGAAGCGCAGGATGCTTCCGAATTTGTCGAATCGCTCAAAATGGATTTCTTCTCCGATCTGGTGTTTGTATTTACGCCAAAAGGGGAAGTTATTGAATTGCCAAGTGGCTCCGTACCGCTAGATTTTGCCTACCGCATTCATACTGAGGTGGGAAATCGAACCATTGGTGCCAAAGTAAACGGCCGAATTGTTCCGCTCGACTATCATCTCAAAACGGGCGATATTATCGAAATTTTAACTTCCAAGCATTCTTATGGTCCAAGTCAGGACTGGTTGAAAATTGCGAAATCTTCCCATGCACGGGCGAAGATCAAACAATGGTTCAAGAAGGAACGTCGTGAAGAGAACGTAGAAAAAGGCCGGGAGAGCTGCGAGCGAGAGCTGAAACGTATGGGACTTGATCCTTCTGCGTGGATGACTGATGACAAGCTAATGGAAGCGGCCAAGAAATTTGCGTTTAATGATATCGATGATATGTTAGCGGCGGTTGGTTTTGGCGGGATTACAGCCGCTCAGATCGTCACAAAAGCAACGGAGAAGCTCCGTAAAGAGCAGGAAGAATCCAATCTGCTGGAACTGAATTCCGAGATGCGTGAACTGAAGCCGGCTCCTGAACGCAGAAACAGACCAACCAACGGTATTCGTGTCAAAGGCATTGATAACCTGCTGGTTCGCTTTGCGAGGTGCTGCAACCCTGTGCCTGGAGATGACATTATCGGTTATGTTACACGCGGCCGCGGCGTTTCTGTGCACCGCAGTGACTGTCCAAATATCCCTACAAGTGCGGATGGAGAAGAGGCAGCACGGGTAATTGAAGTCGAGTGGGAAGAGAATATCGAATCGAGCTACAGTGTCGATATTGAGATTACAGGTCATGATCGCAATGGACTGCTCAACGAGGTGCTTCAGGCTGTTTCCGAAAGTAAAACGAATATATCTGCTGTCACCGGACGGACGGATAAAAATAAATTAGCATTGGTGCACGTCACCATTCTGATTCGTAATACAGATCATTTGCATGCCGTTGTGGAACGAATCAAACGGGTGAAGGATGTTTATTCTGTACACCGAATTATGCAGTAAGGAGTCCGTAAGATGAGAGTGCTGGTACAACGCTGTAAAGAGGCTCAAGTAACCGTGGGAGATGAATTGACAGGCAGAATCGAATCCGGTTTAATGCTGCTTGTAGGCATAACTCATGAGGACACGGAGAAAGATGCGATCTACTTGGCAGATAAAATTAGCGGGCTTCGCATTTTCGAGGATGAACAGGAAAAGATGAATCTCAGCCTGCTGGATGTAGGTGGTGCAGTTTTGTCCGTTTCACAGTTTACGTTGTATGGTGATTGTCGTAAAGGCAAACGCCCAAGCTTTGTTGCGGCGGCTCGTCCAGAAGCAGCTGAACGTTTGTATGAAACGTTTAATCAGTTGTTGCGAGATAAAGGGATTCAGGTGGAAACGGGACGTTTCGGAGCGATGATGGATGTTACGTTTACGAACTGGGGACCGGTTACCCTTATGTTAGAAAGTCCTCCGCGAGACTGAGATTCGCATAAATGCGCAGTGAAGGGGTCATAATGAGAGAGAAGTAAACGTTGGTATCACATTGTAGTTGTAACTTTGTTGACCAAAGGAGTTTCTCTTAATTATGCGCCAATCTGCAAAAGTAACCAAAAACCAGAACGAGCCGCTAATGATGCCTGGCAATCTGGCGGAGTCACTTCAACTTGCCCGCTCTGCCGCTGCTCATGTGTCCACATTGTGGATGTTGCAAACTTCAGATAAAGACAGGCAGGAGCATCATCCACGACCATAGCTCAACCATTCAATAAAACAAAATAGTTATGCTCAAAACCCCGGTTGTTTAACAATCCGGGGCTTTTTGCTGTTATGATTCACATTTCATCTCGGAGGCAGGTCGCAAAATCAATTCAAAATGTATGGATTGTTATAAAAGTCTCTCCTTGGGGTAATAACAAAACGAGGCACAAAAGAAGTGCCAAGGATAGAATTAATCTCTCTAGGTTTAATCACATTCGAATACGGAAAGGAGACCATAGATCATGAGTAAAGTTGCTTTTTTGCTTGCGAATGAGTTTGAGGATTCAGAAATGAAGGTTCCGTACGATGAGGTGAAGAAGGCCGGACATGAGGTACACATTATCGGGTTAAAAGCGGGCGAAACGCTTCAAGGCAAGGGCGGCAAGGCTTCATATACGACAGACAAAGCGATCTCAGAGGTTCATGCGTCAGATTATGATGCAGTCGTTATTCCGGGTGGGTCGTCGCCGGAAAATTTGCGAACAGACGCAAATATCCTGAAATTTGTTACAGAAATCAATGCGGCTAACAAACCAATCGCTGCAATCTGCCATGGTCCGCAAATTTTGGCTAGCGCAGATCTGCTCAAGGGACGAACAATTACATCTTATCCTCCACTCAAGGATGACATGGTCAACGCAGGAGCCGACTTCAAGGATCATGAAGCGGTTGTCGATGGGAACTACATTACTTCCCGTACACCTGAAGATGAACCAGCATTTGTTCGTGAATTGATGAAAGTAATATAAGCATTAAAGGGTAAACTGAATACGTTGATGGCATTCTAATGATATATTTTATTCCATAAAGGAGGGTTTGACATGGCAAAACATATTCAGGCGTATTTTCGAACCGAGGACGAGGCAGAGGGTGCAAGAACTTCACTATTGACGTTCCATACCGAGCAGCTTGAAGTAGGTCAACTGGATGCTGCCATTGGCAGGGATACACGAGTTATGGTTCCACTGGTTCCTTATAATACGGCTGGTGGTGTAGGCACGAACGGTGCTATGGGTGTAGGGGCAGCTCCTGGGGTTCCAGCTAGCGAAAATGTAATTCCAGTTGTCACTGATGTCAATCGTGACGCTGAACGCGATCCCCGCAACAGAGTGAACGAGGACGGAGATATGCTGGATGCCTCAGATGTGACTTCGGCCGATTATAGTGACCTGCATTATGTTCTGTCTGCCAAAGTAAGAGATGAGGATTATGATGCGATTGTTCATAAGCTTCGCTCTAACCATGCCTATGTGGAAGAACTCGATTAAATCAATAGATATTAAGCTAGCCCTTACGTTGCCCGGTCTTCAATTGCCGGGAAGACGTAAGGGCTTTTAATTATATGCGAAGATTTGTTGCATACTGCAAATGTGCTGGCGAAAAAGAAAAGATGTTGTGGGAAAAACCGATATTAAAGCGCTATCATTTTTGTAATATTACTGTAATATTAGTAACACAAGCCTTTAACAATGTGCGTTTATAATAACAGACATGACCCCCTTTTTTTATATATCCTTTGAACCTGCACACCGTGTGCAGGTTATTTTTTTCTGTTTTTTTTCTATCTTAGGATGTTAGCCCTTGACTTTAGTACTGCGGTTCATTACAATCAGAAAATAATACGTTGACTGTAGTCAACAAAAGTCGTTTTTTTTGAAACATATGACTGATTTGATGACGGGACCAAGTACTCCGTACCCACATGACCAGAGAGGAATCCCCAAGGCTGTAAGGATTCTCTTGATGAGCGGACGAATGACTTCCCCGAGAACAGACGGCGAACAAGGCAGAGAGAATCTGCGGATCTTAGTAGCCGGCCTGCGCATGACGTGCGTTAAACGTAGAGCGGAAGAGCTGTTGATCTGGATGTAGCATTGAAAACATCCTGACGTAATAGCAATAACCTGAACGGCTACAGGCTCAGGCTTCCGGAATGTGGGTGGTACCACGGGTGAATGTATATACAATCTCTCGTCCCTTTGTTTGCTTTTGATAAGCACACAGGGCGAGGGATTTTTTTGTTTTCACGTTGATTCTCCCTGTACACCGGAACGTAGAGTGTAGAACCAATCTGTAGAAGCGAAGCGTTCGCCTTTATCCCCGGATTTTAAACATTTTGAAATTGGATCAAAAAAAATCCGGGGATAACAGCGATCGGAAGATGGTACTACAATCGAAGTGGTCAAGTGTACATTGAGAATTAACGTTTACAGAGAAAATCAATGCTGGAGGGATACAGATGGGTTTTCAGAAACCGACAGGAACGCAGGATTTGCTGCCTGGTGTAGTGGAGAAGTGGCAGTATGTAGAAGAAAAAGCACGGGATCTGTGTCGACGTTTTAATTATCGCGAGATTCGCACGCCGATCTTTGAGCAAACGTCTTTGTTTGTACGCGGCGTAGGAGAAACGACAGATATCGTTGAGAAAGAAATGTATACCTTTGATGACAAGGGCAATCGTAGTATGACACTTCGTCCGGAAGGAACAGCTGGCGTAGTTCGTGCTTACGTAGAAAATAAGCTATATGGCGAACCGGATGTGAGCAAGCTGTATTATATCGGTCCGATGTTCAGGTATGAGCGTCCGCAGGCTGGTCGTCAGCGTCAGTTCCACCAGTTCGGTGTAGAAGCTCTTGGTGCAGTTGATCCGGCAATTGATGCTGAAGTTATTGCACTTGGTTATCAATTGTGTGTGGAGCTTGGCCTAAAGGATGTCAAAGTGGAAATTAACTCGGTGGGGAATGCAACTAGTCGGGCGGAATACCGCGAGACACTGCTGGGTTTCCTTAGACCAATGAAAGATACGCTTTGCAAAGACTGCCAGTCCCGGATGGAGCGTAACCCGCTACGTGTACTGGATTGTAAGGTGGATCAGGATAAATTCGTTGGGGCTCCGTCCATCTTGGACAGCCTGGATGAAGAATCATTGAGTCATTTTGCTAAACTACAAGCGTACCTGGACGATTTCGGCGTAGACTATGCGGTGAACAACCGTCTGGTGAGAGGGCTGGATTATTACACCCTGACTGCATTTGAGCTAAAAGCACAAGGCATTGGAGCCATTGATACCGTTGGTGGGGGCGGCAGATATAACGGTCTGGTTGGCGATATTGGCGGACCGGATCAGCCGGGCATCGGCTTTGGTATTGGTCTGGAGCGTATTCAGCTCATTCTGGAGCACCAGAATATTGAAGTAACTACACTGGCTCCGCTCGACGTATATTTCGTCGCTCTTGGTGAGTCAGCGGATCGTGAGGTCAATCGACTTTTGTTCAAGTTACGTCAATCCGGCTTATCTGGTGAGCGTGATTATCTGGGCCGTAAGATGAAAGCACAGATGAAATCGGCTGACCGTTTCAAAGCTCGCTACACGGCGATCCTTGGGGATGACGAACTGGAGCGTGGCGAGATTTCACTCAAAGCGATGGATACAGGTGAGCAGCAGACCGTGAAACTGGATGATCTGGTTGCTACGGTACGCGGAAATAATTAAGAACCTACGATGGAATGACAATTGTAGAATCGGCAAGTGGCTATGGTGAAAGGATTCCGGTTGTATGGATGGTAATCTCCAGAGACAGGATGCCTTTCGAATAATAAATCTTCACGTAACCGGATTGTGGGTGGCATGCTACAAGCTTGTCTTACACAGAACGGAAATTTAACATAAGAGGAGTTTGGTTATGAAAAGAAGTCATCATTGCGGCGCATTAACAAACGCACATATCGGTGAAACAGTAACATTGAACGGCTGGGTACAGACCCGCCGTGACCTGGGGGGCGTACTCTTCATCGATCTGCGTGACCGCAGCGGAATTGTACAAGTTGTGTTTAACCCGGCATATTCCGGTGAAGCATTGCAAATCGCAGATCGTGTACGCAGTGAATATGTCATTGCGGTAACAGGTAAAGTGGTTAAACGTGATGCAGAGACCGTAAACAAAAACTTGCCAACAGGCGAGATCGAAGTTCAAATTACCGAAATCGAAGTGTTGAACGCAGCCAAAACACCTCCATTCTTCATCGAAGATGGCGTTGAGGTAGATGAATCCCTGCGTTTGAAATATCGTTACCTGGACCTGCGTCGTCCGGAAATGTTCGAAACATTAAAACTGCGTTCCAAAGCGTCTAAAGTGTTCCGTGATTATCTGGACGGAGAAGAGTTCGTTGAGGTAGAAACACCAATCTTGACCAAGAGCTCGCCGGAAGGTGCGCGTGACTATCTCGTACCAAGCCGTGTGCATGAAGGTGAATTTTTCGCTCTTCCACAATCCCCACAAATCTACAAACAATTGTTGATGGTTGGTGGACTTGAGCGTTACTACCAAATCGCACGTTGTTTCCGTGATGAGGACTTGCGTGCAGACCGTCAACCGGAATTCACTCAAGTCGACATCGAGACGTCCTTCTTGCAACAAGATGACCTGTTGCCGATGATGGAAAAATTGATGGCGAAATTGCTGCGTGAAACGAAAGGCATTGAGCTGGAGCTGCCTTTCCAACGGATTACGTATGCTGATGCGATGGGTAAATACGGTTCCGACAAACCGGATCTGCGTTTTGGCATGGAACTGGTGGAAATGAACGATATCGTAGCAAACAGCGGTGTGAAAGTATTTGCTTCAGTCATTGAAAAAGGCGGAGAAGTGAAAGTACTGAACGCCAAAGGCTGTGGTACATGGAGCCGTAAAGAGATCGATGACCTCGGACCATTCGCTGCCCGTTACGGTGCCAAAGGTCTCGCCTGGATTCAAGTGAAAGACGGCGAGTTCAAAGGGCCAATCGTGAAGTTCTTTACGCCGGAAGAGATTGAAGCTGTTAAAGAACGTACAGGCGCTGAAGAAGGCGACTTGTTGCTCTTCTCCGCTGACACGAAAAAAGTGGTTGCTGATGTTCTCGGTGCTCTGCGTCTGAAAATCGGACGTCAACTCGGTCTGATCGATGACAGCAAATTCAAGTTTGCTTGGGTTGTGGACTTCCCGCTGCTCGGCTATGATGAAGAAGCGAAACGTTATGTGGCGGAACACCATCCGTTCACACGTCCAAAAGACGAAGATGTACATCTATTCGACACAGATCCGGGTGCAATCCGCGCTCAAGCCTATGACCTTGTACTGAACGGTTATGAAGTTGGTGGCGGTTCGATGCGTATCTACAAGCGTGATGTACAAGAAAAAATGTTTGCTGCGCTCGGACTTACGCCAGAAGTGGCTAATGATAAATTCGGTTATTTGCTCGAAGCATTCGAATATGGTACACCACCACATGGCGGTATCGCCTTTGGTCTGGACCGTCTCGTGATGTTGCTGGCAGGACGCACAAATCTGCGTGAAACCATTGCTTTCCCGAAAACGGCAAGTGCAACTGATCTGTTGATGAATGCACCATCCGAAGTAGATGGATCTCAACTCGAACAACTTCACATCCGTGTAGCCCGTAAACCTGTCGCGGAAAAGAAATAAAGGAGGCATCGATTTTCAATGCTCCATCAATTTTCAAGAACAGAGCTTGCGATTGGACCAGAAGGTCTGAATACGCTCAGAAATAGCACGGTAGCCGTACTTGGCATCGGCGGTGTGGGCGGGATTGCTGTAGAAGCACTTGCCCGCAGCGGCGTTGGCCGGATCATCCTGATTGACAAAGATGTAGTGGATATCACGAACATCAACCGGCAAATTCATGCACTTACCACGACAGTAGGTCAGAAAAAAGCCGACTTGATGGTAGAACGTGTGAAATTGATCAATCCGGAATGTGACGCCATTGCGCTGAACATGTTTTATACCGAGGAAACGTATGAGGAATTGTTCAAGTACGATCTGGATTATGTACTGGATGCTTCCGATACGATTATCTACAAAATACATCTCATTAAAGAGTGTCTTAAACGCAAAATTCCGATCATCTCCAGCATGGGCGCTGCGAACAAAATGGACCCGACGAAATTCCAGGTTGCGGATATTTCGAAAACGTCCATGGACCCGATTGCCCGTGTGGTGCGCACCAAGCTGCGTAAAGATGGCATCAAAAAGGGTGTGAAGGTAGTATTCTCCACCGAAGAGCCACTCAAGCCACGTGCAGACGTGACGCAAAAGATCGTTCCAGAGAATGCGCCGGAGATTCGCAAAGCGAAACAGCCGCCGGCAAGTAACGCTTTTGTCCCGCCGGTAGCTGGTCTGATTATGGTCAGTGTTGCCGTGAAAGACTTGCTTGAAAAAGCAGAGAAGTCAGAGGCATAAGCCGAAACAACAGATCAAATTAAGCCACATCGTATACAGATACACAAATAAAGCGCGGGTGCTATGAGCACCTGCGTTTTTTGGTGCCGATATGTCAGGATTACGTCATGTACTTCACTTTGAAAACGGTGTATGATATGTTTTGCTGCGCGAAATGATGATACATATATAATGGTTTGCAGCATATAGGCTCAACTTAACTTTTTATACTAGAACGGAGAGGACAGAAAAAAGCTGGAGAAGCGAAGTGTTCGCCTATAAGCTTTCTGAAAGAAAGCTACATCGGAAGCATACGCTATCACCGGATTTTCCCTTTAGATAAGGGAATGCAAAAAATCTGGGGATAACAGCGATCGGAAGGTTGTTCTGTCATCGGAGTGGCAAGTGTAAACATTCTTTAGTTGAATTTATAAAAAGTGAGAGGGGAACAGAACAAATGAAACACGGGTGGTTGTCCAGACAACTGGGCATGGAACCAGAAGATCAGTGGAAGAAGGAAATTGTGGCTGGCGCCATATCCTATTTTGCGGTCGTTTATATTGTGATGGTGAATGCCAAGATTCTTTCCGATGCGGGGATGCCGTTGCAGGCGGCCATGGTAGGTACATTGCTCACATCCATTGTAGGATGTTTACTGATGGCTTTTGGGGGTAAATCACCGATTGTTGTAGTGCCCGGCATGGGAATTAACGCATTTTTCACATACACGCTTGTGCACTCGATGAAACTGACTTGGCAGGAAGCACTGGCTGTAGTGGCTGTAACTGGTGCTTTGTTTGCTGTCGTTGCCTTTACGTCGTTATATAAAATGATCAGCGAAGCGATTCCAAAAAATCTGCAGCATGGCATCACGGTTGGAATTGGATTGTTTCTAACCTTTATCGGATTGCAAAAGAGCAGCATTGTGATTGCTCATCAGACAACCTTTGTTGCCATCGGGCACTTCAATGATCCCAATGTCATTACGGCATGTGTAACACTTGTGCTCGCCGTTATTTTATTTATTCGAAATGTGCAAGGCGGTTTGCTCATCAGCATTTTAATTGGGACAGGACTTGCTTATGTGCTCGGAGCGGTACATCCCGGTGAAGCGGTATCTGCCATAGAAGCACTGCGGCAATATGGCGGTCTGTTTGGTGAATTATCTCTAATGAAACTGGCGGATATTGCATTCTGGATTGCTGTTTTTCTGCTGTTATTAATAGTTGTGTTTGAAAATATCGGGCTCATCACCGCGCAAACGAATATGATTGGTCGTCCGGAACGTTTCAAGGGCAGTCTGCGTGCACTGTCGGTTAGCACGGTGCTGGCTGGTATCTTGGGTAGCAGTCCGCCGGTAGCGGCAGCGGAGACTACAGCGGGCATCGCGGCAGGTGGCCGTACGGGTTTGACTCCGCTGGTAACAGCTGTACTGTTCGGCGCGACCTTTTTCTTCATTCCGCTGCTCGGGTATATTCCCGACAGTGCGATTGCCCCTATTTTGATCATCATCGGTGGTTTGATGGTACAGGGTGTCAGAGATATGGATTTCAGCGATTTTACCGAAGCATTTCCGGCGTTTCTGATCATGGTCATGATTCCTTTTACATATAGCATTGTGGATGGAATGGCCTTTGGCTTTATCGCGTACCCGCTGGCCAAACTGGCCGCTGGAAAAGGAAAAGAAGTGCCTGTCGTTATGTATGGCATTTCGATTCTGTTCCTGGCGAACTTTGTATTGCATGGTATTTTGTAAAACAAAAAGTGATGAGATAGAGAACGGGAGGAAGATGGATGGAAGAACAGGGAATGCAAGAACAGCAACAGCAACACTCGGAGTCGAATAAACCGAAAGTCGGAACAAAAGGATTCAAGGATTTTGTTAGACTGATTGCTTCCACAAATCCGCCAAAATTGATCCTGACCGTCGCCCTCATCTTGACATTGATTCAAACGACGGCTGGACTTATCGTTCCTTTGATGACCAAAGGTCTCATTGACGGACTGACGACATCAGCTCTAAATAAATCGGTGATTTTTCTGCTACTCGGGGCGTTTGTGATCCAAGCCATTGCTTCAGGAATTAGCATCTATATGTTGAATTATGCCGGGCAACGTGTCGTGGCGACGCTCCGCACCAAGCTGTGGAACAAGGTACTTTCCCTCCGTATGCCATACTTCGACCGCAATCGTACGGGGGATACAATGAGCCGCATCACCAATGACACCAGTCAGATTATGACATTAATTGCGGATTATCTCGTATCATTTGTTTCTAACATCGTTGCGGTAATCGGTGGGGTTGCACTGCTCTTTTATCTGGATTGGGTGATGTCACTCATCATTCTAAGCCTGGTGCCGCTGACCATGCTGATCTTGTTGCCTGTGGGCAGAAAAATGTACAAAATCTCCAAAAAACAGCAGGATGAGATGGCTGGACTGACGTCGGTGCTCAGTCAGGTGATTAGTGAAATTCGTTTGGTCAAAGCATATGGAACCGAGAAGCAGGAATCGGAGGCGGGAGATTCCCGCATTCGTAAAATGTTTGCTTTTGGATTACAGGAAGCACGCATTCTGGCGTTGATTGGCCCCTTGTTTACTTTTGTTATGACGGCTGTGCTCGTCGTTATTCTCGGTGTCGGAGGGATGCGGGTTGCTTCGGGGATATTGTCGCCGGGGGAACTGGTTGCGTTCATTCTGCTACTTTTCCAAGTTATAATGCCTATGGGACAGTTCACAACGCTGTATTCACGTTTGCAAAAAGTCGTAGGTGCTACCGAACGCATCCAGGCGATTCTTGCGGACGAGGAAGAACCGGATTATAACACAAAGCTGGCTCCCCAGGGCAATGAAACGATTGCGTTTCACGATGTGCATTTCTCTTATGTTACAGGCGAAGAAGTGTTGCATGGCATTAATCTAACGGTGCCTACTCGCAAAGTAACAGCCATTGTGGGTCCGAGCGGAAGTGGTAAGTCTACGCTGTTCTCCTTGCTGGAGCAGTTTTACTTGCCTGATTCGGGTCACATTTCGTATGGGGGAGAAGAGATAACAACGTATTCGCTCGCTTCCTGGCGTAGCAAAATTGGGTATGTATCACAAGAAAGTCCGCTGATGGCAGGTACGATTAAGGATAATATCACGTATGGTCTCAATCGTGAAGTAACGATGCATGAGATCAGAAGAGCCGCGGAGATGGCTTATTCGGCTGACTTTATCGACAAACTGCCACAAGGCTTTGACACTGAAGTGGGTGAACGCGGAATGAAGTTATCGGGGGGCCAGCGTCAACGGATCGCCATAGCCCGTGCGTTGCTGCGTAGCCCGGATATTCTGATGCTGGATGAAGCCACCTCCAGTCTGGACAGTACATCCGAGTACGAAGTTCAACAGGCGTTATCCAATCTGATGGAGGGCAGAACTACCATTGTCATTGCACATCGATTGTCCACTGTAGTGGATTCAGATCAGATTGTAGTATTAGAACATGGTCATGTGACTGGAACGGGAACTCACGCAGAATTAATCAACACACATCCCGTATATCGGGAGCTTGCACAAAAGCAATTTGTGGCACAGGATGGAGAAGGTAGTACAAGCAGCAATGGGGAAATACAAAACAAAGAGTAGCGCTCGACAAATAAAGGGATGAGGAATGAAGGATTTCTGCGATACCTGTGAAGGTACCATTCAGCAGAGTCCTTCTTTTTTTGGCAAGGACTTCATGGTTTGATTTGTTCATATGGAAAATGGATATGGCTTTCAGTTGCCCTTTGTGATATATTGGGTATCCTTTTGTATTGCGCGATCTACAGCGATGCAGAGCAAACATATATTCTTAGGAGGTAACTGAAACATGTCAGACAGCTTTCAAAGTGCCTATCAAGAAGAAGAGTACAGGTTAGCGCGAACGATGGAAGAAGTGGATCGTCAGCTTACACGGCTGCGGAACTTTCCGGTGTATACCGGTCACGATTTCACGGAACAAGTGCTGGAATCCGGACGTGAAGAACGCCGGAATGCCTTGTCCAAGAGCGCGCAACAACCCTATTTCGGACGCTTGGATTTCGAAGAGCAGGGCAGTGGTGAACGGAAACCGCTGTATATTGGCAAAATCGGCGTAGACCGCGAAGAGATCGGTGAGCACCCGCTTGTCATCGATTGGCGCGCTCCTGTCGCGAGCCTGTTTTACTCTTTTACCGGAGGAGAAGCCTCCGCAACGTATGAAGCCCCTGAAGGACTGATTGAAGGTCTGGTGTATCTGAAACGAAATGTGGTGATCCGTCAGCGCATATTGGAACGTGTGGCAGATACGTATAACCGGGATAGCGACCAACCTGCCGTATCCGATGAATTCCTTGTGTACCGTCTTGGTGAAAACAAGGACAATAAACTACGGGACATCGTATCCACGATCCAGGCCGAGCAGGATCAGATCATTCGGGCGGCGAGAAACACCGCATTGATTATTCAGGGGGTCGCCGGATCAGGGAAAACCACAGTGGCCCTGCATCGCCTTGCTTTTTTGCTGTATCAGTACAAGGAGCAGGTATCGGCGGAGAAAATGGTTATTTTTGCACCCAACCATATGTTCCTCGATTATATCTCGGATGTGTTGCCAGAGCTCGGTGTAGGAGACATTCAGCAGCAAACCTTTCCCGATTGGGCGATGAATCTGCTAGGGCTGGAAATGCCACTTGCAGATGCGTCAGAGACGTTGCAGACGTGGTTCGAAACCCCTGCTACTCGGCCTGAACTGAACGATGATGTCCCTGGACGTTACAAAGGCTCGATTCGTTTCATGGAACTGATCCGGGAGTGGTTGTCTGGGATGGAAGAAGCATCTGTGCCGGATGGTGATTTCAGTCCATGGGACGGTGCGGTGCTCAGTAAACAGGAGATCGATAACTGGTTTGGAACGGAGTACAAACATTATCCGCTGGCTAAACGTAAAGAGCGGGTCATGGCACGGGTTCACCGCTGGATCGAGATGGAATTGAAAAAGCCTATGCCAGAAACGGTGCGTAAAGAACATAAGAAAAAGGCAGCAACGCGGGAGAAATCCTATGCCAAAAAGTGGCCTGAATACAATCCGCTGACGTTGTACAAACAGCTGTTCAAGGCAGTGAAAGGCGGGGCTGTACCTGCTGAGCTAAGCAACTTGATACCCAAAGCAATCATGAAACAAACCGGTGCAGATTTGAAGAAAGATGTCATTCGAGAAGAGGACCTGCCGGCACTGGTCTATATCCATACGCTGGTGCATGATATTGAAGGAGCGGAGCGTTTTGACCACGTTGTCATTGACGAAGCCCAGGACTTCTCTCCGTTTCATGTTGCGCTGCTGGATCAGTTTGTGAAAGGACATTCCTTCACTATTTTGGGGGACTTGTCCCAAGGTATTCATGAGTACCGTGGTGTTCATGCGTGGGAAGAGATGAGTTCGTTGTTCCCGGAAGAACAAAATGCATATTTTGCCTTGACCCGAAGCT
This sequence comes from Paenibacillus intestini, assembly GCF_030803945.1. Taxonomy (NCBI): domain Bacteria; kingdom Bacillati; phylum Bacillota; class Bacilli; order Caryophanales; family Paenibacillaceae; genus Paenibacillus; species Paenibacillus intestini. The sequence goes on along the minus strand of NZ_JAURUN010000011.1, from coordinate 143,025 downwards.
ATCGTTCCACGATGGAGATTATTGATTATGCCAATACCATCCTGGAGCAGGGTGTGAAGAGTGGGATTACGGCGATTCCCGTGTTCCGGAGTGGGGATCCGGTGCGTACGCTTGCATACGGGAGTGAAGGACGGACGGGGAGTTTAGAGCGGGCACTGAAGATGCTTACCTCGAAAGATTATCGGACGGTGTCCATCCTGACGCGAACATTGCATGAAGCCGAAGAACTCCATCGTGAGCTTCAGGCGACGGGCTGGGATTTGAACCTGATTGACGGTGGTAAAAAGCAGTACAGCGGTGGACATTCGATTTTGCCTGTGTATCTGTCCAAAGGGCTTGAATTCGATGCAGTTATCGTCGCTGATGTTGATCAGGAGCACTATTATCCTGGCGCGGGTGATGCGAAGTTGCTCTATGTCGGCTGTACACGGGCTCTGCATGAATTGTGGTTATTCCACGACGGAAACATGCCGGCGTATGCCGCGGCAACGCATAATCCTGAAGGTGAACAGGTTACGATTCAAGGCTGGCCTGATGAGACTGTTTCATAGATAAATAGATCACACAGTACTAAGCTCTATAGATATAGAGGCATGACGCAGGTTGTTCTGCGTCATGCCTTTTTTGCTTAGGAAGATGAAGGCAGTATTCTTATCCTGAGGTTACAGAGGGAGATACGTCTTGTTTTTTCTTAGCTGAACGGCGGTTCACCAGATAGATGCCCACCCCGATTAGTACTCCTCCAGCCCCGACAAACCATTGAACCTCTTCATTCAACAAAATCCAGCTTGAAAGAACGCCGAAGAACGGTGCGAGAAACAGGTAGCTGCTGGTCTGGGCGGGATCACTGTTCTGTAACAGATAAAACCAGAGGGAAAACTGCATGATGGAACAAATCAGCGTTAGATATAACAACGATAGGAGGGAGACTGGAGTTATTGTAAAATGAGGCTGCTCCGTCCATACACTTAGCAGAAGCAATGCTACACCTCCGGCGAGCATTTGATAAGCGGTAAGCACGAAAGTGTCATAATCAACGCCCCAGCGCTTAATCAGGAGTGTGGATACGGCAAATGAAATTGCTCCGCCAAAACCGATCCAGGTCCCCGGGGTGAAGCTCATATGCCATCCAAAGGTAAACAAAATGCCGACAAACCCAACAATTACGCCAATCCACTGGCTTAATCGATATCTCAGGTTATATAGTAGCGCACTGAGAACAATGACGATCAATGGATTCGTAAATGTAATAATGGCCGATTCACCGGATGAAATCCAGTTCATGCTGTAATAGGCGCAACCCATCACCCCGGCGGATTGAAACAAACCGATGAGCATGATTTTACCCCAGGCTCGCCATCCCCTCGGTAAGGGGTGCTTACGCAGGGCTAGGGCCATCAAACCACCAGCAAGGATGTACCGCAAGCCCATCAATAGAAAAGGTGGTGCGTAACTGAGTCCTATTTTACCTACAGGAAAAGAAGTTCCCATAATGAGCGTTGTCACGATAATCAATACGACGTATTTGACTGGTTTTAAGGAAGCTGGTACGCGTTTCGCTCTAGCCGGATTATGAATTGTTGCGCTCATAATGTCTGTCCTCCATCGACAGTAATAAGTTGTCCTGTCATGGATCGCTGTTCAAGAGCAGCGCAGACCATGTGGGCGATGTCCTCTGGCTGAGCGATTTGCTGTAGTAACAATTGTCCACCGAGTTGGTGCATTCGTTCCTCATTGCCAGCCCACCAACGTGTGGAGACAGCTCCAGGAATGATGGCATTTACACGTATGAGCGGGGAGAGGGCATGGGCTAGAGATAAAGTCAGACCATGTACTGCTGCTTTGGATACGGCGTATGGAAGAGATGAACCCGAACCGGTGCTGCCGGCAATACTGCCCATATTTACAATGGCACCTCCACCGGCCTGCTTCATTCCTTGGGTTACGGCACGAGCACAATGAAACATACCTTTCACATTCACATCCATCAGTTCGTTCCAGATATCATCTGTGACAGCTTCCAGATCGCTGAGGGGGATATGATGGGTCATGCCCGCATTATTTACAAGGTCGGTGATGGGGCCATGGATTTCGGTTACTTTTGCGACCATTTGGCGAACCTCTTTATCATTTGCAATATTCCCCTGAATGGAAAATGCTTGCCCGCCTTGATTTAGGATATGCTGAACGGTTTCTTCTGCGGCCTGCTGTGATCGAGAATAGTTCAATACGACCCGTGCACCGCGTTCAGCCAGCAAGGTACTGACCGCGCGGCCTATACCTGTTCCTCCGCCTGTAATTAAAACCACTCTATTGGTCCAGTATGTCATCTCGAACACTCCTTCTTTTGTTTTCAACCATTGAATTTCGAACAACAGATGAATATGTCATCATTGTAGTACGCTCTGGCAAGAGAGTATAATGATTACAAATGAACTGGATATCATTTTGAATGATGTCAGAGCGGAGGCATGATGGAGAGCGGGGATCTTCGAATATTTCAATGTGTTGCACAGGAAGGAAATCTGACCAGAGCTGCAGCCAAGCTGGGGTACGTTCAATCCAACGTTACGGCACGCATCAGGCATTTGGAAGCTGAAGTAGGCACACCATTATTTATCCGTCACAATCGGGGGATGACGTTGTCTCCAGGGGGACAAACGCTACTAACTTACGCAGATAAAATCATTGGTCTGTTGAATGATGCATCCAAAGCGCTCCAGGCTACCAATACACCGTCTGGCCCTTTGCAAATTGGTTCCATACAGACAGCCGCGGCGGTAAGGTTGCCACGTCTTCTTGCAACATATTACAGCCAGTACCCGGAAGTTTCACTAGCGCTGGCTACAGGTCATTCACAAATGCTTATTGACCAGGTTATCGGGTATGAATTGGAAGGCGCATTTATTGGTTGTTCTTGCGACCATCCTGATATTAAATCTGTGGATGTATTTGATGAAGAACTTTTTGTTATATCGTCTCCTAGTCTGTCAGAGGAGGAACTGATCCGAAAGCCGATATTGGTTTACAGTATGGGGTGCTCTTACCGTAAAATTTTGGAGGACTGGATGCTTCTGAGTGGTGTTCACAGGCCTGTTATTATGGAATTTGGGACGCTCGAGGCGATTATCAGTGGCGTAGCCTCTGGAATGGGCATCTCTCTATTACCTGAAATCGTCATTCACCAGCAGATCAAAAGTGGTTTGCTGCGTAAGTATGCTCTTCCGGTTGGTATGAACCGTATGATGACAAGATTTATTACTCGTAAGGATGCGTTTGTCAGCAGTGCGCTTGGGGCATTTATGGCGATGCTTCCGCAGGAATGATATGATAGCGAGTGGAGATTCATTTTAACATTTTGATCACGTTAATAACTGAATATCAGATTGGCAATCCGTTAAGGAAGTGATAAAACCATGGATTTATTTTCGTTTCAACAGGATACACAACCACAGGCCAGATTGCTTGCAGACCGCATGCGGCCTGAGCATCTGGATGAATATATAGGGCAGGAACATATTATCGGGCCAGGAAAGCTGCTACGCCGAGCCATTGAAGCTGATCAGATCTCATCCATTCTACTATACGGCCCGCCAGGATGCGGCAAGACCACGCTTGCTCACATCATCTCTCAGCATACCCAAGGACAATTCGTGCGACTGAATGCTGTGGATGCCTCTGTGAAGGATGTACGAGAAGTCATTGAGCAGGCACAGACGAACAAACAGCTCTACGGAACCAAAACGATTCTCTTCCTCGATGAGGTACATCGTTTTAACAGTTCGCGTCAAGATGCACTGCTACCAGCGGTGGAGAAGGGCACGATCATTTTTATCGGGGCAACGACGGAAAACCCCTTCCATTATGTAAACGGAGCCTTGATGAGTCGATCCACCCTTTTTCAACTGGAATCCTTAAATAAGGAGCATTCCCTGATTGCGATGCGCAGAGCGCTAAGCGATGCGGATAAAGGCCTTGGGTTTATGGAACTGAAAGCCGATGATGAAGCGCTGGCACACATTGCTACAATGGCGAATGGTGATATTCGCCGTGCCCTGAATGCTCTGGAGCTTGCCGCGCTAACGACACCGCCTGAGCAGGATGGAACGGTTCACATCACGCTGGCTGTCGCGGAAGAGTCGATCCGTCGTCCCATTGTCAAGGCAGACGAGTCCACGCAGTATGACGTATTATCCGCTTTTCACAAAAGCATTCGTGGTTCGAGTGATGCAGCGTTATTCTGGTTTCTATATGCGGTGGAGAAACTGGGCATGGACCCCATGACGTTCATCCGGCGCCTGATTGCAGCAAGTAGTGAGGACATTGGGCTGGCGAATCCACAGGCGATGACCCAAGCCATTGGGGCGCTTGATGCGTACCGAAATAACGGCTGGCCGGAGGCCAAGCTAAATATTGCGCAAGCCATATTGTTTGCGGTGGAAAGTCCGAAGTCCAATGCGGTATATACTGCGATATCCAAAGCGATGAGCGCCATTGATGAGGTGAAGTCGGCCGAAGTACCGCTGCATTTGAGGGATACGCATTACTCAGGTGCTGCCAAGCTGGGACATGAAGGATACCAGTATCCTCATAACTACCCGGGACATTATGTGAAACAGGAGTATCTGCCAAAACAACTATCTCGAAGAGTTTTTTATGAGGCGACAGAGCAGGGGAATGAGTCGAAGATCAGGCTGAACCAACAGCGGCGCAGGGAGCTGTAGAGATGAAAGAGTTAGCATATATCGGAGCTGGCGGGTTTCTGGGCACATTAACCAGATACACCATTCAACTGATGCTCCCCTCGGCCAATACAGGTTTTCCATGGGCAGTGCTGTTGATCAATGCGATCGGCAGCCTGTTTTTGGGCTTTTTTTTTACTATCGCTATACCTGAGAAAATAACACCACAGCTTCGCCTCGCCATTGGCACAGGATTTACTGGAGCTTTCACGACCTTTTCCACATTCACACTGGACTTCGTTCGTTTAACGGAGGGTGGAGAATGGTTGAGAGCAGCGGCTTATCTCCTTCTGAGTGTAGTGGCAGGACTGGTGCTCTGCGCCCTTGGGATCAAGCTGGGCAAGCGAATGCTAAGTGTCCCCTCCAGAGAGGGTGATGCCTGATGATGATCTGGATTGGACTAGCAGGTGTGTTTGGCGCGTTGCTCCGTTACAGCCTGGGAAAATTCATCTCAGGTAGAGTGGGAACCGCCTTTCCCTGGGGAACGTGGGTAATTAATATCAGCGGTTCTATTATTTTGGGAATGTTGTACGGCGGGCATCAAGCAGGAAATTTGCCAGACGCAATGTGGGTAGTATGGGGAACTGGCTTCTGCGGAGCGTACACCACGTTCTCTACCTTTGGGTATGAAACATTAACGTTAATAGGGCAACAGCGACAAGCCAGAGCCGTTATTTACGTGGTAAGTTCAGTGGTGGTGGGGATATTAGGTTGTCTGGCAGGAGTTTGGCTCACTGCATAAGTTAAATATTTAAATTTTTTTGCAAAAAAAGCAGGAAAAAAGCCATCCTTCATGGTATTACATGAAAGACGGCTTTTTTTGTAGGAATACAGGGAATTGACTTCACCACTCTCAAGTGATGAGTAAGTCCTGTTATTGCATCGCCGGTACAGGGACCTTCTGTACCTGATCAATCGTACCACCGCCAAGGCAAACCTCTCCGTCGTAGAAAACAACGGCTTGTCCTGGCGTAATCGCTTTTTGCTGTTGATCAAACTGTACATCCACACTGCCGTCCTTCTGCCAGGTCAATGTAACGCCTTGGTCCGGTTGACGATAACGGAACTTGGCTGTGCAGCGGAAAGGCACATTCGGTGTGCGCTCTGCACCTGCAATCCAGTTTACGCCTGTAGCCGTCAGACCTGTAGAGTACAAGCTGGCATGAGCGTCGCCCTGCACTACGAGCAATTGATTTTTCTCCAAGTTTTTATCAGCGACAAACCAAGGCTCGCCGTTGCCGGAACCGCCAATGCCAAGTCCTTGACGTTGACCCAGCGTGTAGTACATCAGACCGTCGTGACGGCCTTTGACTTCACCCGTTACGATATCAACCATGTCTCCGCCTTTGGCTGGCAGATAGTTGCTCAGGAACTCCTTGAAATTGCGTTCGCCGATAAAGCATACACCTGTGCTATCTTTTTTCTTGGCTGTGTACAGACCGGCAGCTTCAGCAATTTTGCGCACTTCCGGTTTAGGCAGGTGACCAATCGGGAACATGGCTTTGGAGAGCTGCTTTTGATTAAGAGCATTCAGGAAGTAAGTCTGATCTTTGTTGTTGTCCACACCGCGCAACAATTTGAACGTGCCGTCCTCTTCAATGAGGCGCGCATAATGGCCAGTAGCTACATAATCTGCGCCGAGATCCAGCGCTTTGTTCAGGAACTCACCGAATTTGATCTCACGATTACACATGACATCCGGGTTCGGCGTACGACCCGACTTATATTCATCAAGGAAATAGGTAAATACTTTATCAAAGTATTCTTTCTCGAAGTTGACAGTGTAGTACGGAATGCCGATCTGTTCGCACACCCGGCGCACATCCTCTGAATCTTCTTCAGCGGTGCAATGGCCGAACTCGTCCGTATCATCCCAGTTTTTCATGAAAATGCCGATGACATCGTAACCTTGCTCTTTCAGAAGCAATGCGGTAACCGATGAATCCACACCTCCGGACATGCCAACGACGACCCGTGTATTTTCATTTGCTTTGGACATCGTTATCACCATTTCTATATATAAATGTGTTTCGTTACTATTCTAGCATAACCCGACCGAACTTACGATACACCCGGCCAACTTTGGATAGTGTCCACTCCAGACGCACATTTTGCAATATCGTCAATCTTTCTTTTCCATAACGCATGCAGATATGTTAACATTACTTGAGGGTTATGATCGGAATACGGAGGATTAGATGTATTTTTTTGAAAATTGAAAGAGGTGACTCCTTTGAAAATATCGACAAAAGGCCGTTACGGCCTCACAATCATGATGGAGCTGGCCGCAAGAACCGGCGAAGGTCCAACATCTTTGAAAAGCATTGCTGAGCGCAACCAGCTCTCTGAACATTATCTGGAGCAACTGATTGCGCCACTGCGTAATGCTGGCCTTGTTAAGAGTATCCGCGGTGCATATGGCGGTTACATTCTGGCAGGTGATCCTGCAACGGTGACCGCAGGGGATGTCATTCGTGTACTGGAGGGACCGATCTCGCCAGTAGACTTTACGGAAGAAGATGACCCGGCTAAGCGTGATTTGTGGCTACGCATCCGTGATGGCATTGCAGAAGTGCTGGATTCAACAACGTTGAAAGACTTGATTACTTTTGAGGATCAGGAAAAGAAAGATTCGTACATGTTTTATATTTAGTTTCCTTATAGTGTTTCAATCAACGCCAGCAAAAAAACAACTTTACTGTTGATAGCAGTGAGGTTGTTTTTTTGTTCCGACTCCCGATTTTGATCAACATCTGATTGGGTTGCACCAATGTAGGCTGTTCCCTATATATTGTTGTAAAAAGGAGTTGACGGATGATGTTTAATTATGTTCCGACCTATTATTATCCAACTTTTCGGAAAACGGATTCCTTGCAGTGCACAACAGCTAGCGTAGATTTGAACAGGAAACTCAGATCACTATGGGAACAGCATGTGTTCTGGACGAGATTAACCGTGAATAGTATCGTTGATGGACTTGGTGACGTCCAACCTACAACCGCAAGACTGTTAAGAAATCCAAGTGATTTTGCTCAGGTACTTGCACCGATCTATGGGACTGCTATTGCCGGTCAATTTGAAAAACTGCTTAGAGAACATTTAACGATTGCCGCAGAACTTGTTACTGACTTGAAGTCAGGCAATAGTACAGCAGCAGCAGATGCCCAGAAACGTTGGTATGCCAATGCTGATGAAATTGCTACTTTTTTGGCGCAAATTAATCCATATTGGTCAAAAGTGGAATGGCAAAGGATGATGTATGAGCATTTACGTCTTCTTACGGAAGAGGTCGGCAGTCGCATTGCGAAAGATTACGTAAGGAATGTTGAATTAAGTGATTCTATTGAGCCACAGGCTTTGGGGATGGCTGATATGATGACAAGTGGAATTGTCCAACAATTTCCTTCCGTATTTCAATATTAACAAGACATATAGAACGTATAGGATCATCACCAATTCTGCGTGTGACTCATAACATTCATGAATGAAAATAGGTTACTTTAGTTGAAAAAAAGTGGTAGAATATAATATGCGCTCACGAAAGAATAGCGGCAATTAAATCTAAAGATGCGCTACATTTAGGAAGAAATTAAGGAATGAAGTTGATCATCTAGAAGATAACATAGAAGCCCCCGTAATGGGGGCTTTAGCCATGCAACAGAGATCAAAGCCTGCCTTTAACAGTGTTAAGATCATAAAAACGAAATCCAATAACTAACGGGGTGATATCGATGAATCGTATATATTTAGATCACGCCGCATCGACACCTATGCATCCACGCGTCGCAGAAGCGATGATGAATGTGATGACAGGTCAATATGGTAATCCATCCAGCATTCATGCCTTTGGACGTGAAGCCAAACGCACGGTCAGTGGAGCAAGAGACAGTATCGCGGCATCTTTGGGATGTAAACCGGACGAGCTTGTATTTACAGGTGGCGGGACAGAGAGCGACAATCTGGCGATTTTTGGGGCGGTTGCTGCCAGAGCAGATCAAGGCAAACATGTGATTACGACGGAGATTGAACATCATGCTGTACTGCACTCATGTCAAGAACTTGAGCGGCAGGGATACGATGTGACCTATCTGTCTGTGGACGAGTCTGGGCGCATCAAGCTGGAGGAACTGCGTGAAGCCATCAGACCTGACACCGTGCTGATCACAATGATGTATGCCAACAACGAAGTAGGCACGATTCAGCCGATTCGTGAGGTTGGTGAACTCGCGCGTCAGCATGATATTTTATTTCATACAGATGCGGTTCAAGCACTGGGCAGCCAGCCGATTTCCTGTAGAGACTTGCCTGTAGATCTGATTAGCTTCTCTGCGCACAAGATTAACGGACCGCAGGGTGTGGGTGCACTGTATGTTAGACGTGGTGTAACATTGGAAGCCAGATCACATGGTGGCTTACAGGAACGACAACGTCGTGCAGGTACAGAGAACATTGCGGGGATTGCAGGTTTTGCAGAGGCGTTAAAGATCATTACCGAGAATGCAGAGGAGCACCTGCAGCATGCACTGGAATTAAAAAAAACATTGCTTGATCAGCTTGCCATTCATGTAGGGACAGAACATTTTCATGTCAACGGACATCATGATTATACGCTTCCCAATATTCTCAATATCAGCTTCCCCGAGGTATCTACTGAAACGATGCTGATGAATCTGGATATGGAGGGCATCGCTGTAGCAAGTGGTTCAGCTTGTACTTCTGGTTCCCTGGAAGTATCCCACGTACTCAAAGCGATGAACTTGCCAGAAGCATTTTTACAGTCTGCGATTCGATTTAGCTGGGGTTTGGGTAATACTACAAAAGAAATCATCACAACCGCCGAAAAAATTGGAACCATTCTTCAACGGCTACGTAATAAACCTTAAGGGGTTCTTTACACATGGAACAGAAGGAGGGAAGGAGTTCCATTTTCATCGGTTGAATAGTAGCGGTTTGATGATCGGCGTCTGATTGCCACTCATCAACTTTGGGCATACCTAGCAATAGCGCCGCGCCTATACAATGTGAAGAAGATGAGGGGGACCCAGCGATGAAGCTTCAGGAAATGATCGGACTTGCCGTTTTTGATGTTGAGGACGGGAAGCAGGTCGGTAAAATCCAGGATTTCATTGTGAATGATGATTGGGAGATTGAAGGCATTGAACTTGAGAATAAGGGCCTGTTTACCAATCATGTCAAAATGGTGCAATGGGAAGATATTGTTGCCTATGGCGAAGATGCCGTCATGATCCGTAATCAACAGGCTGTCCGCAAGACGGGGGCCGACGACATAAAATACACATACCTCCTTGGTCGTTCTAAATTGAAGGAGATGTCCGTGCTCACCGAAGAAGGTTTGCTGCTTGGACGTGTCTCTGATGTTTATTTTGACCAAGAGTTGGGAAATACAATAATAGGGATTGAAATTACGGACGGTTTTGTGTCCGATCTGATCGAGGGCCGTAAATGGCTGCCATGTACAAGTGATATGTCAATCGGAGAAAGTGCCATTATGGTACCGCCACTGAGTGAACAGCGCTTGGAAAATGCCATTCATTCTGTTAATGGATAGGTGAATGAATATGAAATGTCCAAATTGTAGTTCGAAAGATATCGGAAAAATTGGCTCCCATCAGTTTTATTGCTGGGGATGCTTTATTGAGTTAACGGTAAACGGTGAGAAAATGTCTGTGTATCAGGTGGAAGAGGACGGCACTTTAAGCTCTCTGGATGATTTGTTCTTCGGAGAAGAGTTGCCACAAGACTTCCCACATATTCACGCTTCTTCTTAATACGCGGTTTAACTTCCTCTATATGCGGTTTCATGACAATACATGTCATTTAATGATGTCGCAATCTGGCGGCAGATGGATATAGATGTAGTTACATAGTGGTCAGGAAGCATATGGTTGATTATATGAGGCACTGATTCATAAAATTCGCTTTCCTCTTTTTTTAGAGGAGAGCGTTTTTTTGTTATGCAATGATGAACACAGAACATATTCTTATTCCCTTCCTCTTCTCATTTACCACATCTGCACGGAGTTAATAAAAATTCTCTCTCCTACATATACTGACTTTCAGAGCCAGTCCATATACTGAACTGTAGAGGCAGTCCAAAGGGGAGAATCGAAGTGGAGCAACTAACCAAAAATAAAATGTTTCGTTACGCGATCTGGCTCTTGCTCGGATTAATCATTCTATATTTTATCTGGCTGTTACGGCCGTTATTATTACATATCTATGGATTTTTGAAAACGGTACTGGCCCCATTCATCGTTGCACTGATCATATCTTATGTGCTTAATCCGATTGTGAGCATGCTTGGTGGACGCAAAGTTCCGCGTTCCATTGCGGTTCTGTTAATCTATGCTTTTTTTCTGACCTGCATTGGAGTCATCTTAATGAATGTCATCCCTGTGCTGATTGAACAGCTGGAAGAGTTAAATGAACATATGCCGGAATTGTCCATGCGGGCGCAAAACCTGATGAACAATATGGATCACAAATTAATGCCGCCAAGCATACGCACAGGCATGAACAGTTGGTTTTTTCAGATGGAAGACCGACTTACGCAAGGAATCACCGTGCTAATGGACAATATCGGAGCGACGATTAATGTGCTGTTTAACGTATTTATTGTGCCGTTTCTGATTTTTTATATGTTAAAAGATTTTGATGTATTTGAACGCACAGTAGTGGCTTATCTGCCTCGTTCTCGCCGTAAAGCCATTGTTTCCGTGATGAAAGAGATCGACACCGCACTCGGCAATTATATCCGGGGACAATTTATCGTCTGTGTGATTGTGGGGATCTTTGCCTATATCGGATATATCGTGATCGATATGCCTTATGCTCTGCTTCTGGCAAGTATTGTGGCGGTATTCAACATTGTGCCGTATCTGGGTCCTTTTCTGGGGGCGGCACCTGCAGTGGTGATGGCTTCAACGGTTTCTTTCAAAATGGTACTACTGGTCATCGCGGTGAACACACTCTGCCAAGTGCTAGAGAGCAATGTAGTTTCCCCGCAGGTGGTTGGACGAACGCTACACTTGCATCCACTCTCCATTATCTTTGCGCTTCTGGTCGGTGGAGAACTGGCGGGGATCGTCGGTCTGATTTTGGCAGTGCCGGTCTTTGCCGTGTTGAAGGTTATCGTGCAACACTTCTTCGCCTATTACATCAAGCGGAGAACCGAGTGATCAAATGGCCGAGTGAGACAGGAAATCATCTGGAATCGCCTCAGAAGGCGCGTTGACACTGGGTAACTCTATCGATATAATGAGGGTGTATGTTTACTAAATTAAAATCGATGATGAAATGAAGTATGCCGAGGGTTCCTTTCCTCAGAGAATAGACTTCTTCGAATTCAGACATGTTCTGAGTTCGCTGGCTGGGAGAGTCTTGAAAGTTGAAGCGGCAGAAAGCTGATTTCGGAGTGCAGGACAACCCTGCCGGGCGCGACCGTTACTCGCATGAACGAGGCGATTGTTCGTTTTATCCTTCCAATGACGGGAGTTGAATCCTTTCAATAAGGGAAGAAGAACAATAACCAGGGTGGTACCGCGATAACATCGTCCCTGATCATTCAGGGGCGTTTTTTGTGTTTATTTTTACAGATGTGTTACCTGGAAAACGTACAAACAATCTGTTAACCAACCGGGGCGATCTCGCTGCGGAACTTATAATTTGATGGGGGCAACCAGTATGAAAGCTAGTGAAATCCGATCCAAATGGATCCAGTTTTTTGCAAGTAAAGGTCACAAAATTGAACCAAGCGCGTCGCTTGTACCACACAACGATCCTTCCCTGTTGTGGATTAACGCAGGTATGGCACCGCTGAAACCTTACTTTGACGGACGGGAGAAGCCGGAGAACCCACGTCTTGCAAACTCGCAAAAATGTATCCGTACCAACGATATCGAGAATGTCGGCAAAACGCGTCGTCACCATACGTTCTTTGAAATGCTCGGTAACTTCTCCATCGGTGATTACTTCAAGGAAGAAACAGTGACTTGGGCTTGGGAGTTCTTAACGAGCAAAGAGTGGATCGGATTCGATCCGGAACGTTTGTCTGTTACCGTATACCCGGAAGATGAAGAAGCCTTCAAGCTGTGGAATGAAAAAATCGGATTGCCGGCTGAACGCATCATCAAGTTAGACGAGAACTTCTGGGATATCGGCGAAGGCCCATGTGGACCTTGTACTGAAATCTTCTATGACCGTGGGGAAGCTTACGGTAACGATATGAACGATCCTGAAATGTACCCAGGTGGAGAGAACGAGCGTTATCTGGAAGTGTGGAACCTTGTATTCTCGCAATTCAACCATAACAAAGACGGTAGCTATACACCGCTACCGAACAAAAATATTGATACAGGTGCGGGTCTGGAGCGTTTTGCTTCCATTCTGCAAAATGTAGATTCCAACTTTGACACCGATCTGTTCCAACCGATGATTCAGAAAACGGCTGCACTGGCAGGTGTTAAATATAATGATAGCATTGAGATTGATGTTGCGCTCAAAGTCATTGCCGATCATATCCGTACCGTGGCATTTGCTGTAGGTGATGGCGTATTGCCAAGCAATGAAGGCCGCGGATATGTCATTCGCCGTTTGCTGCGACGTGCTGTTCGTTACGGTAAAGTATTGGGCCTGGATCGTCCGTTCCTGTATGAGCTGACAACGACTGTTGGTGAAGTGATGGGCATGTACTATCCTGAAGTGGTAGAGAAGCAAGAATTTATTGCCAAAGTGATCAAAACCGAGGAAGAACGTTTCCACGAAACGTTGTCAGACGGACTTTCCATTCTGGCAGATATCAGTGCTGCAGCCAAAGCCGAAGGACGTACAGTGATTAGCGGACCAGAAGCATTCAAACTATACGATACGTACGGATTCCCGTTTGACCTGACTGAGGATTATGCGTCTGAACATGGTCTAACCGTAGATCGTGAGGGCTTCGATGCATCCATGCAAGAGCAACGTGATCGTGCGCGTGCAGGGCGTCAAGAGAACGAAAGCATGAAGATTCAAGGTGGACCGCTGGCTGACCTGGAGGTTAAAAGCGAGTTTGTTGGATATACTGACCTTTTGACGGAAGCAAAAGTGGTAGCTATTGTTACCGGAGATGTTCTTGCAGACTCTGTAGGAGAAGGACAGACTGCTCAGGTTATTCTGGATCAAACTCCATTTTATGCAGAAAGTGGCGGTCAAGTCAGTGACCAAGGCCTGCTTCGCGGTGGAAGTGCTGTAGCAAAGGTTCAAGGTCTGTTCAAAGCTCCGCAAGGGCAGCATGTGCATGTGGTGACGATTGAGTCCGGTGAGCTTCGTGTGGGTGATGTTATTCAAGCAGAAGTGGATGCAACCAAACGCGGCGATATCATTAAAAACCATACGGCAACACACTTGCTCCACAAAGCATTAAAAGATGTGCTGGGTACGCATGTTAATCAGGCTGGTTCCTTGGTGGAACCACAGCGTCTACGTTTTGACTTCTCTCACTTCGGCAGTATTACACCGGAAGAGTTGACTGAAATTGAACGTCAAGTGAATGAACAGATCTGGAATCGTCTGAACGTAAACATTGAGCTGAAAGGCATCGATGAAGCGAAGGAAATGGGAGCTATGGCTCTTTTCGGCGAAAAATATGGAGATATTGTGCGCGTCGTGCAAATTGGAGATTACAGTTTGGAACTTTGTGGCGGCTGTCACGTAAATAATACTTCAGAGATTGGAATTTTCAAACTGGTCAGCGAAAGTGGAATCGGCTCCGGTGTACGCCGGATTGAAGCTGTGACAGGCCGTGGTGCATATTTGTATGTGGAAAGCCAGTTGGAACTGCTCAAACAGTCCGCAAACCTTCTTAAGGCGAATGTAGCGGATGTGCCGAAGCGGATTGAAGGTCTGAATCAACAACTGAAAGAAGCTGCGAGAGAGACTGAATCGCTGCAAAGCAAACTCAGCGCGATGGAAGCAGGACAGTTGACGGATCAAGTGGTACAAGCAGGTAATACCCAATTGCTGGCCGCTCGTGTAGATGCACCGAATATGGATGCACTTCGTACCGTCGCGGATGAGCTGAAAGTAAAACTGCCAGATGCCGTTCTTGTACTCGGTGCGCCGGCGGATGGCAAAGTGAATTTTGTAGTCGCAGTACCTGCTGAGCAGGTGAAACAAGGTCTGCATGCCGGTAAGATTGTGAAGGAAGTTGCTGCAGTATGCGGCGGCGGCGGCGGCGGACGTCCGGATATGGCTCAGGCCGGAGGCAAGGACGCAAGTAAGCTGGATGAAGCACTGAAACTGGCGATTTCCATCGTCAGCCAGTAAAGGACAAGCAAAAAACACAATTGCCTTATCCTTTGTGTACTTGTGGCAGTCAGAATATGTTATTATATAAACAGAAATCAATTCGGCAGGACATGGTCCCCATGTTCATGCAGGAGCGAGGTGTCATCAATGGACTCCATGGATAAGACGGTTAAATTTAATGTGAAAGGTGACGAACAGGAGGCATCTTCACAAGAGATTCTTCTCACGGTATATGACGCGCTGGTCGATAAAGAGTATAATCCCATTAACCAGATCGTTGGATATCTGATATCCGGCGACCCCGCGTATATTCCGCGTCACAACAACGCACGCAGTCTGGTCCGGAAAAAGGAGCGCGACGAGCTGATTGAAGAGCTTGTTCGTTCCTATCTGGCCAATCACCGGTAATATACGCCACTTCCGTTTGTCTGCAGCCGTGTAGGCAAACGGATAATGAACCGACAGAAGACAGACTGAAGTCTGCACAGACGAATGCATATCGTTCTGAACAGGCTCAGGATGGGAGAGCATGATGAAAAAATTAGGTTTGGACTATGGGGACCGCAGAATCGGAGTTGCTGTCAGTGACGCCTTCGGTTGGACTGCCCAGGGATTGGAAGTGCTTGAACGCCGCCGGGATGAAGGTGAGTTCACACGGATTGCTGAGTTGGTGCGTGAGCACGAGATCAGTGAAATCGTGGTTGGACTTCCCAAAAACATGAACGGCACCGTAGGACCGCGCGGTGAAATATGTATTGCTTTTGCCGAACGTCTGCGTGGCGAACTGAATTTACCTGTTCACCTTTGGGATGAACGGCTGACAACGATGGCAGCAGAACGTACGCTGATTGAAGCGGATGTCAGTCGCAAAAAACGCAAACAGGTCGTGGACAAAATGGCCGCTAGCCTGATTTTGCAAAATTATTTGGATGCCAATAGTACAAGGTGAGGGGGATCAACAATGGCTGAAGATCAACTGGGTATGGAAGAAGAAGCTGAGATCATTTACATTGCAGATGATGAGGGTAACGAAGAGGAATTCGAAGTCATCATGAAATTCGAAGTGGACGGTTCGGAGGCCAAGTATATGATGGTTGCTCCGGTTGAACCTGAAGATGGCGAGACGGATGTTTATGCATTCCGTTATGAAGAAGACGGCGATGATATCAAACTTTTTGTGATCCAAGATGATGCCGAGTGGGATATCGTCGAGGAGACCTTTAATACATTTCTTGCTGAAGATGAAGAGGAAGCGAACTAAATGACGGAATATAATCGCAAGGACCTGAAATGGACAGATTCGCTGCGTCTGGCATTCGGTGCTCATGTGGAGCTCGAGGAAGAGAACGGTAAATCACATCCGTATGAACTGCTCGCTGAGTTTGAGGTACATGGGCAGCAATACGCGGTGCTCCGCAGTTCATTGCGTCCGTATGACGAGGTTGAACTGCTACGAGTTGTTCCGGGCAGCGAAGACCAGATCATGCCGGAGTTAGTTACGATTGATGATGACGATGAGTGGGAGAGCATTTCAGAGCTATATGATGAATGTACACTCCCGATTGACGAAGATTAATCAGCTTCAAATTGAAAAAACCGGAAGGGCGGAGAAGTCCGCTCTTTTTGGTTGTGTAAAGGAGTTGTGTCTCTGTTGAAAGGCAAAGTCATAGGTATTCTGCTTCTAATACTATTAATTCTGGCCGGAGGGGCTGGCGGGTATGTATGGAGCATGATGCGTCCGGTACAAGCTTCTTCCGAGCCTGTTGTATTTGAAATCAAGAGCGGATCGGGCATTTCCAAAATTGCGGACCAACTGCAGCAAGAAGGATTGATTCGAAACAGTCTCGTTTTCAAAGGTTATTTAAAGTGGAATAAGCTGGGTAGTAATTTTATGGCTGGAAAATACGCCATGAATCCAGGTGTAACATACGATGAGATTATTCATAAACTGAGTAGCGGCGAGGTTGTACCCGAAGAAATGGTGAAGTTTACGATCCCGGAAGGGTATACCGTCTTGCAGACGGCAGGTAAGCTCGCTTACGAACATGTTGTTGATCGGGATGAATTCATCAAGCTGGCCAACGATCCCTCGGCCTTTGATGTGGATATCATCAAGGGAATTCCTGTGGATGAAGAACTTCGCTACGCATTGGAGGGGTATCTGTTCCCGGAAACGTACGAGTTGAAAAAGGGAAGTTCCACCCATGATGTTATGCAGAGAATGCTGGAAGAATTCGAGACCAAAATCAATTCTATACCGGATCTGGAAGCGAAGCTTCAGGAAAAGAAACTCTCCTTGCATGAATTGCTGACGATTGCGTCACTTGTGGAGAAGGAAGTTGTGGTGGATAAGGAACGTGCTCTGGTTGCAGGTGTAATCTACAATCGGATTAATAAGGATATGAAGTTGGAAATTGATGCAACTGTGCAGTATTTGCTCGATAGACCGAAGGAGCGACTGTTTTTCAAAGACCTGAAGGTACAGAGTCCGTACAATACTTACTTAAACAAGGGTCTACCACCTGGCCCGATTGCCAGTCCGAGTCTTGCTTCCATCAAGGCAGCGTTGAATCCGGAAGCTTCGGAATATCTGTTTTATGTGACGAAAAAGGATGGAACTTCAGGGCATCTGTTTGCCAAGACATACAAGGAACATCAGCAAAATATAGCCAAAAGTAAGGCTGCGCAATAAGCGGAGGGGATTAGATGAGTACTAAACATGAACTGCTCGTGACAGCAGCAAATGTATCAGAAGCAGAAGCATTGCTTCAAGCCGGAGCTGACGCTTTATTAATTGGAGATGATCGCTTTGGCATGCGTCTGCCAGGTAACTTTAGCCTGGAAGAAACTGCAGAAGTGGTGGCTATGGCTACCAAACACGAAGCTCGGGTTATTGTTTCTATGAACAACCTGATGTCGAATGAATTATTAAAAGAATTGCCTGACTATGTGCAAGCGTTAGGCCGAATTGGCGTGCACGCGGTCGAGTTCAATGATCCATCTGTACTGGCTGCGATCAAGGAACATGCACCGCATATTCATTTGCATTGGAACGCAGAGATGACGTCTACAAACTATGCAACGGCCAACTACTGGGGAACCAAGGGGGCCAGCCGCGTTGTTCTTGCCCGTGAGTTGAACATGGACGAAATCACGGAGATGGTTCCATTTTTAAAAGTGGAGGCGCAGGTGCAGGTTCATGGCATGACCAATATTTATCACTCCAAGCGCAGCCTGGTTCAGAGTTACATGGCTCATCAAGGACGTCCAGTGGAAGGGCATCTCGGCAAGGAACGCGGATTGTTCCTGATTGAAGCCGAGCGACGGGATGAGAAGTTTCCGATCTATGAGGACATCAATGGAACGCATATTATGAGTTCAGAGGACATCTGCATTCTTGAAGATCTTCATCTGATGATGGAAGCAGGTGTGCACAGTTTCAAGGTAGAGGGGATTTTGAAATCTCTTGCTTACAATGAAGCGGTTGTTCGTGCTTACCGTAAAGCAATAGATCTGTATGAAGCAGATGCAGATGCCTATGCATACGACGAAGAATGGTTACGTGAGGTTCGTGAGCTTCAGGACCCTGAACGGGAATTGTCATTTGGATTTTTCTATAAAGAACAAGTGTATTAATAGACGAGGTGAACAAGATGGAAACAGTGGCGGTCAAACGGAAGTTTTCCGGTAAACGTAACCGTCTGGATAAACCGGAGCTCTTGGCTCCGGCGGGAAATCTGGAAAAATTAAAATTTGCGATTCACTATGGGGCTGACGCCGTATATATCGGTGGACAGGCTTATGGACTTCGTTCGAATGCGGATAACTTCAGTTTTGAAGAAATGCGTGAAGGTGTGGAGTTTGCGAAAAAATATGGAGCCAAAGTATTCGTAGCAACGAATATCTATGCCCATAACGAAGATGTGGCAGGCATTGAAGCATACTTGCAGAACCTGTATGATGCAGGCATTTCTGCAGTTATTGTTGCCGATCCTGCCATCATTGAAGTCGCTTTGCGTGCAGTACCGGGCCTGGAAGTGCATCTTAGCACACAACAGTCCACATTGAACTGGCAAGCCGTGAAGTTCTGGAAGGACGAAGGACTGCCGCGGGTTGTGCTTGGCCGTGAGACAAGCTTTGAAGAGATTGAAGAGATCAAGGCGAATGTGGATATCGAGATTGAGGCCTTCATTCACGGAGCGATGTGTTCTTCCTATTCGGGCCGTTGTGTATTGTCCAATCACTTTACAGACCGTGACTCCAACCGTGGAGGCTGCTGTCAGTCTTGCCGCTGGAAGTATGATCTGTTCGAGGATGCGAGAGAAGATACGGTCTGGGTAAGCGAAGAGGAAATGCAGATGCAGGCTCCTGCTCCGTTTAAACTGGGAGATAATCAGTTACCTCTGTTCCAGGAACAGGATAATTCCTTTTCCATGGGCTCGAAGGATTTGTGCATGATCGGTCATATCCCGGAATTGATTGATGTGGGTGTGGACAGCTTCAAAATCGAAGGACGGATGAAGTCGATTCACTACGTTGCGACTGTTGTGAACGTATATCGTCAGGCCATTGACGCTTACATGGCTGATCCTGAAAATTATGTATTGAAACCGGAGTGGGTGGAAGAAATGAATAAGGCGGCGAATCGTCCGCTGAATACCGGTTTCTTCTACGACACCCCTGATCATGAAGATCATATCTATGAGCCGGAAGAGAAGGCAGTGCCTTACGACTTTGCTGGTCTGGTTATGGGTTATGATGAAGAAACAGGCATGGCGACCATTCAGCAGCGGAATCACTTTAAGCCGGGAAATGAAATCGAGTTCTTCGGCCCCAATGGTACTTTTTTCAAACAAGTGGTAGGAGAAATTCAGGATGAACAAGGCAATGTTCTGGATGCTGCCAGACATCCGTTGCAACTGGTGAAAATGAAAGTAGATCAGCCAGTTTCTTATTTTGATATGATGCGGAAAAAGAAGTAGGCTTATATTCCTAGTTTGGAACAAAATAATGTTAACGAATCGCAAATTTGTGTTATAAATTACAGAAATAGACCTCCGTATATCGGTAAATGGGGGTCTTTTTTTTATAGAAAAATAGGAAAAAAGTTGTAATATATTTCTGAGGGATTGGAGGGAAAGCAGGAAAGCTGTCGAATACTACATATTTATAGGGGAGAGATTGAAAAATCTAACAAGAAAATTACTGGCAGGTGATTGGGATGGTACAAAAGAAGGATAAAGACAGTGGGGAACACAGCACACAACCCGAGCAGGCTAAGCCTGATAAGACACAGAATGTAAAGAAAGTTAAACCGGTCAATATTAAAAAAGAAGGGATACATAAAAAGCCTTTCAAATTTGATCGAAGTAAGATCCGGTTTGATTGGATCAAAGTGGATTGGTTGAAGAAACAACTGAAGAATCGTGATTGGAAAGGGCTTGGAGGCAATTCATTCAAACAGATTAGAAAAGTGAATCCGGTCAAATCTGTAGGGGTTAAACTATTTTTAATCTTTTTTGCAGCCATTATGATTGTTGTTATTAGTTTGGGTCTATTATCCTATTCCAAGGCTAAAAATACGATCGAGGCTAATGCATCCAGAGCAAATCAGGAGACGATTGATCAAACCAAGCAGAAGCTGGATATCATTTTGGAGCGTTTTGTGGATACGTCCACACAGATCTTCTTTGATCCAGAGATGCAGTCTTTGCTTCAGAAAATGTCAGATCCGAATCTGACGGCATATGATACGTTCGTCAATTCAAGTTCAATTAATAAACAGTTATCCAATGTAGCTTTTACAAACAAATCCATGGAAGCGATTTATTTGGTGCCAACAGATGAATCTAAATCCGTTATGGGAACTGGGAACAGCAGTTCAACGATGGGAAGCATTCGTCAGGAATCATGGTACACGGACCTTGTAGCACAGGGTGGATACCGCTGGCTCCCGACACAAGAGAAGACCGATGGCACAACACAGACTTTCCGAATTGCACGTTCGATGAAGAACCTGCAAGGTACAACACAGTCTTATGTACTGATTATTGAGTTGAAACTGGATGTGCTCGAGGAGCAACTGAAATCACTGGATCTGGGGGCAGGCTCGGTCATTCAATTGATTGCTCCGGATAACAAAGTCGTTGCTTCGTCTATGGCGGGACGTGCAGGAAAAGAAACGGAGCTTGCCTTTGTGAAAGATTTGAAAGAGCCTGCAGGAAGTACAAATACCGAATATGATATCGATGGCAAATCGACGAATATGCTGGCTGTATACAGTACGCTGGATTCATCAGCGTGGAAGATTGTCGGTATGGTTCCCACTTCGATGCTGGTTAAGGATGCCAAAGGCATCTTGACAATGACATTGTGGATGGCACTTGCATTTGCAGCTCTTGCTGTGGTAATCGGTGTCTGGATGGTTCGTATGATTGCTCGTCCGCTCAGCGGATTGAAAGATTTGATGCAAGAGGGTGCAAAAGGAAATCTAAAAGTGCGCACTCCGTATAGTTCCCAAGATGAGATTGGACAGCTTTCCGCTGCATTCAATACGATGATGGAACAAATTACGAAGCTGGTCGAGCAGACCAATCGTTCTGCACAGGAAGTATTGGATACAGCTACAGAACTGAGCAATGCTTCGAAGAAAACAGCTGTATCTGCTTCTGAAATTGCTGTAGCAACTGAAGAAATTGCTGGTGGTGCAGGCAGTCTGGCAACGGAAGCGGAACGAGGCAATGAGTTGACGGATAATATCTCTCGTCAGATGGAAAGTGTGATTGCAGCCAATGAAGAGATGGGCAGTTCTGCCCGTCATGTGGAGAAATCCAGTCAAACAGGAACACAGCATCTGAATCAGTTGATGACCAAAACGCAGAAGACCGAAGAAATGATTGGAGCGTTGGTTAACAAAGTTGATTCGTTAAAAGAGAGCACATCCTCTGTATTAAAGGTGCTCGATGTTATGCAAAATATTACGAAGCAAACCAACATTTTGTCTCTGAATGCAACGATTGAAGCAGCGCGTGCTGGTGCAGCTGGCCGTGGCTTTATGGTCGTAGCGGATGAAGTGCGTCAACTCGCTGCACAGTCCAGACAGTCCATTGATATGGTTGGGGAAATTACCGACAAAATCATGTCAGAGATGAACGAAACGGTAAAAGCTCTGTCCGATGCATATCCTTTGTTTAAGGAACAGATGGATGCTGTAAAAGATACGAATGTGATCTTTGCTTCTGTACAGGAGCAGATGGGTGCCTTCGTGCAACGTCTGGGTATGGTTACAGGCTCCATTGGAGAGTTGAGCAAATCTCAAGCAACGTTGTCTGAAGCGATGAGCAATGTCAGCGCTGTTGCTGAAGAGTCCTCGGCAACTTCAGAGGAAGTAGCTTCCTTGAGCAGTGAACAGCAAAACATCAGTAATCAACTCGTCAGCCTCTCTGGCAAGCTGGAGAATGTATCAACTGAACTGAAAGAAACACTCTCACGTTTTACGGTGTAATCAGCAGACACAACATGCTACAAATTACAAACGAACCTGCCTTTTCGAGGCAGGTTTTCTTTTGTTTTCCGGATAATTCCAGACAGGGCAGCGCATAATACACGAAAAAGGTGAGGGTGGAACAGGTGTGCAGTTGCAACTGGTGTGGAAACGTCGTATAGCCATAATAAGCGCCGGACTTACTATTCTCTTCGCAGTGTTGGTACTGAGACTGGGCTGGATTCAAATGGTTCAAGTGAACCGAATCATGCCAGGGTTTCAGCGAACCGTGCGGGAGATGTCGGTGCTGCAACGTGAACAGGGTGTGATGCTGGATTCTGGCCGTGGGCAGTTTACGGATGTCCACGGGCGTCCATTAACAGGAAAGTTGCAATGGGGGCTTGTGCTTTATCCATCCAATGGGAAAGTTAAGCATGATCTTAAGCTCAAACAACTTGCCTCCTTCCTTCATACAGATGTGAATCAGCTAAATAGGGAATGGCATAAAGCGAGAACGCCACATCTTTGGACTGGAGGCGGAGGCGGCTCAGAGCCTATTTTATTAACGGATGCTCAAGTTGTAAATGTACGGGACCTGCACCTCCAAGGAGCTGATGTGTATCCTGTTATGACGAGGTATTTCCCGAAGGCCAGTGGAAGCCAGTGGCTGGGCTATTTGAACGAACAGCCCAAAGATCATGGGAGATTTCACAGACATCAAGATGAAGTAAAACAGCCTTTTGCCATGAAATCGGGAGCAGCTGGACTGGAAAGGACGCTGGAACCGTTGCTAAGAGGTGTGGGACCTACGTTAATAACTCGTATGGTAACAGGGAATGGGCAGGTCATTCCTGAGATGGGACCGCGCGTGATCGCACCTACGAATTCGCACTATCCATTAGTGGTGGAGACCACTGTTGATGCACGTATACAGCAAGGCATCGAAGAATTAACAGAAGCCTCCGGGTTACAGGAAGGCGCCATAGTGGTTCTTGATACTGCAAATGCAGATGTACGCGCAATGGTATCACGTCCCTTTTATCAACCGCAGCATGTCAATCCACAGCACTCCTCCTGGGGGAATAGAGCGATACAAGCGGCTGTACCAGGCTCTATTTTTAAAATCGTAACGGCTGCAGCAGCTCTGGAAAATCAGGTTGTTTCTCGTGGTGAGAAGTTCCACTGCGAAGGGGATTATGGAAAATATGGACTATCCTGCTGGAAAGAGCATGGACATGGTGAATTGAATTTGGAAAAGGGATTCGCGGAGTCATGTAACATTGTGTTCGCTGAGACTGCACGTAGACTGCACATGGAGCAATTGGAACAAACCGCTGATCGTCTGGGGCTTGCACGTTCTGTCGGCTGGCAGGCACAACATATCGCGGGGATGCCGGTATTAAAACATTTTGATCATGAAGAACCGGGGCGTATTCGGACAGAAGCCGTGAAGTCTGCAGACGAAGGAGCCAAAATTCAGACAGCCATTGGACAGCGGGATGTTCTGGTGACTCCGCTACAAGCAGCAAACCTGATCGTGACATTGTTGCATGATGGAAAGGTAAATGCCCCCCGGCTTGTGCAACGAATCCGTTACGCGGATGGAGGTACGATGCTGGACATGCCTTTACATGCATCTCCTTCAGCAGAAGGACAGGTTTCTCCGACCACAGCTCATCTGCTGTTAAGCTGGATGAATACCGTAGTACGAGAGGGAACAGGAAAATCCCTGCAACACGCGAGATGGCATGTTGCAGGGAAGTCAGGGACAGCTCAGGTACAACAAAATGGGAAAGCCAAAAACAATCAATGGTTTATAGGATATGGGCCCGTAGAGAAGCCGAGATACGCGGTTGCTGTGTTGGTACAGAATGTCTCTTCAGAAGCTTCACATCAGGCTACAGCTCTGTTTCGCAAAGTTATGGACTATCTGGCAGAGTGCTCGTGATTGGTTCACAGGAAAAGATCACGAGCATGTCATCTACCGATGTTCTGTTCTCTCTGAAACATCAGGGGCAGGAGAATCAACTACTAATGGTGACGATTCGAATTCGTCAGTGGGCAGATGAATCCATTTTTGCAGATAACCTTGCTGTAGTAGTTCTTTTAACAAGATCAGAAGCACAGGAGATAACACGACACCTGCGAGTCCGAAGACCGACAGGGAAATTAACATAAACGAAAGCATCAAATAAGCAGAGGAAACACCGATGGAATTCCCTGAAATTTTCGGTTCAAGCAGTTGTCTCGTCAGCATGGTCACAGCCAAAACCACAATCAAGCCAATGGCAAGCGTACTATTGCCCACGATAAACAAATAAACAATCCACGGAATAAATATCACTGGAACACCAAGCAGTGGCACCAGATCAAAGATGGCACAGACTGCTGCGATTGTAAAGGCATTGGAGGTTCCCAGAATCAGCAACCCCGCATATATCAATACAAAAGTAATAAGCATCATGATCAATTGTGCCTTCATATAGGAACGGATCGTTTTGAACACGTGAGTGCGCATAAATTCATTCGCTGTTTTTAATGTTTTGGGCGTTTTGGCACGAGCAAACTTACGCCAGGA
This sequence comes from Paenibacillus intestini, assembly GCF_030803945.1. Classification (NCBI taxonomy): domain Bacteria; kingdom Bacillati; phylum Bacillota; class Bacilli; order Caryophanales; family Paenibacillaceae; genus Paenibacillus; species Paenibacillus intestini. The sequence goes on along the minus strand of NZ_JAURUN010000011.1, from coordinate 117,914 downwards.
TTCAATCTCGATACTGAGGAAAAATGCGAGAATGATCGCGATCCCAAAGTTTGTAATGAAGGTAGAGAATGAGCTGAGAAAGCCGATGATGAACTGTGCTCCACTAGTGACCCACCGGGATAGTATCCCGGACAGTGTAGCGAAATATTCGTTTAATTTATCCAATATTCCGTCAGGAAGGGCATTGGACTTGTCCTGAATGAGCAAGACCAGATTCGTGAACTCACGTTGGATCATCTCAACATACACCGGGAAATTGAGCTGAAGATCGGAAATTTGTGAAATGATAAAAAAGCCTAGACCGAAAAAGGCAGCTACAATGAGCCCGAGAAACAATAACACTGATATGGCAGTTCCGGCTGTTTTGGGCAATCCTTTTCGGTGGAGGAATTTGGCTAATGGCTCAATCATCCAAAAGACAATAAATGAAAGAAAAACGGGTGCAGCGATATGATACAATTTACTAAAAGCAAACATGATCACATACACGGTTAACACGAGCAGAGCGATATCAAACACGGTGCGCCCGTACTTTTTATAAAGCGGCAACATGGGCATAGACTCCTTTACAGGCAGAAATTAGATTGTATTCATTGTACATGATAGTGGGGATTTGAGGAAACAGCATTTAATAAAAGAACTAACTATGATAAAATTAAAGGTGGTTTATTTTAGAAAGTGCCGTATGGCCGTAAATTAGCAGGAGAAGTGGGGAATCGACATCATGACAACGATGCTTCAGAGTATTTTACTGTGGTTATTGTATCTGTCCTCTTTTTATGCTTTTATTCCAAGTTTGATCAGCAGACTGTTCGGATTTCGTGTGTTCAGAAGGGGGAAAAGTGAGACACACTATGCCCTGACATTTGACGATGGGCCTGACCCTTTGTATACACCCCGGTTGCTTGAACTGTTACGCAAGTACAATGTAAAGGCAACTTTTTTTGTCGTGGGAGAACATGCGGCAAGTCATCCGGAGTTAATCAGACGTATGCATGAGGAAGGACACTTAATCGGAATTCATAATTATATTCACAAAACAAACTGGCTGATGCGTCCACGAACGGTTCGGGATCAGATCGATCGAACAGGTCAGATTATTCAAGAGATTACGGGTGAGAAAACCTGTTATTATCGTCCGCCATGGGGCATTATGAACCTGTTTGATTTTTTTAGTAAAAAAGATCGCAAGATCATTTTGTGGTCCGCCATGTTTGAGGACTGGAAATGTAGCGTAGGTACGGAACAATTGAAAAAACGTATGCTGAACAAATTAAAGGGCGGAGAGGTTATGTTGCTCCATGATCGCGGCACAACCTTAGGAGCAGATGCACACGCGCCAGAGCAGATGCTTGAGGCGCTGGAGGCCTTATTGCAGGAGGCCGAAAGACGTGGTTTGGAAAGTGTTCGTGTGGACACGTTGATGAATGGTAGCTCAATAACCGAATTGTCGTCAGTGGTTGCACGGCAAGAAGTGGAACCCCGCTTGAAGCTGAAGCTGTGGAAACGTACCGTGGTTGCTTTGTGGTTAGGATGGGAAAAGCTGTTTCATTGGGCATACCATCTGCGAGCCGCGTCATCTAAAGATCCGATGCTCCATTTTCGTTCCCGTGTGTACCACGGTGCACGAGTTGAGATGGAACATGGTTATGTGATGCAGAATGGAGATCCGATTATAGAGCTACATTTTGACAATCAAACTTTATTCGAACTTGGTGTTACATCCCGTTCAACAATGCATCTAGCGATTCGTATGATCCGTACGATGGAACAACAACTGCCAGACCTGGCACAGATTGTTGCAGCCGATCCTGAATTACGTTCGGCAAAGGCACTTTATGGCGTGAGCATGATTAACCGTGGTCCTGAGAAATTTGGATTCACTGTGCAAGAGCTGGCACCAGGCCCGTTCAGCTTGGCCTCCAAGTTATATCTGAGGATGTTGCTTAGCGTTATTCATCCGGCAGGGCAAAAGCGCTTGAAACAGCGGACAGATCAATTGGTGCCTAAAATGATTGTGATGCCTGTTGAAGAACTGTTGAAACGTTATGGACAGCAACATCATACGGTCGCTTCAGGTGTAACTAAACAAGCAGAAGACGATTCCTTTGTTATAGAAAATGAGGTTTTAACGGAACAGAATTGATTTAATGGATGAGAACTGAATCTGCTGGTGATGTTTGTTGTAAACGGCTCTTTCTCAAATTTAATTATTCATTTGTTGAAAATAGAACTTTTTCTGAGGATATCGTTTGTACGTACTTCCAATCAAAAAAAAGGATGGGCTATGCCAGTGTGGCAGAGCTCATCCTTTTTGGTTTTATAAACTTGGTTCAGTACGTATGACTTCATCAAGCAAACTAGATTTTCAGTACGCCACCGTTGCTTGCATTGGTTACAAGCTTGGAGTAGCGAGCCAGCAAGCCGGTTTTGACTTTTGGTTCAAAACCTTTCCAGTTCGCACGACGAGCCTCGAATTCCTCATCGCTAATTTGCAACTCAATCGTCCGGTTGTTCAGGTCGAGTTCGATGATATCTCCTTCTTCAACAAAGGCAATTGGGCCGCCTTCCGCTGCTTCTGGAGAGATATGGCCGATACTGATTCCGCGGGATGCGCCGGAGAATCGTCCATCCGTGATCAGACCGACTTTGGCACCTAGTCCCATACCTACGATCTGGGAAGTTGGCGCAAGCATTTCAGGCATACCTGGTCCGCCTTTTGGTCCTTCATAACGAATAACCACGACATGTCCTTCTTTAACTTTCCCGTTAGCGATTCCTTCAAGTGCTTCTTCCTGAGAGTCGAAACAGATCGCAGGGCCTTTGTGGTATCCACCAACCGAAGCATCAACCGCACCAACTTTGATGATTGCACCCTGTGGTGCAAGGTTTCCGAACAATACAGCCAGTCCGCCTTTTTCGGAGTGCGGGTTATCAAGCTTGTGGATTACGTTTGTATCTTTGATTTCCTGGCCTTCCACGTTTTCACGGATGGTTTTACCTGTAACCGTAATACAGTCCGCGTGGATTGCGCCCGGTTTCTTGAGCAATTCATTCAGAACCGCACTTACGCCGCCTGCATTGTGAACATCTTCTATATGCAGGTCAGAAGCTGGTGCAAGTTTCGCCAGATGCGGAACGCGGTTAGCAACTTCATTAATACGTTCGATCGGATATTCAATGCCAGCTTCGTGAGCCAGAGCCAGTGTATGCAGTACAGTATTGGTAGAACCGCCCATCGCCATATCCAGAGCAAACGCATTGTCGATGGCTTCTACAGTTACGATATCGCGTGGTTTCAGATCCAGTTTGATCAGTTCCATCAACTGTTTCGCCGATTGTTTAACAAACTCACGACGTTCTGGAGCAACAGCCAGAATGGTTCCGTTACCCGGCATAGCCAGTCCCATCGCTTCTGCAAGACAGTTCATGGAGTTCGCGGTGAACATACCGGAGCATGATCCGCAAGTTGGACAACCGAACTGCTCAAGCTCAAGCAAGCTCTTGTCGTCGATTTTACCCGCCTGGAAAGCACCTACGCCTTCGAATACGGAAGTGAGGGAAAGAGCTTTACCGTTGCTGTCACGGCCTGCTTTCATCGGTCCACCGCTTACGAATACGGTAGGGATGTTGCAGCGGAGTGCGCCCATCATCATACCTGGTGTAATTTTGTCACAGTTCGGGATACAAACCATGCCGTCGAACCAGTGAGCAGATACAACCGTTTCTACGGAATCCGCAATGATGTCACGGCTTGGCAAGGAGTAACGCATACCGATGTGTCCCATCGCAATCCCGTCATCAACCCCGATGGTGTTGAATTCGAACGGAACGCCGCCGGCTTCACGAATGGCATCTTTAACAATTTTACCAAACTCCTGCAAGTGAACATGACCAGGTACGATATCGATGTACGAGTTACATACCGCGATAAACGGCTTGCCGAAATCCTCTTCTTTTACGCCCGCTGCACGGAGCAAACTCCGGTGTGGTGCGCGGTCAAACCCCTTTTTGATCATATCGGAACGCATTTTATTGGCTGACATGGTGTATTCCCCCCAAATATATAATATTGAGCAACATGAATGGAAAAATAAATGGCAGTACATCTGTCGTTTAATTTCATCCGTACTCTAAAAATTAAACCCGTGGGCTGGTGTCTGGCTCCCCGTAGTTTGTGAATTTCTTTGCTGCTTTAAACCCGTGAACACCCGGTTTTTCTATAGAGTCTATCACAACCATCGTCATATTTCTACAATCAATAGACATATAGAAAAGAAGCCACATTCCATTAACATGGAGTTTGGCTTCTGAATTAAGTTAAAGCGAGGTTCGCTTTGAATGGTATACTTCTTTTATAAGCTCAGTTAACTACTTCCGCCTTTGCGACCGATTTCGCGATAAAATTCCTTGCTATGGTTTTCGGAAGTAGCTTCGCCGCCCTTACGTCCGATTTCCTTGTAGAAATCTGCATCATGAGCGTCGGAAGTAGCTTCGCCACCTTTTTTACCAATCGTCTGGTAGAAGCTCCGGTCATGGTTTCTTGAAGTAGCTTTCCCGCCTAACCGTCCGGCTTCTTCTCTGCTCATCTTGCGTTCAGATGTCTGCCCTTGTGCCATTACAAATCACTCCTTACCATGATAAGTTGTTTTTTGCATCGTGTATGCTGAATTACCACAGTTTTTCCAGCATGAAACAACTTAAATGGAAACGGTTGGATAATAGGAGTGAGTTAAATCTCAAGCAGAACGTTTGAAAACACCATGTCGATGAATTGAAATCCGGGAGATGTCCGGCTCAATGAGTACTTTAAAGGTATGCCGTACAAGCGGGTGAGCCAGAGTAACCGAGAAGAGCACAGCAATACCAAGGATAACCGGGATGAAGAGTGCGCTACCCATATAACTGTAGATCCCTGACCAGATCGCAAGCCGTACAAGAAATCCGTGTAAAAGGAAGACGTACAATGTACGACGCCCCAGGTCTGTCAGTTTGGAGGTCAAGTTCGGAACCCAGGCAAGGAAAAGCGTAGCGGAGATGATCTCCAGCAGATACACGCCAAGCCGGAAAATCCCGGCATACCACTCCTGATGCCCCAATTCAGCATAAGTCTTGCTTCCAAACAGCCATCCTTGCGGAATGTTTAAATCGCCATATGCAATATAGACCAGCAGAGCAACAGATAGGATTCCGGCTACTCTACGGCCCCAGCCTGGGAGCAGGCGCGCACGGATGGCTGCACCATAGTCATATCCAATTACGAAGAATGGAAGAAATACAAAGGTGCGGCTGCAACTGAGCCAAAAACCGTCGACAGGCAAGTAACCGGCAATGACTCCCAGTGCGATTGAAGCAATCAACCGATATACAGGTTTCCAAGAGATGGTGAGACGGACAAGTAACCTCCAGCAGAAATGGCTGGCAAGGAACCATAGCAACAGGTACGGTGCAAAGAAGGATAAGCGCATATGTGGTGTATGAAACACGGTCGCATCCATCAATGCATATAACGTTTGGAACAGAAGATATTGTAGTGCAATCTGTTTCAGCACGTTGCGCCCCGAGGCACCCTGGATAGAAGGTTTGGCAAAATATCCGGTCACCCAAACGAACAGTGGCATATGAAACGTATAAATCCACAGAAACAATGCCTCTGCTCCGGCAAAGCGAGTAATGAGTGGTTCCAGTGCATTTCCCGCAAGTACGCACACAATTAACATAAAGCGAAGATTGTAAAAGAAAGATTCCTGATCATGTTGAATCAGTATCTGTTTTCTCATGATGTAGCCCCCTCGAAAACTTCATTAAAAGTTTATCTGCATTCGTTATATACATCTGTACTAAGGTTAATATGGATTCACTTTAATGATTGTGATTTAATTCACATTAGTAAACGTTATCTTTTCTCAAAGATGTGACAACAAAAAGAATGCTTCGGGATTGACAACGGTTGCATACGGGATGACAATGGTAGAAGAAGATGAGGTAGTCAATATTAAGGAGGAAGGCAATATGTCAACGAGTCCCTTTCAAAGCCCTGATATTATTACATTCGGGGAGAGCATGGGGTTGCTGACGGCCAGAGATACGAGAGGGCTTGAATATGCAGCTACACTGGACAAGACGTTCGGAGGTGCCGAAAGCAATCTGGCCATTGGCGTAGCACGCCTTGGACATACCAGCGGCTGGTTTGGACGGCTTGGCAACGATCCGATCGGTAACATGATTCTAAAAGCTATTCGCGGCGAAGGTGTGGATGTATCCCGGGCCAAATTAAGTGATCATGAACCTACAGGTCTGATGATTCGTGAGAACGCTTCCGGGAAAGCCTCGGTGCATTATTATAGGAAGTTATCCGCGGCGAGTGCGATGACACCGGATGATCTTGATCCGGAATATATTGCCGGGGCCAAGATTTTGCATGTCACAGGTATTACTGCAGCCATCAGCGATTCAGGACTTTCCACGGTTGAAGCCGCCATACATATTGCCAAGCAGGCGGGGGTGAAAGTGAGCTTCGATCCGAATCTGCGCCTCAAGCTATGGTCAGCAGAGAAGGCTCGCCCTGTGTTGCTGCGTTTGGCAGAACAGGCTGACTACTTTTTACCAGGTTTGGATGAGATGAAACTGTTATATAACGAAGAAAGCGATGAGAAGGTGCTTGAACGCTTAGCTGCCATGGATGCCGTGTGCATTGTTAAGGGTGGGCCTGATTTGACCTACGTACTTGCGGATGGTACCCTAACGGAAGTTCCGTACTTTAAAGCAGATCAGGTTCTTGATACTGTCGGAGCTGGAGACGGATTCTGTGCAGGTTTTTTAGCTGGTCTGTTAAAGGGATACACTCCGCAGGAAGCGACCCGACTTGGTAATTTGAACGGATCAATGGTTATTCAGGCCGTCGGGGATTGGGAAGCACTCCCGACATGGGCACAGGTCGAGGCCAAGTTGAATAATGTTGCTCACGTCGAGCGTTAAGTCGCGTTAAAATCAGGATGACTCATCTTCGTTCTTTAAAAATGTAAAGTTTGTATATACAACCACCACATGAACAAGGGAGAGAATGAAATGAAGAAGCTTCAACTGTTGCAAAAGATGACGGACAATGGTGTGGTGGCGGTTCTGCGCGCAGATTCAGCTGACCAGGTCATTGCTATGGCCGAGCAGGCAATCGCGGGTGGGATCAAGGTTATCGAAATTACGATGACCGTTCCGGGTGCGCTCAAAGCGATCGAAAAATTAAGCCGTGTGTATCATTGGAATACGCAAGATCCGGAGAAATTCGCGATTATTGGCGCAGGAACTGTGCTTGAGGCGCAAACGGCGAGAGCTGCGATTATGTCAGGTGCCGAGTTTGTCGTAGGACCATCTCTTAACCCTGAGACCGTTCAGATGTGTAATTTGTATCGTGTGCCGATCTTGCCGGGTGTCATGACCATTGCTGACGTGCAGCGTGCACTGGAGCTTGGCGTGGATATTATCAAGCTGTTCCCTGGCAACCTGTATGATCCATCCATTATCAAAACGATGAAAGGCCCTATGCCACAGGCGAACTTCATGCCAACAGGCGGTGTATCTTTGTCCAATCTTGGTGAGTGGATCAAAGGTGGAGCAGTAGCTGTCGGGATCGGCTCTGACCTGACGTCGGAAGCTGTAAAGACGGGAGATTTGAGTCATGTCCGCCGCAAAGCGGAACAATATATGGAAGCTTATCGCAAAGCCAAGGCTGAATAATGTTTCAAGATGGAAGGGAGCCTGCGACAAGCGGGCTCCCGCTTCCATAAGCCGCGGTAATTTGCGGAAGTGTAGAAAGGTGAATGATGTTGAGAAATCGTTATAATACGGGGCGCAAGAAGAGGGGCATTGGCAAGTTTCTGCTCGTACTTTTGGCGCTCATTGTTATTGGTTGCGGATATGTTGCATGGAAGTTGCTCACGCCTTACGGCCCACAGGAATCGGCGCAGGCTGCGATGGAAACAGCCGGCGGGGTTACCGTCAGTGAGCAGGAGAATTGGATCGATTTTAAGCCGGATAAACCTAAAGCAAATGGAAAAAGTGTGCTTTTCTATCCTGGCGGATTAGTTAAACCAGAAAGTTATGCTCCTCTTGCTCATGAGCTCGCTGCAGCTGGCCATCATACCATTATTGCTAAGATGCCGGTAAATTTGGCTGTAATCAAACCCGATCTGGCCGATGATATTTTGGCAGCATACCCTGAAGAGCAGTTCGTCATGGGTGGTCACTCGTTAGGTGGCTCCATGGCTGCACGATATGTAGTGGCACATCCAGATGCCCTTCACGGCATTTTTTTCCTGGCGTCCTATCCGGATGAAAAGGGAAGTGTGCAGAAGCTGGATATTCCGGCCTTATCCATTCTCGGCACGAATGATGGAGTTGTGAATATGACCAAGTATCAGGCTGGACGCATGTATTTGCCACCAGATACCGTGTATTACACCGTTGAAGGAGGGAACCACGCTCAGTTTGGTGACTATGGTCATCAGAAGGGTGACGGTGAGCCATCAATTAGTGAAGAGGATCAGTTGAAGCAGACGGTCAAAACGTTGTTATCTTGGTTAGATACCATCAAGTAGTCTAATTTTCAGCGGAGGTGAAGGTGAGTGGCTTTGCTACAGGTGCAGGGAGAGAAGATCCCCTGCAGGGCAATTCTGTTTGACAAAGATGGCACCTTGCTGGATTTTCTTCAATTATGGGGTCCTTGGGCCGAGAGTATGCTCGTGCAAATGCAAGCATGGATGCGAGAACGTGATGCCTCTTTTACCGTGGAACTCGAACATGTGCTGGGTACGGTTCACGATTCGGAAGGTCATCTCAGCGGCTACGATGTGCAAGGGCCGCTTGCCATTGCAACTGTAGATGAATGTAACGGCTGGCTGGCAGGTCAGCTCTATGCTGCGGGTACGCCATGGAACGAAGCTATTACAACGATACGCCAGTTTTCAAGTATAGCGATGAAGTCTGTAAGAGAGCGGAAATCCGCTGAACCCATGCCTGGATTACTGGATTTACTACAACGTTGTAAGGAAGCAGGCATTCAGCTTGCAGTGGTGACTTCCGACAGTACATTAGCGGCTGAGACACATCTGGACTGGATGGGCATCCGTTCCTTTTTCAGTTCGATTGTAGGCTGTGACCGGGTAACGCGCGGCAAACCCGATGGTGAATCATTCCTGCTGGCTTGCCGGGAATTAGCGGTTGAGCCTCATGAGGCTGTAGTCATTGGAGACAGCAACGGTGATATGCAAATGGGCCGCCATGCAGGAGCAACATATACTTTGGGGTACTGTCTTCCATCGGACCAGAGTGCGCATTTGCATGATGCGGACGCCGTCATTCGTCATTATGATGAGTTAGGTATTGTGTTATAGATCCTGCGCTATGTTCGTATGTATAAGGAAATCAAAGGAGGAGAGAGGATGAACGCAACAGAGCAACTGGCTGCCTGGATTCAGGAAAGCTCACGCATTGTTTTTTTCGGAGGAGCCGGAACTTCAACGGAAAGCGGGATTCCCGACTTTCGCTCGGCTGCGGGACTGTACCAGACGGAGCAGCACTCCCCTTATCCTCCAGAGGAACTGTTAAGCCGACATTTTTTTGATCAGCACGCTGATATTTTTTATGACTTTTACCGGGGGAAAATGCTTCATCCCGATGCGGAACCGAATGGTTGTCATCGTTTACTTGCCAGGCTGGAGCAGAAAGGTAAACTTCACGCTGTCATTACGCAAAACATCGATGGTTTGCATCAAAAGGCAGGCAGCAGTCATGTGCTGGAGCTTCATGGTTCGGTTCATCGCAATGCTTGCATGGATTGCAAGCAGTTCTATTCGCTGCATGACATTATGCAATCGAAAGAGGTTGTACCTCGTTGCTCGTCATGCGGAGGTGTGGTCAAGCCAGATGTAGTTTTGTACGAAGAAGAACTGGATCAGGCAACGTTGTATCATGCCATCGACGCCCTGTCTTCAGCAGATTTATTGCTTGTAGGTGGGACTTCGTTGACGGTATATCCAGCAGCGCAATTAATTACGTATTTTCAGGGAAAACACACCGTTCTGCTCAATGCCACACCAACCGCTTACGATCATCGGGCAGACTTGTTGATTACAGAGCCGATTGGCGAGGTAATGAAGGGTGTAGAACAGCTTATTGGTTGATACAAAGTTGTGAACCAGCTTTTATTAAACGCATTGAACGGAATTATGGCATCCTCTGGCTAAGGCTTGGATACAGGATGCGCGAACCTGTGGAAAGAAGGGATTCATGATGGTCTATGTAGCTGCTGAAACACGCTATGAAACGATGAAATATAACCGCGTGGGACGTTCCGGCCTCAAGCTGCCAGCGATTTCACTTGGACTTTGGCATAATTTTGGTGGAATTAACAGTGTAGAGAATGGACGCAACATGATTACACGTGCATTTGATCTCGGCATTACACATTTTGATTTGGCTAACAATTATGGCCCACCTGCAGGTTCAGCAGAGCAACTGTTTGGGCAGGTGCTGGCTCAGGATCTGAAACCATACCGGGATGAACTGATTATCTCCACCAAAGCCGGATATTATATGTGGCCAGGACCTTATGGTGAGTGGGGTTCTCGCAAATACTTGATATCCAGTCTGAATCAGAGCCTTACACGAATGGGACTGGATTATGTGGATATATTTTATTCACACCGTTATGATCCAGATACGCCGCTGGAAGAAACAATGATGGCACTTGATCATATGGTTCGTTCCGGCAAGGCACTTTATGTTGGTATCTCCAATTATCCTGCAGAGCAAACGAGACAGGCGGCAGAGATCTTGAAAAGCTTAGGTACGCCATTGCTGATTCATCAACCAAGGTATTCCATGCTGGATCGCTGGATTGAAGATGGACTTCAGGATGTGCTGGACGAATACGGAGCAGGCAGTATTGCGTTCTGTCCATTGGAGCAAGGTGTACTTACGAACAAATATTTGAATGGCATTCCAGAAGATTCCCGTGCCAAAGGCCCTTCTGTATTTCTCAATGAAAATAATATCTCTCCCGAGACACTTCGTAAGGTACGTGCTCTGAATCAGATTGCGGCATCCCGTGGTCAGAGTCTTGCCCAGTTTGCACTGGCATGGGTACTGCGCAATGGAAGAGTCACGTCTGCGCTAATTGGCGCAAGCCGTCCGTCTCAGATTGAAGAGAACGTAGCTGCGCTTAGTCAGCTGGAGTTTTCCACGGAGGAACTGGAGCGGATTGAATCCATTTTGCGACCAGAGTCTACGAATAAAAACAAAGATTAGAACCTGTCCCATATTAGGGTAATGTTCAGAAATAAATCACACACAAAAAGTGCATCTTAGCCATAAAGGCAAGATGCACTTTTTTTATTTTGAGCGTAGCGGACGCGCAAGCAGTTTCTCCCGATAGAGAGTGGGGGCTTCGCCGTGGAAACGTTTGAATTGACGGGAAAAATACAGAGCATCAGGCATACCAACAGATGCAGATACCTGTTCAATGGACAAGTCTGGACGTTCCCGAAGCAATTGACGTGACTTGTCGATCCGCAGTTTCAACAAATAGGTCACAGGGGTGAGTCCGGTTTCCTGCTTGAAAATACGTGAAAGATATGCACGGTTATATCCCAGACTCTCCGACATTTGTTCAATGGATACGGGGTAAGCGTATTGAGTGGACATATATTGAATCATCTGTTTTACCGTCCGCCGAATGGAGGATTCTCCTGATGTTAATGTTTGCCCCTCGGAGAGATGGGTCTGGGCCTCGGCTAAAATCATGTACAGTGTACCGAGTGATGTATAATGGGCGCTTTCTTTTCGCTCGGCAAAAGCGTCCTGCATGACCGACAACCAGTTGGATATGTCACAGGCTGTACCGGCATGAAAAACCGATTTCTCGGGCCTAAACCCGGCCTGTTCGACGTGCCCGGCAGCTTCACTGCCTGTAAAGGCAATCCAGCGGTATTGCCACGGCTTCCGGTTATGGGACTGGTAGCTTACCAGTTGTCCCGGATGGATCAAAAAACAATCACCTGCGGCGAGATCGTAGGTGTGCAGCTCCGTACGGAACGTGCCGGCTCCTTTTTCTACATAATGCAAAAGATAATAATCATATAGCTTCGGTCCAAGTGCATGTCCAGGGAGAGTCTGGCTTGCACCAGCAAACAGGACATGAAGTGCCCCTCGGTTATCATAGGTGGGATTGGAGGCAACCGAATAACTAAGTGCTCCGCTTTTGCTTACGGCTGTTTCCTGTGAGGGTCTGGAGCTGGACGAACTGGATGAACCTGTTGTGTTATGGGATGTTTCTGCCGGATTTGTTTTGGAATCTTTCATGTGGAATCCTTCTTTCCGTTGATTAGAGCTTCAGTCGTTAGATTCATTATATGATTAAAGGTCACATTTATCCATATGAATCACACATGGTTTCATTTTAAGAGAGATCACTTCCTTGTATAATAACATTAAGAAAACCACAACAAAGAGGCGAGGTGCATCAGCTTTGAATGTAACTGATTTGCAACAAAAGTTTATTGAGAGGTACGGAGAAAGTGGAGCGGACATCCGTGTATTCCATGCCCCTGGGCGTGTGAATCTGATTGGTGAACATATCGACTACAACGGTGGTTATGTGCTCCCGGCCGCGCTTGAGTTTGGCACAACCTTGCTCATTCGTGAACGTACGGATAACGCATTACAGCTGGCTTCTACCAATATGGCTTACGAGGGGACTCTGGACAGAGCCTCCATTGGTCAGGAGAAAACGGGGGAGTGGACGGACTACCCGGTAGGCGTCATGGTACAGCTGCAAGGCAAAGGTGTGCAAGTGACGAGAGGGTATGATTTCCTCTACCACGGTGAAATACCAAATGGCGCAGGACTTTCCTCATCAGCATCTCTGGAGGTTCTCACCGGGTATGCGATTCAATCCATGGAAGGGGTACTCGACATTGACACCGTGGAGCTTGCGCTTTTGTCCCAGAAAGCAGAGAATGAGTTTGTTGGTGTCAACTGCGGCATCATGGATCAGTTTGCTGTAGCCAACGGGGCGAAGGATCATGCGATTCTGCTGATGTGTGATACGCTCGAGTATGAGAAGGTTCCTTTCCGTACAGGTGCTTACAAACTGATTATCGGTAACACGAACAAACGCCGTGGTTTGGTTGATTCGGCTTACAATGAGCGGCGCTCTCAATGCGAGCAGGCACTTGCCATTTTGAAGGAACAGCTGCCTGCACTGAATTACCTGGCTCAATTAAAGCCAGAGCAGTTTGACACCTTACAGGATCAGATCAAGGATGAGAAAGTCAGACAGCGTGCCCAGCACGTTGTAGATGAAAATGCACGAGTACTTGCATCCGTAGAAGCGCTGCAGAACAATGACTTGCAGACGTTTGGACAGTTGATGAATGCTTCACATGAATCGTTGCGTGATTTGTATGAAGTTAGCTGCAACGAGTTGGATGTCATGGTTGAGGAAGCACAGCGGATTCCAGGAACACTGGGTGCACGTATGACGGGTGCAGGTTTTGGCGGATGTACGGTGTCTCTGGTACATGAGAATGATGTGGAACGTTTTCTGAGTGAAGTGGGTGCAGCGTATGAAGCACGCACCGGTCTCAAAGGTGATTTCTATGTATGTGGTGTAGGCGAAGGTGTTAACGAACTCAAGGAGGCGAAGTAAAATGGCAATTTTGGTGACAGGTGGAGCAGGATATATTGGATCTCATACGGTGGCAGCATTGCTCGAACGTGGCGAAGAAGTCGTTGTACTGGATAACTTGCAAACAGGACATCGCGAGGCATTGCTTGGCGGTAAGTTGTATGAAGGTGATTTGCGTGACAAGGAAATCTTGACGAAACTATTCGCAGAAAATTCAATTGATGCTGTCATTCACTTTGCGGCGAACTCGCTCGTCGGCGAGAGCATGAAAGAACCGGCTAAATACTACGATAATAACGTATTCGGCACACTTTGCCTGCTTGAAGCAATGAATGCAGCGAATGTACGTCGCATCGTCTTCTCATCTACAGCAGCAACTTATGGTGAGCCTGAGAAAGTGCCGATCGAAGAGAGCGACCGTACGGAGCCTACGAATGTATATGGTGAAACAAAATTGATGATGGAGCGCATGATGTCCTGGTTCGACAAAGTGCAGGATATCAAATACGTTTCCCTGCGTTACTTCAATGCAGCCGGTGCACACGAAAGTGGAAAAATCGGTGAAGATCACCAGCCGGAAAGTCACTTGATTCCGCTTGTATTGCAGACGGCATTGAAACAACGTTCACATATCGCTGTATTCGGAGATGACTATGCAACAGAGGATGGCACATGTGTTCGCGACTATATCCACGTTAGTGATCTGGCTGATGCGCATCTGCGTGCAGTGGATTACTTGCGCAAAGGGGAGAACAGCAACGTGTTCAACCTGGGTAACGGCACTGGATTCTCGGTAAAACAAGTGATCGAAACCGCTAAAAAAGTAACAGGCCTGGATATTCCGGTTGTTCAGGAACCACGTCGTGCAGGTGACCCGGCTGTGCTGGTGGCATCTTCTGCGAAAGCAAGATCCGTTCTGGGCTGGAACCCAAAATGGACAAATCTCGAAGATGTCATTCAAAGCGCATGGAACTGGCATCAATCACGCCCTGAAGGCTACGGAAAAAACTAGGAGGCGAACATCTTATGTCACAGACTCAACCTGGAGCAGAGGCCACAGAGCGTACACCCGAGCAGCAGGAAGCACTGCATGCCATTGAGCGTCTGGTCGAATTTGCCTTACAGAAAAAATTGATCGAGGAAGCGGACTATGATTACAGTCGCAACCTGCTGATGGAACAGTTCGGATTCTCGGAGCCTTATGCCGGTGAATTGCATGCTACAGTTTCTGATAGTCCACAGACCATGTTGGACACTCTCATTGACTATGGATATACGATTGGACTCATTCCTGAAAATAGCGATACCTTCCGTGACCTGCTGGATGCGAAAATTATGGGTCATCTGATGGCGCGCCCTTCAGAAGTTGTGCGTGCTTTCCGTGATAAGGAGAAAACGGAAGGTATCGAGGCGGCAACATCGCAATTTTATGACTTATCCATTAACTCGAACTACATCCGAATGGATCGCGTATCCAAGAACGTCTATTGGACGCAGGATACCGCTTATGGCGAGATGGAGATCACGATCAACCTTTCGAAGCCGGAGAAGAGTCCAAAGGAAATCGCTATGGCGAAATTGCTTCCACCTCCGGTATATCCGAAATGTCAGCTGTGTCGTGAAAATGTAGGTTATGCTGGTCGGGTGAATCACCCGGCCCGCCAGAATCTGCGTGTCATTCCGCTACAGCTTAACAATGAGCCGTGGTTGTTCCAATACTCGCCGTACGTGTACTACAATGAGCACTGCATTATTTTCCATCATGATCATGTGCCGATGAAACTGACGAAGGATACCTTGCGCAGACTGCTTGCCTTTGTTCAGGAATATCCGCATTACTTTATCGGCTCTAACGCCGATCTTCCAATCGTGGGCGGTTCCATTCTGACCCATGACCACTTCCAGGGTGGACGTCATACGTTTGCCATTCAAAACGCACAGCCAGAGGCGGTCTTCCGTCATGCGGATGCACCAGGGCTGACACTTAGCCTTGTCAAATGGCCGATGTCCGTGATGCGTCTGCATTCACATGATCCTGCGGAATTGCTAGAAGCGGGTAACGCGGTCTATGAAGCTTGGAAAGTCTACAGTGACTCCGCAGTAGAGATCGAGGCTTTTAGTGAGATCGATGGGGAAAAGGTACCTCACAATACGGTAACTCCGATTGTTCGCCGTAGTGCGGATGGCGGTTTTGAGATGGATCTCGTGTTGCGTAACAACCGTACAAATGACGAGCATCCGGAAGGTATTTTCCACCCACACCGTGAAATGCACCATTTGAAAAAAGAGAATATCGGCTTAATCGAAGTCATGGGACTGGCTATTTTGCCAGGACGTCTTAAAGAAGAACTAGATGGTATTGCCGACATCTTGGCGGGAAATACAGAGCTTGCAGAAGCTGCCCAGGCAGCGGATCACGAGCTGAACAAACATGTACCGTGGACAGAAGAGTTGAAGCAGGAGCATGGCTCCAGCTTGACGAAGGAAGAAGCGGTTACACTTGTACAACAGCAGGTAGGTTTGAAATTCTCCGAAATACTGGAGCATGCAGGTGTGTACAAACATGATGAAGCTGGACGTCAAGCATTCCGTCGCTTCGTAAGTAGCATGGGCTATACCGAGTAGGAAGACCATTTGGCATCCGTTCAATTGTGAACGGGTGCTTTTTGGCATGGTTCGAGATGTATAATAGAGTAAGGAACGAAAGAAGAACAGTTAGAATGACCCACACTACATAAGGAAAAGGGGACGATTTATTTGGAAAAGCAGCCGCTTAATCTTCCATTTATCTCAGATGCCAAGGAACTTAAAAGCATGGTTGGAGAATCCAGCGAACGTGTGCGCAATAAAGTAATCCCGTTTGTGGATTCGCATGTTCAAAATTTTATCACGAAGTCACCCTTGTTCTTCTTGTCCACTTCGGATCAGGATGGAAAATGTGATGTATCACCGCGTGGGGATGAACCCGGCTTTGTTCGTGTATTTGATTCTTATAGACTGGTGTACCCGGAACGTCCAGGAAATCGCCGAATCGATTCCTTGTTGAACATTCTGTCAGATCCAGGTGTAGGAATGTTGTTTGTGATTCCGGGTTTAAATGAAGTGCTGCGTATCAATGGAACAGCTCGGATTACAAAGGATGAAGAATTCATCAAAAGCATGAACTGGGAAGGTAAAACGATTGGAGCAGCCGTCATTGTTGAAGTCGAGGAATGTTTCATTCATTGTCCGCGTGCTTTTCATCAGGCAGGATTATGGGACGCTGCAACATGGGCGAAATCCGAAGAGTTGCCATCCGTGAATGAACTTCTTCAAGCACATCTGAAGATCAACGGGTTGAACTAAAGTGAGCGGCTATCGATTTGTTTTTCTATAAAAGGGGTACTATAATTGAGGTTGCACTAAAAACTAAACTCCATTGGAGGCGATTATAGATCATGAGATCTTTTCAATTTTATAACCCGACTCGTCTAATCTTCGGTAAAGGCCAGCTCGAAGCGCTGAAAACCGAGGTGCCGAAATACGGCAAACGGGTTCTGCTTGTATATGGTGGTGGAAGCATCAAACGTAGCGGACTGTATGATCAAGTGCTTGGTTTGCTCAAGGAAATCGGAGCAGAAGTAACGGAGCTCGCAGGTGTGGAGCCGAATCCGCGTCTATCCACTGTACATAAAGGCGTGGACTTGTGTAAAACGAACGGTATTGAGCTCATTCTGGCTGTTGGTGGCGGTAGTGTGCTTGATTGCGCCAAAGCGATTGCCGTTGGAGCCAAATATGATGGAGATATGTGGGACTTTGCACAGCGTAAAGCTGTTGCACAAGACGCGCTTCCACTCGGCACAGTGCTTACCATGGCGGCTACTGGTTCAGAGATGAACTCCGGTTCCGTAATCACAAACCAGGAAACACAAGAGAAGCTCGGATGGGGTAGTGCGCATTCTTTCCCTGCATTCTCCATTCTTGATCCCGTGAACACGTACACGGTACCTAAGGACCAAACGGTATACGGTATGGTGGACATGATGTCTCACGTATTGGAGCATTATTTCCATCTGGATCCGAACACACCTGTTCAACTCGGCTTCTGCGAGACGATTCTGCGTACAGTTATGGATGCAGCACCTCGTTTGGTGGATGACCTGGAGAACTACGAACTTCGTGAGACGATTCTGTATTGCGGAACAATGGCACTTAATGGCGTGTTGAACATGGGACTTGCAGGAGACTGGGCAACGCACAATATTGAACATGCGGTATCTGCGGTCTACGACATCCCGCATGGTGGTGGACTTGCAATTCTGTTCCCGCACTGGATGAGACATAACCTTGATGTGAAGGTAGATCGTTTCAAACGTCTTGCGATCAACGTGTTTGATGTGAACCCTGAAGGTAAATCCGACAGACAGATTGCCGAGGAAGGTATTGATGCACTCAGCAAGTTCTGGACATCCATTGGTGCACCAAACCGTCTGGCTGACTATGATATTGATGACAGTCAGATTGAGGTTATGGCGGATAAAGCGATGCTGTTTGGGCCGTTCGGTAACTTTAAAAAGTTGCAACGTGAAGATGTGGTATCCATCTACAAAGCTTCGCTGTAAGTGAATTAAGAAGCTTGGCATGTAAGCTTAATATCCATTGGAATACTGATAATAAACGCAAGTCTCCTGTTGGAGGCTTGCGTTTTTTCATGTCTGGACTACTGTGAATCACTTCTGTGATTCCACACCGTGAATTGGCATGGGAGAGAGAAATGGAGCATTCCTGAATATTATGATGCTAATACCCATTAGCGGCTTCTCAATACAACTCAGGAAAGATTTTGAAACATTTTGCCTGGATGTACGTATTTATTTACATGTGGAATGCACAGATTGGGAGAAATTGCAGCGGAGAGGAGGAAGAGGGGATGGAAGCAATCTATTGGGGGTGTCTCATCGGAGGTGCCGTTTTTGCCATCGTGAGTCTGGTGCTAGGTGACTTGATTGACGGTTTGCTGGATGGTGCTTTCGAAATGCCTGGTGTTGATTTTTTTAAACCTGTTGTACTGGCGGGGTCCATCACTGCTTTTGGTGGAGCAGGCATACTACTGACGCGGTACAGCTCTCTTAGTGTGATGTCGAATCTGATCTTATCCCTGCTGATCGGTATTGCTGCAGCCATGCTGGTATTTTTCGCATATATCAAGCCGATGCGTAACAGTGACGTTTCAATTGGTTTCTCCATGAAGGAGTTAGCGGGCAAAATTGGTGAAATCACCATACCTGTGCCGGAACAAGGGTTTGGTGAAGTGATGATCCGTTTCGCTTCCGGCAGTACAATTCAAACTGCTTCTAGTTTTGAACGGCTCCCCATTGCGGCGGGAGCACGAGTGGTTGTCATTGATGTGGTTGATGGCGTGCTCCGCGTATCCGAGTGGGAGAAAGATGTACTTAAGGAAGTCTAAAGATCGGCAGGTTAGTTATACGATTATGGATCGCCGACGAGGTTCAAGTACTTACGAGATAAGGGGAGAGATGTGAATGATTGAAAATTTGGATTGGGATGTATTGTTGATTCCTGTCATTGTGGTTGGAGTTATTTTAATTTTGGGTTTGGCTTTCTGGGCAAGATATAAGACGGTTGGACCAGATGAAGCAATGATTGTGACGGGTTCGTTTCTTGGTAATAAAAATATATCGGATGACGACTCGGGCCGTAAAATTAAAATTGTTCGTGGTGGCGGTGCATTTATCCTGCCAGTGTTCCAGCAATCCGAGTTTATCTCATTGTTATCCCACAAGCTGGATGTCTCCACTCCCGAGGTATACACGGAACAAGGTGTTCCGGTAATTGCTGATGGTGTAGCCATTATCAAGGTCGGAGGTGCTGTTGAGGACGTTGCCACGGCAGCTGAACAATTCATCGGGAAACCTGTAGAAGCGCTGAGAAGCGAAGCACAGGAGGTGCTAGAGGGTCATTTGCGGGCCATCCTCGGTACAATGACAGTGGAAGAAGTGTATCGGAATCGGGATCGATTTGCGCAAGAGGTTCAAGGTGTAGCAGCAAGAGACTTGAAGAAAATGGGATTACAGATTGTCTCTTTCACCATCAAAGATGTCCGTGACAAGCAGGGTTATCTTGATGCATTAGGTAAACCGAGAATTGCAGCCGTGAAGCGGGATGCCGAGATTGCTGAAGCGGAAGCGATGCGAGATGCTCGTATTCAGAAAGCAAACGCAGAAGAGCAGGGTCAAAAAGCGGAGCTGTTGCGTGATACCAATATCGCCGAGGCTGCCAAAGAGAAGGAACTGAAAGTGGCGACGTTTAAGCGGGATCAGGATACAGCGAAAGCGGAAGCGGATCAGGCATACCATATCCATGAAGCGCGTGCTAGACAGACCGTAGTAGAAGAAGAAATGAAAGTTGAACTCGTCCGTAAAGAACGGGAGATTGACTTGCAAGCAAAAGAAATCATCGTACGCGAGAAGCAGTATGATGCGGAAGTGAAGAAAAAGGCGGAAGCGGACCGTTATGCAGTCGAGCAGGCGGCCGAGGCTGACAAAGCGAAAAGAATGCGTGAAGCCGATGCAGTGCAGTATTCCATTGAAACACATGCCAAGGCCACGGCTGAACAGAAGCGACTGGAAGGTCAGGCTATGGCGGACGCGGAACTTGCCAAAGGTACGGCAGACTCTGAAGTTATTCGTTTACGTGGTCTTGCCGAAGCGGAAGCCAAAGAAAAATTGGCTGAGGCGTTCCAGAAGTTTGGCGAAGCTGCGGTACTCGATATCATCGTCAAAATGCTACCTGAGCTTGCTGGTAAAATTGCTGAGCCAATCTCGGCTATTGATAAACTTACCGTTGTGGATACAGGTAAGGGTGAAGGTGCAGCACGTGTCAGCAATTACGTTACGGAACTGATGTCTACTGCACCTGAGATGTTGAAAAGCGTGTCAGGTATCGACGTGGAGCAACTGATTAAAGGGCTGACCAAACCGAAAATAGCTACACCAGTGGCTGTGCCATCGAGTGAAGCTGTAAAACAGACGTCACCTATTATCGAGAGCATTGTAGAGCGTAGCGATAGTAAAGAGTAAGAAATGGCAGCTTAATTACATGGCTGGTCTATTGACCTTATGGCGAATTTTTGTTACTTTTTAAGCGAGACGTCCGGCGCGGTTTGCCCGCTCCGGATGTTTTTTTGATTTGGTTTGAAGATGTGTCAGACACATCCAAGATGGTGTGAAAAAAGAGGTGCAAAAATGAGCAGCCTGCATGTAGATAAAGCGCTAAATAATAATGTAATTATTGCACAGCATCCTGAACACGGCGAAGTTGTGGTCATTGGCAAGGGCATCGGCTTTAACCGGAAGCCGAGTGATGACATCCCACTGACGGCTGTGGAGAAGATGTTTATTTTGAAAAACCAGCAGGAGCAGGAGCAGTACAAGCAACTTCTTCCGCAGGTGGATGAGGCTTTGATTGAGATTATTAACGAAGTCATCACGTATATCGCAGAGCGTACGGACGTTCCGCTTAATGAACATATTCATATTGCGTTAACAGATCATATTTCTTTTGCCCTTAAACGCAAAGAGCAGGGAATAATCATCCAAAATCCTTTTTTATATGAGACAAGAGAGATCTATCCAGATGAGTATAGGATGGGGGAATATGCCGTTCGTTTAATTAAGGAAAAGATGGGCGTAGATCTTGGCCAAGATGAGATTGGTTTTGTCGCTTTGCATATCTATAGTGCGATGACGAACCAGAACATATCACAGGTACGAGAGCATTCTCAATTAATTACGGATCTGGTGAACCTGGTTGCAGACCAGCTCGACTATTCCTTCGAAACGCAGTCTTTGGATTACTCCCGCCTGCTAACTCACCTTCGATTTGCCCTGGAACGTGTACGCCGTGGAGATAAGGTGGAGGAACTGCACAAGCTGGATTCCTTGCTCAAACTAGAGTATCCCGAAATGTACTCGCTTGCATGGAAGCTTACTAAGGTGATGGAGAAACGATTAAAACTGCCTGTATATCCGGCAGAAGTTGGATATCTAACGATACATTTACAGCGACTGAATCAACGGAAAGAAGAAGAGAATAAGTGAAATCATGTCAGAAATTTTAGCGAAATCACGTTTTTTCCTGTAAAGGCTTGCAATACGTTTGAAGTGGTGCTACAATGGTGACCGTAATCAAGCAACTGAATAAACATAAGCGACGTGTTACTGACTCGATCAGGCATGAGTTAATTAGAGTGTGATTGTTCTACCTTTTTAAGGGTATGCTATACCCCAAGGTAGGCGCAGTTCACTTTTATTAGTTCATGCCTTTTTTTGTGTTCCATTGCTTGCATCACGACATACAGACTTAGACGAAAGGAAGAATACGACGCGATGTTTAAAAAGCTTTTTGGTGTATTGCAAAGAGTAGGTAAAGCTCTCATGTTGCCTGTAGCGATCTTGCCAGCCGCAGGTTTGCTGCTCGGAATTGGTAACATGCTGGTGAATCCGGATTTCCTGCAATATGTGACTGCGCTCGATACCCCGTGGGTAAACTCGATTGCAACTATAATGATGAACGCAGGTCAGATCGTATTTGATAATCTGGCATTGCTGTTTGCTGTCGGGGTAGCTGTTGGACTCGCTGGCGGTGAAGGTGTAGCAGGACTTGCAGCCATCATCGGTTACCTGGTGATGAATGTAACTCTGGGTTCTGCAGTAGGTGTTACGCCTGCCATGATCGGCAAAGTACCTGGTTATGCAAGTATCTTGGGTATTCCTACACTAAGCACAGGGGTTTTTGGAGGTATCATTATTGGTATCGCCGCAGCGCTGTGTTACAATCGGTTCTTCAAAATTGAACTGCCGTCTTACCTTGGATTCTTTGCAGGTAAACGATTTGTTCCTATTGTCACTTCAGTAGTTTCCCTGTTGTTAGGGTTACTGCTTGTGGTCATCTGGCCACCAATCCAGAACGGATTAAATGCCATTTCTCACTTCATGGTAGATACCAGCCCGACTTTGTCGGCCTTTATCTTCGGTGTTGTAGAACGGTCACTGATTCCGTTTGGTCTGCATCACATTTTCTACTCCCCATTCTGGTTTGAGTTCGGTGAATATGTGAACAAAGCCGGCGATGTTATTCGCGGGGACCAAAAGATTTTCTTCAGCCAGTTGCGCGATGGCGTTGAATTGACTGCGGGAACGTTCCAAGTTGGTAAATTCCCGTTCATGATGTTCGGTTTGCCAGCAGCGGCACTTGCGATGTACCATGAAGCAAGACCTGAGCAGAAAAAATATGTTGCAGGGATCATGGGTTCAGCTGCGCTGACATCATTCCTGACAGGGATCACAGAACCACTCGAGTTCTCATTCCTGTTCGTAGCACCGATTTTGTTTGCAGTACACTGTATCTTTGCAGGTTTGTCTTTCATGACGATGCAATTGCTCGATGTCAAAATCGGGATGACCTTCTCAGGCGGTTTCATTGACTTCCTGATCTTTGGTATCATTCCAAACCGCACACCATGGTGGGATGTTATTATCGTCGGTTTGATCCTTGCCGTGATCTATTACTTCGGATTCCGATTGATCATTCGCAAGTTCAATCTCAAAACACCTGGACGTGAAGAGGCATCTGCGGAAACTGCATCCGGCGGTTCTTCAGGCTCCACGGACGATCTGCCTCACAATATCCTCGAAGCCTTTGGCGGGAAGGAAAACATTAAACATCTGGATGCATGTATTACTCGTTTGCGGATTGAAGTGAATGAGAAATCCAATGTACAAAAAGATCGTTTGAAACAATTGGGTGCATCTGGTGTGCTTGAAGTGGGTAATAATGTTCAAGCCATCTTCGGAACACGTTCCGATACGATCAAGTCCCAAATGCAAGATATCATTGCAGGGCGTACACCTGCACCAACTCCAGTTGCTGAAGTTAAACCAACTCCTGAAGAGGAGAAAGCACAAGGAGAACAAGGTGAACGCATTGTCACAGAGGATATCGTAATGCCAGTCAATGGTGAGCTGATGGATATTACGAATGTACCTGATCCGGTCTTTGCTGAAAAGATGACAGGTGACGGGTTCGCCATTTTGCCACATGACGGAACGATTACTTCTCCTGTGTATGGTAAAGTATTTAATGTATTTCCAAGCAAACATGCCGTGGGCATTATGTCTGACGGTGGTAAGGAAGTGCTTGTACACATAGGTGTCAATACGGTGAAACTGAAAGGCCAAGGTTTCAACGTACTGGTACAGGAAGGTGACCTGGTATCTGCAGGGCAACCGATTATGGAAGTGGATCTGGAGTATGTCAAAGCGAACGCTCCTTCGATCATTTCTCCGGTGATATTCACCAACCTGCCAGAAGGCTCTACCGTCACTTTGAAGAAGAGTGGCGTGCTCAAAGTTGGCGATCAGCCGATCATTGAGATAAAATAAGAACTGTTCCAACGATGGCAAGCAAGTGTAAATATATGCAATGCCTAAACTAAACTACTGAAAGCGAGATGATTGTAATGCAACAAACATTCAGAATTACAGACGAAGATGGTATCCACGCACGTCCGGCAACTGCCCTGGTTAATACAGCAAACAAATTCAAAGGTGCTGAATCCTTCGCAGAAGCTAACGGCAAAAAAGTAACATTGAAATCCATTCTGGGCGTTCTTTCCCTCGGTCTGGAGCAAGGTGACACCATCAGCATCATCGTTGAAGGTGAAGGCGAAGCAGAAGCTCTTCAAGCTCTGACAGACGTTATGGTTAACGAAGGGTTGGGCGAAATTAATGCTTAATGTTTCCGGGATCGCGGCTTCGGCGGGTATTGCTATCGCCAAGGCGTTTATCTTGGAGCATCCTGACTACTCTGTAGAAAAACGCCAGATTAACGACGTTGACGCAGAGATTGCTAAACTTGACTCGGCGCTGGGTAAATCCCGCGCTGAGCTTGAGGCGATCAAAGAGCGTACTTTACAAGAGCTTGGCGAGAAGAAAGCGGAGATTTTTGCATCACATTTGCTTATCCTAGATGACCCGGAACTGATTGATCCGGTGAAAGCGAAGATCGCTGATGACATGATCAATGCAGAATTCGCACTGAATGAAACAGCTTCCCAGTTCATCTCGATGTTCGAAAACATGAAGAGTGCATACCTGCAAGAGCGTGCTGCGGATATGCGTGACGTTACGAAGCGTGTGCTAAATCACTTGCTTGGTATCGACTTCATGAGCCCGGCTGAAATCAGTGAAGAAGTGATTGTGCTTGCAGAGGATTTAACACCTTCTGATACAGCTCAATTGAACCGCCAATACGTAAAAGGTTTTGCAACCAACATCGGTGGACGTACTTCTCACTCCGCTATCATGGCTCGTTCGCTTGAGATTCCGGCTGTGGTTGGAACGAAAGACATCTTGGCTCAAGCGAAACAAGGAGACTTGATCATTGTTGACGGTCTGGACGGTCAAGTTCTGGTTAACCCTACAGATGACGTAATTGCTGAATACCGTGCCAAACAGGAACAGTATGATGCACAGCGTGCGGAGTGGAGAAAACTGCGTGACGAACCAACGGTTACGGTGGACAACGTTCATGTGGAACTGGCTGCAAATATCGGTACGCCGAACGATGTAACAGGTGTATTGGAAAACGGCGGCGAGGCGGTAGGCTTGTATCGTACCGAGTTCTTGTACATGGGCAGAGACAAGCTTCCTTCCGAAGACATTCAGTACAATGCTTATAAAGCGGTACTCGAAAAAATGGAAGGCAAACCTGTTGTAGTTCGTACACTTGACATCGGTGGAGACAAAGAGCTTCCTTATCTGGATCTGCCAAAAGAAATGAATCCATTCCTCGGCTTCCGCGCAGTTCGTCTGTGTCTGGACCGTCTGGATATCTTCCGTACTCAATTGCGTGCGTTGCTGCGTGCAAGTGTACACGGAAACTTGCGTGTCATGTTCCCTATGATCGCAACACTGGGTGAATTCCGTGAAGCCAAAGCTGTCCTGCTCGAAGAGAAGGAAAAGCTGGTCGCTGAAGGGATCGCTGTTTCCGACAGCATTCAACTCGGGATCATGGTCGAAATTCCATCAACAGCTGTGATGGCGGATCAATTTGCCAAAGAAGTAGACTTCTTCAGTATCGGTACTAACGATCTGATTCAGTACACGATGGCTGCTGACCGGATGAACGAACGTGTATCTTATCTGTACCAACCATACAACCCAGCTATTTTGCGTTTGGTCAAAATGGTTATCGATGCAGCGCATCGTGAAGGTAAATGGGCTGGCATGTGCGGTGAGATGGCAGGAGACGAAACAGCAATTCCATTGCTGCTTGGTCTTGGACTGGATGAGTTCAGCATGAGCGCAACTTCCATTCTGCCAGCGCGTAGCCAAATCACCAAATTGTCCCGTGCGGACATGCAGGAACTCGCTGCCAAAGCGTTGGAAATGCAAACCGCTGAACAAGTGGTTGAACTGGTTCAAAGCATTCAAGCGTAATTTTGCCGGAGTTTCCTCCGGATTTGAGGTCTTTCTTTTTCCGATAAAGGGCTGCGTTATTGCAGCAATATTGCCGGTGTCCACGATCCAGTGGGGCCGGCTTTTTTTGCTTTTTTATCGTAGTGACAGGATAGCTGTTCTTACAAGTGGATAAAATAAAATCCCCTTATGGGAGTGAGAGAATATCTCATCACGCACAGGGGGACTCTGTCATTAAAGTAGACTGTGTAAAAAGTTTAACTTATTTAGCTACAAGCACAGTTTAATACAGGTTTGCGTGCTGCGGTCGTTTCATCCAGACGAGTTACCGGCGTGCCGTACGGAGCGTTGAGCACCAATTCCGGTGATTCTTCGGCTTCCTTCGCAATACGGATCATTGTATCGATAAATCCGTCCAGCGTCTCTTTGCTCTCGGTTTCCGTTGGCTCAATCATAATGCACTCCTCGACATTAAGCGGGAAGTAGATGGTTGGCGGGTGATAGCCAAAGTCCAGCAGGCGTTTGGCTACATCCAGTGTGCGTACACCATACTGCTTCAGGCCACGGCCTGACATGACAAATTCATGTTTGCACACGCCAGGATAAGGAATCTCGTAATGAGGTGCCAGGCGAGCCATCATATAATTGGCGTTCAGCACAGCACATTCGGACACACGGCGAAGCCCTTCTGGTCCATAAGTGCGGATATAAGCATAAGCACGAACAAGAATACCGAAGTTGCCATAATAGGCTTTGACCCGACCGATCGATTGATCTCCTTCGTAATCCAGAGCGTACATGCCTTGATCATTTTGAACAACCATCGGTTTAGGTAAGAACGGGATCAGGCGGCTCTTCACACCGACAGGTCCGGCACCAGGTCCACCACCACCGTGAGGTGTGCTCATCGTTTTATGCAAATTCAGATGCACCACATCAAAGCCCATATCTCCCGGACGTGTAATGCCCATGATGGCATTGGAGTTAGCTCCGTCATAATACAATAATCCGCCAGCTTCGTGTACGATGGACGCAATCTCTTGAATATCCTTTTCAAACAAGCCGAGCGTATTCGGATTCGTCAGCATGAGTGCTGCGGTATCTGAACCGACTGCTGCACGGAGAGCATCAAGATCGACCAAACCGTCCGTACGCGACGGGATTGTCACCGTTTCGAATCCAGCTACGGTTGCGCTGGCCGGGTTCGTGCCATGAGATGAATCGGGTACGATAACCTTGGTACGCAGTTCACCACGGCTTTCGTGATAAGCTCGAATCATCATCAGTCCGGTCCATTCCCCGTGTGCTCCGGCAGCAGGTTGCAGGGTTACGGCATCCATACCGGTCAGACCTGCAAGATCATTTTGTAAAGTATGGAGCAGTTCGAGAGCACCTTGAAGACTGGATTCATGCTGATACGGATGGATCTTGGCAAAGCCGTTGTAACGTGCTACATCTTCGTTGATCTTTGGATTGTATTTCATTGTACATGAACCAAGTGGATAAAAGCCGTTATCTACCCCGAAGTTGCGGCGGGACAATGCCGTATAATGACGAATAACATCAACCTCGAATACTTCCGGCAACGCGGCCGCTTCCGAGCGCAGCATTTCCCGGGGAATCAACGTATCAGCATCCTGACGGGGAACATCACATTCCGGCAAGGAATAGGCCACACGTCCGGGACTGCTCAGTTCAAAAATTAGAGTTTGTTCGGGAGCAACGGATGGTGCGACTTGCGGACTGGTCGAATTTCCTAATGCTTGCGAGTCCATTCCAGTCTGCACATTGACTGACTGATGTAGGTTAGATGTTTCCGATGAAGCTCCCGCAATGGTTACTTTTGTGGTCGTTTCCTGAGTCACAGCGATCCCTCCAATACACATGCGAATTCATCGATCTCTTCTTTGCTGCGTCGTTCGGTGACCGCAATGAGCATATGTCCTGCCAGTTCCGAATATTCACGTCCGAGTTCATAACCGCCGATGAAGCCTGCATCCAGCAGTTTCAGCTGAAGAGCATCCACATCGGTTCCTTCAGGGAGCTGGACGACGAACTCGTTAAACGTAGGGGCAGTAAAAGTGAGTTTCACTCCGGGAATAGCTGTTAACGTATTTCGTGCATAGTGACTCTTCTGCAAATTCAGATCAGCAACATCAATCATGCCTTGTCTTCCCATAGTAGACATATAGACAGAAGCACTAAGCGCTAATAACGCCTGATTTGAGCAGATGTTAGATGTCGCTTTTTCGCGGCGAATGTGTTGCTCGCGGGCTTGCAGCGTCAGCACGAAGCCTCGTTTGCCGTTGCGATCGGTCGTCTGGCCGACGATTCGACCAGGAATCCGGCGCATGTGAGCCTGGGACACGGCGAAGTATCCGCAAGTGGGTCCGCCGAGCGAAGCGGCGATTCCGAGGGGCTGCGCATCGCCTACAACGATGTCGGCGCCCAGCTTGCCTGGGGCTTCCAGCAAACCGAGCGACAGCGGGTTGGCGCTCACCACGAGCAGCCCTTTGTGCGTGTGCACAAGGTCGGCAGCCTGTTTTATATTTTCCACGGCACCAAAGAAGTTCGGGCTCTGAATCATAACCGCTGCGGTATCTTCCGAAATGGCCGTTTGCAGGGCATCCCAATCGGTAACCCCATCTTTATAACCAATCTCTACAATCTCCAGACTCAGTCCATGTGCGTACGCCTGCAATACTTGACGGGCTTCAGGGTGAACGGTGCGAGATACAATAAGCTGTTTACGACGGGTAGCTGCGGCGGCAAGATTGCCAGCTTCTGCAAAAGCCGTTGCACCATCATACATACTCGCATTGGCTACCGCCATACCTGTCAACTCGCAAATATATGATTGAAATTCGAAGATAGCTTGTAATTCCCCCTGACTGATCTCAGGTTGATAAGGGGTGTAGGCTGTGTAAAACTCCGAACGGGAAATGACATGGTTGATGACAGAAGGGATGTGATGGTCATAGATGCCTGCGCCGAGGAAGCTGGCGTGTGTTTCAAAGTTGGCATTGGAGCCAGCTTGCTTTGACATATGGCGAGTTAAGGCATATTCATCCAGTTTGGAGGATACAGGCAACTCGCCTTGGTAACGAATTTCCTGCGGGATATCTTTGAACAAATCTTCAAGTGTATCCACGCCGATCGTGGCCAGCATAGCGCTCTGGTCTTGTTCTGTCATGGGGATGTAGCGGTGCTTGCTCATGCTTGCTCAGCTCCTTGGGTAGGTGTCTTTGACGTACGTGTCCGTTTATGAAAAGGGGCCTTGACGACCTCGGCTTTTAGCTTTTTGCCACGAATCTCAATCTCCAGTGGTGTACCCAGTGCAGTATATTTGCTGTCAATCAGGGCAAGCCCCAGATTACGTTTCAAGGTTGGCGATTGTGTACCGGTTGTCACTTCACCAATCTGAACGCCATCCGCATAGATCGGGTAATGGGGCCGCGGTATGCCACGCTCCAGCACTTCGATACCGATCAGCTTGCGGGCAGGGCCGTCATTTTTTTGTTGCAACAAAGCTTCGTGTCCGATAAAAGACCCGGCGTTCAGTTTCACAAACATGCCCAGCCCTGCCTCCAGTGGAGAGATGGTTGGTGATAATTCCTGCCCGTATAAAGGCAACTTCGCTTCGAATCGCAGTGTATCACGTGCACCAAGTCCTGCTGGAACGAGGCCTACATCAGCACCGGCTTCCATCAGTCCGTTCCATACAAGAGCTGCCTGATCAGCTGCAACATACAGTTCAAAGCCATCTTCTCCGGTGTAACCGGTTCGTGATAGCAGCAGCTTTACTCCGCATACCTCGGCATGCTGTACGAAGCGGAACGGTTCGATGGAGCTTGCATCTATCTCTGAACCTGTAACCTTCGAGAGAATATCGACCGTTAAAGGGCCTTGTAGCGCCAGCAACGCCGTTTGCTCGGAATCATTGGTCATGTTCACCCCAGGTATAATGTGCTCCTGCAACCATGCCCAATCCTTGTCGATATTGGAGGCATTGACGACCAGCATGTAGTGTTGCTCCGCGATTTTATAGATAAGCAGATCATCCACTACACCGCCATCGGGATAACACATCAGTGTGTATTGTGCCTGACCTGGTACAAATGCGGTCACGTCGTTGGTTGTCATGTTTTGCAAAAAGGCTTCTGCCTGTTCACCAGTTACGGTGAATTCGCCCATATGGGATACATCAAACAGCCCGGCGCGCTCGCGCACGGCTTCATGCTCTTTTTGAATACCGCTAAACTGCACTGGGAGCTCCCAGCCGCCAAAATCAATGCAACGTACACCTTCATATTGCGCGTATAGGGGGAAGAGTGGTGTTCTTAATAAATCAGACATCCAATCACCTCGTCATGGGCCGTAGTAGGCCAAGTATGAAAACACGTTCTGTGAGCCAGATCATTAATGCTTAAGTAATTTTAGTAATCGAGAGTTAACAGCCGTCTGTTTTACATTTTTTCATTGGTTATGTTCAGTACGATTCTAGAACCTGCAATTCATTTTTTGGGAAAAAGGAAAAGGACAGGCCAAAGAACCGGCATGCCAAGTAGCACGCTGTATTCTTAGGCTCTGTCCCTTGTACCTGAGAGTTACCCCGCCGTTTATTCAGACAGGTTTCCCCTTGGGTGATCATAACGTCCGTATAGGACGATTAGATGCTCTCCAGAGTTGCGTCCTGTAAAAGTCCTTTTGCCTGAGAGATTCACCCCCGCTTGTCGGTGGTTTACTCCTTCGGCGCCGCCTCATGCACATCCCCAAACCGGGTGTACGGGCAATCTCTCCCTTTACATTCATCCGCGGTTCATACGTAGTCCAATTTACTTCAGTTGCTCTTCTCATTAAAACGTGAATCCACTCCTGATGTCAAGAACGATATCATTGAAATTGTGTAAAATACGAATATTTAATGTTTATACTATATTAATGTTCGGTTATTTTAAAAGAGTGCGCTTACTATTCTAGTATTCACCATTATATGCAGAAAGAGTAGTGTGAGGTTACACACGAAGAGGTATCCAAATTTAAATAAATTGTGAGCTAACTTGACATTTGAATCTGAAATATCATACGCTATTGTCTGGGAAAAAGGTTAAGGTCAAAGAACGCATGCACTCATTAATGAAAAGCGAGGCGGATATCAATGAGCGAATTGAGAAATGATTTCCTGTACAGTAAAGAGCACGAATGGGTGCAAACCGTAGGGGAGGATACCGTACGTATTGGCATTACCGAGTTCGCGCAGCATCAGCTGGGTGACATTGTGTTTGTAGAATTGCCTGATCTTGAAGCCGGTGTAAAAGCAGAAGACAGCATCGGTACGATTGAATCCGTCAAAACGGTATCTGATCTGTTCTCACCTGTCAGCGGCACCATTGTTGCAGTGAATGAAGCTTTGCAGGATTCGCCAGAACTGGTCAATAGTTCTCCTTACGAAGAAGGCTGGATGATCGAAATCCGTGTCGATGGAGATGTAACTGCTGCATTATCCACATTGCTGAATGCGGATGCATATCTTAAACATACCGAGTAGTGGAATAGACTGAATCGTCGAGTTGATTTGTACTTATTGACATATATATGATCTTACTTGAATATAAAAATCTTGCTATTTAAACCTGCGTGAGCTATGAGCTCATGCAGGTTTTTTTTTGCTGTTTTTTTCTGCATATTGTAGGAATTTAAGTAGGAGTAACTTAAAATCATGAATAAAAAAAATGCAAACGGACCAAGCTATTTTATTGCTTTGTATGTTGTATATGAATAAAGTCATAGGCGAGAAAAGCCTTGGGTATCAAAGGGTTGAGCATATATTCCTAATTAAAAGCGACTACATAATCCAATGTTGTCATCATTGTTCATGACGAAAGTACGCTTTCATTTGATTGAACAGGAAGGTTTTCTCGCTTAGGATTACAGCAGGGGATCAATGATACCCCTTTCATACGAAATAATGACTTGATTCAAGGAGGATAAACCAATGAGTAATTTGGATCAAACATCCAATTCCAAAGGTGGGTTACGTGTTGGTGTGCAACGCTTCGGACGATTTCTGAGCGGTATGGTCATGCCCAATATGGGAGCATTTATTGCTTGGGGATTAATTACAGCGATGTTTATTAAAACAGGATGGTTTCCGAATGCGACAATAGAGCAGCTTGTAGGGCCGATGATTACTTATTTGCTGCCGCTACTGATTGGTTATACCGGGGGTACGATGGTGCATGGCACGCGTGGTGGTGTCGTCGGGGCGATTATGACCATCGGTGTCATTGTCGGAACGGATATTCCAATGTTCCTCGGGGCCATGATTGCGGGGCCTTTCGGTGCATGGGTGATCAAGAAGTTTGATAAATCCATTGAGGGCAAGATCAGAGCCGGTTTTGAGATGCTGGTCAACAATTTCTCGGCAGGAATCATCGGTGGTATTTTGGCCATCTTTGCTTTGCTCGGTATCGGGCCAGCAGTTGAGGCCGTTAGCAAAGTTTTGTCTGCAGGCGTGCAGGGTTTGATGAATCTGGGCTTATTGCCACTCGTCAATCTGATTATTGAACCGGGTAAAGTATTGTTTCTGAACAATGCCATTAACCACGGGATCTTAACGCCAATTGCAACAGATCAGGCAAGAGAATTAGGTAAATCCGTTCTTTACATGCTTGAGTCTAACCCGGGACCGGGACTAGGTATTTTGCTCGCTTACTGTTTCTTCGGTCGTGGAATGGCGAGATCTTCTGCACCTGGTGCGGTTGTCATTCATTTCTTCGGCGGGATTCATGAGATTTACTTCCCGTACATCCTGATGAGACCTATTTTGATTCTGGCAGCCATCGCCGGCGGTGTTGCGGGTACGTTAACGTTCATGCTAACTGGCGCGGGATTGGTTTCGGCACCATCACCAGGCAGTATCATTGCCTATTTCCTGTTGACGCCAAAAGGTGGATATATCCCAATGCTTGCCGGGGTTATCGTGGCAGCGGTGGTTTCCTTCCTGATTGCCTCTCTGTTACTCAAAACGGGTAAACAGAAGGAAGAGGATCTGGAAGAAGCCTCCAGTCGAATGAAAGATATGAAGAGCCAAGGCAATACAGCAAACGCAACCATCACAGCGGATAACCATGAAGCGAACAGAGCAGCGGATATCGCAACTTCCGTTGCATCCAAGGCAAAAGCAGATGTGAAAAAGATTGTTTTCTCCTGCGATGCAGGTATGGGGTCGAGTGCAATGGGTGCTTCGATTCTGCGCAAAAAAATGAAAACCGAAGGAATTGACGTTGCTGTAACTAACACAGCGATCAGTGAAATTCCGCAAGACGCAGACGTTGTTATTACGCAAAAAACACTAACGGATCGTGCACGTTCGGTAGCACCTAATGCAGAGCATATATCCATTGACAACTTCCTAAAAAGCCCGGAATACGATGCGCTTGTTGAACGTTTGAAGTAAAAGGGAGCAGACTGCGAACCAGCTTCAAACAAGGGCAGCCGTTTTCCCAGAGCCGGAGGCTGAGATATGAGTATTACCAAAAGACAACGTGAAATCGTGGAATTCCTGTTGGAACATCCCCATGAAGTCACGGCGGGTGAAATTGCCGTTGAAGTAAAAGTGAGTACACGTACCGTGCATCGTGAGCTGCTGATGATTGAACAGTGGCTTGAACCACTCGGTATGCGCCTCGAAAAAAAGTCGGGAACCGGAATACGCATTGATTCCGGTTCAGATGACCTCAGTGCATTACGCCAGAAACTGGAGGGTAATGAATATGTAGAGTTTACGCCGGAAGAGCGTAAGCTCTTCATGCTTTGCATCCTGCTGGATGAAGCTGAGCCGGTCAAACTGCTTGCTCTCGCTTCGGATCTGAAAGTGACTGTTTCGACGGTCACCACCGATCTGGATGATCTGGAGTCACGCATTCGGCAGGCGGGTCTGAAGCTTGTTCGAAGGCGAGGCTATGGTGTCAAAATCACCGGAAGTGAAGCGATTCATCGCAGAGCCATTGCAGCGCTTGCTTTGGAAGTACTGGATGAGTCGGATCTCTTTGGTAGACAGCCTGAGCAAGGAGGCTCCATCGTTAATCAAAAGTTGCTCAGTATGATTGGTCACAGCGATGTACTTACCATTGAAAATGCACTATGGCAACCGGATATCGAATGGCTTGAAAAGATACCTGAGCGGCAATACATGAAATTGCTCATTCAGTTATCGGCTGCTGTGGTTCGGATACGTAAAGGGTTTAATATAGAACGTTCTTCGTCGGGTGCTAAGACGGCTGAAGGCGCTGAAACCGTGGCGGAGCAGAACGAGCAGAGAGTGGCAGCTTTCATGGCTTCGCGACTCTGCAGTGTTCTATCCTCACAGCTTGAAGTCAGCTTTTCTGGTGAGGAGCAAGCCTATTTTCACCAATTGCTTACGGAGACAGAACAGCAGATTCATTCTTCACGACTGCTCCCGATCGATGATCTGATTCTGATGGACAGGGTGCATTCGCTTACGGACCAGATGCAACAAAGAACAGGTTATGCGTTTCATGAAGACCGCTTGCTACGTGAAGGTTTAATTGCACATATGGTACCGGTAATGGAGCGACTTGAAGGGCATCAGATGATACGTAACCCACTGCTACAGCAGATTCGTAAGGATTATGACACCCTTTTCGAACAAGTTAAAAGGTCTGTGTTACATGCATGGCCGGGAGCAGAAGTGCCGGATGAGGAGATCGGTTTTCTAGTCATGCACTTTGGTGCATCCATTGAACGGTTGCGAGCGTTGAAGCAGGAAATTCGGGCCATCGTTGTATGCAACAGTGGCATTGGCTCCTCGCGCATGTTATCCAGCCGGTTGTCGAAGGAATTTCCGGAGATCCAGATTATAGACAGTGTCTCTTGGTACGAAGCCGCACGAATGCCTACCGATGAGTATGATCTGGTGTTGTCTACAGTCGATTTACCGATGGAGGAAGATCAGTATTACAAGGTCAGTCCGCTATTGACAGCCGAAGAAAGCGAGAGCTTGCGACATTTTATCAAAACTACAACGTTACAGCGGCAACATCGCAAATCCCGCGACATGGGCAAGGAGACACCCACTCGTAGGATCTCCGATGCGGACGGAATGGAAGCAACGCTGCTTGAAATTGTACGCATTATCGGTAAGTTTCAGGTACATGCAATGGATAATGCGCATCTTGATTTTGCTCAAAGTGTGCTTGGGATGTGTAAGGTTGCACATCGCTCAGGCATATTGAAAGACCCGGGCGAGGTCGCCAAGTTGCTTGAGGTTCGCGAGTCGATGGGAAGTCAGAAGATTCCCGGGACGCAGCTGGCCCTTTTCCATACACGGAGTGAGAGTATCTACAAGCCGTCCATCAGTCTTTTTCAACTAGAGGAACCTCTGCTTCGAACAGCGGAGGACCCGGAAGGTGTCAGTCATGTATTACTGATGCTGGGGCCAAAGGAGTTGTCCAAAGAAAGTTTGGAGGTGCTCAGCGAGATTAGTGCACTGCTTCTGCAAGAAGAGATGATTACACTGCTGGGCAAAGGAAACAGGGATGAAATCATCCATTACCTTTCCCGTGAACTGGTTGGGTTCTATCGCAGTAAAAATGAAATTGGAGGTATTTAACATGAGTATGTTAACAAAAGACAAAGTCATCATGAACGCGACGGCTCAAGATAAATATGAAGCGATTCGTATGGCAGGACAGATTTTGAAGGATGCAGGTCATATCACTGCAGATTACATTGACAAAATGATTGAGCGTGAAGAGATTGTATCCACTTATGTCGGCAATGGACTGGCTATTCCGCATGGTACAAAAGAATCCAAAACGTTCATTCTCTCGACCGGTATCTCGGTAATTCAGTTTCCGCAGGGGGTTGATTTTGGAGAAGAAAAAGCTTATATGGTCATTGGCATCGCTGCACAAGGCGGCGAACATATGGAAATTCTGACGAGCATTGCAGTAATCTGTGCCGAAGAAGAGAATATGGAAGCACTGCGTTATGCGAAAACTGCTGAGGAAGTAATCACCATTCTAGAAAGTGAAATGGAGCTATGAAGGCCCTCCACTTTGGCGCAGGTAACATCGGACGCGGATTTATTGGTTTGATTCTGTCCCGTGCCGGATATGAAGTGACGTTCTCGGATGTAAATCAGGAACTAGTGAATGCTCTTCGGAGGCGCGGGGAGTACACCGTAGAGCTTGCCAATGAAAGCAAAGATCAGGAGACCGTAACCGGAGTAAAAGCCATTGATGGACGGGAGTTGCAGACAGTTGCTAAGGCCGTGGCAGAAGCTGACCTGGTTACAACCGCAGTTGGTGTAGGCATACTAAAGCATATTGCACCAGGAATCGCAGAAGGTCTGGAGCAAAGAAGACGTGCAGGTTCTGTACAAAAGCCGTTGCATATTATCGCTTGTGAAAATGCCATCGGTGGAAGCGCTCAGCTGAAAGAGCATGTGTATGCTTTGCTGGATGAGCAAGCTCGCGGGTTTGCTGATGAATATGTTTACTTTCCCAATTCGGCCGTAGACCGGATTGTCCCCATCCAGAATCATGAAGACATGTTGCATGTTCAGGTGGAGCCTTTTTACGAGTGGGTAGTGGATCGCTCGCAAATGGCACCTGCATTCAAACCAATGGATGGTGTTGTTTATGTGCACGATCTGGAACCGTACATTGAGCGTAAGCTGTTTACTGTGAATACGGGACATTGCGTTGCGGCATATATCGGCTATGTGCACGGATATGATACCATTCAGAAGGCTATTGCCGATGAAAAGGTGAAATCCGTGGTATATGGAGCACTGCAGGAAACGGGTCAGGTGCTGGTGAAACGCTTTGGTTTCAACCCGGAAGAACATGAGCAGTATATTGTAAAAATTTTGGGGCGGTTTGTTAATCCTTATCTGACCGACGAGGTAACCCGTGTGGGGCGCTCGCCACTACGCAAGCTTTCCCCGAATGATCGTCTCGTTCGCCCGGCACTTCTGGCGTATGAAGAAGACATGCCAGTGACACATCTCGCCATGGGCATGGCGGCGGCCTGCAAGTTTGATGTGTCTGATGATCCCGAAGCGGTGGAGCTACAAAGCATGATCCGCGAAAAAGGCGTTGAAGCCGCATTATCGCACTATACTGGTATGGATGAGAATCATCCGGTACTGGTGGAGGCAGTGAAGCAGTACAAACAGATGTAATCGGTTTGTATAACAGTAATCGAAGTCTGGCATAGTGTATTGAAAGCTCAGCGTGGATCCACTAAGGCTGGGACGTTAGCAAGTTTATCTATCTGTTTATACAGAAATATAGATGGAATAGAGATACCAAACGTAATAACGAACTTAAGTCTCGAATATAAAGAAACCATCCCTTCAAATTCATGATACAGTTCCATTTGAGAGGGAATGGTTTCTTTTATTTTTCGATCCTAGTTAACAATCGGCTCTTCATATCGCTTTTAGCGAATAAGAGCTGGTTATAGCAAAATAGTTACTCATGCTCACGTACATAGTTCTCCAAACATTGCTGACAAATGCATGACTTGCCGCGTTTCTCGGCTGGAATGCGTTCAAACACACCTTCGGGGAAGGAAACATGGCCGCACCAACATTCCGAATGTGGTTTACCTTCAGCATAGGCACATCTGCGCTGCAAGTACCCGTATGAGAGTAACATATGCACAGGTTGATTTTTTAAATGCGTGGGCGTGCCTTCATTCTTCCGGTGGTAGCTCAATTTGTAATCCCTCTACATGCTTGCGCCCCATGAGTTTGCGTTTTTTGCGGTTTTCTTTGCTTTCCAGCACAATGTCGAGATCATAATCGGCTGGATACAACTCATCAGCAGAGATGTGCAGACGCAGACGTTTCTTATGAATTTTTAGTTTGCGGCCCCGAATCATGACCCCGATCTGTCCACGGTTATCCTCTTCTTCACTTACTATACCTGCCTGATCCAGATAGGCAACGTAGACGCGGTCTCCTTTACGAAAAGCACGTATTGGTGCTGGTGCCGAATTGGAGACGGGAGGCGCACCGTTTGGAGATATAGTCTTATTTGGGACGGTCGTATGTGCATTTTGCTCTATAGAATCAGTGTG
The DNA here is from genome assembly GCF_030803945.1 of Paenibacillus intestini. NCBI lineage: Bacteria > Bacillati > Bacillota > Bacilli > Caryophanales > Paenibacillaceae > Paenibacillus > Paenibacillus intestini. The sequence goes on along the minus strand of NZ_JAURUN010000011.1, from coordinate 79,637 downwards.
TTCCATAGAGACAGGCAAGGTAGTGTGATGTTCACTATCTGTTTGTGATTGCGATTCTTTTGCAACATCTTGCATCATGTTCTTCGTGAGAGCTTCATCCACAACAGATTTGGAACGAGCGATGATATGCTGGGGCATGCCCAGCTTCAGCGCGATCGAATATGCATAGCTTTCACCGGCTTCTCCGATCCGAAGTCGATACAGAGGTTGGAGAGATGCGGTGTCAAACTCCATGCGTGCATTTTCAAATCCAGATGTGGCTGAGGCAAAATGCTTAATTTCCCCAAAGTGTGTTGTAGCTACCACGGTTGCTCCGCGGTGATGCAATTCCTCCAGCATAGCAATGGAAAGTCCTACACCTTCTCCTGGATCTGTACCTGATGCCATCTCGTCAATCAGTACAAGCGTGGAAGGATTCGCCTGCTCCAGAATGGTAATCATATTCCGAATATGCGCTGAGAATGTGCTGAGTGCCTGCTCAAGACTCTGTCCATCGCCAATATCCACTGCGATCTGTTCATACACGGCCATTTCACCTCTTTCATCCACAGGAACAAGCAGCCCAGATTGCACCATGAGAGTGAGCAGCCCCAATGTTTTGAGAGCAACGGTTTTACCGCCTGTGTTCGGGCCTGTAATGATAAGGGACGAGTAAGTGTATCCGATGGAAAAATCAAGCGGGACCATGGACGGCCCCATCAAGGGGTGTCTCGCTCGTTGCAGTTTAACTTTACCGTTGCTATTAACGCGTACGGATCGACCATCTATAGCCGCCGCATATTTTGCTTTGGCAAACAGGAAGTCAAGCACGCCAACGGTTTCTGTATTCAGTGCAATTTCCCGGCTGTACGATTCGGCCAGGGAAGTCAAGTCTCCAAGGATTTTCATCTCTTCCCTGGACTCCTCGGCTTGCAGTGAAGAGAGTTCTATCTGCAGTCCTGACAGCTCGGCTGGTTCGATATATACGGTTTGGCCGCTACCCGATTCGTCGAGTACACTGCCTTTAACCTGTTTACGGAACTCTTTTTTAATGGGCAGTACGGTTTTTCCATTTCGCTGGCTCACGACCTGCTCCTGCATGATCGAACGGTGCTTGCTAACCAGTGAATCCAGCTTGCGCTTCATGCGTTCCTCATGCACGGTCATTTTCTTTCGAATCCGTAAGAGTTCCTTGCTCGCTTGATCCTGAATTCGACCGTTGTGGATACAGCGTTCGATTTCACTTCGTAAGGGTTCTATAAGCATCATAGATGATGCATAACGACTTACGATGGGAGCGATGCCGGATTTACTCTCCATATACTTCATCAGTTGTGTGCAGCTGTGTAGAAATTGCGCGAGATGACTGAAGTCGCGTTCACTGAACAGATATCCCGTGCCAAGCAGGTTGATAATCGTTTCCATCCCCTCCAGCGAAGGGATGGGCACGCTCGCCCCAAAACGGACAAGAGCTGTGGCCTCCGCAGCTTCGTCCAGACGCATCTGAATCAGATGCACATCGGTCATCGGTTTGAGTTCACGGGCATAACGTTTCCCCAGATAGGAAAGGGCGCAGTCAGCAATATTTTTTTGAATATGATGGAAGCCAAGAATGGTTAGGGTTTGTTCGTTTGAACTCTTGATATTTGCCGTCTTGCTAGCGTCATTATTGTTGTTCATGTTTAAATCTCTCCTTCATGTAAAATGTTTTTTGTTGTGCTTATATAAATTGAGCTATTCATTTACACGGAAACGAAGAGGACAGAAAGGACCTGGAGAAGCGAAGCGTTCGCCTTTATCACCAGATTTTATCCTTTCTAAAAGGGAATCAAGAAAATCTGGGGATAACAGCGATTGGAAGGTTATTCTGTCATCGGAGTGCATGTGTGAATAATCTTTAGTTCAATTTATATAGTCAAAAATATTTCTCATGGAAAACACAAAAAGGGCGGAGAATGAACAAACGTCATTCTCCGCCCTGAACGTATGGGAAAGCAGAGTCCATAAAGAGAGTCTATACAAAAAAAATCCGCGCTGAACACAGCGCGGCAATAGACCCGGACATAGGCAATCCCGGAGGCGATGTTTGATTTCCGCTGTTCTTAACTAAGTACAGGGATCTGACGCATCATGAAACACACGTATGCCTTGACGGCAAAAGTGTCATGAAAAGCCAAACTCCTGAATATGAAACTTGATTAGTTAAGAACGCTCACCGACATCAAAATCTCTCCTTCGACCTGAGGAATATACATGTAATATAAACTGGAAATCACTTCAAGTCAACAAATCTGAATAAAGATGTGGACTTGATTATGATTGGGTTTTAAAATAACAATAGTAATTTAATCCAATGTAAGCGATTTTTTATAAAAGGGAGATGCTCTTCTTGCCTAAATATCTACTGCGTCTACTCTGCTTTACGATGATTCTTGGGGCATTGCCAGTCATTGTGATTGGTTCCGTCTCGTATACGATTGCCTCGCGTGATATCGAACAGAAAGTGCGCGAGAGTAATCTTCAGATACTACATCAGACTCAGATGCGAGTAGAACAAGTATTACGAAGTTTACAACTGTCCTCAATCCAGTATGTCAATTCACCTTTGGTGCTTCGTGCAATGAAGCAACCGCTGAATAGTAGCGAATTTCAAGAAATTCGCGATTTGACATCCGGTTTTAACAATCTTCAGGCGGTCACAAGTATTGATCAGGCTTACCTTGTAAATCTGGAACAGGACTGGGTCGTATCGATGCGTTCATTTGGTAAAATCAATGATTTCAGCATTCGAGACCGAATCGGAACTTATCTTACATACACCAACAGTTTGTTCTGGGTGACTCAGAATAAAAGTTCATCCAAAGAGAGTGTGCCTGTATCTGCTGGCATGGGTGAGGCTTTAACGGAACAGGCTCCTACCTTGATCTCTTCTGATAATGTAGTCAGCATGGTTTTTAAAATTCCGATGGTGCCCACAAATGTGAAACCGAAAGGGTTCCTTGTCATTGATATTGCGGATGCAGAACTGAGCAGCTTTTTGAGCCGGAATCCGAATTCGGGTGATTTGTATGTTCTGGATAAAGACCAGAAATACTTTCTGAATGACACGAATTATGGAAATAAATACGATCTGCTCAACCAAGACATTCAGGAGAGGGTTCAGACAACGGGGGAAGCACAAGGTTTTTACAGCGCAGAAGTGGAGGGCAAACCCGTAGCCGTCAGCTACAGGCAGTCTCCGCTAAACAGCTGGTTATACGTATCGGTTGTTTCGCTTGGACAGATTACAGCCCAGTCACAAAAAATCGCAGTGGTGACCGGTGTGGCGACGTTAATCATGTTATTGGTGACAGGGCTTGTGGCCATCTACGGTAGCCGGCGTATGTACTCACCAATCTCTAGACTGTTGCAGTTTACAAAAGGGTTAGATTCTCCGCTCCCTCCAGCTGGACGCCGTCAGGATGAGTTTATTTATATTGAGGAACGCTTGTCTACCCTGTTCAGTTCGGAGAGAACGATGCGTGAGCAGATGAAGGGGCAACATGTGCATCTTCAGGAGTTTTTCATGACCAAGCTGCTGACAGGTAAAATATCGGAAGAAGATTTCAGATATCAGGGCGAATTGTATGATTTCCCGACCGGATGGTCACATCTGGGCGTGCTGATGCTTCAGATTGATACGCTTGAAGGCACGAGATATGAGGAGCAGGATCGGGATCTATTGCTATTTGCGGTCAATAATATGGTAGGTGAGTTGATTCCTTCCGAGATTCGGTTCACACCGGTCATGCTAGATGATGCGCAGGTTACCGTGCTTGCTTCTGAACTGAGTGATGAGATACAGCTGAAGGAATGGATGCACACACAGGCCGATTGGATTCGTGAACGGGTTGTAACCTATCTGAATCTGCCAGTAAGCATAGGTATTAGCCGGGCTTATTCCAGCATTGGAGATACGCCTAGAGCCTATCAAGAGAGCAAAGAAGCGTTGCAAGGCAGAGTCAGCTTGGGTAGCCGTATTATTTTACATTATGAGGACATCCAACCAAGAGGTCAGGTGGAAGCTGCGCTGTATACGCAGTTACGAATGATCGAAGATCAGTTGGCTTCAGCGATCAAACAGGGAGACGAAGAAAAAACAGATATCTATTTTACACAATATTTAGGATTACTGGCGGATAAAAAGCTGCATTTCAGCGAGTATCCAGTCATTATGGTGCAGTTATTGTCACGGGTATATCAACTTGTGCAAGAGCAGGGCGGGGATGTGGCAGAAGTGCTTGGTGAGAAAGCTTCCATGGCATACTTGCTGAAATTATCTACACTTGATGAGATGACGGGTTGGTTCCGTAAGCGTTTATTTCTGCCTGTGATTCGTTACTGGAAGGAACAAGAGGAGTCACAATATATGAATATCGCCCGCCGGATGATTCGACTGATCGAGGAACGGTATGATCGGGATTTATCGCTGGAGGCTTGTGCCGAGGAGTTGAACTTTCATCCGGTCTATCTAAGCCGGGTCTTCAAGAAGGAAGCGGGTGTTAATTTTACCGAATATCTAGCAGAGTACCGCATGGAAAAAGCCAAAACGTGGCTACAGACGACAGATTTAAAAATATCGGAAATCGCCGAAAAATTAAATTACACGAACCCGACAGCTTTTATCCGTACATTTCGCAAAATAACAGGAACAACTCCCGGCAAGTACCGGGAGCAGCAACGCTAGAGAACATGGCCTGCTCTGCCCCCATGGCAGGCAGGCTTTTGTCGTTCAATTTAACTTTCTTTTTGAGCCCATTCGCAGCTTATAAGCCATAGTTAAACCAGGAACATGCAGGTTGAAAGCAGTTCATTTCTAGTAGCGCCAGCCATTCTTAAGTGGTTAAAACCCTTGATACACAAGGAAAAACAAGAGGCTAAAACGAGATGATAGCCAGTGATTCGATTATCCGCCACAATGGAGACATGAATTCAGGAAGTGATCTTTTGTAATCGTTTCCAACGTGGGGAGGAAGACACTATGAAAGCCGAAACGGCTGCTCGAACAAGGCCCGCTACCCGCAGTGACAAAAACCTGCTCTGGAGGGACGTCATCAAAAACCGGTGGCTGTACATTATGCTGATTCCGGGAGTGCTTTACTTTGTTATCTTTAAATACATACCGATGTATGGGATTACGATGGCTTTTCAGGATTACACACCGTACAAAGGCATCCTGGGGAGTGATTGGGTAGGATTCAAACACTTCCAGCGTTTTTTTGGAGAACCGCAGTTCTGGACCTTATTTAGAAACACGTTTTTACTTGCGATTTATAATCTGGTTTTCTTTTTTCCATTACCTATTGTGCTTGCGCTCATGATGAATGAGGTTAGGCGGGAGCGGTTTAAACGCTTCGTGCAGACACTGGTTTACGTTCCACACTTTGTTTCCTGGGTTGTTGTGGTTGGTGTGTTCTACATGCTGTTCACGACTGAAGGCGGTGCAATCAATGAACTGCTCTACAACCTGACGGGACAAAAAATTGCCTTTCTGCTTGAACCAGGATGGTTCCGTACGATGATTGTAGGACAATCCATTTGGAAAGAAGTAGGCTGGGGCACAATTATCTTCCTGGCGGCACTCTCTGGCGTAGATACGCAGCTTTATGAGGCTGCTCGGATTGACGGTGCTAACCGCTGGCGTCAGACCTGGCACATTACGTTGCCAGCGATTCGGAGTACCATCATCATTTTGCTCATTTTGCGTCTGGGTCACTTCCTGGATACAGGCTTTGAACAGATCTTCCTGATGCTGACACCTACTAACCGTGACGTGGGCGAGGTATTTGATACCTACGTATACACGAAGGGGCTTACCCAGGCACAGTACAGTTATAGTGCTGCTGTCGGATTGTTTAAGTCGGTTGTCGGACTGGCGCTAGTGCTTGGTGCCAACACGTTAGCCAAAAAATTCGGGGAGGAAGGCGTCTATTAATGCAATATTGGCAGACGCTCTTCATCAGACAGGAGTGAACATTAGATGCAACAGGACAAAACATGGAGCAACCGGATCTTTGATTTTGTGAATCATGGCTTGCTGCTTTTGATTGGTATTGTGACCGTAATCCCGTTCATTTATATTTTGGCTGTGTCGTTTACCAGCCCGCATGAAGTGGCCAAAGGAGGATTTATTCTTTTTCCGAAAGAGTTCTCCTTGGCAGCTTACCGTTACATTTTTTCTACGGATACATTGATTCGAAGTCTCGGTGTATCGATCTATATCACCGTTGTGGGTACGCTAATCAACTTGCTGTTTACATCGCTTATGGCTTACCCGCTATCCAGAAAGTATTTGCGCGGACGCCAGCCGATTCTGCTGGGTGTACTCTTCACGATGCTGTTCAGTGGCGGTATGATTCCAACGTATTTCGTCGTTAAATCCCTGCATCTTACCGATACACTCTGGTCTTTGATGTTGCCAACGGCTATCAGTGCCTTCAACCTGATCGTACTCAAAAACTTCTTCCAAGCCATCCCGGATGAGCTGGAAGATGCGGCCAAAATCGATGGCTGTAACGATGTCAGCGTTTTGTTCCGCATTGTGCTACCACTCTCGATGCCAGCCATGGCTACCTTTTCACTCTTTTATGCCGTGGCACACTGGAACAGCTTCTTCAGTGCCGTCATCTATATCAACGACAGTGAGAAGTGGCCTGTACAAGTCTGGCTACGTGAAATTGTCATTTTGGCACAGAGTCGAATCGGAGATACGAGCATTGAAGAAACCGAAATTCAGCCGCTTACGATTCGCATGGCTGTTATCGTATTCTCTACCATTCCGATTATGCTGGTCTACCCATTCCTGCAAAAGCATTTTGCCAAGGGAGTGATGCTCGGTTCGGTAAAAGGCTGATTAGTGCAGTGTGTGGTGTGAAGCGTATTACTGAATTGTGAATACCAGTCTGTGACTGTATATCAAAAAGGGAGGTTTTCATGAATGAAGGCAACAAAAAAGAAAGCCGTAGCTGTTCTGAGTACACTGGCTCTGGTGACCGGTTTGCTGGCAGGATGCGGATCAGATGAAGGTCAGGCTGCCGAAGGCGGCGTACAGAATGTATCTATCGCTATTGCACAGGTGGGTGACGTGCCGAGCAAGGGCAACGATGTACAGAAAAAAATTGAGGAATATACCAAAACCAAACTGGACATCCAGTGGATACCGGCATCTGCGTACAATGACAAAATTAATGTCATGATCGCCTCCAGCGACATGCCGAAAATCGTAAAGGTGCAATATAACCCGACGGTAACGAATGCGATGCGAAATGACGTATTTTGGGAAGTCGGACCTTTACTCAATGATTACAAAAACCTTTCTGCCCAAAACGGACGTTTCTTTGACAACATCAAGGTTGAAGGAAAAATTTATGGCGTGCCGGTATTCTCCGATATTGCACGGGCAACTGTTATTTACCGCAAGGATTGGTTTGACAAGTTGAATCTGAAAGTACCAACAACACCGGATGAGTGGTATGAAACGATCAAGACGTTGTCTACTTCCGACCCGGATGGCGATGGACAGGCGAATACGTTTGGATTGATGTTGTTCAAAAAGTATAACGAAGATCAGTATTCTTTTACGACTCGTCTTGGTGTGAGCTTTGGCGCACCGAACAAATGGAAGGTTGAGAGTGATGGGAGCTTTACACCAGAATTCATGACACCGGAATATATGCAAGTGATGGATTTGTTGAAACGTTTGTATGAAGAGAAATTGTTGAACCAGGACTTCGCTGTATTTGATTCAACGGAAGCGGAGAAAAAGTATGATTCCGGTGTTGTCGGCATGCGTGTAGGTGTGGCACAGAATGGTAAGAGCCAGCAGGAACGTCTGTCAAAAAATAATCCGGACGGTGTTGTAGATATTGCCGGTCTGTTAGGGCCAAATGGTGACCGTGTAGCTGGACAGACAGGTAACTCGGGTATTCTGGCTTTCCCGAAAGCAACGGTAAAATCGGAAGAGGAACTGAAAAACTTGCTCTCCTTCCTGGATAAATTGATGGATCCAGAGATGGCAACGCTGCTAATGCGTGGTCTGGAAGGCAAACATTACACCAAAGTCGGAGACAACGAAGTGGAAATGAGTGATTTCGATGCTTTCCAGCGTGAAGTGAAGCCATATCGGGATAATTTCCCTTATGTTGATGGTTACAATGTACCTAAACTGAAGGACACCGAGCTTGGAGAAAAAGGAACAGCTTTGGTGAAGGAACTGGCAGAACATGCAGTACCAAACCCTGCATTGACGTTGTATTCTCCAACATATGGTGACCGCGGAGCAGATCTGGATCAGATGATTGCCGATGCGCAAACCAAATACATTATGGGCAAGATCGATCAAAGCGGCTGGGAAAAGGAAATTGAGAATTGGGCTAATGCAGGCGGTACCAAAATCCGCGAGGAATATGCCGAGGATTACAAAAAACAGGCTCAATAAGGAGCGAAACCGGAGGTTTGATCATGAAGGAAACGTTACAACATACACCTATGCGCATGGCCGACCAGTTTATGGAGAGTTATCGCAGCCATGAGCTGTATGCGACTTGGCATTATGAGAACGGTTGTCTGCTCAAAGCACTGGAAGAACTCTACGCTCGTACAGGTGAACAGAGATATTTTGACTATATTCAGGAACTTATGGATCATTTCATTCAGGAAGACGGATCGATTCGGTCCTATACGATTGAGGAATATAATCTGGATCAGATCAACCAGGGAAAATCACTATTTTTCCTGCTGGAGAAAACAGGTCAGGAAAAGTATCGCAAAGCTTCTGAGTTGCTGATGGCGCAACTGAAAGGGCAACCGCGCACAAGTGGGGGCGGTTTCTGGCACAAGAAAATCTATCCGTTCCAAATGTGGCTGGATGGATTGTATATGGCGACACCTTATCTGACTCAATATGGAGCCGTGACTGGTGAAGAGAAGTGGTTTGACAAGGCTGCTTTGCAATTGCTTTTGGTGGAAGCACAAACTCGTGATCCACGCAGTGGTCTGCTCTACCACGCTTGGGACGAGAGCAAAGAGCAACGCTGGAGCTCCGGAGATACAGGGTGCTCACCACATGTCTGGAGCCGGGCAGTAGGCTGGTACGTGATGGCGGTTGTAGATACGCTGGATTATCTGCCAGTTGATCATGAGCAACGTGGACAGATTATCGGTATTTTCGAGCGACTCGCAAATGCGCTTATCCATGTACAGGATCAGGAGACAGGATTGTGGCCGCATCTGCTCGATCAGCCAGGACGCGAGCGGAATTATCTGGAGGCTTCGGGCACTTCGATGTTTGTATATGCCCTTGCCAAGGGTGTGCGCAAAGGATACTTGAGCGGGAAGTTCAAAGCGATTGCGGAAAAAGGATATCAAGGCCTGTTGCAACATCTGTTGCAAACAGACCAGGAGGGTGTGCTTTCCCTGACACAGTGCAACGGGGGAGCAGGTCTTGGAGGAACTCCGTATCGTGACGGGTCCTATGAGTACTATGTGACTGAATCGATTCGTATTAATGATCCGAAATCCGTTGCTCCATTTATTTTGGCAGGGGTAGAGATGGAACTGGCATAATGCCGGTTCTTTTCTCCAAAGCATTATGATAGCGCATACATTACGAGATTGAAGGCATCTATGATTGAGGAATGAGGGCAAGTCCACTGAACAATAGGTTTATCCAAAAGGAGAGATGGTTCATGAGTCCAAAAAGTCCAAAACGTTCAAAGAGTCCAATGTTTCGCGTAGGAAGCTTCGTTATTGTTGGCGCGATGTCTGCCGGTTTGCTGGCTGGATGTGGGGGAGAAAAAGCTCCAGCCGCCGGGGAAGGCAAAATGCCCCTTTCAATTTCATTGATGCAGGTGGGTGATGTGCCCGCTAAGGAAAATGCAATCGAGAAGAAGATTGAGGAATACACGAATACCGATGTAAACGTGCAGTGGATTCCGCAATCGGCGTTCGACGACAAAGTCAATGTCATGGTGGCATCAGGGGAGATGCCAACGATTATGCGTGTCAATTATGTACCCACAACTTTTAATGCGGCAAAGACAGGATTGTTCTGGGAACTCGGGCCTTACCTGAAAGATTACAAAAACTTGTCTGCCCAGTCGGAGGCTCATTTTAATAACATCAAGATCGAAGGTAAAATCTACGGCATCCCGAATTTCCGGGATATCGGACGAACGGCAATCGTATATCGGAAAGACTGGTTTGATAAGCTGAAACTGGATATCCCGAAAAATCTGGATGATTGGTATGAGGTTATGCGTTCTGTCCGCAAGGATGATCCAGATGGTAATGGCAAGGAAGATACGTATGGTGCGTTGTTGTTTAAAAAGTATAACGAGGGTGTATCTTCACCGCTGACCCGGATTGCTGTAAGTATTGGTGGAGTCAACAAATGGGGTGTAGACGACGCTGGTAAATTAACACCAGAATTTCTGACTCCTGAATATGTGGATACGATGAAGCTGTTCAAGCGATTGTTTAATGAAGGGCTGATCAATAGTGATTTCCCTGCACTGGACCCTTCCGATGCGGACAAAAAAATGGATTCAGGTCTCGTTGCCATGAAACTGAACGGTGTCGCTCAGAACGGGAAATCATCCCAGCAACGGCTCACACCTAACGCACCGGATGGTGTCATTGATGTAGCGCCGTTTCAAGGGCCAGATGGCATTCGCATTGCGGGTGAGCCTGGAAACTACGGTATGCTTGTCATCCCGAAAGCATCTGTAACGGATGAGGCGCAGCTCAAGAAGGTACTCACCTTCCTGGATCAGCTGTTGGACGAGGAACTCAGCACGCTGCAATTGCGTGGTTTACTCGATGTGCACTACAGCAAGACCGCTGACGGTAAAACGGAACTGAAAGACTTCGACGCATATCAGCGTGAGGTTAAACCATATCGTGATAATCTGCTAAGTGTGGAAGGATACAATGTGCCTGAACTGGTCGATGTTCCTATTGGTATGAAAGGCACGAAGATGGCTCGAGAAAATGAACAGTATGCAATTGCTAATCCTGCACTTACACTGTCCTCGGTGATCTATACAGAGCGCGGTCAGGAACTGGATCAGATGATCTGGGATGCGCAGACCAAATACATTATGGGCAAGATCGATGATGCTGGCTGGGAACAGGAAGTTGCCAACTGGAGAAAAGCAGGCGGTGACCAACTGATCACAGAACTGGAAGCTTCGTATAAAGAACTGAACGGGAAATAAATGAGACTGCCATAAAAAAAGGTTGATTTCATGCAAGGAATAAGTTTATCCTATAAAGGAGTAAAAATTCCATAATTTAATAAGTGAGACTACACCTTAAAGCATAAGGCTATGAATCTGCGGATTCATGGCCTTTTTTTGTTTTTTAGGATAAAGAGTAGGTCTCAAGGAGGGGGAGATGGTCACCTTAGAATCATGGGGAGGTATGAAAATGATACCAAAATACTAGTTATACATGGTAGAATATTGATTATAATTCCAAATTTAGGATTTTGACTTATGTTTGATAAGCAAGTCATCCGTTTGAGCAAATGAAGGATCCCCATACTAAGGTACATAGGAGCGTGAACAGATTGAAGATGAAGCGAGTGGTTCAAGGGAAGAAGAAAAGAAGATTTGTTTATATGATAGGGCTGTTAACAGCAGTCATGATGGCAGGTACATGTCTTTCTTTTGGAATGGGGTCTGGGAAGTGGACGACAGTGGTTAGTGCTGGAGTGAGCGACAGCGTAGGGAGTCGGTTCAGCGATATCAAAGGACACTGGGCTCAGGCAACGATTGCAAAAGCATATGAGAAAAAATTGATTTCCGGCTATCAGGATGGCACTTTCCGCCCGAATGGTAAGATCACCCGCGGGGAATATGCAGCAATACTAGCTCGCTCGACCAGAATCGAGAATGCTCAGGGGCAGGAGCAGTCTTCTTTCTCTGATCTTCAAGGACATTGGTCTGAAACGGCTGTCCGCCAGTTGGTGGAACAAGGCTTTATTGACGCTGGTGATTATGCAGGCGGCTTTAAGCCCAATACGGAACTGACACGATATGAAATGATGAAGTGGATTGCAAACGGACTGATCAAGTCGGACAGCAGTTTTCAGAATGCTTTTAATGATACGAAAAACACCTTACTGCCTACACCTGAAGTAAACCGCGGAACGATTCGTAACGAACAGATTCCGTACCTCGTCCTAGTGCGCGGAACAGGCATTGTCGGTGGATTTCAAGACGGCACGTTAAAACCGGCAGATACGACAACTCGTGCAGAGGTTTCCGCTATTCTGCTTCGCTACATGGACGTGGAGGGGACAGATGCCTCCAAGTACAGCGACCTGAACGAGATGCGGGAAGTGGGCACGACAGGTACGAATTTAACGACGATTAGTAATTATAAGTATAGCTCTGGCTCTGTCATGATTTCAGATCTATCAGAAGCTGATATTAGCCTTAGTAACAAGTCTGGAGTATTACAAATTCATCGTTTTATCGTTGTGGATGCGACTCAAAGTAAACCAGAAGGAATTTATGCTAAGCTTTTTATGCCTGAAAAATATGCAAGTGGTTCGTATAGGACTTTTGTAGATATTTCCTTCAAATCTAATTTAGAAAGTTCTAATTTGATCACATTCAATAGGGGGTTATCTGATTCACTAATACAGTTTAATCGTCTCAATTTGGATGTGGCTAAGAAACAAGGTTTTAATACAATACCTATGGACTCGGGACAATTATTAAAGAAGGGTATTCAAAAAAGATTTTGGGTTACTTCAACTCTGAGAAACACATCGTGGTCTTATTCTCTGAAAACAGATCAATTAGGTGAATTTAGAATTCAAAGGTAGTTCAGTAGGATGGTGAGTAGGTTGTAATGAGAAAAGTAATATATTCTTGTGTAGCTATATTATTTGGAGTGTTGATTTTACAACTCACAGCGTTAATATTAACGTCAAACATAGTAAACGCTGTTACAAGTGAGTATGGCCCTAAAAGAATGAAGAGCCCTCAGTATATTACCATACTAGCGAACCCTAGGGTAGGAAATCCGGGAGTGTATTGGTACCAAGAGAATAATGGGAAATTTAGAGCTGATCATTCAGGAGGACCGACCTATGCAAATAATGCAGGGAGTTGCTCAAATCCATTTCCTGCAGCGACAGAGGTTCCCGATAGTGTAGATTTTAGTAATTGGCCACCAACAGACTGGCCTGATTACAATTCTACAAGAATTGATACTAATAAAGTTAAAAACATACGTATTCATGATGTTAAATATCAAGGAAGAGCAGATCAAAATTCGTATACTGGTATAGGAGATATTAGACCTCCGTTCTTATCAACTGTTGTTGCGATCAGGACAATCACTGGAGGATATCATGTACCAACGGAGCATAAGCCATTTGAGAATGGTGGTAGAACGAATACTGGATGTATAAAAAAAGTAGTTGCCTACTTCACCCCTATGGACATCATTTGGGAAGGTGATCTAGAGGAAGAAAAAGAGATTGACGTTACACCTGATACTACCCTCACGATTGGCCAGACCAAACAGATGGTAGCCAAAGTAAAGACCAAAGGCTATGGCTCCACAGCGTGGAGTGAGGGGGTCGATGTATCTGGCAGGGAGACGGAGATTAAATGGTTTTCTTCGGACGAAGCGGTGGCAAGCATTGAACTAAAGACAGGTATGTTAAAAGCGGAAAGCCCTGGAACGGTTACAGTACGTGCAATTTGGAACAATGGTACATATCTCATTTCGGATACAGCCACCGTTACCGTGACGTCCGAACCGGGACTGGTTGTGAACCTGCCTAATGCCTGTAAATCTACGACAACACCATTGCAGGCGGAAGCAGTCCTCACCAAATCAGATCGAAGTATCCATAAATTAACGGTGCATCCCAAATTGATGTGGAGCAGTTCGAATGCTTCTGTGGCGACAATCGGTGCTGATGGCAAAATTACAACAAAGGGTATTGTGGGTACTACGATCATCAAAGCTCATTTCCTGGATACCGCCCAGCGTATAGATGAACAGGCTGAACAAGAGCTTGAGGTCAAGGAATGCTCTAATGGCGGAGGTGGAGGAGACACGGGCGGTGAAGATCCAGGAAACGATCCTGCGAATGCCTGTCCGGTGAGCATCAGTCCACCAAGTCGAGGCGCAGTACTTGAAGCTAAAGTGATGGATCCTTCGGTTCAAGGGGTGCTCAGAGCAGACATTCGGGGTGCCGAGAAATTTGATGTTACACGAGGAATCCCAACGTCGGAAGATTTATATGCAAATGTTCTCGCCAAAGGATATTTGTTTCAGCACCGATGGGTGAACATGACGGGCACAGTGACCTATGATGTTAAAGTCAAGAAGACGTACCACAAAACGTGGACAATACCAGGCCGACCTTCCCGCGGTGAGGGGGATCCAGGCACACAACCAGAGCCCAAAGAACGTGATGTGCCAGGTGATCGATCGATGCGAGTAACAAGGGAATATAGTTATTGGCGGATTGATAACTTAGAGGTCTACAAATTAAATGAAGCCAAGGTGTCTAACTATGCGCTTGGTGGTTACGGAGGTGTAGTTACGCTGACACCAAATTCCTACATACCTCCAACTCTACAATCTATGACGGATACTGCTGTGCAGAGTCATGTTAAACCTTCGCCATGTCGTGAGATTGATCTGGGTACCCAGACTGTCCCTGGAGGTTCCACTGAGCCGCCTACGCCGATGGAAACTTCACTTTTTCAAGCAGAAGCAGAAGCGGTGGTTCAGGAGAATACGGTTAACAATGACAAAGTGGTCTTTAATGGTACGACTATTATGAATAATAGCCCAGCCCAGAAGGAAGCCCCCAGACCTGGAATGATTCCGCAGCCTCATATGATCGGGGATGATGTGTTATATCAGAACAGATTAACCATTCAGAACACACTGATGAACAGAGCAGATCAGCCGAGCACGGGTGACATATTCTACGGACTACTGCCTGAAAACGTAAACGCTGGACAAAATCAGCGGTTTTCAATTCCTGGAATCAATCCGGTCACGGTACATACACCAGTGGTCGACTATGCTTGGGTTTCGGATGACCAGCCGCATAACCAAAAAACGAAGCCAGATCCTATGCGGGCGGCGTTAATTCTGGAGCGTCCATTCTTGGTCCGTATCCCCACGTCAGGACAACATCTAGATGAAGTACGCTATCCAGGTTACGGAAATCGCGATTACGGGAAGTATTTTCGCAGTAAACAGGTGCGTTTCCCGTTCGATGTTTACACCGATGGCAAAAGTAGCTTTATCCCAGCCAAAACCTGGGTTGATATTCCCGTCAATCAACTGGATACTACCTTTGTGCTTCCTGTCTGGATCGATGAAGGCGCCTATCAGATTGAGTTCCGCAACATCGCAGAAAATGCACCCATGCAGTTTACAGAACAACCTGATGCTAATACGGATCTGGCACATCATGTCGCAACGGATACGATAGCTGTGGAGGTCATTGGGCGATTGTATGATTTTCGAATCACAGATATCGCGGACTATCATTGGGAGAGGGTGTTTCGTCAAAGACCAGGAAGTCCCGAGCCTACGGGTGTTAACTACTGGACAGGAACAAATGAAATTGATGGAGATCCGAGGGGCAACCTGGCTCCGTATGTTTTGCCAATCCGCCCAGGTAGCCACCCTGTGCAGGGATACCGCAATGTCGCTGTGAAGACAGGCTATCACTTTAAGTTTGATGTGAAGACCAAGGGGAATATGTTTGGCAAACAGGATGGTATCCGAATCACACCAACTTTCTTTTATATCCCCAAAGACGGAACCAAGAGGCAGGAAGTGGATTTGTACTACCATCGAGGGCAGCAGCAACTTATCCTTATTGGATCGGCACAGGATGTTGAGAAGCGTTATGTAGTGCTGAACGCAAGGCTACGAAACGTGCCTGGAATGGAACTCAGCGATACAGCACGCTATCAGTACACCCATGAATGGACATCAGAAGATCGGCAGTTGTATACGCTGGAACAGGCGATGGTTCGGTTTGTGACCCAGATGTCATATCGTCAAACTTGGACAGGCAGGTACGATTGGATGATTCTCCCGTCACAGATTCGTACACTCATAGGTCCAAAAACAGACCTTCCTTCCGGGGTGGATATAGATCGGGCGAATGCCGCCATACAGCGCTGGTACGGAGAATATAGCCTGCCAGCCGATGTATATGCTGTTCCCAAAGGCACGAATCTGGAGCGTCTGGCCCGAGAAACTTTGCTAGATGACAAGGCTCCTGTATTCCTGCAAGATGGATACATTGTAGTGAACTTTAATCTGGAAACGTTACAAAATGGCAATACACTCGCGCCTCATCTGCAATATATGCACGCCCCATTAATGAATCAATGGAAACTGGAAGGTTTTAATGGAAGTCCAGTGGATGAACAGGGGATAAGATGGCAGACGAGAGATGGAGATGTGGTGTGGTATCATGCAGATCAATCTAGCCGTGATGATTTTCAAGCGCAGGTACCTCATTAGCGAAACGACGGGTTTGAAATAAAAGTAGAAGCTTTATATACGAAGTAGCTGTGATGTGAGTCTGCGTCACGGCTACTTCTTTTTTGTATAAACAGATTATGCTTGATCCGTTGAACGGGTATAAAGGGTAAGGAGCACTTTCCTGATACTCACTTGGCACCACGCTCTACATTCCGTTTTACATGAATAACATACGACGCTCACCGAGAGGGGAATTGATATGATTGACGAAGTTCAACAACAGCAACAGCAGATTGCCCGGAAAACAGATATAGCTTCGATCACGAGTACATATAAAGGGGGGGATCTGGGGGTTACCCTTCAACCGGCTGTTTGTTCTTTCAAAGTTTGGTCTCCCATTGCGATTCAAATGGAACTGCTTCTGTACCCACCCCTCACAGGTGGAAGTCCCGATGACATCCCGAACGCGTTGAAGCAGAGCAACATCCCAATGCATTCCGGTGAACAGGATGTGTGGGTTTTAGAAGTGGAAGGGGATTTACGAGGTTATCGCTATATGTTCAAGCCAACTTTTGCCGATGGAACTTCAACGATCGCGGTTGATCCTTACGCGCGGGCCGTAACCATGAACGGTGAAATGGGTGTTATTGTGGACATGCAAGAGACTCACCCTGAGGGTTGGCAACAGGATAAACGTCCCGAATTGAGTCATCCCACGGATGCTGTCCTGTATGAGCTACATGTCCGGGATTTCTCCATTCATGCTTCTTCCGGGATTGCGAACAAAGGAAAGTATCTGGCTTTCACCGAGACTGGGCTTCAAGATGCAACAGGTAATACGCTTGGAATTGATCATTTGGTTGAACTAGGCATTACACATGTACACCTGTTGCCTGTATTTGATTTTGCTACGGTAGACGAGGCGAAGGTAGATGATGATCCTAAGGATGCCTCTAACTATAATTGGGGTTACGATCCACTACATTACAATGTTCCGGAAGGATCTTATGCATCACGCGCAGATGAACCCGTAACGCGAATTCGTGAATTCAAGTCCATGGTGCTTGCACTTCATCGTAAAGGGATAGGTGTCATTATGGATGTCGTGTACAACCACACGTTTGATACAGCGGAGAGTTCATTTGAGAAGCTCGTTCCCGGATATTATTATCGTCAGCATGCCGACGGAACGTACAGTAACGGTTCAGGCACAGGCAATGAAGTGGCAACAGAACGAGCTATGGTACGTAAATTTATTATCGATTCGGTGCGTTTCTGGGCAGAGGAATATCATGTGGACGGTTTTCGTTTTGATCTGATGGGGCTGATGGATGTTACGACGATGAAACAGCTCGCATCCGAGCTTCATACTGAGGTATCTCCCTCCATTTTGTTATACGGCGAACCTTGGGGAGCAATGGAATCACCTTTGGGTGATGAGATGACCTTGAAAGGAACACAGCGCGGATCACGCTTTGCCGTGTTTAATGATAATTTCCGTGGTGTCATTAAAGGAGACAGTGATGGGGACGGCAAAGGTTTTGCGACGGGTGAAGACGGGAAAGAAGCGGAGTTATGGACAGGCGTGCAAGGGTCTATTCATGATTTTACGGAAGGTCCATCTGAGACTATTAATTATGTAACTGTACATGACAATCTTAATCTGTGGGATAAGGTGGCCCGTACGCAAGGGTTACAAGATAAGCTAGGCTTTCTGACGTATGATGAGGATGGGAGTATCCGGGGGTTCGACAATGTGGAAGAGGCTGTGCGACAGGCTGATCCTTATCTTCAGATCGATCCAGCGCATGTGCTCGGAAACGAAACCGTGAGACGCTGCCTTCTTGCAAACGGTATTGTACTTACCTCACAAGGTGTTCCGCTGATTGCGGCAGGAGATGAGATATTACGAAGTAAATACGGGGACGCTAACAGTCATGAGAGTGGAGACGTAGTCAACGCCATACATTGGGATCAGAAGCAACGATTTAAGCCCGTATTCGACTATTACCGTGGCCTGATTCGCCTGCGGCGGGAGCATCCTTCTTTTCGCCTGCGTACACGCGAAGCGATTGAGAAGCATGTTCGACTTTTGCAAAAAGATAAAGGACTTTTAGCATTCGAGTTGCAGGGTGCAGATGTGAATGATGCATGGCAACGGATTATCGTGATCTACAATGCGACCAAAGAATCTCATCGGATCTCTATCCCTTCAGGCACATGGAGAGTGGTTGTTGAAGAAGGACAGGCTGGTGTAAATACGCTTCGTACCATCGAGGTTACGGAGGAAATGGAGGGCAACAATAACATCCACGATCAGACTCAGCATAGCAAAAAGAGCACCAAGAGCAGCTCAGACAATCAAGAGACTAACAACAATCAAGTACAGGTCAGCATGTTATCCATGACCGTATTATTTTCGCAGTCCTCTTGAAGAAAGTCAGGCTTGTACAAGGATGACAAAATGTCTGTTTTTATCTAACAACAGGGCAGTGAGTCATAACGATGTATTTCAGTTTAAAAGTCACACAGTAGAACACTCTCTTTGATATCAAAAGAGGGTGTTTTTTTGATTCCATAGGTACATACGTTGTCAACCGCTGCGCTTGTTTACATATGATAGATGAAAGCGATTGCTCATCAATTGTTTCGATCTAACCGATATGTTGAGTACAGACAACCCCGGGTTGACAAAAGGCGTCCCACTTCGTAACATCGGGACAATACGAAATTAAAGGATATAAAGGCGGTGAGAACGATGCCGGAATGGACTTCTTTTTGTTATGAAGGCAACGATCTTGGCTTAACTTATACCAGTGCTGCGAGTACGTTCAAAGTATGGGCGCCTACAGCACAGCTGGTTAATATATTAGTTTTCGAATATGAGGGAGAGTATAACGATCTTGGCGAAGTGTCCCATCATGAGGATGGTCAGGCATTTGAGATGACACGTGACCCGGACGGGATCTGGCAACGGACTCTTTCGGGCGACTGGGCAGGACACTTTTATATGTATCGCATCGTTCATCATGATCAACGGGTAGAAATAGTAGCGGACCCTTACGCCAGAGCAGTTACAGTCAATGGGCAACGGACGGCGATCATTGATCTGAATATGACTCATCCAGAGGGATGGGATCAAGATGTAAAGCCCGCCTTTGTAAGCCCGGTTGATGCGATCATCTATGAACTGCACGTAAGAGACTTCTCTTCCGATCCTCAGGCCGAACTTCCGTACAAAGGAAAGTATATGGCTTTTACGGCTACCGGGCTTACCGATGAGACAGGCAACCGAATTGGCGTCGATCATTTGGTTGAACTGGGTATTACCCATGTACATCTGCTGCCTGTGGCCGATTACCAGACGGTAAATGAACTCGCAGTAGCGAACACCGATCCAACGGCCAAAGTACCCTATAACTGGGGCTATGATCCGCAACACTATAATGTACCTGAGGGTTCCTATTCGACGAATCCCCGAGATCCTGCTGTTCGTATTCGGGAGTTCAAAGCGATGATTCAGTCCTTGCACCAGCAAGGGATCCGTGTTGTGCTTGATGTCGTGTACAACCATACGTACAGTGTGGAAAAAGGCCCTTTTGAGCGAATCGTGCCA
Source organism: Paenibacillus intestini (assembly GCF_030803945.1). NCBI lineage: Bacteria > Bacillati > Bacillota > Bacilli > Caryophanales > Paenibacillaceae > Paenibacillus > Paenibacillus intestini. Next base: position 59,512 of record NZ_JAURUN010000011.1, on the reverse strand, counting down.
GGTTACTTCTATCGTTATTATGAAGATGGTACACTCAGCAACGGTTCAGGTGTAGGGAATGAACTGGCAACAGAGCGTCCTATGGTACGAAAATATATTCTGGATTCCTTACGCTATTGGGCAGAAGAATATCATATTGACGGATTCCGGTTTGATCTGATGGCACTGATTGATCTGGACACGATGAGTGAGCTTACCCGTCAGTTAAAAGAAAAGATAGACCCTACCTTTCTGATCTATGGAGAGCCGTGGATGGGAGGCGACTCTCCGCTGGCTCGTCAAACCCTCAAGGGAACACAGAGAGGCAAAGGATTTGCTGTATTCAATGATCATTTTCGCGGTGCGATTAAAGGAGACAGTGACGGTAGCAGTAGAGGATTCATCACAGGTGCCGGCGGCTTGGAATATGAAATAAGCAAAGGTGTTGCGGGAGCACTGGATGACTTCACCTCATCCCCCGCCGAAACCGTTAATTATGTGACCGCCCATGATAACCTGAATCTCTGGGATAAAATGACTACCTCGCTCCATCTTAGACATGATCTGGGCTTTCCTGTATGGAAAGACGGACAGCCTGTGGAGGGAGGCAGTGCCGAGTCGGCTGTTAAGGCTGCAGATCCGTATCGATATGTCGATGAAGCAGATGTATTGCATAATGAAATGGTTCGCCGTTCCATTCTTGCATCTGGCATCCTGCTTACTTCACAGGGAATACCGTTTCTACATGCCGGTGATGAGATGTTAAGATCCAAGGCTGGAGATCATAACAGTTATCGAAGCGGTGATGCGGTAAATACGATCACTTGGGCCAATAAAGCCCGATTCAGGCCTGTATTTGACTATTATCGTGGGCTGATCCACTTGCGGCGCACCCATCCGGCGTTCCGTATGATTGAGGCAGAACAGATTCGCAGACATCTCCGCTTCATTCGGATGGATGGAAACGTTGTTGCCTATATGCTTGAACATGGAGCGAACGAAGATTCATGGCATCGGATTATGATTATCTATAACGGCTCGGAGGAATCTCAGACCTTACACCTGGATGAGGGTGAGTGGAAGGTTGTTGTGAATCATCATACCGCTGGAACCGACGTGATCGAGACGGTTACGGGGGAGGTTCAGATGGAACGTTGGTCGCTTATGGTTCTGTACGACAAGGAGCTCACGCCCCAGTCAGAACCGGCTGCACTGCAAATCGCTCTTCCGCGCAGGGTATTTGCTCCGCAGGAAACTTCTCAGCTACGAGCAACGGTGAGGGATCATATCGGCAATGTATTGGAAAATGTACCTGTGGTATGGAACTCTTCTGATCCAGACATGGTTCGTATAGAAAAAGATGGCACTATTCGTACATTGAGTCGTGGTGTAGTGTCAATTACGGCAAGCGTCGGTTCGATCACAGCGTCTTGTACCGTTCAGGTTGATATCCGCTACGCTGAGCGAATCGAGATCATAGGTGAACCAGTGCTATATACAACTCGAGTTAGTCGTTTCCGTGCGTTGGTGCTGGATCAATATGGGCAGCCACTTACAGATGCTCATATTCGCTGGAGTTCTGCTCATTCGGATGTAGCTGCTGTAAGCCAAGCGGGAATCGTGAGGGCGCTGACTTCGGGGAAATCCATGATCATCGCAGAAATAGGCTCCGTTCGTGCGGCATATGCGGTTACGGTTCACAGATACCTGTCACGAACCGTGACCATCTGTTATGAACGCGCTGATGGCTGTTATGACGGCTGGGATGTTTGGGTATGGGGAACGGGTATGGAGGATGGAGCCATTCGCTTGGAGCGGGCAGGCCATGTTGCGAAAGCACGGTTCCGCGTAGCTCCCGGTCTGCATCATCTGGGTTTTGTCATCAGGCTGAATGAGTGGGAGGCCAAGGACACTTGTGGAGATCGCTATGTGGATATCATGCCTGAGGATGGTGACCTGCAGATTATGGTACAAAGTGGGTCAGATGAAATGCAGATTGTGCGAGAAAATCCTGAAAAGGATGATCTGAATAGTGCATGATGTGTGCTTCTCTGTAATGTTTTGAACAGGTAATTCGTTTCATCACTCCAAGCACTAATCTTACAGTCGGAAGGAATTCCGGCTGTTTTCTTATGCTCCAAAACACATATAATTACAAAAAAAGGATAAAAAACTCCGGATTTATGTTTTAGATGCCGGATCATTGGGGTAAATATAGATATGGCCCAACATATGGCCTCAGAAAAAAGACCGTTTTGGTCTATGAGAGAAGCCGTAGAGCTTGCCAACAAAACCAAAGTAGGGATCCCTTGAAGGAGGATGTTCAACCATGAAATCCAACGGAAAAATGGCTCAACTTACAGCAACGCCAAGAACTGAAAAGAAAGGTGCAGCATTGCGCCTGTTAAGACAAGGTGGACGAGTTCCTGCCGTAGTATACGGACCGGGACAAGAAGGTGCCGCCATACATGTGGATGAAAAAGAAATGCTGAAAATGGCTCGTACAGGCCGCTCAGAGATGTTTAACCTTAGTGTAGAGGGCGGAAAAACCGTTCCTGTACTGATCAAGGATCAGCAGGAGCGTAATGGACGTCTACTACACGTTGACTTTTTACAAATTTCGAAAAATAAACCGATTAGCGTTAGTGTATCGATTGATTTCCAAGGTACTGCTGCTGGTTCCAAAGCAGGCGGTGTCTTCCAGACGCAAGAAACACAACTGGAGGTTGAAGGTTTGCCAGCAGATCTGCCAACTTCGATCGAAGTCGACGTCAGTGGTCTGGAAATTGGTGACCGCTTGACAGCAGGCGATATTAAACTGGATAAAGGTTTGACGCTCGTGACATCACCAGATTCTATCGTGGCTTCGGTTATGCCACCGCAAGCTGTTGAAGAGGAACCAACCGCTTCTGCTGATGAAGCGGCCCCAGAAGCAGAAGAAGGTCAATCTGCAGAAGAATAGGCGAACGCTGGAATTTCAAAAATTCTGCGTAAATCAGGTCCAAGCTCAGTCCACTTCTTGTGGGCTGGGCTTTTCATATGGATTTAAGGAGCGTATTTGTGGTACAACGTGAAGATAGATGAAATCGAAAAGAAAGCAGGTTTGCCCTATGTTTGACCCCACGATATACGATAATTTAAAAGTAGCTTTCGAGAATTACCTCTATGACCTGGACAATCTGGATGAGAGCATTCACATTACCCATCGCATGGATCAATTAGAAATGGCAAGCATGTCCCGGGAATTCACCTTGCGGTTCTGCCTAAGAAATCATACGGCTGTTACTGCCGAAGTGGTAATGAGAAGTTCGCTGCAGGCTATAGCCGCAGAGATTCTGGAGACCCCAGGCAGCCATCCCGGCTGCGAACTGGAGCTTCGCTTTGCGTGGGTAACTAAAGAACTGGAGCCACGTTGTCACAACGTCCAGTCGATCATGCAGGAAAATTGGCCCGATCAGCGGATAGTTCAGCATATCCACTACCTTTTTGGAGAAGCTCCGGTATCATTTAACGTTTCTGCCAATATATATTTCGGAAGGCATGTGAATGAGGATCAAATGCATGATATTCCAGTGTTATGTGATTGCATGGTTCACGTGCTGAACAAGTTGAGGGAAATAAACTAATAAAAATATGACAAATAGAACTTTTTGAAGCCTTGTCTCGTTTGGAGATCAGGGCTTTTTTTGTATTTTTTTTAGATATTTGTATAGGCTTTCAGGCATAGGAAAATTAGATTTTGGGTTATTAATTTACGCAAGCAAGTAAGAGAAGGTATATTTAGAGAGGGGAAAAGTGCAATTGGACTATAAATAAAAGGTGAAATTGCGAAAAATCAATTGGGACTAAAGATTTATATATGAACTAAAGGAACTAGTTTTCCTTGCCGATAAAATATCGAAGGGGAGAAACTACATGACAGAGAAATTAATTCGTCTGCTGCGTATACTTCAGGCTATACAAGCTAATCCCGGAATCTCTGCAAAGGAATTGGCGCTGAAATGTGGTACAACGGTGCGCACAATCTACCGCGATCTCCGGATTTTGGACAGGGTTGCTCCCATAATGAACGAAGGATATGGAAAGGGTTATCGATTTATCGGTGAGTTTGCCATGTATCCTTTAGATTTTACCGAACAGGAAGCCATGCTATTCTGTATGCTTCCGGCCTTAGTCGATACATCTAAATTACCTGCTGAATTTGACTCAGCATATGATAAGGTTATATCGGCACATACTAAACAAAAAACAAGGAACAGTGAAATTGTGGAAAATATTGCAGGAATTATTCGGATGGGGATACCTGCTTACCGAGAAGAAGGAAAGGATCCAAACTTGTTAATTCCCATTATCGAAGCGATTTTAGATGGACGGACGATTCAAGCGCAATATCATACGCTCACGAATAACGAGATTACGGTTAGACAAATAGACCCTTATTATCTCGTACCGCGTGACCAACGTTTCTATCTGATTGGGTACTGTCATTTACAGCAGAAAGTTCGGTTGTTTCGCATTAGCCGCTTCCTGGATGTAACACGAACCAATGCTGCATTTGATATGGGTGACTTCAATATCACTCAGTATATGAAGAATACTTGGTCTGTTGACCGAGGGGACGAGCATATTCATTTTAAGGTAAGATTCTCCGAAAAGGTGGCCCCTTACATAAAAGAAGAAGAGATGTTTGTTCGTCCACGAATGACAGATCTTATGGATGGTGGTTTGTTATTCGAAGTAACACTGAATAGCAGTCGTGAATTTTTGCAATGGTTATATCAGTTCGGTGCTGAGGCTGAGGTACTTGAACCTCGCGAGTATCGGAGAGAGATTCGCAAACAACTTTTGGAATGGTTGGAGCACTATAAAGATGAAGAGGCTTTATAGCCATAAGCCAAGGAATATCTGTAAAAAGGAGCATTCGTATGAGTAACAAAATTTTTGCCGCTTTGATGGGCATGGAAAACTATCATGGAGCACAAGCTCTGCATGTGGGGGATACACTGTATCTTGTAAAGGACCCGGATAATCGCTTGGATCATCAAGCCATTAAAGTGGTTATCCCCCCAATAGGGGAGGTGGGGTATATCGTAAACCATGCTGCTATGGTACCTCATGGATGCTGGACTGGTGCGGGATTCTACGATGCCTTCTACCAACAAACTTGTGCAAAAGTAAGATTTATGATGAAGGATATGGTGATTATTGAACTGATCGAAATCATGTATGTACCTGTATCTCAGATGGACTCTATTATTACGGAATGGCAGTTCCGTGAGAAAGCCTGATCAAGAAAAAAGGCTCATGAACGGATGAGCCTTGTGTAAGCTGCCTCCAAGTAGAGAGCGGTTCTTGACCAACTGAAATGAGAACTTGCTGTTTCGCGGCCACTTCTTCCCATGGATTGCACAAGATCAGGTCGTGTGGCCAATTGACGCAAGGATGAAGCAAACTGCTGAGGGTGCTTATACTCTGATATCAAGTATCCGTTCATTCCCGAATGGATAATCTCCCTTATACCCCCATTATCCGAAGCGATGACAGGAATGCCGGAGGCCATAGCTTCTACATTCACCAAGCCAAAGGCCTCGTGGTTCTGTGAAGGACAGACCAGGCAGTCTACACTTCGATAGAGCTGATCAATCTGTTCATGATTCATCTGCCCTAAAAAGGCGGCATGAACGTTATGTTTTTGTGTCAGTTTACGTAATGAGCGTACATACTTTGGAGGGCCCTTGCCTGCAATGACCAGTTGGACAGGTACTTGCTTTTGTGCTAAAGCAATAGCACGAATTAGAATATCGACCCCTTTGCCAGGGATGACTCTGCCTGCATACAGGACTGTGAAACGTTCGGTAATTCCAAACTTCTCTCGCAAGTGAAGCCGTTCTTCATTGCTGGCAACGGGTCGGAAACGGTCAAGATCAGTACCTAGCGGAACGACATTTAACCGTTTCGTTACAGGAGGGAAACGGCGGCTGAGTCTACGCTTCAATGATTGGCTGTTCACGGCAATACAATCCGCTTTTTTCAGACTAGACAGTTTCCGAGGTCCGGGTTGAACAAATGTAAGTGAGTGGAGATAGAGGATAACAGGTGTTCGCGGAAAGGCTTGTTTAATGGTAGCCATACTGTGAGGTCTGTTATCCACTTGAATAACATCAACATCGAGTGTACGAAGCAAACGAATAACTGACCGGGTATAATCTACAATACTGGATGCAAAGATTCGCTGAATCGTTATCTGTCCGATCTGTTGAAGTGCCGGCAGCCCTTTAATTTGACGGCTTACAACGGTTACCTGATGACGGCGGGCAAGTTCGTGTGCGATACCTAATATACAGATTTCCACGGAACCATTGCCAGGCAGTGGTAACTTCTCTGGTGCAACCAGAACGATCTTCATGAATCCACTCCTCCTTGTCCGACATGTTCATGACACATTTCATGCATTGTATGTTAGAGGTGGATATTTGGCTCCTGTGAGACGTATATTGGATCATGCAAATGACATGGAATATAATACAGCCTGGCTGGATGCAAATCGACACTGCTTTTGTGATATAATGTACAGGGTTCAACTAGCGTGTATTGCATAGAAGCAGGAGGAAGATGATGTTACGTTCAATGCTGGGTCGTTTCCGGCTAATGTTATGGTTACAGGGGATTTCATATATTTTACTGTTGTTCGTTGCGTTTCCCCTTCGGGATGCAGGAGTTATGCCTCAAGCGGTGACTTGGTTCGGAAACTTGTATGGTTTTTTGTTTCTGATGCATCTCTTGTTTATGGTATCTTTATACACAACTCAGAAGTGGCGTTTGCGCCGTCCCATTGCGTTATTCTTCATTTCGTTTGTACCGCTGGGCAATATGATTTATGATTTTTTTGTTTTTCGAAAATTGGCCCTTAACACTGAAAATAAAGCTTGACTTTATTTTATGTTATGAAATATGATGTATACAGGTTATTCACCGGTTTCAACTAAAACTACATATTCCTGTTAAAGGGGAGTAGCTTTTACAGTAAAGTCGTCAATTCGGGATCACATCCCCGGCTTTATTGGCAGCATTTTGTTGTTAGCGAGACCTTTACCAAGTTTTTATGCTCGGTAAAGGTCTCTTTTTGTGGTTATAAAAGGATCTTTACCAGCGATGGTAAAGATCCTTTTTTTTGTACATCATAAGCATATTAAGGAGGAGTCAATGTTGGATGCAGCACTGTTATTAGAATATGGGTGGGTACTTTTAGTCCTTGTGGTCCTTGAAGGATTACTGGCAGCAGATAATGCCCTGGTACTCGCAATTATGGTAAAACATTTACCTGAGGAAAAGCGTAAAAAAGCATTGTTTTATGGTTTGATGGGGGCTTTTGTTTTCCGTCTCGGGTCGTTATTCCTTATCTCATTCCTTGTGGATGTGTGGCAGGTTCAAGCGATCGGGGCATTATACCTTCTGTACATTTCGATAAACCATATTGTCAAAAAGATATTGAGTGGTCGAAATAAAACAGACGAGGCAGCTGACGATGCACCAAAAAAACCAAAGAAACAATCTGGATTCTGGATGACTGTATTTAAGGTTGAAGTCGCAGATATTGCTTTTGCAGTAGATTCAATCTTAGCAGCTGTTGCTTTGGCGGTTGCGTTGCCACCAAGCGGCTTGCCGCCAATTGGCGGCTTGGATGGTGGACAGTTCATTGTCATCTTCCTCGGCGGTTTTATCGGGCTCGTTATCATGCGTTTTGCAGCATCGTTTTTCGTGAAATTGCTTCATTCGCGTCCGGGTCTAGAAGTTGCTGCTTTTGTAATCGTAGGTTGGGTAGGGGTTAAGCTGTCCGTAATTACATTGGCGCACCCTTCCTTAGGCGTACTGGATGAGCATTTCCCGGAAAATAAAATATGGAAAATCGGTTTTTATGTTGTACTGATCACGATTGCGGTATGTGGATGGTTCCTTTCATCCAAAGTACCTGAGAAGGAAGATGAGAATCCTGTGGAAGAATTGCAAGAACAGGCTAAACTCTAAGGTCATGATCATGAGAATGTTGTTTGCCTGATGAATATGACAGAAACAGCGGTGAATAACCTAATAAACTGATGAAAAAGAGGAGGATGTCCCCGGACAACCTCCTCTTTTTCATCATTCGTTAGAATATAAGAATGCATTAATTTCCAAGAAAAGGGTTGACATTTGAAAAGATTTGCTATTAATATATACATATCAATGATGAAGGGAGGCCGAGAGACATGACGTTAGGTTATGAATTGAATCTAGGACACAGAAGCATCGACACAATTGTATATCCGGCTCATCGTCTTTTTGGCCTCATACGGTCGACATAAAGAACGGGCATATTGTTTATAGAATACAGCGTGTAGCGCTATAGGCAATGTGTGTTCTTCGCGGTATCCAGCGATGGATAACAGGTGCAAACTCATTTGTGCTGTTATCCGTTATTGTCATGTAGTAGAAGCCATGGACGATCAGTCCATGGCTTTTTTATGTATTTTTTACAAAACAACACGCGGCAAACTATATTTGCTGAACGGAACAGGAAGGAATTACAATCATTTATGAATAACGAAATGAACAATGTTGGAAATTTTAGCAACATGACTGAGGGTTATCGCCATCAAGTGAAATTACCAGCGGGAGAACTTACCGTATATGCGGCACAGCAATTATTTTCTTCTCTGGACTACAAAGTATTCGAGATGGCTAACAATAATTTGCAGATTCCGGATATCTCTTATATGGGTTATACTCCGGACGTGCATGTCGGTGTAGGAACATGTATTGGAACGACGGCGGTCTGGGAGGCACAGAGTGGATATGTATCACCTTCGATCGTGGGTAGTGATATCGGCTGTGGCATGCGAGTTCATCTGACCAATCTGCATAAGGATGATCTGAAAGATGTAAAGCTGCGCCGCAAATTGGTTAAAGCGATCGAAAAAGTGTTACCGATGGAAGACAGCCAGCGAGGCCATTTTTCCGATATAAGATTAGAGCATATTGTGAAAAAAGGACTACACGGACTGCCGAAAAAATATATTCCGGATAGCTATACACCGAAGAAGTCGACTTCACTGACGCATGTGGAGAGCAGTAAGTTTACGTATGACGAGAATGTACTGAATCTTGTTCCGGATATGACCTGGCACCGTTCGCATCGTCAACTGGGGACGCTGGGGGGCGGGAACCATTTTGCGGAGATTCAGGCGATTGAGATTGCTGAGGAAAATCGCGAAGTAGCTGAGGCTTGGGGGCTTTATGATGGACAGATTGCTGTTATGATTCACTCTGGTTCCCGCGCTTGGGGCGGATATGTTAGCCAGACAAGTTCGACAGCGATTGCCAAAGTCATGCAGCGGCTGGGCCTTGGAACTTCCGATCCCCGATTGGTATTTGTCCCGCTGGAGCATGCGGAAGGCCGCCATTACGTCAACATGATGTATTCCGCATTGAATTATGCCGTAGTAAATCGCCATCTCATCGCTTATGCAATCCGGGAAGCATTCCGGGATGTATTCGGGTCAAAATGCGAATTTCGTACACTGTACGACCTGATGCATAACTATGCTTGGGAGGAATCCCATGCAGAGCGTGGTTCGGTGTTTGTACACAGGAAAGGGGCAACACGGGCATTGCCTGCAGGCCACCAGGATAATCCAAAACCTTACATGGCTACAGGCCATCCGGCTCTGATTCCTGGCTCGATGGGGACGGCTTCGTATATTATGGTCGGTCAGCCAGAAGGCTCAGACAACTATTATTCGATATGTCATGGTGCGGGCCGTGTACGGTCACGTACCGCAACGAAACGTTTGGTGACGGTTGAAGATTTTGCTACAGCTCTTGGCGTAGGAACGGCGGACGAGATCGTTGTGAACCAGCGATCCTTGGAATCCATTATTGATGAATCACCTCAGGCGTATAAAAACGTTGATGAAATTATAGATAGTGTTACCGGCGCCGGACTGGCTCAAGTGGTAGCCAAATGTAAACCGCTTGCTGCGGTAAAGGGAGCGAAATGATGAACGATAACGATAAACAGATGAATCCAATGAACGAAACAAAAGCCATCTATTCCTACGACGAACAGCATGATACACGTATCCGGGTTGAAGGATACGCGGTCTATTCGAGACTGATTCGGGGAATTGGTGAGGCACTTCTAAAGCGTTACGGCGTTGAATACAAGTTGTATTCAAGTTCTGATCCGAACAACGAATATTGGGAACTGTTGCGGGAAGACTTGCAGAACGGAAGTGACGAGGTCGAGCTTGTTGCTCGTATCTTTGAGGATCTGGAGCTCCAAACGTTGCATTATGATGATGATGGAGATGTGCCAACATACGGTGTGCATTATTCCATCCGCAACAACGTATTTGCTTATCCCAAATGGGGCGTAGCTTTGGTACGGGTACCTTTTTTCCGAGAGAACGGGATCTATAGTGAAGACTTTGTCTTCGCTGTAGGGGATGAAGAGATGAAGCATTTCCTGGGAAGTGTAAGGGAACGCGAACGTCAGCAAAATATGAAAAAAGTAACGGTTTACACGGATGCCCGCAATGGCAGTGACCGTCATGTAGAGTCCATAACTCGTTCGGTGAGCCGAGAAGATGTAGTTCTCTCCGCACAGATCAAACAGGATATTTTCCGCTCGCTGGATCAGTTCTTTGAAGCGGATCGTTCCTTTTACCGGGACTATGACATCCCTTACAAACGCGGTATTCTGCTCTATGGGCATCCAGGGAACGGAAAAACAACGCTGGTGAAATCGATAGCAGGCAGTATTCCTGGACCGGCAGCTTATTGGCAAATTACGGAGTACACCAACAGCGAGTCTGTGCGTGAAGTTTTTGATGCAGCCAAACGACTGGCACCGATGGTGCTGATCATTGAAGATATCGACTCGATGCCGGATGAAGTTCGTTCCTTTTTCCTGAATACATTGGATGGTGCGACGTCGAAAGAAGGGATTTTCTTGATCGGTACGACAAACTATCCGGAAAAAATCGATCCAGGTCTCATGAACCGTGCCGGACGATTCGACCGGGCCTATGAGATTCCACTGCCTGATGAAGCTTTACGCTTGCAATATTTGCGGCAGCGTGGGTTTAGCGTGTTTGCAGGTGAAGAAGGGACGATCGAAGCGGCCCGCTTGACAGATACGTTCTCGCTTGCCCAACTCGGCGAATTGTATGTCAGCGTTGCGCTGGAGTGGCATCAAAACGGGCGAACCGATATTGTTCAGGTCATTCAGTCCATGCGGGGAGAACTGGACAAAAGTCATAAACATAATTGGCTTGCACAACCGGGCAAGGGTAGGGCTGGATTTTATTGATCTGTTATATGAGTCTTGTTTTCTGATCTAATACGTTGACTGATACCATTCTGATGGACTATAAAGTTTGGAGTATAAATGGTTCTGAGCCATAAATATAAATTCACCTTTACTGGGTATACTAACCTTGTCTTTGGTAACATACAATGACTCTCGGGAGGTACATATCGCAGCCATGTGCTGATGAGATGCCGGAAATTGACACGGCCTGTTGTCATGCCCTCGCAGAGCACCTGTTAGCAGAGAAAGAAGCATTTTGGACAATGGTAATATGCAACAATTTTTATGCCAGTTGTTTAAATGCCTTCGGAGCGGTTAATAGTAGTCAGACGCAACAAAAATTATAAAATAGAGGTGAATGATATGGGTTGGTTATGGTCATTAATTATCGGTGGTATCATTGGTTGGCTCGCAGGTCTGATTGTTGGTCGTGACATCCCAGGCGGTATTATTGGTAATATCGTTGCTGGTTTTATCGGTGGATGGTTAGGTGGAGTCATTCTTGGAGACATGGGTCCTGAGATGGGCGGATTCCACATTGTACCGGCATTGATTGGTGCGATTGTGCTTGTAGCGATTGTCAGCTTGATCTTCCGTTCGATGGGACGCAGCCGCGGGTAAACTAGAGCGAGCGATGTTCCTGATTAAGAAGTTATGGTGCAGCTAAAAGCTGTATGAACCATATCGATATGAATGCTTCCATGCGAAGCTGAATGAAGAGGTTGATGAAGAGCCATTGCGGTGGCTTTCCATCAACCTCTTGTTGTTTTACAATGTAGGAATATGAATGCGTGTCTGAGCTAATGCTTTCATGATATTGTTTTGAATCAGAGGAGTTGAATGGGATGGAAAAAGCAACGTTTGCTGGCGGATGTTTCTGGTGTATGGTTACCCCGTTTGAGGAACAACCAGGCATCCACGGTATCGTATCAGGTTATACAGGTGGCCATGTCGAAAATCCGACCTATGAGCAGGTGAAGACTGGGGAAACAGGGCACGTGGAAGTCGTGGAGATTACATTTGATCCAGATGTATTCCCTTACGAACGCTTATTAGAATTATACTGGCCTCAGATTGACCCCACGGATGATGGAGGACAGTTTCAGGATCGAGGATCACAGTATCGTACCGCCATCTTTGTACACAATGAACGCCAGCAGCAGCTTGCCGAGCAATCCAAACAGGAACTCGCGGCCAGTGGACGGTTCAATCAGCCCATCGTGACCGAGATTCGGGATGCCGTAACTTTTTACCCGGCAGAGGATTACCACCAGGACTATCACAAGAAAAACGAGAAGCATTACAAGGAAGACCGGGCACTGTCCGGTAGGGACGAATTCATTAACGAGAATTGGAAATAAAAGAAGCCGGAGAGCACCGCGAGGAGCTGTTCCGGCTTTTTCTTGACTAAAGCTATGTCAGGTAAGAGCAACATTCATTATTTAGGCGACGACGACTTGAGTGCATACTTAGAAAGAGCTTCACCCTTCATCGAATAGATCACATCATTCATATAAGTGGAGATACTTTCTAATGAAGGAACAGCAGTGCTGACGGTGTACACATGCACGTCTTCCAATGTCTGTGGGTTCAGAATATATCCTGTTTTAGCAAAATCAAGCTGGTATTGCCCGTCTTGTGTTCGGTCCACATGCATGAGCACAGGCTGAGCATCCTTGAACATACGCTCCGTCACTTTGCCTTTCATCGTGTATAACTCAAGCTTTGAGCCGGTGAGCACGGTGTACCCATTGCCCGCTGTTTGAATATACGCATCCCCAGCGATTGCACGCCCCCATGCAAGCTTGCCATCCGAACCAAATCCCATCAACCGATTGCCGGTGGTTTCGAAGTTGGCACGCATCAGGACGGAACCATCATCCAGAATCGCCAGAGCTTCACCGCCGCCATCTCCTTGTGTATTGGCATCAGCCGGGAATTGATAGAAGGACAGACGGTTTAATGAGGTGTCATAGATTTCAACTTTCGGATTGGCAACCGGTTGCCAGAAGTTTCCCGACTTGACCTGTTTGCTCGCATCGACAACAATCCTGCCCTGAGCTGCTTTGAGTACAGTGCCTGCAATTGTTTTTTCGGTCAACAGCTTACCTTTTTGGTCATAAAGAGAAAGGGTAGAACGCACAGAGCCATTGGATTGTACGCCCTGACTTGTAGCGACCAGTAGATTATCGTTATCCATGAGCGAGATGTTTGCTGACGAATTCACGGTTTTCACCCAGTTGGTCTTGCCGGACGTATTAAACGAATATAATTTCTTGCTTTTATCCGAATACTCCATATATACGTAGGCCGTACCGTTGCTTGCATATACAGAATTGGAGTAGGTTGTATAAGGGCCACTTTTCTCATGGAAAATAGTGCTCCACTTGAGCTGTCCTGTTTTGGCATCCAGTGCTTGAAGTGAATCGAGCTGCCAGTCCAGCGTTGTTTTGCTACTGGTTTTGGTTACGGGCTGAGAAGTGTGTACATATACCAGATTTTTAGCAGGTACAGTGTAAATGTTCTTGATCATGACGTCTTTCTCCGTATTAGCCTCATTTAACATGAGGGAGGAGGAGGTCCATGCCGGTTTAGACAAGGATTCTGTGGACGCCGCCGCGTATCCTGTAGTTGTATTCATGTTCAAGAGCAGCATGCCACTGAGCAAAAGGACGGCCCAAGTTGTGGATTTGCGTTTGCGATTCGTATAAGTAGTATGCAAGTGATAAACCACCTTTCGTCTTCGGTAAAATAACACCGATTGTAGAATTCTACCATTGATTTCTAGTGTAATTCAACCGAACACGCTGTAACCTTTTTACACCACGGATGTGATAATGCAATGTTAAAAGAGGTGAAACAGTTACAGGGAATTCATCTTCTTTAGAAGACCTTTAAAGTTTGATATATTTAGGGCTGTAACAAGAGAAATACGAAGTAACGATGACGAGGAGAAGCGGCATGAATTGGAGTGAAAACATCATCTTATGGGTTATCGCAGGCATTGTCCTGTTGTTGCTGTTAACCTGGATGACTCGGCGGATCATTTATCGTGGGCAACGCATACGAAGTGAGGCGAATCCCCAGAAAATCACGATAAAGGATATCGATAAAATGGAGGATGGATCAGAGTTTGAATTATATCTCTTCAATCTGTTCGAGCGACTCGGTTATGAAGAGGTTCACAAAACGACGAGCAGCCGGGATTTCGGTGCAGACCTCGTGTTTGTGGATAGGCTGGGCAGACGCACGGTGGTACAGGCCAAACGCTACGGTGCCAATCATCCTGTTGGTCTTAGCGCGGTGCAAGAGATTTATACCTCCATTCGTTATTATGAGGCGGATCGATCCATTGTACTGACTTCTGCCCGGTACACGGAGGCTTGCCGCACGCTGGCTGCGGTGAATGAGGTAAAACTGCTGGATCGCGAGGACTTGATCGAGCTGATCGCCCTGTTTAAGTCGCGCAGGCTGGACGAAGCGATGGAACTGATCGAAGAGCATGACCACGAACCCATTGAGACGTGGCAGTCTCGGCGCAAGCGATCTTGATGTCAGTAAGGTAAAGGAGAAATTCGGCATATATATTGCGATTGAAAACTACCCATGACGCACATGCATCATGGGTAGTTTTCAATCATTTTCATACGTTCTTCGTATACATTCCGAACCAACTTACTTTACTGGTCCCATCCAGGTTGAGATCGTCTTCTGCTGGTGCGGCAACGGCGGTTTCAGCTTCCCGCTATCGATCAAATGCTTCAAAATATAAGCGACCAGCCGGCCTCCGCCGGTGTTGCCTCTCACCATGTAAGCAAGCTGCGGCTCCAAATGTTTCGGCTGATTTTGCAGGAACAGGTTGAGCATTTTGTCATAGAGCTTGCCGACAGCAGGCGCATACAGAGCGGACAAATCCGGCATTGCCTTGTTCAACCGATCCAACGTTTGCGGAGAGTCAAACCAAACCGCATTGAACTTGTACCCCTCCTTCGTCTTGCGGATGTATCCTTTCTCCAGCAGGAACGAATACTGCTCGGCGTTCTCTTCGTTGTCGGGCAGTTCTCCTTGTTGGAACGCATGACAAATCTCGACATTCCGGTATTCCAGGAAACGCCAATCCGTCTCGCGGTCGCTCCAGTAAGTATTGAATTGCCATAAGTATAAAGGAGTGTCTTCGACGTAGCGGAGCGACGGACCGAAGGTGACGTAACTACCCATATCAAAACCCGGATCGGCATAGTGGCTTCGATCTAACGCCGCATAGGCAATATATTGACCTCCGTCCTTTCGCATTGGTGCGACTGCATCGAAGTTTTCGCCCGCTGGCATGCTCCGCCAGGATTGCTCCTCGATGTTTTTGGGCAGCAAGGTCCAGAGCAGGAAGTTATAGTCGCCGTCCGGAACGTACACTCCGCTATCCTCGACTTGACGGCGAACTTCCATTAACGCGTCAAAATGAACATCGGCCACTTCGGCAGCACAATCTTGCCAAAATGAATGACCGGCTACGGCCAACTCGAAGAGGTCCCAGACGATGGTATTGCTTTGGTATTTGCCGGGAGAGGTTTGGATGAGAAAATTGTAATCAGCCAGGTGCCGGACTTCGCCTTCCAACAAAGACGGCGGCATTCCCAGTTCCTCCGCGATTTGATGTACGGTACGCGCCTTGTGATAAGCCGCATAAACGATATTTTGCGCCAAGGCGCGTCCAAGAAAATCGTTGGTTTCGCCCAGTCTGCCGGCCGAACCCGAATGGCCCATTTCCCCCATGCTGACCGGATTGACACTTAAAGTTCCTGTTGTACGCATACGTTTCATCCCTTTCCGTAACTTCTTTTTAGCCTCGCTCAAATGCCACTTCACCGTGCCTTCAGGAATGTTCAGAGCAATCGCGATATCGCCGATTTTAAGCTCATCGTAGTAGTGCATGACCACGATCCGGCGATGGATGTCGGACAGAAACGCGACTTCTCGGCGCAGCTCCCGTGAAGCTTCGGTTGCCAGTAGCCGGTCAAGCGGCTCCCGGGAAGGGGCGGCAGATAATTCAGACATACCGTTGATTTCAATCACTTGGGGAGCGTGCTCGCGCTTTTTCAACCAATTCACCCAAGTGTATCGAGCAACCGTCCAGACGTAAGCGTCAAGGCTTCTAATGTCTCGCACCCCAGAGAAGGATTTCAACAACTGCAGCATAATCTCCTGAGCCAGATCCTCCGCCTCGGCCCGGTGCTTGACCCGGTTTAACGCATAACCGAAAATCGGTTTGACATAGCTCCGAATCGCTTCCGCGGCTTCTTTTCCGTTATTACTGATTGAATCCATTTTTTCCTCCATATTTGCATCTGTAATTCCTGACAATTATATAGTGTGCCAGGAGAAATAAAGGTTGGGATTATTTTTTTTATAAAATTGGACGTCCTACTGGATTACTCATACATATGTATTTACAAAGATCATAAGTAGGTCACTTCAATGGTTAAAGAGACGTTATGACTTTTTGTTAAACAAGTTTAAGATTACTTAGATGTAAAGGCCTCAATTTTAGTATATAAAGATAGTTCTTTTCCGTTCAACTATGGGAGGTTACAAACTAGGAGCAGGAGCCCAAGTTTTTCTTTGAGTACTTGGAATACTCCTTCGTTCCTTAGTTAACGAGGAGTGGTCTCGATTGTATACGGATATATATGAGTTTGGGCTGGTTGCACCTTCACTTGCAACGTTACACATGATATATTGAACGTAGTTCAACTGAAGGAGTGTGTTCATCATTATGGCACGTACACAGACACAAAAGGCACTACGCAATGCAGAGCGGTCCGGACAATGGACCCCAGAGCAAAGCCGCAGAGTGAATGGAAATTATGGCGCATTATCGCAACATGTTCGCTTGACACCAACCAAGAACGAAAAATTGCAAAAGGTCAAACACAAGAAGCAAATCATCCAGGATGGTGGTGCTTCTTTTTATTTTATCTTCGAGCCGAGTAGGTCAGGAAAAGGTGATGAATGTGTGCGTGGATGTAAGGAGACGTACGGAGACGTACGGAAATAAAAAAAGGAGAAGCATGGAATCTCCTCCTTGGATGCAATATACATTAAACTTATGACTGAACGAGATGAAGTACTTCCACGTTTGGATCCACATCGGCCTCATAATCGACGCCATCGGTTTCGAAACCAAACAGCTGGAAGAACTCGCGGCGGTAACCTTCAAGATCGGACAGGTCGTAGATATTCTCGCTCGTAAGATCGTTCCAGATCTTCGCCACTTCTTCCTGTACGTCTGCTCTCATCTCCCAATCATCGATCCGAATGCGTCCTTGCTCATCTGTTGGCACTTCACCGCCGGCGTACAGACGATCTGCAAACAGCCGTTGCAACTGTTCGATGCATCCTTCATGCAGTCCTTTTTCCTTCATCACTTTATACAATGCGGAAATATATAGTGGCACAACTGGAATAGCCGAGCTGGACTGTGTAACCAGTGCTTTGGCTACGGTAACGTAGGCACGTCCGCCTTTTGCGCTCAGTTGCTCATGCATTTTGCGCGCCGTTGCTTCCAGATGATCTTTCGCTTGACCGATGGAGCCTTCACGATAAATGGCTTGTGTCAGCTCAGGGCCGATGTAAGAGAAGGCAATCGTTGTTGCATTGTCTGCGAGTACGCCGCCTTGCTTCAGTGCATCCATCCACAGTTTCCAGTCTTCTCCGCCCATAACGTTAACCGTCTGACGAATCTCTTCTTCTGTCGCTGTTTCGAGAGTCACTGAAGTGATCTCACCTGTATGGAAATTGACGGTTTTGTTGGTGTACGCTTGTCCAATCGGCTTCAGCACGGAGTTGGACACTTCGCCTGTATTTGGATCGGTACGGCGTGCCGAAGCAACGCTGTATACGACCAGATCCACTTGACCCAATTCGCTGCGAATCAGTTCAACAGCTTTATCACGGGTTTCATTGGCAAAAGCATCGCCGGTGATGCTGTAGGATTTAAGACCTGCGGCATCCGCAGCCTTCTCAAATGCCGCAGAGTTATACCATCCAGCAGAAGCTGTTCGTTTATCCGTAGAGCTGGAGGGACGGTAAATACCAATTGTATTAGCGCCTGCTCCAAAAGCGGAGACGATGCGCGAAGCCAGTCCGTAACCTGTGGACGCGCCGATGACGAGCACATTGCGGGGGCCTTGAATCTCTGGCTTGGATTTTACATAATTAATCTGCTCCTGCACTTGTGCCGCACAGCCGACAGGATGAGAAGTTGTACAAATAAAACCACGTGTTCTTGGTTTAATAATCATTGTTGTGGCACCCTTTCGTGTTCAATTCATGTGTAACATTGGATCGATTCATCATGCTTTTTTCGTACATTGTACGTATACATCCTCCCTATTGTAAAACAATTACGTTCGAAACGGAAACCGTTTTGTCAATTTTACTGGAAGGATAGTACGGGGGTGGCAATTCGGCTTTCATTTTGGGATGATGAGATGATAGACTCGCTATAGAGAAAGAGTAGACTGTCATAATGAAAGGATAGACCTGTTATGCTGAAAGAACGGATCGAGTTTTTGAGCAAACGAAAACAAATCTCACGTAAGGACCTCGTAGAAGGTCTGGTTACGCAGGCGCATTTTGCAAACATCCTGGCAGAGCGTTATCCACTGCCCGAAGATTTGGCCGAGAGTATTGCTGAGCGCTTGGGTGTAAGCTCCTCCTATCTTTTGCGAACAGCAGTGCAGGATGAACAGACACTTGCGAGAGCAGAAGCGATCTTTGTACAAATGTCGGTTCCAGCCTCGGCGATCCCGGAGGAAACGGTACATGCTCTGGATGATCGGGATGATTCGCTTACGGTGGAACTGACGACTGCTCTAATGAAGGCAGTGTATTACCAGCAGTTAAATGACGCCGCTGCGCATGAATATATACATATATCGTATCTGAATTTTTATTTGGAGAAGTATGGCCGCCCGGATGACATACAGCTACCTAGGCCGCTTACGAAGGCTTTGTTATTTTACAAAATCCAATATTACCGATCCAAGCAGGCGTATGTGGACGTGCTCACTCATGTGACAAGACTGAGCGCCCTGACGGAGCCAGGAAGCGAGCTATGGCTGTCGATCCAAAATATCCAGATAGAGGCATACATTCATACCCGGCAGTATGAGGATGCGAAGCGCACATTTGAGCAGACGATGAAACATGTGTATGACCAGCGGTTGTTTCATCGTTTGTCTGGTCTGTATGTGGCATACAGCGGGTATTGCTTTACGATGGGACTGTTGCAGGAAGCTTTGTCCGCATTGTCGATGGCTGAGGCGAATCTGGTTTACGCCGGAAATCAGGGTGACTTGGTAACGGCCATTGCGAACAATCGAATTGTCATGTTGACGATGTCAGGGGAGTTAGATCAGGCACAGGCTGAGATTGAGCGTTTCGAAAGCTTGCTTCAGGGAGAAACGAATGAGACGCAACAGGCGATGAAGCCGTTGCTTTTGGTGTATCGCTGTGAGGTTGCCTCCGCTAGGAAAAGCTGGGGCATGCTGGCGCAAAGTGTGGATCAACTGTTAAGTTGTGCTGTCACAGAGGATCAGCGAATGAATGCGGTTTTTTATCAAAGTCAGCTGGCGCTCGCACACGGAGAACAGGACACCTTTATAACTCAAGCCCTGACTTGTCTGTCGTATTTTGAGTCTGTGCAGCAACCGCTACGCCTGGAATCCCTATATGAAGGATTGGCTGTGGTGAGTGAGGATCAGCGGCGGTACAAAGAGGCGGCAGGTTATTATCGCAAGCTGGTGTATTTGCTACGGAGAACGAAGTAAAGGTTAGGCCGTGAGGCTAGCTGGGGTAGGTAGGTTAAGGCAATGAGACAGGACAAGACAAGCATAAGGTAAAGTAAGAGTAAGAGCAAGACAAGCTTAGAATAGGGCAGGACAGGGAAGTTTATTTCTAGCTATGATGAACGTAAACAAGGATAGCCCTCCATATTGCTGCACTCTTAGGTTAAAATGGAAAGTGACAAAACCACCATTTCAGAGCTATCACTATGAAGTCTACCACAAAATTCATCAGTTTAGATGTATCCAAAGAGAAAATTTCGGTGGCTATCTTGCAGTCCCTTCGTGGCATTGGCTTTCTGACGGCGGTGACGCTGGTTTCGGAAATCGGTTCATTCGCCCGGTTTGCTTCCCCGTCGAAGCTTATGGCTTACTTGGGTCTGGTTCCCTGTGAGCATTCGTCTGGAGCCAGCACTAAACGAGGCTCCATCACGAAAACAGGCAATTGGCGCCTACATCTAACCTTGATTGAATCGGCCTGGAGTTACCGTCATCGACCTGCGATTAAAGGGGATCTGGCGATCCGTTTAGAAGGTCTGTCTGAGGATGTGCAGCAGATTTCATGGAAAGCGCAGAACAGGCTACATGCAAAGTGCCGCCTAATCTTTGGAAAACACAAGCATCCCAATGTAGCGATTGCCGCTGTAGGACGTGACTGATGGGCTTTATTTGTGCGGGTGCCCGAACCATGGAGCGGAACGCAAAGTAAGTAAGTTTGCATTTGTCTAAGACGTTCGTCACAAGGGAATAGGGTAAAACTCGGAGTCTTACGCCCGGGGGTTCATGAAAAGGTTCAGGAGAGAATCTGTGTTGATCGTTTGCACTAGGCTCTGCGTGAGCTGAACGTGCGTTTCTAGCTTACAACCGCTCTCCTTGACGAAGGCATACCATGTGGTGACCAACCCACGGATAGCAGCGTGCCAACCATCGCTCGCATATGGTCCCCCGCGCTTAGGACTTCGACGAAATTGCAGTATTTGTGTGCTGGGCTTGAATAAAACGTTCATAGCAACGATCACAGGCGAGCTTATTTTGCGGTTTTTGAGGGTTTGAGAACTCTAACGATCTCTACAGACGCTATTTCACCTAAAATGCGCATAATGGGGGGCGAAATCGTCACTAAATTGGAGTAAATAAGCTCTCTGGTGATCGTTAGAATTTTTGGCGGACTACGGTGTATTGAATAGCTAGAAGGTAAATACTCAGCCACTGGTAGTGGAGGCCTATCAACACTCGATATAGCTTTGTTCTGTTCTGTTCATTTACTGTTGCATCCATCGCGATAAAATTCAGAAAAAGCTGTCCCCGCCATATACAGACGAAGGGCAGCTTTTGAATTACAGGTAATCTACTATGGCACTTAGATATGAGAGAACGCACAAACCAACTTAGAAAGTCAGTGTACCAATGTACACTGTGAGAAGAAGATTTTACGTGATTCAAATGCTAAATAGTGTGCCGCACCCATAAATTAAAGCTTAAACGTTAACACTGTACGGCGGTAACGAAATGTAGCATGACACCTAAGCTTCCGAATTCTCAGCCAGTTCGGCGATGCGCTTTGCAGGCTCTTTTGTATATTCTCCGCCATGGTAGCAGAGAACTTGATCTACCGTTAGACCGGTCAGCTTCTTCAGACTGCGCAGTGCTTCAGGCATGTCCGGCGTTGCTGGCGGCGCTGGGCCGACCAGTTCATCGTCAACGACGCGCAGTTCATCGGCAGCAAGCAGGAACTGTTGCTCGCAAAAATAAAAACACAGGTGGCCTGGCGTATGTCCTGGTGTATGAATCACCTGTGTTCTGCCTTGGAGCGGAAGGATGTCGCCGTCCGCAAGTGTTCTGCTGATGTTGATCTCAGGCAGTTGCATCAACAATTGATCTGCCAGAGCCAGCACAGGAGCGGGCAACATGGCGCGGCGTTCCGGTGTGAATTTGATCAGAGGTTTTGCACCCGTCAAATAAGGAATTTCATCCGCATGAGCCCAAACTTCAAGTCCTGGAATAGCATCCAGCAGAGCACCCAGATTACCAATATGATCGATATCCTGATGTGTTACAATCACACGTTTAATGTCGGAGAGAGGGACGTTCAACTCTTCGAGTGTAGATTGTAATTCGGCAAATTGGCCAATCATGCCCGTGTCAACCAGAGTGTACCCGTCTTCGTCTTGAAGAAGCACAGGATGAATAGGGCTGTTGCCCGAAGGTGTTGGAATGTTGAGTGTTAGCACTGTGATGGATGGTATAGGTTGGCTCATAAAATATCCGGATATGTGTCCGGAGCACCTCCTTATATGGTTGTATTTTTAAAAAGGTACAGTGAACTCAGCTTGTACCTTGTACATTTTCCCATTATGCATCAAGCAACGATTAAGTAATTAATCACTTAATCACTTACTTACTCCTTATTCTGAACGTTCGGTTCATAGCTCAGATGTTTTCTATATTTTTTTACTGCATGTAAAATGGTTTCAAAGGTGTCCTCTTCATTGCTGCCGTCTTTTACGATCGTTACGAACGAGAAGTTCTCGTGAATTAATCTGTTTCTTGTCTGGAACGCCTGATGGAGCGCTATGCTGCATGGCTCTTTGCCCGCTTTCAAAGCAATATGTTGCTTGCCCAGTTCGGACTCCAGCATCTCCATGTTGGAGCGTGCCCGGTAAGCAGGAGTTTTCATGAGCTGGGTCGAATTAAACTTTTTCTGATACGTCCGTTTGTAAAGCTGTAATAACATCTGTTCCATAATAGAGCATAACTCCACAGTTAACGATGCGTATCTCCGGTTTTTGCGTTTGCGGGTAAGCTCGCTTGACTGTTCTTCGTTCAGCCATTCGTATTCTTCATATATTGAGGAATCGTCATGGTTCAGAATATCGCGATATTCCTGTTCCAGCAGTTTAATCTCAAGCTTGGCGAGTTTCTTGACGTGTTTGAAATCCTCTTGGGTTAGCATACGACTTGTCCTCCCATAGGTACCGAGATGTGAATGGAGCACGATCTTATCATGAATGTTGCTGATTAGGTGATCGCTTCATTATCTCATATTCTGGAACATAATGCCTTAGCGTCAAAATAATTCACCGGAACCTCCGGTTCAGAAGGGAAGGGCATCTCATGTCCATTCAGACAGCCATCGTTACAGGAGCCAACTCAGGGATGGGGCTGGCCACCACCATTGAACTTGCCAAGCAAGGGTACCACGTCATTATGGCCTGCCGCAGCGAAAAGAGAGGACAAGCGGCGCTTGAACAAGCCTTGCGTCAGTCCGGATCGACCAGTATCGAATTGATGCTGTGTGATCTCGGTTCGCTGGACAGCATCCGTCAGTTTGCACTTAAGTATCGCAAGCGCTATGATCACCTGAACGTACTGGTGAATAATGCGGGCGTGGTGATGGTGAAGCGCAAAGAAACGTCGGATGGCTTCGAGCAGAGCATTGGCATTAATCACCTGGGTCACTTCCTGCTTACGTTGCTCCTCATTGAACCACTGAAAGCGGCTAAACAGGGGCGAATTGTAAATGTGTCGTCTGGAGCGTACAAAGCAGGTAAAATTCATTTTGATGATCCGCATTTGCGAAAAGGCTATAATCCGATCAAAAGTTACGCCCAATCCAAGCTGGCTAACGTATTTTTCACCCGGGCGCTTGCTCGTAAGCTCGCGGGAACTTCCGTTACGGCGAACTGTTTACATCCAGGTGCGGTAGGAACCAGCATCGGAGTGGATCGCAACACCGGATTTGGCACCCGCATCATGGCACTTGCAGCCAAGTTGCCGTTTTTCTTGACACCAGAGGAAGGGGCCCGGACTGCAATCTACTTGGCAACAAGTCCAGATGTCACCGGGGTGACTGGGCGATACTTTTATCAGCAGAAGGAGCAGCGCTTGAAAGAGCATGCTTTGGATGATGCGGCTGCCGAGCAGTTATGGACGTGGAGCGAAGAACAGATTGGTTTGCAACCTGACGAGAGGTTATAACCTCTTATACCTGTCCGAGCACAATTTTATTCATCACCGCGTGCTGAATCATCTGGACAAAAGCATCGATGTGTTGCATGCCTTGATCTCCCTGACCGTATGCCCGGACAGAGGCGGATGAGGCATTTTTCTCTTGTTCACCAAGTACGAGCGAATAAGGGACTTTTTCCATTTGGGCTTCCCGAATCTTATAGCCTAGCTTCTCGCTGCGTAGATCGGTTTCCACACGGATACCCGCTGCCCGTAGCTTACTTTGCACCTCAAGTGCATAGTCGGCATAATGATCCGATACGGGAATTAGCTTAACCTGCACAGGGGCCAGCCAGAGTGGAAACGCACCTGCATAGTGCTCAGTCAAAATGCCGATAAAACGGTCAATCGAGCCATAGATGGCTCTATGAATCACGACTGGGCGGTGTCTCAGACCGCCTTCACCGATATAAGAAAGATCGAATTTCTCCGGCATCTGAAAATCAAGCTGGATCGTTCCGCACTGCCAGCTTCGCTTCAGCGCATCAAGTATGTGAAAGTCGATCTTCGGCCCGTAAAAGGCGCCGTCGCCTTCGTTAACGCGATATTCCACACCGCGGGCGTCTAACACATTGCGTAACGCCTGTTCCGCCTGATCCCACAATTCTTCCGAGCCCATGGAATCTTCGGGGCGTGTGGAGAGCTCGATTTTATAATCGAAGCCAAAAATATCGTACATCCGTCCAATCAGGGAGATGGCCCGATTAATCTCGTCTTCAATCTGTTCAGGCATCACATAGAGATGGGCATCGTCCTGACAGAACGTCCGCACCCGCATCATACCATTCAGGGCTCCTGAGAATTCATGACGGTGAACCTGACCGAATTCCATCATGCGAATCGGCAATTCGCGATAGGAATGCAGTGTGTTTTTGAAAATCAGCATATGTCCTGGGCAATTCATTGGTTTTAAGGCAAATGTAGCGTCATCCACGTCCGCAAAGTACATGTTATCCTTGTAGTGCTCCCAGTGACCCGACTGTTCCCACAGTCGGTTGTTCATCATGAGCGGAGTACGAACCTCCTGGTACCCTTCCTGCAATTGCAGTTCCCGTGAAAATTGCTCCAGCTCTGTACGAACTGTCATGCCTTTGGGTAGATAAAAGGGCATGCCAGGCGCTTCCTCAGAGAACATAAATAGCTCCAGCTCTTTGCCAAGCTTGCGGTGATCCCGCTTTTTCGCCTCTTCCAGCATGTGAAGATGTTCCTGCAACTGGGCCTTGTTCGGAAAAGCAGTGCCATAGATACGCTGCATCATTTTGTTGTCGGAATTTCCACGCCAGTAGGCACCAGCGACATTCAGCAGTTTAAAGGCTTTGATAAGGCCAGTGGATGGGAGATGAGGCCCGCGGCACAAGTCAAAAAACTCACCCTGCTCATAGATTGAAAGTTCAGCGTCTTCTGGCAGATCACGAATAAGTTCCAGCTTGTAAGGGTCATGGATGGCTTCGAATCGCTCCAAGGCTTGCACCCGACTAACCACTTTGCGGCGGATGGGCCAATTTTCCTGAATAATCTTGTTCATTTCCCGCTCGATGGCATCTAGGTCACTGATGGAGAGGGACTGCTCCAGATCTACATCATAGTAAAATCCATCTTCAATGACCGGACCGATACCCAGCTTCACGTGGTCTGCGCCATATAACCGTTTAAGTGCCTGTGCCAGCACATGTGCTGTGCTGTGACGATATCGGTGCAGACCTTCCTCGCTATCCAGTGTAACAATGATGAGTTCGCAGTCCTGCTCCAGTTTTTCGCTCAGATCGACATTCTGGCCATTCACGATCCCACCGATCGCCTGTTTACCAAGACTTGTGCTAATCGAAGAGGCAACTTCGCCTACAGTGATGCCTGCTTTGTAACTACGTACAGCACCGCCTTGCAACTGGACTTCAATCTTTTCAATCGACGATTTGGCTGCCAACGACTCAGACACTTCTGCGTGCTGATCACCCAAGGATAAATGCTCGCTTGCATACTCATTTTTTTCTTGACTCATGTGAACCACTCTCCAATATATTTGTGATGGAAGCGCAAAAAACACCCGTCCCGGAGAAGGGACGAGTGCGCTTGGCTCGTGGTTCCACCCTAATTTGGTTATGTTGCATTCTGCTCTCGGCCAGCCGCCGCAAACAGAACCATCATAACCCTCATTGGAATCCGTTAACGGGGATCAGGCGGTGAACTCTACTGACCGTACGAGTAACTATCTTGCGAAATCATCGATTGGAGTAATCTATTGAAATGATCTGCGCAATATCTGTACATCGTCGGAGGTTCGAGACCACGGCTACAGAGGGGTAACTTGAATTCGTTCGCTGAAGAAGGTTTCACCAATCCCTTCTCTCTCTGGGCAGCACGCAATGCAAATCATGTCTCTGGTCATCGCTAAATATGAAGGATGCAACGAGTTGAATAACACAGGGATATTTCAGATCTGTTGATCCTGTAGTGTGCAAAACTTAATGTAACCATCGGAACAGGTGTTACTTGAGAACCGATTATATAGACTGAAAATGGAAAGGTCAAGTGGAATATTCAAATGCAGGCTAGCCCATTTCTTATGCATTTTGCATCCAGATTAATCGAATCGTTGTTCCTTCTCCAGGTGTGGAAGACACTTCAATTCGACCTTTCATTGCCTCAATTAAGCCTCTGGTGACAGCCATGCCGAGTCCTGATCCAACATCACTTGTTCCCGTATCTGTACCACGGTAATACCGTTCAAATAGCTTCCACACGGTTTCGGGGCTCATGCCTCGTCCATTATCGGCAAACTCGATTGTAAATTCACCGTCACGTTCACCCGCCTCGACACGAACAACGAGGACAGACTCGGATGGGTTGTGCAGCAGAGCATTAGCGGTGAGATTATCTACAATCCGTTCAAAAGAAGGAACGTGTACTAGCCCATAGACAGGCGCGTCTGCAGATTGAAAGACAATACGTCCTTCACCGTACGCAGGGTTGCGCTCGGCTCGCTGCACGAGATTACGAAGTAGCGTATTTACGTCATTTCGTTCAACCTCAGGTTGATATCCTCCACTCCGCAACCGATAGGTCATCGCAAGATCGTTCACAAGTCTGTCCATATACATGGATTTGTCGATCATGATGCCTGCGAATTCTCGAACTTCTTCAGCCGTCCAGGTGTATTTGTCCGTTTCCAGCATATGCGCGTATCCCTGAATGGAGGAAAGAGGTGTCTTGAGATCATGCGTGATGCCAGCGATCCATTCCTCTCGAAGGGAATCGGTTTGTTTCCGTAGTTCCTCATCCTGCTTGAGTGTATGGGACAAAGCTTGCATGGAGTGGAGTACGTCGCCATACACTTGGTATTTACGTTTCCATTTTCCATTGCGGCGTTGGCTCCGCGGAATACCTGCTGCCCCGGTTGGTTCCTCATACTGTCCTTTCTCCAGACGTTGCAACCACTGAAGCATGTGCAGCATCGGAGCACCGAATCGATTAGCGTACCATAAAGCGAGTAAAATCAGCAGCGCAACGATGGACAAGATTAGGACGATTAGCGCCGGTTCAAGAATAAAAGCGTATGGATTCTGTTTCTCAACGACAGTTGAATCAATCCGTACACTTACCATCCAGGTCGTTTCGTTTTGGTTATCGTACCATGTGGCGACCGATATGCCTGAACGATTCGGGTAACGAACTTGGAGAACGAGATCCTGAATACTGTACTGGTTCGGCACGCCTACGGCCGGTTTGTTATAAGAGTCGATTTCTTTTCCATAAGGGTCCAATATTTGGATGTAGGCATCTGCTTTGCGAATCGTTTCTTGCTCCGCAGGTTTCACAGTCAGTTTGCCGCCCTCATACGACAGCTTTGGACGGATCTCATCAAGTAAGGATTTGGCCGCATTTCGCTCTCCGTATAACAACGTAAAATATTTCCCGTCCTTCTCCCGGATCAGCATGGATAGCTGGTATGGAAATTCTTTATTACCTTCCGAGTAGGCAATTAATTCGCCAGGTTTGTAGTGAGCAGGCACATCGGAAGGAACGTGATAATCGTCAATAACAAAACCTTTTTCATCGAGCACCTGCAGCCAGCCCTGATTTTTATCGACTTGCTTCAATAGTTCGGGATCATAGCGTATGGTATTGTCCGGCATGATCTCCGCTGAATTAATGAGCTGATCCAGTCCGTTAACTGCGAAGTCATCTACAATATTCACTTCATTCACTTTTTGCAAAACCCAAATGGTAGCCAGTGATCCTAGCAAAATAATCAGAATGACCGTGCCAGTGAGCATACCGATGAAGCGAGTTAATAACTTACGGCGAATACTCATGTCCGTGACAGGTTGCTAGGCTGGATCAGTTTGTACCCCAAACCGCGCACATTAACAAGAAAAGCCGGATTGGAAGGATCTTTTTCAATGCGTTCCCGAATGCGGTGGATATGCACCATAACGGTGTTATCGTCGCTAATGGCTTCTGAACCCCACACCCGTTCATACAGTTCAGACTTGGTGAAGATTCGGTTCGGATGTTTGCAGAAGAAGAGAAGCAACTGGAACACCAGTGCCGGGCAGGTTACAGCCTGTCCTTCAACGCGAAGCTCCCCAGCCAGTTCGAATACTTGGAATCGTCCAAAATCATAAATGCCTTGTGATAGGTCAGAAGATGACGTATTTACGTGTGATGGAATGTTTTGTTGTTGCTGCAAAACGACTGTCTTAGAAGGCAAATAGCGATTAAGCAACGATTTAATTCTTGCAACAACTTCCAGCGGGTTAAACGGTTTGACGACATAATCATCACCGCCAACGGCAAATCCGGTCAGTTTGTCATAGTCCGTTGTTTTGGCGGTTAGAAACAGGATAGGAGCATCTGTGACCTGCCTTAGAAAAGGGCAGATTTCCAAGCCGCTTTTCCCTGGAAGCATAATATCAAGCACGATACAATGATACGTTTTGTTGTTGCATGCTTCGAGCGCTGCTTCACCTGTAGTGACCGTATCAATATCGAGAAACTTTTCTTTGAGCAGTACGGTTTTGAGCATATGTAAAATCGCTTGTTCATCATCAACAAGCAGTAGTGAGACATGATCCATGATGTAATGCTAACCTCCTTCTTAACTCTCTTTCTTGGTATATTGCCCATCATAACATTCTTGAGACCAATTGGAAGATAGGTTGCCTTAACAGAAGCTTAATTATAAAGCTTAGGTAGGGCGATAAATTTAACTAGATGTAAGTGAAGGTTAGACAAACCATAAGACTCATGATGTAGATTTGAGGTAAGTAAGAAAAGATAAACAGAAAGGGTGTTGAATGATGAATAGGAAATGGAAACTACTCCTTCTAACCGTGACAGCATGTGCTGTACTCTCTGCTTGTACAAGTAACAAAATTACCTCCGACGAAGCAGAGCAGGCTGAGAAGCAAGCTACAGAACAGGTAAAGGATCAAAAGGATAACGGTGACACTTCAAGCAAAGAACAAAATGATGGTTCGACAGCTCAACAGGTAACACCAGATAATCTCATGGATACATTGACGAAGGGCTCCAAAGATGCCATTTATAATCAGTTTACTCCTGACATGAAGCAAGCTGTTTCCTTGGAAGATTTCAAGGCGTCTGCTGACAGCTTTTTGAAAGGAGTGAAGTCGTGGAAGCAGGTGGTAGATTCTGAGATGAATGGTTTGACGGAACATGCGTGGACAGACGATTCAGGAACCAAGGGGATCCTCGCTTATTTTACAGAAGATCATCAGATTGCCGGATTAAGCATTACTCCACTGGAACCACATCCCGATACAGATAACAAGCTGACCAAGACTGAGTTTCAGTTCCCGATGAAAGGAGAGATGTATGTCTTCTGGGGAGGTCATAGTGTTATGGAGAATTATCATTACGAGCATGAAACACAGCGCTATGCACTCGATATTGTTCAGACGAAAGACGGGGCGAGTTATCAGGGCGATGCCAAGGATAATGCTAACTATTATGCGTTTGGTCAGCCGCTCTATGCTGCTGCGGATGGTACGGTAGTTGAGATCAAAAATGATATCGAGGATAATGTACCCGGCGTGATGAATCCGGAAGAACCGGCGGGTAATTATGTGGTTATCGATCATGGCAATAAAGAATACAGTATCACGGGCCATATCAAAAAAGGCAGTGTAGCGGTGAAAAAAGGGGAAAAAGTCAAGCAGGGGGATCACATCGGGGATCTGGGTAATTCGGGCAACTCCAGTGAAGCTCACTTGCACTTCCAGGTATCCGATGGTCCAGACCTGTTCACGTCACGTTCCCTCAATATTCGCTGGGCCGATCAGAGCCAGGAGTTGACAAGGGGGAATACCGTTCAGGGACTGCCGGAGTAAGCGGGTAAGACGGCACTATTGTTGGCTAACGCTTGTTGTGTAGGTATGGATATTCTACATGCTGTACGCCAGCTTCCTTTTTCCATTATAATAGCGTCTATAATTAATTATAGTCTTGAACTTGGTTGTGAATGAGATTAGAGCTGGATAAGGTGAAAATTTTATTTACACTTTAACGGAGAGGACAGAAAAAACCTGAAAAAGTGAAGCTAAAAGCTTTCTGCAAGAAAGCTACATCGGAAGCATAAGCTTAGCGCCTTTATCACCGGATTTTTCCCTTTGGAAAAGGGAATCAAAAAAATCTGGGGATAACAGCGATTGAAAGGTTATTCTGTCATTGGAGTGGACTGTGTAAATTCTTAGTTCAACTTATAGAGGTCAATGGAGGAATAGGGAATGGCACTGGAAAAGGTACAGATCGAATATGCATGTCTCGAAGACTTGCCGAGAATTGTAGAGATTTATAATTCAACTATCGAGAGCCGCATGGTAACGGCGGATTTGGAGCCGGTGACGGTAGAGCAGCGTTTGCCATGGTTTAATGAGCATACACCGGATCGTCGTCCTCTATGGGTCATGAAACGGGATGGGCAGGTTGTCGCATGGGCCAGTTTGAGTTCGTTTTATGGGCGACCAGCATACAATGGGACGGTAGAAGTCAGTGTATACGTCGATCAGCAGTGCCGTGGAATTGGGGCCGGTGGGTTGCTGCTGAATACGGTATTCGAGGCTTGTCCTGAGCTGGGAATCACGACGATTCTAGGATTTGTATTCGGGCATAACGAGCCGAGCCTGGGGTTATTGCGCAAGCATGGCTTCGAACAGTGGGGATTTTATCCGGAAGTGGCGGTGCTGGATGGCGTGGATCGAGACCTTGTGATTCTGGGCAAAAAAGTTGGAGCTGATCACCGCCTGAAAGAGGCGCAGATTTAAATAAAGAAAAAACCTCCGTATCCACTATAAGTGGAATGCGGAGGTTTTTTGCTTATTTTACAAACCACGAACCCATTTACAGTCCCAGTTGCTGCTTGATCTCTCGAATCTGTCCCAGATGACGTTCCTCGTGGTAGCTTGTAAAATCGATCCATTGTGCCAGATCCAATTCACCGAACGCCGGGTGAGGGAACGACTTACTACGTAACAGGGCAACATCATGCTCGCGTGCAAACTGTTCCAGTGCTTGATGGGACTCAGCCAGATCCCTACGAATATCCGCAAGTCTCTCAGGCTCAGTTGGTGGTTGCACATGAGGAGGGGCTTCGACAGATCTGCTGCGGTCCAGAGACATTTCATAAGGCTTTTTCTCAATGGACACATTCTGTTCTTTTTCCACTGCAAGACGAGCTTGCTTGGTGATGACATTTTCCATCAGATTCAAGTGCCGTAACACTTGCATAATGCTCCACTGTTCCGGGGAAGGTTTCCGGTTCAATTGATCTTCATCTAACCCGGAGATAGCCTCCCAGATTTGGTTACGTATTTCGTCATTACGTTCAAACATCATAAACATCCTCTCTTTAGGTTTATTACAATAACATTACTGTTTCTATATGTCCAACCGAACATATAAGACCCTGTTTAACCAGCATAAAACACAAAATGAGCAAATGCGAACTTTACCTATATTACCCCTTGTTAGGTGAACTTGAGGAAAAAATAAAAAACATACCCTTAAATTGGGTATGCTGAATTGTATACAACGGCTTTCATAAAACGAAAAAAAGATTGACGGGCACACCCCGGCAAACTATAATCGGTAACAAGTAACTTGATATGTAAGGAGTCCTGACATGATATGTTAGTAATCGACGAGGTGTATCACCATACAGCATTGCAAATATCATCGTCCGATCTATTGTACCTTATCGAACGGTTGAAGGTCAAAAAAGAAAATGAGATCGAAACGCTAAAGCAGAAGATTGAACAGTTTGAACAAAAACGACGAGCCGAGGAAGTGGCTTATCAGTCGCTGTCTCCTGTTCGCAAATGGTTTGCGGGACGTCCGGCTTCTCATCACCAAGCGGTGGAATACATGGTGCAGGTGAAGGAACGATTCCGCAAGATGGAGCAGATTCGCAGGCGCATCCGTGATCTTGATCAGATTATGGAACGTATTCAGAGCGCTGATCATAATCGGCAGGAAGAGATTGAGCTTTCGCCTGAAATTATCCGCGAGATCAGACAGCTTAGTGAAACGGAGGATGTGCAGGCATGACTTTGGAAACGTTAAGCTCCGGGATCGACACGGTCTGGGTTGTTCTCAGCGCAGCGATGATTTTGTTGATGGAGGGCGGATTTGCCCTGCTGGAGGCTGGGTTTGTACGTTATAAAAATAGTGTGAATATTATCATGAAAGTATTTGCTGATATTACGATTGGCACATTATTGTTTTACGCGATTGGTTTTGGCTTGATGTATGGTTCAGATGCTGGAGGGTTTATTGGAGTGACAGGTTTTTTCCTGAATGGTGATCTCTCTCATCTGAACGTTCCGGTATCCCTGGAGACGTTTTGGCTATTCCAAGCCGCGTTCACGATTGCGGTCATTTCAATCGTATCCGGTGCCGTAGCTGAACGGATTAATTTCCGTGCATACCTACTATATATCATCCTGATGACGGCGATTATTTATCCGATTGGTGGACACTGGGCTTGGGGTGGCGGCTGGCTCAGTCAGCTCGGTATGCAAGATTTCGCCGGTTCAGCGGTGATTCACGCACTGGGCGGTTTCTCTGCACTGGCGGCAGCTATTATTATCGGGCCACGTAAAGGGAAATACACACCACTTGGTGTAAGTGCGATTGCATTGCCAAGCAATCTGCCACTGGCATCGGTAGGTGCTTTCCTGTTATGGTTTGGCTGGTTTGGGTTTAATGCGGGAAGTACATTGAGTGCGACGGATGTCAGAATCGGTCACATCGCCATCGTTACGATGCTATCCGCAGCTGCGGGTGGTGCGGCTACGTTGCTCTATACCTTGTTCCGCTTTAATCGTTCCGATGCACCGTCCGTGATTAACGGTTCACTTGCTGGACTGGTAGGCATCACAGCAGGCTGTGCATTTGTAGGTGATCTGGCAGCAATATTCATCGGCGCAGTCTCCGGTCTGTTGATGATGGCTGCTACGAACTGGCTGGATCGCATGCGCATTGATGATCCGGTAGGTGCTTTCCCGGTTCATGCCGTTTCGGGAATGTGGGGGACGGTTGCTGTAGGTCTGTTTGCCACGGACGGAGGTTTGTTCATGGGCGGCGGCTGGAAGTTGCTTGGTGTTCAGGTGCTGGGTCTGACTGCACTGGTCGTCTGGGGATTCGCAATGACCTGGTTCGGACTGAAGCTCATTGGCAAAGTGGTTCCTGTCCGTTCGACCGAGGAAGAGGAAGACCTTGGTCTGGACATCAGTTATCATGGGGTGATGGCTGCGCACCAGTCGCATGAATTTCTGGATGGCGAGGAGCATATGATTGCTTATCAGCAGAAGTCCTCTGATTCAAATCGATAACAAAAGTATATGAAAAGATAGGGGCTGACGAAGGTCAGCCTCTTTTTTACACAGAAAGCAGGGAAAAAAGACAAGGCGGAAGAATATACAGGTGTGAACGTGAATAAGTCTCAGCATAGGTGTAACGTCAAAAAGGGAGGATCTATATGATTAAGCCGGAACAATGTGAACGTCTGACTAGAAAAGCACGTAAAACCCTCGAAGAAGAATACGGTCTCGGTGCTGTTGCCGATCTGGTGCTGGATGCTGGGCGCTGGGGTATTCGCCTGGATGTGTCCACAACGGATGAATATCGCAGAACAGGAAATTCGCGTGTTGGCGGACATCCTGATCTGCCGGATGATCTGGACTGGCCGCTTACGAAGGACGGGGTGCCAATGACTTTTCTGGCCCAGCTGAATATGGTGGATTTGTCTCCGTATACACCGAATGACGGGCGCGGAACGTTGCCGGAGCGGGGTATGTTGTACTTTTTTATTGGCAGTGTGGATGCAGCTTATCCGATTGAACATCGAGTGATCTATGAACCATCTACATATAATCTTGTAAAACGCGAACCGGACGGGGCCACTGCTCTGGGGGGAGAACCTACGATAGCGCATTCGGTTACCGTCTTGCCTAACCTTGAGCTTCCTACATATGCGTACATAGATGCTGCGGCGTTGGATGAACAGGGGAAAGCCTCAGAGGCAGTTTCCAATTCAAAGGGAGCTCTCGGAGGCCGTTGGCTAGACCGTTATCTGGAATTCGAATCAGACTGGAATCACCCAAGCCCGCTTAATTGGGGCGGCATGTTTGGTTACCCCGATGGGCAGCATCCCGATGCAGAACACCGGGCGTTGAGTTATATTGAGCTGGGTGAGGCACACAACGGCAGTGAGCAGGAATGTGTGAAGAAGCTGACCGCGCATTACGATGGAGAAGAAGAGCGCACGTGGGAGGAATTATCGGACACACTGCTGCTGTTAAAAATAGATACGAATGATGCTATCGGTTTTCAGTGGCTGGATTGCGGTGAATTACAGTTCTTCATTCGAGGTGCTGACCTGGAGGCTGAGCAATTTGATCATACATGTTGTTCGATTTATTCCAGTTAAGTTTTAGTTCATTTTTATTACCCAGGCCAACTGCCATTCCATAAATTAGGTGAATATTTATTCAATAGCTGTAACAAAATGTCCTGAATCCCCGTTTATAAGAGGAGGAGGGACTTTTTTTTGTGCGCATATGTTAATCAGAGGCGCCGGCGTGTTTAAATAGTTAAAGGAAGTACATAGGTTGAAATGAGATCATATGTTCTATATAATGGGATGAAAAGGAAGTGATAATATTGATTCAGTCTGCATTCAAACATATTGATACGGCGGTTGCATCATTAGTTGATATTTGCGATCAGTTAAGTGAAGAAGATTTGGACCTGACTCCGATTGAGGGCAAGCGTTCTATAAGGGAGTTACTTTCGCATCTAGCGTTAGTCTGTCGCGCAGATCTGTACATATCCGAAGGTGCATCAGAAGAGGAAATGACTCGATTTTATCAAGAGAACCGCGTGTGTTCTGTGAACCAGATCAAGGATTCTCTCATAGAGAACCGGAACTTCCTATACCAGCGTTACATGCAGTTTACGACGGAAGAATTGCTTCATGTAACAACATCCTATTGGGGTGCTTCCTATAGCCGTCTGGAATGGTTACTTGAAATGATGGGGCATATGTACCATCACAGGGGACAACTCTATACGATGTTAACCTTGACGGGAAGAGAACCCAAGACAGCGATGTTTGCCTAAACGAATACATATCATCAATACATATCAGGTTAATTCCAAAGTGGTATACTGTGAACAGATAGATTGCATTAGTAGTTGGGTTAACCGATGTAGCATTTGTGAAGCAGAAAGGAAAAATGCCGTGGCACAACCAGCATCCATACTGCTTGTCGATGATGAGCAGGATATTATTAAACTGATGGAAATTTATTTTGGCAATGAAGGGTACCGGATTTTTACTGCGAATGACGGAATACAGGCTCTAGAGGTGCTTAAGACGGAAGACATTGATCTCATTATTCTGGACGTCATGATGCCCAATATGGACGGAATCGAAGCCTGCATGAAAATTCGCGAAGAGCAGAAAATGCCAATTATAATGCTGTCTGCAAAAAGTACGGATATCGATAAAATAACCGGTTTAAGCATCGGCGCTGATGATTATTTAACCAAGCCGTTCAATCCGCTTGAGCTTGTGGCGAGAGCTAAATCCCAGCTTCGCAGATACCATACGTTTAATGAGGGCAGGGAGAGCAAGGAGCATGAATGGATCATTGATGATCTGATTATTAATACAGACACACATGAAGTGTGGCTGGATGACAAACCTGTGCATCTTACACCCCGGGAATTTGCAGTGCTTGAACTGCTCGCAAGGCATCAAGGATCGGTACTTAGTATGGAACAGATTTACCGCCAAGTCTGGAAAGAAGAATTCATGGAGTCTAACAACACGGTTATGGTGCACATTCGTAAACTTCGTGAGAAGATTGAGCATGACAGTAAACATCCGAAGTTCATTCAGACCGTATGGGGTGTCGGATATAAGATGATTAAACCGATTTAGGTTGTACGTCACAAGCAGGGAGTTTCTACCATGAATTCGAAATGGATTAATACGGTACGCTGGAAGTTTATTTACGCATTTCTGTTAAGTGGCATTTTGACTGCGGTGATATTGTATGGAGCAGGCAAAGTGGGCGAGACGATTCTGGAAAATCAGCAATATCCGAATTATACGATTCCCGGGCAAGTGGTTCGCTGGCTAGTGAATCATATTGGCTCTGTTCCGCTGATGATTGCTGTAGGAATCATTAGTTTTGTGCTGTTTTTCTTTCTGTTCACCCGCAAAGTGATGGTTGTACTGGATGAGATCACGGCGGGTATCCAGGAAGTAGCCAAAGGAGAACTGTCACATCGGATTGCGGTGAAGACTTCGGATGAGTTTGGTGTTGTTGCGGCGAGCATCAATCAGATGGCGGAACAACTCCAGAGATCTCTTCAGGAAGAACGGAGTGCAGTTGCAGCCAAAAATGATCTG
Organism: Paenibacillus intestini; assembly: GCF_030803945.1. NCBI lineage: Bacteria > Bacillati > Bacillota > Bacilli > Caryophanales > Paenibacillaceae > Paenibacillus > Paenibacillus intestini. The sequence continues at coordinate 22,389 of NZ_JAURUN010000011.1, read as the reverse complement.
ATTACAGGCATCTCGCATGATTTGAGGACACCCTTAACCTCGATTCTTGGATTTTTGGAGTATATCGAGAAGGATCGGTATCAGGATGAATTAGAGATGCGTTATTACGTCAGTATCGCTTATGAGAAATCTCTGACTTTGCGCAAGCTCATTGATGATTTGTTTGAATATACTCGAGTCAGCGGCGGAAGTCTGCCGTTGTCTTTAAGACCACTGAATCTGACCCCGTTCCTGATGCAACTCGCCGAAGAATTTGCTCCAATGCTTGAAGAAGCAGGCATGACCTATACGATCGTTGGAGGCCAAGAGCCACTATGGATTCAGGCTGCTCCGGGAGAACTCGTTAGAGCCTATGAAAACTTGTTCAGCAACGCGATTCGATATGGCGCTAAGGGCAAAGTAATGGAAATTGGCCTTGTTCTTGAAGAGGGAGAAGCTGTGGTGCGTATTAGTAATTACGGGGAACCGATTCCCGCTCAGGACTTGCCACATCTGTTTGAACGTTTCTATCGGGTAGATAAATCACGTTCTCGTGATACAGGAGGCACAGGATTGGGACTTGCCATTGCCAAATCCATGATAGAACTGCATCAGGGGCAGATTGCCGCTTATAGCGATCAGGGCCGGACGGATTTTGTTACCCGTTTTCCGGCCATAAAACCACCCGTCCATACGCCATTGGAAGAGTAGGAAGAGTAGAATGTTCATATCATACCTCTCATATTAAGCTTTGGATATGTAAATTAAGAATTTGATAAGAAGTTAACAACGCTTCTTTAAGAACTATTCGGTATGCTACCTCTATCAATCTGTTCGAAGTATGAGGAGGGTACCGAAGATGAGTTCAAGATTTAACACCGTTCGAATGAAATACATCTATATTTGCGGAGCAAGCGCGGTTCTCAGCATCGTGCTTCTTTTTGTTATGTACCAGATCATGAGATTAGCTTATCGCTTGATGTTCCATGAAGCTGTCTGGTTTACCGACCTTGTACATTGGAGTATCAATCATATAGGAAAGAAACCGATCGGGTTGCTTATGGGCGGAGGTTTGTTTCTTTTATTTTTCTGGATTCGTTCTCAGAAAATAAGCGAAGACATGCAAGCTCTTGTGCGGGGAACTAATGAACTTGCTAAGAGCCGGAATCCTGCACCCATTCAAATCCTGAGCGGTGGTGAGCTGCGGCAATTGAGTGATCAGATTAATGCGATTGCGGCGCTTACAGCGAATAAAGATTGCTCTGAAATGAAGGTTAAATCAGAGGAACCATCATGTTAAATGTGAAGATGAAACGTTCCATATATCGACTGTACGATGTTGCTGTTATTGTAGCGGTTCTACTAGTGCTACTGTACATCTATTTGTTTTCGTATGGAAAAATGGTGATTCGCCATCAACCGGAAGTTATGCATCAAGTGTCATCAACCGTCATTCTGGATGAGGCTGGACAAGAGATCATCAGGTTGACGACACCAAACGGAGGATATATGGCGTATGCCGATCTGCAAGAAATGCCGGATATGCTAAAACAGGCCTTTTTAGTGACCGAGGATCGGCGTTTCTACCGACATGCGGGTCTAGACGTCATGGGTGTTGGCAGGGCAATGGTAGAAAATATACTACATATGAATTGGAGCCAGGGCGGGAGTTCGATCACACAGCAACTGGCTAGAAATCTGTATCTGAACGCCAACAAGAACTTCATCCGTAAAATAAACGAGTTATCCATTGCGATCGAGATGGAAACGAAGTATTCGAAGGACGAAATCCTGGAAATGTATCTGAACCGGATTTACATGGGACGGCAGCAGTATGGAGTCAAGGCAGCAGCATGGCGTTATTTCGGTGTGAAAGATTTGAAACGGTTAAAACTCTGGCAGATCGCCACGCTCGCGGGTATTCCCAAGGGGCCTTCTATATACAATCCGGTGGATAACGAGATTCTTTCCCAAGAGCGACGTAATGTCGTTCTCTCCATGATGCACGAACAGGGAATCATTACGAGCAAACAGATGCAAGAGGCTGTAGCTGTTGAATACCAAGCACCTCCTCCCAATATGGCGAGCCTTTCAACGACACTTACGTCCCCAATGGAGAAGCCTTCCTATACGTCTGCCTTAGATGCAGTTTTGCAGGAGGCTTCACTTCTCACCGGCAAGGGTGAGGACGAGATTCGTTCCGCAGGATGGACCATTCGAACGGGCTTGAATGCAAGTGTGCAGCGGGCAATGGAGGAAACATTCGCGGAGCATGTCTGGTTTCCGGATGACCGAGAAACTCAACAGGTACAGGCCAGTATGGTAATACTTGATCAACATAACGGTGAAGTGAAAGGAATGATGGGTGGACGAAATCCTGTGAAGGGAGATATGAATCGTGCTATGAAGGATGCAAGGCAACCAGGATCCGTATTTAAACCCGTCATCGTCTATGGCCCTGCATTGGAGTCCGGACAATTCGAGCCATCAAGTATGCTTCCTGACCGACCTACGCGTTACGGGAATTACCAGCCGGGCAATGTGGGAGGAAGGTACAGAGGTACGGTATCTTTGTCGGAGGCGCTGCAAAAATCAATCAATGCGCCTGCGGTTTGGTTGTTACACGAGATCGGGTTGAACCAAGCCAAAGGGTTCGCTGAGCGACTAGGAATTCAATTACAGGATGAAGATATGAATCTGTCCGTTGCTCTTGGGGGGATACATCAAGGTGTCTCGCCGCTCAAGCTTGCACAAGCATATGCTGTTTTTGCCAATGAAGGGAGATTCAATCGTGCACACCTTATACACGAAATAACGGATGCCCGAGGGCAAATTATCTATAGCCATCGCTCAGAGAACAAACAAGTTATCACGAGGCGAACGGCTCAAGAAATAACGAACATGCTGCAGCTTGTCGTGAGCCAAGGAACAGGAAAGCGTGCCCAGTTGCCTGATGATCATGTGGCTGGCAAAACGGGTACGACACAAGCCGCATTGCCGAATGTGCCCAAGCAAGCAAATCGGGATATCTGGTTTGCCGGATATACAAGGAAATGGACGGGGGTCGTGTGGATGGGATTCGATTATACGGATGCGAAACATTACTTAAAGTCAGGAAGCGGAACTGCCGCTGAGCTGTTCGGAACGGTGATGAAACGTAGCAACCAATAAAGGAAAGGGCTAAGGAAACGGGAAGGTCAATGTATACTCGTGCTCGATCTGTAAGAGGATATCCTCCTTTTTATAACACAACATACAGATATTAAGTTATAATAGATGCTCTTCTATTTTTCTAAGGAGGGTATCATGAATATGAATCGTTCATACGGTAAGCAAGATGAGGATGTAGATATGGTTTCGTCCAAAAGTGGCACCAGGCCTGAACTTCCAGGTATTTCGGGTTTGGGCGGCTGGTTGATTTTAATTCAGATTAGTCTTTGGGCTTCACTGGTATTTTTACTCTCGGATATCTCACAGGTCGCGGTGATCATGGATCCGGCACGATGGGAAGGAAGTCGGGGCATCGACCCGCAGCTGTATACGGAAGTCATAAGGCCGTTGCTGTGGTTTGGATTCATTAGTAGCGTTATTTTGTCTGTCATCGTTGTTGTGAATCTTGTTCTTTTATACCGTAAAAAGCGGCTTTTCCCACGTTTGATGATTGTACAGTACATTGTCAATCTGATAATTGGTATCGCTACCTGGATTCTTATTGCCCAGAACGAGGTGGGAAGGGAAGAACATGTGCTGGATGCGACTCCTGCTTTTAACCTGATCATTCGCTCACTGCTGACGTGCTGTATTTTTATCCCGTATTTTCTGAAGTCGGTACGTGTGAAAAATACGTTTATCAAGTAAAAGAGAAAGCCCATAGCCTACAAGAACGGAGCTAAGTCAAAACTCCAGCTTGCAGACCATGGGCTTTTTTTGCTTGGTAGCAACTTCCATTGGGAGGTTCATTTGGAGGTGGACTTGATGCGGTTTGAACGGGAAAGGCTCTGAATCATCTGGTTTAATACCTCGGATAGTACAAGTCCTACGGCGATAGCACCTGATAACATAAGAGCTTTGGCGGCCATCTCCATGGCAGCACTGTAGTCATTTTGTACAAAACTACGCATCGCATTATACGCCAGTCCTCCCGGCACGAGAGGAATGATACCTGCCACGCTAAAAATAATGACAGGTGCCCGGAACATGCGAGAAAATAGCTGACTGATGACACCAACAGCAATCGTTGCGGCCAGTGTGGCCGGGACAGCATCTGCTGCATACTCCAGTACAATATAAATGATCCAGCCAATCATCCCGACAAATCCGCCGTGAAGCAGCATCCGTCTTGGCGCATTAAAAATAATGCCAAACGCAGCCGAAGCAATGAAGCTGGTTAAAGCTTGTCCTATAAAATGGAGCATTTCTTGCAACCCTCCGTCTTACATCAAAAGTGAAAATACAACAGCAATGCCTGTACCGATGGCAAAAGCAGTCAGAAAAGCCTCGGCGCCCTTAGATAAGCCGGATACGAGATGCCCAGCCATCAGGTCGCGCACGGCATTGGTAATGAGTAGTCCCGGCACGAGCGGCATGACAGAACCGATTATGATTTTGTCCCGCTCAAAGCCTGCACCGACATACACGAGGAAAAAGGCGAGCATGCCGATGACAAAGGAGGCTGTAAGCTCGGCAAAAAATTTGACGCGCACCCAGCGGTGAAAAAGAATGACCGCAGCGTAACCGATTCCGCCGCAGAGTAGTGCCGGAAGAAAATCTCCCCAGCCTCCGCCGAACATGATTGTGAAGCAAGCACTGGATAAGGCAGCGGCCCCTAGCTGGACAGCATACGAATAACCGGAAGGCTTGCGTTCGATCTCCAGCAGCAGCTCATGGGCTTCCTGAACGGTTAGTTGCCCTTGTCCGATGCGACGTGAGACGGCATTCACTTCAGACACTTTATCGAGGTCCGTGGTGCGCTCCGAGATGCGAATCAGCTTCGCGGGTTCCGTGGCATCCACCGAGAAAAAGATGCCCGTGGGCACCACATAACTATGTGAATGTGGCAGCCCCAAGGCAGCGGCCATCCGCTTCATCGTATCTTCAACGCGGTACGTTTCGCCGCCGCTTTGCAGCATGATTTTCCCAGCAAGCAGACAGATAGCGATGACTTGGGATTGCTCAGACGGCTCAGTAACAGGGTGTTGACTTTTGTTACGCATCTCCGGTTCGGATTCAACAGGAGAAGAGGGGTCATGACGTATGTATTCCAACCGGATCAAACTCCGTTTCATATGAAATAAGGCAAGGTACCGACACCATTGTATCATATTTCACACGCTCACAAGCAATCCCGGCACATGGAATAAAAAAGCTTCGCCCAATCCTCGAAAGGAAAGAGACGAAGCCCTTTTGGCTTACATTAACAAGGTGATGACGAGCAATTCATACAGCACCAGCGGTAGAATCGTTGGGCCAAACAAAGCACGCGGTTCAGGGTAACCATGCATTGGTGTCACTTGAAGGTACAGTATTCCGCGGTCTGCACTAATAATGACTCCTTCCCAAACCTGACCATCGATGTTCTGAACTTGCACTTTCTTGCCGATATGCTGACGAGCCGTATGGTGCAGCATGTTCCGCACATTTTGCACGGATTGCAGCATCGGTTGATTGGCCTGATATACAACACGTGTGGTTGGTGTGGATGGCGATTCAGACATGATGCACAACCCTTCCTCGAAATAAAATCCTTCTTACTTCAAGGTATGCATCTGCCTACAAAAGGTGATTACACATATGACATGTGCAGAGTTCCACGACCGCTTTCGTAACTGACCTGACCCACTGCGCCATTCACAAAAGTCATCTGAGGTGGAATGTGACCGAGATCCACATCATACAGCAGAGGCACGGTCAGATCGCCAAGCGCAGAGGAGAGGGCATCGGTAAACGTAAAATCGGCTGTGTCCGAATAACCGGCAGGCCGTCCAAACAGGAAACCGTTCGCCCCGGCAAACCAGCCAGCTTGTCTCATCTGCCACAGACGGCGATAGATATCACTTGCGTCCATCTCACAGCTTTCCAGATACCAGATCGTTCCTTCGTCAGCGCAGTACTGATGCAAATAGTCTTCTACCGGTGCAAAAGGAGTGCCGATCAGGCAAGTGATGGTGTCCATACAGCCCCCAATTAACCGTCCTGAGAAGCGAACAGAGTCACTTAGTGTTTCAGATGCTCCAAGCTGCTTCCAGCAAGATGGCGTATCTAGATTAAAGCCGGGCAGTCCCATATTCCATTCGGATTGATAATGGGTAGAAGATACTTGTGTGATCTCTTCGTCAGCTTTCGTCTGCAGCACATCAATCCAGCGAGCCGTAACCGGATCTAATTCATTTGTCCGAAGATCAACATAATTCGTACCATGAGCTGAGGCAGAGCCGGTCAACAACGTATAAGCAAACAAGAAAGTGCTGATATCGGAGTAGCCGAGCACCCATTTAGGTGGTGACTTCTTCATTGCTTCCCAGTCCAGCAGTGGCAGAGTATCCATCAGAAACTCTCCGCCCCATGGGGGAATAATGGCCTGTATCCCGGGATCAAGCATAAATGCGTTCAGTTCTGCCGCGCGAGATTCTTTGGGAGCACTCACACATTTGGAATTGTTACGCAGGGAAGGACTTTCCTTTATGTTGAAGCCGAGACGCTCCATATGATGTTTGCTGTCTTCCAAATGACGATGCATAGACTCGCCTACACCACTGGACGGTGCGGCTACACCAATCGTATCGCCCTTCACGAGTGGTTGCGGATAACGGATGGAACTCGGGTTCATATATAACACACCTTTCCCACTTGAGCTGAAGTTGCTCATGATATGACTTCATAATATTTCCATCATTATACAGCAAACTTTTACGAAAGACAGCTCATTGGAGGCAATCTATCAAGGATTTACAGGGATTTCGAGTGAAAAGGGTGACTTTACTTTTGACGGATAGGTAGCAATTTTCATCTGAAGCTGACCCTGTAATTTTGCACCATGTTCGATGGTGATTGAAACCGTGGTGTGATCCTGATCTTTTCCATAGCCCGGACTCCAGCTTGCACCAGGGGTTTGATAAGTTTTACCCGTACTGTCTTTCACTTTGCTGAAACCGAGTACGAAACTATCTTCCATGCTGTCAGGAACAGAGAAATCAACAATAAGATTTTTGCCCTCTACTTTGCTGCCCAGCATCTTAAGACCGGAAGGGCCTCCCGTAATCTCACGTGTTTTCAGGTCGAGGCTGAAATCAAGCTCTTTTTTATCCAGACCTGAGAATCCAGAGCCTTGTAAGGTCAGCTTTTTGGGTTTGGAGAAATACATGCTTTCAAAATAAATGGAACGTGTATCCTCCCCAATGGCGGTGTCGGTTCTCCAGGCACGTCCTTGTTCATCCACGAGTTGCAAATCGCTGAGACCAAAGATTTTTTTGCTGTTGTTTGGGTCGATCTGTACGTCAAGTACCAACCGGGTTGGATACATGGTGGCCTGTTTTACCTGGATACGCTGTCCATCAACGACCAAGGTTTCGTTTACAGGGATAACCTTTTTCATGCCCTTGGTTAAATTTTTATCGACTGGCATCGTTACCTTCCACACGCCTGGATTGGCTTTGTCTCTCGATTTGAATACCACTGTTAACACATCCGGAGGGGGGGCTTGGTCGGTAAAAATAACATCAATATAGTTTTCATACACTGGATCATCTGAGTCAAAGTGGATTGTAGAATAGCCAAAACCAACAGGAAGATCTTTACCGTTTCCATCCAGCAAATCGATGTCATAGTCGAATTTTTCTGTATTTTTCATGCCTTTCATCTTATAAAAAATAACCATGCGTGAGTCGTCTGTAATAATGCCTTCCACGGTTACGGAACCCCCATCATGCTCGTCGGTGATCCCGACTTTTTGCAACAGGGACTGATCAATCGCCATCATCAATCCTTTGTCTTGCCGGATCAGATTGACGACGCCTTCCATTCCAGGCAGTTGCTCGACAAAGGACGCAAAGGCAGGGGATACCCGAATACAGCCAGTGAACAATAAAATCAGGGCTGCTGCGGAGATGGAGCTGGTCAGCCAGCGTAATCTGGTTTTTCGTTTACGGGAAGCTTGTTGAATCCCGGCCTTTACAGCTCGGGAAGTTGCTGTATCCGGTACGGGCATCGTATCGTATTCGGCTTTGCGTGCTTGAAGACGGGTCTCCAAAGCTTCGAACGGATTTTGTTCGTCGGTCATGATAAGAGCTCTCCTTTCGGTTCAAGTTGATCCCGGAGCTTGCCAAGCGCGCGGTGCAGTCGTGATTTGACCGTGCCTGCCGGAATTTCGAGAATGTCAGCGACTTCAGTTAACGAGAAACCTTCGAAATAACTCAGAATAATAATTTGTTTGTATTCCGGTTCAAGTGCAGCTACCGCAGCGGCAAGATCCGGATCTTCGGGACGATCCCAGCGGCCGGATTCACGGATCTCGGTTACGGGACTGAACCGGATTTTGCGTTTGCGTTCATCTGCACAGTAGTTCAGAAGGATGCGGATTAGCCATGTACTGAAATAGGTAGGTTCTTTCAGTTTTTTGAGTTTGCGGTATGCGCGGTAGGTTGCTTCCTGTATCGCTTCCAGTGCATCGCCCTCATTATGCAGATACGCATAGGCGATCCGGTACAGGCGGCTCTGATGCATCTCCATTAAGGCTGCAAACGCTGCAGCATCCCCTTTTTGTGCAGCTCGCGTAAGTTCGGTAGGGGTCACAAGGCTCCTCCTTTGCTTATGTTGTTTCGTATTAGACAGAGAAAGTTGCCAAACGGTTCTTGTTTTTTTGAAAAAAATGTTGTGCATGTTGATCTTCAGAAAGTTTCGTTGCATTATACAGCAAAAACCGTCAGCCCTCTCATGAGCATTACGGCTCCAGGAAGAGTCTGACGGTTACAAGTATGATCTCGAATAGCCTTCTAGGTACGATGCCGAGTCTCAAGTGTAGCATGAGTCCCAAGTATAGTACGGATTCACATCGTTATCGCGGCTTATATCTATCCCGCTTAGGATAGCTTTGCCATCGCTTGCTCCAGACGAGCAGCGACAGAGGTATGACCACGTTGCTTCGCAATATCTAGTGCGATTTCACCGGATGTGTTAGATGCTTTGACATCGGCTCCATATTCAAGCAGCAAGTCTATAATGGCTGTCTGATCGGTATGAAAGGCAGCCGTGTGAAGGGCTTGCTGTCCATCACTGTCAAGGGTGCTCGTGGATGCGCCATGTTCCAGCAATAGCTTGATCACTTCCACTGAACGCTCTCCAGCGAGTGCGGCGTGTAGCGCTGTGTTGCAGGGAATGAAGGAGATAAGGGAATGAGAGATCGCATTCACATCCGCACCGTGTTCAATAAGGGCATGTACGCTCTCCGTGCTTCCAAAATGTGCGGCATATCCCAGCGGTGTCAATCCATCCTTGTTTTCCGTGTTGGCCAGTTCTGGTTGTACAGCTAGCAGGGACTTTACTTTTTCCGCATTATTCTGCTGTGCAGCTTCAAATAACTGTTCCAATGGTTCTAGCTGCTTTGTATTCTGATCTGTGTCTTTCATCTGTGAAAACCTCCTCTTTCGTATCTGTACACACAGGGAATGTGGCGTAAGCTCGTTCGGAGCTAACTTCATGATAGATCGTTCACACGGGCAGTGCTTCTCGAAAATCACCTTTTTATCCGATGCTGTGCAGGGGAGTGTTTGAATCGTCTGGAGAAAAGGGAGCTGAACGAGCCAAGGCTCTCAAAACCGACGTTGTAACAGATTTCTGTAACAGGGAGATCCGTATTGGATAACAACTGGCAGGCGGCCCGAAGCCTGCGTTCCGTCAAAAATTGATGTGGCGATATGCCGAATACCTTTTTATAACTGCGAAGAAAATGATTCACGGACAGATGCGCGGCTGAGGCAGTCTCCGCAAGCGTGATAGGTTTATTATAGTAGGCTGTCATGTACTCGTGTGCGATATAGATTCTTCGATATATCTCGTTTCGGGTTGAAGATTTCACCATATCCAGGCTATCGATTTCCAACCGAATCTCACGGTGCAAAACAAGCATGTGCACGCCCAGTTGATAGAGTTGTTCCTCTAGTCCCCATACATCTACGGCCTGAGAGGCATAGGAGGAGCGCAATCGCTCAAGAGCAGCTCCTAGTTGATCGGTCATAGGATATGTTCGTTCCATCCAGTCCAGTGTACCAAGGGAGGATGTGGCATAAGGCTCATCCAAGAGATAGCGGTTACTTCCTGAGATATTCCGACCGATCTCTTCCACTAGCCCCGAAGGGAAGAAGATGCAAAAAGATTCGACAGGAACAGGTGAATCAATATGTAGCTGATATTCCTGTCCTTCGTTCAAAAGCAAATATCTGTCCTGATCGACTGCAAAATGTCCATGACCCGCTTCGTATAATGATGTTCCGTAACGGAACGTTTTCAGAGAAAGGGCACCTTGACCTTTCCAGTCGAACTGGTGTCTGGACTCATGCAGTATGAAAGGGACGCTACGTTGCGTTAATGTATTTTTGGAAGAGCCCTTCATTGGGTGCCGTTGTCCCGATGCTTCTCTGCATATTGTTGCTTTATTGCCTCCAATGCCGGAATGGCAAAGCTGGCAAGTGGAGAAGGTAGCTCATGGAGCGGGAACCAGCCAATCTCCCCAATAGCTCCGTCTTCTTCCAGATTGCGTGCTTCTCCGCTAACTACCTTGGTGGAGTAAAGCACGGAAATCCAATGCTCCTGTCGTTCAGGGCGAATCGTTTCTGCGGTACAGAGAAGGCCGTCGATCACAATATCCAGATTGACTTCTTCTTTAACCTCCCGAATAACAGCCGTTTCCAATGTTTCATACAGATCGACTTTCCCGCCGGGAATACTCCAGGTATGCTGTTCGGGCGTACGATTACGCCAAACGAGGAGCACTTCATTTCGTTCATTAAGGATCACTGCACCTACGCCGATTCGGGGAGTGGCCTCGACCGCCATGCTACCAACCGTAGTAGAGCCTGCCGAAGGGAAAACACTTGTACTACCCGAACTAGACCCTGGCTGAAACGAAACGGGATAACCTGTCTGAGCAGACCAATCCGTTGCCAGAATACTCATCGAGATCAGATCGTACTGTGTACCGTCTCGAAGAACAGCGGCACGATGCCGGCCTTCCTCGCGGAATCCGGCCTTGAGATATGCCCGTCTTGCGGCTTCGTTGTATTCAATCACGTCAAGAGCAATTCGATTCAGGTTTAACTCATGGAATGCATATCGCAAAATCAACGCAAGAGCGTCACTGCCATAACCTTTGCCACGATCTCGTTCTTCACCAATGCCGATAGCCAGTTGTGCAGAGCGGTTATTCCATTCCAATCGATAGATGGCAACAAATCCGAGAAAGCGATTGTCTTCCAACGTGCGCAGGGCAAATTCGAAATCTTGACCGTTCCGAACGGAAGAAGATCCGGTCTCATCGGATGTTTGTGGCGTCACAATATCCGTATCCAAGTTACGCATATATTCGTAGTTTTGTGTAAAATGTGCGATTTGCACGCTGTCTTCGGGACAGGGTGCCGTGAGTCTGACTTTGGAGCCTTGAAACGCATTGTATTGACGAGTCATGTTGCACCTCTTTTTATATAATCTAACGTTCTTCGCTTATCCCATTATACTACAGCCCTGATAAATACCGAACTTCCAGTGTGGATTGGTCGGCGGAGAACTTGGATCAACGCTTGCAGACGCTACACTTGAAAGTACTAGAGCTGATCGAGAAATTGTTTTATATTATATACAAAGGGATAATGTGGGAGTGAAACTATGAATCGGTTCAATAAAATAATATTATGTAGTATTCCAAGTGCTATTTTTCTATATGTATTCTATCTACCACAACTAAACTATTACCGGATCACAAGATTAACGGGTTGGTCAAATAACACAATGTCACTTTTAATAAATGTTATTAGTATTCTGCTTTTGGTTTCATTTGTGGTGTTGTTCTATTTCATAACGAAGAGAATGCTACATGATGAAAAATTCAAATATATTCCAACTGTTTCATGGATTCCGTTCTATATTGTTTTTATTCTCATTAATAATTATACAATTCCTATTACAGAGTCGGGGGACAAACCTTCGCCAGGAACAGGCATATTACTTATATTATCTTATGTTTTATTGCCTATCATTTTGGCTTTTATCATCGGCATTTCTACCTCATACACAAAAAAACAGCCACGAGGGCTGCTGGTGTAAGCTTTTATTTTAAATCATTCAATAAATTTTTCATTTTTTTGTAATGTCCGCTGACTCGATCAGCCATGTAGTTATACATGAGTTGATTCTCGGAAAGCATAGCCATCTCCCGGTCAATATCTACATTGTTGTTGTTATTGTTCATGGCTGTTTCGTTGTTCTGCATCACTCGGTACTGCACGATGGAGGCATTGGGATTGCTGACGGGAAAATGTTTCTCATGCGTGCGTTGCATCCGGAGTTGTCCGGGTTTACCGTTCTCGATGATACGTCTAAGCTCATCTTGAAACTCAACGGTGGTCTTTTTGTAATTGGGCGTATCGGCGTTAGCAATGTTGTTCGTGATGGCTGCATGTCGCGCGTTTAAGGCTTGCAAAAGGGATTCATTACGCTTGGTCGTATTCGTTTCAATCATACCCTGTTCCTCCTTTACCGCATCCGAGTGCAGTTCCCACTATTTTAAGAAATTCGCCCACACACTGTCAATCTGTTCAAAGTAACATATGGCTGGTGAGCTCACAGTCACAGCCGAACTAAACAACAATAAAGACAAGTATATGACCCAAATATGTGCTTCCGTGAAGGAAGTCAGCAGGATCAGAATCACTTGTCTTTATTCATGGTGACATCACTCCTGACTGGTCTGTCCAATCAGGAAGAACGGTCTATATTTTTGCCGTAATAAATCTCGTCCATCTCCAGCTTCAGCCACTCGGTGATCTCCTGTTGTTCCGCTTGGCTCAGCTTGTCCTTGGTGTACCCGAACAGATAATTATCCAGGTCGAATTCTTTCAGCTTACATTTGGTGTGGAAAATGTTCTCCTGATAGACGTTCACGTCAATCATATCGAACCCGCTTTTGATCTCGTCCGGGATATAGTTCTGGATCGAACTGATCTCATGGTCAATAAACAGCTTGCGCCCGCTTGTATCCCTTGTAAAACCACGCACGCGATAATCCATAATCATAATATCTGTATCAAACGAGTGAATCAGGTAATTCAACGCTTTCAGCGGTGAAATCTCACCACAGGTCGAAACATCGATGTCTGCACGGAAAGTGCTGATGCCCTCGCTGGGGTGGAATTCGGGATAAGTGTGCACTGTAATGTGACTTTTATCCAGCTGCATGACGACATTATCGGGCAGGGGACCAGGCGATTCATCGAAGGATTCTTCTGGAATCTCAACGATCGGGCCTTCCGATACCAGCATGGTTACACTTGCGCCCTGCGGCACATAATCCTGCTGTGCGACATTCAGGACGTGTGCGCCGATGATGTCCGATACATTTTTCAAAATATGGGTCAGTCGGTCTGCGTTATATTGTTCATCGATATATTCAATGTAGGCTTCACGTTCTTCTTTGGTCTTGGTGTAACAGATATCGTACATATTGAAACTGAGTGACTTGGTCAGGTTATTGAACCCGTGCAGCTGGATGCGCTGCTCTGGCGTTAAAGTCATGGTTGCAGTTCCCCTTTATCCCATACGACATAAAAATCGCAGTTTTAATACTACTTATGCCCAACCTTGCCCGAAAAAAAACATGAGTTTCCCATTTGTGGCGAGCGGACGTACTCCTTGAGTTCAGCTTAAGAGTCCAATAAAAACGGAGTCCAGTCAGAAAAAAATACTGCACAGCAATTTGCCGTACAGCATCCAAAGTTAGAAGGGGATGTCCCCATCATAAGCAAAATCATTCATGCGTTCTTCCTCCGCGACCGATTGGATATCCTCGGAAGTGACCGTAATGATGGGATAATGCTCATTTTGTTGTTTCTTCAATGCCTTTTCCTTTACAAAACGCGGGCTGCCTTCGCCGGCATCTTCGTCATAGACAAGCAGCAGGCCATCGCTTTTACGCAGCAGCAGATCGTCCCGTGCGGTGAACTGCCAGGGCCCGATGTATGGCTGTTTGCTAATTGCACCATAATAGTCCACTCCAGACAGAATGGAACGGTAGTACTCCTGCTTGTCTTCTTTCCATTGTTCCTCCGGGTTCTGAAAAGCAGTGATAATCGACAGCTTCAGATGTGGATAGTTCTGTTTCAGCTCCAACACAACCTCGCAGGCCCAAAGGTCGACACCGTATTGACCTGGAGTAAGCACCCATTCCAAGCCATCTTCCACAAGAGGTGTAAGGCGGGAGGCGATGGCTTTTTTAATGTAAGGGATACCCTCATGCTTCTGACCAAAAATTTGCAGTTCATGTGCACGGTAACCGGTAATGAACAGGTTTTGCAAACGTGTTAACCTCCTTTCAGACGGACAATGAGTCCGTGAGGAACGGCATCTTAGTCGGTTGTCCGTCTTCGTATGAGCACGTTATTGTGCAGGTGTTGCCTCTCCGCGGAACGGATACAGGAATGGCTTCGGAATATCCGTTTCGAATGTCATCAGTTTGCCTGTCGTTGGATGAATAAACGACAATACTCGTGCATGGAGTCCCAGACGTCCGAGATCTCTTGTACGTGCGCCGTATTTACGATCCCCGGCAATCGGATGTCCCAGGTCTTCCATATGCACACGAATCTGATTTTTACGACCCGTTTCCAGACGAACCTCCAGCAGGGAGAACTCACGGTTCGACTTCAGCCGTTTATAATGCGTAACCGCATGTTGCCCGTCGTTTGGACGGGAACTGGAGTACATCTTGAGTGTTTTGGTTTCCTTGAGCCAAGAGGAGATGGTGCCTTCTTCTTGAGCTACCGCGCCTTCAACCAGTGCGACATAAACACGGTCTTGTACGTTTTCTTTCCAGTTGTTTTGCAACTGCTGCTGAACCTCTTCACTTTTGGCAAACATCATCACACCCGAGGTATCCCGATCCAGACGATGTACGATGAAAATCCGGTTCAGTTCGTTGGTACGACGCACATGTGACATCAGCTGGCGATAAGCGGTCAGATCGTCACTTTTGTCAGCCGCGATCGATAGGAGTCCGGCTTCCTTCCTAATCACAATGATGTCGTCGTCTTCATGCAAAATGTTAATACCTGTCAGAGAAGGAGCGGCTACAGCCCCTTCTTTGCTGATGGATACGATCTGTCCGGGTAGCAGAGGTTCGTTAAACTTCGTTACAACTTTCTCATCTATCGATACTTGTCCACGTCCCAAAATGGACTTCACCGCATTACGTCCTGACTTTATATGCTTCAGCAGGAAATTCAGCAGTTCATCCGGTTCGGTTACCTTGTACTGACGTGGCGGTTCGGACTTGCGATAATAAGCATTGCCTGGACGCTTGGATGCGGTAGCCGGTTTGGCCGGTTTGCTTCCTTTGCCACCGTTTTTTGCAGGCGCCACGGACGAATGGGAAGCTGAAACCTTACTCGTATCCTCTCCCGAACGAGGGGGATTCGGTTTGGATGATGAAGTGCCAGGACGGCCGGAACGCGGCTTGGAAGAGCCTCCGTATGATTTTCCTTTGGCAGATGTACCGCCGGTTGAACGTTTGCGTTTATTCATGAATGACAATCTCCTTCTGAACAGCTTGTACCCTTTGTGTGCATACGATCCGTTCATTTCGTTATGCTGTTCAATATACCATTAACCGCGCGGAATTAAAAATAGGTTCATCAAATCTGCCAACCATCCAATCCGAAGAGTTATCAGTTTCATAGAATATGTTATCCCATAGCATTGGAGGTGTTACTTCATGGGCGTGTTTCTCGATATGAGAACCTCGGAGAACTCGGGATACGTAGGGGCACCGGGATTACCTTTGTCCGAATCCCCTGAACCTTTCGGCGCTATCGGTCTTCAAACCCAGGGGGTCATTAATCCTATCATTACCTTGAATGGTACAGTGGGTGTTACAGGAGAACTGGGCGACACGTTTGTTGTAGAGATAGTGCGTGGTTTTGTGTACGATCCGTTCTTCATCATCTATCGAGCAGAAGGAACGGTCGGGCAAAATGGCGGTGCCGAGTTCCATTCGTTCACAGCTCAGGATCTGGCTGCACCACCAGCGCTGGAAAATGTATATACGTCATTCATCTCCGGTGTATCCACAGCTGTGCGAACCGGGCCGGAGATGTTCTACGGTATTGCCGCGACCAACTAAAGGAGCTTTGAAAGACTTTAGAGAGACCATCTTATAGTAACGTTTGTTGTACCCGTTTAAGTTACATGGCAATCAAGATCATTCCAATCAAGATATAACTCAAAATCCCCGCCTACCGAGGCGGGGATTTTGAGTTTGAGATGAAGCAGAAGTGTAAGAGCATTGATTTATAAGAGAGAGTTGAAAGACTTTGATATAGAAGAAAAAGGGAGAAGTAAAGATACAAGCAGCGCTATCGATCATGGGCATAAAGAAAAACTGAATACTGTAGATGCAACTTAGTTGGCGCGTCCTTTCAAAATCATGTTGTTGGCTTTGCCGAAATCGATGGCGACTTTACCTGCCAGTGCTGCTGTTCGTTCTGCAAGAATGACGGCGTTAACCCCGCAAGAGAACAGTGCAACATCAAAGTCATCCTGATGCGTTTGAATCCATTGCAAGGTCTCATCCATCTGATCATAGTTGTCAAAAGCCAGTGTACTTACGATGTCGAGGTGATAAGGCTCCTTAACGAGTGCGGCCTGTAACTCATCCAGTTCACGCGTTACAAGCAACACACGTTTGCCGGCAAGCATCTGCCAAAACCGAGGTACTTGCACAAGTTCACGATTCACACAAGCATGACAGGTCAACGCAGGCGCGATGCCGTAGTGAGCAAAGATCATATCGGTCAGCGGCCGCTTAAGGTAATCCGGAGCCTTGATGGTGCTGTCTCCACGCGGAAGGACACCCACAATAGTGGCTCTTTTCAACGAAGCAGCGACTTCGTCCCGCATCTTCAGGTTGGGAAGCCGCAGCCCCTTTTGTCCGAGATTAGCTTTGATTGCCCAGCGCTCTTGTAGCACCTGCTCCATAGGCCATACGGATTCTTGCGACATCACGATATTTTCACCATCCCCCACACGCACCAGTGAGAATGGACGCTTCTCTTGCAAAGCTGCTTCAAGCTGATCCAGCACGTCTTGCATTTCTAGATAAGTAGATTTCATTCCGAATGCCTGCCCCCTTTGAAAATCAAGCTCCTCTATTCTATGTTGCGAGAGAAACCGTGATCTGTGCGTTCGACCTCCAAGAGATAACTTGGGGTGTATATCAATCTATTTATAAGAAAATCAGTACATATGTCGGTGCCGGATTGTTCGGGAGTTCATACGTTATACAGTGCTGGCATTTAAGAGAATTGAAGTGTAAGCGATCAGCGCGAGGAACGAGTTTCGTAGATGCGAGATTTCATTCTAAAAAAAACTATGAAAACGTCTGTACTCGCCATATAGGCTTACAGCGTTCATGAGGAGGAAGGGTATGTCCAGGAAAGTTGTGATTGAGATTAACTTCAATAACTACGGGTTAGATCCGCAGCGGCTGACCCGCGAATGGCTGGAGCGCCGTATGACCATTTTTCGCACATTTACATTGCATTGTCTCAAGGCTCAGACCAATCAAGATTTCTTGACAGTGGTGAAGCTTTCCAAAGAATCCGGGGAGCTGATGCAGGAGATTTTGGCGAGCCAGGAGCCGCTGCCTTCGAATATTCGTTTTGGAACCCACATCGAGAGTGTACGTGCGATTCTGGAGTTTGCCAAAGACGTAGAAAACATCTATATTGCCCGTCTGGATTCGGACGATCTGTATCACAAAACATTTGTGCAGCAGCTCTATGATGTAAAGCCTCAGCCAGAAACGATGGCGTTGATTAATCAGAATGGTTATCTGTGGGACAGTGTGAACAACGAGATGGCTCCGGCATTCCACCGCTCCCCTCAATTTTATGTCTATCTCTACAAGACAGCGGAATATGCCGCGGGATATCGCGTGAAGCTTCCGGGCCGAGGCACGCATGGAAATGTGATCGACTTGCCACATGAACTGCTTGCACCGCGGAACTACGTCAATATCGTTCATTCCAGCAATACGTCCGTCAAAAAAGTACCGCCTAAAGACCGCTTAAGCCGCGAGGAGATGGCGCAGGTTTTACGTGAATTCATGATCTGAACAGGAGGGATTCATCCATGATTCAAGGACAAACGATTCTGGTCACCGGAGGAACTGGCTCCTGGGGCCAGAAGCTAACGGAGGTACTGCTTGCGCAGAACCCGGCGGAGATTCGACTGCTATCTCGGAACGAGTATGCCCAGATCGCGATGCAGCGGGAGTTCAATCATGATCCGCGTCTGCGTTTTATCATTGGAGATATTCGAGATTACCGGGCAGTGGAGGAAGCGTGCCAAGGCGTAGATGTGCTCTTCCATCTGGCCGCGCTCAAGCATGTTCCGGTCTGTGAGGATCAGCCGGATGAAGCATTTAAAACAAATGTGATTGGAACTCAGAATATTATTCGGGCGGCCATCCGTATGGGGATTCCAAAAGTCATTGACGTATCCACCGACAAGGCAGTCGATCCGATTAACGTATATGGCATGACCAAAGCACTGGGCGAAAAAATGATGATTCGTGCCAACTGGCTGAGCGAGAAAACAAGATTTGTATGTATCCGCGGCGGCAATGTTCTGGGCACAAGCGGCAGTGTTGTACCTTTGTTCCGCAGACAGATTGACGAAGGCAAAAGCCTGACCATTACAGACGAAGGCATGACTCGCTTTTTCCTGACCCGTACCGAAGCTATTCATTTATTACTCAAAGCAGCGGAAGCGGCGGTAGGTGGAGAAACATTCGTCATGAAAATGAAAGCTTGCAACATGACGGAACTGGCATCTGTCATGCTCGAACAGGCAGGTCGCCCGTCAGGCGATTACAAAGTGACGGGCATCCGTCCGGGGGAGAAGCTGCACGAAGTGCTGATCTCGCCATTTGAAGCACCGCGTACTCGCCAGTACGATGCGCAGTATTATGTCATTTTGCCGGAGCATGCCGATCAAGGTCTTACGAAACATTATGATCATCTGCCACGTGTGAAGTTTGATCAGTATCGCTCTGACAGTGAAATGATGAACAAACCGGCGATAGCTACGTTTTTGCGTGCAGGGGGATATATCGACTAACGGAAGGGAGGCGGAACGTTTGGAGGTGGAAGAGATGAGTGAGAACAGCCTGAATCCCGAAGAGAAACGTCAAGATGAAAAGGAGAAGCAGGCACAGACTCCAGGAGAGCACCGTGGCCGGAAACAGCAACGATTGAAGCAACTCTACCCGAAGCCACAGCACACCACGCTTCAATGCATTCATGACCGCTCCCTGAAGGCTGTTGTCATCGGTCTTGGTTACGTGGGACTGCCGATGGCCGTTGAGATGGCACAGTCCGGTTACCAGGTGCACGGCATTGATATCGATGCAGGCAAAGTAGCTAAGCTTCGTGCAGGCCATTCGTATATTATCGGCATTGAAGATGAGGTGCTTCAAACGCTGCTGGAGGCGAATTTGTTAACGGCAGGCACGGATTATGCAGCAGTCGCAGGTGCGGATGTCATTGTCATCTGTGTACCGACTCCGTTAACGGATAAACATCAGCCGGATATATCCTATATTTCATCAGCAGTGGGGGGGATGACCCCCTATCTTCAGCAGGGCAGCCTTGTCATTCTGGAGAGCACGACGTATCCAGGCACGACGGAAGAGCATGTGAAACAGCCCGTAGAGGCAGCGCGCGGTTGGACAGCAGGTGAACATTTCTATGTCTGTTATTCGCCAGAGCGAGTTGATCCGGGCAGCGTACATTATGGTGTGAAAAATACCCCGAAAATCATCGGCGGTTCGACTCCCGCCTGTCTGAGTTATGGAACACAATTCTATGGCTCGTTTCTGAACGAAGTCGTGCCTGTTAGCTCGACAACCGTTGCCGAGACAGCGAAACTGTTCGAGAATACGTTTCGCAGCGTAAACATTGCGCTGGTTAATGAGTTAACCCCGGCTTGTGAGCAGATGGGCGTGGATATCTGGGAAGTGTTACAGGCAGCGGCAACGAAGCCGTTTGGCTACATGCCGTTTTATCCTGGACCAGGTATTGGCGGGCACTGCATTCCGATTGATCCGATCTATTTATCATGGGCAGCCAATCGCCAGGGATCGGAGCTGCGGTTCATTGAGCTCGCAGATGCGACGAACCGGCAGATGCCAGAGCACGTAGTTCAGCGTGCAACAGCCCTGCTGGAGCAACGCGGCCATTCCATTCGCGGCGCCCGCGTTGTACTGGCGGGTATGGCGTACAAAAAAGACATTGACGACCTGCGCGAATCCCCTGCGCTCGACGTCTTCCGGCTGCTGAGCGCAGCGGGCGCCGAAGTTGTTTTCACCGATCCGATGGTGCCCGTATTCCGTCAAGATGATGGTTCCATGCTCCAGTCCCGGCCTGCTTCGCCCGAATTGTGGACATGGGCCGACCTGGTTATTATCACGACAGACCACTCCGCGTTTGATTACCAGCAGATGGCGGATCATGCACCGCTGATTTTCGATACACGTAACGCCACAGCCGGATGCTGTGGAAGCAATATCGTTGTGCTCGGTCAGCCTGAGCGGCATGACCATGGGAGAGCACTCGGCTTGGAACAGGAGAAGAGTAATGAAGGGCATACGGATGCGCAATCTCAGGATGCAAAAGAACATCCGGATACGAAACACGATCGTGTTACCTTCGCTGAAGATACAGATAAAGATAAAGATCAACCTTTTGGAAACCGTGATGTGACAAAGGCGGATGAAGACGTGAAAAAAATGCACGGGAAAACGGGAGACGGCTATGGCGAATCATGACCGGGTGAACGAACGTTATTACGGAGAGATTAATTCCGAAGATTCTCATGAAGCGACGAGGACCCGTGTGCACTGGATGTGCCGGGAAACCACAGGCAAACGTATTTTGGATGTGGGATGCAGCCAGGGAATTACGTCTATTTTGCTGGGGCGTGAAGGCTTTCGGGTGACAGGCGTGGATTTGGAGGAGGAAAGTATCCGCTATGCGCAAGAGGAGCTGGCTAAAGAATCCAAGCCTGTCCGCAACCATGTCGATTTCCGCATGCTGGACATCACGCAATGGAAGGCGAGAACTACGTTTGACACTGTGCTACTGGGGGAAGTGCTGGAGCATTTTGCGCATCCCGAGACATTGCTATCGCAGGTTCATCGTCTGCTCACAGAGGAAGGCACACTCATCGTGACTGTTCCGTATGGCTATCATCCATTCTACGATCATAAACAGACGTTCTATGCGAGTAATCTGGCGATGTGTTTATTACCGTATTTTGAAGTATTGAAACTGGAAGTTCATCATAAATATCTATGTTGTGTAGCACGCAAACGGCAGAAAATACAGCTCGACGTAAAACCGCCTCTGAACCAGGTGCTGGACTGGATGAAGCTGGACCATACCCATTTTGAAGAGGTGGAGCAGCAACATCTACGCTCCATGAAACAGCGTAAAAAAGCGCTGGACAGTGCCGTGGATCAGCTGAAACGCATACGTCGTCAGGAGAATGTGGAAGGGTAAGCGGAGAAGCATTGTCGTAACACCAACACCAACACCAACACCAACACCAACACCAACACCACTAACTTAAACCTGACATCAGTAACTGTACCATTAGCATGTGGAACCGTTACACCAGTAACAAAACCGCAATCACAGTGAGAGTATGGACCAGCACACGAATACTAACTACACAAACACTAACCTTACCGCCACACACATTAGAAAAAAAGTAACTGCTCTAACTCAATTACCACTATCAGCGACTGAGCCATTAGCATGAGTACCACCGACACCTACGGTCATTAGCAGTACCAACACTACTGTACTAGTACCAGTAGAAATTACTATAGAGAATACAGCGTATTAATGAGGCAAGTTTTTCTAACGATCACCAGAAGCCTTATTTAGGTCATTTTGAAGCTCACCGAATTCTAACGATCACCAGTGACGTTATTTGCCTTAAATTCAGTGATTCCCCTCAAATGTAGGCTAGAATTACGAAAATAGGCTCATCTGCGGTTCAACCCCTTAATATTGGACACTAGCTAGCTTTTTCTCAGATTGACGCATCATAACGCAATGGATTTGGGTTCTATGGTTCCTTCGTTGA